>NZ_BAGE01000057.1 GCF_000308675.1 Nocardia paucivorans NBRC 100373 | reverse complement strand
ATTCGGCGCGGTGTGATCGAATCGACCGACCAGGTCGGCGTCGAGGAATGCCTGGAGTACGTACTCGCCGCCTCGGAATGGTGCCTGGTGGACCAGGAATTGACCATTACCCCGGAATTGGCCGGCGGCGCCTTCCTTTTGGCGGTCGATCCCCGGGCCGGGGAATTCGATGCGATGAAACAACAGAACCTGCCGCCGGAGCATCTTTTTTCCCGGCGCGCCGATTTCCTCACCTTCGGCATGCTCGGCCAGCTGGAGGCGACCGGTAATTGGCATCGGGTGGCCCGGGAATGGCTCTACGACGAGCCGCCGGTCACCGAGCTCGGCAGAATCCACCACCAATGGCTGGCGCAGCGCCGCTCGGCCACCCGCGGCGCACGTCGCGAGGCCTAACCACCGCTCGAGGAGCTGGAAGTCATGGCAGACGTACGGGAATTCGACCTGATCATCTTCGGCGCGACGGGTTTCGTGGGCAAGCTCACCGCGCAGTACGTATCGGGAGCGGCTCCCGCGGGGGCGCGTATCGCGCTCGCCGGACGTTCGCTCGACAAACTCACCGCGGTTCGCGATGAAATCGGCGTTCCCGATTGGGAACTCGTGGTCGCCGACACCGGTGACCAGGCCGCCGTGGACGCAATGGCCGCCCGCACCACCGCGATCATCACCACGGTCGGTCCCTATCTGCGCTACGGTATGCCGCTGGTCGCGGCCTGTGCGAAGGCCGGTACCCACTACGCCGACCTCACCGGTGAACCGTTGTTCATCCGCGACGCCATCGACGGCCACCACGACGAAGCCGTACGCACCGGGGCCAAAATCGTGAACTCCTGCGGCTACGATTCGGTCCCCTCCGATCTGAGCGTCTATCAGCTCTACCGCAGCACGGTGGCCGACAATACCGGCGAACTGGGCGACACCACCCTGATCGCGGAGATCAAGGGTGGCGTCAGCGGCGGCACCATTGATTCCGGCCGCGCCATGATGGAGGCCATCGCCGCCGATCCGGGCAAGCGCTCCATCCTGACCGATCCGTACTCGCTCAGCCCGGATCCGGCCCGAGACCCCGATCTGGGACCGCAGCCCGATATGACCACCGTCCGGCGGGCCGACACCATCGATCCGAGTCTGGACGGTTGGGTGGGCAGTTTCGTCATGGCCGCCCACAACACCAAGATCGTGCGGCGCAGTAATGGCCTGCTCGGCTGGGTTTACGGCAAGAATTTCCGCTATCGCGAGGTGATGAGCGCCGGTAGGTCCCCGGTGGCGCCATTGGTGGCGGCCGGTATATCCGGTGGTCTCGCGGCGGGTGTAGTGACCGGCGCGTTGTTGTCGCGGTTTTCGACCGGTCGCAAACTGTTGGACCGGGTACTACCGGCACCGGGCACCGGTCCGAGCGAGCACAGTCGGGAGACCGGCTGGTTCCGGTCGCGGACCTATACCCGCACCACCTCGGGCGCGCGCTATGTCGCGACCTTCGCGGGTAGCGGCGATCCCGGGTACAAGGCGACCGCGCTCATGCTCGGCGAGAGCGGGCTGTGCCTGGCCTTCGACTCCGACCGGCCCCTCGATGCCGACCGGCAACCGGCCGGGGTGCTCACACCGGCCGCGGCCATGGGTGACGCGCTCACCGAAAGACTGCGGGCCGCCGGCCTCACCATAGAGGTGAAGCGGCTACCGGACGCATGAACCCGGTACTACACCTCGTGCAAACCCCCATGGTGTAGGGAGGGGCGTGGCGATCGGCGGTCCGTTGCTCGGCCATCGAGATGCTCCGGGTGCCGATGTCCGGATCGTCATTGCCGTCACTTTCCGGGTGAACGTCCTCGTCGGCTATATCACCTATGCTGTCCGGACTTTCGACGTCCGGTGGATATTCGATTCCCTTGTGATTCCGGCACGGCCGGCCGAATGCGGCCGCACCACAGGGGAACCGGGGCATGTCCGATGCTCCGGAGCTCAACCGCCCTTCGCCCTCTCGAACCGAAGTGAAGGACTCTACCGAGCGGTAGAGTTCCGGTTTACCCGTGAAAAGTCCTGGGCGGAAGGGGGTTACGCGGATGGCGATACCGGATATCGGACAGGCCGCGGCCCGGCGGCTGTACGCGTCGGCTGTCGCCGGGGGTGGCGATGCGTTCGAATTGGCGGAGGACGTGGCCATCCGCCTGGCGGTGGCCTGTGACGCGCTGGTCGACGATTTGGATCGGGCTCGGGCGGGCGGACAGGTGATTGCGACACTGCCCGGGACGGCCGGCTTCCCGGACCTGCCCACCGGGTGGGCATTGGCGCGAGGTTTCGGCGGTAAGGCGTCCGAATATCTGGACACCCTCACCGCCCTGCAGGAGACCGCGTTGTTGTACAAGGCGGCGTATCTGGCCGCGGGGAAGAAATTCACCGAGGCCGACGCGGCGAACCGGGCCGCTGTCGCGTTGGTCGCCGCGCAACTGGCCGACCCACCGCCGGGCGTAGCGGAGGAAGGGGGCGCTCGTGGCTGACGCCCCCGATGTCGATCCGCCGTACGCGCCGGAACGCGAGCGTTTCGCCGGCTACACCCATCAGGAGATATGGGATGCGGTGCAGGCGCTCGACCCGAGCACACTCGGTCGCGCGGCGGCGGCCTGGCAGGCCAACGCCGACGCGGTGGCCGAGGCATTTCAGACCTTCGCCGATATCACCGACCGGGAATTCGGCCGGTGGTCGGGCCGGACCGCCCGAGCAGCCTGGCAGGCAACCCGCGAGTTCATCCGGGTGGGCCGTGACACCCAGGAGGTGTGCCGAGCCCTGCAGCGACTCATGGAAGGTAACAGTGACGCCGCGCAGAAGATCCGGGCCGCCATCTCGGCGCCGAAACCGTACCGTCCCCTGGGTGATCCGGTGGCGGAAGCAGTACACGGCGGAATACGCAGAATGAACCACGACACCGCGGCGGCCGAGGCCACGGCCGAAGCCCAGGACACGATGACATTTTTCTACACCCCGACCATCCCGGCCTCCGGTGACCGCGTCCCTCGCTTTCCCGCGCAACCCGAGCCCGGCGGGAGCCCGCGGCGGTGAAATGGGTACTCACCCCGGACGAGTTCGGTTACGTCTGGGCCAATGAGACGAGCCTGGACCGGCGTCCCTACCCGGTCAATCTGGCTCCGAGCGCCACCGTGCGCACCGAATCCGAATACGCCGCCCTGCGATTACCGCAGCGGTTCGCCAGACAAGCGGATCCGGATCTGGCGGCCGCCCTCATGCTGTGTGCCCGTCCCGACGCCACCACCATCACCGTCTCGGGGCAGCGTCGGGTCGCCACGGCCGCATCGGGTCGCGGTGTCGGTGCCGGCACAGGCGATACCGACAGCGAGCCCATCCTCGTCTTCGCGGCCGTCGTCCACCATCACGCCGCCATACTGCACGCCACCTCGAAAGCCGTGACGGTCCTGATGTGTCACGCCCGTGGCCTGGGCAAACGGATCGTGTCGATCATCGGCAGCGCGCAGCCGGGGAAACTGGGTCCCCTGCGCGAACCGCATGACGCGGTGCTCACCGATACGCCGATATCCGCGTCCGAGGGACAGCACGGCGCCGTCCGATTCCGCCAGGCCCTGCGTAAACCCGTCGACGGCCGCGGGTTCATCACCGTCACGGTGGAACCGGAGAACCCGATGTCCCCACCCACCCGACATCGCAGCTGGCTCGATATCCGGGGCGACGGGCGCTACCTGCTCACCGCGGGCGACGAGCTGGTCCTGCTTCCGGTCGGTGACATCGATTTCGCCGACAAACTGTCGGCGCTGGCCCAGATTCGGTGAGCCCGTCCGTGGTACTTCCGGGTGGTGGCGATGTGGACGACCTCGGCGAGCCTGGCCTTGTGCGCCGACGGTCTACGAGTGACCGATATCGATACCTCGGCTCGTCCCGGTTTCCGCGGTGACAAGTCCGATGGTCTGCGGTTGCTCGCCGAGCGCCGGCCGCTACTGGCCGAGCTCCAGGAAAAGCTCTACGCCAATGGCCGATGCGGGGATCGCCGCAGCGTACTGCTGATATTGCAGGGGATGGACACCGCGGGCAAGGGCGGTATCGTGCGCCATGTCATCGGCTCGGTGGACCCGCAGGGCGTCGACCACACCTCGTTCGGGGTGCCGACGCCCGAGGAAGCGCGCCACCACTATCTGTGGCGGATACGCAAGGCACTGCCGCGCGGTGGACAGTTGGGCGTTTTCGACCGCTCCCATTACGAGGACGTTCTGGTGGTGCGTGTACACGAGTTGGTTCCGCCCGCGGTCTGGGACGGTCGTTACGACGAGATCAACTCGTTCGAACGGGAGCTGGTCGACGGCGGCACCACCCTGGTGAAGGTGGCCATGTTCATCTCCCGCCACGAGCAGAAGAAACGTTTGCGCAAGCGGCTGGAACGCCCGGACAAATATTGGAAGTACAGTCCGGCCGATATCGACGAACGCGCCCTCTGGCCCGCCTACCAGGAGGCATACCAGGACGTGCTGGACCGGACCTCGACCGAGTACGCCCCCTGGTATGCGCTCCCCGCCGATGCCAAATGGTTCTCCCGGCTGGCCGTCACCGAGCTGCTCATCGAGGCCCTCCAGAGCCTTGGGCTGGACTGGCCGGCTCCCTCCTTCGATGTGGCAGCGGAGAAACGCCGGCTCGCCGACGTTTGAGGCGGCTCGTCCCGTCGGCGTGGTATCCGCGCAGACCCGCGGGCCGGTGTGATGATGTGGCGGTGTGTCGAGCCGCAGGCCGGTCGAGTGTGCCTCCCGTCACGGTAGGACCGGTGCCCGACCGGGCCCACTAGGATCGCCGGTAAAGGGACTTGTAGCCGAGCGAAAGGCGTGGTGAACACACGGTGAGCAGGAAACCGGGGCCGACCAATCCGTTGGAAGCGGCCCGGCGTGCCGATCGCCGGCGCAACATCCTGATCCAGGTGGCGGTGGCCGGGGTACTGATCGTGCTGATAGCGGCCATCGGTATCGGGCTCGCCCTCCGCGATTCCGGTGATTCCGACTCCGTCGCCGATATCGGCCCCGTTCCGACGGTGGCCACCGATAACGGCGCCATCCGGATCGGCGCCCCGGACGCCGAGACGACCGTGCGGGTCGTCGCCGATCTGCAGTGCCCGGCCTGCCAGATGTTCGAGGTCCGCAACGGCGCGCTGCTGCAACAGGTGACGACGGACGGCACCGCGGCCGTGGAGTACAACATCGCGGCGTTCCTGGATCGGGCCTCCAGCACGGAGTACTCCTCGCGCGCGGCCAACGCCTCCTATTGCGTCGCCGAGACCGGTACCGACAACTACCAGAAGTGGCTGCAGACCATGTTCGAGCGGCAGCCACCCGAGGGCGGTTCCGGTCTGCCTGACAGCGAACTGATCGAGATCGCGAAGTCCGCCGGTTACACCGATCCCTCGATCGGCCAGTGCATCGCCGAGCGCAGGTACGACAAGTACATTGCGGCCAAGTCGAATGCGCTGCTGGACGAGGGCATCAACAGCACACCGACGGTTTTCGTGGACGGTAAGCAGATCCAGCAGAGTCAACTGCAGTCGGCGATCGCGGAGGCCACGGGCCGGTGATCCGTATTCCGCAGCGGTCGGCCTGGGCATTGCTGCTCTGCGGCCTGGCCGGGTGGATCGCCGCCCTGGCCCTGACCATCGAGGATTTCAAACTGCTGAAGGACCCGGCCTATGTTCCTTCCTGCAGTTTGAACCCCGTCCTGTCCTGCGGATCGGTGATGGCCACCGACCAGGCGGCGGTGCTCGGTTTCCCGAATCCGATCATCGGCGTCGTCGGTTTCTCGGTTGTGGTGACCCTGGGCGTGCTGTCGGTGGTCGGGGTGGGGTTTCCTCGATGGATCTGGGCGGGTCTGTGGCTGGGAACGGCCGCGGGCACCCTGTTCGTCTGCTGGTTGATCTTCCAGAGCCTGTACCGGATCAACGCACTGTGCCCGTACTGCATGTTGGTGTGGGCGATCATCACTCCGCTGCTCGCGGTGATCACCCAACAGTTGTGGGGTGGTGACCGCGGGGCATTGCGGGTGGTCGCGGAATGGCGATGGACGTTCGTAGCTCTCTTCTACGCCGTGGTTCTGCTGTTGGTGTTCCTGCGCTTCCAGGACTACTGGTTGTCGCTGGTCTGATCCGGTCGCGCGGTCAGGAGAACACCACCGTCCGATTGCCGTGGACCAGCACCCGGCTCTCCAGATGCCAGCGCAGGCCGCGGGCCAGGACCACTCGTTCGATATCGCGGCCCTGCCGGACCATGTCCTGGACCTCGTCGGCGTGGTCGATGCGGATGACGTCCTGTTCGATGATCGGGCCCGCGTCCAGATCGGCGGTGACATAGTGGCAGGTCGCTCCGATCAGCTTCACCCCTCGGGCGAAGGCCTGATGATAGGGGCGGGCGCCGACGAAGGACGGGAGGAAGCTGTGGTGGATATTGATGGCCCGCCCCGCCCAGTGCTCGCACAGTTCGGGTGGTAGGACCTGCATGAACCGGGCAAGGACCACCGCATGGGGGTCGTGGGCGTCCACCAGATCGCGCACCCGCTCGAAGGCCGGGCCGCGTTCGGCGGGGTCCTTCGGAAACGGGACGTGGTGGAACGGTACGCCGTGGGCCTCGGTGATCTCGGCGAGGTCGGGATGGTTGCCGATCACCGCCTCGATGGTGGCGGGCAGTTCTCCCGAGATGGCGCGGCCGAGCAGGTCGTGCAGGCAGTGACCTTCCTTGCTGACCAGCAGCACCACGCGCCGGCGGACACCGGAATCGTGTACCTGCCAGTCGGTGGCCGAGCCGAGTTCGTCGGCGATCGCGGCGAATCGGCCGCGCAGTTCGTCCACCCCGAACGGCACGGTCGAGGCCTTCAACGCCTGCCGGGTGAAGAACCAGCCGGTATCGGGGTCGGAATGGTAGCCGGCCTCCACGATCGAGCCGCCGAAACCGGCGATGAACGAGCTGATCGTGGCGATGATGCCCGGCCGGTCCGGGCAGCCCATGGTGAGGACGTACCTGCGGTCGTCGGAGGTGGGTGCGGCGGAAACCATGTGGTCATCCTGCCAGGGCCGTGGGAGCTCGTGACCGGGCCGGTCGGTGTCGGTGCCAGTGGAGGCCGCTCACAGTTCGTAGAACGGCTCGGCATAGTGGAATACACCGATGATGTGGTCTTCGTAAGTGCTGAGTGTGCGGACCTGGAAATGGTCGACCCAACTCGGCTCGTCGGGATGGATACCGAGCCGGGCGCCGGGAACGAACCCGAACCTCGGGTAGTAGTCGAGACTGCCGAGCAGGCCGATAAGTGGCTCGTCGAGGGCATCGGCGGCACCGACGGCGGCGTGCACGAGTGCCGAACCGATACCCCGACCCTGCCGATCGGCCGATACGCCGAGCGGGCCGAGCGCCAGGACCGGGAACGGGCCGACGGCGGCGCGGGTGAGGCAGACGTGCCCGACGATCTCGTCGGATTCCACCGCCACCATGGACAGGGTCGGCACCCAGCCGGGGTCGCCGCGCAGTCGGTCGAGGAGCGCGATCTCCGGTGGGTCGGCGGGGGCGAGGCCGTCCGGAGCTGCTCCGCCGTGCGAGGTGTGAACCGCGTAGCGCGAGGCGAAAGCACTGCGGTGCACGGCGGCAACGGCGTCGGAATCGCCGGTGTGTTCGCGTCGGATCAGCAAGTGGTCTACTCCTCCCGGACTGTACCGAGTGTGCTCCGGTACGTTCGAGGCGCGCAATCGAATTCACCCGCCCCGCGCCGCCCGCGACCGACGCGGCGAGCGCGCTGTGTCAAACTCTCACCCCATGGCTGATCTACCGTCGCTGACGAGGGCCGAAGTGGCCGCGATGATCGACCACACCTTCCTGGCGCCGGAGGCGACACATGCCGATATCACGGCGTTGGTGGCCGAGGCCCGAGACCTCGGGGTGTACGGGATCTGTGTCTCCCCGTCCATGCTGCCGGTGCGGGCGCCGGGGCTGGTGGTGGCCACGGTGGTCGGCTTCCCCTCCGGAAAACATCATTCGTTGGTCAAGGGCGCCGAGGCCCGGTTGGCCGTGGATCAGGGGGCCACCGAGATCGATATGGTGATTGATGTGGGGGCCGCGGTGGCGGGGGATTTCTCCGCCGTGCTGGCCGATATCGTCACGGTTCGTGAGGCGATCGCCGACAAGGCGCTGCTGAAGGTGATCATCGAGTCCGCGGCCCTGTCCGACGAGGCGATCGTGGGGGTGTGTCGGGCCGCCGAGCGGGCGGGAGCCGATTTCGTGAAAACGTCCACCGGTTTCCATCCCGCCGGAGGCGCGAGCGTGCACGCCGTACGGCTGATGGCCGAAACCGTCGGTGGGCGGCTCGGAATCAAGGCCAGCGGCGGAATCCGCACCGCGGAGGCAGCCGCACAACTCGTCGCCGCGGGCGCCACCCGCCTCGGCCTGTCGAAATCGCGGGCCGTCCTGGACGGATTCGCCGATCCCCGGCAGCCGAGCGCAGGCCCCGGAGGCGGTAGCGGAGTGTGACCCCGGAGGGGGCCGGGAGGCTGCTCGTGGGGTTGTGTATCAGCAGGTCGCTTCGCTGTTCTCGGCCGGAGGTAGCCGGGTGGGTCCGCCGTGCAGATCCACCTCGAGACCGGAGTCGGTAACCCGCACCTCGGTGGGTTGCAGACCCATCGGATAGGTCTGCAGGCTGTCGGTCATCAGATCGACCACACCTTCGGCCAGATCGTTCGGTATTCCGATCCCGAGCAGGCTGGCCGAGGAGACCTGCACGTCCACCTTGCCGTCGCGTATCTGCGGAACGACCTGGAGGGTGCCGATTCCGCCCAGCACCCGCATATCCAGTTGTCCGGTCGCGGGAACGGACCGCACCTCGGAGACCAGGCCCTTCAAGGTCTGCGCGATACCCGGGTTGCTCCAGTCGACATGGGCCGCGGAGCTACCGATGGTGGTGCCGGTGGTGCTGCTGTCGGATACGTCGAGATCATTGAATCGGGCGTGTACCCGCATTCCGGCGGCGGGGCCGAAGTCGGCGTCGTCGCTGTCCACGGTCAGCTCGGACAGTTTGCCGTCGATCCAGGTGATGAGCAGGGGTTTGGGACCGAATCCCACTTTGATCCGGGAACCCATCTCTTTCTCGAACTGGCTGCTGATGCAGTTCGAGACCTTGTGCCGGGCGTAGGCCTCGCCCGCGACGAGCACGCCGGCCACTAGGACGACCACGGCGATCAGCGCGATCGGCACGATATGGCGTCGACCGGCCTTCGGAATGGAGCGGCTCTGGAGGGACATGGAACAGATTCTTCCCGAGATTTCTGTGTCCGTTATGAGCTCCGCTTATGGGTGTTCGGTGACCGGATGATCGCACCGGCCGGCTCGCGTCCGAGTGTGATATCGGGCACAGCTTGTGGATTCGGCGATTCCGCGCGATGGGGGCCGGGGCGCCACCGTGGGATGGGGCGCCACCGCCGACCAGGGCACGGTCAGTACGTTATCGCGTAGTCGGCGACGGTAGTCGTGTACCGGAAAGCCCTGTTCGCGCAGGATATCGGCCGCGACACGCCAGCGCACCCGTGGCCCGAACACCGCTTGGGGGGCGGCGTGCGCCCAGGCCCGATCGGCCGCGCCGAGCAGGGCGTGGACGCGTTCCCCGGGAATATTGCGGTGGATCAGCGCCTTCGGCAGCCGTTCGGCGATATCGGAGGGCCGTTCGACGGTGAATGGATCCCAGGCCAGGGTCAGCGAACGCGGTCCGTTGCCGTCCAGTAAAACCCAGGCGCAGCGGCGACCGAGTTCGTCGCAGGTGCCGTCGACGAGCAGACCGCCCGGGGCCAGATTCGACCGGACGGTGGCCCAGGCATCGGCCACCGCGGATTCGGGATACTGCCGCAACACGTTGAAGGCGCGCACCAGCACCGGTCGTAGTCCGGCCAGCTCGAAACCGCCGCGGGCGAAGGTCACCCCATCTCGGGGCGGCACCACGCGGTTCGGATCGATTTCCAGCCCTACGACCCGCACATCCGGGCGGACCCTCCGCAGCCGGGCTGCCAGCTCCAGGGTGGTCCACGGTTGTGCGCCGTATCCGAGGTCCACCACCAGCGGGTCGGCGGCATCTCGGAGGCGGGCGCCGATCAGAGGGTCGTGGATCAGCCGGCGGTCGCTGCGGCGCAGGCGGTTGATTCCGGTGGTGCCGCGGGTGATGTTTCCTACTGGTTCGTTCGGTCGGTGGGATGGTGTTCGTCGAGCCACTTCTGCGTTACTTCGGCTTCGGCCCGGAAGAGATCCACCAGATTCACCAGCATGAGCTGTTCCAGGCGTGGGCCCACCATCGGAATGAACACCTTGGCCTCCGAGGAGATACGCAGGGTGCAGCCGGTATCGGTGGGGAATAGGCGCATGGTGCCGCCGAGGCTGCCCGGGCCGGCGGGAATGGAGGCCGTGTAGCGGCCTTCCACTTCCGCCTCGAATGGCCCGAAATACTCCTTGCGGGTGATCACCATGTCCTTGCGGATCACGGTCTGCGCGATCTCGGGCAGGGTCTCCCGCGGGAGGATGTGGTGGGAGACCATCTCGATCCCCGCTTCGGTCACCTCGAGGCTCACCAGTTCGTTGGGTGAGTACTTCCGCATCTCCTCGATCCGGGCCTCCCAGTAGTCCCGGGTCGACAGCGCCGCGTACAACTCCTTGGTGGTGTGCAGCGGGTAGCGGGCGGAGTAGTCCAGTCGGCGGGCCATGGGCGGTTACGTTACCGGCAGCGGTGTCGACCGGGCATGGCCGGGCGGCCTTCGGGAGGCCGGGATCGATCAGTTCACGGTGATGCCGCGCTCGGTGATCCAGCTGTTGGTGAATTCCGTTTCGGCGTCCAGCAGGTCGGTGAGGCGTTCGGCCAGGACGGTTTCGATTTTCTTGCCGAACATCGGGATCTTCACCGTCACGGTGCCTTCGATGGTGGCGACCGCGCCGGTGGGCTCGTCGACGGCGATGATGGTGCCACTGGCCTCGGCGGGCGCATCCTGCACCCGGGCCTCGAAGGTCCCCTCCCGGCCGCCGGTCCAGGTCTCGACCCGCGGGATGACCAGATCACCCGGGCGGACCGCGCTGATGGCCTGGGGCAACAGTTCGGCGGGAATGTACTGCACCGTTTCGACCCGGCCGTGGTCCTCGCCGACCGTGAGTGAGACGAACCGGGCATTCGGTCCGCCGACCGCCGCGACCCGGTCCTTCCAGTACTGCTCGTCAGCGAAGGCGACTCGAATGACGTCGATGGGGTGAATGTAGCGAGCCGTATACGCCAGCGGTGTAGCCATGGATCGACACGCTACCGTCTGGACGTGCGAACTTCTCGGGTTGTCCCAACGGATGAACTGCGCGATCTGTTGGCCGGAACGGGTGCGCGGGTCCGCCCCGCCGTGCCGCTGGCCGAATTGACCACCCTGCGCGTCGGCGGGCCGGCCATCGTCGCCGATTGCGTGAGCACGGAGGCGCTGGTGGCCACCGTCGTGGCCCTGGACGCCGCCGGTGTTCCGGTGTTGTTGCTCGCCGGTGGCTCGAATCTGCTGGTGGGCGATGACGAGGTCCCCGGTGTGGTGGTTCGGGTCGCCTCCACCGGCGTGACCTTCGGCGCCGACAGTGTGACCGCGGAAGCGGGCGCCGTCTGGGACGATGTGGTCGCCCGGACCGTTCGGGCCGGGTTCGGCGGGTTGGAGTGTCTGTCCGGGATTCCCGGCTCGGCCGGGGCGACGCCGGTACAGAATGTCGGTGCCTACGGGGTGGAGGTGGCCGAGCTGCTCCGCCGGGTGCGGCTGCTTGATCGAATCACCGGTGAAACGTATTGGGTGGATCCGGACGATCTCGAGCTCGGCTATCGCACCAGCAGGCTCAAACACCGCGACGACGCCGTGGTGCTCGCCGTCGAATTCGCCCTCGATCCGTCCGGTGCGTCCGCGCCCCTTCGCTATCGGGAATTGGCCCGCGCGCTCGACGCCGAGGAGGGCGAGTCCCGGCCCGCCGCTCAGGTCCGGGCCGCGGTGCTCGCCTTGCGCGCCGGTAAGGGGATGGTGCTCGACGAGGACGACCACGACACCTGGAGCGCCGGTTCGTTCTTCACCAATCCGGTCGTGCCGGCGGCCGAGGTCGACCGGGTGCTCGCGGCCATCCGCGCTCGGGTGGGGGCGGATGTACCGGTACCCACCTGGACGGTGGCGGGCGGCACGAAGTTCTCCGCCGGATGGCTTATCGAACGGGCCGGTTTCGCCAAGGGATTCCCCGGGTCCGACGCCCCCGCTCGGTTGTCCACCAAACACACCCTGGCCCTCACCAACCGGGGCGCTGCCAGGGCCGCCGATCTGGTGGCCTTGGCACGTACCGTGCGCGACGGGGTCGCGGAGTGTTTCGGCGTCGAACTGGTTCCGGAGCCGGTGACGGTCGGGGTGGAGTTGTAGTTCCGGTGGCCCGCCGTACTGTGTGGCCGGGTCGTCGTCGGGAGCGTCGCGTCAGGAGGTGCGGCGCGCGAACCGTCCGGGGTCGGCCTGGTCGCGTGGTTTGACGATGATCTGGTCCAGGTTGACATGCGGCGGCCGGTTTGCGACGAATGCCACGATCTCGGCGATGTCCTGGGCGACGAGCGGGTCGATTCCCTCGTACACCTTCGCGGCGCGTTCGGCGTCTCCGCCGAACCGCACCAGGGAGAATTCGGTCTCCACCGCGCCGGGAGCGATCTCGGTGAGGCGGACGGGTTGACCGAGCAGTTCACCGCGCAGGGTGCGGTGCAGGACGGCCTGGGCGTGTTTGGCGGAGGTATACCCGGAACCGTTGTCGTAGGCGTGGAAGGCGGCGACGGAGGTGATGGTGACGATCAGACCGTCGCCGGAGGCGATGAGCTTGGGCAGCAGTGCCTTGGTGACGCGCAGCGTACCCAGGACATTGGTCTCCCACATCCAGCGCCAGTCGTCGAGGTCGGCCTCGGCGACCGGAGCCAGTCCTTTGGCGCCGCCCGCATTGTTGACCAGTACGTCCACTGTTTCGACGGCTTCGGTGAAGGCGCGCACCGATTCGTCGGAGGTGACGTCGAGCTCCAGGGCGGTGCCCCCGATATCGTCCGCCAGCCGCCGCAGCCGGTCGACGCGGCGGGCGCCCACGAACACGTGGTAGCCCTGTTTCGCGAGTTCTCGGGCGGTGGCCTCGCCGATACCCGAGCTGGCCCCGGTGACGACAGCGGTGCGTGTGCGCATGGGGCGATCTTAGGTGGCGGCATCGGGTGCGGTTCCGCGCCGGTCCGCGTACGACCGTGGATACACCGGCCGCCGCGGTCGCATCGGAACCCCGGATAACATGCCGGCATGGCACTTCGGGAAACGGTCAGCGCGGACGGAACCAACATCGTCTACCGGGTGAGTGGTCCTGCCGACGCTCGTCCGCTGGTGCTGGTGCATGGATGGTCGGCGGATCTGCGCTGCTGGGGCCGGGCGGCCGAGGAACTCGCCGAACGGTTCCGGGTGATCGCGCTCGATCTGCGCGGACACGGTTACTCGGGGGCGCCGGACACCGGATACGACGATTCGAAGAATTGGGCCGCCGATATCGCGGCGGTACTCACCGCGGAGTCGATCGAATCCGGGGCCGTGTTGGTGGGGTGGTCCTACGGTGGCCTGGTGATCGGCGATTATCTCACCGCGTACGGAACCGGCGCGGTGTCCGGTGTCGTCTTCACCGGGGCGATGGCCAATATCGGCCGTGGGGTGCCCGGTGCGGAGGTGGGGGAGGTCATCCAACGGGCGATGCCCGAGGCGTTCGAGGAGAGTCCGGGTAAGGCGATGCGTGGTTTCGCGGCCTTCGGCAATGCCAATACCGGCCCGGGCCGGGACAAGGGGGCCATCGCGCAGCGGTTGTTCGGTGCGAGCATGGCCACTCCGCCGTTTGTCCGCAAGGCGTTGTTCGTCCGGACGGTCGACAATACCGAGACCCTGCGTGGGCTCGATGTTCCCGTACTGGTGCTGCACGGTTCCGCGGACCCGGTCGTTCCTCTGGGCAATGGCCGCTATATCGCCGAGACCGTTCCGCAAGGCACCCTCTCCATCTGGGACGGGGCGCAGCACGGGCTGTTCATCGAGGACCCGGACCGATTCGTGGCCGAGGTGGACCGCTTCGTCGCGGGACTGTGACCCGGACGCCCCATTCATAGCGGCAATCGATGTTTCGGTATTTCTACCAGCGGATTTCGGATAGCCGAAATCCGCGATGTTATCAATATCACTGATTGGAATGTGTGCGTCGGGGCGGTGTGTTGCACCGTGCACTATGGACATCGTGAGTCAGCGCCAGGAACCACGGCCGAATCGGATAGCCGTGTTGACGGTGCACACCTCACCCCTGGCACAGCCCGGTACCGGTGACGCGGGCGGAATGAACGTCTACGTACTGCAGACCGCGCTCCAATTGGCCCGGCGAGGCACCGAGGTCGAGATCTTCACCCGTGCCACTTCGTCGGATCTGCCGCCGGTGCAGGAGGCCGCCCCGGGAGTGCTGGTTCGCAATGTCGTGGCCGGTCCGTTCGAGGGACTGGACAAAAACGATCTGCCCACTCAGTTGTGTCCGTTCACCGCCGAAGTGCTGCGCCAGGAGGCGCGGCACCTGCCCGGCCATTACGACCTGGTGCACTCGCACTACTGGCTGTCCGGCCAGGTCGGCTGGCTGGCCCGAGACCGGTGGCGGGTCCCGTTGATCCACACCGCGCACACCCTGGCCGCGGTGAAGAATGCCGCACTCGCCGAGGGTGACTGTCCCGAACCTGCCACCCGGGAAATCGGGGAGAAACAGGTGATCGCCGAGGCCGACCGGTTGGTTGCCAATACGACTCGGGAGGCCGGACAGCTCATCGACCTGTATGGGGCGACCGAGGATCGGATCGATGTGGTGCCACCGGGCGCAGACCTCGACCGCTACCGGCCCGGCGACCGGACCCGGGCCCGTGTCGAGCTCGGATTGGCCGCCGATGAGCAGGTCGTCGCGTTCGTAGGACGCATTCAACCGCTGAAAGCTCCGGACGTGCTGGTGCGGGCGGCTGCCGAGGTGCTGCGCCGGGAGCCCCGGCGCCGGCTGCGGGTGCTCATTGTGGGCGGCCCCTCCGGAACCGGATTGGAGCGTCCCGACGCGTTGATCGAATTGGCCGCCACGCTCGGTATCGCCGATCGCGTCACCTTCCTGCCCCCGCAGCCACCGGATCGGTTGGTGCAGGTATATCGGGCCGCGGATCTGGTCGCGGTGCCCAGTTACAACGAGTCGTTCGGCCTGGTCGCGGTCGAGGCCCAGGCCAGTGGAACGCCGGTGCTGGCGGCCGATGTCGGCGGGTTGGGCACTGCCGTCCGGCACGGACACAGCGGTCTGCTGGTGGCGAACCATCGCATTCCCGAATGGGCCGATGCCCTCGAATACCTGCTCGCCGATCCCGTCCGACTGGATCGGATGCGCTCGAACGCGGCCGAGCACGCGGCCAATTTCTCCTGGGAGCACACCGCCGAAGGACTGCTGGCCAGCTACCGGACCGCCTTGGCCGAGCGCAGGCGACGCGCCGGGCACGAGCGCTCCGCCACTATCCTCGGTGATGGTCAGGCCAAATCGCGGGCGCTGTGGCGGCGCCGGATGGGAGCACGACGGTGAGCGACGGAACGGCACCGCACGATTCGACCGGTTCGGCACCCGACGTCTCGGGCGTCACGCGGATCATCGACGAGACCCTGCGCGATCGGGAGATCGAATACACCCGGCCCGCCGAGGACACCTTCGTGGTGGTATTGCCCGGTGAGCGCAAATTGAAGACCAATGTCATGCTCACCGTCGGCACCTACGGGGTGCGAATCGAGGCCTTCGTCTGCCGGAAGCCCGACGAGAATTTCGGTGGCGTCTACAAGTTCCTGCTGCGGCGCAACCGTCGACTCTACGGTGTGGCCTACACCCTGGACCGGATCGGCGATATCTACCTGGTCGGCCGGATGCCCCACCACGCCGTCACCCCCGACGAACTCGACCGGATATTCGGTCAGGTGCTGGAGGCCGTCGACGCGGACTTCAACACCCTGCTCGAACTCGGATTCGCCGAATCCATTCGACGGGAATGGAAATGGCGGGTCTCGCGTGGGGAGTCGCTGAACAATCTGCGGGCCTTCGAGCATCTGGTGGATTCCGCCGACAAACCCTGAGTCGTTCGACGGGGTGAGCGAGCGCGGACCGGCCGGCGCAGGTGGCCGGGTGGCGGGCCCGTTTGGTAAGAGAAGGTATGACGGCTCTGGCGCTGGATATCGGCGCGACGAAGTTCGCCGCGGCGCGGGTGGATCCGACGGGACGGGTCGAGGCCGTGCAGCAGGTTCCGGTTCCGCGTTCGGCCGTATGGGAGGTGTGTCGCGGGCTGCTCGTTCGGGTGGCCGACAATGCGCCCGTGACGGCGGTGGGGATCGGTTCGGCCGGGCCGGTCGAGGTGTCGGCCGGAGTGACGGCTGCACTCAATATCCCGGAGTGGCGGTCCGGTTTCCCGATCGTCGACGCCGTTCGGGAGCTGTTTCCGGCCGCCGAGGTCCGTTTCGCCATCGATGGCGCCTGCCTGGCCCTGGCCGAACATCGGTGGGGTGCGTTGCGCGGTGTCGCCAATGGATTGGCGGTGACCGTGTCCTCGGGGATCGGTGGGGGGATCGTGCTGGACGGACGGGTCGTCGTGGGTCGCACCGGCAATGCCGGGCACATAGGTCATATCGTGGTCCCCGGCCAGGAGGTGCCGTGCGCCTGCGGGGGAGTGGGGTGCGTGGAGGCGGTGGCCAGTGGGATGTCGTCGGTGCGCTGGGCCCGGGCCCAGGGCTGGTCGGGACACAGCGGGGTGGAACTGGCCGCCGCGGCGGCCGTCGGGGAGCCGGTGGCCGCCGCGGCCCTGGAGCGAGCCGGTACCGCGCTCGGTCGGGCCCTGGCCTCGGCCGCGGCGCTGCTCGATATCGATCGGATCGTGGTCGGCGGGGGGTTCGCCGGGGCGGGTGATCCGCTGTGGCGCCCGCTCCGTGCCGCGGTCGCCCGGCATGCGGCGTTGTCCTTCACTCGCGAACTTCGGGTGGTGCCTTCGGAACTACCCGAGGGGGCGACCCTGGCCGGTGCCGGAATTCTGGCGGTCGACGCCGCTCGGTAGCGGTCGAATCCTCCGACGGCCTGGTAGAAGGCCCGCAACGATTACGGCCCACGCTCATGGCAGGATGGCCCGCATGACGTACACCCTCGTGTTGCTGCGCCACGGCGAGAGCGAATGGAATGCCATGAACCTGTTCACCGGCTGGGTGGACGTGCACCTCACCGACAAGGGCATCGCAGAGGGCAAACGGGCCGGAGAGCTGTTGGCCGAACACGGTGTGCTGCCCGATATCGCCTTCACCTCGCTGCTGCGCCGGGCGATCAGCACCGCCAATATCGCACTCGACGCCGCCGATCGGCACTGGATTCCGGTGGTTCGCGACTGGCGGCTCAACGAACGCCACTACGGTGCGCTGCAGGGCAAGAACAAGGCGCAGATCCGGGAACAGTACGGCGAGGACCAGTTCATGCTGTGGCGGCGCAGCTACGACACCCCGCCGCCGCCCATCGATGTCGACGACGAATACAGCCAGGAAGGCGATCCGCGCTACGCCGGTATCGAGGTGCCGCGTACGGAATGCCTGCTCGATGTGGTGAACCGGATGGTGCCGTACTGGGAGTCGACCATTTCCCAGGAGCTGCGCACCGGAAAGACCGTATTGGTCGCCGCGCACGGCAATTCGCTGCGCGCCCTGGTCAAACACCTCGATCGGATTTCGGATACCGATATCGCGGGGCTGAACATTCCCACCGGTATTCCGCTGCGCTACGAGCTGGACGAGGATCTGCGCCCGGTGCGTCCGCGGGAATACCTGGATCCGGAGGCCGCCGCCGCCGGCGCGGCCGCCGTGGCGAGCCAGGGCGGTAGGTAGAGCACTCGGAATTTCCGCGCCCGCGCCCCGATCCGTCAATGGATCGGGGCGCGGCTCGTTTGTGACTCGCAACTGCTTCGTCGGTCCTTCTTCGTGCGCGATTCGAATCGTTTCGGTTGTGCCGTTGTTTGTCCTTACCGACCGGTAAGGCATGTGTATGCTCTCGGACGCCCGACCAGTCCGAGAGATGGGTCACGTCGAATGAAGTTTGTGCTACGAGCCACGGTGGCCCTGGCGGCAACCGTACTGTTGGCTCCGCTACTGGGGAGCAGCGCATCCGCCGCGCCGAAACCCTCCGGGCCGGACGGGGGAGCGACGGGGGCCCAATGGGCGGCGACTCACGACGGTCCTCAGCAGTACCCGAATATCCACATCAGCTGGGATGTGCCGATCACCATGAGTGACGGCACGGTGCTGAAGGCGAATGTGTACCGTCCCGCCGATGCCACCGGCCGGCCGGCCGACACCCGCACGCCGGTCGTGGTCAATATGACGCCCTACACCAAGTTGGCCTCGAACCTGGTCGATCACATCGGTTCCGTGCCGGGGCTCTCCGACGCGCTCATGCAGATCGCCCGGGACTTCGATATGACCGGCACCCCGCTGTCCGGTCTCACCGATCTGACCAAGGCCTTCGGCGGCGGAGCGCTGCGCAACTTCGCCGTCGACCGGCAGTTGGTGAAGAGCGGTTACGTGCAGATCGTGGTGGATGTGCGCGGTACCGGCTTCTCCCAGGGCGTCTGGGATATGTTGCGGCAGCGGGAACAGCGCGACACCGTGGAGGTGATCGACTGGGCGTCTCGGCAACCGTGGTCCGACGGCCGGGTCGGGATGAGTGGTATGTCGTATTCGGGGATCAACCAGCTCCAGGCCGCCGAACAGCACCCGCCTGCCCTGAAGGCGATCTTTCCCGTGGTTCCCGGAAGCGACCTGGTCCAGGATGTGCTCATCCCCGGTGGCGGCTTCGGCTTCAACTTCATTCCGCTGTGGTTGGCCGGTATCAACCTGACCAAATGGGTTCCGGACGTGCAGTCGATACTCACCGGGGCCTTCGACCAGAAATGGCTACACGACCGGCTGTCTTCCCCGTTCACCTATCTGGATGTCTTCCTCGACGCCTACACCACCCCTCGGGTCGAGGATCTGGATCCCCGGCTCCAGGACATGATCCGCGGCGACAGCGCCGACCGGCAGGCCTGGTTGGGCGACCCCTCCCGGATCGGGGTGCCGACCTTCGTGACCGGCGGTTGGCACGATCTGTTCACCTACTCCGAGTCCCAGATCTACAACCAGATCCCGCTGCCGCCCGGGCAGAAACAGCTGCTGATGGGCGATACCTACCACATCAACTCCGGAAGTGAGACGGGTCGACCGGGGCTGCCACCGCGGCTGGACGTATTGCAGCGAGCCTGGTTCGACAAATGGCTCAAGGGCATCGACAACGGGATCGACGAGTACGGGCCGGTCACCCTGCGGCAGCAGGGCGGCGGCTGGGTCACCCAGGGCGGTTTCGGCGAGAGCGACCCGCAGCAGCAAGCCGAGTATCGGCGCATGTATCTGACGGCCGCGCCCAGCGGCACCGCCGGACACAGCGTGTACGACGGTTCGCTCACCCCGGCGGCCGGCTCCCCGGCCCGGCTGACCGTGGCCCCCGGTTTGACCGGTCTGTGCTCCAATGACGCCGCCCAGGCCACCGCCGGTCTGGTGGCGGTCATCAATGCCTGCGGCGCCGACTCGCGGATTCAGGAATCGAACGGCCTCACCTTTACCAGTGCTCCGGTCGCCGCGGCGGTCGAGATCTCCGGGCCGATGGCGGTGCGGCTCGAGACGGTGCAGGACGCCGCGGACGGGTACTGGGTGGTCACCGTGAACGATGTGGCGCCGGACGGACAGTCCCGGGTGCTGTCCTCGGGACAGCTCATGGCCTCGCTGCGGGAGATCGATGAATCCCTCAGCAGCCGGTCGGCCAATGGCGACTACATCGATCCGCGCCCGTTCCTGTCCGTCGACCATCGCCGGCAGACCGTGCCCGGTGAGGTCACCACCCTCGATATCGCGATTCCGGCGATCGAGGCGAAGCTGGAACCCGGACATCGATTGCGGGTCGATGTGTACGCGGGCAACTTTCCGAAGGGGTTGCCGATCCTGCCCATGCTGCTCGATACCGGGCTGAAGCCGCAGCATCTGCAACTCGACCCCAACCACCCGAGCTTCCTGAACGTTTCGGTCCTCGGCGATCCCGGTTGGTGAGGGGCGCCCGGAGTGTCGATCCGGGCGATTCTCGTCACATTCGTCCCGGATCGGAATCATTCCGAAATACCAGGTGATCGTGCCGCACGCCATGCGGCGCGATCACCTGGTCCGGGCCGGTCGGCGGCGGAAACGGTATGTCGCCGAGGGAGAACCGGCCCGACCCGAACAATGAGTGAACACACGGACAACGCTATTGAAACCGCCTGTGACCTGCGCGAAACATCGCCAACCCGGGGTTGGTTCGTGCGGTGGCAACCGTACGATTCATGGTGTGAGCGTTCCCCAGGCCGTGCTGTTGGCAGTCTTGGCGGCTGTTGTCGGACTGGCCGTCGGTGGACTGGTCATCCCTTATGTGAGCGCCCGACAGGCCGCGCGTAGACAGGCCAACTCCGGGTTGACCATGTCACAGGTACTGGATCTGATCGTGCTCGCCTCCGAGAGCGGAATCGCCGTCGTCGACCAATACCGCGATGTGGTGCTGGTCAATCCGCGGGCCGAAGAACTCGGCCTGGTCCGCGACCGGCTGCTCGACGAGCGCGCCTGGGCCGCCGTGGAGAAAGTATTGGCCACCGGGGAGTCCGCGGAGTTCGACCTCACCGCCAAGAACCCCAACCCCGGTCGCGGCCGGATCGCGGTGCGCGGTGTCGCCCGTCCGTTGTCGCCGGAGGAGACCGGCTTCACGGTCCTGTTCGCCGACGACGATTCCGAACAGGCCCGGATGGAGGCCACCCGGCGCGATTTCGTGGCCAATGTGAGCCACGAGCTCAAAACCCCGGTCGGCGCGATGAGCCTGTTGGCCGAAGCGCTACTGGAATCGGCCGATGACCCACAGGCCGTCCGCCATTTCGGTGAGCGGGTACTGGCGGAATCGAACCGACTCGGCAAGATGGTCACCGAGTTGATCGCGCTGTCGCGGCTTCAGGGGGCGGAGAAACTGCCGGAACTCGAAGTCGTCGATGTCGACACCGTCGTCGCGCAGGCCGTGGACCGTTCCCGCACCGCCGCCGAGGCCGCTGGGATCACCGTCAGCACCGACAAGCCCAGCGGGCTCGAGGTGCTCGGTGACGAGACCCTGTTGATCACCGCGCTGTCGAATCTGGTGGAGAACGCCATCAACTATTCGCCGCGGGGGTCGCATGTCTCGGTGAGTCGGTCGCTGCGCGGGAACTACGTGGCCATGGCCGTCACCGACCGCGGTATCGGTATCGCCAAGGAGGACCAGGAGCGGGTCTTCGAACGCTTCTTCCGCTCGGACAAGGCCCGCTCGCGCGCCACGGGTGGCACCGGTCTCGGGCTGGCTATCGTGAAACACGTGGCGGCCAACCACAATGGTGAGATCACCCTGTGGAGCAAGTTGGGTACCGGCTCGACGTTCACCTTGCGCATACCCGCCCACCTGGAAGCCGACGCTGCCGTCGACGGGTCCGCGAAGTCTGCCACGGAGCGGCCCGCGTCGATCAAGAGAGAAAACAGCCCGCGCCTTTCGGGGCCGGGCCGACCGAATGGTGTGGAGGCTCGCAGATGACGAGTGTGTTGATCGTCGAGGACGAGGAATCGCTGGCCGATCCGCTCGCCTTCCTGCTGCGCAAGGAGGGTTTCGAGGTCACCGTTGTGGGCGACGGCCCGTCCGCGCTCGCCGAGTTCGACCGGTCCGGTGCCGATATCGTGCTGTTGGATTTGATGCTGCCCGGTATGAGCGGCACCGATGTCTGCAAACAGCTACGGACCCGCAGCGGGGTGCCGGTGATCATGGTCACCGCTCGGGACAGTGAGATCGACAAGGTGGTCGGTTTGGAGCTCGGTGCGGACGACTATGTCACCAAGCCGTACTCCGCCCGGGAACTCATCGCCCGCATCCGCGCGGTCCTGCGGCGCGGGGCGAGTGAAGACCTCGACAGCGGCAGCGAGAACGGCGTCTTGGAGGCCGGGCCGGTGCGCATGGATGTGGACCGCCACACCGTGCAGGTCAACGGCAAACCGGTGACCCTGCCGCTGAAGGAGTTCGATCTCCTGGAATACCTACTCCGCAATTCCGGGCGGGTCCTCACCCGGGGACAGCTGATCGACCGGGTATGGGGCGCGGACTATGTCGGCGATACCAAGACCCTCGATGTGCACGTCAAACGACTGCGCTCGAAGATCGAGGCCGATCCGGCGCGCCCGGAACACCTGGTGACCGTCCGAGGCCTGGGCTACAAGCTCGAGGCCTGAGCGGGATGCGCCCGGAGGCGGTAGCGGAGTGTGGCCACGGAGGGTGCCCCGGTCAGGCCGTGTGGATGCAGCCTGAGCGGGATGCGCCCGGAGGCGGTAGCGGAGTGTGGCCACGGAGGGGGCCCCGGTCAGGGCAGGTGGAGCCAGACCTCGCCGAGCGGGGTCTCGGTTCGGCGCAGGATCGTCCAGCCCAGTAGGTCCTCCTGCATGCAGTCGTAGAGCGGGACCGTGGTGCCGTTGCCGCGGCAGACGATCTTTCGATCGGTACCGTGCGGGCTCATGATGAGGTGGCGGCCTGCGGCTCGGGCCGCGCCGGCCTCCGGGCTGTCGGCGGGGACGAATTCATCGGTTCGGTCGAAGAACCGGGTGGGGTCGGCGGATGCCTCCGGATCGGCGGCTGCCGTGGGCAGTGCGGACAGGGTGGCGCCGGCCGTGGTCAATACGGCCGCGGCCAGGATCGACGCGACGCGGGTCATGCTTCTACGGTACGGGCCGACTCGATGTGGTGTCGTGGGACGAATCCGTATCGACTGCCGGCCGATACGGTAGGACGCCGGCCGATACGGTAGGACATTGCCGGCGTGAGCTGCGACAGATCCGGGCGCGTTACTTCGCCACCGGGCCGTGGGCTGCTACGACCGGCCCGACTCGAACCCGATGACCTTCCTCGGATCGGTTTGTCCGGACGCCTTGCGCGCCGCCGCCTTGCGCTGTGCCCGCGCCGTGGCCGGGTGCACCGCGATGATGTCCAGACCTTTGCGCCGCTGCAACTGTCGGACGAGTTCGCGGTAGGCGGGCTCACCGATCAGTTCGATCAGTTCGTGGTCGTAGGACTTCCAGACCGGTTGGCTCCCGACGTGAGCGTCGGGCGAGCCGGTGCAGTACCAGTCGAGGTCGATGCCGCCCGGCCCCCAGGCGCGACGATCGAATTCGGTGATGGTGGTGCGCAGGATCTCCACCCCGTCCGGCCGGGTCACCCATTCCTGGATGCGGCGGATCGGCAGCTGCCAACACACATCCGGTTTGACGGTATGCGGTGGGACACCGAGGCGTTGGGCCATGATGTGCAGAGCGCAGCCCGCCCCGCCCGGGAAACCCGGTCGGTTCAGGAAAATGCAGGCACCGTCGACTCGGCGGGTTCGCTCGGCCGGTCCGGTGGACAGGTCGTCCCATTCCAGATAACCCTTGCGGCCGATCTTGCCCTTCTTGTTCCGGGCCTCCTCCATCAGCTGCCAGTCCTCGGGGGTGAGCATTTTCACCGCTTTGCGCAGCCGTTTGCGGTCGTCGGAGTCGGAGAGGAACGCCCCGTGGGTGCAGCAACCGGCGTCCGGTTGCCCGGCGAGGATGCCCTGACAGGCGGGCGTGCCGAAAACGCAGGTCCAGCGAGAGGTCAACCAGGTCAGGTCGGCGACGATCAGATGTTCGTCATCGGCGGGATCGAGGAATTCGAGCCATTCGCGCGGAAAGTCCAGCGGCGTCTCCTGCGAGGGCCGCATCTTGGGGGCGGGGTCCGGTGTTCGGGCCGGTTCGGCACCGGTCCGATCGTCGGAAGAAGTGCTGGTCCGGTCGCTCGTTGTTGCGCCTGACGTCACAATTTCCGACGTTAACACGTCGGCCGCCGGGGCAATGGTTCAGGTTCACCCAGTACCGTGTTCATGTGCGTCTAGGGGTACTCGATGTCGGCAGCAATACCGTTCACCTGCTGGTGGTGGACGCGCACCGGGGTGGCCACCCGATGCCGATGAGCTCCACCAAGGCGACGCTGCGGTTGGCGGAGAACATGGACGACGAGGGGCGGATAACCGACGAAGGCGCCCGTCGGCTCATCGATACCGTGGGCGACCTGGCCGCGCTCGCCAAAACTTCCGACTGTGTCGAACTCATGCCGTTCGCCACCTCGGCGGTGCGCGAGGCGACCAACTCCGACGAGGTGCTGGCCCGGGTGCGGGGCGAAACCGGAGTGGACCTGCGGGTGCTGTCCGGGGTGGACGAGGCCCGGCTGACCTTCCTGGCAGTGCGCCGCTGGTACGGCTGGAGCGCCGGACGAATCCTCAACCTGGATATCGGCGGCGGTTCGTTGGAAATGAGCAACGGGGGCGACGAAGAACCCGACGTGGCGCTGTCTCTGCAATTGGGCGCGGGTCGGCTGACCCGCAAATGGCTGCCCGAGGATCCGCCGAGCAAACGACGGGTCTCTTTACTGCGCGACTGGCTCAATGCGGAACTGGTCGCTCCCGCCAAGGAACTGTCCGCCGCCGGGAAACCCGATCTCGCCGTCGGAACCTCGAAGACCTTCCGCTCGCTGGCCCGGCTCACCGGTGCCGCGCCATCGGGCGCCGGCCCCCGGGTACGCCGTACACTGACCATTTCGGGGCTGCGTCAGCTCATCGCCTTCATCTCCCGGATGACGGCGGCCGATCGTGCGGAATTGGAAGGCGTCAGCGCCGAACGGTCACGGCAACTGGTGGCCGGGGCCCTGGTCGCGGAGGCGAGTATGCGAGCGCTGTCACTGGATAGCCTGGAAATTTGTCCCTGGGCGCTGCGTGAGGGGCTGATTCTGCGCAAACTGGATACCGATGTGGACGGTGGACTGCCGATGGCGAGCGCACCGGGCGCGGCCGCCGAGAACAGTGGGCCGACACCCGGCGATAGCGCATCGCAGGGCTCGATCGAAACGGTGCCGTCATGAGTGAGGAATCCCAGCAGCTGTCCGTCGCGGAACTACTCGCGCGCAACGGACAGTCGGGGGCGGCGTCCGGGGGCGGTCGACGTCGCCGGGCCGGACGCGGTATCTCGGTGGCCGAGTTGGCCGGTGATATCCGGCCCGGGGCCGGTGGCCGTCGTTCGGCGCATTCGGCGTCCGACGACGAGGAGGCCGCCGCCGAATACGGTGCCACCGCGGTCGATGAAGAGAACTTGCCCGGTTACGACGCGTCGGGGACGGACAGCTCTCCTGCCGTGTCGAGTACGGACGACAATCGGGCTCCCGTGGGTCTCTACGATCTGCCGGACTCGGGAATGTCTCCCATGTCCGGCCCGATCGCCCGGTACGACCCCCTCGCACCGCCCGTCGAACAGGCCGAGGAACCGCCCGCGAGGCCGCGGCGCTCCCGATACCGGGACGACGACGAATCCGATAGCGCACCACAGTCTTTCACCCCCGAATACTTCGGCATCGAGTCGCACGGGTCCTCGGACGACGGTTCGCGTCCGGGTGGCCGTCGCCGTCGCCGTGCCGAACCCGAGGACGGGCCCGACGAGTTCGGCCCCCTCGGATCCGCCGACGGGCGGGTGGCCGCCGAGGCGCCCGTGCCCTGGGAGGCCGGTCCGCCGGAACCGCCCGGCGGGGGCCGTACGGCCCGCAGACACGCCGCGGAGGCGGCCGACGCCGAGTCGGCCTGGGCTTCGGACAACAGAGGTTTCGGCCCGGAACCGGGGCCGGTAGGGCCGGTCCCGGCCCCGCACGGGCTCGGACCGGACGGCGCGGACGCCTCCTGGGCTCCGGATTTCGCCCCCGGTAACGATCCACGTCCAGCGCTTCCTCGGCGTCGACGTGGGAACGCGGCTCCGTCCGGGGACGGCGAACCGCCCGCCCGGCCGGTGCCGGACGACCGCCACGACGCACCGGCCGGCGGCTCGCCCGCGGGTTTTGGAAGTGAGCCCACCGTCGCCTGGTCGATGGACGGCCGGGGACAGCAGCTCTTGGCCGGCGATTCGGTCGCGGGAGAGCTGCTGCGCGAACAGGCCGGCCGAATCGGGCCGGATCCGGGCCCACGTGGACGGGGTGGTCCCGTCCCGGCTCCGCCGAAGGTGGATTCCGACCCGCGCGGGGAGGATTTCGCCGAACCCGGATATCCGGATGCCCCCGGATATCCGGATATCTATGAGACCGAGGTGTTCGGCCCGCACCGAGCCCATGGCGACGATTCCGCTCAGTACGATTCCGCCGAGTTCGATTCCGCTCAGTACGATTCCGCCGAGTTCGATTCCGCTCAGTACGATTCCGCCGAGTTCGACTCTGCTCAGTACGATTCCGCCCAGTACGATCTGGAACCGTTCGAGGACACCGGGAGGGGGCGATTCGCCCGAATATTCCAAGTGATCTCGTCGTGGAACGACAAATTCGCTGAGACCTGGTCCACCCTTACGAACCGGTCGGAGGCCCGAGAAGTCGCCGACGACGACACACGCCGCCAGTGGCTGGTGCTCGGCGGTCAGAGCCTGGGTGCCGCGGTCGCGGGCATGCTGTTGTTCAAGGGCTTCGAGCAGATGTGGGAGATGCTGCCGTGGGTGGCGCTCGCACTGGCGATGGTGGTGATCCTCGGCCTGGTGGCGCTGGTGCGTGTCCTGCGGCGCACCGACGATATCCTCAGCACCGTCATCGCGGTGTTCGTCGGTGTTTTCGTAACGCTGGGACCGCTGGCCTTTCTGCTCAGTACGGGCTGAGTGAGGGGGTGATGGTGGCGAATCTCTCGTCGGGTGGCGATTCGAATACGGTGGCGCCGCAGCGGATAAAAGTCGGTCTGTCCACCGCCTCGGTCTATCCGCAGAACACCGAGGCAGCTTTTCGCTATGCCGCCGAGATCGGCTACGACGGTGTCGAGTTGATGGTGTGGGCCGAGCCCGCCAGTCAACACATCGACACCGTGCGGGGTTATGCGCACAAGTACGGGATACCGGTGCTCGCGGTGCACGCACCGTGTCTACTCATCTCGCAACGGGTTTGGGGTGCGGACCCGGTGGCCAAACTGGCACGCAGCGTACGCGCCGCCGAGGTGCTCGGCGCCGATACCGTGGTGGTGCACCCGCCGTTCCGTTGGCAGCGGCGCTACGCCGAGGGGTTCGCCGCGCAGGTGGCCGAGTTGGAACGGGACAGCTCCATCACGGTGGCGGTGGAGAACATGTTCCCCATGCGGGCCGATACCCTGTTCGGTCGTCGAAAGGGGTCGGTGCGCCGGATGGAACGGCGTGGCGGTCCCGGACTCGCCGTCACCGCGTTCAGTCCGTCCTACGACCCGACCGATACCGGATTCCGGCACTACACCCTGGACCTGTCACATACGGCGACCGCCGGAATGGACGCCGTGGCATTGCTCACACGCATGGGGTCGGGCCTGGCCCACCTGCACCTGGCCGATGGGCGTGGCGCCGCGTACGACGAACACCTGGTGCCGGGGGAGGGCACCCAGCCGTGTGCCGAGGTGTGCGCAACGCTGGCCCGGACCGGTTTCACCGGCCATGTGGTCGCCGAGATCAATACCCAGAACGCACGCACCACCGTCGATCGGGCGGCTATGCTGCGGCGCACTCTGACCTTCGCCCGAACCCATCTGGATACCGGTTCTGCTCCGGTCTCGCCACCGCGTGAACCGAAAGTTCCCGAACCGGAACACGATACCGCCGGATAGCGGATTCGTGACGGAGGACACGGGGACTGCTCGGGATTGGAAAACCGGTTTGTATCAAGATTGAAAGTCGTACGTACCCCCGGTAACGGATATCGGTCCGATGGAACAGGAGTGTCGATGACGACGGAGCTGAGCCCCGATATCGATGTGGTGCGCCCTGACGCGCCGTTCGCCCGGGTGTGTACATTGACCGAGCTGGCCGCGGCAGAGCCGGGCGCCGGTCGTTACCGCGGTTTCATCGACGACACCTGGACCATCGGCCCCAAGGTGCACGGCGGCACAATGGTCGCCATCTCGGCAGCCGCCGCCACCAGATGGCTGCGCACCGTCGAACCGGACCACGCGGATATGGCACCGATCGCCGCCAGCACCGACTTCCTCGGCGCCCCGGAACCCGGTGAGGTCGACTTCGAGGTGACCATCCGCAAGGTGGGCCGGCAGATCTGTCTGGCCGATGTGCAGCTGATCCAGCGGGAACGTTCCCTGGTACGTACCGCTTTCACCTTCGGCCGGCTCGACGACGAGCAGACCCCACCGCAGTACGCCCCCGAACACACCGACCTACCGGTCGAGCCCCGCTCCGACGCCATCGACTACGAACCACAGTCGCCCATGGGGCGGATCGTGCACGTGGCCCGCGAGATGGAACTGTATCTGGACCGGGAATGGGCTCCGTTCATCGATGGCGCCCAGGGGGAGCCACGGATGCGAATGTGGGTTCGCCCCCGCGCCGGTGACCAGGCCACCCCGGATATCGCGGCCTACCTGGCCATGATGGTGGCCGATATGAGCCCGCCGGTGCCGATGAACCTCGGGCATTTCGGATGGGCGCCCACCGTGCAGATGACCACCTACCTGCGTCGCCGACCTGCCCCCGGATGGTTGCGGGTAATCGCGACCACCCATGAGGTCGGTGGCCGAATGTTCGACTGCGATCAGATCGTTGTCGATGCCACCGGGGCCCTGGTAGCGCAGAGCCGCCAACTCGCACTCCTCCCGTCCAGCTGAGCTGTCACCGGGCTGCCGTCTTCGAGGTCGGCGTTCGGTCGCTGTGTTGGTTGGGCGACCTCTCGGGCCTCTTCGTGGTTACGCGGGCTGCCGTCTTCGAGGTCGGCGTTCGGTCGCTGTGTTGGTTGGGCGACCTCTCGGGCCTCTTCGTGGTTACGCGGGCTGCCGTCTTCAAGGCCGGCGTTCGGTCGCTGTGTTGGTTGGGCGACCTCTCGGGCCTCTTCGTGGTTACGCGGGCTGCCGCCTCCGAGGCCGGCGTTCGGTCGCCGGGCGGCTAGCCTTGATCTCCATGACGAGAATTGCGGTGATCGGTGGCGGTCGGATCGGCGAGGCGCTGGTCGCGGGGCTGCTCGAAGCCGGATATGCGGTGAAGAACCTGGTCGTGGTGGAGACGCATTCGGATCGGGCCGAGCTGATCGCGAGCCGTTTCGGGGTGCGGGTGACCAGCGCGGTGGATGATGCGGCGGTGGGGGCCGATCTGCTGGTGATCGCGGTCAAACCACTCGATGTCGACGGGGTACTCACCGACCTCGCGAAAACCGAACTGGGTGGGGATCGGGATCAGGTGCTGGTATCGCTGGCGGCCGGTGTGCCCACATCCCGCCTGGAGGCCAAACTTCCCGCGGGGTTCCCGGTGGTCCGGGTGATGCCCAATACTCCGATGCTGGTCGGCCAAGGTATGAGTGTGGTCTCCGCCGGTCGGTATGCCACCGCCGAGCAGGTGGAGCTGGTCACCGAGATGCTCGAGGCGGTCGGTGCGGTCGCGGTGGTGCCCGAGGCGCAGATGGACGCCGTGACCGCGGTATCCGGGTCCGGACCGGCCTATTTCTTCCTCGTGGTGGAGGCGATGGTGGAAGCCGCGGTCGGCCTGGGGCTGAGCCGTGACACCGCATCTCGACTGGTGGTGCAGACCATGCTCGGTTCGGCGGCCATGCTGGCGGAATCGGGTCAGACCGCGGTGGACCTGCGGGCGGCGGTCACCTCTCCGGCCGGAACCACGGCGGCGGCGGTGCGAGAACTCGAACGCGCCGGAATCCGTTCGGCTTTCATGGAGGCGTTGCACGCGGCAAAACAACGTTCTGTGGAACAGGGCGCATCCGCCGAATAACCGATCGGCACCCAGCGTATGAATCGGTTTTCTCACTCCCGTCGCAGTAACCCCACTGGTCCCGCTAAGCTTCAGTGAGCACGTGCGTGTCTGTTCCGCTGGTGGGGAAGCCGGCGGCGCGGACGTGCCGGAGGTCAGTGGCGCGATGATGTCTTCGAACAAGATATCTGCAAACAGCAGCGGTGGTTCGTCGCAAGGACAACCGATACTCGGCGGAGGTACGCAATTTCTCACCGTCGCCGAGGTGGCGGATCTGATGCGTGTATCCAAGATGACGGTGTACCGGCTGGTGCACTCGGGAGAACTGCCGGCGGTTCGGGTCGGCAGATCCTTCCGGGTACACGCCAAGGCGGTTCACGAATATCTCGAAACGTCCTACTTCGACGCGGGATGATCCGATTTCCGACGCGGCTCGGCAGGCCGGTACGATAGATCATCGGTTTCGTGTTCGCGCGCCTTCCATCGCACAGCTGTGGTTGTGTGTCGTGCGGCGGTGAGCACCGAGAACGAGGCCTGCCGAGCAGCCGGACCGTTGGCGTACGCGAGCGCGTGCGCGTGGCGGCCGAGCGTCGGCCCCTGAGTCGGTAGCAACGCGTGACCGCGAAGGGGTAGCGAAGCCGCCAATTCGACACAGTAGAGAGAACGCGAGGAACGCCCTATGGGTTCTGTGATCAAGAAACGCCGTAAGCGTATGTCGAAGAAGAAGCACCGTAAGCTGCTTCGTCGTACCCGCGTCCAGCGGCGCAAACTCGGCAAGTAGGTCCGATGTGCCGAAGAACCCGCTACCATCTGGTGGCGGGTTTTTCGTTGTGTTTCAAGCCGCTGAAGTCGGCGTTAGAAGCCGGTTAATACCCTCGATAGCGGCGAACGTGTGGCTACTCTGGTAAACGGACTAGTGAGCGGGGGTTCGATGCTCGAGGCGGGACGGTTCGGTGCAGGTGAACGGTGAGAACAACCCCACATACACACCCCGGGTCGTAATGGTGACCGGAGCGAGTCGCTTCTTCGGTGGCAATGTGGTGTGTCGACTCGCCCAAAGATCGGATATCGAACGGATCGTGGCGGTCGATGTGGTTTCACCGGCCCCTGAGCTGCGTCGCAAAATGGGCCGCGCCGAATTCGTGCGCGCCGATATTCGTAATCCTTTGATCCGCAAGGTGATAGGACGTTACGGCGTGGATACCGTGGTGCATACCGCGATACTGTCCCAGCCCCGGGCCGGGGGTGGTCGGGCGGCGATGAAGGATATGAATGTCCTCGGCGCGATGCAGTTGTTCGCGGCCTGCCAGAAAACGCCCACCATGCGTCGAGTGGTTTTGCGCTCCAGTTCGGCGGTATACGGGGGAAGCGCTCGGGATCCGGTGAAATTCACCGAGGAAATGAGTGCCCGAGTGCCACCTCGCGGTTGGTTCGCCCGAGATGTCATCGAAATCGAGGGGTACCTGCGCGGTCTGGCGCGTCGTCGCTCCGATATCGCCACCCTGACGCTGCGGTTGGCCCCGGTGGTGGGGCCGGGACTCGCCGCTCGGGCCGCCGAATATCTGCGTTCCCCTTTGACGCCCACCGTCCTGGGGCGGGACGCGCGGCTGCAGTTCCTGCACGAGGAAGACGCCGTCTCCGCCCTGGTACATGCCGTTTTCCATGGCCCGGGCGGCACCTACAATATTGCTGGAGACGGCGCGCTAGCGCTATCGCAGGCGGTACGTCGGTCCGGTCGGGTGCCGCTTCCGGTACCGTGGACGATGTTCCGCACCGTAGGTCGAACACTGATGGGCCCGGTGATGCGTGACTTCAGTGTCGAACAACTCGAGTATTTCCATTTCGGCTGCGGTCTGGACACCACGCGTATGCGCGTCGAACTCGGTTTCGCGCCGCGCTGGACGACGGTCCAGGCGTTCGACGACCTGATAGGGGGCGCAGCGTTGCGACCCGTCATCGATCCGGCCTGGATCGATGTCGCAGAACGAAAACTGCTCGGCCTGCTCGGGGCCGCTACGGGAGCACATCAATGAGCCATTCAGCCAAGGTCATCAACCTGCACGACCTTACCTCCGCACCGCGGCCCCGCCCCCCGGCACGCCCCTGGCAGGGACGGACCGCCCAACCGGTCACCTCGTTGACCGACCGGCTGCCCAAGGAGCCCGCCGAGCCGCATTCGCTGTCGGAGGTGATGCGCGGTGCGCTCGGGAAGCAGATCTCGACGGCGGCCGAGTTCGCTCGCCGGCGCCTCACCGGCGACTATCAGATCGACGAATTCGGATTCGACGAGCACCTGCTCGAGTCGGCATTGTTGCCCGTGCTGCGCCCACTCGCAGAACACTGGTTCCGGGTGCAGATCAGCGGGATGGAGAATATTCCGGAATCCGGTGGGGCGTTGATCGTGTCCAACCATGCGGGCACGGTTCCGCTGGACGGGTTGATGTTGCAGTTGGTCGTACACGACCACCACCCCAAACAGCGCGCGCTACGCCTGCTCGCCGCCGATCTGGTTTTCGACCTGCCGGTACTCGGCGCGCTGGCCCGTAAGGCCGGACATACCTTGGCCTGCCGCCCCGACGCCGAACGGCTACTGCGCTCCGGTGAACTGACCGGGGTCTTCCCGGAGGGATTCAAGGGCGTCGGCAAGAAGTACGCCGACCGGTACAAGCTGCAACGTTTCGGTCGCGGTGGGTTCGTCGCCGCCGCGGTGCGCACCGGGGTGCCGATCATCCCCTGCTCGATCGTCGGATCCGAGGAGATCTATCCCAAGCTGGCCGATATCAAGCCGCTGGCCCGATTGCTCGGCCTGCCCTACTTCCCGGTGACGCCGCTGTTCCCGCATCTCGGCCCACTCGGCGTGGTCCCGTTGCCGTCGAAGTGGTACATCGAGTTCGGTGCCCCGATCACCACCGACCATTTCGCGGCCGAGGACGCCGACGATCCGATGACGATGTTCGAGGTCACCGACCAGGTGCGAGAAACCATCCAGCAGACGCTCTACAAACTCCTCACCAGGCGCCGTAACGTCTTCACCGGCTGAGGGACCTCGGCAGGATCCGCCGAGGTCGCCCGGAGGTGTGTCGCTCAGAGGCTTTTCTCGCGGCGGCGGGTCACCGCCGCCGCGACCGCACCACCCGCGGCGCCCAGGGCCAGCGCCGTGGGCACGCCGATCTTCGCCGCTTTACGGCCGGTGCGGAAATCGCGGATTTCCCAGCCGCGGGCCTTGGCGACCTCGCGTAGGTCCGAATCCGGATTGATGGCCACGGCGGTACCGGTCAGGGAAAGCATCGGCACGTCGTTGTGACTGTCGGAATAGGCGGTGCAGCGTTTCAGGTTCAACCCCTCGCGGATGGCCAGGGCGCGGACCGCATGGGCCTTTCCGAGACCGTGCAGAATATCGCCGACCAGCCGGCCGGTGAACTTCCCGTCCACGCTTTCTGCCACCGTGCCCAGGGCACCGGTCAGACCGAGCCGTTTGGCGATCACCTGCGCCAACTCCACCGGTGTGGCGGTGACCAGCCACACCTGCTGGCCGGCGTCGAGATGCATCTGCGCGAGTGCGCGCGTCCCCGGCCAGATCTTGTCCGCGATGATCTCGTCGTAGATTTCCTCGCCCAAAGCGGCGAGTTCGGCGGTGGAACGCCCCGCGATGAAGGCCAACGCCTTCTCCTTGCCCGAGGCCATATCGGTGCTGTTTTCTTTACCGGTGACGCGGAACTTCACCTGTTTCCACGCGATATCCAACAGATCCGAGGTCTTGAAATAATTACGGGCCGCCAGGCCACGGGCGAAATGCACGATCGATGCGCCCTGCACCATGGTGTTGTCCACATCGAAGAATGCGGCCGCGGTCAGATCCCGCGGCACCTCCGGCCGCTCCGGTTCCGTACCGTCGGCGCGTTCGGCGTCCTGTAGCGCCAGCGCGGCATCGGCGCTGGCCTCACCCGCGAGATTGGCCCGGACCTCTTCTTCGCTCGGCCCGAAGGGGCTGCGTGAGATGCGCGCCAGCTGCTCGGACAGCCCCTGCCCGAGCGGCCCGAGATTCCAGCGCACCGGAAACTCACCGAACCGGCCCGCGATGAATCCGGTCTTTACCGACTTTGATCGTTCCGGCACCAGTACCTCCGCCCATTCGCGCGAACCACGTCCACACTAACCGGATTCGGTCCCGGTCAGGTATGGACGGCACACCCATCACCCGCCCGGCCGGGCGTTTAATAGCGCTATGACCGATCCAACCTCCACCAATCCGACAACGCACGAGGTGACTCTGCTGACCAGAGCCGGTTGCGGTATGTGTGATCGAGCACTGGAGCAGCTGCGGGTGATCTGTTCCGAATTCGGCGTGCCGGTGCGCACGGTGGACGTGGATGTGGTCGCCGCCACCGATCCGGCATTGCGCGCGGAGTACGGCGACCGGTTGCCGGTGGTACTGCTGGACGGTCGAGAGCACAGCTATTTCGATGTCGACGAGTTGCGATTGCGCACCGACCTGAGTCGCTGAGTAAAAATGAGGCCAATTTCACCGACTTTGTGCAGGGCTTCACAAGCGGTTACGGTGGTGTCACGCGACCCGCGGGCCGGGCGATACCCCAGACCGCCGGTTCGCGGTGAATCAACCCGATATCCGACCCCGCCACCGCAGTGCGCTCGCGGCGGAGGTCGCCGACGACCCCAGCCCTCATCGGGCCGGACGAGGAGCCGAAGACGTGACAGAGCAGCATGAGACGCCCAGTGGTGTCTCCGGCAGGGCTCTGCAGCCGAACGTCGGCCCCGAAGGTGGCGGCCCGCGTGACCACGGAGGGGCCCGGGAGGCTGCCAATCGTACCCAGCGGTCGAACGTCGGCTCCGAAGGCGGCAGCCCGCGGAACATCCCCCAGGCCACGGTGGCCCGGTTGGCCACCTATCTTCGGGTCCTCGCCGCTTTGAGCGACGAGGGTGTGGCCATCGTATCGAGTGAAGAACTCGCCGGCGCAGCGGGTGTCAATTCCGCCAAGCTTCGCAAGGATCTTTCCTTCCTCGGCCCCAACGGGGTGCGCGGGGTCGGCTACGACGTGGCCCGGTTGCGCGCCCGGATCGAAGACGTTCTCGGACTGTCCGAGGGGCATCGGGTGGTGTTGGTCGGCGCCGGAAACCTGGGTAGGGCATTGGTCGGTTACCGGGGGTTCCGGCGGCGTGGGTTCACCGTGGTGGGATTGTTCGACAACGATCCGTCCGTGATCGGCCAGGAGATCTCCGGGTTGCGGGTGCGTGACGTCGTCGAGTTGGCCGCGGCGATCGAATCCCTGCATCCGACGATCGCGGTGATCGCGGTGCCCGACGACGCGGCCCAGCAGGTGTGTGACGAGCTGGTCGCCGCCGGGATGCAGTCCATTCTCAGCTTCGCCCCCCGGGTGCTGGTGGCTCCGCCGAACGTGGAGATCCGACGGGTGGATCTCGCGGCGGAGATGCAGATGCTGTCCTTCGAACGGGTGCGCAACGCCGATCCCGAGCACCCGACGCTCGAACCGGACGCGGCCGGGGCCGACAGCGCCGACGGAAAACCACGCGCGGCGGCGTCGATCCGGGATGATGTGGCGAAAAACTCCCCTTCACGTTCGAACAATGTGCCTGCTGACAGCGTTGTACCGGAACGCGCGACCGACCGGGGTGACACTGCCGCGGCATATCCGTTGACCGGCTCCGGTCGCATAGCCCGCCGAGTGCCCGCCCATTCTCCGTCCGGACCCGCCGGACATACCCCGTGCGCGGCGCCGTCCGGCCAGTTGACCTCGCATTCGGCAACGGAGCCAACCAGCAAGGGATCGGTGTGCACACCATGAGCGTTCTTCTCGTCGGCATATCTCATCGCAGCGCCCCCGTGTCGGTGCTGGAGAAGGTGGCGGTCACCGATACCGACCGACCCAAGCTGATCGACCGCATGCTCGAGTCCAGCCATATCTCCGAGGCGATGATCGTGTCCACCTGCAACCGGGTGGAGGTCTATGCCGTGGTCGACGCTTTTCACGGCGGACTGGCCGAGGTCGGCGAGTTGTTGACCAAACATTCCGGGTTGCCGTTGCCCGAACTCACCCGGCACGCCTATGTGCGCTACAGCGAGGCCGCGGCCGAGCATCTGTTCGCGGTGGCCAGCGGACTGGACTCGATGGTGGTCGGCGAGCAGCAGGTGCTCAGCCAGATTCGCAGCGCGTACGCCAATGCCGACGCCCAGCAGGCGGTCGGCCGCACCCTGCACGAACTGTCCCAGCATGCCCTGCGGGTTGGGAAGCGGGTGCACGCGGAGACCGGAATCGACCGGGCGGGCGCGTCGGTGGTGTCGGTGGCACTGGACCGGGCCACCGCGGTGCTCGGGCCGTTGGCCGGCCGGACCGCGGCCGTGGTCGGCGCGGGCGCCATGGGCGGGTTGGCCGTAGCGCATCTGTCGCGGGCCGGTATCGGCCGGATCATCGTCACCAACCGCACTCTGGAACGCGCTCGGCGGTTGGCCGCCACCGCGGAGTCGCACGGGGTGCCGGCGCAGGCCTACGAGTTGTCGCGACTCACCGAGGCCATGGCGGCGGCCGATGTGGTGGTCACCTGCACCGGTGCGGTCGGCGCGGTGGTGACCTTGGCCGACACCCATCGTGCCCTGACCGACCGCGAACGGTCCGGGCGCGGGCCGTTGGTCTTCTGCGATCTGGGGCTTCCTCGCGATGTCGAGCACGCGGTCGCCGGGCTGCCCGGGGTGAGTGTGATCGATATCGAAACCCTGCAGCGGGATCCGTCCGCCGGGGCGGCCGCCGCCGATACCGTCGCGGCCCGGGCCATTGTCGCGGAGGAGCTCGCCAAGTACCTCGCCGGACAGCGGATGGCCGAGGTCACCCCGACCGTCGCCGCGCTGCGTCAGCGCGCCGCCGAAGTGGTCGAGGCCGAACTGTTGCGATTGGATTCCCGACTGCCGGGCCTGGCGGATCCGGAACGCGACGAAGTGGCACGCACTGTGCGCCGGGTGGTGGACAAACTGCTGCACGCCCCGACCGTCCGGGTCAAGCAACTGGCCACCACTCCCGGTGGCGACAGCTATGCCGAGGCCCTGCGAGAGCTGTTCGAACTCAAGCCGGGCGCGGTGCAGGCGGTGGCGGCTCCCATGGAGGTCACCCCGCGTGGCGCCGAGCACAACGGGGTCGGCTGGATGAGCCTGGACGGCGAGATCGCGCTCGCCGACGATTTCACCCCCGGCCGTTCCGACGACGGACAGGAGCAGTCGGCATGACCATCGTGCAGGGCGCAGACGATGCGCTGGGCGCCGCGCCGATGCGGGTATCCGGGCGCGGGCCGTTGCGTATCGGCACCCGGGCCAGCCTGCTCGCGCGTACCCAGGCCGGCACCGTACGCGATGCGTTGATCGCATCCGGTCGATCCGCCGAATTGGTGTTGGTGAAGACCGAGGGCGATCTGGTCGGTGGACCGGTGCAGAACATCGGGGTCGGCGTATTCACCACCGCATTGCGGGACAAACTCGCCGCTGGAGAGATCGATATCGCGGTGCACTCGTACAAGGACCTGCCGACCGCCCCCGATCCTCGTTTCACCATTGCCGCCATCCCACCGCGGGAGGATCCGCGGGATGCGCTCGTCGCCCGCGACGGACTGGTGCTGGGCGAGTTGCCGCCCGGTGCGGTTGTGGGCACATCGGCGCCGCGACGGGCCGCGCAGCTGCGGGCACTCGGGCTGGGCCTGGAGGTGGTTCCGTTGCGTGGGAACCTCGACACCCGGCTGCGCAAGGTCGCCGAGGGAGAAATGGATGCCGTCGTGGTCGCCAGGGCCGGGTTGGCCCGGATCGGGCGATTGGACGCGGTCACCGAGGCGCTGGAGCCGGTGCAGTTGCTGCCCGCTCCGGCGCAGGGAGCGCTCGCCGTGGAGTGCCGGGCCGACGACGCCGAGCTGATCACGGCGCTGTCCGGTCTGGACGACGCAGCCGCCCGCGCGGCGGTCGAGGCGGAACGGGCGCTGCTCGCCGAACTGCAGGCGGGGTGTTCGGCGCCCGTCGGGGCGATCGCCGAGGTCGTCGAATCGCTCGACGACGAGGGGCGGATCGTCGAGGAGCTGTCGTTGCGCGGCTGTGCTGCCGCCGTCGACGGTTCCGATGTGGTGCGGGCCTCGATGGTCGGCGCTCCTGCCGACGCGGCCGAACTCGGCCGTGCGCTGGCCCGCGAACTATTGGATCTGGGTGCCCGCGAGTTGCTCGCGTCCGCACCCGCACCGGCGGAGGCCGGCACCCTCCCGGCGGGGGAGAACACCGCCACGGACTTCACCGAACCCAGTCCCATGGAGAACAACCGATGAGTCGAGCCAGCAAGAAGCATCCGGGGCGGATCCTTTTCGTCGGGTCGGGCCCCGGTGATCCGGCCCTGCTGACCCTCCGGTCACGGGAGGTGCTCGGCCGGGCCACGCTCGCGTTCACCGATCCCGATGTGGATGCCGGCGTATTAGCCCTGATCGGGACGGCGGTGGAGCCGGGGCCCGACGGTGAGCCCGGGGTGGATGTGCGCCCCGCGCTGGGTGAGCCGGCCGAGGTGGCCAAAACGCTGATCGCGGAGGCCAAGGCCGGACACGATGTGGTGCGCGTGGTCTCCGGGGATCCGCTCACCACCGACGCGGTGATCGCCGAGGTCACCGCCGTCACCCGCTCGCATATCGTCTTCGAGGTGCTGCCGGGGCTGCCCGCCGGTTCCGCGGTGCCGGCCTACGCCGGTATCGCCCTCGGGTCCGGGCACACCGAGGCCGATGTGCGCGGTGAGGTCGACTGGGCCGCATTGGCCGCAGCGCCCGGTCCGCTGGTGTTGCACGCCACCTCCGGGCATCTGGCCGAGACGGCGAGCGCGCTGGTCGAACACGGTATGGCTCCGCAGACACCGGTGGCGGTGACCATTCGCGGCACCACCCGCCAGCAGCGCACCATCGAGGCCACGCTGGCCACCTTGAACAGCGCCGCGTCCGAACTGGTCGGCCCCCTGGTGGTGACCATCGGCAAAGTGGTCTCGCAGCGGTCGAAGATGTCGTGGTGGGAGTCCCGGGCCCTCTACGGGTGGACGGTGCTGGTGCCGCGCACCAAGGACCAGGCCGCGGAGATGAGCGAGCGGCTGGTCATGCACGGCGCGATCCCGAAGGAAGTGCCCACCATCGCGGTGGAGCCACCGCGCAGCCCGGCACAGATGGAACGCGCGGTCAAAGGATTGGTGGACGGTCGGTACCAGTGGGTGGTGTTCACCTCCACCAATGCGGTGCGCGCGGTGTGGGAGAAGTTCGCCGAATTCGGTCTGGACGCTCGGGCGTTCTCCGGTGTGAAGATCGCTTGTGTCGGGGAGGCCACCGCCGACAAGGTGCGTTCGTTCGGTATCAAGCCCGAACTGCTGCCCAGTGGGGAACAGTCCTCGCTGGGGCTGCTCGCCGATTTCCCGCCCTACGACGATGTGTTCGATCCGGTGAACCGGGTGCTGCTGCCGCGCGCGGATATCGCCACCGAAACCTTGGCCGAGGGTCTGCGTGACCGTGGCTGGGAAATCGATGACGTCACCGCTTACCGCACCGTACGTGCCTCGCCGCCGCCCGCGGAGACCCGCGAGATGATCAAGACCGGTGGTTTCGACGCGGTGCTGTTCACCTCCTCGTCGACGGTTCGGAATCTGGTGGGTATCGCGGGCAAACCGCACGCGCGCACGATCGTCGCCTGTATCGGCCCCAAGACGGCCGAAACCGCGGTCGAGTTCGGATTGCGGGTGGATGTGCAGCCCGAAGTGGCCCAGGTCGGTCCGCTGGTGGAGGCCCTGGCCGAGCATGCGGCCCGACTCCGTGCCGAGGGGCTGCTGCCCCCGCCGCGGAAGAAGAGCCGCCGCAGCCGGTAACCGGCACACATCCGGCAAACGGGTCCCGCGGCAAGAGGTCGGCCCGCGCCCCGCCCTGCCGTCGACCCGGCCATAAGATACGACCTATGACCGGAATCGAACGGCCGCGGCGGTTGCGGCGCACCCCGGCACTGCGGCGATTGGTTGCCGAGACCGATCTGGAGCCCCGGCACCTGGTGCTGCCGATGTTCGTCGCCGATGGTTTGACCGAACCACGCGAGATCGGGTCGATGCCAGGGGTCTATCAGCATTCGATGGACTCGCTGCGCCGGACTGCGGTCGAGGCGGTCGAGGCCGGTGTCGGTGGGCTCATGTTGTTCGGTGTGCCCCGAGCGGAGGACAAGGATCCACTCGGTAGCCAGGCCTCCGATCCGGACGGCATTCTCAACCGCGGGTTGCGTGCTCTGTCCGTGGAGGTCGGCGATGCGACGGTCGTCATGGCCGATACCTGCCTGGACGAGTTCACCGACCACGGCCATTGCGGTGTGTTGGATGCCGCGGGTGCGGTGGACAACGACGCCACGGTGGCGCGGTATGTGGAGATGGCGGTGGCACAGGCCGAGGCCGGGGCGGATCTGCTCGGCACCAGCGGCATGATGGACGGACAGGTGGGTGCGATCCGGGAGGGTTTGGACGCTGCCGGCCGGTTCGACACCGGCATTCTCGCCTATGCGGCGAAGTACGCCTCCGCCTTCTACGGTCCGTTCCGGGAAGCGGTGGCCTCATCGCTGCAGGGCGACCGGCGCACCTATCAGCAGGACCCCGCCAACCGTCGGGAGTCCATGCGAGAGCTGGAGCTGGATCTGGCCGAGGGCGCCGATATCGTGATGGTCAAACCGGCCATGTCCTATCTGGACATTCTGCGTGATGTCGCGGATCGGTCCACCGTCCCGGTGGCGGCCTACCAGATCTCCGGCGAGTACGCGATGATCACCGCCGCTGCCGAACGCGGGTGGATCGACCGCGATGCCGCGATTCTCGAATCACTGCTCGGTATCCGCCGGGCGGGCGCGGATATCGTGCTCACCTACTGGGCCACCGAGATCGCGCGCCGGCTGTCGTGAGTATGCCGGCGGATGTTGCCATCGCGCGGCAACTGTGGTGGGGGGTCATAGGTCTGGGAGTGGTGCGGTTGTTCGTATCGCTCGTGGACATGTTGGGGCGGCGGGAGGAATTCGTCGCGGAGATGACGGAGCAGCTGCGCACGACCGAGGCGCAGCTCACCCCGGCGGGAATCGATCTGCTGGTGACCACGGCGATCATCCTGTCCGGGATATTCGGCCTGGGATTCGCGGCGATCGGTCTGCTGATCGTGCACCAGCTCGGTAAGGGGCGACTGTGGGCCCGGACGGTGCTGACCTTCGTCGGGGTGTGGCTGGTGTTCACGGGGTTGGGCACCCTGTTCGCCATCGAAGCGATCGATGGCATCGCGCCGCTGGTGGCGGGCGCGGCGGCGCTCGTTCAGGCCGTCCTGGCGGGCGGTGCGATCTATCTGTGCCATCGCGAAGATGCGGCGAAGTGGTTCCAAGTGCATCGCTGATGGGTATCCCTGATACCGAACACAAAGTTTGTTTTGGGTATTCCTGGATGTACAGTGAGGGCTGTCACAGGAGACACGCAGCCGGTGACCTGGGCGTTCGTCCGTAAGGACGGCGAGCCGGGGCCCGGGGATCGGAGGCAGCGATGCGAGTGGTGATCCAGCAGCCGCAGAGTACTCGGCGGGATCTGCTCGTATTGAGTCTGGTGGTTCTGTTCGGGCTGCTCACCGTGGCCGTGCTGCTGATTCCCGGTCTGATCGGCTGATAGCGGGTACGGTCTCCGCGCGGGGCGCGTTCGCCCGCCGGTGCGGGACAGCTCGACCGGGAGGGTATGTGTGAGCCGTGCGTGTGGGGGGAGCGGAACCGGGTCGGGTGAAAAGGTGCTCTTCTACGAGCCGGGTGCCCGGTGGCGCGCAGTTTGTTACGGTCCCGTGTTGTGCCTGCTCGTTCTGGTTCTGGAACTCGCGACCGGAGCCAGACCGCACTGGTTCGCCCTGGCCTTCTGCGCGGTGCTCATCACGGGTTTCGCCATCGTCCAGGTGATCGCGGTCCGCACTCATGTGGGGGTCGAGCTCACCGAGACGACCCTGCGCAACGGCACCGAAACGCTGCCGGTGAGTTCGATCGCAGCCGTGCTGTCCCCCACCGAGAAACCGCCGGCGTCGCAGGAATCCCGGTCCGGTGCGGAATCGTGGGAGGACGCTCGGACGCTAGGAGAGCTGTCCGGGGTGCCTCGTCGACGCACCGCTATCGGGCTGCGCCGGACCGACGGGACGTTCGTGCGGGCATGGGCCAGGGACCATCGCGGTCTGCGCGCCGCGCTCACCACACTGGTGGAGACACCTGGGGCCGCCGCGGAGAAACCGCTCGGAGAGCGAGGAGAAGATCGGTGAACAGATCTGCTGTCGTATCGGCCGCCGAGTTCGTGGTCGCGGTGCTCTGCCTGGCCGGGGCGGTGCTGTGTTGGAACCGAGGGGTGCAGGTCGGCGAGTTCCCCGCCCGGGGTGATATCCCGGCCTTCGCCGCCACCCGGTATGCGGGGCCCTGGCTGCTCGCGGCGGTGATATCGGTGACGGGCGCCGCGCTGTTCGCGCTCGACATATGCGTCCGGGTGGTGCGGCTGGTGCGCGGTGGTGCGCGGGTGCCGCATGCGTAGGGGAGTCCGTACCGGCGCCGCGGGCGGGCGCGGGCCGGTGGCGAGGCGGTATTCGGTCGTCTCCCTCGGGTGCCGCGCCGTGTTGACGGCCGCGGCCGTCGTGCTCGGGTGCGGTACCGGCCCGGCCGCCGCCGCACCGGATCCGAATCCGGCACTGATCGCGCCGGGCCTGGTGCCCGAGACCGGTTCGGCGGCGATCCACAACGACCTCATGTGCCGGCTGCAGGTCGTCTGGCCGGCGGCACCCTGTCGATACACCTAGACGTCGCTTGGACGATACGGGCCGCGTTCCTCGATGTCCGCGGCTGTTATCGCGGCGCGGGTCACTCGCACTACACCCTGTCGTCGACGCGGTGGGGCCCGGCTGCCAAACTGGAGGCCGTGAGTTCTTCTCCGCGCGCGGCCGAGGCAAAGGTGCCGGTCTCCGATCAACTCTTCCGGCGAGCCGAATCAGTTGTCCCCGGTGGGGTGAATTCCCCGGTCCGGGCCTTCGGTTCGGTGGGTGGTACCCCGCGTTTCATCACCTCCGCGCGGGGATGCACCCTCACCGACGCCGATGGCAACGAGTATGTCGACCTCGTGTGTTCCTGGGGGCCCATGATCCTGGGGCATGCCCATCCGGAAGTGGTCGAGGCGGTGCGGCGGGTCGCGGTGGACGGACTGTCGTTCGGCGCCCCGACTGCGGCGGAGGTGGAGCTGGCCGAACTCATCGTGGAACGGGTCGCGCCGGTGGAGAAGGTGCGTCTGGTGAATTCCGGTACCGAGGCCACCATGAGCGCCGTCCGGCTCGCCCGCGGGTACACCGGGCGGTCCAAGATCATCAAGTTCGCCGGTTGCTATCACGGGCATGTGGACGCGCTGCTCGCCGAGGCGGGCTCCGGGGTCGCCACCTTCGGGCTGCCGACCTCACCCGGTGTCACCGGCGCCCAGGCGGCCGACACCATCGTGCTGCCCTACAACGATCTCGATGCCGTGGCCGCTGCGTTCGCCGCGTATCCGGGGGAGATCGCGGCCGTGATCACCGAGGCCGCGGCCGGCAATATGGGCGCGGTCGCGCCGCTGCCCGGCTTCAACACCGGTCTGCGCAGGCTCACCACGGAATACGGTGCTCTGCTCATCATGGACGAGGTCATGACCGGTTTCCGGGTAAGCCGTTCGGGGTGGTACGGCCTGGAAGCGGTGAATGCCGACCTGTTCACCTTCGGCAAGGTGATGAGCGGTGGTCTGCCCGCGGCAGCTTTCGGCGGCCGGGCCGAGGTGATGGATCGGTTGGCCCCGTTGGGTCCCGTCTATCAGGCGGGCACCCTGTCGGGTAACCCGGTGGCGGTGGCCGCCGGGCTGGCCACCCTGCGGGCCGCCGATGACGCGGTGTATACGGCGCTGGATCGCAACAGCGAACGGCTCGGCATTCTGCTCACCGAGGCGCTCACCGACGCGGGGGTGCCGCACCGGGTCGGGTTCGCAGGCAATATGGTGAGCGTGTTCTTCGGCGATGCCCCGGTTCACGACTACGCTTCCGTCAAGGCGAGTCAGACCTGGCGTTATCCGGCCTTCTTCCACGCGCTGCTCGACGGTGGGGTATACGCGCCGGCGAGCGCGTTCGAAGTATGGTTCGTGTCCGCGGCGCTCGACGAAGACGCATTCGACCGTATCGCCGCAGCCCTGCCCGCCGCCGCTCGTGCGGCGGCGAGCGCGACACCCGAAGGAACCCGCGCGTGACCCAGCCCGATTCCGAGCGCGACCCCATCCCGCCCACAGACACCGATACCGCCGATACCACCACCGACCCGGAGGCCGTCGAGACGATCGTGCATGTCCTCCGGCACGGTGAAGTGCACAATCCTCGCGGAATCCTGTACGGCCGGCTGCCGGGATTCGGTCTGTCGGTGACCGGACGCGCTCAGGCCGGGGCCGTGGCCCGGGTATTGGCCGATCACGATATCGCCGTGGTCATCGCCTCGCCGCTACAGCGCGCCCAGGAGACCGCGGAACCCATCGCCGCCCGGCACGGTCTGCCGGTGCGCACCGACGAGAACCTGATCGAAGCGGGCAACACCTTCGAGGGTCTGCGGGTGTCGGTGGGAGACGGGGCACTGCGCAAACCGCGGCACTGGTGGAAACTGCGCGACCCGTTCACCCCCTCGTGGGGCGAACCGTATCTACAGATCGCGCATCGCATGCTGGCCGCGGTGAACAAGGCGCGGGCGGAGGCGGCCGGTCGGGAGGCGGTGCTGGTATCGCACCAGCTACCGGTCTGGACGCTGCGCCGGTTCCTGCAGGGCCAGCGGCTGTGGCACGATCCGCGGCAGCGACAGTGCTCACTGGCCTCACTCACTTCCCTGGTGTACCACGGAGAGACCCTCGTGGACATCGTCTACTCCGAGCCCGCGGGCGGCTCGGACCCCAGGGTGACCGGGGCATGAGCGGTCAGCGCCCGGAGGAGGTAGCGCAGCGTGACCACGCAGGGCGCACGCTCAGGCCCCATCGACACGGCATGAGCGGTCAGCGCCCGGAGGAGGTAGCGCAGCGTGACCACGCAGGGCGCACGCTCAGGCCCCATCGACACGGCATGAGCGGTCAGCGCCCGGAGGAGGTAGCGCAGCGTGACCACGCAGGGCGCACGCTCAGGCCCCATCGACACGGCATGAGCGGTCAGCGCCCGGAGGAGGTAGCGCAGCGTGACCACGCAGGGCGCACGCTCGGGCTCCGTCGGCGGCGCGGTGTGGGCTCGCGGCTGCTGTTGCTGTTCGTGGCGGGGCTGTGTCTGGTGGCAACGGGATGTGCGACGGGGTCGGATGCCGTGGCGACCGGCGGCACCTTCGAGTTCGTCTCGCCGGGCGGGCAGACCGATATCTACTACGACCCCCCGGAGTCACGCGGCACCATCGGGAATCTGTCCGGACCGGAAGTGATGACGGATGAAACCGTTTCGGTGGAGGACTTCCCCGGTCAGGTGGTGGTGCTGAATCTGTGGGGCCAATGGTGTGGCCCGTGTCGGGCCGAGGTGCCCGCACTGGAACAGGTTTACGAGCGGACCAAGGATCTGGGGGTAGCGTTCCTCGGGATCAATGTCCGCGATTTCCATCGGGACGAAGCACGGGATTTCGTCACCGACAACAAGGTGGGTTATCCGTCGATCTACGACCCCTCGATGCGCAGTTTGCTCGCGCTCGGCGGGAATTTCCCGACGACGGTCATTCCCACCACATTGGTACTCGATCGGGATCATCGGGTGGCGGCGATTTTCTTGCGCGCGCTGCTCGCCGAGGATCTATTGCCGGTGGTGCAGCGCATCGCCGCGGAGGGAGTGTCATGAGAAGCCTGCGGGCTCGTGGGGTGCGTCGGTACGGGGCGACCCGGCCGCCGCGCGGAGTGCGTGCCGAGGTACTGGTCCGGTCGACGCTCGGGTCATGGGCGTTGCAACCGGCCGTCACACCCGGCGGTGATCGCCGGGTGTCGAATTCGCGGCCGTCGGGTACCCGCCCGACCGACCGCAATGTTCGTCCGAGCGAGGAGCGCTCCTCGGCCGGCGATCGGGATGCGGAGCGTAGATCCCCGTGATCGTCGCGGCCGGGATGGGTGAATCGTTTCAGCAGACGGCCTCGTCGGGGCCGCTGCTGTTGGCGCTGGGCGCGTGCCTACTGGCGGGGCTGGTGTCGTTCGCCTCCCCGTGCGTGGTGCCGCTGGTGCCCGGTTACCTCTCCTATCTGGCCGGGTTGGTGGGCGCGCAGACGCCGCCGGTGACGGTGGCCGAGGTCGAGCGGGCGCGCGGTCACGCCGTCGCTACCGAGACCGAAACCCGGGGTGCCAGACTTCGGGTGGCGGGGGCGGCCGGGCTGTTCGTCGCCGGTTTCACCGTGGTGTTCGTGCTGGCCACCGCCACGGTTTTCGGGGTGATCCAGACCCTCAACATGAACCGGGAACTGCTACAGCGGTTGGGTGGTGTGGTGACCGTTGTAATGGGTCTGGCGTTTCTCGGGTTGATTCCCGCGTTGCAGCGCGACACTCGGATGGAACCGCGGCGGTTGACCGGCATAGTGGGTGCGCCGTTGCTCGGTGGGGTGTTCGCTCTCGGTTGGACCCCGTGTCTCGGGCCGACTCTGTCCGGGGTGATGGCGGTGGCCGCGGGCACCGATGGCACCACCGCGGCTCGCGGGGTGGCATTGATCATCGCCTACTGTCTCGGGCTCGGGCTGCCGTTCGTGGTGTTGGCGTTCGGTTCGGCGACCGCATTACGCGGGGTGGGCTGGCTGCGGCGTAATAGTCGGAATATCCAGGTGTTCGGTGGGATTCTGCTGGTCGCCGTGGGTATCGCTCTCGTCACGGGGGTCTGGGACCAGTTCGTCGCCTGGGTGCGCGATGCGTTCGTCGCCGAGGTGGTTCTGCCGATATGAGCGTGTTGACCCCCGAGGCGCCTCCTGTCCGACCACCCCGCCAGTCCCTACCCGGCCGCATGTGGGCGGTGGTGCGCAACGGTTGGCGTGGTCTCACCAGTATGCGGACCGCGCTGGTGTTGCTGTTCCTGCTGGCATTGGCCGCAATTCCCGGTGCGTTGTTGCCGCAGCGGAGCCTGAACGAGCAGAAGGTCGCCGACTATATCGCCGACCGGCCGGTGCTCGGCCCGTGGATGGACCGATTCGAACTGTTCGACGTTTTCGGCAGTTTCTGGTTCACCGCCATCTACGTGTTGTTGTTCATCTCGCTGGTGGGCTGCATCCTGCCGCGGGCGGTGGACCACTATCGGGCGCTGCGCACCCCGCCGGTGCGGGTTCCGCGCAATCTGTCCCGGTTGCCGCATCATTTCACCGGTACGGCGGAGGGCACACCGCAGGAGGTGATCGAGCGGGCCCGTGCGCGGTTGCGTGGTTGGCGGACCGAGGTGCGGCCCGGGGCGCGAGACGATGAGCTCACCCTCTCGGCCGAGAAGGGGTATATCCGCGAGTTCGGGAATCTGGTCTTTCATCTGGCGTTGGTCGGGCTGTTGCTGGCGATCGCGATGGGAAAACTGTTCGGTTACGAGGGCAGTGTGATCGTCGTCGCCGATGACGGCCCCGGTTTCTGCACCACCTCGCCCGCGGTCTTCGATTCCTTCCGCGCCGGCAATGTCAACGACGGCACCGGCATCACCCCGCTCTGCGTGCGGGTGAAGAATTTCCGGGCCGATTATCTCGACAACGGCCAGGCCGAGATGTTCACTTCCGATATCGCCTATCAGGCGGGCACGGATCTGACGTCGAACACCTGGCGCGACACCACGCTCCGGGTGAATCATCCGCTGCGAGTCGGTGGCGATCGCGTCTATCTGCAGGGACACGGCTACGCCCCCACGTTCACCGTCACTTTCCCCGATGGTCGGACGCGTACCGAGACGGTCCAGTGGCAGCCGTCGGATATGACGACCTTCCTGTCCAGCGGGGTGTTGCGGGTCGATCCGCCGGGCGGGTTGTATCCGAACGAGACGGAGCGACGGAAGAACCAGATCGCCATCGAGGGTCTGTTCGCGCCGACCGCGAGCTTCCACGGTTCCCTGCTCACCTCGGCGTATCCGGCGATGACGGACCCGGCCGTGGCCGTCGATGTCTATCGGGGCGATACCGGTCTCGATACGGGTCGCCCGCAGTCGCTGTTCGCTCTGGACCAGGAGTTGGTTCGGCAGGGGCGGTTGACGAAGGAAGCCAGGGTCAACCTGCGCCCCGGTGAGTCGACGACCTTGCCCAATGGCACGAAGGTCACTTTCGACGGCGCCCGGGAATTCGTGAACCTGCAGGTTTCTCATGATCCCGCGCAGCAGTGGGTACTGGTGAGCGCGCTGACCATGATGGCCGGCCTGTTGGTCTCGCTGTTGGTGGCCCGGCGTCGCGTGTGGCTTCGGGTGACCCCGGAGGGTACCGTTGAACAACGACGTGTCGTAGTAGAGATGGGTGGGCTGGCCCGCACCGACCAGGCCGGCTGGGTCGGCGAATTCGGCCGCCTCCGCCATCGGTTGTTGGATACGTCGGGCACGAGAAGTACAGGAGATGACGATGCCGATCGATGAGACCCTCGCCGGCTACAGTGACCTCGCCTTCAAGACGGCGATTGTCGTGTACGCGCTGGTGCTGGTGCTGTCGATCGTGCAGTATGCCTCCGTGCGGGCGCGGCGTGTCGGGGAACGGGAGCTGGTGCTCGCCGGTGGCGGGACCGAGAAACCCGTCGCACCGGCCGCCGGGGTCCCCGGCAAGGTCGAAGAGGTGCCGCAACTTCCGTGGTCCGAACGAGCGGGCAATATGGCCTTCTCGGTGTTGTTCGTGGCCATTGCCGTGCACGTGCTGTCCATCGTGTTGCGCGGTTTCGCGACCGGACGCTTCCCGCTCGGCAATATGTACGAATTCGTCACCATGGCCTGTGCGGCCGCGGTGGTGGCCGGTCTGGTGTTCATGCGGGACCCGCGTTACCGGTCCATGTGGGCCTTCCTGTTGGTGCCGGTCCTGATCCTGCTGTTCCTGGCGGGCACCGTGCTCTACGCCGATGCCGCGCCGGTGGTGCCCGCGCTGCGTTCGTTCTGGTTGCCACTGCATGTGACGATCGTCAGCGTGGGCAGTGGGGTGGCCATGGTCTCCGGGGTGGCCAGTCTGTTGTTCCTGTTCCGGTTGCGCCGGTCCGGCGGAGCGGAGTCGGGCGGTGTCCTCGGTGCCGTGGCCGATCGGCTGCCCGATGCCCGCACCCTGGACCGACTCGCCTATCGCACCACCATCGTGGGATTCCCACTGTTCGGGGCGGGGGTCATTCTGGGGGCGATCTGGGCCGAGGCCGCCTGGGGACGGTTCTGGGGCTGGGACCCCAAGGAAACCTGCTCGTTCATCGCATGGGTGCTCTACGCCGCCTACCTGCACGCCCGCGCGACATCGGGCTGGCGGGAGACCAAGGCCGCCTGGATCAATGTCGCCGCCTTCGTGGCCATGCTGTTCAATCTTTTCATCATCAACCTGGTCGTTTCTGGGCTACACTCCTATGCCGGGCTGAACTGAGGCCGCGTCCCCGTATCGACGCGGCAACGGTTGGGCACGGGCTCATCGTGTTGAACATCACAGCACTTCGGGCATGCCGGGTATCGGTGTGCCCGTCCTCTTACAGCGCGGCCGTATCGGCTGTGGCGATATCCGAGGAGATCGGCAGTGGTGGATTCGGAGAATGTCACCGAGAGCATCGGTGGGTACATGCGCGACCTGCCCGGGAACACCCGGATCGTTTTCGCCCACGGTATGGGGCATGGTTCGTTGTTCCGGTTGATCCGTGCGGCCATCGGACTGTCCGCCGAGTCGCAGGAACGGTTGGCCGAGTTCGCCGACGAACTGCGTATGGCCGAGGGGCTGCCCGAGCACAGCGTATTCGACTGAGTCGCGATCGAGGAGAACGTATCCACCGGGCGGTGGATACGTTCTTTTCGATGTTTCGTGACGGTTCGGTGTTCGGGAACGGAGACGGTTCAGTGCTCGGCGGGACCCGAGTCCCCATCGCGATGCTGCGGGCGGGAAATACGCCAGAGGAACTCGGGGTCGTCGTCCGGGCCGAGGATCCGGTTACGGGTCGCCTGGGGCGTGGTTTTCCGTTCGGGGCCGAACGCCTTCCAGCACAGCACCGCGATCGTCACCACCGCGATGAGTGCCAACAGGTACGTCACGTTGCTCACCTCCTCTATCGAGGGTAGCGCCGCGGACGTTCGGCGAACATCTCAGCGATGGCTCGCCTCGGTGGTGAGCGATTCGAGCAGTCGCCTGACCTCCGATTCGCGGAAGCGGCGGTGTCCGCCCGGGGTGCGCAGCGACCCGAGACGGCCGGCGTGGGCCCATCGGGTAACCGTCTTCGGATCCACATGGAACAGGGCGGCGACCTGGCCCGGTGTCATCAAGGTGTCCTGGGCGCCGACGGTGTTCGCAGTCATGGCAAACCTCTCCGTTTCGACACGATCCCTAATAGGTGTCGACATAGTTGCACTCGGCACCCCGGGTACTCGAACCATCTAATTTTGGTAAAGGGGAGGTAATAGACAATTCGGATATATAACCCAGAGTGGTGGGGCGACCGCCGCTCGTCGGGCATTCTCAAACGAGTCCTAAGCTTGAGCGCGTGAGCAGCAACGACCCCACCCGCCCCGAGGATGCCGACGCGGCCGCTCCGAAGCCCGGTGCGTCGGTGGGCCGGCGGCTGGCCCGCAATCTGGCGCTCTACACCCTGGCCCGACTGGTCCTGGTCGCGGTGGTCGCCGCCGTGATCGTGGTGGCGGCCCGGGCGGTCTCGGTTCAAGTGCCGCTGGTGGTGGCGGTGCTTTTCGCAATCGTTATCGCCATGCCGCTGTCGCTGGTCCTGTTCAAGGGGTTGCGGGCGCGGGTCAACGAGGACATCGCCGTGGTGGACGAGCGTCGGCGCCGCGACAAGGAGCAGTTGCGCGCCCGATTGCGTGGTGAGGTCGATGGTTCCGACGCCTCGGACGGTGATGTGTGAAGTCCTGTGACCGCAGCTCTTCTCGTGAGTGGGTCGACAATGCGATAAGGCTCATCGATGCCGACGCCCAGCGCAGCGCCGATACGCACCTGTTGCGCTATCCGCTGCCCGGGGAGTGGGATGTCCAGCTCTACCTCAAGGACGAATCCACGCATATCACCGGCAGTCTGAAACATCGGTTGGCGCGGTCGCTGTTCCTGTACGCGTTGTGCAATGGCCAGATCACCGAGAACACCACCGTGGTGGAGGCGTCCTCGGGATCCACCGCGGTGAGCGAGGCGTATTTCGCCAAACTGCTCGGGCTCGAATTCGTGGCGGTAGTGCCGGCGAAGACCTCGCCGCAGAAGATCGCCCTGATCGAGGCGCAGGGCGGGCGGTGTCATTTTGTCCAGCGCGCGCCGGATATGTATCCCGAGGCGGCGCGACTGGCGGCCGAATGCGGTGGGCACTATCTGGACCAGTTCACCAATGCCGAGCGCGCCACCGATTGGCGCGGCAACAACAATATCGCCGAGTCGATCTTCGACCAGATGGCGCTGGAGACGCATCCGGTACCGGAATGGATCGTGGTCGGCGCCGGGACCGGTGGAACCAGCGCCACCATCGGTCGCTATATCCGCTATCGCCGGTATGCGACCAGGCTGGCAGTGGTCGACCCGGAGAATTCGGCGTTCTACGGCGGCTACGAGACGCGCTGCGCCGATTACGCGACCGGGATGCCGTCGCGGATCGAGGGTATCGGTCGGCCTCGGGTGGAGCCGTCGTTCGTTCCGGAGGTGGTCGACCGGATGTTCGAGGTTCCGGATGCGGCGTCCGTTGCCGCGGCCCGGCATGCGAGCGTGGTACTCGGCCGTCGGGTCGGGGGTTCCACCGGTACCAATCTGTGGGGGGCCTTCGCGTTGATCGCGGAGATGATCGCCGAGGGGCGCAGTGGCAGTGTGGTCACGTTGCTGTGTGACGGTGGCGATCGGTACGCGGGGACCTATTACAACGACGACTGGGTTGCCGCGCAGGGGTTGGAGTTGGGCACCCCCATGCGGATTCTGGAGCATTTCCACGCCACGGGGATCTGGCTCGACTGAGTCGCCGGTAGCGCGCGGCCCCGTCGGGTCGCCGGTTCTTTCCTTCTTTTCGGGCGTTCCGGTCCGGTCTGTTGTTCATCCGCGCTATTGATGTCAATTTTTGTTGACACACGGGCCGGATGTCAATTAAAATTGACATATGACGGAAGCGACGACATTGGCCGCGGCGGCCGGCAGTCCGGACCCCGCGGTGGGGTTGCGGGCGGTGCTGGCCCTACGGCGATTGCTCGAACGACTCGAAGCCGTTCAGGTGACCAATGCCCGGGAGCAGGGCTGGTCCTGGCAGGCGATCGCGGATGCGCTCGAGGTCAGCAAGCAGGCGGTTCATCAGAAATACAACCGGAAAGGTAGGGCGCGGTAGATGTTCGAGAGATTTGCTCGGGAAGCGCGGCTGGTGGTCGTATCGGCCCAAGAGGACGCCCGGGAATTACGATCGCCGGATATTCGGGTGGAGCATCTGTTGCTCGGACTGCTCGCGCACGGCGGTGCGGAATTGGCCACACTATTGGCGGAGGCCGGGGTGACACTCGACCATGTGCGGAAAGAGCTGGCCGGCAGGGCCGAGGAACAACCGTTGGGTCCCGCGGATGCCGAGGCGCTACGAGCCATCGGGATAGATCTCGACGCCGTGCGGGAGAGCCTGGCGGAAAGTTTCGGCGCCGATGCGCTCGACCGGGCCCTGCCGCCGGAATCGCGCGGACCGTTCGGCCTCGGGCGGAAAATGCGATACGGCCATATCCCGTTCGGTAAGGACTCCAAGAAGGTGCTGGAACTATCGCTGCGTGAGGCGGCGGCCCGGCGGGAGAAGACCATCGAATCCGGGCATATCCTGCTCGCCATCCTGCGGGCGCCGAACTCCACCACCGCCGCGCTGCTCGGTGGTGACGAAGGAATCGCACTGCTACGCGAGCGGATACACGCACTGCTCGATCGGGCGGCGTGAGATGTCCGTGAGATGTCTTCGCCGTTGCCCCGCGAATGGCGATACTCCCGACATAGCATGGCGGTATGCAGCTTGTACTTCGGCTGATCACCACCGCAATCGCCATCTGGTTGGCCTCGGTGTGGGTCGACAATATCGAGATCGTCTCCCCGAAGGAGCAGGGCACCGGCGCCAAAATCGTTGTGCTGTTGGCGGTGGCGGTGGTCTTCACCGTGGTCAACGCCTTCGTCAAACCACTGGTGAAATTGCTTTCGCTACCGCTGGTGGTGTTGACGCTCGGGCTGTTTCTGCTGGTGGTCAACGCGCTCATGCTCTGGTTGACGGCCTGGATCACCGAGGCCACCGACTACGGCCTGCGCATCGATGGATTCTGGGCGGCGTTCATCGGCGCGATCATTATCGCCGTGGTGAACTGGGTGCTCGGAATCGTGGTGTCGAGCAAGGACTGACCGGTCCCGAAGCTCAGCCGAGTCCGAGGGCTACTGCCGTGGTCGCCGACCACGCCAGTAGCGCGAGTCCCGAATCCCGTAGGGCGGGAATGAGCTCCGGTCCGTGTCCCCCACCGCGAACCGGGGCGTTCGCCTTCAGCGCGAACGGCAATGCCAGCAGACCGACCAGGGCCCATGGGGTTCGGGCGACGAGCAACAACGTCGCCACGAAGGGGAGAGCCAACAGGACCAGGTGCAGTGTGCGGGTCCGCGGGTCGCCGAGTCGCACCGCCAGCGTCGTCTTTCCGGAGACGGCGTCGGTGGGAATATCCCGCAGGTTGTTGGCCACCAGCACCGCGCTGGAGAACGATCCGACCGCGATCGCGCACACCGCCCCGACCCAGTCGACCCGTTCCGCCTGGACGAACTGGGTGCCCAGCACGGCGATGAGTCCGAAGAAGACGAAAACGGCCACTTCTCCGAATCCGCGGTAGCCATACGGTGTGCGACCGCCGGTGTAGAACCACGCCCCGGCCAGACACACCACGCCCACCAACAGCAGCCACCACGCCGACAACACGGCGAGCACCAGTCCGAAGACCGCGCCCACGGCGAGGCTGCCGAAGGCGGCCGCGCGGACGGACGCGGGTGAGGCCAGACCCGAGCCGACCAGCCGCAGCGGACCCACTCGTTCGTCATCGGTGCCGCGGATGCCGTCGGAGTAGTCGTTGGCGTAGTTCACCCCGATGATCAATGCCAGGGAAACCGCGAGTGCCAGGAGGGCTTTCCACCAGACCGCGGCGTCGAGGGCGGCCGCGGCGCCGGTGCCGGCGACAACCGGGGCGATGGCGTTCGGCAGGGTGCGGGGTCGGGCACCCTCGATCCATTGAGCAGCGGTAGCCATTCCCGCAGCCTAATCCGCCGGGCCGGCGCGAGCGATTCAGGACGGTTCGCCCTCGGCGGCGGCTCGCATCCGCGCCAATCCCTTCTCGAAATCCCTACCCAGTAGCCGGTCTATCGAGAAGAACCGGCCGAGCAGCCGCATCGGCCAGGTCCGGGTCCCGGTGGTGAGCCAGACCACCTTGGTGCCCTCCGGCGCGGGGAGTAGGGAGAAGACGGCGGTATTGGTGGCTCGCCACGGTTTCTCGAACGAGATCCGGACCCGAATCTCGCGTTCGGAGCTAGTGGTGATCTCCATGGTGCCGGCGCCCGCCTTACGGTTGCCTTCCCAGGCGTAACGCGCACCGGAGCCCGTATTCGGGCCGCTGTACATACGGCGTAGTTGGGGGTCGAGATCCTCCCAGGGCGACCAGCGTTTCCACACGCGGAAGTCGGCGATCAGGCCGTGTAGCCGGGCCGGTTCGGCCGCGACCACGGTCTGGCGTACCACCTCGAATTCGGCCATTGCGACAATGTAGGCGACCTATTGGTCGGAATAAGTGTGACAGACGCCGAGTCGCTGTGTACCCGCCTTCACAGACCACTTCGCGGGGAGTGGTCCACCGTGCTCGACCGGGGCGGGGCTCGGGCGTCCGAGCGACCGCTGTGACCCATCTCGCATTGTGGTGAACTCCCAGCTCGAGCCTACTTGCTCGATTGCGCGGAGCGGAGCATGCTCGAAACGTTGGACTGTTTTCCCTCATCCGGGTACCCCCGGAGAAATAACGCGGAGAGGAGCCCACAATGACCGAGCGCAACACCCCCCGCACCCCGGATTACCGTATCGTCGACGCGGTGCCCGAGGCGGATCTCGCCGAGCAGTCCACCCCGGCCTACCCGGACGATGCCGCGTACTCCGATATCGACTCCCGCGTATACCCCGAGGACTTCCCCGTACCCGAAGAGACGACACCGATCCCCGAGCCGCGTGACGACTGGGACGCCGACCCGGCCGATGTCGTCGAGCAGTCCATCCCCGTCCCCCTTGTGGACGACTACGACGGCGCCTATGCGGACGAGGAGCCGTAACGTGGGCCGCTAGGAGCCACCACCGGTTTCCGTGGCGGGTACGAGATCCGGTTCCGGTACTGCTTCCGGACCGATCTCGGCCCGCACGGTGGCATGCAGTTCGCGCAGTCCCGCGCGATCGGTGATCACTTCGAGCACCCGAATTCCCGATGCGTGACCGGTGAGTTCCGCGGCGAGTTCGCGGGTGCCGACCTGCCGATGCGGAATCCGGTAGGCCGCGCACAGCGCCGCCAGATCCATCCCGTGCGGGGTGCCGAATACCCGCTCGAACACCCCCGCGTATTGCGGATCTCCCTGTTCGAGCAGCTCGAAGATGCCGCCGCCGTCGTCATTGGCGACGACAATGGTCAGATCGGCCGGGCGTGGCTCGCCCCGCCCGATCAGCAGCCCCGACGCATCGTGCAGAAAGGTGAGATCGCCGATCAATGCGACAGTGCGGCCGGGATGGTGCAGTGCCGCGCCCACCGCGGTGGATACGGTGCCATCGATACCGGCCACACCGCGGTTGGACAGGACACGGATACCCGGGCGCGGATGGGAGACCAGGGCGGCGTCCCGAACCGGGTTCGAAGCGCCCAGTAGCAGTTGATCGCCCTCGCGTAGCGAGTCCATCACCACGGCGGCCACATGCAGCCCGGTGGGTTTGGGGTGGCGGGCGAGTTCGGCGCGTACGACTTCATGGGCGCGGGCGTCGAGTTCTCGGCACCGGGCCAGCCACTTCGGATCGGGATGCCCCTCGACGACCGCGCGGGTGCCGGTGCCGACCACATTGCCCGAGACGTCCGGCCAACGCGGTCCGGTGGTCAATGCGTATACCGTGATATTCGGATCGGCCAGCACCTTCGACACCTGGCGGTGCAGGGTGGGTCGACCGGTGATGATGGCCTGCCGGGGGCGCAGCAGCGGGAGAGCCAGCGGATGCAGGGCCGGGCCGTGCATGGGCGCGGTCGGTTCGGCCACCGTGGGTAGTGCGGACAGTTCCGGGCGGAATCCGGCGCCGTGTCCGGAGATGACGACCGTATCGGGGGTGAGGTCGATCTCGAGCGGAACGTCGAGGGTGGCGTACTGCGTCTGGGTCCAGGGGCGCTCCCCGGGACGTCCCGCCGGGGTGGCCGTTTCGGATTCCACATCGGGGACCAGCGGCTCGCGCAGTGGAATATCGAAATGCACCGGTCCGGCATTGCCGGAGCGGGTGCCGCGGGCCGCGGCCAACACCCGGCACACAGCCGACCGCCACACACTGTTCTGCCGCGGGTAGCCGCCTCGGTCCCCATCCGGTTCGGTTTCGGCGAGGCCGAGACTTATGGTGGCGCGCACCTGGCTGCCGAACAGACCGAGCTGCTCCACGGTCTGGTTGGCGCCGGTGCCGAGCATTTCGTAGGGCCGGTTGGCGCTGAGCACAACGAGGGGCACCCGGGCGTAATTGGCCTCGAGTACGGCCGGTCCGAGATTGGCGACCGCCGTTCCCGAGGTCATCACCACCGGGACGGGGGCGCCGGAGGCAATGGCGAGACCGACCGCCAGGAAACCGGCGGTCCGTTCATCGATGCGCATATGCAGCCGTAGCCGACCTGCGGCATCGGCGGCCTGCAGGGCGAACGCCAGTGGGGCATTGCGCGAGCCGGGGCACAGGACCACATCCCGCACACCACCGCGGACGAGTTCGTCGACGACGACCCGCGCTTGGGCTGTTGACGGATTCACGATCCCAGCCTCTCAGACGGCGGCCCTCCGCGTCTGCGTCGGCCTGCTCACAGAGCTCTTCGTGCCCCCACGAACGAACGTCCCGCAGGGGCGACAAGGGACGGAGCGGGGCTCTCGGTATCACCTCGCCCTGTCGTGGCCGGGCTCGTGTCTCGTGCCTCGCGGCGCCGCGAACGCGAGTCGCGGGGAACGGAAACACGAGCCCCATGGGGCCGCGAACCTACCGCGCCGAAAGCGCGGAAAGTCCTACGCAGCGTGGCGCTGGACCAGATCGCCCACGCGGGGAAGGGCCTCGATCACGTTCTTCTTGGCCGAGGAACGCAGCGACGAGTACACCTTCTGGACGGCCGGGCGCGAAGACGCCTCGGCGCGCGCGTCGGTCACCTTCAGCAGGGCCTCGGCGACCTCGTCACCCTTGGCGACCAGAACGTCGGCGAAGGTGCCCGAACCGGCGGCCTGGTATTCCTGCCAGTAGGGCTCCAGCTGCTCCAGCAGCTTGGGCGCCAGCGAGGCCAGGGCGTCGGGGATGATGGACGGGCTGATCTTCTTGACGGCCGCGTACCCACCCTTCACGGCCAGGCCGGACGCACCGCCTTTATCGGAGACCTCGGCGTCCAGCACCTGGACGGCGTCGGCGAGGAAGGCCGGGCGCTTGGCCTCGTCGAGCAGGGATTCGGACAGTGCAGCAACCAATTTCAGGATCCTCCGGATCTGTTCTCGATAGATGGGCACCGCAACTATACGCAGCGCGTCGCCCATGATCGGTTATGGCTGCCGGGGGAGCAACTTCACCGCGGATTACGGCTGCCAGGGGAGCAATTCCACCATCAGGGCTTCGCAATCGGCCAGCACCGTGCCCTCCGTGTCGGTGAGCTCGGCGCTGGTGAAGGTTTTCCGTCCTTCGACCCGTTCGACCCGCCCCCGGACCGACAGTTGGGTCTCCAGTGGGGTGACCTTGCGGTAGTTCACGTGCAGGAACGCGGTACGACTGATGGGACGGCCGGCGAAGTGGACGATCAGGCCCATCAGATCGTCGAACAGCAGTGGAATCACCCCGCCGTGTACGGCGGCGTTGCCGCCCAGATGGTAGCGGCGGAACGTGCCGGTCATCGCGATCCCGTCGGGACCGGCCTCGACCACGGTCCAGGGCAGCATCAGCAGACTGCCGCGGCCGGGCAGGTCCATGACACGCCCGGCCGGACCCTGGGCTTCCGGTGCACGGTAGGGCTCGAGCAGCTCGACGAGTTGGCGGGCCCGGTCGAGTGCGGTGGCGTAGACCTCGTCGGGTGCGTCGATGGAGACGGCGAGATCTTGCAGAGTGCGCATGGTCTCGACGAACTCACCGAACTCCGGACCGACCTGGGCCGGGGTGACCTTGGGGAAGCCACCGTGGCGTTCGTACCGATCCGAATCAACCGCGCTCTCGTCGATGGTCGGTTTCAGCCGCTCGCTCATAAATGCACCGTAACCCGTTCTTATACACCGTCAAGTCGCCGCGCGTAAATGTGGTGAATCAGACTTCACCGCCCGATGTCCACCAGGTGTGGGCGAGGTCTCGATCGGGCCGCTCGGTTCCGGGGGCGGGTAATCCCCGACCCTCCGGAGGCAGATAATCGAGGACGTGACCTTCAATCCGAAGCTGTGGCGGCCCGTACCGGGATTCGAGAATCTGACCGACATCACCTACCACCGGCATGTTGAGCAGGGAACCGTCCGGATCGCCTTCGACCGCCCGGAGGTGCGTAACGCCTTTCGTCCACATACGGTCGACGAACTCTACTCGGCACTCGATCATGCCCGGATGACCCCCGATGTCGGTGCGGTATTGCTCACCGGCAACGGCCCCAGCCCCAAGGACGGTGGTTGGGCCTTCTGTTCCGGTGGTGACCAGCGTATCCGTGGGCGCACCGGTTATCAGTACGCCGGTGGCGAGACCGCCGACACCGTCGACGCGGCGCGCGCCGGCCGGTTGCACATCCTGGAGGTACAGCGACTCATCCGGTTCATGCCGAAGGTGGTCATCGCTCTGGTCAACGGGTGGGCCGCGGGCGGTGGGCACAGCCTGCACGTGGTCTGCGACCTCACGCTGGCCAGTCGCGAACACGCCCGGTTCAAACAGACCGACGCCGATGTCGGCAGTTTCGACGGTGGTTACGGCAGCGCCTATCTCGCCAAGATGGTGGGGCAGAAATTCGCCCGCGAAATCTTCTTCCTCGGGCGGGCCTACACCGCCGAGGAGATGCATCGAATGGGTGCGGTGAACGCGGTGGTGGACCACGCGGAACTCGAGGATGTCGCCTTGGAATGGTCGGCGGCGATCAACGGCAAATCGCCGCAGGCCCAGCGCATGCTCAAATACGCTTTCAACCTGACCGACGACGGACTGGTCGGGCAGCAGTTGTTCGCGGGCGAAGCCACCCGAATGGCATACATGACCGATGAGGCCATCGAGGGCCGCGACGCCTTCCTGGAGAAACGCGCACCCGACTGGACCCCCTACCCCTGGTACTTCTGAGCGGAGGGCCGATGGACATCCTCAGCAGCAGGATCATCCTGCGTCCCCGGGACTACGAGACCACTCTGGCGTTCTATCGGGACTCGCTGGGGCTGGCCATCGCCCGGGAGTATCCGGGCGGGACGGTGTTCTTCGCCGGTCAGTCGCTGATCGAAGTGGCCGGGCACGGCGATTCCGGATCGAGCGGATCCGATTTCGCGGGGGCCATCTGGCTTCAGGTGCGGGATGTGTCCGCCGCGGCCACCGAATTGGCGCTCGCCGGTGTCGAGATCGAACGGGCACCGGTGCGGGAGCGGTGGGGGTTGGTCGAGATGTGGTTGCGCGATCCGGACGGGGTGCCGATCGTGCTGGTCGAGGTGCCATCGGATCATCCGTTGCGTCGGGACACCCGGGATCTCGGGTGACGGCCTCGGACACGCTCGCCCCACCGGAGCCGTGCTTCCCGCAGAGCGGACATATCGGTCCGGTCGAGTTGCCAACCGTGCACATGGCGGGCCACGATAGCGAGCGGGGGGTGGCCGCCCGATCGCCGATGCCCGGTGCGACCGTTTTCGTACCGTCCGACGAGTGGATCGCAGTCCCATGCCTGGCTCAGTTCATCCTGGTTTCTCCGCACCGGCCCATTGCGCCGGACGGCCGACCCGTTCCGCGCACGGCGGCGCGGACATGACACGATCGCTGCCGTGAGCAGGACCCTGCGTACTCTTCCGATGCCGACCGGCACCGGAATCAGTGATGTGCTGCCGCATCTGCGTCAGGTGCTGGAAGGTAGTGGATCGGCGGCCTGGCTGCCCATCCCGACCGGTGATCGGCGTGAGGCCCGACGGCTCGGGAGCGCGCTCGCCCCCGGAGAACCCATCGACGACGATGTGGCCCTGGTGGTGACCACCTCCGGTACCACCGGTGTGCCCAAGGGGGCCATGCTCACCGCCGAGGCCTTGCGGGCCAGCGGCACCGCCACCCATGAACGATTGGGCGGGCCGGGTAGTTGGCTGCTCGCCCTGCCCACACATCACATCGCGGGCATTCAGGTGCTGTTGCGATCCATCCTGGCCGATACCGAACCCGTCGTCCTGGACGTTTCGGGCGGTTTTCTGCCGGAGGCGCTGGCCGACGCGGTGGCGAGTATGCGCGGTTCGCGTCGATACACCTCGCTGGTGCCCACCCAGCTGATCAAGGCGCTGGAGGCCCCGTCGGCCACGGCCGCCCTGGCCGATCTGGACGCCGTCCTCGTCGGTGGCGCCGCGACACCGCTGTCGGTCTACGACCGTGCCCGGGCCGCGGGGATCAATGTGGTCCGCACCTACGGGATGAGCGAGACCTGCGGGGGCTGCGTGTACGACGGTATCCCGCTGACCGGGGTGAAGGTGCGGATCGAGGACGGTCGCATCTTGCTCGGCGGCGCCGTACTGGCCTCCGGCTATCGGAATCTGCCCGACCATCCGGCGTTCGCGGAGCCGGGCTGGTTCCGCACCGACGACGCGGGCACCTTCGACAACGGGGTGCTGCGGGTGATCGGCCGACTGGACGAGGCGATCACCACCGGCGGTCTGTTGGTGATGCCGCAGGTGGTGGAGGCGGTACTGGCCACCCATCCGGCGGTGGGCGAGGCGGTGGTGCTGGGGCTTCCGGACGAGCGATTGGGACAGCGGGTCGTGGTCGTCGTGGTCCCCGCCCAGGGCGCCGCCCCAACCCTGGAGGAGCTGCGCGCCCACGTCATCGCCGAACTCGATACCACCGCGGCTCCGCGCGAACTCGCGCTGGTCGAGGATCTGCCGCTGCTCGGACCGGGGAAACCCGACCGGGCCGAACTGCGCAAACGGCTGCTGTCCGACTCCGCGTCCTGATACCGGAACCCGGTCGTGGCCGACGGTCATCCCGCCGGTCACGCGAGACGATTCCGTGGGCCGACCGCGCCGCGGATCTCCTCCCTTCTCGAATATCCCGTGGGTATGTTGGAGGTGGTTCCCGCGGTATGAGGAGACGTGCCATGGCCGGCGACACCGCTGTTACCGAGGTGCTCGGCAAACCGCGCCATGCGTTCTACCGCTCCGGATCAAAGATGGTCGCCGCCGGATCACCCCGCCTTCGCACCGGTGGCATTGCCGTGGAGACCGGCTCGATGTCCGGGAACGAACCGGAAAAGCCGTTGTCCGGACCCGGCCTGCACTGTCGGCGCCCGCTTCCGCTCGCGCCCCGACCGACGATCCCGCAGTTCACAGAAAGGCAAGGCCGCACCATGGATCTGGGCTTGTCCACCACACTGCGCACCGACTTCGACGAAGCCGTAGCCCGCACCCGCGCTGCGCTCTCCGAGCAAGGTTTCGGGATTCTCACCGAAATCGATATGCGCGCCACATTGAAGGCCAAACTCGGCGAGGACATGGAGGACTACCTCATTCTCGGCGCCTGCAATCCCCCCTTGGCCCACCGGGCGGTCGGTGTCGACCGTCAGATCGGCTTGCTTCTGCCCTGCAATGTGGTCGTGCGCCGCGACACCACCTCCGGCGCCGACATCATTGTCGAGGCGATGAATCCCCAACTGATGGTCCAGGTCACCGACAACCCGGCACTACAACCCATCGCAGAGGAGGCCGGCGCCAGACTTCAGGCCGCCATCGATGCTCTCGCCGTCGGCGCTGTGGCGTCCTGATCGGAGGGCGTCCCCGACCGAGGGTTTTCGGGTCGGGGGACGGGTGCCGGATTCGATCGGCGCGGTCGCTCACCGTCGAATTCTGCCGAGGGGCTCTTCGTCCCGGTGGTATCCGTGGTCCTGCCGCATTGCCTACCGGGTTTCACCGGTCGGGGTGGGCTCCGGGTCGGTCCGGGTGACGAATACCCCGGCGGCCGCGGCGTGGGCGGCCGCTCGGGCCGCGGTGTGGATGGCCGTGTTGTCGATGGGGTCGCCGCTGGCGAGCGACCGGTAGTAGAGGGGCGCGGAGACCGCGGAGAGCACCGCTCGGGGATCGGTGCCCGCGGGAACCTCACCCCGGGCAATGGCGGCCTCGACACAGGGGGTCCATTCGTTCAGTCGGGTGTCGTAGAAGCGGTGCAGGGCGGCGGCTGCCGAATCGTCCATGGTCGCCGCGGCGACGACGGCGCGGAACAGTCGGCTTTGTCGCGGATCGATGAGGGTTTTGCCGACCAGTTGCGCATTGGCGGTGAGGTCGCCGAGCAGGGAACCGGTATCGGCGCGGGGCAGTGACTGCTCGGCCATATCCACCAGAAGGTCGGCGATCAGACCGGCCGGACCGCGCCAGCGTCGGTAGACGGTGGTTTTGCCGACTTCGGCCCGCGCCGCCACCTCGCTCGGGTCGAGCCGGGCGAAACCGTGCTCGGCGAGTAGGTCTCCGGTGGCCCGCAGGACCGCGGTGCGCACCCGCGCGGTTCGACCGCCGGGACGAATCGAGCCTGGTGGTGATACCGCTTCGGTCATAGACGAGCCTCCATAAATGGTTCTTCTGTTCCATTTGTCGCTTCCGAAGTGTGCACTGCGAAGTGTTAATGGAAATAAATTCCCTTTAAGGAGTTGGAATGGAGTACAGGCGACTCGGGGCCTCCGGCCTACTCGTGCCGGCGCTCAGCTTCGGCGCGGGCACCTTCGGCGGACGAGGCGAGCTTTTCGGCGCCTGGGGCGATACCGACGCCATTCAGGCCCGGCGCATGGTCGATATCGCCCTCGACGCGGGCGTCACCATGTTCGACACGGCCGATGTCTATTCCGACGGAGCCTCCGAAGAGGTACTCGGCGCGGCCATCCGCGGGCGACGCGACCAGGTCCTGCTGTCCACCAAGACCGGGCTGCCCACCGGTCCCGACCCGCGAGACGCGGGCTCGGGTCGGGCTCGGCTGATCACCGCCGTCGAGAACTCGCTGCGGCGTCTGGGCACCGACCACATCGATCTCTTCCAACTGCACGCCTTCGACGCCCATACACCCGTGGAAGAGATGCTCACCGCACTCGATGATCTGGTGCGGGCCGGCAAGATCCGCTATCTGGGCGCCTCGAACTTCGCGGGCCGGCAGTTGATGAAATCACTGGCCGCCGCCGACCGCCACGGACTGACCCGGTATGTGGCCCACCAGGTCTACTACTCGTTGGTCGGCCGGGACTACGAATGGGAGCTGATGCCGCTGGGTCGTGACCAGGGTGTCGGTGCGGTCGTGTGGAGCCCCCTCGGCTGGGGACGGCCGACCGGCAAGATCCGCCGTGGGCAACCGCTGCCGGCAGGTAGCAGGTTGCATCGAACCGCCGAGGCCGGCCCGCCCGTCCCCGACGAGCACCTGTACCGCGTGGTCGACGTACTCGACGAAATCGCCGCCGAAACCGGCCGCAGTGTGCCCCAGTTGGCACTCAACTGGCTGCTGACCCGCCCCACCGTGTCCACCGTCATCATCGGCGCCCGCAACGAGGCACAACTGCGGCAAAACCTCGGTGCCATCGGTTGGCGACTCGACGCCGACCAGCTCGCCCGACTCGACGCGGCGAGTGCGGTGACTCCGCCCTACCCCTACTATCCGTACTATCGGCTGCCCGACTTCGCTCGGGTGAACCCGCCCGTCGCCGTATGACGACCGCCCGGGAACAGCGGGGGTGCCGTGGTGGCCGAGTCGATCAGGACTCGAGCACGTAGCGCCCGCGGCCATCCATGGCCGATGGGCGCCGGCTGCCTGGATCCCGGAAGACACTCGAGGCCGACCCGGAACACCGGAAGCGCCCCGGCACCGATCGTGCTTTCAGCGTTGCTGCGAGGACGAAACCTGACCGCCCAGAACACGATCGGCGCGTGTTCTGGCGTCCTCGGACCAGGTGGGGGCGTTCCACCGATCGGCGATGACGGCGGCCTGGGCGAAGTGGGCAGCGGCCTCGCCGTCGCGACCGAGGAGGTGCGCGAGTTCGCCGAGTGTGTGGGCGACCGGACGCACGGCCAGCGACACACTCTCCGCGCCGGCCGGGGGACCGTCACGGTGTGGAAGCAGGTCCGCGTAGATCTGCTCGGCAGCGTCGCGGTCGTTCGATGCGACGGCCGCCATCGCGCGTAGGCTGGTCAGGAAGGTGAAGAAGAAGTCGGGCCGGATCGAGCTCGGTGGTGTACGGGCCCGATACGCCTCATCGCCGCGGCCCGCGGCGTGGAGAGCGAGTGCGAGCAGGTCGGCGACCATCGGGCCGAGTGCCGCGTGCATATCGCGCACCTCATCCAAGTGGTCGCCGAGCGTGCCGTCGTTGATCCAGATCGCCGCCAGAGCGAGGCGGAGGAAGCCGGCCGCGTGCACCGATCCGGCGCGTTCCATGCGTTCGGTGGCCTCGACGTAGAGGCGCTCGGCGTCGGCGAATCGGCCTTCGATGAGCACCAGTGTCGCCAGCGCGATCTCGGCGGCGCCGGTCGCTTCCGGCATCCGGTAGGTATGGGCGAGTGCGAGCGCCTCTTCGGTCACGCGGCGCATGGTCGCCGGGTCGTTGGCCGCGGCGGCGTTCGAGGCCTGGTTGAGCAGGCCTGTCACACGATATACGGGCAGGTCGTGTTCGACGCCGATCTCCACCAGCTCGCGGGAGTGATCCTCCCGCCCGGACTCACGCGCGAGGACCAGCAGCGCCGCGGCCCGGAGCTGGGGTGAGGTGGTGAGGTCGATCGCTTCCCGCGCGGCCGCCATAACCGTCGGATCGTCCTCGCCCACCAGCTCGTGGGCGTACGCGATGAGGAGGTGGGACCGCACATCGGGAGCCAGGTCGGTCCGCTCGAGCAGACGGTTGAGACGGTCGACGATGGGGCGGTCGACCGTGCCGTAGGGGCGGGCCTGCCAGGGGGTGGGTTCGGTCCAGGCGGTGAACGCGGCGATCATCAGGTCCTCGCGCCCGATCGACTCGGCGTGCTCTACGGCCTGCTCGCGCGTGTTCCTGGCCGCGGCGAAGGCCCCGGCTCTGACCTGCGCGCGCAGCAGCCTGCCGAGCAGGTCGATGCGCTCGTCCGGGCCACCGGCGTTGGTGACGGCGTCGGTGAGGAGCGCGGCCGCCACATCATGGGCGTAGCGCGCCTCGGCCAATTCGGCGGCCTGCACGCAGTAGCCGACGGCTTTCGGTGATCCTGCTCGCGCATAGTGATGGGCGAGCGCCGCGATATCGCTGGAGCCCTCCAGGGCCGCGGCGATCCGCGCGTGCATCCTGGTGATTCGCACTCGGCTGACATCGGTGAGCAGCGTGTCCCTGACCAGCGTGTGAACGAACCGGACACGCCCGGGATCGGGCTCGTCGAGCAATCCGGCGATGACGCCCGCGTCCAGCGCGTCCAGCACGCTGTCCTCGTCGGTGTCGGCGGCCCGCACGAGCACGTCCACCGAGCTTTCCCTGCCCGCCACCGCCGCCAGCCGCAGGACGGACACGCCGCTCTCGGGCAGCCTTGCGAACCGGCGTCGCAGCACGTCCCGTACGCCCTCGGGGACTTCGGAGAGCGCGATCAACGCGCCCTCACCGTTGAGCAGCCGCGCGGTCTCCCGCACATAGAACGGGTTGCCGCCGGTCCGCTCGGCAATCCGGGTCACGGTCGCGTCGTCGACCTCGCACTCGGCGCGTACGAGCTCCGCGACGGCATCACGATCGAGTCCGGGCAGGTCCAGCCGGAGGGGCGCGGCGCGGGCGAGGGATGCGAGCGTCGCGGTGAGGCGCTCGCTCTCGTCCGCGCGGTACGCCGCGACGATCAGGATCGGGGCCCGCGTGCCGACGCCACCGCCGAGCAGTTCCAGCGTGGCGGCGTCCGCCCAGTGCAGGTCGTCCAGAACAACGGCGACCGGTCGGTCGGCGGCGGTCGCCGCGAGCCAGCTCCACACGGCTTGCCGCAGCCGGAAACGTCCGGCCGCCGCGTCACCGTTCGCCGTCACGGAGTCCGCGAGCAACGGTGCCAGGTCGTCGGCGAACTCCCTCGGTGGAACGCTTGCGGCGATCGTCCGCAGGACCTCGACCCAAGCCCATGCGGGCGGCGCGCTGTCCACGTCGGGACAGCGCCCGGCGGCCACGAGCCACCCCTGCTGCCCGAGCCGCGCACCGAGCTGCTCGAGCAACATCGATTTGCCGAGCCCCGCCTCCCCGGCGACGAGCGCGACGCGCACCCCGTCACGGACGGCCTCCCCGGCGGTCGCCACCACCGCCTGGAGCTCATTTTCCCTGCCCACGAACGTTGTCGTGCCGGACTTTTCGGCCGGAGGTGGCAGTGCGGCCTCGGATCGGGGTGCATCCGCCGGGGGAGGGGAGACGGCTACAGGGAGGAGATCCGTGCGTTGGGTGAGGATCGCCTCCTCCAAAGTCACCAGGTCCGGTCCGGGGTCCAGGCCCAGTTCGTCGGTGAAGGTGGCGCGGGCGCGGCGGAGCGCGGCCAGGGCGTCGGCCTGGCGGCCGCTGCTCCACAGCGCGAGCGCGTGCAAGCGCCAGCCTTCCTCGTGTAGGGGGTGGTCGCGGGTGAGGCTCTCCGTATCGGGCACCACCATCGCGGGGTGGCCGAGCCGCAGTCCCGCTGCGATGTGCAGTTCGCGGGCGACCAGACGCAGCTCGTCGAGCCGGGCGGTCTCGGCGCCGGCCCACGGCTCGTCGGCGAACTCGGCGAACGCGGGCCCCTGCCACAGCGCCAGCGCCTCGGCCAGCCGGACGCGAGCATCACGCGGATCGGCGAACGTGCGGGCCTCGTCGAGCAGCTCCTCGAAACGCCATGCGTCCACCGCTGCCCGCGGCAGCCGCAATGCATAGCCGGGCGATGCGCTCACCAGCAAGCGAGCCGGTGCCCGTGGTGGGCGGCCGGGCTCCAGCAGACGGCGCAGGTTGGACACGTACGCCTGCAACGACGCCAGGGCACGCGACGGAGGTTCGCCGCGCCACAGGTCCTCGACCATCCGGTCGACCGGAACGACCTGCCCGCGTGCGGCCACCAGCAGAGCCAGCACGCCGCGCTGCCGAGGTCCACCGAGAGGAAGGGATTCGCCGCCGGCCTCGGCCGCGAACGAGCCCAGTACCCGGATGAAGACCATAACGGGGCACATCCTACGTGCGTGGCCGCGTTCGAGCGTTCCAAGTCGGTTCCCAGTCCCTTCCAAGCACTCGGGGGCAGTCTCGAGTCGATCGAAAATCTTTGAAAGGCAGGAACCATGAGTGTCGATACCCAGGATGGAAAAATCGTCCACCGCGCTTTCCGTCGCGAGTCCCGGCTGCTGATCGAGCTCGTCGCAGCGGTCGTCCCGGGCGACACGGTGCCGTGTCATCCGGCATGTCATCCGCCGCCTCCGCGCGGCCCGACCCTGCCCACTCACATGAGGCCGACGACGGCCTGGCCTGGTGGACACCGAATACGCGCAGTATCCGAACTCGGCCACCGATGCCGTTATCGCCTGGACCGCAACGCAGCAAGTCCTCGCAGTCGAGCGGATGCGCCGGTCGGCCGGCGCGTAGACGACGAGATCGTCACGCCCATCGGCGCGGGCGCGGTCTCCACTGAGAATATCCCCCGGAAAAGGAATCCATTATGCAGTCGATCATCGGCAGCTCCCTTGCCACTGTCATCGCCATCGCAATCGTTTTCATGGGCGCGAGTTCCTTCCGGGCGCCGCAGGGTGCGGCCGGTTTCGGTATTCCGAACTCCCCCATCCAGGACCCCGCTTTCCGTGCCTGGCTGCGCGTCAAGGGTGTTCGTGACATGGCCTCCGGGGTGTGCATTTTCGTTCTGCTCGCCGCCGGCACACCCGCGCTGCTCGGCGGACTCATGCTCGGCCTCGCTCTCATCCCGATCGGCGACGCGGCGATCGTGCTCCGCAGCCGGGGCCCCAGGTCGGCTGCCTACGGCATACACGCCGCTGCCGCAGCCGTGGTCCTGGTGGCCGCAACGCTACTGCTGACCGCCTGAGCCCTGGCCACACCATCATTTGCGAATAGGAACAGGAATCAGCTCATGAGGATCTATCAACTCCGGATATACACACTGTCGACGGCGGATGCGCTGGAGCGCTATCGGACCATCCACTATCCCCGGCATCTGGTGAGCTTCCCGGAATACGGCATCGGCCTACACGGTCTGTGGACCGATGGTTCCGAGGTGCCGAGACTGTATGCATTGCTGTCGTTCCCTGCGGACACCGATCCGGCCGATATCACCGAGCGGTATCTGGCCGGCCCGGAACTGCGCTCCGATATGGAGGGTTTCGACACAACCACCATCATCGAGGTGACCACCACCCAACTCACCCCGGCTCCTGGATCACCACTGCTGTAGGCGCGCCGAGCCCAAACTTCTCCGGAAGCGGATCCCGCGAGGCTCGGGTTGCCCGAAGCGGAGGAGCCGGAGAACGTCGCCCGCGCATTTCGCGACCTGGACGGCCGGTTCGGGGTGTGCTCGGACCGTGTTCTCCCAGGGTATCTGTTTCTCCACCTACATCAGTAGACGTCGCGGACGTAACGCTTTTCGGCGATGAGCTGCTTGCGGAAGGCCCGCGCGGCATCGTCATCCATATTGCCGTGGACTCGGGCGATCTCGAGGAGGGTGTCGTCCACGTCGCGGGCCATGCGGGCGGCGTCGCCGCAAACGTAGAAGTGGGCGCCGTCGCGCAGCCACGACCACAGCTCGGCACCGTGTTCGATCATCCGGTGCTGGACATAGATTCGTTCCCGCTGGTCACGGGAGAAGGCCAGGTCCAGGCGGGTGAGGAAGCCGGTGCGGAACATATCCTCGAGTTCGGCGCGGTAGTAGAAGTTGTGCGCGGCGTGCTGGTCGCCGAAGAACAGCCAGTTGCGTCCGGTGGCGCCGAGTGCTCGGCGTTCCTGCAGGAAACCACGGAACGGGGCGATACCGGTGCCGGGGCCGACCATGATCATCGGCGCGGTCGGGTCGGCGGGCGGTTTGAAATGCGGGGCACGCTGCAGGAATATCGGCGCACCGGTTTTCTGCGCCCGATCGGCGAGGAAGGTCGAGCACACCCCGCCGCGGCCGGTGGGATCCGGCTCGCCGTAGCGCACCACACCGACGGTCAACTCCACCTCGTCCGGGCTGACCAGCGGGCTGGAGGAGATCGAATACTGGCGCGGCTGGAGCCGCTTCAACACGGCGAGCCATTCGACCAGATCGGCCCGGACCGGGAAATCGCGTAGCACGTCCACCGCCTGTCGCCCCCACAGATAAGCGTCCAGCTCGGTGCGGTTGTCGCGGCGCAGCAGTTTCGCGAGGCGGTTGTTCGGGTTTCGCTCGGCGATGAAATCCAGCAGCTCGTGGCTCACCTTGGTGATGTCGTAGTGGGTGCGCAGGGCCTCGGCCAATGGGACCTCCCGGCCATCGATCTCCACGCCGCGGTTGCCCTTCAGCCCGGTGGCGGCGAGCCAGGAGGTAATGACATGCGGTGCGTTGGCGGGCCGGATACCGAGCGCGTCGCCAACCTCGTACCGTGCGTCGAGGCCACGCAGATCGAAGCCCAATCGGCGGACTTCCTTCGCCGAGCCGGGAGCCGAGAGCAGCTCGTTGCGGCACAAGGGAGCGGTCAGCGGGGACTTCCGGGTGAACGGCGCCGTGTCGACAGGGCGCGTCGCCCGGGTGAGCAGAGCCGTACCCGCGCCGGCGGTGTACCGGTCGGCAGCGCCGGGTGTGTCGGTGTGGTCGGTGTCCCGCCCCGGCGCATCGGTCGCGGTGCGGTCGATACGGGGCACGGTGCCGGAGGACGGCGAGGTACCGGTGAGTGCGTCGAGGACATCGTCGAGCCAACGTTTGCCCGGCTCATCACTGTCGGCTTCGCTGTCGACCCGGGCGAGTAGGCGGGTGGCGCCGTGAGCGGCGAAGGTTTCGTCGAGTTTGCGGCCGTGCCCGCAGAAGTCGTCGTAGGAGGAATCGCCGAGCGCGAAGACCGCGTACCGGACTCCCGTCAGCCGAGTATCGCCACCGGACAGGCGTTCCCAGAAATCGGCGCCGTTGTCGGGGGGACCGCCGTCACCGAAAGTACTGCTGATGACCAGCACATCACCGCTGAGCGACGCCGGCTCGGCGGAATCCATCTCGACGAGTCGGGGCCGGAAACCGGCCTCGGCGAGCCTGGCAGCCGTGATCGCCGCGAACTCTTCCGCCGCTCCGGTCTGGGATGCCCAGAGCACGGTCACCCCCCGACGGTCGTGGTCGGCGACCTCGCCGGGTTCGTCTCCGGTGAATGCCTCCGCCGCTCCGGCGGCCGGCCGACCCTCACGCGAGTACAGACCGGCCAACAGTCCGTCCACCCACAGGCGGCTCGTCGGTGCCAGCGGCGCGCCGTCCGGCAATACCGGAACGCCGGTTACCGGCCCCGATTGTAGGGCGGCGAGATATCCGGACAGGTAGACCCGTTCGGGTTCGGAGAGGGTAGGGGTGGTGGTATCCAGGCCGAGCAACGTGGCCAACGGATGCGCGGGTTCACAAGTTCCGCCCCGGCCGGCCGCCGGCCGCCCCGGTCGAGCCTCCGGTCGTGAGGGTGGTGATTCCGGTGCCGCACTGCCCTCCGGCCGGGCCATGGTGGCGACCCGGCGCAGTGCCACCGCGCAGGCCTTGAACTCCGGTTGTCGGGACTCCGGATCCACCGCGTCATTGGTGACGGCATTGATCGTCAGATACTCGCCCTGCTCGTCGTTCCAGTGAAACGGTGCGAAACAGTCACCGGGACGCACCCGATCGCTGATGCGCACCGGGAGAACGGCCCGTCCCCGACGCGAGGCGATCTCCAGCTGATCGTCCGGTGCCACACCCAACCTCCGGGCATCGTCGGGATGCACCTCGACGAAGGGTCGCCCGTTCAATTTCTCCAGCTTGGCGATACGACCGGTCTTGGTCATGGAATGCCACTGATGCGGCAGCCGACCGGTATTGAGCAGGAACGGGAAATCGTCGTCCGGTAGTTCGTCGGGCGCCATATGCGGTCGCGGCCAGAACACCGCACGTCCGCTCGGTGTCGGGAAAACCAACCGGGGACGACGTCCGGACTCGTCCACGAACAGCGGCCGGTCGATGCCGTCATTGCGGTAACGGATCGGATTGCGGCGCCGGGACGGGTCGGCGCACGGCCACTGCATCGGCCCCGCACGCAGCAGTTCGTAACTCATCCCCCGCAGGCCGTAACCGGTCGCCGGATTCGCGAAACGGGTGATCTCGGCGAATACCTCGGCGCTCGAGGAATGGGCGAACCCGTCGAAACCCAGCGCAATCGCCATCCGGGCGATGAGCTGCCAATCCGGGCGGGCCTCGCCGGGGGGATCGGTGACGCGCTGCTGCAGGGTGACGGTGCGTTCGGAGTTGACCATCACCGCGTCCATCTCCGACCAGGCCGCCGCGGGCAACAGGATATCGGCGTAGGCGTTGGTCGCGGTATCGGTGTAGATGTCCTGGGCGATCACCAGCTCGGCCTTTTCCAACCCGGCGATCACCGTTTTGCGGTTGGCCACCGTGGCCACCGGATTGGTGCAGATGATCCAGACGGCCTTGATGGTGCCCTCGGACATGGCTCGGAACATATCGATGGCGCCTCCCGTGCCCTGTTCGCGCAGGGTGCCCGGCGCCAGCCCCCACTCGGTTTCCACGAACCGGCGGTCCTCGGCCGACAGCAGGCTGCGCTGGCCGGGCAGGCCCGGACCCATATAGCCCATTTCCCGTCCGCCCATGGCGTTCGGCTGCCCGGTCAGGGAGAAGGGACCGCTACCCGGGCGGCAGATGGCGCCGGTGGCCAAATGCAGATTGCAGAGGGCATTGGTGTTCCAGGTGCCGTGCGTGGACTGGTTGAGCCCCATCGTCCACAGCGACATCCATTCCCCCGACTCGCCGATCCACCGCGCCGCGGTGCGGATATCGTCGACGGCCAACCCGGTGATCTCGGCCACCCGCCCCGGGGTGTAGTCGGCGAGGAATCCGGGCATCCGCTCCCAGCCCTCGGTGTGTTCGGCGATGAACTCCTCATCGATGTCACCGGCCGTTACCAGCAGATGCAGCAGGCCGTTGAGCAGCGCGAGATCGGTACCCGGGGTGATCTGCAGGAAGAGATCGGCCCGCGCGGCGGTCTCGGTGCGGCGCGGATCCACCACGATCAGCCTGGCCCCGGTCTTGAGCCGGTCGACCATCCGCAGATACAGGATGGGGTGGCAGTCGGACAGGTTGGCGCCGATCACGAAGAACAGATCGGCGTGGTCGATATCGTCGTAGGAACCGGGGGGTCCGTCCGCACCCAGCGATTGTTTGTAGCCGGTGCTCGCGCTCGCCATGCACAGCCGGGAATTGGCCTCCATATGCGTGGTCCGCAGATAGCCCTTGGCCAGCTTCGTCGCCAGATATTGGGCTTCCAGGGACATCTGACCCGAGACGTACACGGCGATGGCGTCCGGTCCGTGCTCATCGGCAATGGCCCGCAGGCGCGCGGCGGCCTCCCGCACCGCATCGTCCACCGCCACCGGTTGCGGCTGCGCGCCGCGTTCGGGTCGCCGATAGGCCGTGGTCATCCGGCCGGAGGTGCGGGTGAGCTCCAGGTGGGTCGCTCCCTTGGTGCACAACCTGCCCGCATTCGACGGATGAAGTTTATCGCCCGCCACCTTGGCGATCACCGGATTCCCGGAGTCGTCGAGGTGGGTGGTGGCAACGATCCCGCAGCCGACACCACAATATGAGCACGCCGTCCGGGTCGTGCCCGGTTGTCGGTCGGTTACCGCGTCGGACATGCACCCGATGATCCGCACCCGCGATTTCGGCGCGTTTTCCCAACGTTAGGGAAAGGTGAAGTTCATCCTCACCGACGAACATCACAGCTGTGAGGAAAATGAACTCGCTGCGCTCGGCCGCTGTGTTCGACGGGCGGCTTCGTTGTCCCCTGCGTGGTTACGCTGTGCTGCCGCCTTCGGGGCCGACGCTCGGCCGCTGTGTTCGATGGGCGGCTTCGTTGTCCCCTGCGTGGTTACGCTGTGCTGCCGCCTTCGGGGCCGACGCTCGGCCGCTGTGTTCGATGGGCGGCTTCGTTGTCCCCTGCGTGGTTACGCTGTGCTGCCGCCTCCGGGACCGACGCTCGGCCGCCGAGCTTGTACCCGCGGTGGAGGGCCACGATACCGCCGGTGAGGTTGCGCCATTGCACGCCCGACCAGCCCGCTTCCGTCACCCGGCGGGCCAGTCGACGCTGATTCGGCCAGGCCCGAATGGACTCGGCCAGGTAGACGTAGGCGTCCGGGTTGCTGCTGACCGTCCGCGCCACCGCCGGCAGGGCCTTCAGCACGAACTCCATGTACACGGTTTTGAACACTGGGACGACGGGGGTCGAGAACTCGCACACCACCAGTTGACCGCCGGGTTTGGTGACGCGCAGCATCTCGCGCAGCGCCGCATCGGTATCGGCCACATTGCGCAGGCCGAACGAGATGGTCACCGCGTCGAAGGAATTGTCGGCGAACGGCAGCGCCGTGGCGTCCCCGGCGACCATCGGCACCTTGCGGAACCGACCCGCCTGCAACATGCCCAGGGAGAAATCGGTTGCCACACACCAGGCACCGGATTTGGCCAATTCCACGGTGGAAACCCCGGTCCCCGCCGCCAGATCCAGTACACGTTCACCCGGACGGGGCGCGATCGCCTTGCGGGTCGCCCACCGCCAATAGCGGTCCAGGCCGGCGGTGAGCACGGTATTCGTCAGGTCGTACCGCCGCGCCACCCCGTCGAACATGGACGCCACCTCGTGTGGTTGCTTGTCCAGCGAGGCCCGGCCCGTATGCGTATTCGCCACGGCACGACCTTAATGGATGTGGTGATATGACGGCCCGCGGATGCTTGTCCGGAGGCGGGCGGCGCACACTCCCGCCGAACCGCTCACTCGCCCCGGGAAGCGCGCCGGGCCATATGGACCAACAACCACAGCAGCGGCAGCGCGATCGCCCAGATGGTCGCCAGCACCGATAGCGCCGGTGGGATGGCCACCCGCACATCACGTCCGGCCACGCGCACCAGATCCGGGTCGGCCCTGCTGTATTCCACGGTGATCCGCTCGCCCGCGGTGAGATTGGTCGGATACAGCACCCCGACCTTGGGGTTGTGTGTCTCGCCGTCCGGGGTGACGTACATGACCGCCGACCGAAGCCGGCCGGCAGAAAGCACCTCGCCGGTGGTCACCCCCATATCCGAACCGATCAGATAGTCGTTGCGCCATGCCGCGAGCACCAGCAGAACCACGAGGGCACTGATCGCGGAGGCGGTGATCACCACGGCGATCCGGGCCCGCCGTAGACGTTCGGACCGCTGGTCCGTCTTACTGGTTTCCGGCACTGCCACAGGTTAGCGGGCACCCATATCGGATACCGTGAGCTATGGCCCGAAAATTCAGCTTCACGCTGTCGTATCCGGTCCCACCATCCCGGCTGCACGCCGCTCTCACCAGCGACGAACTATGGCAGGCCCGGTTCGTCGACGCCACCGAAACCGCAACCCTCGAACTGTCCCATCCGGACGGGCCGGGCACCATTCGACTCGGGATGAGCGAAGTGGCCCGCGCCGACCGGATTCCCGCCGTGGTGCGCAAGGTCCTCAAAAGTGAGCTGCGGATCATCCGCACCGATACCTGGGGCCCGCTCACCGGCGATACCGCCGAGGGCACCTTCCACGGAACCTCCACCGGAATTTCCTCCGAGATGACGGGCACCTATCGGCTGCGACCCGCCGGTTCGGGTTCCGAAATCGAGACCGTCGGCTCGGTGAAGGTGAAGGTTCCCCTCGTCGGTGGTGCCATCGAACCGCTCGCCGAACAACTGCACCATCGGGTGCTCTCCGGAGAGCGCAAATTCATCGAGGACTGGTTCGCCGCACGACAGGACTGATCGGGAAACCGAGTGATATTCGGCACCGGTGCCGGCGCGGAACCGCCCTGTCTTCGCGCCGGCACTTCCATCTCGACCCCGCGGAGTGAATTTCTTTGGTTCCGCCGGCGCTTTTCCGAATGTTGTCGTATGCGTATCGCTTGATGCCGGCGATGGGGCAGTGGGGCACCGACAGCTGGTCGGTGTCGAGAAGCTGCCCTGAGCAGGTAATATTACCGGATGGGTGAGGTCCGCGGGCGAGCATGACATCGCACGGTAGGGCGTGGTGCCATGACAACTCCCGGGGTTGCGCGTTCGCAATACGGAAGTTGAGCGAGAAGGCGGGCAAGTTTCGTGGAGATCCCGGGGACCGGCGGTCCGGTGGCAAAGGCGCAAGAGGCGGCCATTCGCACGGTCCACGCCTTGACGGCGGGAATTTCGGACGTGGTCGGCAAGAAAGGTGTCCTGGTCGGCGACACGAGGTCGGCTGTCGGTGGATTCGGAGATGGCGACCACAGCGCCGCCCTCGCGGTCACCCGGAGCGATCGGTGTGGTGGAACGCGGCAATCGGACGACATGGCCGGTGGTGATATCCGACTCGGCGACACGCTGGAGGTGGACTGGCAGTCGGATGGGCGACCACCGCAGGTTCCGCTGTACGGCACGGATGGACAAGGCCGCTATGTCGAGTTCGAGTTCGAGAATGTCATGATCCGGCCGATGATCAATTTCGACGATTCCATGGGGGGAGTGGGGTTCCTCACAGGAAAGTTCGAGGCCGGGGTCATGAAGCTTTGGGGACATAGGAGGCACCGGGCGGCAAATCGCGAATTCCTGCCTTTCTGGGTGGCGTCGGACGTCGAGACGAGATCGGAACGTCTGATAAGGAATCGAGATGAAGAACCCCGGCCGGCTCCGTACTTCGACCCCGAAACGGACGCGGAACTGCTCACCGTAACGGTTCACTGCACGGGAAACGCCTTCGAAATCCCATATAGGGACCCGAAAACCGGTGAGAAACAATTGGTCTATGTCGATGGGATCGTGCTCGGTCGGCTGGTGGAGATGAGCGAAGACTTCCGGACCGCGTGCGTTCAACATCCGAACAGCCCACTACTGCTGGTTTCCTGCTCGGCCGGGACCGTCGGTGGCGACGCCCATCTGCTGTTCGCGAATTACATCCACGGTCAGGGCTTCACCGGCGATGTCTGGGCCGGTCAAGGCATTATGTCCATAAACGCACGCGGTGAAATGGGGATTCGGACCCAGGTGGCGCCCGACGGCACCATGATCTCGCCGTTTTCGGTCATCCGCGCTACCGAGAAACACAATGTGGTGCCCTGGTCCGCCGGCACCGTCGAGTAGGAGCGATTCCGGTGGCGTGCACTCGATTCCCCACGCCCCGCGGATATGGGGCAGTTCCTCGGATGCCGGGTGAAAAGCCGTGGGCTATCCGAACGGTGGTCGTTCGTCGAACCGCATGGATGCCCGCCCGGCCGCCCGCCAGGCCCGCGCGACCATATCCACGTCCTCGTCGGTGACCAGATTGCCCATCAGACGAACCGCGGTGCGCTGCAGGAACTTCGACCGCATCACCGGCGGCCCGCCCGTGGGCACCATGCGCGGGTGCGTGGCCAGTCCGGCGATTCGCCGCGCCACCGAATAGGTGCGACCGTATCTGGCGCGCAACAACTCCGGCCACACCCGGGTCAGGTCCGGTTCGTCCAACAGTGGGGCGAGCATATGCCCGCCTTCCAGGCCGTAATCGATACCTTCGCCGTTGAGCGGGTTCACACAACCGGCGGCATCCCCGACCAGGGCCCAGTTGCGGCCGGCGATGGTCGACACCGCACCACCCATCGGCAGTAGCGCCGAGGCGACCGCGCGTAGCGGACCGGTCAACTGCCATTCGTCCCGGCGCAATGCGGTGTAATGCTCGAGCAGCGGTTTCAACGCGATATGGGACGGACGACGTTCGGTGGCCAGCGAACCGACCCCGATATTCACCTCCCCGTTGGCGAGTGGGAAAACCCATCCGTACCCGGGGACCAGCGCATTGTCCGCGTCACGCAGTTCCAGATGCGAGGTGATCCACTGATCGTCGCTGCGGTCGGACGAGATATAGGCCCGGGCCGCCACCCCGTACGCGTATCGGCGGTGCCAGGTACGACCCAGCATCTTGCCCACGGGGGAGCGCACACCGTCGGCGACGACAAGGGTTTCACAGGCGATTTCGTGGGTTGTGTCGCCGGAGCGCACGGTAACACCACTCACCCGGTCGCCGTCCCGGGACACCGCGACGACCTTCGTCCCGTCCAGCGCCTTCGCACCGGATTTCACCGCGGTCTCCCGCAGTTTGTCGTCGAGCTCGGTGCGCGGTATCGCGCTGCCGTAGGTGGGGAACGAGCCACCGGGCCACGGCAATAGCGCCTCCCGGCCGAATCCGGTCATCCGCAGGCCGTGGTTGACGGTATGTGCGCGCACCCATTCACCGAGACCCAGTTGCTCCAATTCCGCCGTCGCGCGGGGGGTGAGACCATCACCACAGGTTTTGTCTCTGGGGAAAACCGCGGCATCGAGCAGCAGGACGTCGCGTCCGGCCCGTGCGGCCCAGGCGGCCGATGCCGAGCCCGCCGGCCCCGCGCCCACCACCAGCACCTGCGTACGGGTCGGAAGCGGGTTCGGCCGTGCCGTGTCGCCCGATCGCGGCGCCGTGCGGTCGGCCGGCGTGGCTTCTTCCGGTGCACCCATGGCGTCAATAGTCGCAGGGGGCACCGGTGGTGTCGACGCCCGGTACCGTGCACAGTGACGGTGTTCATGGGCCTGTGGACGTGAACACGCTAGGTTCTTTCACCGTGGGGTCGGACGCGTCTCTGGGAGAAGATATGAGCACATCTGCTGTGAGCGAGACGAGCACGGTGGTGGCGGGGGTGGACCTCGGTGACGCCGAGCTCGCCGCGACAGTGCGCCACGGCCTGGACGGGGTGGAGAAACTACTGGTAGAAGAGCTGTCCGACGGTGCGGAATTCCTGCGCGAGGCGGCTCTGCACCTGACCAGAGCCGGGGGTAAACGCTTCCGGCCCCTGTTCACCATCCTCACCGGCCAGCTCGGTCCGCGCCCCACCGATCCGGATCTGATCACCGCGGGTACCGTCATCGAACTCGTGCATCTGGCCACCCTCTACCACGACGACGTGATGGACGAGGCCACCATGCGCCGCGGTGCGCCCAGTGTGAACTCGCGCTGGGGGAACAGCATCGCCATCCTGGCGGGCGACTATCTGTTCGCCCACGCCTCGCGCCTGGTGTCCACGCTGGGTCCCGACGCGGTGCGGACCATCGCCGAAACCTTCGCCGAACTCGTCACCGGGCAGATGCGGGAAACCATGGGCGCCGCCGAATCCTCGGACGCGGTCGCGCACTATCTGCGCACGGTATGGGAGAAAACGGGATCGCTGATCGCGGCGGCCGGACGATTCGGCGGCACCTTCTCCGGTGCCGACAGCGAACACGTGGAGCGGCTGGCCCGTCTCGGCGACGCGGTCGGCACCGCGTTCCAGATCTCGGACGACATCATCGATATCTCCTCCGAGGCCGCCCAGTCGGGTAAGACTCCCGGCACCGATCTGCGTGAGGGCGTGCACACACTGCCGGTGCTGTACGCCCTGCGCGAGGAAGGTCCCGACGGCGACCGGCTGCGCGCCCTGTTGCACCGTCCGCCGACCACCGACGCCGAGGTCGCCGAGGCGCTCGAACTGCTCGGGCGTTCACCCGGTATGGCCAAGGCCAAGGAAAAACTGCGGGAGTATGCCGATATGGCGCATGCCGAACTCGCGGCGCTACCGCAGGGGCCGGCCAACGACGCATTGGTCCGGCTCGTGCAATACACCATCGAACGGGTCGGTTGAGCCATAGCGGTTCGGCCGCGCCTGCGCCGTGGATTACGCCTACAAGACGGTGGCGAACGTCGACCTCGGCCGCGTGACCCTCCGAGGTCGCACACCATCTTTTGCTCGATATTTGCCAATGTGACCCGTTCGGTTGCCGGACTCGGTCCGTGTGGCGGCCGGGGAACTTCGGCAGGGCTCGGTTCGTTATGGTGCTGTACTGCTCAACGGGGTGAGAGCCCGTTGTGAGCGGGGTCCAGAGCACGTGAGCGAACACAGGAGCTGTATGCACGGGCACGGGTTTGCGAATGGGCTGAAAACCTTCGGGCTCATGATCGGACTCTCCGCTCTGATCGTGTTCATCGGGGCGATGTTCCGCAATACCGCGATCTTGATCGTGGCGATCGTATTGGCCGTCGCAGTGAACGGCTACGCCTACTTCAACAGCGACCGGATCGCCCTGAAGGCCATGCGGGCCCAACCGGTGACCGAACCACAGGCGCCGGTCATCTACCGCATAGTGCGGGAACTGGCCACCACCGCCCGGCAACCCATGCCGCGGCTCTACATCAGCCCCACCAACGCTCCCAACGCCTTCGCCACCGGCCGCAACCCTCGACATGCCGCCGTGTGCTGTACCAGCGGCATTCTGCAGATCCTGAACGAACGGGAGCTGCGGGCGGTGCTCGGCCACGAACTGTCGCATGTCTACAACCGGGATATCCTCATCTCCTCGGTCGCCGGGGCATTGGCCGCGGTGATCTCCGGTCTGGCCAATCTCGCGTTCTTCGCCTCCGCGTTCGGCGGTAACCGTGACGGGGCGGGCCCCAATGTGTTCGGCGTATTGCTGGTATCGCTACTCGGTCCGATCGCCGCGACCCTGATCAGGCTGGCGGTCTCTCGATCCCGGGAGTATCAGGCCGACCAATCCGGTGCCGAGCTCACCGGCGATCCCTTGGCCTTGGCCTCGGCGCTGCGCAAACTCGAACGTGGTGTGCAGGCGGCGCCCCTACCGCCCGAACCGCAACTGACGGCGCAGTCGCATCTGATGATCGCCAATCCGTTCCGGGTGGGTGATCGTGCCGCGCGTCTGTTCTCCACCCATCCGCCGATCGCCGACCGGGTCGCCCGCCTGGAGCAGCTCGCGGGCCGGCCACCCGGCCGCGTCTGAGGAGTTCGCGGCCGGGGAAAGGCCGATCGGGTACGCGTTACCGGTAGTTCACGAACTGGAGCGCGATACCGAAATCCTCGTTCTTCAGCAGCGAGATAACGGCCTGCAGGTCGTCGCGCTTCTTGCTGCTCACCCGGAGCTCATCACCCTGGATCTGCGCCTTGACTCCCTTGGGGCCTTCGTCCCGGATCTTCTTGGAGATCTTCTTCGCGCGCTCGGCGTCGATTCCCTGCACCAGAGAACCGGTGATCTTGTAGATCTTGCCCGAAACCATCGGTTCGCCCGCGTCGAATGCCTTGAGTGAGATATCCCGCCGGATGAGTTTTTCCTTGAAAACCTCCAGCGCGGCCTTCACTCGATCCTCGGACTCCGCGCTCAGCACGATCTTGTCCTCGCCGGACCATTCGATCTTCGCCCCGGTGCCGCGGAAGTCGTAGCGGGTGTTCAGTTCCTTCTCCGCCTGATGCAGGGCGTTGTCGACCTCCTGCCGGTCGACCTTGCTCACGACATCGAATGACGAATCGGCCACACTGCGCTCCTGTCTGACGGGTCCGACTGAGTGTGCACGAGGGAGGTTCCCGGCACCACACAGTATTATCCCGACCGGTGCGGAGGGGGTTCGGCACCGCCCATGGCCAGGCAGTTTGCGTTCGGGGTGTGGGTTCGTTGTATTCTGCTCTGCGCGCAGAACAAGCGCGACGGCAGGTTGCCCGAGCGGCCAATGGGAGCAGACTGTAAATCTGTCGGTGAAAGCCTACGTAGGTTCGAATCCTACACCTGCCACTCCATACGGAGCCGAGCCCTGCATGCGGAAACCGCATGCAGGGCTCGTTTCGTCATATCCGTGATATCCGCCCGGCGCGGTTTCCCCGCCTCGCCGGAGAAAGGGGACCGACCGGGGTCGTAGGGCGGAAAAACCAGCTTTGACCTCGTGGTTTGGAGCTCGCGGTAATGAGTGTGTACTCTCGTTCAAGTCTTCAGGGCAGCGAGGCGAGTCATTGAGTCTCGGTGTCGGGAAGCCATGCCCCCTTAGCTCAGTCGGCAGAGCGTTTCCATGGTAAGGAAAAGGTCAACGGTTCGATTCCGTTAGGGGGCTCGCCGGATTGCCGGTGGTGTCCGACTCGGCACTCCAAGGGCCGCGGCATCACCGTCGCAAGCTCGTGCGCAAGGCGGTGTAGCTCAGGCGGTAGAGCAAACGACTCATAATCGTTGTGTCGCCGGTTCGAGTCCGGCCATCGCTACCCAATACTGATTGACCCTCAGGTTGACCGGAAAGAAGGCATATCGTGGCCGCGAAGTCCACCGATGTCCGGCCAAAGATCACCTTGGCCTGCGAGCAGTGCAAGCATCGCAACTACATCACCAAGAAGAACCGGCGTAACGACCCGGACCGGCTGGAACTGAAGAAGTTCTGCCCGAACTGCGGCACTCACCGGGCGCACCGCGAATCTCGTTGACCATTTGCGTGACGCTGCCGCACGCGGTGTGACCCGGCGGTTGGAGGCTCACTCGGACTCCGACTCGCAAGGACGCCGGTAGCCCTGATTCCGCCTCTCGGCAATCGGCCGAAAGCCGTGGTCGTCGCACATGGTCGTGCAATCGTCCCGGGAACGGTGATCCCGGAAATGTCGGCTCGTAACTCCGAGCCGCGTACGCGGTGGTGCGCGCTCCGGCGACTCCGAGCCAGCGGGGTCAGATAGGTACATTCCTCCCGTGACTATGAACACCACCGAGACCGACGAGGCTGCCGCCGCGCAGTTGGACGAGGCGGATTTCGATCCCGCCGCCCATGCCGCCGCCATGGTCGGTCACCACTACCGCGTCGACGACTACTACGAGGTCGGCCGCGAGAAGGTACGGGAATACGCCCGGGCCGTCCAGGACTATCACCCGGTGCATTGGGATGAGGACGCCGCGCACGAGTACGGCCACGACGGTCTGGTCGCTCCGCTGACCTTTATCTCCCTTGTCGGCATCCTGGCCCAGCGCAAGCTGTTCGAAACGGTGGTCACCGGCTACGACCTGAGCCAGATCATGCAAACCGACCAGATTCTGGAATTCCACCGGCCCATTCGGGTCGGCGATCGGTTGGTCTGCGATGTCTATCTGCACTCGTTCCGGCAGGCGTTCGGCGGGGACATCATCGTCACCAAGAACATCGTCACCGATCAGCACGACGAACTGGTGCTCACCACCTACACCACGCTGGTCGGCCGCAGTGGCGGCGATATCGACCCGAATCTCACCGATGCGGTGCGTCATGTCCTGATGCACGGCAACGGCGACGACCGTTCCGAACCGGCCCATCGTCCGCGCACCCTGGGCGTGCCTGCGGCATCCGAGCCGGTTGCCGCACCGCCACGAATCGTGCCCAGCAAATTCGCGCGCAGTTTCGACGAGGTCTCGGTGGGTGACGAGCTGCCGCCGCGGACCGTGCGACTGACCCGAGGCGATCTGGTCAACTACGCCGGTGTTTCCGGTGACGCCAATCCCATTCACTGGAGCGATGAGATCGTCAAGCTGGTGGGCCTGGACGATGTCGTCGCGCACGGCATGTTGACCATGGGTTTGGGGGGTGGGTTCGTCACCTCCTGGCTCGGCGATCCCGGAGCGGTGAAGGAATACAACGTTCGGTTCACCAGTCCGGTTTTCGTCGGCGCGAAAGAGCCGGCCGAGGTCGAGTACACCGGCAAGATCAAATCCGTCGATCCGGAGACCCGCACGGCCGTCGTCGCCATTGTGGCGAAGTCGGGAGGGCGTAAGATCTTCGGCCGCGCAACCGCCACCGTCCAGCTGTCCTGACCTGGTTCGGTACCCCTGATTGGCTTATGTCGCAGGTGGTGCCGTACACTCGGGAATCTGGGGTCACCAGCCGATGCGCGCTGCTCTGCAAGGCTGGTTCCAAGCAGGTTCGAGCGTAGGCTGAACATCGGCCCGGAACGGACCTGCGGACGGGGCCGGCACCTGCCGGAGCGGCGCGCGTGTTGTGTGACACCACGACGAACAACTGAATACGGCAGATGTGGCTGGAGGTACTCCCCGCGAGTGCATCACCCAGCCGAAGGGGCGTAGCTCAAATGGCAGAGCAGCGGTCTCCAAAACCGCAGGTTGCAGGTTCAAGTCCTGTCGCCCCTGCCCTGGAAGCCGGCGACGAGAGAGCGAGGAGACGGTGTGAGCGACGAGCGGGACACTCGCCACGGCGGGTATGCCGCCGATCACGGCGATGACACCGTCGCCGCGCATCGGCCGAGCGGTAAGCGGTCTGCGCGGCGAAGCCGCGCCGGCTCCTCCGCGGTCGGCACCGGTGCGATCGCCACCATCGATCGTCCCTCCGTACGCAAGGCTGCCAAGACCTCCGGCCAGGCCGAACGGTCGCGCAATCCGTTCAAGCGGTTGATCAAGTTCCTGCGTGAGGTGATCGCGGAACTGCGGAAGGTGATCTGGCCCAACCGGAAGCAGATGATCACCTATACGAGCGTTGTTCTGGTGTTCGTGGTCTTCATGGTCGCGTTCATCAACGGGTTGGACGTGGTGTTCATCAAGGGTGTCGACTGGCTGTTCGGCTAGCCGGGACCGTAAGCCGGTAGCCGACCCGGAGCGGGACGCCACGGAGTCGATCCGCCACGCCCGTACCCGGCACGCAGAGGATGCACGTGACGACACAGGAAGCGAGTGCCCAGTGAGCACCCCGGAGAACGACACCAGCGACGAGTTCCCGGTCGACGATACGACGGCCGAGCAGGCCGCTGAGCCCGTCGAGGAATCGGCATCCGACGCCGAGCCCGTGGCTGACGAGCCCGCACCCGCCCCGGTGGAGGAGGCCCCTGCCGACCCGGCCGAGGAGATGAAGGCCGCGCTGCGTCGCGCGCCCGGCGAGTGGTACGTCATCCACTCCTACGCCGGTTACGAGAACAAGGTGAAGGCCAATCTCGAGACCCGTGTGCAGAACCTGGACCTGGAGGACTACATCTTCCAGGTGGAGGTGCCGACCGAAGAGGTCACCGAGATCAAGAACGGCCAGCGCAAGAACGTCAACCGCAAGGTGCTGCCCGGTTACATCCTGGTCCGCATGGACCTCAACGACGAATCGTGGAGCGCCGTGCGCAACACCCCCGGTGTCACCGGATTCGTCGGCGCGACCTCGCGGCCGTCCCCGCTGTCCCTCGACGATGTGGTGAAGTTCCTGGTCCCGGCCCAGAAGCAGAAGAAGGCGCCGGCTGCCGCGGCCACCACGACGGCACCCGAGACCACGACCGAAACCGCGGCCAAGCCGGCGATCGAGGTCGATTTCGAGGTCGGCGAATCGGTGACCGTGATGGACGGTCCGTTCGCGACGCTGCCCGCCACCATCTCCGAGGTCAATGCCGAACAGCAGAAGCTCAAGGTTCTGGTCTCGATCTTCGGACGCGAAACCCCGGTCGAACTGGAATTCACCAAGGTCGCCAAGATCTAGGCGGCGCCCGCGCCTCCCGGGACGAACGGTCCCGGTCCGGAACTTGCAAAGAGCAAGGAACCCACACAACTAGGAAAGAAAGATGCCCCCCAAGAAGAAGAAGCTCGCCGGGATCATCAAGCTTCAGATCCAGGCCGGCCAGGCGAACCCCGCCCCTCCGGTGGGTCCGGCGCTCGGTCAGCACGGCGTCAACATCATGGAGTTCTGCAAGGCGTACAACGCCGCGACCGAATCGCAGCGCGGCAATGTCGTCCCGGTCGAGATCTCGGTCTACGAGGACCGGTCCTTCGACTTCAAGCTGAAGACTCCGCCTGCCGCCAAGCTGCTGCTCAAGGCCGCCGGTGTGCAGAAGGGCTCGGCCGAGCCGCACCGCAACAAGGTCGCCAAGGTGACCATGGATCAGGTGCGTGAGATCGCCAAGACCAAGCAGGAAGATCTGAACGCCAACGATCTCGAGCAGGCGGCCAAGATCATCGCCGGTACCGCGCGTTCGATGGGTATCACCATCGAGGGCTGAGCATTTCGCTCAGCGAAGCCCTCGGATGAACGCCGGGGCCGAGCGTCATAGGTGGGAGGGCCGGCCAGGCCCGAACAACCACAGCTGAACCACGAACAGGACAGACGAAACATGGCAAAACGAAGCAAGGCATATCTCGCCGCGGCCGCCAAGGTCGACCGCAGCACGCTCTACTCCCCGCTCGCCGCCGCGCGGCTGGCCAAGGAGACCGCCACCACCAAGACCGATGCCACCGTCGAGGTCGCCATCCGGCTCGGGGTGGACCCTCGTAAGGCCGACCAGATGGTTCGCGGCACCGTGAACCTGCCGCACGGCACCGGTAAAACCGCCCGCGTCATCGTGTTCGCGGCCGGTGAGAAGGCCGCCGAGGCCGAGGCCGCCGGTGCGGATGCCGTCGGTGCCGAGGACCTGATCGAGCGGATCCAGGGCGGCTGGCTGGACTTCGACGCCGCCATCGCCACCCCCGACCAGATGGCCAAGGTGGGTCGGATCGCCCGCGTGCTGGGCCCGCGCGGCCTGATGCCGAACCCGAAGACCGGTACGGTCACCACCGATGTGGCCAAGGCGGTCAACGACATCAAGGGCGGCAAGATCAACTTCCGGGTCGACAAGCAGGCCAACCTGCACTTCGTCATCGGTAAGGCGTCGTTCGACGACACCAAACTGGTGGAGAACTACGGTGCCGCGCTGGACGAGATCCTGCGTGCCAAGCCGTCGACCGCGAAGGGGCGTTACCTCAAGAAGGTGACGATTTCGACGAACACCGGACCGGGCATCCCGGTGGACCCGAACCGCACCCGCAACCTCCTCGACGAGGACGCATAGGTAGCGCGAGCAGATAGCACGAGCCCCAGGGGCGGGAACGCGAACCGTGTTCCCGCCCCTGGTCGTATCCGAACTACTTCCGCGCGCGGGAGCATTGCCCGGTTTCGTGTCGGTTGTTCTGCTCATCTCGGGAAGCACGCGCGCGGGTTCGACTAATACGGCGGTGCTGCGCACGGTGCAGACCATTGCCCCGACGGAAATCGAGGCCCGCTGGTACGGCGGCCTGACCGAACTGCCCGCTTTCGTTCCCGGTGACGGGGTGCCGGAGTCGGCCGCGGTGCGTGAACTGCGCGTCGAACTCGCGCGCGGACGCCGTGTTGTTCTGCACGCCGGAATACGCGGGCACACTGCCCGGGCAGCCTGAAGAATCTGTTGGGCTGGATGGTCGGCACCGCCGACCTGCACGGCAAACCCGCTGCCTGGATCACCATCGCGCCGCCGGGACGCGGTGACGGTGCGGTCGCGACATTGGCGGGTGTGTTGACGTATGTGGGCGCCGATGTCGATCCGGCGCTCTGCCCTCGACTTCCGGTGCTCTCCGACGATATCGGCGCGGACGGTCTCGTTACGAACGAGTCGTTCCGGACAGGGGCACGAGCGGCGCTGACCGGGCTGTGTGTTCGGTCCGCACACATACCGCGATGATCGAGGTACCGGAGGAACGGTCGTTCGGGGCCTGAATACTCGGAGCGAATACTCGGAGCGCGCCCCCGCGGCCGGGTGGAATCGAGGGCTGGAACCACCTGTTGAACCACCCCGTTTTGGCAGATGGGATGGTGTCGCGGTACTCTGGGCGATGGCTGTCGACGTGTTCGACCGCTACCCAATCCGTTCTACCGAAGACCGTTGGTCGCTGATTCCGTATGGGGTCGGTCGAAGGTCCGGCGAAAGTGCCGGCGGCCCACGCAGGGAGAACCGAGGCTGGGACTCCATAGCATGGCTTTTTCGTCATGATTCGGTGTTTCCTGTGCGCCCCGGGACGCTCTGCGTTCGGGGCGCTTGTTCTTTTGCCGGCCCTCTGATCGGTAGTGCACCCGAACCGACCATCAGAGAGGAGGCGAAGTATGGCGAAACCCGAAAAGGTCGCCGCGGTCGCGGAGATCGTCGAGAAGTTCAAGAGCTCGACGGCCACCGTCGTCACGGAATACCGTGGCCTGTCCGTGGGTGATCTCACCCGGCTGCGCCGTGAGCTCGGTGCCGAGGCCACGTACTCCGTCGCCAAGAACACCCTGGTGAAGCGTGCTGCGGCCGAAGCGGGCGTGGAAGGCCTGGACGATCTGTTCGTTGGGCCCACCGCGATCACGTTCATCGAAGGCGAACCGGTCAATGCCGCCAAGGCGCTCAAGACCTTCGCCAAGGAGAACAAGCAGCTCGTGATCAAGGGCGGCTACATGGACGGCGCGCCGCTGTCCGTGGCCGAGGTCGAGCGGATCGCCGACCTGGATTCCCGCGAGGTGCTGCTGGCCAAGCTGGCCGGTGCCATGAAGGGCAACCTGGCCAAGGCCGCGGGTCTGTTCAACGCTCCCGCCTCGCAGGTGGCCCGCCTGGCCGCCGCGCTGCAGGAGAAGAAGCAGGCCGAAGGCGGGGCCGACGCCGCGGAGTGATCCGCATCCCTACCCGCGGCGTGGTGTCCACCGCGCTTGCACAGAAACGACCGAAAGGAAATACCAATGGCCAACGTTGACGAGCTGCTCGAAACCTTCGGCAACATGACCCTGCTCGAGCTCGCCGACTTCGTGAAGAAGTTCGAGGAGAAGTTCGAGGTCACCGCTGCCGCTCCGGTCGCCGTCGCGGCCGCCGGTGTCCCCGCGGCCGGTGGCGAGGCCGCCGCCGCCGAGGAGCAGGACGAGTTCGACGTCATCCTCGAGGCTGCCGGCGACAAGAAGATCCAGGTCATCAAGGTGGTCCGCGAGATCGTCTCCGGCCTGGGCCTGAAGGAGGCCAAGGACCTCGTCGAGGGTGCTCCGAAGCCGATCCTGGAGAAGGTCGCCAAGGAGGCCGCCGACGCTGCCAAGGAGAAGCTGGAAGGCGCCGGCGCCAAGGTTACGGTCAAATAATTACGACCGAATTCATCGAAAATGGGCGGCTCTGCGGGGCCGCCCATTTTCTTTGGTCACGGTGGCGAGTCGATCGGCGAAGAGGGTGATTCGGATCGCTTTTCGGCCGAAAACCATGCTTACCATTCGGTCGGATGGAGATGTACGTGGGTGGTCTCCATGCGATACAGTGGCCGAACCCACTGTGACGTGACGCACCACTATCGGCGTGTGTGTATTCGCGGGTGGGCTGCTCGCTGAGAATTGTGGAGGTTGGCGTGGGCGTCGAGGTCAGGACCGAGGGTGTAACCAAATCGTTCGGTTCACAGCGGATTTGGCAGGACGTTTCCCTTACTCTGCCGGCCGGTGAGGTGAGCGCGCTGCTCGGTCCCTCCGGTACCGGTAAATCCGTATTCCTGAAGTCGTTGATCGGTCTGCTGCGTCCGGAACGCGGTTCCATCTATATCGGCGACACCGATATCACCACCTGCTCCAACAAGGAGCTGTACGAGATCCGAAAACTTTTCGGCGTGCTGTTCCAGGACGGCGCGCTGTTCGGTTCGATGAACCTCTTCGACAATGTGGCATTCCCGCTTCGTGAGCACACGAAGAAGTCGGAGAGCGAAATTCGCAAGATCGTCATGGAGAAGCTGGAGCTGACCGGTCTGCTCGGGGCCGAGAACAAGCTGCCCGGTGAGATCTCCGGTGGTATGCGCAAACGTGCCGGCCTGGCCCGCGCTCTGGTGTTGGATCCGCAGATCATCCTGGTCGACGAGCCGGACTCCGGATTGGACCCGGTGCGCACCACGTATCTGAGCCAGCTGCTGATCGATATCAATGCCCAGATCGACGCCACGATCCTGATCGTGACGCACAACATCAACCTGGCCCGTACGGTCCCCGACAACATCGGCATGCTGTTCCGCCGCCAGCTGGTGATGTTCGGTCCCCGCGAGGTGCTGCTGACCAGTGACGAGCCGGTGGTCAAGCAGTTCCTCAACGGTCGCATGATCGGTCCGATCGGTATGTCCGAGGAGAAGGACGAGGCGCAGATGGCGCGCGAGCAGGCGCTCGTCGATGCCGGTCATCACCACGGCGGTGCCGAGGAGATCGAGGGCATCATCCCGCAGATGCGAGCCACCCCGGGTATGCCGGTGCGGCAGGCGGTACAGCGGCGCAAGGAACGGGTCCGCCAGATCATGCACACCCTGCCCCCCGCGGCGCAGGCGGCGATTCAGGAATCGCTCGAAGAGAACGACGACACCCAGGTGATGGCCTACAACTCCGCTCTCGACAAGGGAGTGTCGTACGACCCGCCGACCGAGCGGATCTCTCCCACTATGTGATTTGCACCACTGTGAGGCGTGGTCCGTCCGTAAGGCCGGCCGCAGGTCCTCGAGTCGCACAGGGCGCGTCGGTATCCCCGGCCCGCCCTGTGCGTTGTGACCCCTCCCGGCGCGGCCCATCCGTCGGCCGGGTCGGCGCGATCGTTCCGGGTCGAAAAGGTGATCTTGTAGTGCGGCAGGAGATCTGGCCGGCCCCAGGTAGGAGTGGCCACTTGACGAGCTTCGCCGGACCAGTCACGCTATTGGGAGCAATGGTGGTCGTCGTCGAGGCACCGACGGTCATCGCGTGGATCGCTACCGATGGATATCGGCGACCGAGGTGTGATGTGGCCGGCTCCGACGCAGCCAGCGAAGGGCCTGCCCGGCGTGCCGGCCGTGGAGGATTCCGCGCCGGTGGTACTTTGACACCTCCGTGTAGGTAGGTGTAGGTTTGGACGTTGCGCTGGCTGCCTCCTGTCCATACCTCGATTTGCACACGTAAGTTCACCTTCCGGTGTTACTTCCGTTGTTGGCTGCTCGAGTCTCGTTCGGGGTGTAACCAGCGAGAATCTCAACAACCATGTAGCAGACAAGCGACGGTCGCGAACCGCCACGCGACACGCGTGAGGTGCTGGAAGGACGCATCTTGGCAGTCTCCACCCAGACAAGCGCCAATTCGAAGCCGGCTGTTGCCGGGGGTATCCCCGGCGCCCCGTTGCGGGTGTCATTCGCGAAGATCCGAGAACCGCTGGAGGTGCCCGGTCTTCTCGACCTACAAACCGAATCGTTCGCCTGGCTGATCGGCTCGCCGGAATGGCGCGAGCGTGCCGCCGCTCGCGGCGACGGCGGGATGCTCGGCGGACTCGAAGAGGTGCTCGAGGAGCTCTCGCCCATCGAGGACTTCTCCGGATCCATGTCCCTGTCCTTCTCGGATCCGCGCTTCGAGGAGGTCAAGGCCTCCATCGAGGAGTGCAAGGACAAGGACATGACCTACGCGGCGCCGTTGTTCGTCACCGCGGAGTTCATCAACAACAACACCGGTGAGATCAAGAGCCAGACGGTCTTCATGGGTGATTTCCCGATGATGACCGACAAGGGCACCTTCATCATCAACGGCACCGAACGCGTGGTGGTCTCCCAGCTGGTCCGTTCGCCGGGTGTGTACTTCGACCACTCCGTCGACAAGGGCACCGAAAAGGACCTGCACAGCGTTCGGATCATCCCCAGTCGCGGTGCGTGGTTGGAATTCGACGTCGACAAGCGTGACACCGTCGGCGTGCGTATCGACCGCAAGCGCCGTCAGCCCGTCACCGTGCTGCTCAAGGCTCTGGGCTGGACCAATGAGCAGATCGTCGAGCGGTTCGGCTTCTCCGAGATCATGATGTCCACCCTGGAGAAGGACAACACCGCGGGTCAGGACGAGGCGCTACTCGATATCTACCGCAAGCTGCGTCCGGGCGAGCCGCCGACCAAGGAGTCGGCGCAGACCCTGTTGGAGAATCTGTTCTTCAAGGAGAAGCGCTACGACCTGGCGCGGGTCGGCCGCTACAAGGTCAACAAGAAGCTCGGCCTGCACCCGGGCGAGCCGATCACCGGTTCGGTGCTCACCCGTGAGGACATCGTCGCCACCATCGAGTACCTGGTGCGCCTGCACGCCGGTGACAAGACGATGACCGCCCCGGGCGGTGTCGAGGTGCCGGTCGAGGTCGACGATATCGACCACTTCGGCAACCGTCGTCTGCGCACCGTCGGCGAGCTGATCCAGAACCAGATCCGGGTGGGTCTGTCCCGCATGGAGCGGGTGGTCCGCGAGCGGATGACCACCCAGGACGTGGAGGCCATCACCCCGCAGACCCTGATCAACATCCGTCCGGTCGTGGCGGCGATCAAGGAGTTCTTCGGGACTTCGCAGCTGTCGCAGTTCATGGACCAGAACAACCCCCTGTCGGGCCTGACCCACAAGCGTCGTCTGTCGGCGCTGGGTCCGGGTGGTCTGTCCCGTGAGCGCGCCGGCCTCGAGGTGCGTGACGTGCACCCCTCGCACTACGGCCGTATGTGCCCGATCGAGACCCCGGAAGGCCCGAACATCGGCCTGATCGGTTCGCTGTCGGTGTACGCGCGGGTGAACCCCTTCGGTTTCATCGAGACCCCGTATCGCAAGGTGGTCAACGGTCGGGTCACCGACGAGGTCGTGTACCTGACCGCCGACGAGGAGGACCGGCACGTTCGGGCCCAGGCCAACTCGCCGGTGGACGCCGACGGCTACTTCGTCGAGGACCGGGTGCTGTGCCGCCGCGGTAACGAGGAGATGGAGTACGTCGCGGCCACCGAGGTCGACTACATGGACGTATCGCCGCGGCAGATGGTGTCGGTGGCGACCGCCATGATTCCGTTCCTCGAGCACGACGACGCCAACCGTGCGCTGATGGGCGCGAATATGCAGCGTCAGGCGGTGCCGTTGATCCGGTCGGAGGCTCCGATCGTGGGTACCGGTATGGAGCTGCGGGCCGCGGTGGACGCCGGTGACGTGGTGGTCAACGAGAAGGCCGGTGTGGTGGAGGAGGTCTCCGCCGACTACGTGACCGTGGCCGCCGACGACGGAACCCGTCGGTCGTACCGGATGCGCAAGTTCGCGCGGTCGAACCAGGGCACATGTGCCAACCAGCGGCCGATCGTGGACGAGGGTCAGCGGGTCGAGGCCGGTCAGGTGCTCGCCGATGGGCCCTGCACCGAGAACGGCGAGATGGCGCTGGGCAAGAACCTGCTGGTGGCCATCATGCCGTGGGAGGGACACAACTACGAGGACGCCATCATCCTGTCGCAGCGGTTGGTGGAAGAGGATGTGTTGACCTCGATTCACATCGAGGAGCACGAGATCGATGCTCGCGACACCAAGCTGGGCGCCGAGGAGATCACCCGCGATATCCCGAACGTGTCCGACGAGGTGCTCGCCGATCTGGACGAGCGGGGCATCGTGCGTATCGGTGCCGAGGTGCGTGACGGCGACATCCTGGTCGGCAAGGTCACCCCGAAGGGTGAGACGGAGCTGACGCCGGAGGAGCGGCTGCTGCGGGCGATCTTCGGCGAAAAGGCCCGCGAGGTGCGCGATACCTCGTTGAAGGTGCCCCATGGTGAGTCCGGCAAGGTGATCGGGATCCGGGTCTTCTCGCGGGAGGACGAGGACGATCTGCCCCCGGGTGTCAACGAGCTGGTCCGGGTGTACGTGGCGCAGAAGCGCAAGATCCAGGACGGCGACAAGCTGGCCGGTCGCCACGGCAACAAGGGTGTTATCGGCAAGATCCTGCCGACCGAGGACATGCCGTTCCTGCCGGACGGCACTCCGGTCGACATCATCTTGAACACCCACGGTGTGCCGCGGCGTATGAACATCGGTCAGATCCTGGAGACCCATCTGGGCTGGATCGGTAAGGCCGGTTGGAAGGTGGAGGGCGATCCCGAGTGGGCGCAGAAGCTGCCCGAGCAGATGTGGGAGGCGCCACCGAACTCCAATATCGCCACCCCGGTGTTCGACGGCGCCCGCGAGGAGGAGCTGGCCGGACTGCTGGCCTCGACGCTGCCCAACCGCGACGGTGAGCGCATGGTCGACGCCGACGGTAAGGCCGTGTTGTTCGATGGGCGTTCCGGTGAGCCGTTCCCGTACCCGGTGGCGGTCGGCTACATGTACATCCTGAAGCTGCACCACCTGGTGGACGACAAGATCCACGCCCGCTCGACCGGCCCGTACTCGATGATCACCCAGCAGCCGCTGGGTGGTAAGGCCCAGTTCGGTGGTCAGCGTTTCGGTGAGATGGAATGTTGGGCCATGCAGGCCTACGGCGCCGCCTACACCCTGCAGGAGCTGCTCACCATCAAGTCCGACGACGTGGTCGGCCGAGTCAAGGTCTACGAGGCCATCGTCAAGGGCGAGAACATCCCCGAACCCGGTATCCCCGAATCGTTCAAGGTGTTGCTCAAGGAGCTGCAGTCCCTGTGCCTCAATGTCGAGGTGCTGTCGGCCGAGGGTGCCGCCATCGAGATGCGCGACGGGGACGACGAGGATCTGGAGCGTGCGGCGGCCAATCTGGGCATCAACCTGTCCCGGAACGAATCGGCCACCGTCGACGATCTGGCGAACTGAGGCGAGGGCCGGATGCCGTGACCGCAAGGATCGGTATCCGGCCGTCGTGCTCGACAACTAGAGAACTTTTGCTCGTATTCGACCCGCACAGGGGAAAGGAAGTTACGTGCTAGACGTCAACTTCTTCGATGAACTCCGGATCGGTCTGGCCACCGCCGACGACATTCGCCAGTGGTCCTACGGCGAGGTGAAGAAACCGGAGACCATCAACTACCGCACGCTCAAGCCGGAGAAGGACGGCCTGTTCTGCGAGAAGATCTTCGGTCCCACCCGGGACTGGGAGTGCTACTGCGGTAAGTACAAGCGTGTCCGCTTCAAGGGCATCATCTGTGAGCGGTGTGGTGTCGAGGTGACCCGCGCCAAGGTGCGGCGTGAGCGGATGGGGCATATCGAACTTGCCGCCCCGGTCACCCACATCTGGTACTTCAAGGGCGTGCCGAGCCGGCTCGGCTACCTGCTCGACCTGGCGCCGAAGGATCTGGAGAAGATCATCTACTTCGCCGCCTACGTCATCACCAGCGTCGACGAGGAGATGCGGCACAACGAGCTGTCCACCCTCGAGGCGGAGATGGAGGTCGAGAAGAAGGCCGTCGCCGATCAGCGCGATGCCGACCTCGAGGCCCGCGCCCAGAAGCTGGAGGCCGACCTGGCCGAGCTGGAGGCCGAGGGCGCCAAGTCCGATGTGCGCCGCAAGGTCAAGGACGGTGGCGAGCGCGAGATGAAGCAGATCCGCGACCGCGCCCAGCGTGAGCTGGACCGGCTCGATGAGATCTGGAACACCTTCGTCAAGCTCGCGCCCAAGCAGCTGATCGTGGACGAGGTGCTCTACCGCGAGCTGCAGGACCGTTACGGCGAGTACTTCACCGGCGCGATGGGCGCGGAGTCCATCCAGAAGCTGATGGAGAACTTCGACATCGACGCCGAGGCCGAGGCGCTGCGGGAAACCATCCGCACCGGTAAGGGCCAGAAGAAGCTGCGCGCGCTCAAGCGGCTCAAGGTCGTCGCGGCGTTCCAGGCGAACAACAACTCGCCCATGGGCATGGTGCTCGACGCCGTTCCGGTGATTCCGCCGGAGCTGCGCCCGATGGTGCAGCTCGACGGTGGCCGTTTCGCCACCTCCGACCTGAACGACCTGTATCGGCGTGTCATCAACCGCAACAACCGCCTCAAGCGACTGATCGACCTCGGCGCCCCCGAGATCATCGTCAACAACGAGAAGCGGATGCTGCAGGAGTCCGTGGACGCCCTGTTCGACAACGGCCGCCGCGGTCGTCCGGTCACCGGGCCGGGTAACCGCCCGCTGAAGTCGCTGTCGGATCTGCTCAAGGGTAAGCAGGGCCGGTTCCGGCAGAACCTGCTCGGTAAGCGCGTCGACTACTCCGGCCGTTCGGTTATCGTCGTCGGTCCGCAGCTGAAACTGCACCAGTGTGGTCTGCCCAAGCTGATGGCGCTGGAGCTGTTCAAGCCGTTCGTGATGAAGCGCCTGGTCGATCTGAACCACGCGCAGAACATCAAGTCCGCCAAGCGGATGGTGGAGCGGCAGCGGCCGCAGGTGTGGGATGTCCTCGAAGAGGTCATCGCCGAACACCCGGTGCTGCTCAACCGTGCGCCCACCCTGCACCGTCTGGGCATCCAGGCCTTCGAGCCGCAGCTGGTGGAAGGTAAGGCCATCCAGTTGCACCCGCTGGTGTGTGAGGCGTTCAACGCCGACTTCGACGGTGACCAGATGGCCGTGCACCTGCCGCTGTCGGCGGAGGCGCAGGCAGAGGCGCGCATCCTGATGCTGTCGTCGAACAACATCCTCTCGCCCGCATCGGGTCGACCGCTGGCCATGCCCCGTCTGGACATGGTGACCGGTCTGTACTACCTGACCCGGCACGAGGAAGGCGCCAAGGGCGAGTACCGGCCGGCCGACGAGAACGGTCCCGAGCGGGGCGTGTACTCCTCGCCCGCCGAGGCCCAGATGGCGGTCGACCGTGGTGAGCTGACCGTGCGTTCGCTGATCAAGGTGCGGTTGAAGGACCAGCGTCCGCCGAAGGATGTCGAGGCGGAGCTGTTCCCGAACGGCTGGCGTCCCGGCGATGCCTGGACCACCATGACCACGCTGGGTCGGGTGCTGTTCAACGAGCTGCTGCCCGGGGACTACCCGTTCGTCAACGAGCAGATGCCGAAGAAGCGGCAGGCGACGATCATCAACGATCTCGCCGAGCGCTACCCGATGATCGTGGTCGCGCAGACCGTGGACAAGCTCAAGGACGCGGGCTTCTACTGGGCCACCCGCTCCGGGGTCACCGTCTCCATGTCGGACGTTCTGGTTCCGCCGGAGAAGACCGAGATCATGGAGCGCTACGAGGCGCAGTCCGACCAGATCGAGAAGAAGTACCAGCGTGGTGCGCTCGACCACACCGAGCGCAACAACGCCCTGGTCAAGATCTGGCAGGAGGCCACCGAAGAGGTCGGTAAGGCGCTGCGGGCGCACTACCCGGCCGACAACCCGATCATCACGATCGTCGACTCGGGCGCCACCGGTAACTTCACCCAGACCCGAACCCTGGCCGGTATGAAGGGTCTGGTGACCAACCCGAAGGGTGAGTTCATCCCGCGGCCGATCAAGTCCTCCTTCCGTGAGGGTCTGACGGTGTTGGAGTACTTCATCAACACCCACGGTGCGCGTAAGGGTCTGGCCGACACCGCGCTGCGCACCGCCGACTCGGGTTACCTGACCCGTCGTCTGGTGGACGTTTCGCAGGATGTCATCGTGCGCGAGCACGATTGCGGTACCGAGCGCGGTATCACGGTGCACATCGCGGAGAAGATGCCCGATGGCACTCTCATCCGTGATCCGCACGTGGAGACCTCCGCCTACGCCCGCACGCTGGCCGCCGACGCGCTCGACGAGAACGGCAACGTCATCGTCGCCAAGGGCGCCGATCTGGGCGATCCGGCGATCGAGGCGCTGCTGGAGGCCGGTATCACCGAGGTGAAGGTCCGCTCCGTGCTGACCTGCGGCACCGGCACCGGTGTCTGCGCCACCTGCTACGGCCGCTCCATGGCGACCGGCAAGCTGGTGGATATCGGTGAGGCCGTCGGTATCGTCGCCGCCCAGTCCATCGGTGAGCCCGGTACCCAGCTGACCATGCGTACCTTCCACCAGGGTGGTGTCGCCGGTGACGACATCACCGGTGGTCTGCCGCGTGTGCAGGAGCTCTTCGAGGCCCGTGTGCCCAAGGGCAAGGCGCCGATCGCCGAGGTTTCGGGCCGAGTGCGGCTGGAGGACGACGACCGCTTCTACAAGATCACCATCATCCCGGACGACGGTGGTGACGAAGTGGTCTACGACAAGCTGTCCAAGCGTCAGCGGCTGCGCGTGTTCAAGCACGACGACGGCACCGAGCGTCTGCTGTCCGACGGCGACCACGTCGAGGTCGGCCAGCAGCTGCTGGAAGGTGCGGCGGACCCGCACGAGGTGCTGCGGGTGATGGGTCCCCGGCAGGTGCAGATCCACCTGGTCCACGAGGTCCAGGAGGTCTACCGGAGCCAGGGTGTGTCCATCCACGACAAGCACATCGAGGTCATCGTCCGGCAGATGCTGCGTCGCGTGACGATCATCGACTCCGGCTCCACCGAGTTCCTGCCCGGTTCGCTCACCGAGCGGGCGGAGTTCGAGGCGGCCAACCGTCGGGTCGTCGCCGAGGGTGGTGAGCCGGCCGCGGGTCGCCCGGTGCTGATGGGTATCACCAAGGCGTCGCTGGCCACCGATTCGTGGCTGTCGGCGGCGTCCTTCCAGGAGACCACCCGAGTCCTGACGGATGCGGCCATCAACTGCCGCTCCGACAAGCTCATCGGTCTCAAGGAGAACGTGATCATCGGTAAGTTGATCCCGGCCGGTACCGGTATCAACCGGTACCGCAATATCCAGGTTCAGCCGACCGAGGAGGCTCGTGCCGCGGCGTACGCGGTGCCGTCCTACGACGACACCTACTACAGCCCGGAGGGTTTCGGTCAGACCACCGGTGCCGCGGTTCCGCTCGACGACTACGGATTCAGCGACTACCGCTGACGTATTGATCGCAGGCAGGATTCGGCCCCGTACCGTTCTCGGTGCGGGGCCGAATCGCATTCGGCGGTCTGTTTGTGCGGTGGTGATGTGGCCCGGTCTGCCCTTTGCTCCGATCGGGCGCTGTGTGCGGTATCGACTTCGTATTGTTGGAGCCGGAACATGGGGCACGTGGGAGATGGTCCGGTCACTTGTATGCACGACTTGCTGCTCGACTACAGCAACTTGCCGATCGGTTGACCGATGATCTCCTCGTCCTCGCCGCGAACAATCAGGCGATTTTCCGGGAGCTCACGAGCAAACCGATCGGTGAACTACTGCACCGGATGCAACAGGCGCAGCAGGAAGGGGTGGACCTGCTCGCGCGCAGCGGTCCGCGTGCCGAGCTTTCGGGGGGCCGTTCCGAAATCGTGGTTCCGCCTCCCTTCCGGGAGTTACCCGATCCGGTGCATTACGAGCTGCACACGAGTTGGTGGCAGTCCTACCTGTCGGGTAAGCGGTCGTTGCAAGAGGTGTACAGGCATCACGACAACATGGTGGCGAATACTCGTGCCCGGCTGCGAGAGTCCGGTTTGTCCGATGATTTGGCGAACCTCCCGCGGCCGGGAACGCCCGAATTCGACCGGATGATCGAGAAGTCCGATTCCGATCTGTTCATCTATGTCGTTCGCTCGGATGGAACCCTGCCGATCCTTCCCGAGCGTATCGACGATCGGCGATTCAATCACGCTGCGCTGGTTCTCGGGCCGGGCGATACGGTGAGTGCTGCCGGTGAGGTGCGGATCAGAGGCCGCGCGGGTAACTATGAGGTGCCCGATCTCAATAATTTCTCCGGTGCCTTCGTTCCGCCATCCGGCACCTTGTCGGCATCCGCGCTTCCGGCGATGGAGGGTCACGGGTTGTATCCGATGAGGATTACGGCGCGCGATTTCGGTCGATTCAGCAATACCGTCTACGAGCGGTGACCGCTGCAGCGGTGCGAGTGGATCTTCGGTGCCGCGCATGAGCAGGCGTGCTCGGCGTCGAGAATCGGGCGTGTCCTGACGCGTGCCCCTCGTCTCCTACGGTCGGCATATCGCGGGACGCGCTTTTGCGCACACGGCGCAGTTGCTCTGCTGGTATGGGCGCTCCGACTCTCACTCGGAACCACGCGGGTTCGATTCTCGCCGAGGCCGCCAGGGCAAGGGATCGGTTACCTCCGGAAATCTGGCGGCTCGGTCGGCTTGACAGAGACGTCGCGAGTGCCAATACTGAACTAGATGGTTCAGTATGATTTCTTGGACGCCTCCTTCGGGGCGCTCGCGGACCCCACCAGGCGGGGCATCCTCGAGCGGCTCGGCCGTGGCCCCGCCACCGTCAGTGAGCTGGCGGAAAGTTTCTCGATGACCCTCACCGGCATCAAGAAGCACATCCGGCTACTCGAGGACGCGGGGATGGTGATCACGGAGAAACGGGGCCGGGTCCGGTACTGCCGGATCGGACCCGATGTATTCGAACGGGAGGTGGCCTGGATGCAGAGCTACCGGCGCATGCTGGAAGCCCGGATGGACCGTCTTGGTGAATTCCTCGAACGAACGGAGCAGGACAGATGACCACAGCCGTCAACAACGCCACTGTAACCGCCGAAGGGGATCGGGAGATTCGGGTCGAGCGGATCTTCAACGCCTCTCGCGAGCGGGTGTGGAATGCCTACAGCCGGATCGAACAGCTGGCCCAGTGGTGGGGTCGGGGCAATCGGATCGATATCGAGCGGTGGGAGTTCCGCAAGGGCGGACACTGGCGTTTCGTCGAACACGCCGATGGCGAAACCAATGGCTTCGAAGGGCGCTTCCGGGAGATCGTGCCGCAGGAGCGGATCATGCAGTCCTTCGAATGGGACGGTATGCCCGCCCATGTCTCGATCGAGAGCGCGACCTTCATCGACCTCGGCGACGGGCGAACCAAAGTGGTCACGGTCAGTCAATTCCACACTCCGGCCGAACGTGACGGCATGCTCGGCTCGGGAATGGCCGAGGGCCTGGAGCAGAGCTACCGAGCCCTGGACGAGTTGCTCGCGAACTAGAACCCGCGCTTGCGGGGTTTGAGATGTAGGGCGGGCATGGGCGGCGCCGGAATTCGTTCCTGTGGAGAGTGTCCGGCGATATCCGGGAACCGTGTGGTGTCGTGGTTGGCCCAGTCCCGGCGGGCGGCGGCGATCTCTTCGTGGTCGCGGCCCACGAAGTTCCACCACATCACCAACTCCTCGCCGAACGGAGTGCCGCCGATCAGCATGAACCGAGCACCCTCGGAGGTGTTCAAGGTCAATTCGCTCCGGTCGGAACCCAAGTACAGCAGTGGTCCGGGGTGTAGCTCGGTTTCGGCCGCGGTCAGCTCACCCCGAATCGCGAGCAGGGCGTGTTCGAACTCGGGGCGCAATGGGACCGTCGCGGTGGTGTGCGGGGCGATTCGGATATCGGCGCCGACCAGCGGGGTGTAGACGGTCGCCGGCGAGGTCACCCTGGCCAGTTCGCCGAGCAGCACGGTGGCCGTCAGTCCCGGCACCTCGTAGGTGGGCAGTTCACGGTGCTGTTCGAAGTGGGGAGCGATATTGCGGCGGTCGCCGGGCAGCGCGACCCAGAACTGTAGGCCGCGTCCGGCGGGAGCATGCGGGACCGTGTATTCGGAGTGGGCGATACCGTGACCGGAGGTCATCAGATTGAGTTGGCCGGGCTCGATCCGCACATCCGAGCCCACCGAATCGCGATGTCGGATCATGCCTTCCAGCGGCCAGGTGACGGTTTGCAGCCCGATATGCGGATGGGGGTCGATATCGGGTGGGCTGTCGGTGGTGGAGGTGAGTGACGGGGCGCCGAAATAGTCGAGAAAACACCACGCCCCGACGGTCGGTAGTTCGCGTTGCGGCAGGGTTCGCTCGACGTATACGCCGCGCACCCCACCCAATGGCACTTCGCGCGCCGGGTACAACACCGCAACCGGGCCGGGGCCCGGCGCCGGTTCGCACAATGTTGCCTCGGGATGCGGCTCCAGGTTACTCACCGCCGGTGTCCTCATCGGCAATGTGGGCGCCGTACTCGGGGTGCTTGTCGAGGTACGCCTTGATGAACTCGCACCGGGGCACGATCGTTCGACCGCGTTCGATCGTGTCGCGCACGGCGTATTCGGCGAGCTTGCTGCCCAGACCCTTACCACCGAATGCCGAATCCACCTCGGTGTGGGTGAAGACGGTTTGCTCGGGACGCTCGACGTATTCGGCGAATCCGGCCAGGTTGTCGCCGTAGAAGATCTCGTAGCGCCGCCGGTCGTCGTTGCGGGTCACCCTGCTCTGCACGGTTGATTCGGTCATGGATCCGATCTCCTTCCGTGTCCGGGACAGGTGGGGCGTCGGCCGTCGTCCTCTCCATCCCGGGACCGTGTCCTGGGTGGACACTGCCGTCCACGTCAGCGTACCCAGCGAGGCGGCCGAAGTGTGGGGCGAGTGTCCCCCGGGGAACCCGGCTCGGGTGGTGCGAGGCGAGGCGGTTATGCCGGTGTATCCCTTCGTCGTGCTGCTCGATCGGTATCGCCGAGCTCGGAAACACGCTTCTCGTACAGGGCGATCTTGCTGTCCAGAATCGCCACGGTTTGTTGTAGTTCGGCGATCCGGGCGAGCGTATCGGTGCGGGTTTTCCGGAACATGGCGAGCCGCTCGGGGCAGGTGCCTTCACCGGCCCGCACCAGTTCCGCGTAGCGGACCATATCCGCCACCGACATACCGGTCGAGCGCAGGTGGGTGATGAGGGTGAGCCACTCCAGGTCATGCTCGCTGAACCGGCGTCGGCCGGTATGGTCCCGGCCGATATAGGACAGTAGACCGATCCGTTCGTACCAGCGCAGTGTGTCCCGGCTCAGCCCACAGCGCTGGGCCACCTCGCCGATCGAATAACGCGGTTGCTCCCGGCTCGGGTCGCTGCTCCGCGTAGGTACGGGAATACCCACCTGATCGCCCTCCCACCGATTTCCGGTTTTCGACCGGGTTCTGCCCGGCCGAGCGCGGTTCGTTTCGTCGAACCGGTTCGGTTGACAACGCTAGCCACCTGGAGTGAACTCCAAGCAAGTTCGATTATCGGTCGGTGGCCTCGACATCCGCCCCGGCCGCGTGAACTCGGCCTACCCTGATCTCATGGGTAAAGAGATAGATCGGGTCCGGAGCCGCGCGGCCTGGGCGACGGTCAAAGAGAACCCGGTGATCGCCGCCATCGCGGTCGCGCCGTTTGTGGTGGCGCTCGGTGTGGTCTGGTGGGCATTCGGGGGTTTCGCCGCCTTCGTACTACTGGTGCTGCTCGGCGGCATCGTGGTGTTCGGCGGCAAACTGCTGCGCTGATCCCACCGGGCCGATATATCGTCTCCGTGCCGGGGCGCGGAGATCATACGGATCAGCGCGGAAGATCAGCGCGGAATATGAAAGCTCACCAGCTCCGCGGTGCCGGAGTCGATTCGATCCCAGGGACGGTCGAACCGGAGCACCGCCAGTGCCGAGGTGGAGAACTTGCGGGCGAGTCGGATGGCGTCGTCGGTGTCGTGATCGGCCGCCAGCTCCCACGCGGTCCGCGGCATGCCCGGCGCGTGGCCGATCACGAGTAGGGTCGCCACCTCCGGATCACACAGTCGGACCAGCTCGATCAGCGTTTCCTCGGATGCCTCGTAGATATCCCGATCGAAGACGACCGGCGCCGTGATCCCGGTGGCTGTGAGGGTTTCCCGGGTGCGGACCGCCGTGGAACAGCGCACCGCGTCGATCGGCGGCTGGGTATCACGCAACCACTGTCCGGCCAGTCCCGCCTCCCGCCGGCCGCGTGATGTCAACGGGCGGTCGTGGTCGTCGACACCGGGTGGATATGCCGATTTACCGTGCCGCATCAGGATCAGGGTGCGTGTCATGGGGCTACCGTAGGTCCTCCCGAGAGGAGACGCCCGCCACACTCGAGGCACACTGAATGCTGCGTCACAGTAATGGTGTCTCGGCGATCCCGAGCGCGTACCCGCCGGACGCAACCGCCCGTCGCAACCCGGCGCGGCCACAACCCGCACATAAGTCTTCGAGGATCTGCACAAATGGCCTACGTAATCACGCAGCGTTGTTGCAACGACGCGAGCTGCGTTTCCGAGTGCCCGGTCGACTGCATCCGTCCGACTCCGGACCAGCCGGAATTCGCCACGACCGAGATGCTCTACATCGACCCCGACACCTGCATCGACTGCGGCGCCTGCGTGGACGCGTGCCCCGTGGAGGCCATCTTCTCCGAAGACGATCTGAGCGCGTCGCTGGCCCGGTTCCGGGATATCAATGCCGCCTGGTTCAAGCGGCACCCATTGGAATCGAACCTGGATCCGCTGACCAGTCCGGTGCGTCCGCCGAAGGATCTGGGCACCCTACGGGTCGCCATTGTCGGCGCCGGCCCGGCCGCCTGCTACGCGGCCGACGAACTGTTGCGCCGCGCCGATGTACAGGTCGAACTATTCGACCGACTGCCGACACCCTGGGGGCTGGTCCGCGCGGGGGTTGCCCCCGACCACCCGGGCACCAAATCGGTGGCGAGCATGTTCGAATCGGCGTTCCGCCGCGACACCCTGCAGTACTACCTGAATGTCGAGGTCGGCACGCACATCACGCACGAGGAACTGCTCGCGCACCATCATGCCGTCATCTACGCTGTCGGCGCGGCCTCCGACCGGCAGATGGGCGTACCCGGTGAGGACCTGCCCGGCAGCCACTCCGCCACCGAATTCGTGGCCTGGTACAACGGCCACCCCGATTACGCCGACCGGACCTTCGATCTGTCCGGTGAGCGGGCCGTGATCGTCGGCAACGGCAATGTCGCTCTCGACGTCGCGCGGGTGCTCACCGTAGACCCGGACGAACTGGCCAAAACCGATATCGCCGACCATGCCCTGGAAGCCTTGCGCCAGAGCAAGATCCGCGAAGTGGTCATCCTGGGCCGGCGGGGCCCGTTGCAGGCCGCCTACACCTCACCGGAATTCTTGGCGCTGGCGCATCTGCAGGGCGTCGATGTGGTGATCGATCCGGCCGAACTGGAACTCGATCCGTCCGGGCGGGCATTGATCGACAGTTCGGACGTGGAACCGTCGCTGCACCTGAAATACACACTGGCCCAGGAATTCGCCGCAGCCCCCCGCGACGAGGCCAACAAGCGCATCGTCTTCCGCTATCTGGTCTCGCCGACCGCGATCACCGGCACCGACCGGGTCGAGGGGCTGGAATACGTGCACAACGAATTGGTCGAACAGGACGGGCAATCGATCGCCCGGGCAACCGAGCGCACCGGCAGCCTGCCCACCTCGTTGGTGCTGCGCTCGATCGGCTATCGCGGCGAACCGGTGCCGGACCTGCCCTTCGACGAAAGCCGCGCCGTGGTGCCGAACGAGCATGGACGGGTCATCGGCGCGGACGGCGGCCCGCTGACGGGGGTGTATGTGAGCGGCTGGATCAAACGCGGGCCACGCGGGGTGATCGGCTCCAACCGGGTCGACGCCGAGGAAACGGTGGAGGCGTTGATCGCCGATTTCATCGCGGGCAAACTTCCCGCCCCGAGCTGGGACCGCGCGGCATTGCGAGCCCTGGTCGAGCAGCGGCAACCGGATCTGGTCGACCGGGTCGGCTGGAAGGCCATCGACCAGGCCGAACGCAGCGCCGGTAAGTCCGCGGGACGACCGCGGGTCAAGTTCACCACCCGGCCCGATTTGCTGCAGGCCGCCAAGGGCGGCGCCTGAGCATCGCCACCGTGTGCGATCGCGCCGGTCTCGCCGGCGCGATCCCGCGTGGCGGTGATCCGGGATCTTTGTGGCTGCGCACCGCTGTCGGGTCAGTGCGGGAGGGGCATGATTCGGACGGCGGTGGTCGTGGTTCCGTCGACGACGAACCAGAGGCGCAGGGTGGGCCGGCCCTCGGCGCGGTCACCGGATTCGTACCGGCTGCGGATGCTTATGTGTTGGCGGGCCAGCACCGGCGCCATGTATTCGATAACGGCGCGATGGGGGTTGCTCACCAGTTTGGGATAGTCCACCAGGAACTGTTCCACGGCCTGCCAGTAGCTCGCATTGTTGACGTGGTTGTACTGGTCGATATCGGTGGCGCGCAGCGGGAACGGCAGATCGGTGTCCGATTCCGGCGGGGTGGTGTCGACGAGCCAGGGCCGCCAGCGCAGCCGCTGGTCCTGGGTGGTGCGCGCCAGATATGCCAGCCCCTCGTCGCTGATACGAGCCGGCATATTGTTCGACTCGTTGATATTGATCCAGAAACCCTCGGTTTCGACCAGGCCGCCGCTTTCACTGGTTATCCGAACCCGCATATTGGTCCAGCGGGTGGACATGGCCGAGCACCAGCGCAGTAGATGCACCCGGTCCGGCCACAGGATGGGGCGGACCACATCGATGACCGTGCGGCGGACGATCCAGGCGGGATCGGTGCGCTCCAGCATCGACTGCTGCAGCTCTTCCCACGCGATGTCTTGCAGGTAGCGGGCGATACTGTCGAGCCGCACCCGGTTGTACGGATCCACATCGCCGGCCCGGACGGGCCACGTGGAAGCGAAGCCCCTGCCCTCCTGGGGAAGCGGGGCGAGTGGCTGGTCGAGTGACACTTGTGCTCCTCGCGCTGCACGGTGTGCCGCGGTACTCCTGCGGTGCTCTTATGAGACGACTTTACGGGGCGTGCGTCATATTCTTGCGGTGAGCCGCCCGATCGTCGGACCTGGTACCGACGGCCGATCGGTGGTCGGTGTCGTGGTGGTCCCCACCTCGCCGGGGGTGATATCGGGCGAGTCGCGACCTCCCGCCGTATCGGAGCGGTGTCGTTCGGCGGGTCCGAGTATCTGGACAGCAGCCCAGATGAGACGGTTAGGTGGATGCGGAGGACCATTCGACGCGATGGACAGCGTCGACGGCACGGACAGAGAGGTCGGCACATGCGCGCAGCTCAGGTCAGCAGGCTCGACGGACCGGAAGCGATCGAGATCGTCGACGTCCCGGAACCGCAGACCTTTCCGGGCGGGGTGGTCATCGAGGTACACGCGGCCGGAGTGGCCTTCCCTGACGTGCTGATGACGCGCGGGCTGTACCAGATGAAGCCCGAGATGCCCTATATCGTCGGTGGCGAGGTCGCGGGCGTGGTCCGTACGGCTCCCGAGGGCGCGCATGTGAAACCGGGCGATCGGGTGGTCGCTCTCACCATGATCGGCAATGCCATGGCCGAGGTGACGGTGGTTCCCACGGAGATGGTGTTCCGACTACCGGACAACATCTCGATGGAGGCCGGCGCGGGAATTCTGTTCAACGACCTCACCGTGCATTTCAGCCTCCGCACGCGTGGTCGGCTGGCCGGGGGCGAGAGCGTGCTGGTTCACGGGGCCGCGGGCGGTATCGGCACCTCGACGCTGCGGATGGCCGCGGCCCTCGGGGCGGGGCGGGTGATCGCCGTGGTCAGCACCGAAGAGAAGGCGCAGGTCGCGCGGGCCAATGGGGCCACCGACGTGGTACTCACCGACGGCTGGTTGGCCCAGGTCAAGGAGTTGACCGACAACCGGGGCGTGGATATCGTGCTCGACCCGGTGGGCGGGGACCGGTTCACCGACAGCATCCGTTCGCTGGCGCCGGCGGGCCGCTTGCTGGTGGTGGGTTTCACCGGCGGGGAAATCCCTACCGTCAAGGTGAACCGGCTGCTGCTCAACAATGTCGAGGTGGTCGGCGCAGGGTGGGGTGCCTGGATGATGTCGCATCCGGGCTATCTGGCCGAACAGTGGGCCGAGGTGGAGCCCCTGCTGGCCTCCGGGGCGATCGCGCCGCCGCAGCCGGTGTTGTTCCCGCTGGACAAGGCCGCCGAAGCGGTGGCCTCGCTGGAGAACCGCACTGCCGCCGGAAAGGTTGTCGTCACACTGCGCTGAATGTGACCGCCCGGGTCGGGTGAACACCACTAGTCGGGCGCGCGGGTATTCCGATAGGCGGGGGCCTTGGTGGCGCCGGTGGCGATCCGGGTGCTCAGTAGCGGTAGAACCCGGCGGGGGACCACGGTGGACAGCACGATGACACTGTGCGACCGGACCACCGAGCTCGTCCGGTCGATGCTGAGCAGCACCTCCTGCAACCCCGCATGGGAGTCGGCCCCGATCCGGCACAGCACATCGCCGCTCCCGGTCGTCGCGTATGCCTCGAGGACCCCGGGGATCGCCGCCAATTCGCCTGCCAGCACGTCCAGCGCGCCCTGGGCTATCTCCAGGGTGACGAATGCCTGTACGTCGAAACCTGCGGCGGCGATGTCGATCTGCGGATCGTAGGAGGCGATGATGCCGGCCTCTTCCATGCGGTTGATCCGGGATTGCACGGTCGCCCGCGCCACTCGGGTGCGCCGGGACAACTCGAGCACCCCGGCCCTCTGGTACCGGTGCATGGCGGTCAGGATGGCGAGATCGAGCTCGTCCAGTTTCGCCGGTGTACGAGACATGGCTGCCCTCCGTTCTGCTGGTCGAATTGTCCAGCATTTCCGGGCGATCACTGGGCCGATTCACCAGAGTGTTCACCGTTCGGGCGTGGTGTTGCCTACTCACCGGAGTGGAGATTTCCTGGTTGTATGACCATCGCGCCCGCTTCGGAGGCTTGGCGGCCCACCCCCGCCGTCGGCGGGTTGCGCGAACTCGTCGGCCTGGTCGATCACGACATCACCACCGATCCTTTTCCGGTAATCGGCTGGGACGCCCTGGTATGGGTGGTCGGCAATGCCACGCAGACCGCGCACTTCCTGGAATCGGCGTTCGGGATGCGGCTGGTGGCGTATTCCGGGCCGGAGACCGGCAACCGGGATCACAAGGCGTTCGTGCTGTGCAGCGGTGGGGTGCGTTTCGTGGTGCGGGGGGCCGTCGACCCGGACAGTCCGCTCATCGCGCATCACCGCCGGCACGGTGACGGCGTCGTCGATATCGCGCTCGAGGTCGCCGATGTGGACCGCTGTGTGCGTTGGGCCCGAGACCACGGGGCCACCGTACTGGTCGAACCGTACGACGAGAGCGACGAATTCGGCACCGTTCGCAGCGCCGCCCTGGCGACCTACGGCGAAACCCGCCACACCCTCGTGGATCGCTCCCGCTATACCGGTCCGTATCTACCCGGTTATGTTGCGCGCACCTCGACCTACCGCCCCCGGCCCGATGCCCCCGCTCGACTGTTCCAGGAGATCGATCATGTGGTGGGCAATGTCGAATTGGGATGGATGGACGAATGGGTCGACTTCTACCGGCGGGTTATGGGTTTCACCAATATGGCCGAATTCATCGGCGACGATATCGCCACCGAATACTCGGCCTTGATGAGCAAGGTGGTCGCCAATGGCAATCACCGGGTGAAATTCCCGCTCAACGAACCGGCCGTCGGTCCCAAGCGTTCCCAGATCGACGAATATCTGGAGTTCTATCGTGGACCCGGTGTCCAGCATGTGGCCTTGGCCACCTCCGATATCCTGGCCTGCGTCGATCACCTGCGCCGCGAGGGCGTGGAATTCCTGTCCACCCCCGATGCCTATTACCGCGATCCGGAACTACGCGCCCGCATCGGTGAGGTTCGCGTTCCCATCGAGGAATTGCAGTGCCGTGGCATTCTGGTCGATCGTGATGAGGACGGTTATCTGCTGCAGATCTTCTGCAAACCGCTGACCGATCGGCCCACGGTGTTCTTCGAGCTGATCGAACGTCACGGTTCCCCGGGCTTCGGCAAAGGTAATTTCAAGGCGCTCTTTCAGGCGATAGAGCGAGAACAGAACGCCCGGGGAAACCTGTGAGCGGTGTGGTGGGCGCGCTCGGGACGTATCACGGCTCCGCGGAACCGTGACGCAATCGCCATGTGCCGTTCTCCATGGGGTCGCACCAGAACTGGCCGTGCCAGGGGCCGAACATTTTCTCCCCGGTCCTCATGCAGGTCCGCTGGTCCGGGTAATAGCCGATAATGGCGTTCGTCGCCGTCGCGATTCCCGAGGACACGGTCAGTGTGATGCCGATGAACGCAGTGATCAGGGCCGTTCGCATAGCGTTTTTCATGTGAGCTCCATGCGTCTTGTGCAAGCAGTGTTCGTGCGAGCAGTGTTCGTGCGAGCAAATCGATGGGGCGTGTATTCGGTGCACGACATCGAGCTCTCATGCCGGCCGATCGAGCGGCCTCCCATGGACGACCTCGGTCATGACGAAGAAGAACGAACCCCCTCCCGATAGATGATCGAACCGCCCCCGTTGTCCCAAAGTTGTTGGAAAACAAATATTTTGGAACGAGTGTCAGTCTAGGGAGGTGATGGTCGGGAAGCAAGGGCGTTCTTTTCGGCCGGGGTCGGTTCGGTCGGATCATCGCGATGGGTTCGTCGTCTCGGGCCGTCGGAACGGATGGTGCTCGGTAGAGTCGTGGGCATGCGGATGGCGCGAATGATCATCGGCGGGCTGGCCCTGGCCTTGCTGGTGTCGGCCTGCGGGGCGGAGGGTGATTCGGATGATTCGGCCGGGTCGCTGCGGCCGCCGCCGAAGGTCGTCCCACTGGGGCCGTTCGCGGGTGAATGCGGCCATGTCACCGATGAGGAGGTGAGCACGATCGCGGGGCTGGGACCGTCGGCCCAGGCCTTCAAGAACGCCGTGGGATGCAATTGGCAGGCGGCAGGGATCGGTTCGCCCAGCGTGACCTTCGCGTGGTATCGCGGCAGTCCGATCGACCGTGAGTTGGCCTGGGTCACCGCGCAGGGGCGTAATCCGCAGCGGATCGAGGTCATGGGCCATCCCGGTTTCCAGGACGCCACGCTGGACGGTGGTATCTGTGACTTCGCGGTCCAACTCGACGACGACTTCTTCGAATGGTCCAGCAGCGCGGGGATCTTCGGAAGCAGAGAGGCCGATCCGTGCGCGAAGAACCGCAAACTCGCCGAGCTGACCATCCAGCGATTGAAATGAGGACCGGCATGAGGGTACGTGGCGCCGTGGGGGTGGTCGCGCTCGTGGCGCTGGTGGGTGGTGCCGGGGTGGCATGCGGGCAGACCGTTCCCGGTTCCGCGAATCCGGTCGGGGCCGGCACCCAGGCCGATATGAACGCCGATATGAACGCCAATATGAACTTCGACAAGCTGCTGCGTGAATGCCACGTGGTGACCGAGCAGCAGATCGCGGACGCCGTCGGTGGCGGTTATCCGAGGCCTTCGTTTCACGGGGCGGTCTGTATGTGGGATCTGGAGGGCGCGCCGGGTGGTGCGGGAATGGCCACGCTCAACTGGTACGAGAACGGCAATCTGCGCAACGAGCGGTCGACCAACGACAAACTCGGCTACACCACGACGAACACCACGGTCCAGGGCACGCTGGCATTGGAGATCCGCCGGCCGAACGATCCCGATTCGTGTGGGGTGAGCGCGCGCGCCGCGGACGCCGGCGTGGTCGGTTGGTGGGTCAACTACCAACCGGGAAGCGCCCACCCGGACCCGTGCGGGGCGGCCAAGAAATTGGTCGAACTCACCGTGAATCTGGCACGGTGATCGCTCGATTTCGGCGGTTTCCGAGCCCTCGGTGACCCCCACTTTGACCCTTCTTCCTACGCCCGAGTACAGTGGATCGCTGTGCCCGGAAGCATGCGGGCAAGTTCGAGCGCAGTACCGTAGGCCAGCGAGAGCGGCCGACGGATTCGGCGTGCCCGGAAAGTGGGAACCGAACTGCGCGCGACACGCCCGACCTCGGGACGCGAGAAACGTGGTTGGACGTGCGGGTTGAAGCTCGAAAACAGGCGGCGCGAACGTCGGGCCCACGGGGAGCTCGCGACCAACGAGGGTGCGTGAGCGCCGCAACTGAATACAGACAGACCTACACCACACCGCAATAACCAATAAGGAAAGCCGGTCTATGCCAACCATCAACCAGCTGGTCCGCAAGGGTCGCCGCGACAAGGTCGCGAAGACGAAGACGGCGGCGCTCAAGGGGAGCCCGCAGCGTCGTGGCGTGTGCACCCGCGTCTACACCACGACCCCGAAGAAGCCGAACTCCGCCCTGCGTAAGGTTGCGCGTGTTCGCCTGACCAGCCAGGTCGAGGTCACGGCCTACATCCCGGGTGAGGGCCACAACCTGCAGGAGCACTCCATGGTGCTCGTCCGCGGCGGTCGTGTGAAGGACCTTCCCGGTGTTCGTTACAAGATCATCCGTGGATCCCTCGACACTCAGGGCGTGAAGAACCGCAAGCAGGCCCGCAGCCGTTACGGCGCCAAGAAGGAGAAGAGCTGATATGCCGCGCAAGGGCCCCGCACCCAAGCGTCCGTTGATCAACGACCCGGTCTACGGGTCGCCGCTGGTCACTCAGCTGGTCAACAAGATCCTGCTCGACGGCAAGAAGTCCACTGCCGAACGCATCGTCTACGGTGCGCTGGAGCAGGCGCGTGAGAAGACCGGCACCGACCCGGTCGTGACCCTCAAGCGGGCGCTGGACAATGTCAAGCCCTCCCTCGAGGTCAAGCCGCGCCGCGTCGGTGGCGCCACCTACCAGGTTCCGGTCGAGGTTCGTCCGGGCCGCGCCAACACCCTGGCCCTGCGCTGGCTGGTGAACTTCTCTCGGCAGCGTCGGGAGAAGACCATGGTCGAGCGTCTGGCCAACGAGCTGCTCGACGCCAGCAACGGCCTGGGTGCGTCGGTGAAGCGCCGTGAGGACACCCACAAGATGGCCGAGTCCAACCGGGCCTTCGCGCACTACCGCTGGTGACGTCTACCCGGCCCAGGCTGTGGGGTCGGGAGGCAGACGGCATATTCGTTCGGGCCCGGTGACGGCGATCGGTCGTCACCGGGCAGAACTTGCGAATACGCCGTATCGCACCCAGCGTCGGAAGTGGCACCGAGATTTCGCTTCCGGCCTTGATATGAAGACGGCCGCACCGGGTCGTCGCCGAGAATCCCAACTAGCTACGAGCGGGGAAGATTTCCGTGGCACAGGACGTGCTCACCGACCTGAACAAGGTCCGCAACATCGGCATCATGGCCCACATCGATGCGGGCAAGACGACGACAACCGAACGCATCCTCTACTACACCGGCGTCAACTACAAGATCGGTGAGACCCACGAGGGCGCGTCGACCACCGACTGGATGGAGCAGGAACAGGAGCGCGGCATCACCATCACCTCCGCCGCGGTGACCTGCTTCTGGAACAAGAACCAGATCAACATCATCGACACGCCGGGCCACGTCGACTTCACCGTCGAGGTGGAACGCTCGCTGCGCGTGCTCGACGGTGCGGTGGCCGTGTTCGACGGCAAGGAAGGCGTCGAGCCGCAGTCCGAGCAGGTGTGGCGCCAGGCCGACAAGTACGACGTGCCCCGGATCTGCTTCGTCAACAAGATGGACAAGCTCGGTGCGGACTTCTACTTCACCGTGCAGACCATCAAGGACCGCCTGGGCGCCAAACCGCTGGTCATCCAGCTGCCGATCGGCGCGGAGGACACCTTCGAGGGCATCGTCGACCTGGTCGAGATGAACGCCAAGGTGTGGACCGGCGAGACCAAGCTCGGTGAGAAGTACGAGGTTCGGGAGATCCCGGCCGAACTGGCGGAGAAGGCCGAACAGTATCGGCAGGAGCTGCTGGAGACGGTCGCCGAGTCCGACGAGGAGCTGCTGGACAAGTTCTTCGGCGGCGAGGAACTCACCATCGAGGAGATCAAGGGCGCGATCCGCAAGATGACGGTCGCTTCCGAGGTCTACCCCGTGCTGTGCGGTTCGGCGTTCAAGAACAAGGGCGTGCAGCCCATGCTCGACGCCGTGGTCGACTACCTGCCCTCGCCGCTGGACGTGGAGTCGGTACAGGGCACCGTCCCCGGCAACGAGAACGAGGTGCTCAGCCGCAAGCCGAGCGCCGACGAGCCGTTCGCCGCGCTGGCGTTCAAGATCGCGGTGCACCCGTTCTTCGGCAAGCTGACCTATGTCCGGGTCTACTCCGGCAAGGTCGACTCCGGGGCGCAGGTCATCAACGCGACCAAGGGCAAGAAGGAACGGCTGGGCAAGCTGTTCCAGATGCACGCCAACAAGGAGAACCCGGTTCCGTCGGTGACCGCCGGCCACATCTACGCGGTGATCGGCCTCAAGGACACCACCACCGGTGACACCCTGTGCGATCCGAACAACCAGATCGTGCTGGAGTCCATGACCTTCCCGGACCCGGTCATCGAGGTCTCCATCGAGCCCAAGACCAAGTCCGACCAGGAGAAGTTGGCGACCGCCATCCAGAAGCTCGCCGAAGAGGACCCCACCTTCTCGGTGAAGCTGGATGCCGAAACCGGCCAGACCGTTATCGGCGGTATGGGTGAGCTGCACCTGGACATCCTGGTCGACCGGATGAAGCGCGAGTTCAAGGTCGAGGCGAATGTCGGTAAGCCGCAGGTGGCCTACCGGGAAACCATCACCAAGAAGGTGGAGAAGCTCGAGTACACCCACAAGAAGCAGACGGGTGGTTCGGGCCAGTTCGCGAAGGTCATCATCTCGGTGGAGCCGTTCGTCGGCGAGGACGGCGCCCACTACGAGTTCGAGAACAAGGTCACCGGTGGTCGCGTGCCGAAGGAATACATCCCTTCGGTGGATGCCGGTGCCCAGGACGCCATGCAGTACGGTGTGCTGGCCGGGTACCCGCTGGTCAACCTGAAGGTGACTCTGCTCGACGGTGCGTATCACGACGTCGACTCCTCCGAGATGGCGTTCAAGATCGCCGGTGCGCAGGCGCTGAAGGAAGCGGCCCGCAAGGCCGGTCCGGTTATTCTCGAGCCCATGATGGCGGTCGAGGTCACCACGCCCGAGGACTACATGGGCGATGTGATCGGCGACCTGAACTCCCGCCGTGGTCAGATTCAGGCCATGGAGGAACGCAGTGGTGCCCGTGTCGTCAAGGCGCTGGTTCCGCTCTCGGAGATGTTCGGTTACATCGGCGACCTGCGGTCGAAGACTCAGGGCCGGGCGAACTACTCCATGGTGTTCGATTCGTACGCGGAGGTTCCGGCCAACGTGTCGAAGGAGATCATCGCCAAGGCGACCGGGGAGTGATCCCCGGGTCGTCAGTACGACCCCCTGTAAATAATCCGCACTGCTGCAACTAGCAAGCACCAACAAGTCCAGGAGGACACCACAGTGGCGAAGGCGAAGTTCGAGCGGACGAAGCCGCACGTCAACATCGGCACCATCGGTCACGTCGACCACGGCAAGACCACGCTGACCGCAGCGATCACCAAGGTGCTGGCGGACAAGTACCCGGATCTGAACGAAAGCTTTGCCTTCGATCAGATCGACAAGGCGCCGGAAGAGAAGGCGCGTGGTATCACGATCAACATCTCCCACGTCGAGTACCAGACCGAGAAGCGCCACTACGCGCACGTCGACGCCCCCGGTCACGCCGACTACATCAAGAACATGATCACCGGTGCGGCCCAGATGGACGGCGCCATCCTGGTGGTCGCTGCCACCGACGGCCCGATGCCGCAGACCCGTGAGCACGTGCTGCTCGCCCGTCAGGTCGGCGTGCCCTACATCCTGGTCGCGCTGAACAAGGCGGACATGGTCGACGACGAGGAGATCCTCGAGCTCGTCGAGATGGAGGTCCGTGAGCTGCTGGCCTCGCAGGAGTTCGACGAGGACGCCCCGGTCGTGCGCGTCTCCGGTCTGAAGGCGCTCGAGGGCGACCCGAAGTGGACCGAGTCGGTGCTCGAGCTGATGAACGCGGTCGACGAGTCCATCCCGGACCCGGTGCGTGAGACCGACAAGCCGTTCCTGATGCCGATCGAGGACGTCTTCACCATCACCGGCCGTGGCACCGTTGTCACCGGTCGTGTGGAGCGCGGCGTGATCAACCTCAACGAAGAGGTCGAGATCGTCGGTATCCGTCCGGAGAAGACCAAGACCACCATCACCGGTATCGAGATGTTCCGCAAGATGCTGGACTCGGCTCAGGCCGGTGACAACGCCGGTCTGCTGATCCGCGGTGTCAAGCGTGAGGATGTCGAGCGCGGCCAGGTCGTCGTCAAGCCGGGCACCACCACCCCGCACACCGAGTTCGAGGGTCAGGCCTACATCCTGTCGAAGGACGAGGGTGGCCGCCACACCCCGTTCTTCAACAACTACCGTCCGCAGTTCTACTTCCGTACCACTGACGTGACGGGCGTTGTGACCCTGCCCGAGGGCACCGAAATGGTTATGCCCGGCGACAACACGGAAATGAGCGTGAAGCTGATCCAGCCGGTCGCCATGGACGAGGGTCTGCGCTTCGCGATCCGCGAGGGTGGCCGCACCGTCGGCGCCGGTCGCGTCACGAAGATCATCAAGTAGGACTCGCTCCTACCGAAAAGGGCCGCTCCCGGAAGGGAGCGGCCCTTTGTCGTATCGAAGCGGGCGCGGCCCGGGCGGGGAACCGATATCCGGGCGCGTCGTTCGGGTTCAGTCCGCTTCGCCGGCCGCGTGCAAAAGGGACTGGGCGAATTTCACCATCCGATCGGTCCCGCCGTACCACGCGGAGATCACCGCCAGGGACGCGTCGCGGGCCTGCCGGGCGGTGTGGACGAATTCTTCGATCGATGCCTCGCCCGCTTCGGCGCGGGTCGCAACGTCGTGGAGCTCGTCGCTGGCCAGCAGCAACTGCATGATCAGGTGGATATTGATCTCAGAGTTGTCGGCGCTACGGCGTCGGGAACGTCGGGACGGGGCTTCGGTCGACGCCGATGCCGTGGTTCGGCTGTCGGCGATTTCGGCGGGGGGTTCCACTGTCGCGGAGGGCACCGGTGCGGTGTGGAGCTCGGTGAGCGGCGGACGCGTTTCGGCGGAACCATTGCGTCTGCGGTCACTTCGAGTGGTCGCCCGTGGTGTCTCGGGAGTGGATGGATCGGCGTGGGTTTCGTCTCGGGCGGAGTCGGGGAGCTCGTCGGGACCGCTCGTCCGGTCGGTGATGCGAGGGCCCGACTCATCGCCCCCGTCCGGCGTCGGGGACGGTGAACCGGCGTTTTCGTCCGCGATCGTGGAGAACCAGTCGGCATGGTCGGCGGCCTGGGCGGAGGCGGTGTTGTCCGCATCGGGGGCGGGGAGCCGCGGTACGGCCGGTTGGCTCGGTGTAGGAGCAGGGGCGGCCGATGCTGTGTCCGATGCCTGATCGTTCGACGAATCCACCGCGTGCGTTTCCGGTTCGGGGGTCTGTCGTGTCGGAGACAACGAGACGGGATTCTCCCCCGAAGCCGCCGCGGAGGAGAGTTTCTCCGCCAATGCCAACTGTTCCGCCAACAAAGAGGCCAGGGCCTCTGCCGATCTGGGTTCCCGGGCGGGTGTCTCCGGTATCGCGGGTGTTTCCGGTGGGGGAGTCCGCGATTGCGGTGTCTCGGTCGCGGCGGTGTGCAATGCGGCCGTTTCCGGGGAGCGGTCGTTGTGGGTCGTGGGCTCCGCGGCGGGTGGCGTGGGCCGGGCCGCCGCGGTCGATTGTGCTACCGGATGGGTCGACTGTCGAATGGTCGAGGTTCGGGTCGGCAGGGCGGGCAGGGAATCCGTTTTGGGCAGGATCGCCGTAGCGGGTTGGGAATCGTCGCCCTGAGCGGTGGGCGTGATATAGGCGCTCGGCAGGGCGGGTAATCCGGGCTGGTTCGGCCGAGCGGATGCCGATGTGTGGCTGTCGGGCTGCTGCGGTGGGGCGGTGAACTTGGAAGTGTTCGGAACGTTCACCACCGTCGCGGATCCGGTGTCGGGGAATCCGGGGACAGGGATGGGTCCGCCGGTGGCGGAGGGGTCGGGGAAACCGGCGGTGGTCGGGACATTCTGCCCGTCGAAGGGGGCCGCGGCGTAGGAGCCGCCGGTTGAGGAGACACCCGGGTCACCATCGCCGTCCGTGAGCCCTTCGGGACTGATCAGGCCGTTGAACGTGCCCGATGGGTACGAGCTGTGCCGACCGTTGAACGAATCCGATGGATAGGAATCGTTCGCGGTGGGGGCGGAGTCGGCGGGTTGGCTACCGTTCGGAGGGTGCGGGGTGCCGGCGGAATAGGTCCCGTTCTGGCCGTTGAACGTGGCCGGGGTGTAGCTGCCGAATGTGCCGGAGGGATATTCGGCCTGCTGCGGCGGCCCGGGCGGTGGTGCGGTATGGCTGGGAGCCGGGGTCCACGCGTAGTTGTTTTCCGAGATGAATTCGGGTCGAACCGTGGAGCCGTTCGCGGGGGTGACTCCGGTCAACCCCGTGCTCGACCATCCCCCCGACTCGGAGTTCTGCTGGGTGCGCCGGTATTCCTCCTGACGGGCGCGTAGTTCGTCTCCGAGGCTGGCGTATTCGGCATCCATGCCGCCCATTGTTACCTGCCGACACAGATTTGTGGTCCCCCGGAATGCCCGCTGCCGGGGGGTGTGGGCCTCGAGTGACCAGAATTACATTCCCAGCGGTATGTTACCGGGTGTTCATCGGCGGCCGGCTCACCCGAGCTGGGCCATGCCGGCCGCGATCACCTGGGCCACTCGCCGTGGTTCCGGCCCGTTCGCCGGTGTTCTGCCATCCGGGGTGGCCGGCCAGTCGACGAGACCGAACATGGCCGAGACCCAGGCCGCCGCACCGGCGCGCAGGGTGCCCGGCCGCAGTGGTGTCGGGACGCTGGCCTGTAGTACCCGCACCGTCAGATCGAGCAGTTGATCTCGTACGCCGCGGAGCCGGCGGCCGATCTCGGGGTGGGTGCGGGCCTCCCGCCACATGATCGTCCGCAGCACCGGGCCGTGCCGGTCCCGGTTCAGGGCGGTATCCAGATTGAGCAGACTGGTTGCCGGGTCGCCGGGGGCGACCAGCGGGGTGATGTCGACGACCGGCCGCTCCGGCACCCGCTCGGATATCAGTGTCGACAGAATCGCCTCTTTGGTGGGGAAGTAGTAGAAGATCAGTCCTTTCGGTACTCCGGCCGCCGCGGCGATGGCGGCGGTGCTGGTGGCATCGAATCCCTGTGCGGCGAACAACCGCTCGGCCGCGTCCAGGATGAGCAGACGGGCGGCACCGGTCGTTTCCGCAGTGCGGCGCCGTCCGGGCTGCCGCGACGTCATCAGTGGTGCGGTACGGCGCGGTGCCACCGCCCGGCGATAGCGGGAAGTGCTGCCGCGGCGACCAATATGGTCACGATCCCGACGATCCACGAGGTCCAGGACGCGCCGGTGAACGCGGTGTAGTCCATGACCCATGGGGCCAGGAACAGCAGTAGCCCGAACAGGCCCATGGCGTAGTCGGCCGCGGACATTTCCGGCCGATACATCTGCGCCAGGGCAGTGAGTGCTATCAATGCGCCGAGCACGACCATCGTCCATGCGGCGCGGTTGTTGGTGTCCACCCATAGCGGTGACAGGGCGACGAAAACGCCGAGCACCATGGCCATCAGATCTTGGGCGCGACTTTCGGCGAACATTTCGGTGGCCCTCCTCTCCTGGAACAGAACCCGAAATAGATCTCCGACCTCGGTATAGACCGGTTTGACCGGACGGTCGACAGCGCCGCGGCCACAATTGGGCGACGATCCGGGCATCGATATTGCGTGATGTGCGTCACGAAGATTGCGGGTCGATACAGGTTAGGGTGAGCTACATTGTGCGATTCGTAACATGGCCGGCGCTGTCGAGCCGGTTGCCGGAAGGGAGTTCGGTATGACCGCACCGATTGTGATCGTCGGCGCCGGCCTGGCCGGGCTGCGCACCGCCGAGGAGTTGCGTCGGGCCGGATACGAGGGCGAGTTGGTGTTGCTCGGTGCCGAAGCGCGGCCACCGTACGACCGTCCACCGTTGTCCAAACAGTTCGTGCGCGGGAAAATCGACGATACGACATTGCGCCCGAGCGGATTCTTCACCGAACAGCGGATCGAGCTGCGGCTGAACACTCGGGCCGTGGGGGTGGACACCACCACCCGGCGGGTGCGGTTGGCCGATGGCGGTGAGCAGGCCTACGACCAGCTGATCATCGCGACCGGACTGGTGCCGCGATGGCTGCCCGGCACCGAGGCGATCCCCGGTGTGCACGTCCTGCGCAGCCACGATGATGCCGCCGCGTTGCGCGAGGAGCTGAAGACGGCGAGTCGGGCATTGGTGATCGGCGCCGGTTTCATCGGCTGTGAACTGGCCGCGAGTTTCCGTGCCGCGGGGGTGGCGGTGGTGCTGGTGGAACCGCAGCCGACACCGTTGGCGGCGCTGGGGGAACAGGTGGGAGAGCTGGTGGCCCGGATGCATCGCGCCGAGGGGGTGGACCTGCGCTGCGGTATGGGGGTGCGTGAGCTGCTCACCGACGACGGCGGTCGAGTAGCCGGTGCGGTGCTCGCCGATGGGAGCGAGGTGCGGGCCGATCTGGTGGTGGTGGGTGTGGGCTCGCGGCCGGTGATCGACTGGCTGGAGGGCTCGGGTATCGAGTTGGCCGCCCCCGCGCTCGGTGGCGGTGTCCTCACCGACGAGGTGGGCCGCACCAGTGTGGCCGGCGTCTGGGCGGTCGGTGATGTCGCCGCCTGGCGGTATCCCTCCGGAGAGTGGCGTCGGGTCGAACACTGGACCAATGCGGGCGAGCAGGCGAAGTTGTTGACCTGCGCGCTACTGGGGGTGGAACCGCCGAGCGCGCCGCAAGTGCGGTACTTCTGGAGCGACCAGTACGACGTCAAGATCCAGTCGCTCGGTGCCCCCCGCCCCGACGACGATGTGCGTATCGTCGCCGACGACGGTCGCAAATTCCTCGCCTATTACCTTCGCGACGGTCGATTGGCGGCGGTGGTGGGCGCGGGGATGACCGGTCAGGTGATGAAGATGCGGGCGAAGGTGGCCGCGGGTGCCCCGGTGGACGAACTGCTCGGTGCGGGCCAATAACCTGATTCCGTGATCGTTGCGCTCATCGATTCGGGTTTCGGTCTGCTGCCCACCGCGGCGTGGCTGCGCAAACTGCGGCCCGATGTGGATTTGCTGCTGCAACTGGACCCCGAAGGGGCGCCCTGGGGACCCAAACCCGGCGAGTGGGTCATCGACCGGGTTGTCGGCACCGCGCGAACAGCTGTGGAACTCGGCGCCGATGTCATCGTGATTCCGTGCAATACGGCGAGTGTCACCGCGCTCGAGCATACCCGGACCGCGGTCGGGCCGGATATTCCGGTGGTGGGTACGGTTCCCGCCATCAAGCCCGCCGCGGCGGTGTGCCGGTCGGTGGCGGTGTGGGCGACGGCGGCGACGACGGCGAGTCCGTATCAGGCGGATCTCATCGCGAAGTTCGGTGGGGACGCGACGGTGACCGGAGTGGCCTGCCACGGTTTGGCCGAGGCCGTCGACCGCGGCGATATGGTCGCGGTGCGCGAGCGTATCGCCGATGCTGTCGCTCGCACCCCGGATGATGTCGAGGGCGTGGTCCTGGGGTGCACGCACTATCCACTGGTCGTGGACAGTATCGCGGCCGCGCTGCCGGATGGGGTGCGGTTGTTCGACAGTGCCCAGGCGGTGGCCGCGCAGACCTTGCGGCGGATGGACGCACTCGGACGTCCGAGCACTGGAAACGGGGAGGTGCGGGTGTATCTCAGCGGCCGCCCCGGGCAGTTGCCGCCGGGGGCGGCCGCTTTCGAACCGGGTCGGGTCCTGGGCGCTTCCGCGGCGGCCTGAACCCGGCTGCGTGAAACAGGGCCGTGCGTCTCGTTCGGGTGCGCAGGGCGATCTGTACGGAATTCAGAGTCGCGTCGGTTTGCCGGGGAATGCCGTCGTTTCCTCCGATTCTCTCCGAAGCAGGGGTTCTCTGTATCGGAGAGAATCGAAAGGAGGGTAGGACATAAGTACTGCCCTCGAAATCGCGCTCTGGCTGCGGATGTTAACGATCGTGGTCGCGTTCCAGATCGTCCAAACGCCGATTGAGTTCCTCCCAATCGCTGCGGCCACCCACGAACCACACGATCGGATGGGCGCCCGGTCCGCAGTCGCCGGTGATATGCGTGCTGCTCTGCGGCGCCATTCGCTCTTGCCGGCCGATGTAGGCGAAATTGGTGCACCAGGCGTCGATCTTCACCGTGGCCGGGGTGAAGTCGTGGTTCTCGCAGGTCACCTCCAGTCGACTTTCCACCGGCCCGTACCAACAGGGCACCAGAGGGGAGGCGCTCGCCGTACCCGTGCCGACCAGAATCGGGGCGATGGAGAACGCAGCGCAGAGCGCGGCGCCTACCGCGGCTCGTATGCGCTTTCGCGGTCCAATTCTCCGTGAGCGCCCAAGTGTGGCAAGGGTATCAATGCTTTTCGTACTCACCATTCACACCGTAGTTTCTTCCCGTCAGTGGTGAAATCGCTACGGTTGCATCGTCACTTGTGTCCAACGAAAGGCCTGGCCGCACAAATGATGTACGGCACGTAGTGGTGGCGAGCGAGAATCAATCGACGGTACCCGTAACGTTTCTCGCTGCCGAGAAGGTCGGGCGGCTGTCCAATCTCCTCCCACGGGCCACCACGAGGATCAAGGATGCTGCCGTGGTATTTCCCGACCCGGTCGATTGGTTGCGGCCCGACTTCGGCGCGTCCCGATGCGGTGGACGCCGATCAAGGTGAACGGTCTGGCCACTATCACGGAGAAAGTCGTCAATGCGCTCGCGCACGAGATCGCTCACTATCACCCGAGCAACCCCGGCCGGAGGCCGGATGAGTCGCCGAATAGGAAAAAGTAGCGCAAGCGCAGTGGTGAAGAGCGTCGATACTACAGGAGTTTTTACGAACGAAAATATTGGAATGGGCTGGGTGGGTGACACGGTGGAGGAGGTCGGAAAGGGCCGAACCGCCGCGCCGCCGAGCCGGCGTCTCGTGGATCGCGGGACGGTGGTCGGGCCCGATCATTCAGAACTGGATACGCAGGTGATCGGTGACAGGGTGCGCCTGGCAGCCGAGGATGTATCCGTTCTCGATGTCCTCCGGATCCAGGATCTCGGCGTTGTCCATTTCCACCTTGCCCTCCAGGACGGTGCAGGCGCAGGACCCGCATTCGCCTTCCTGGCAGGAGTAGGGGACGTCGATCCCTTTGTCGAGCATGATATCGACCAGGGTCTGTTTGCGCGGCCAGCGCAGTTCGTGGATTTCGCCATCGAGCTCCACCTCGACCGTGGCCGCATCGGCGACTTCTTCTTCGGAGATCTCGACCGGGGTCTGGTCGGCGAACGGGTCGCCGGCGAGGGAGTTGAAGATCTCGGCGTGGGTGCGGTCGCGCGGTACACCGAGCCCGCCGAGGGCCTCGTGCACGCTGTCCATGAAGGCGCGGGGGCCGCACATGAAGGCCCGGTATTCGGTGTAGGGCCGGGACAGGCCGGTCAGCGCCGAGACTGTGGGCAGGCCCTGGAGGGTTTCCAGCCAGTGGATGACGGTGAGTCGGTCGGAGTATTTCTGGGTGAGTTCGTGCAGTTCCGTCGCGAAGATCACCGAGTCCTGGTCGCGGTTGGCGTAGACGAGCACGATGCGGCCGCTGCCGCGGGCCAACGCGGATTTCAGGATGGACATCACCGGGGTGATACCGCTGCCGGCGGCGAAGAGTAGCAGGTCCTCGTCGAGATCCTTCGGGGTGAACACCCCCGACGGTGGTAGCACCTCGATTTCCTGGCCGGGGCGGGCGTTGTCGCACAACCAGTTGGAGCCGTAGCCGCCCGCGGTCCGTTTTACCGTGACCTTGGGTCGGTCGTCGGTGTAGGGCGAGCTGGCCAGGGAGTAGCAGCGGGCCACCGACCCGGTCAGCTCGCTGGGAATGCGCAGGGTGAGGAATTGGCCCGGCTTGTACTCGAAGCGTTCCCGCAGTTCATCGGGTACGTCGAAGACGAGCGAGCAGGCGTCGGCGGTTTCGGCGACGACCGCGGCGACCCGCAGCACTACCGAGCGCGAGCCATGGGGAACTTCGACGCTGGTCATCTCGTCCTCTCGTACCGACGTGGCGCTTATCGCCACAAAACTAGAACGTGTTTCAGTTTCATCGTACGTCGGCCTCGGCCTGCTGAACAAGCCGACCCTCCAGCCCGGCGATGAGCACTTCCATCCCGAAGTCGTAGGAGTACCCGCCGCGCAGGTCGGACAGATGCCGCATGGCCCGCTGCACGCTGTCGGGTATCACCACATCGGGTGGGGTGCCGAGATCTCGTGGGTTCACCCGGCGTCGGCCGAAGAGGTAGGTGTGAATGGTGGCGTAGGCGGACAGCACATCGCGTTCCCCGAACCCGGCCTCGTAGAGGATCTCCATGATGGCCGCGATGAGGTCGAGCTGCTTGCCCAGCATCTGCTCGATCAGCACATCGCCGAGACCGGGGTGTTTGCGCAGCCGCTCGTCGATCTGGTCGACCAGATCCCGCAACCGCTGCTGCCAGGGGCCGGTCTCCGGCGGTGGTTTGCGGACACCGGCCAGGGCCGCCGAGGCGACCAGGTCCAGCAGCTCCCGCTTATCCGCGACGTAGTAGTAGGGAGCCATCGGGGAAACGCCGAGTTCGCGGGACAATCGGCGCATGGACAGCTTCTCCACGCCGTCCGCGCGTACGACCCGTAGGGCCGCCTCGACGATCTCGGTTTCCGACAGCGTATTGCCGCCCCCGTTCGTCTGCATACGCACGACTCCCATGCCACCTCTGCGCGCCGAGCGGTATTGCCCGATACGTCCCGTTCAGCTGCCCGTTATTCAGCTGCTTGCCTTCGGAAGTCTAAAGCCAGGGCGAAGTGGAATCGGGCGCGGCCGTCATCTGAAAACTGTTCCATTTTGTCAGTCCATGACGTTATGGTGTGACGGCGGTCGCAGTCGGCGGCCGCAGTCGGCATCGCCGCCGGCCCGGCCGTGACGGCGATGGTGTGGCACAACCTGTGGAGGTACCCATGGCGGACAACCGTTCCTTCGGACATGCCGATACCGATCACCGTGGCCCCATCGGGACCGTCGCGGCGCACTCCGAGGACACCCCGCTCATCGAGGAAAGCCTGATCGAAGAGGTTTCCATCGACGGCATGTGCGGCGTCTACTGACCGGCGGCCCGAAATGCTCGACCTGGAGACCCGCTGGCGGCTACATCCGCGGGTGGCGCTGCGGCCGGAGCCGTTCGGTGCGCTGCTGTACCACTTCGGCAACCGGAAACTGTCGTTCCTGAAGAACCCGCGAATCGTCGAGATCGTGCGTTCACTGCCCGGTCACGACTCGGCCCGCTCGGCCCTGCGGGCGGCGGGTGTCCGGGACGAGAACGCCGCGCCCTATGTGCAGGCGCTGACCCAACTCGTCGATTCGGACATGCTCACCGTCGCGCCGCCGACCGATGAGTTGGCGCCCGTCCCGCCCCCGGTGGATATTGCCCCGGCCGACCCGGCGGTGCGGCTGGTGGATCGATTCGAATCCGGGCTGGCGGCGCCCATCTGCCTCACCTGGGAACTCACCTATGCCTGCAATCTGTCCTGTGTGCACTGTCTGTCCTCGTCGGGGCGGCGGGATCCGCGGGAGCTGAGCACCGAACAGTGCAAGGCGCTGATCGACGAGTTCCAGCGCATGCAGGTGTTCTACGTCAATATCGGTGGCGGAGAGCCCACGGTGCGCTCGGACTTCTGGGAACTCGTCGACTACGCGACGGCCCACCAGGTGGGGGTGAAGTTCTCCACCAATGGTGTGCGGATCACCCCGGAGGTCGCGCAGCGGCTGGCCGCCAGTGACTATGTGGATGTACAGATCTCGCTGGACGGCGCCGACGCCGAGGTCAACGATGCCGTGCGCGGGCCCGGTTCCTACGATATGGCGATTCGGGCCCTGGAGAACCTGGCCGCCGCCGGATTCGCCGACGCCAAGCTGTCGGTGGTCGCGACCAGGCACAATATCGGCCAGCTCGACCGGTTCCGGGAGATCGCCGATCGGTACGGCGCCACCCTGCGGCTGACCCGGCTGCGACCGTCCGGTCGGGGCGCCGATGTCTGGGACGAGCTGCATCCGCTGCCGGAGCAGCAGCGGGAGCTCTACGAGTGGTTGCTGCGCAATGGCGAGGGTGTGCTCACCGGAGACTCGTTCTTCCACCTGTCCGCCTATGGACAGTCGCTGCCGGGTCTCAATATGTGCGGTGCGGGTCGCGTGGTGTGCCTGGTGGATCCGGTGGGTGATGTATACGCCTGCCCGTTCGCCATTCACGAGCGATTCCATGCCGGAAATGTGGTCGCCGACGGCGGTTTCGCCGCGGTGTGGCGAGAATCGGAGTTGTTCGCCGAACTGCGGGAGCCCAGCGGCGGCGGGGCCTGTTCCTCATGCGCCCACTACGACTCCTGCCGGGGTGGGTGTATGGCGGCGAAGTTCTTCACCGGTCTTCCCGCCGACGGCCCCGACCCGGAATGTGTCCAGGGTTACGGTGCCGCGGCATTGGCCGATACCGGTCGGGTCATCCCCCGCCCGGCCGTCGACCACTCGCGCACTTCGGCGCCCCGCCGATCCCGGTCGACGGGACCGGTGCCGCTGACGTTGCTGCCACCGGCGCGGCGGCCGAAGCGGGCCTGTGACGAAAGCCCCTTGGTATGAGTCCATTGCGGCTCATGGGGCCTATGTGATGAGTGGAACCGGAGTGACGATACGGCAGTCGAGTGATTGCTGTACCGTTGCTCCGGGCCGGGATTCACCCGCGCGTCCGCACGGGGTGACGCAGATCATGGCCTACTCGGTTATGGATTCGCCTGGTTGTTCCGTACCCCGATACTTTTTCCCACCGTGCTGATGTCAGCGGTCGAATCTGCAGTTAACATGCCAGGAATGCGCCATGATCGCCTGCCCGATGGATTCGGGGTGCGGATCGACCCGCGGGTACGCGCATACTCCGGGGGACGCATCCTGATCGGTGGTTCGCCCACTCGGTTGCTGCGGCTTGCTCCGGAGGCCGCGGAAATGATCGGGGACGGATATCTCGAGGTGAACGGCCCCCGGTCGGCCGTGGTGGCCCGTCGGCTGTTGGACTCCGGGGTGGCCAACCCCCGGCCCCGGTTACTGCCCTCGCCGCAGGACGTCACGATCATCGTGCCGCTGCACAACAACCAGGCCGGGTTGTTGCGTCTGTTGGGCGCACTGCGCGGCCATACGGTGATCGTCGTCGACGACGGTTCGGACGAACCGGTGTGGTTGCCCGACGAGCAGGGGCTGCGCTGCCGGGTCACCGTGCTACGCCATGAACGGCAACGCGGCCCGGCCGCGGCCCGCAATACCGGTTTACGAGCCGCGACAACCCAGTTCGTGGCCTTCCTCGATTCGGATGTGGTGCCACGCAGCAGCTGGCTGGAGGTGATGCTCGGCCATTTCAGCGATCCGGAGGTGGCGCTGGTAGCGCCGCGGATCGTCGCACTCGACCCGGAGTCCAATACCCTGGCCCGCTACGAACACACCCGTTCGTCCCTGGACCTGGGCCGCCGCGAATCGGCGGTGCAGTCGCGCGGCGTGGTGTCGTACGTGCCCAGCGCGGCTCTGCTGGTGCGGCGCGATGTCCTGCTGGCCGAGGGCGGTTTCGACGAGACCATGCGAGTGGCCGAGGACGTCGACCTGTGTTGGCGGCTGGAACGCGCGGGATGGCGGTTGCGCTACGAACCCGCCGCTCAGGTGGCCCACGATCACCGGGTGTCGTTCCGCGACTGGTTTCGCCGCAAGGTTTTCTACGGGACCGGCGCCGCGCCGCTGAGCGAACGGCACGACGGGAAGGTGACGCCCCTGTCGGTGCCGATCTGGACCGTGCTGGCGACGGTTCTCTTCGCCACCCGCACCCGGTGGGGTTTCGCGGGTGGGGCGATCACCCTGCTGGCCGCGCTGCGCCGCATGCGTCCGGTGTTCACCGGTGTCGACAATCCCACCCGGGTCGCCGCGATCTATCTGGCCCGCGGATACTGCGCCGGGGTGTGGCGGTTGGCGTCGGCCATGTGCCGGCACTACTGGCCGGTGACCCTGCTGGCCATGCTGTTCTCCCGGCGTATCCGAGGTATCGCGCTGACCATGGCGCTGGCCGACGGTCTGGCCGACTGGTACACCCATCGTGATTCCGGTGGATTGGACCCACTGCGCTATCTGGTCTTCCGGCGACTCGACGATATCGGCTACGGGGCCGGCCTGTGGTTGGGCGCGATTCGAGCGCGCAGCCCCAAGGCGCTACGACCCACCCTGCCGCCGCGCTGAGCCGGGTTCGTTGCGAATGGTGCACACCCTGATCGTCGGCGCCGGGACCTCCGGGTGTGTACTGGCGGCCAGGCTGAGCGAGGATCCATCGCATACCGTGCGTGTGGTTGAGGCCGGTTCGGTGTGGACCGCCGTCGACCTGTTCCCCGAGGAGTTGCGCGACGGCACCGGTCTTCCGCTCGTCGCGGATGCCCCCTGGTTACGGAGCTATCCGGTCGAATTCACCGCCGATCGTTCGGGAAATATCGTGCGTGGTGCGGTGGTGGGCGGTTCCGGCTCGATCAACGGATGCTATTTCATCCGCGCCACCGCCGAGGACTTCGCCGCCTGGAGTAGCGAGGTCGACAGTTCCGCCTGGGATTTTCCGACGGTCCTGCCGTATTATCGGGCGCTCGAGCACGACCACGACTTCGCCGACCTCCCCGGACACGGTCGTGGTGGGCCGGTGCCGGTGCGACGGATATCCCGAACCGCGAAGCTCACCGAGGATTTCGCCTCGGCTTGCGAGACGCTCGGCTTTCCCGAGGTCACCGACTGGAACGCCGTGCCCGGCGGACCGGATTCCGGGGTGGGGCCGGTGCCGTGCAATATCGGTCCCGCCGATGCGGATGGGCGTCGGGAGCGGATAGGCACCGCTCGGTCGTACCTGCTGCCGGCCCTGTCGCGCCCGAATCTGACCCTCACGGGGAACACGATTGTCACCCGACTCCGTTTCCGCGCCGATCGCGTGACAGGGGTGGACTGTGTGAGCGAAGGCCGCGAACGGACATTGTGGGCCGATCGTGTGGTGTTGTGTGCGGGCGCGATCGAGACGGCCGCCCTGCTGCTGCGTTCCGGTATAGGGCCGCCCGACCACTTGCGGGCGTTGGGAATTCCGGTGGTGTGTCCGTCCCCGGTCGGCGCGTGGTGTGTCGACCATCCCGAAATCGGAATCACCTACCGTCATCCGGCGGCGCTGGGGCGCACGGTGCCATTGGAATCCATTCTGGCCTTCGCGGATATCGAGATCCGGCCGTACACGATTGTTTTCGCGCCGAGGGTGCGGCAGTTGGGAATCGCTCTCATGCGCCCACACGGCAGCGGATCGCTGCGGTTGCGGTCGGCCGATCCGTTGGTGCCGCCGATCATCGAATATCGATATCTCACCGAGGAATCCGACCGATCCCGACTGGGCGATGCCTCGATACTGGCCCTGGATCTCCTGCGGCGGATGGGTGCGCGCCCGGTGGATTCCGCCGATCCCCAATGGGACGGGACGGTTCCGGACGCCGTACCGGGTGAGTGGTTGACCCGATCGCTGGGTACTTCGCAACATTTGTCCGGAACCTGCCGTATGGGTTCGGCCGGTGATCCGCGCGCGGTGGTCGACGATCGGGGCGCGGTGCACGGCATCTCCGGATTGTCGGTGGCCGATCTCTCCGTCGTGCCGGTGGCCCTGAGTAGGGGCCCACAGGCGACGACAGTGCTGCTCGCAGAACGGCTTGCGGAGTATCTGCGCTGATCACGGGCTTGCAGCCCGCGTTTCCGCGGCGTCGTTCGGCGCTGCGGCGGCCGAACGTGATCGATGCGCTACCAATATCTCTCGGCACAAATGCGCCGAAAACGTCGAGACACCCCGGTGGGACCTCCCCGGTATCTCGACGATTGCCAGTACCCTGGACATCGGTGTGAACGAGATCCCAAGTGCGACTCGTGATCACCGGTTCCACGCCGGCGCCGGGCACGGGGAAGGTCCGGCACCGGCGTGGATTTCTCGCGGGACCCGATGTGGCGCCGAGTTCGCGTACGCGCGATGCGGGAATGCCGGATAGCGGAGATGCCGGTTGCGGAGGGTTCGCCATAATGGCTTCGAGTGAGGCTTATCCCATATCCGAATGTGCCGAGCCCATTCGGTGTCAAGAGCCCTGCCCGCATCGCGATACCACCGAGTCGATGCAGAACACCGCGCAACTACGGTTCCGGTGTGGTATGGAAATTTTCCATCACCGTTGCGTCCGAATGATTTACAAGAATCCATCATTGTTCCATCGGGGTATCCCGATCCTGTCGTCCGGAATCGAGTGGTGACTTCGCGGATGATCCGGGCATTCACCATTTCCCTTGTGGCACAGGCCGGTGTCGTGGGATGTGTAGACGGACCCGGGGGATTGCCGGACCCGGTTTCCGATCCGCGATATGAAAGCGACGAGTGCCGATATACCAGTGCACATATGAGATGAGGACGTCGGGTTCGGTTTCCGAGAGGGCCGTTCGGACGCCGGATGCGGATGTGTGTGCCTTTTGCGAAGCGCAATGACGATCCGCACGGGGCGGCGCAATCGTTCTCCGCCGATCGGGACGGGTTCGTACTCGGCGGAGGGGTGGGGATGCCACTGCTCGAACCGCTCGAATCGGCACATGTCCGCGGCGCGCACGTATACGCCGAGGTCTGTGGTTACGGTCAGGTCGTCGGCACTCACCACGTGACCGCATCGAGCGCAGACGGGTCCTGTGCCGCCAAGGCGATAACGCCGACCATGCGGGAGGTCGGTGCAGGAGCCGACAGCCGGGTCCGGCTGGACGTTCGCATCCGTTCCAGATATTCGATGCCGTCGTATGCGCGTTCTTTCCGGGGCCCATCGAAATGAACGACAAAGTCCAGGACGCCCTCATGACGGTACCGGTACCGGTTTCGACGACCGATATTTCCGGGTGACACTGCAGATCGAGACGGGTGACACCCCTCTGAGTTAGGGTATCCACAACGCTTTTTCGGGTGAAGGGCGTTTCCTCGAGGGATTCGGGTTTCAATACCATATGTGCCGAGTAGGTTGACCACCGTGACCGATACCCCCATGGTGATGGAAATGTCGAGCACAGCCGTTGTCGTCGAGAATCCGGTAGTCGAACGAGGTGGGCAAACCGCTTCGCGCGGTTTGTCGTACGGTATCCGAGCGGGTGAGGTAACAGGTCTGCTCGGTCCGAGTGGATGTGGAAAGACGACTCTTGTTCATGCCATCGGTGCCGTGATGGCGGTCGAGGTGCGGCAACGCGCGAGATATGTGCCGGACAATACGACGGTGGCGGCCGAGCCGATGGGCGGGGCGGATGTGGCAGATCCGGCGGTGGTGGCCCTATGAGCGTCGCGCCACGTCCCTCCGTCGACGATTCGACCCGAGGCGAGCGGCCGTCGGAAACGGAATTCACGGTCCACCGGCCGCCTTTGGAGACGTTCGGATCATCGGAGACGTTCCGGGTCGTCGTCATCGGTTTCGTGCTGGTGACCCGGATGTCCTGCCGGTTGATCGGCCATATGCTCACCACCGTCGTATCGCGTGGTCGCCGGAAACAACGGAGTATGCGAGAGGTGCTCGCCGAGGGGGTGGTCGATGCCTTCGAACGGCTCGGCCCGATGTTCGTCAAACTGGGCCAGCTGATCGCCTCGTCGTCCGGCGCCTTCCCACGCGAACTGTCCGATGCCTGTCTGCGGTGTCTGGACGATATGCCGCCCTTCCCGGCGGCGCAGGCCCGCCGGATCATCGAACAGGATCTGGGTCGCTCGATCGCGGACCTGTTCAGGAGTTTCGAGGACACACCCCTGTCCGCGGCATCGGTGGCGCAGGTGCATGCGTGCGTGCTCGCCGATGGCCGGGAGGCCGTGGTGAAGGTGCAGCGTCCCGGTATCGCTCGCCGCATGATCGTCGACCTGCGCGCGGCCCTGGTCTTGGCGCGGCTGCTGGAACGGCGTTCGCAGACCGCACGGGTGGCCAATGCCGTGGGTGTCGTGCGTGACCTGTACGAGGTGACGGTCACCGAATTGAACTTCCTGATCGAGGCGGACAACCAGAGCCGGATTCGCGACAATATCGGCGCGTTCGGGGACAACGACGCGGTCACGGTGCCCGAGGTGTACTGGGAGTTGTGCAGCCGGCGGGTGGTCTGTATGGAGCGGATGCACGGTGTGCCGTTGGACCGGTTCGACGCCATCACCGCGGCGCACCCCGACCCGGAGATGCTCATTCGCCGGTTGGTGAAGGTGTGGCTCGAGGGTGTGGTGGTGCACGGGCTGTTTCATGGCGATGTTCACGCGGGCAATATGTGGCTGCTCGACGACGGGCGGCTGGCCATGCTGGATTTCGGCATCGTGGGAACGATGACGCCGCCGTGGCGGGAGCTGGTGCGCGCGCTGTTCCACGCGAGCGCGTTCGGCGGTGATTTCACCCCCGTTGTCACCGCCCTGCGAGAGCTCGACCTGTTTGCGGAACAGAGCGCCGACGATATGGCGATCGGGCGTCAGCTGGCCATGGTGCTCGGACCCATCCTGAAAGGTGAACTGGCCCGGTTGGATCTGAAGACCGTCACCACCATGCTGGTGGAGTTCGGGGCCCGTCGCGGTGTCGCGGGACCGCAGCAACTGATCCTCATGGGGAAGCAGTTGGGCTACTTCGAACGTTATGCCATCACGCTGGCGCCAGGATGGCAGCTCGGGACGGATCTGTTCCTGTTGCGCAACCTGTTTCCCGACGAGGTCGCCGCGGCGGCGCGCCGCGAGGGCATCGAGTTGCCGGAGTTCTGACCGGCCGGCGTCGTCGCCGGTCGGTCACGCTCGGTTCGGATCAACGGGTTTGTCCTTCCGGCTCCGGCGCCGGGTATCCGCCATCAGCGCATGGCGGCCGCCGTGTCGGATGAACCGGTTGACGAACGCTACGAACAGGAAGAGATGTTCGAATCGGCGCTGCTCGGCCGCTGTCCAGGTGACGTTCGGTTGTTCCCGGAAATGCAGAGCGAGGAGCCCGATGATGAGGAATTTCAACCCCAGGGGCCTGACGGACAAGTTACTCGCACTTCTAGTGCTCTGATCCGTCGCCTCGGCTCTGTGCCGGGCGCCCGAACAGTACGGTTTGCACCAGCCGCGCGACTCGCTCCCGCGATGCGATGGGGGCGGCGTCGAATGTGCGGCCCAGGTCGACGACCAGGGCGAAACCGGCGTGCACCAGAAACCGGGACTGGGCCGAGGACAGGTCTGGGCGCACCTCGCGCACCAGCCGCGCCCACTCTTCGACACTGACCCGTTGGATGGTGCGCAGGGCGAGACGTTCCTCGTCGGGTACGTGCTGGAACTCGGTGTAGTAGACGAAGGTGAGTTCGCGTTCGGCGAAGGAACCTTCCACATATTGGCGGATGAGCGAGGTCAGCGCCGCTTCCGCCGTGTCGGCGGCCGCCACCGCGGGGCCGATGGCGCTGGCCACCCGGTCGGCCGCGCGCCGGAACGCGGCGGTGAGGATATCGCTTTTACCGCGATAGAAGCGGTATACCGCCGAGGCGGCGGACAGTCCCGCCGCGGTGGCGATGTCCTCCACACTCACATTCGGGTAGCCGCGCGCGTGGAACAGTTCGACCGCCTTGCGCAACAGCAGTTCGTGTTTGAAGGATTTGGGGATCTCCACCGGCCGGGCGGGCTCGCCCGCCACGGGTGGCGGCAGCGTCGTGCCCGCCAGATCCATACATGCCGCGATCAGCAGCGCGGTCAACGGTTTCGCCGGGAGCGAGGCATGGTGGTCGGCGATGCTGGTGATGGCCGAGAGAATAGCGGTGACCAGGACGCCGCGGTCGTCGGCCGAGAGTTCCGGACGCAGCAACGCGAGCTGGGTGTCGATCGCGATCGAGACGGTTTTCTGCTGTTCGACGAGGGTTCGCTCGTCATCGGGTTCGAGGTAACGGCCCTCCCAGCGGACGAGGGTGACGCTGGCCCGATTGGTCACCGTGGCGGTGATCAGGGCCTCGAGCAGGTGACGGAACCGACGCTCGGGCAGCCACTGCTCCGCCCCGTCCGGTAGTCGTACCGATTCGGTCATGGCCTGCCCCACTCGCAACAGTTCCTCCCGGAACAGCGCGTACTTGCTGGGGTAGTGCCGGTACAGGGCGGCGGAGCTGATCCCGAGGCCGGAGGCGATATCCTCCATGCTCACACCGTGGTAGCCGAGTGATCCGAAGGCATTGGCCGCCGCGGCGGCTATCTGGGCCCGGCGGTTCTTCGGCCGACGGCGAATCTCCCGAGGTGCCGGTTCGCCGGCCTTCACGAGGTCTTTGCTGTTCCTCGCGCGCACGGAACGGCGATTGTCGACACTCATCCGGCCATGGTATCGCCGGTCGGTTGGTCAACTGGCAATGTGTTCCGACGCACCTTCGTATTATCGCCTCCTGGTCGGACGTCGGTACCTCGGGTCCCCCGTCGGGGCCGGTGATCGCTTCCCGCTCACCGTCTCCGAGAGTCCGGATACGATGCCCGAGGAAGACGGCGACGGTTCAGCACACGACGAACGATTCCGGTGCCAGACCGGTCGACTCCGTGAGTTCGCGTATCGCTTCTTGCGCCGATGACCCCACGGGCCTGTTCACGGCAACGACGGCCGTTCTGTCCGATTCTGCGGAGAACGGATGGAGGAGCCCTATCTCCAACTTGGAAGAAAGACGAATGAGTAGGAATTCTCCATAATCTTGTCGGTGGTCGAATACCCGTCGTAGTCGAGCTTCCAGATCGTTCACCGGGGTTTCCGTATAGGCCAGTGGGGTAACCGAGCGGAAGTCGTTCAAACGATTTTCCGGTAATCGCTCGAAAGTTGGGGTCGGCCACGGGCGAAGGTCGTCCATGGTCGACACGATTTCTTGTAGGAACTCGAGAGCTTCTTTTTCGCTTCGGTTGGATTCGACAATCCTCGGTAAAGGAAGGCCGGAGGACAGGCCGGTGCTCAGGATCTCGTGTTCTTCCTGTGCGGTCAGCTTCAAAAGAGGATTTTCTATGATATCGCCGGCTATGTCCGCGGCCGATATTCTCGCCGATATCGACCGGTACTCGACCCGGTACAAGATGGCGGTAACCAGGCCGTTCCATGCTGCTGGATCCATTGTGTCGCTCACTTTTCGACGTAGAAGTGAACCTGATGGGGTTGTATCCCGACCCCCAGGGAACGCAGATGATGTACAGCTTGCAGGAGAAATGACTTATTCGGCTTGTAGTGCCCGCTGAAGTTGGTTATCTCTTGCAATATTCCATCCGTAACGCGTATGGTTCCAGCGGTGGCAACGGGCTCTCCGGCGACGAGGCTCGAATGATGGAACTCCCCCTCGTTGTTGTATTTGGACGCGAAGAAACGACCCTGCTCGTCCATCACGAATATCACGTGGCCGTTCTTTTCGTAGCCGAGTCCGGCCGTATGAAACGGTCTTCCGTATGCATCGTATATCTTGCCGTCATGTGTAGAAAGTGAAAATTTTTGTCGATTTTGTTCATCGTAATACTTTACGGCATTGCCATTCCATATCCTGTTGCCCAGCTTGTTTTCTCCCCAATACTTCTTGCGTAAGGGTGTGACAATGAAGGGTGGAGAGCTTCTGTACAGTTCCACCCCGAATTCCGAGTCCAGTGTCGGCGAGTCGATCGAGGATCGCTCGCGCGGGGACATGAAATCAATCGGTATCTCACCCCGGTGGTTGCCGTGGGTGAGCACCGCCTGGCGTAATTCCCGCGCCCCCTCGTTGTAGGCGCGGGATGAAAGACTCGAGCCGCTGTGCAAGAATTTCGTTACTCGATGGGCTACCTCGCCGAGAATCCCGGAAGGTTTTCTCATATATTGGTACCGTATCGGGGTAATGCCATTACCGCATGATAACCAAGTCGTTTCCCCTGGTCGAGGTATCGCGAATCGGTTCCCGCATGTGATCCGGTGTCGTTGCGAAGACATTCGTCGACGGACCGTTCGTCCATCCCGCGCCGATGTCTCTCGTCGCTGCCGGATGACGGGAGCGTCGGTGGCCAGAAGATCGCCCGGGCAAGGAGTTGTGATAAGGGTTGATGGCGGTGAAATCGCTTATATGTATGCGGTGAAATCGCTTGTGTTCGATATGGACTCGTGCCGAGGGTGGAGAACCGGGAGATCGGTACGGCAGAAGAGTACGAAGGGATTGATTGATGCGCATTCGACGTGCTATGGCGGCTATCGCCCTCGCGGCATCGGCAACGGGCCTCGTTACCGCCGTCGCCGCACCCGCGCAAGCGGAAACCCGTTATCAGTATGTGGCGATGAACTGTTACGGTGTCAGCCCGAACATCCTCGACCTGCCCTACAACGGGGGCGGCAATGTGGTGACGCGGACGGAGGTTCCCGGTGTTTTCACCTTCCTCTCGGACAGCAAGAGCATATTCGGCTACACCACCGACGCGCGGGTCGAATGGCGCAACCTGGACAACGGCCGCAGCGGCGTGCACCAGATCGGTTATCGGCACGCCTTGGACGACACCAGCGGCTACCAGCTCTACGAGGTGAACAGCGGTCCGGGACGGGTGCAGATCACCGTCTCCGCCGTCAACCACGGTCTGCTGACCCTGCCCGCGCCGGTGTGCTCGGGTGAGGTCACCGTATGAGCGATCGCTCCGAGTCGGCCCGCCGTCGATGAGGGGCCGTTCGGCACCCCTGACCGTCCGGATGTGTCCGGTCGGTCAGGGGTGGAATCGCCAAGCCACTCAGCAGAAGGTGATGACGGTGCTGTTCGCCACGGAAACACGGGCCGCCTCGTAGAGGAGCACCCACGTCTCCCGTTCGCGGTACAGCGGATGTTCGTCATCGCCGTTTTCCGTATAGACCCGGTCGATTTCGGCATCGGTCAATTCGCCGGCGACAAGGTTTATCCCGAGATGCGGTGCGACATAGTCGAGTTCGCGCAACAGCGCCACACTCGATCCGACCATCCCTCCGGGCAGACCCAGTTCGTCCTCCGGGAAAAGCACCTCCGTGAAATCGACCGGTACGTAGTAGCCCTCGCAATCCGAGTGGCAGAGAAGGTGACAATCCCATATGTCGCCGAAGCCGTGGAGCACCGGATCATCGGTCGGATGCTCCCCGTCGGCGAGCGGTATCAACGGTTCGGCGGGATTCCGGTACGCCCGCGCGTACGCGCGCCGAAGATAATGCACGAAACTGTACGGCACGCTGTCCACCTGCGCCCGAGAGGATTCGGGACCGCGAGTTGTCGCCTCCCGATGCCGGGGGAGTTTCTCGGCGACCAGTAGTTCGTCGAGCGCGTGGAGATGCTCACGCAATTCGTCGAGATACTCGGGATCGTCGTTCTCCGCCAGTGCCTCGGCATATAAATGTGTTGCCACCGCAAGTCCCATGCGCCGCAGGTTAGCGAGACGGTATGACATCCGAAGCCGCTCGACGCCAACATACTTGCGAGCCGACCCGTCCGGATCAGGCGTTGTCGGCGGTCCCGAACCAGCGCGGCAGGGTGTTCAGCAGATCATCCTGGTTGTCGCCCACCCAGACCACGTGACCATCCGGTCGCAGCAATACGGCGGGTACGTCCGGTTCGTCACCGTCGTCGACGATATGGTCGATTCGGCCCACCCAGCCGGCCACCGAGAGCGCACCGGTCCGGTCGAGCAGCAACCCGCGGCCCGCGCGCATCAGCTCGTAGAGCCGCCCCCGCGGCAGGCGGATATCACGCAGGCGCTTGCCGAGCAGTTCGTGACCGGCGCCGACGTCGTAACGAATCCCGGTTCCGGCGATCTTCTCGAGCAGGAATCGGTTCACCTCCGCGAACTCCATCAGCTCGGTCAGCAGCCGCCGCACCGCCTGGGGTCCGGGTTCGGGGGAGATCAGCACGGATTGGGCGCGAGTGATGTTCAGTACGTCGGCGGCGACCGGCCGGCGTTCGGTGTGATAGCTGTCCAGCAATCCTTCCGGCGCCCAGCCGTTCACCGCGGCGGCGAGCTTCCAACCGAGGTTGAACGCGTCCTGGATACCGAGATTGAGTCCTTGCCCGCCCAGCGGGGGATGGATGTGCGCCGCGTCGCCGGCGAGGAACACCCGACCGACTCGGTATCGCTCGGCCAGTCGGGTGGCGTCGGTGAACCGGGTCAGTCGGCGTGGTGAATGGACGCCGAAATCCGTACCCGCGTAGGCCCGCAACTGCGTTCGGAATTCCGTCAGGGTCGGTGGTGCGCTGCGATCCTCGGTGACGGTCGCAGCGGGCACGACGGCGCGATACCACCCGTCCTCGGCGGGGCCGACCCCGAAACCCTTGTGCGTCCCGCGCACCTCGGCCACCACCGCGGCCAATTCGTCGGGCGGTGTGGTCACCTTCATTTCCCCGAGCAGCCATTCCGTCCGCGCGGGATCGCCGGGAAACCCGATACCCGCCAGTCGGCGAACCAGGCTGTGGCCGCCGTCGCAGCCGACGAGCAGACGTGCGCGCAACCGCGCGCCGTCGGCCAGTTCGACGGTGACCCCCTCTTCGTCCTGCTCGACGCCGGTCACCTCGTGACCCCAGCGGATTCGAGCGCCGAGTTCGGTGGCGCGTTCGGTCAACAGTCGATCGGTGATCGGTTGCGGGATGCCGAGGACGTAATCGTGTGTGGTGTCCAGGGGCACCGGGGCCGGTTTGTCGATCCCGGCGAAGCCGTGATGGCCGTTGTGCCGCCGGCCGTGCGCGAGGAATCGGTCCAGCAGGCCGCGCTGATCCATGATCTCGATACTGCGCGAATGCAGCCCCAATGAACGAACCAACCGGCTCGGTTCGGTGTTCTTCTCCAACACCAGTACGTCCACATCGTGGAGCCGTAGCTCGCTTGCCAGCATCATTCCGGTCGGCCCGCCCCCGCTGATGATCACATCGACCATGAAAACCTCCGATTCCAGAAATTATGTATTTCGGCGAACGACCCCGGGCTGGGCGATCACACCTCGTGACGCGGGATTCCGGTGGGTCGAGCCGCCCATTCTGCCGCTGGTACCGGGCCTTGCGGCAAGCCCCCGGACCGGCTATATCTTGAAAGGGGCAGGGGAAAATCAACGCTTATCGTCTTTCACATATATGGATCGCCGCGTGAGATTTCCGCGGAGATCGGCCGATGAATCGAGGACCGGCCATTGCGCGAAACACCGTAGCCCTCCGGAATGGGCTATTTTTCGAACAGCGTCGAGGTAGGGATCCGAAGCTCATCCGGTGCCGAATTCAGGCGTCGCGGATCGGTGTATGCCCGCATCGAACCGTGCCGCGGCCACCCGACTCGGCCGCCGGTGTGCTCGCGGTATTCGACAACCGCCCCCGGACGAGCGATATCGGAGCGTCCGACACGAACCCTGCGCCGGCCGCCGTGCCGTCCCGGGAGAGCAGAGTGGTCCGGTAGCCCATACTTGATCGTGTTCGGCATGTGGAGGCGACGATGGGTGGTGCGATGACCTCGAAGCACACTCCCGCGCCCCGGATGGTTCGCGCGTCGGTTTTCGCGCTGGTCTGCGTCCTGCTCTCGGCCATCGGCCATGCCGCGGCATCGGGGCACATTCTGTCGCCGTCGACAATGCTGCTCGCCCTGGCCGGGGTCGCCGGCGGCGCCTGGGTGTTCGCCGCCCGGCAGGTGGGGTTGTGTGCCATCGGCATCGGGTTGCCGGCCACGCAGGGCGTATTGCACATGTGGTACTCGGTGACCCCGTCGCCCAACGGCCGCGGCGTGGTGCACGTGTCCGCGTCCGACCTTCCCGCAACCCCGGCGATGGTGGGTGCGCACGGTCTGGCCGCGCTGGTCTGCGCGGTGTGGTTGTGGCGGGGGGAGCGAGCCTTCTTCACCCTGCTGAGTTTGTTCTGCGCGTGGACTTTCGCCCCGCTGTTCTTCCGGGCGGGCGTTCGTTTCCAATCCGTGGGCCCGTCGGTATCGCTGTGCCCGACCGGCCGGGATCGCGTTCCACTTCGAAGCGGTGACCTACTGCGTCATTCCTTGGGGCGGCGGGGTCCGCCCCGGTTACGAATTCGCTCGCAGAGTTCGTCGTCGGCGGACGGCGCCCATCGGACCTACCATTTCGCACGTACCAGGTGGTGTGCGCTGTCGACGGACGCTGTCTCCGGTCGACATCCGGCCGCGAGCGCGCCGTGACCCCCGATACCGAAGGCCCGTGACCGATCCCGAACGCGGGATACCCGGCAGCGGATATGACGGGATGTCGCCTGTGCGCATCCCCTGAACGAAGAGACCCCTATGTATTCGATATGCCCCCGATTCCCGCACCGCATACCGGGAAATCCCGTATCGATTGCCGGTTCCCCCGCTCGGCGCCACCCCGGATCCATATCCGATGAGCAGGTGACCGCATTGGCGTTGGCCGCGGCCGCCGGTGATCGGGACGCCCTGGAGGAATTCGTGCGCCGCACCCAACACGAAGTGTGGCGTTTCGTCGCTCACCTCACCGATGTTCAGTCGGCCGACGATCTGGCCCAGGAGACGTTCCTGCGTGCGCTGGGCAGCCTGCCGCGGTTCGCCGGACGGTCATCGGCGCGGGTCTGGTTGTTATCGATCGCCCGCCGGACGGTCGTCGACCGGATCCGCACCGCCGCCACGAGGCCCACGATCGTGCGGCGAGGTGATTGGCAGACCGAGATGGATCGCCGTCGGGAGGAAATGCGCAGCGATATCGGCGAGGAGGTGGCCATCGGTCAACTGTTGCGGCGGTTGCCGGACGACCGGCGCGAGGCGTTCGTGCTGACCCAGATCCTCGGACTGTCCTATGCCGAGGCCGCCGAAGCGGCGGACTGCCCCATCGGCACCGTCCGTTCCCGGGTGGCCAGGGCCCGGGAGACACTGGTGGAACTGTGGCAGGAGGCGGAACATCGAGCCGAGGTCATCCGGGTGCTGCCGCGGGTGGACGCGGCACTGCCGGTGGCGCGGTGAGCGGCCCGCCCGCCTCGACGTGAGGATGGTCGTGGTGCCGGCGAACCCGCCCGCCGGCACCACGACCACCGGGTCAGGATTCGTGCGGAGCGGGCGCCGCCGGGGGGTGCGTATCGTTCCAGAACTGGGTTCCGGCCGCGAGAAGGGCGGGCAGACCGATCAGCACCGTGCCCGCGACCGCGCCTATGGCGGCGAGCGCGGCACCCGTGACGATGCAGCCACCGATCGCTCCGGGAATGGCGAGCAGACCGATGGTCACGACCGTGCCGGTGACCGCGCCGATGATCCCGCCGGCCACACAGCCGATCCCCCCACCGATCGCGGTGCCGAGCAGGCTGCCGACGCTGGTGGCCGTCATCAGCGCCATGCTGAAGTCGTTCATCGCGTCTTTGCTGTCGTCCGTGATCTCCCCGATGTCTGTGATCTCCTCGATTTCCGCTGCGATGGCGGGGTCGATCGGTCGGGCGGCGGCCGGGTCGGTGATGGCGGTGAGGGTGACGGAGTCGTCGCCGTCCAGGCGCGCCGTGATCGGCAGCGCCGCGCCGCCACGAATATAGGTGAGGGGCAGCGAGGCGACAGCGGAGCCGTGCCGATCGATGAACCGCAGGTGATCGTCGGTGACCGCCACCGAACCGGCCTCCATGTCGAGTACGACCGACCCGTCGACGATGGTGCCGCGGAACCGGAGGTCGGGGGTGTCCTGCGCCGGTTCGGCCGCCGCGGTGCCCGCGGTGATTCCCAGAGCGGAGATGAGCAGCGCCGCTACCGCGGCTCCCTTACGGAAGACCATATGTGTCCCTACTTCCGATCGTGTGGTTATCAGCGAGGATTCGCTGTCGACCACAAGTCGGTGGCGAGGGCGTCGTGGTTCCCCGCGGTGTCGTGATACCGGTCACTCACGGCCCGGGTTCGTCCCGAGGGGATGCCCCCTTCCGGATCGAAGGAGTTTTCGTTCCTACCGCAGCGAAAAGGATTCTCGGCGGCACCTGATGGCCTTGCCGGAGGTTCCGAAATGGTTCGTTCGGGTGGCACGGCACAGCAGGTCTACGGTGAACCGGCCCTCGACCTGAAGTCGGTTCGAGGTTCTACCGTGGGAGGCGGTCCACCGCAGAAGGGAGCGTCGGCCATGTCGGAAGGCAAATTCCGTTTCGCGTACTTCACCGCGGACTACGAACGGACGGTGGCCTTCTACCGCGACGGTGTGGCTTTCCCTGTGGTGGAGCCGTGAGACCGGGGTGAGGGGGACCGCGGAACGCTCTTCGCCGCCGCATCCGGGCGAATCGAGGTGCTCGAGCGCCCCACGGCCGATAATGCGGAGCATATGTTCGACCCGCGTCCGCCACAGGGCGCGTTCATGGTGATCGAGAGTGGCGACGTCGAGGCGGCCTAACGGCGGGCATCGGACAACGGTCTGGCCGTGCAGCAAGGGTTGACGCGGCAGAGCTGGGGTCATCACAGTTTCTGCGTGCGCGAACCGAACGAGATCACCCGCTATTTTTTCGGTCGTTGACGGTGGTGGGAATCGTTCGAAGGGTTGGGCATTCGCTTCCCGGGTAGCCGGACCAGAAGACAGTCCATACGAAGCGAATGCGGAAGGATCGGTCGATGCACATCCAGCGCGCAATGGTCGGTATCGCTCTTATCGGGTTGGCGGTCGGCGCCACCACCGCAATGGCTGCGCCCGCGCGGGCGGAGACGATGGCCCGCAGTCAGTACGTGGCGATGGACTGTTATGGCGTCAGCCCGAATCTGGTGGATCTGCCCTACAACGGTGGCGGCAGTGTGGTGACGAGAACGGACGCCCCGGGGCTGTTCACCTTCACATCGAACAGCAGAAGCGTATTCGGTTACACCACCGATGCGCGGATCGAATGGCGCAACCTCGACAACGGCCGTACCGGGGTGCACCGGGTCGGCTACCGGCACGGCCTGAAAGAAACCGACGGCTACCAGCTCTACGAGGTGAACAGCGGTCCGGGACGGGTGCGGCTCACCATCTCCGCCGTCAACCACGGCCTGCTGGCCCTGCCCGCGCCGGTGTGCTCGGGTGATATCACCGTGTGAGCGACCTCGCCGCGCCGGTCCGCCACCATCGCCAACGCTTCTCGACGCCGGGTCACCCGATTGGTTCCACCGGGTCACTCATCTTCCCGGCTGCTCCGATCGCTTCGGCTTCCGAGGGTGTCAGGGCATGGAGCCCCCAGCCGAAACGTTCGACGTCATCTGTGCGGGAGCGGCTGCCACCAGCAGCGCGGCCGTCACGAGCGGGGCCACCGTCTGGTATCCGATCCACACCTCGCCCCCGGCGCTACCACCCCGCCACACCACCAGCAGGCCGACGAGCGTGGCCAGTACCCAGCCGCTGTCGTAGGCGGTCATGAGTCGGGTGTAGGTGCGTAGTGGGCGGTGGCGGAAGTATCCGATCTCGAATCCGCCTCCGACCAGCAGGGCCGCGCCGCAGACGATCATCGCCCAGGTTTCCACGCCGAGTCGATGACCGAGTGGTACGGCACCGAGGGTGTACGCGCCGGCGAGTATCACCTTGACGACGCCGTCGGCGAGGATCCCCATCCTTCGGAGTGGGGATTCCGTTGTCTCGGTCCGGTTCTCGGTCATGTGGTTCCTCCTGGATGCCGCCATCACTGTTCTAATAATCAGATTACGGTAATAATTCGATTATGAGAATGACGAGGGCGGAGACCAAGAAACGTAACCGGAGAGCTCTGTTGGATGCGGCGTTCCAGGTGATTTCCCGAGAGGGGTACCGGGCCAGGCTCGATGAGATCGCCGAGCGGGCCGGGATGACCACCGGTGCCGTCTACTCGTTGTTCGGTAGTAAGAACGGCCTGGTGGTCGCCATGATCACCGACTATCTGCGACCACACTACGAACAGATCGAGCAGGCGGTTCCCGCCGAACTGAACCTCCTCGAAGCGGTCGACGCCTTCGCCCGGCACTATCGGCGCGGCTACGACGCCCCGGACGCGCTGTCCGTGCTGTCGCTTCAGATCACCTTGCTGGACATGGGTGTGCACGACCCGGACCTACGGTCGCGACTCGCCGCTTCCATTCGGGCCCAGGAGGATCATCTGGTCACGCTGTTCACCGGACGAACACACGGCACAGGTGTCGTGACCGCGCGCCAGGCGCAGCGTTTGGTCACCGCGCTCAGGGCGCTGTTCGTCGGTCTCGGTCAAGGCATCGTCCTCGGACTCACCCCTGACGTGGACGAGCAATACTTCGCCGACGCGGCGTGCGCCCTGGTGTCCGATATGACGCTCATCGAGGAGGAATGAGGTCCCGCCTGATGACATCTCTTCTTCCTGGTGGTTGATCGGTTAGGTTCGAAGACGCTGCGCAACCAAGTAATACGCAACCTCGCACCGGATTCGCCCCAGGAACCGCAGCGAAATCGCATCAAGCCAGTGCGGGAGCCGCATTGGAATCACATCAAGCCAGTGCAAGGAGCGCAAGCCAGTGCAAGGAGCGAATGAAGCGCCGAGGCAACCGCCACTTGGGTCGCTGCCGCGCAAGAGCTCGCGTCTGTGCTGTCCATCCAGGACGCAACGCACCGGAGTGCTCATCGAGCGATGGCTTCTCGAACACCTGGCCTGAAGCGGGTCGGGTACAGAAACGCCCAGGTCTGTGACTCGCAGCGGTAAGTGGCGGTGTTCTCGTGGTGTTAGGTGGCGCCGATCGGACCGCTTGCTCGACCGTTCGTCTGCCGGGGCCGTTCTTGGGGGCTGATCAAGATAGCATTGGGGCTGGAACTAGGTCAGGACTGGAAATGCCTCGTAACAGACGTCTGCAGGATCGGGAAGAGAAGCGCGCAGAGATCGTGGGGGCCGCCCGGCGGTTGTTCATCGAGGAGGGATACGAGGCGGCGTCGATGTCGCGGATCGCCCGCGACGCCGGAGTGGTGTCGAACACGCTGTACTGGTACTTCCAGGACAAGGACGCGGTATTGATCGCGGTCCTGGATGCGGTCCTGGCCGACTCGATGGCCTCCTACAGCGAAATGCTGGGCTCGGGGCTGGCCGATCGGCTGCTGTGGCTGGTCGAGGAATTGGAGCAACTGGGGCGATTGGTCGGCACGGTGCACACGCGCGCCGAGAAGTCCGCAGCCATCCATGAATGGCACGAGCAGTTCCACGCGCTGGCCGAGGGGTTGTTCCGAGCGGAGTTGATCGAGCTCGGTGTGCCCGCTGACGAAACCGATCCGCTGGTCGCGATCGGCGTTTTCGTTGTCGAAGGCCTGCTGACGCATCCGACGGATCGGGTCCAGCGGCGCGCGGTGATCGAGACATTGCTCAACAGTGCTCGCGGACTTGCCGCAGCCGCCGACTGAGTGCCTGATCCGCGCACGTCCACGAGGCCGGGGCGACCTACGGCATGTTGTCGAATTGTGTTGCCAGGAAGTGGATTTGGTCACGCACGGTGTGTTCGAAGTGCCCGCCCACGTAGATGTCGAAGTGGTCGCACGGGTAGTTCTGGACGTGCACGTGTGCCAGGCCCTGCGCCCAACGCTTCGTGGTCTTCGCGGGCGCGGCCGCGTCGTGGTCGCAGACACACAGCAGCGTCGGAGTGTTGAAGCGAGCCAGTGCGCGACCGGGTCGATCGAGCGGAAGGCGTAGCGCCAGTCGTGCGGCCAGGGCGTTGGCGGCATCGAATTCACCGTTCGGGCCACGCAGGACACCCCATACGCTGTCGCGGCCGACACCGGTCGTAGGTTCTTCCTCGTCGTCGGTCTCGGTCAGCTCGATGTTCTTCGACACCTGAGTCCGCACCGAGGGCAGCCGTTTCAACAATGCGCTGGTGCGCCGCGAGAGCCGGGTGCCCGCAGGCAGGAGTGCGGAGGCGCCGGCGAGGGCGTCGGGTGAGGCGACGAACGCAGGCATCCAGGACGTTCCCGCCATCGGCAACAGGATCGGCTTCGCGCCGAACCAGGAACCGACCGTGTCGAGGATGCCGGCCATTGTCAGCGCTATCACGCTCAGCGGGCCGGTCCGGATACGCGAGCGCAACGATGCCGGCCCGTCGGTGAAGGGGCACTGGGCCACGACCGCCGCGATATGGGGGTCTTCGGAGGCGACCTGAAGAACATGTCCGCCGCCGAACGAGCTGCCCCACAACGCGATCCGGTCGACATCGACTTCCGGAAGGGTGCGCGCGAAGGCCAGGGCGGCATGCCAATCGGCGCGTTGCCTGCCGATATCGAGGAGCTGCCGCGGCGCTCCGCCGCTGGCCCCGAGGTGGCGGTAGTCGAACACCAGTACCGACCACCCCGCGGCGGCGAACCGTTCCGCGTAGGCGTCCAGGCGCATCTCCCGCACCGCGCCGAGTCCGTGCCCCATGATCACCATCGGATGCGGGCCGTTCGGCTCGGGTGTGGTGTACAGCCATGCCGCGCACTCGTCCTGGCCGGAGGGGAACGAGACCTCACGCCGCACCGCTGCCGTCTCGCGCCGATCGGCAGGTCCGCTGATTTCCATGACTGTCGTCCTCCCGTTTCGCCACCGCTCTTCTTGGGTGTCGTTCAAGAAGAGGGTTACGGTTACGGTAAGGGCTTCTTGAATACCAGTCAAGAGGGTGCCGAGTACCTGCAACGGTTGGTATCCGGTCGGCCCCGGCTGGGCGAGTTCGCTCTCGATGTCGACTTCGATCGCGCCGAAAGAGTCGATGCCGGTGCTGTGGGCCGGGAAATGTAGGCCAGGGCCTCGTCTTCGCCGCGCCGGCAGGCCCGCGCGCTGCTCACACCCGGCCCGACGAGTCGGTGTTCTCGATCGCACGGCTGCTGGAGGTTTCGCGGACCACGTAGTACAAGTACGTGCCCGAGCCGACCATGCGTGGCCGAGTTGCCGATCTGGTCGGCGATGGCCTGGCCGAGTTGGATGGCGGTACCGACGATGTCGGGTGTCGAGGATTACCGGCGCAGTACCTCATCGGCCTGTCCTTCTTCCCGCTATCGACCTGATGTATCAGCTCGTGTGCGGCAGCCGGTGGGCAAGGGATCTCAGGATGTCGGCCAACGGTCCCGGATCCTGTGGACCGAGCATTCGTCCGGTGCCCGCGGGGAGCAGACGGGGTTGCCACGGCGGAAGACGCAGGTGATGCAGCGATCTTTCCCGAGTCGGGACAGCCCGGTGCCGGGGTCTCCGATGTCGAGGTGGGTGGGGATCGCGATGTCCGTACATGTCCTTGATGCGGGTGGGGCAGTCGGCGCCATGGTGTAGCGCCGGTGGGGGTTTCGCGTTCACGGGTCCGTGTCGGTGAACAGTGCGGTGTCCAGGAGTGCGCGGGAGGTGTCGGTGGCGGCGGTGCTCTTGGCGTCGAGGGCGGCCGGCACCGTTATCAACGTCTGATGGGTTTGCCGCATGGGCGCGCGCCTGCGGCGAAGGCGTCGGTGATGAACCCGGCGCGCAGCGAGTGGGGCTGAGCCTCCCGACCTGCAGCTGATCGGCACCGGAGTCGCGGGCACGTTGTTTTGGGATGCGGTCGAAGCTGCGGGAAGTGAGCGGTGTCCGTTCGCAGGGGATGCCCGTACGCACCAGTGACCGGAACAAGGGTGTGCATGACCAGGGAACTTCCGGGAAGATAAGGGACTTTCGGGTCCGGGGAGAGAGATCGCAACGGTGCCGGTCGAGATCCAGGTCGACCGCGTGCTCGTAGACGGCGATGTCCCCGGCTTCGAGAAGGTTCCGGCCGCGGCGCTGCGCGGTCGTGGGCGGCGACGATCGTCCACCAGCACGCACCACGGGCAGTAGCGGGCGTTGTCCCAACGACGCAGGTGGACGTAGGCGATCTGACCCTGCAGATTCTTCATACCGCGGATCATGATCCGGACCCGCTCCTGATCGGTGCCACGGTTGATCACGGTGAAATCCCGAAACTGCAGGCGCACGAGGTTTTCCCGTCGTAGCGCGGTCGCGTATCCGAGGACGATGAGCGCGGCGTCGCGGCGGGTGTGGCGTGTCCGGCGGTCTTGTGGTGGTGGTCGATCGCGGTGCCCCACGTCTCCAAGGTCTTGAGGTGTAGCGGTATTCACCGTCGTCATCGAACTCGTCGGCCATCGTGTCGATGTAGCGGCGACGACGCGGGCGGTCGCGGGAAGCGACGAATACCCGGACTCGTCGCACCATCGTTGAAACCGGTGCCATCCCTCGGTGTAGGCGCGGGTGGTGTTCGCCACTTCCGCATCGGCCCACGCACTGAGGAGTGCGGCCTCGTTCTCGGGTTGAGCACCCCCGGGGGGCGACCGCCCGCAATGCCACACCGGTGTCGGTACGCCGCATCCCAGCTCGCGCTGGGCCGTCCGATCCGTTTTCCGGCGGCGCCGGGCCCCGGTTTCGCCGTGGCCTTCCAGATGTGACAATTCTGTCACTGCGACGTCTCCGTGGTGTCGGCGGTATGGGCGCATGCCCCTCGCCTCGAAGGACGATACGGCGGGCCCACTAAGGAATGAGGTCCAGCCTGATGACATCTCTTCTTCCTGGTGGTCGATCGGTTAGGTCGGCTATTCGTAGTCGTCGGCGAAACCGCCGAGATAGGAGACCGCGCTCAGGGATTGCAGGCATTTCGGGCCGTGGCCGCTGTGGGCGGTGCGCACGAACATCGCTTCTGCCAAGGATTCGAAGTCGGTTTCGCGGGTGCAGTCGTTGTGGCGGGAGTGCCATAGGTCGGGGTTGGGTCGACCGTATGGGTGGTGGGGCGGATGGCAGTTCATCGCTGGGGGAAGGAGTTGTTCGCGTTCCACCCGGCACGGTGGCTCCATGCCTTCAGGTGGTCCGGGGCGAATATGGGTGCTCCCGGCAGCTCGGGGATGTCGAATGCCGCGGCCAGGGTGGGCAGGTTCTCGGCCAGGACGAGGCGGTGGCGTCGTAGTTCGGTGTGTACCGTCCTTGCCTGCTCGGGCGACTGCAAACCGTGGGCGGTGTACCAGGTTCCATGCCGGTCGAGGTAGGTCAGCGCCACGACCGCGGCGGCAACGGTGGCCACCGTGGCGGCCTTCGGGTCGGCGGTCGCTGCCGCGGTGATCAGGGCGGCGGTGACCGCGAGGCGGATACCGGCGGTGCGGGCGAGGTCGACCCGGGTGGAGTCGATACCCAAGGCAGTGCCTTCGGGTTCGTACTCGTCGATGCCGGTGACGGTGTAGAGATCGTCGGCGAGGATGTCCTCTCGGGCGATGATCATGTCGAGCCACCAGGGCGATGTGTCCGAGGTGCCGGGCAGTATCAGTGCGCCGAGGGCGTGGTGTGTCCGGCCCGCTGTCTTCTCGAGCACTTGGGTTTCGCCTTCGGCGGTTTTGGCGCCGGCGATATTGGCATTCCAGTCCGGTAGATAGTTGCAGCGCAGATGCCCTTGAGCGCCCGCGCGGTCGCGGCAAGTGCGCAACGTGTCCTGCGCGATGGTGGTGATCAGGGGTTTGACCACCGTCAGCCACAACGGCAGACGCTGCTGCCGGTCGAGGTCGGTGCTCATATCTCGGACCATGCGACCCAGCACACTGCCCACATAGGTGTGTGCGGCGGCGGTGATGAGGTCGCGTTGGAGGGCGTCGCTGTCGCCGTGGGGCCGCTGAGCGGCGTAGTTGACCAGCCCGGCCACTGCCGCGCGGGCGGTGGCGATGGTGCCGGTGGCCAGGTCCAAGCGACCGGCGACCAGCGGTGTGATGGCATGGTGGAATCGTTGCCGCACCGGTATCTCGCACACGAACTCGCCGTCGTTTGTGATCGTGGCCCAGTCGCCGGCCAGCAGAGCATCCCGAGGGAGGAACGCATCGCGGCCGAGGATCCAGCCGTGGTCCATGGCCGCGCCGAGCTTGCCGGGCAACTCGCCCACCTCGATTCCATCGGCAAAACCCTCGAGGGTGCGCAGGCGGGTCAGGAACAGCATCACCCCCTCGTCGCGGCCGGCGACGATCAGCCGCGCGGTGAACACGACGATTTTCGGCACCGTGGGATCGGCGACATTCGGCATGAATTTCGCCGATCCCACCGTCGGGTTGGTCAGTCGGAACCCACCCTTCTAGGCGTCCCAGGTCGCTGTGGTCTGCTGGTCGGCACCGTTGGTGCCGCCGAGTTCGGTCAATGCGAAGACGCCGACGGCCGCGCCGCTGTCCAACTCGTCCAGGCACCGCTGTTGATACGGTGCGCCGGTGCCGTGCGCGTGAATCGCGCCGATGGCCAGATCGAAATGACCGGTCATCACCGTGAACAGGTGCGGTGCGGCAATCGCGGCGCTGTCGCAGAGCGCGCCCCGCAGATGAACATCGGCGGCGATCTCGTGGGCGGGGAGACCGACCACGGCGAGCATTGCCCGCAGCAACGCCGGGGCGATACCCGCTTCCTGTCCGTAGGTCAGGTCGTCTTCGGCGATATCACCGAGCCGCAGGACGATCTCCATGGCCTTCCGGTGCAGGGCCGGATGCGGCCCGTAGATCGATTCGCGCAGGGCGGCGACGGTCGGGTCGTCCCCTCGGTATCCGATGGGGGTGATCTGTGCGGTGGTGGTTGTCATGGCAGGTAACTCGTTTCGGTGACGTTCGAGCGAGCGGATCGTTCGGATCGGGAAGAAGGTGATTACGGGATCGGCAGAGGAGCGGTCGGTCCGAATACGACCGGTAGCGCGGTGAGCGCGCGATGGAACGGCCCGGGCCGCCAGACGAGTTGTTCGCGTGGGACGGCCGGTCGCATATCGGGGAGCGCGTCGAGGAGTTGGCCGATGGCTTCGGCCACAATCAATTCCGAGGCCTGGCGGGCCATGGTCGGGCAGCGGTGACGGCCGGTTCCGTAACCCAGGTGCCAGCCGTTGCCGCCGCTGTAGTTCCAGTCGAGGTCGGTGTCGCGGCGGAGCGCGGGATCGTTGTTGGCGGCGGCCATGCTGATCACCACGGGTTGGTTCGCGGGCAGCCACACTCCGTCGATGAGGGTTCTGGCGCGGGGGTAGCTGATGCAGTAGTTCGCCATCGGTGGATCGGTGGTCAGGATTTCGACCATCGCATCGGTGACCGGTGGGGCGAAACCCGCCTCGTTGTGCCGGTAGCGGGGGTCGGTGAGCATCAGCAGCAAGGTGTTGGCGGCGTGATTGCGCGGCACCTCGATACCCGCCGTCAACAGGGTCACCAGTTGGTGCAGTTTCTCCTCGTGCGTCAGGTCGGCGGCGGTGTGCACGAGGTTGGCCGTGACATCGGTGTGGGCGGGGCAGTGGTGTTTCGAGGCCATGAGCGCGCCCAGCGCGCTACCCAGCATGGTCTCCACCTCGACGGTGTCGACGGTGTCGAACATCGCGGTGGTCGCCGCCCGGACATCGTCGACGAGCTCCGGTGGGCAACCCATGATGTCGGTGGTCAGGACGGCGATGGTCAACGGGGTGATGTATTGGCCGATCAGGTCTGCGCTGCCGTCTCGGCAGAAGCCGTTGATCAGCCGGATCGCCGTGCGGGCCGTGGCGGCGCGCACATAGTGCAGGTCGATCACCGACAACCCGGCCGTGAGCGCTTTACGGTATCGGCCGTGCACATCCCCGCTGGTGCGCAGCGGGTTGGGCCGGTATTCCATCATCGGCCGCAACGGGTGCCGGTCCGGTAGCGTCCGCTGCCACATGCGTGGATCGGCCGGAAATCGGTCGTCGTCGTTGAGGATTCGTTTCGCGGTGTCGTAACCGATCACCAGGGTCGCCGGCACGTCCTCGGCCAGAAGCACCGGTATCAGCGTCCTGCCGCTTGCCCGCATTCGCCGGTAGACGGCGTGCGGGTCCTGGGCGAACTCCTGGTCGTACATGCGGTAGCGCGGCCCGAGGTCTTCGATCGAGGGATACGAGCCGGCGGTGGAGATGCGCGGTGGGCCGCTGATGTGCAGCATGAGGTCCTCACAAATGGTGCAGCGGTGGTGCGGGGGTGAACGTCACGGGCAGCGCGGTCAGCGCGCGAAGGAACGGAGTCGGAAACCAGGACAGCTGTTCGACGGGGACGGCCGGTTGCATCACCGGTAGCGCGTCGAGGAGTTGGTCGAGTGCGCTGCCGGCGATCAGCAGTGCGAGAGCGCTCGCCGGGCATTGATGTTTGCCCGCACCCCACGCCAGATGCGCACGGTTACCGACACGTTCGGTGGTGTGCAGGGCCGGATCGGCGTTGGTCGCCGCGATAGCGATGACCACCGGTTGATGTGCGGGAAGCCATATTCCGTCGAGCCTGGTCGCGGCCGGATACCGCAGGCATCCGTTCGCCACCGGCGGGTCGAGGAACAAGGTCTCCTCGAGCGCGTCACGGGCCCCGAGCGCACCGCCGAGGACATCACCGGTGAGACGGTGGTCGATGAGCAGTCGCAGCGTGTTCAACAACAACGAGACAGTGGGCTCGGCTCCGCAGAAATACAGCGTCGCGAGCTGATGTGCGATCTCGTCGTCGGTCAAGGCGGCCGGATGGTGGATCAGCCGTGTCGTCACATCGTCGGCCGGTGTGGTCTTCTTCCGGCTCACCGTCTCGGCCAGCATCGCGACGGTCAGGTCGTATCCGTGTTTCGCGGCGTGGGCGTCGGTTGCCGCAATGTGCTCGATCACCGCCCGGTAGAGCTGGTCGTTCATCTCGTCGGGCACTCCGAGGATGCGGCCCAGTGCCGTATAGACAAGCGGCACAGCGTATTCGGAGCGCAGGTCGACCTGCCCGCGTTGGCAGAACAGGTTGATCAGCCCGACCGCGGTGTGTTCCACCCGAGCCCGGACGGCGTGCAGGTTCACGCCGTCGACGACCTCGACGATCACCCGCCGGTACCGGTCGTGATCGGCGCCGGCGCTGCGGGCCGCGGTCGGCCGCCACTCCAACACCGGACGCACCGGGCACCCGATCGGCGCATCCTTCTGCCACGGCCGTGGGTCGGCGGAGTGGAACTCGTCGTGCAGGATCGCCAGCGCTTTGCTGTATCCCGTCACCAATGTGGCCGGTACCCCGCCGGCCAACACGACCGGGGCCAATGGCCCGAACTGCTCCCGTACCTGCTGGTAGAAGCCGTGCGGATCCGTGTGGAACTCTTCCGTACGCAGCGGCACACCGCCGCTGCCGTCGGAGGAGATCGGAGACCCCGGAACCGACTCCCCCGGATGGTGGTGTTCGCCGTGAACAATCGGGCACGGCCCCGTTTCCGCCGACAGCGGCATCATTGCTCTCCAAATCGATCACGATCGACATCGACGGCGCGCATCCCCTCGATGCGCACCCGAAAACGCACGGGCCGCCGGTTGGCGGCTATCGGCTCTTCGCAACAGGCCGGCGACCAGAGCACGGTGTTTTTCCAACCGGCCACATCCCATCCACAAGTGACAGGGCCGGTCGAGCCGACGATGCCGTCGGAGTCGGTTCGACAGTGCCCCCTCCGGCCGCAACCCGGTTCCAGGCCGGGCGTTTATAGGCCAGGCCTCCGAGCATCAACCGCTGCTCGGGATACCGAGGCCGAGGTGGTGGACCTTCCGGCCACCAGTCGTCGAGCTCGACCAGACCGGGATCCACCAACGGCAGACCGGCGAAGAAGGAGGCGATCTCGGTCCGGCTGCGATACCGGCCCGAGCCCAGGCCTCGCCGTAGGAAGCGGTCCTCCACCGCTCTGGCCAACTCGTGCAGCGACAGGTCCTGCGCGCCGGGGTCCCAGAAGTGGCTGATCGCCACGTACGAGCCGGCGGGCAGCAGGTCGATATGGGCCCGCATCACCGCGGCCGGGTCCCGGTCGTCGGGAAGGTGGTGCAGCAGTCCTACCGCCAGAAGCCCGAGGGGGCGGTCCGGTTCGATCAGCCGCGTGATCTGTGGGTTGGTCAGCAGGGTGTCTTCGTCGCACAGGTCGGCGTGCACGAAGCGGACATGGTCGTGGCCTTTGAACAGCACCTGTCCGTGCAGGGCGCACAGGGGGTCGTTGTCGACGTACACCACCCGCGCCTCCGGGTTCTGTTGGTGGACGATGTCGTGGGTATTGCCGATGGTGGGCAACCCGGCACCGATGTCGAGGAACTGGTCGATACCGGCGGGGCCGGCCAGGAAACGGATGATGCGGTGCAACCACCGCCGGTTCATCCGCGCTACCTCTCCTTGGTGGGGTGCTACTTCGAGGATCTGCTCGTAGGCGGTTTGGTCGACGGCGTAATGGTCTTTTCCCCCGAGGCTGAGGTCATACACCCGGGCGATATTGGCTTGGGTCGGATCCATTCTCATAGGCATGTGGACACCCCATGATGTGGTGGCAGTCATGAGGTCGTGATTTTGATAGAGATGTCGTCTTTTATCCGCCCTCGAATGCCTCGGTATTCGGCACGCGGCCGCATCACCTGATAAGAATCCGTGTCTTCTCGGTGCAGGCCTTGAAGTGAGCATTCCCGGGCAAGACGGCCCTCACCGTATAGCTCGTTGAAATGTCGACCCAAGGTTGCTGAAACCTGATCGTTGTCAACGCAGCCGGTATCTCTTGACATCGGTGCGACAACAAATATCCGATTATTTGAAACTCCTACAGGAACAGCGGGAGCTCCTGACGATCCGGATGAGTTGTATGGGTGCTGAAGATACGTCGATATGCCATGTGGGCGGATAGTGGGGCGCATGAGTCGATGGAACCGGTGCGCTCCACGCTGCGGAAGTTGGCAACCCTTGGCAACCCGCTTCGGACGAACCGAACTCGACGTAGTGGTGGAGGCTATTAACCTGGGGGTGTGTTCGGTCGCTCGCAGGTCTTCGTTCCCGGAACCATGGATGCGGTCGCTCGGGCGGCTTGCCGGCGTGCGGGAATGTCGGGGGACGCCCTCGAGTTCCTCCGCCTCGGGCAGAATATCTTGTACTACCTCCCGGAGGCGGGAAGCGTCGTTCGAGTGGCGCGGGATGCGAGTTACCGCGCGGATGCGGTCAAAGAAGTAGCTGTGGCGGGATGGCTGGCCGAGCATGGAGTGCCTGCGGCACGAGTGTTCGACATCGGAGAAGAACAGCCGCTCCTTGTCGAAGGGCATCCTGTTACGTTCTGGCATTTCGTGCCCGGTCGCGTCGCCACAGGACAGGAAGCATCAATCATTGGAGAGCTTCTTCGTAGGCTGCACCAGCTGCCTCTTCCCGAGGGGATCGAAATCCCGCAGTTCGATCCGCTGGATCGCGTGAGACACCGGATCGAACAGGCTCCCATACCTGAGCAGGACAAGAGGTTCTTGGCCGAAATCCAGGACAAGCTCGAACCGGCGCTCGAGCGGTTACCGTACGTCCTACCACTTGGGGTCAACCACGGTGACGCCCACATCAAGAACGTCATCGTCTCTTCGGACGGAACCGGAACATTGATCGACTTCGAGGCCGTCAATGCGGCGCACCATGAGTGGGATCTTGCGAAGACCGCCACCGAGGCGGCGATGGGGATGCTTCCCAAGGGTGCGTATGAACGGTTCGTCGCAGCGTATGGCTATGACCTGACCGATTGGGAGGGGTTTCCCACCGTCTGTTCGGTTGTACAATTGCGAATGGTTACTTGGCTTGCGCAGAACATCGGTTATTCGGACACGATTGCACGTGAGTACCGCAAGCGTATGCGGACCTTACGTCACGGACTTACCGAGAGCTGGAGCGGGTTCTAGTTTTGCAGTGCCTTTGTCCGGGTTGAGGGAAAAATCGGGGTGCTGCCTGATGAGGGTATGGGTGAACTCGGCCATGGTCGGATGCCCAGGCTCCGGAAGACTACGGGCAAACGTTCGCAGATAGTGCAAGTAGCGCTTCGATTTCAATCCTTTGCCGATACGAAGCGCTCCTGTGGCCAAATGCGCCGCTTCCTCCATCTCCCCATGCTGCAGCGCCGCATGGGCGTCGAGGAGTTTGATGAATACACGCGTCCTTCGGGGCGTTGTGGTCGTCAGTGCAGCTCGTGCAAATTCCCGAGCCCGCTTTTCCTCGCCGAGATCACGGAAGGCATGTGCGATATCACCCGATAGCTCAGCGGCATCGTAATAGGAAATCCAGGACGGTTCTTCGGGCGAAGAACAACCGAACAGTCGCTCGGCTTGATTGATGGCCTGAACTGTTCCCCGACCGTCGCGCAAGCCGGCCAGCGCTCTGGCCTCCATCATTACACACATCGTTTCGACCCTGGGCGCGCCGCATCCTCGGAGGGCCACTCGAGCGGCGCGCGCAGTGGTCAGTGCCTGACGAAAGTCACCGAGCGCATTGTATTGATGGGATAGATTGGCCAGGAGTCGCGCGCCCAGCGGTCGATCGGAAGCTTCGTCTGCAAGCCGGAGGCCCAGCGTAAAGTACCGTGCGGCGACGGCCTGCCGGCCAAGATCATAGGCCGACCATCCCAACAGCTGTGTTACCTCGGCCGCAGCTGCATAGACTGCCTGGCGCCGACTATCGGGGCGGTCGACACGTAGCTCAGGTATGACCTTCGGGGCTGCTGCATGCATAGGTGACCCGTGGTCTGCCCTATCGGTAGGGCAGGTGTGAACCGTCCTGGGTCTGGTGGAGACCGTGATCTCACCAGGAGAATGCCGGTATGGCTGCACCAAGGAAGTTCGATCCAGAGACCCGCGAGCGGGCTGTGAGGATGTATCACGACCACCTCGCCGAGCACGGCGGCGCGAAACTCGCCGCCCGCGAGCATGTAGGCGCGCTGCTCGACATCAACCAGGCAACGTTGCGCAACTGGATCGAGAAGGATAAGCCGATTGTCACCACACGGGGAACGACGACGGTGAGCGAACAGGACGCCGAACTGGCTGCGCTTCCAAGGAGAACGCCGAATTACGCAGGGCAAACGAGATTTTGAAGACCGCGTCGGCGTTTTTCGCAGCGGCGGAGGTCGACCGCCGACTGCGGTGATCGTCGACTACATCGACGCTCACAAGGGCCGGTTTGGGGTCGCCCCGATCTGCCGAGTGCTGACCGAGCACGGCGTGCAGATCGCCCCATCCACCTACTACGCCCGCAAACACGCGGGTCCGGTCTCGGCAACACAAATGGCCGAGGCGTACGACGCTCATACCGTCTACCAGGCGTTTCAGCGTAATCGCGGCGTGTACGGCGTTCGTAAACTGTGGCACACGATGCGCCGTGAGGGCCGGGTGATGGGCCGCGATCAGGTAGGCCGGCTCATGGAGATCTGCGGCATCACCGGAGTCGTGCGCGGCAAGCACCGCACAAGCACAACCCAGCGTGATGATCGCGCGCCGCGCCATCCTGATTTAGTGGATCGGCAGTGGTCGCTGCCGTCGCGTCCGGACCAGTGGTGGGTGGCGGATTTCACCTACTGCTGGACGCTGTCGGGATTCGTCTACACAGCGTTTCTGGTCGATGTGTACTCGCGACGGATCCTGGGTTGGCGGGTGATGACGAGCAAGACGACACCGCTGGTGACCAGCGCTCTCGAGCAGGCCCTGTTCACCCGAAGAAGGACCGACTTCTCCTTTACTGCAACAGGTTTGATTCATCACAGCGATGCGGGAAGTCAATACACCTCGTTCGCCTTCACCGAGGCGCTACGCGACTCCGGCCTGGCCGGCTCGATCGGCTCAGTTGGCGATGCCCTGGACAATGCGTTGATGGAATCGACGATCGGGTTGTACAAGAGCGAACTCATCGACCGCCAGCGATCCTGGACCGGACGAGCCGAGGTCGAACGCGAAACCGCCGCATGGGTGCATTGGTACAACACCGAACGGTTGCACTCGGCAATCGGCTACTGCCCGCCGGTCGAGTACGAGAACGCGCTACCGTGAGACCGTCGCCTCCGAAGCGGAGGTGGCCTAAACCAGGTCTCCATCCGACCCAGGACGGTTCAGTCCGTACTGGCACTCATTCAGGCCTCGCATAGGGATCTCGGGGCTCTTACACGACAGTCCGTGAGCGGGTTGCCGGATGCATGCGTTCGAATTCTCCTCTGTCGACTGGCTACTACTCGCCGCGCCCGATGACCCGGTACTGCTGAGCGCCGTGGCGGTCGCGTACGGCGATGCCGAGGTTGCGGAGTTCGTCTCGGGCGTCCTCGGCGGCGCCGGGACGCTTGTCGGCCAGCGCACGTTGCCGGGCTCGCAGGAGGTCGTGCGTGCGGGCATCCAGCAGCCCGCTGCCGTCGACCCAGGTGGCGAAGGCGTGGTCGTGGGGGTCTCGTGTTCCTTGCCAGGGGTAGTCGAAGCGTTCGAAGGCGTCGCGCAGCCTGTCGACGAGCACCTTGTCGGTATTGACGCGCAGCAGCTCGTTCGTGGCGCTGTCGGTGACGATAAGGTCGCGACCGTCGGTGAACACACCGCCGATGCGTTCACGAGCGACGTAGCGGTTGCTCCCGGCACGGTGCACCGTCACTCCCTCGGGAGTGGTTGTGATGGTGCCGTTCTCCTTCTGCCACTCTTTGGCGAACCAGAACCCGACACCGAGCCCAGCCAGAGTGAGTACCGGGATCGCCCAGACCAGGGGCAGGCCCGCAGCCAAGCGCAGCGGACCGGGTGCGTCACCGGCGAGCCCGAGCAGCCAGGTCACGAGCGGTCCGATGACGAAGGCGGCGCCGAAGCCGAGCAGTGCGCCTGCCGCGTGCATGCCGACGATCCATCGCCGTGGGATCGATACGTTGACGGTGTTCTCAGCCATTAGGTTCCTCCTGGCGGCCTTGCGGAGGGTTGAGGTAACCCAGCACGGTGCGGTGCAACTCGATATGTGGGGAGTGCCCTGGACGGGCGTTGAGATAGGTCGCATCGACGATGGCCTGCAACCAGGCCGCCGTCTCGGTGGCGTCCAGGTCCGGGTCGATGGCTCCCTCGGTGATCCCGCGAGAGATCAGCGCGGCCAGGCCCTCACGTAGGACGTTTGCGGTGCGCCCCACCACGGCGAGCAGCTCGGGGTCATCGCCAGCGCGGCGTAGCAGCTCGATCAGCATGCCCGAGGCCGACGGGTCGGCGGCGTCTCGGGCCAGGGCGTCGAGTACGTCCAAGATCGCCGTCACCGGGTCGGGCGCTTCGACATGACGGGCGATCAACGCCTCGGCGGCAGGCAGGTCACGCTCGAACACCGCCCGGAACAAGGAAGCCTTGTCCTCGAAGTAGTAGAAGACACTGGCCGGACTCGTGCCGACCGCTTTGGCGACCTCCGCGACGCTCGTGCGGTCATAGCCCTGAGCGGCGAACAGACGGCCAGCCTCCACGGCGATCTGCTCCCGCTTCTGCGCGATCCGCTCCGGATCAGCTCGTCTCGGCACCATTCTCCAATCATTACCTGATCAGTCAGTCAAAGAATACGATGGGGGCATGACTCAGGACAACCCACCTGCCGGCTGTGGGGTCCACGTCAAGCAACGCGGTGCCGGCGCAACGCCGCGCTCGCCGCCACGGCGGGCCGGTAGTCACATGCCCACCGCGGACTCACGGAGTCTGGTCAGGGGTCAGCGGGATCCTGGGTTGGCGGGTGATGACGAGCAAGACGACACCGCTGGTGACCAGCGCTCTCGAGCAGGCCCTGTTCACCCGAAGAAGGACCGACTTCTCCTTTACTGCAACAGGTTTGATTCATCACAGCGATGCGGGAAGCCAATACACCTCGTTCGCCTTCACCGAGGCGCTACGCGACTCCGGCCTGGCCGGCTCGATCGGCTCAGTTGGCGATGCCCTGGACAATGCGTTGATGGAATCGACGATCGGGTTGTACAAGAGCGAACTCATCGACCGCCAGCGATCCTGGACCGGACGAGCCGAGGTCGAACGCGAAACCGCCGCATGGGTGCATTGGTACAACACCGAACGGTTGCACTCGGCAATCGGCTACTGCCCGCCGGTCGAGTACGAGAACGCGCTACCGTGAGACCGTCGCCTCCGAAGCGGAGGTGGCCTAAACCAGGTCTCCATCCGACCCAGGACGGTTCAGGTGACCTGACCCCGCTGGTTCGGTCCGGGGTCAGGTCAACCTCACGTACCGGGATATCGTGCTGCCGTCACCTCGGAAAACGGGCCGAGCCGGGAACCAACCGGCCGGGCCCGGCTCGATGCCTGTGGTCATCCAGTGCCACGAGACATTGCCGAGGTTGCTTGTGTGGGCAGTCCGTCGACGAACGCGCGGAGCCCCTGGGAATACAGTGTTCCGTGCGGCCGGTACAGGCCATTGTTCTCCGATAGCGGCATATCGGCGGTGTCGTTTCCACACCGTCTGTCACTGCCCGAATACTTCCGGCGGATCTCGCCACGGCGCACCCGCGCGCAGCCGGTTTCCGAGGCCCCGGTTCCCACTAAGACGCGACAAAAGCCTCCACAGCCGGCCGTTGCGACCGGTGAGCCGGACGATGAACGGCGGTGCCCCGGTGCGTGGGGCCAGTCGATTTCGGCGAGTTCCGGACCGACGGTCAATAGCAGCATTGTGTCGACTTGCCCGGTCGTAGGTAAGCATGTCTGCACCGAAGCGCTGCTGAAGCACGCTGTGACACATATCGTGTGAGGTATGTGGCAGTACGCCCTGTGGGGGATCGCCGGTGCGGCGGCGCACTGCGGTGTCACCTATCCGGAGGTGAGCACCCGGGTCGAGGAGTGGTCCTGGCTCAAAAGCAACGGCGGCCCTGGCGGGGGTGTGTACTCGAGTTGGGTGATGGTCGACCCAGGTATCGCGGGCCCGACGACACGGGCGACTGCCTGCGGCGAGATCATCGACACCACGCTGCCATATTCGGCGCCGGGGTCGTGGAGTCCGCCTTGCTGAAAAAGCTCGCCTCCTACGCCGAAGCAGCACCCTTGGCGCCGAACCCGGGAGACGACGGTGGCTGAATTGTCATACCGGCGCCGGTTGTTGTCGCTGCTCGCCGGGGCTTGGCCCACCTTCCGACCACGGCGTCCTACAGAGCATGCTGCGATGTCTCCTGCCGCATCTGCTCAAAGTAAGGAGTATTCGTTCGTCCCGGTCCGTGGGATCGGGAACCGCGCGAACCTGTCCGGTACGAACTTGTCCGGCGCGGACCTGAGCGGCGCGGATCTGTCCGGTGCGAACCTGAGCGGCGCGAACCTGTTCGGTGCGGACCTGAGCGGCGCGGATCTGTCCGGTGCGAACCTGTTCGGCGCGAAACTGTTCGGTACGAGCCTGACCGATGCGAACCTGCATCGTGCGGATCTGAGCGGCGTGGATCTGACCGATGCGGATCTGACCGATGCAGACCTGTCCGGTACGGATCTGACCGGCGCGAAACTGCATCGTGCGGATCTGACCGGCGCGGACCTGACCGGCGCGAAACTGTTCGGCACGAGCCTGACCGATGTGAACCTGCACCGCGCGGACCTGACCAGCGCGATTCTGTCCTATACGCATACACAACTACCCGGCACGGACCTACCCGGCGCGGACCTGTCCGGTGCGGATCTGACCGGCGCGAAACTGGGTCGCGCGAATCTGCGCCACGCGAATTTGACCGGCGCGGACCTGACCGGTGCGGATCTCAGCGGCGCGGACCTGACCGGTACGGACCTGAGCGGCGCGGACCTGCCACCGATCCGGGAAATCCATGCGGTGGTGTGGTCGAGTGAAACCCGGTGGGGCAGGGACATCACAGAGATCCGGGTCCGGTCCATCAGGCGGGAGGGGGATTTCGTCTTGAATCCCACCACCGGACATCAGGCAGGTGCTCTGGGCGATCGATGAGGAGCCAAACCCCTGGGTGACCCATGCCAGGCACCGTTTCCGACCGCCGATAAGAACCCACCGTCGAGAAGCTGTCTCGATACCAAGGTTTCGACTTGCGTTCAAGTCGAATGGGGCAGACGGGGAGCGTCGCACATGTAGGTGACCATCCGGCCTGCCTCACCGGTGACCGACAGCCGGATAGGCCATGGAGTGGCTGTCACGGGCCTGTGTGAGGGCTACCGCTGTCCGGGTGGGCGGATGCGGGTGTACCAGTCGAGCAGATCGGGGTCGTCCACGGCGCTGCGTTCGACCACCCGGGCCGGGTCGGCACCCTGGAACAGGCGTTTGATCGGGACCTCGAGCTTTTTCCCGGTGCGAGTGTGCGGGATACCGGGGGCCACCAGGATTTCGTCCGGAACATGCCGGGGCGAGACCTCGGCGCGGATGACCTCGGCGATTCGCGTGCGCAGCTCGTCGGTGAGTTCCGCACCGGGAGCCAGGACGACGAACAGCGGCATCCAGTAGCCGCCGTCGGGTTGTTCGGAGCCGATCACCAGCGCTTCGGCGATTTCCGGGAGCTGTTCGACCGCCTGATAGATATCCGCGCTGCCCATCCGGACGCCGTGCCGGTTGAGGGTGGAATCGGAGCGGCCGTGCACCACCACACTGCCGCGTTCGGTGATGGTGATCCAGTCGCCGTGTCGCCAGACGCCGGGGTAGGTGTCGAAATAGGCGTCGTGGTAGCGCTTTCCGTCGGGGTCACGCCAGAAACCCACCGGCATCGAGGGCATGGGTGCGGTGACCACCAATTCTCCGACCTCGCCGCGCACCGGGCGGCCCTGCTCGTCGTAGGCGTCCAGCGCCACCCCGAGGTACGGGGCGGACAGTTCACCCGGCCAGACCGGGACGGTGCGCACGCCGCCGACGAACGCGGACACCACATCCGTGCCGCCGCTGATGGAGGCGACCGGGATATGTGCGCCCACCGTGTCGCGCAGCCACAGCGCCGAGGTCGGGGGGAGGGACGATCCGGTGATGCCGATGAGTTTCAGCGCCGACAGGTCGTGTTCGGTTCCCGGTACGGCGCCTGCCTTCATACAGCCCAACACATAACCGGGGCTGGTGCCCAGGACCGTCGCGCGCACTCGGGCGGCAAGCCGCCACAGGGCGTCGGGGGTCGGATGAGCGGGGCTGCCGTCGTAGCAGACGATGGTGGCGCCCACCAGCAGGCCGGCCACCTGGAAGTTCCACATCATCCAGCTGGGGCTGGTGTACCAGAAGAAGGTGTCGTCGGGGCCGATATCCGATTGCAGGGCAATGGCTTTCAGATGTTCCAGGACGATACCGCCGTGGCCGTGCACGATGCCCTTGGGGAGGCCGGTGGTGCCGGAGGAGAAGACGATCCACAGGGGGTGGGAGAAATCCACCGGTTCGATGTCGAGCGCGGGTGTTTCGGTGGATTCGGTGACGTCCGACCAGGTCGAGGAATCGGGGACGGTGTTTCGACCGGACAGGCGAGGTACCACGACGGTGGCGCGCAGTGTATCCAGTCCGGTGCGCAGGGCGGCGATATCGTCGCTCTTGTCGTGGGTTCGTCCACCGTAACGGTAGCCGTCGGCGGTGATCAGCACGACCGGCTCGAGTTGGCCGAGTCGATCCAGGGCCGCCTTGGCCGAATAGTCCTGGCCGCAGGCGCTCCAGATAGCGCCGATCGCGGCGGTGGCGAGGAAGGCGATCACCGATTCCGGGATATTCGGCAGGTAGCCGACCACCCGGTCGCCGGGTTTCACCCCGAGTTCGCGCAGGGTGTGGGCGAGGGCGGCGGTACGGTCGAGCAGCTCCTGCCAGGAGAGTTCGCGGATCTCGTCGCTGCCCTCGGTGGCCTGCACGATGGCGGGGCGGTCGGTGCGTTGGCGTCGCGCCACCTGCTCCACATAATTCACTCGGGTGCCGGGAAACCATTGGGCACCGGGCATTTCCGTGCCGGTGAGCACTTCGCCCGCGATATCGCCGAGTTCGAAATAGTCCCAGACCGCGCGCCAGAAGGCGGGAAGATCGGTTGTCGACCATTGCCACAGGGACCGATAGTCCGGTAGGGACTCACCTGTTCGCTTCTCCACGAAACGCGCGAAATCGGTGATTCGCGCTTCGGTGATGTCCTGCTCGGTGGGCACCCACTGTGGTTCCACTGTGGTCTCCTGGGTTTGTCGCTCGGTATTCGATCGCACCGTTTCCGTCGGCGCGGGCCGGGTGTGCCGACCGTCGAGAGGCGGGTTCGTGGGGTCTTGTCCTCGTCGTGGTGGGTCAGGTGTTCGGCGTGTGGTCGTTCCTTTCGGCGGAGCCGGCGGCTCGGCGGACGATGTGTTCGGCGTGACGCAGCAGGGGAGCGTCGACCATTCGGCCCTCGTAGGCGAAGACGCCCCGATGGTTCGGGGCCTCGGCCAATACCCCGCGGGCCCAGGCGATCTCCTCCGGGGTGGGGGCGTAGGCGGCGCGGATAACCGGGATCTGGGCGGGGTGGATGGCGACCTTGGCATCGAAACCGACCGCGACCGCGTCCTCGGTTTCGGCGCGCAACCCGTCGAGATCGCGGATGTCCAGGAACACCATGTCCAGGGCGAGGCGGCCGTGGGCCTTGGCGGCCAACAGACCGGTGGTGCGCAGTTGTCGGGCGATATCGCGGTAGCCGCCGTCGGGTTTCCGACTCGATGTGCCGCCGAGCGCGGCGACCAGGTCTTCCGCGCCGGCCATGACCGCGACGGTGTTGTCCACGTGCGCGATCCGTTCGAAGGCCAACGCGCCGGCCGGGGTTTCGACCAGGGCGACCACCCGGTAGCCGGTGAGGGAACGCACCTGTTCGGCCGTTTCGGTTTTCGGCAGCATGAGCAGCCGGTAGTCGGTGTTCCGCAGTGTCGCCAGATCGAGTTCGTGGTCGGGGGTGCCGACCGGGTTGATCCGCACCACGGTGGTGGCCGGGTCGAGCGGGGTCGCGATCAGGGCCTCGCGGGCGGCGGGTTTATCGGCCGCGGCGACACCGTCTTCCAGGTCGAGGATCACCACATCGGCCGCCGTGGCGGCCTTGGCGTACCGTTCGGGGCGGTCGGCCGGGCAGAACAGCCAGGCCGGACCGGGGGAGACCCAGTCGTCGGTCATGACTCGTTCCCGGTGGGACGCAGTCGGACCATGGCATTGCGGATGGCGACGGCGACCACGGTGCCGTGCTGGTTGCGGCCGGTGTGGCGGAAGGTGACGATGCCGGTGCCGGGGCGGCTCTTGGACTCGCGTTTGGCCAGTACCACGGTTTCGGCGTAGAGGGTGTCGCCGTGGAACATCGGGGCGGGGAACTTCACCTGTTCGAAGCCGAGGTTGGCGACCGTGGTGCCCTGGGTCAGGTGCGCCACCGACAGACCCACCAGCACCCCGAGGGTGAACAGCGAGTTCATCAGGCGATCGTTGAACGGTTCCCGGGCCTCGCTGTAGGCCCGGTCGACGTGCAGTCCCTGTGGGTTCATCGACAGCGTGCTGAACAGCACATTGTCGGCCTCTGTCATGGTGCGGCCCGGTCGGTGCTCGTACACCACGCCGGTTTCCAGTTCCTCGAACCACTTACCGGTCTGCACCACCCGGCGCATACCGGTGGTGTCGAATTCCGCGTCCGCGGAGAAACCCGCGTCCTTCTCGTTCGTGCTCACAGCCCCAGCTCCCGTCCGATCAGCATCAACTGCACTTCCGTGGTTCCCTCGCCGATTTCGAGGATTTTGCTGTCCCGATAGTGCCTGGCCACCGGGTATTCGTTCATGAAGCCGTAGCCGCCGAAGATCTGGGTGGCGTCGCGGGCATTGTCCATGGCGGCCTCGCTCGCCACCAGTTTGGCGATCGCCGCCTGTTTCTTGAACGGTTTCCCGGCCAGCATGAGCGCGGCGGCGTCGTAGTAGGCGGTGCGGGCGGTGTGGGCGCGGGCCTCCATCCGGGCGATCTTGAAGGCAATGGATTGGTTGCTGCCGATCGCCTTGCCGAATGCCTCGCGCTCGCCCGCATAGCGGACACTTTCGTCGACACATCCCTGCGCCGCGCCTGTGGCCAGCGCGGCGATGGCGATACGGCCCTCGTCCAGGATGCGCAGGAAGTTGGCGTAGCCGCGGCCGCGTTCGCCGAGCAGGTTCTCCCGGGGCACCCGCACGTCGGTGAAGGTGAGCGGATGGGTGTCGGAGGCGTTCCAACCGACCTTGTCGTAGGCGGGTTCTGCGGTGAAACCGGGGGTGTCGGTGGGCACCAGGATGGTGGAGATCTCCTTCTTGCCGTCCCGCTGTCCGGTCACCGCGGTCACCGTCACCAGGGCGGTGATATCGGTGCCGGAGTTGGTGATGAACTGTTTGCTGCCGTTGATCACCCAATGGTCGCCGTCGGTGACGGCGGTGGTGCGGGTGCCGCCGGCGTCGCTGCCCGCGCCCGGTTCGGTGAGGCCGAAGGCGGCCAGATTGCGTCCGGTGGCCAGCCGCGGCAGCCATTCCTCCTTCTGGGCGTCGGTGCCGAACCGGTAGATCGGCATGGCGCCCAATGAAACCCCGGCCTCCAGGGTGATGGCCACACTCTGGTCCACCTTGCCGAGTTCCTCCAGGGCCAGGCACAGGGCGAAATAGTCACCGCCCATACCGCCGTACTCCTCGGGGAAAGGCAGCCCGAACAACCCCATTTCGGCCATGCCCGCGACCACTTCATAGGGGAAACTGTGCTCGGCATCGTGTTTCGCCGCGACGGGGGCCACGACCTTATCGGCGAATTCCCGGACGGTCAGCGCCAGATCGCGATAGTGGTCGGGCAGGGTGCCGGTGGACAGGAAATCGGTCACCGTAATGCTCACTTCCTGGTCGGGGATGCGCTGTCGGGGTGTTGCGAGGAGCGCGGGACCTCGCTCGGGGCGGTCGGTCCCGATGATGGGGACGGGTCGGTGGGGCTTGTGGAAGGTGTTGTCGCACCGTTGTTTTCGGACGGTTGCGCAGATGGTTCGGAACCGCTCGTCGCGGTCTCGTGACCCGATGGGGCCGGGTGTATCCGGGCCAGCACCTCGTCGAGTCGGACCTGGGCGCCGGGGGCGACCAGGATCTCGACGGTGCCCGTCAGGGGAGCGGTGAGGGAGTGTTCCATCTTCATCGCCTCCACCACGAGGATCGGGGTGCCGGCGGTGACGGTGCTGCCGGATACGGCGCCGACCGAGATAACCGATCCCGGCATGGGGCTGCGGATTTCGGCGTCCTGGGTGGTGGGGCCGCCGCCGCGCACCGGCTCCTCGGCGAGTTCCCGCAGTACCGAGATCCCGGACGGGCCGGACAGCCACAGGGCGTCGTCGTGTTCGACGACGCGGTAGTCGTGTCGGATACCGGCGAGAGTCATGGTGAGGATGCCCGGCCGACCGGTTTCGGCCGCGACCGATACGGGTTCGCCCTCACCGAGCCACAGTTCGGCAGCTTCTGGGATGCCGCGCAGGTACACGTGTTCCACCCGATCTCCGCCGGCGAGGCGAATGGGGATCGGTGCGGGTTCGCCGAGTCGCCATCCCGACGGCACGGTCCACGGGTCGGACGGTGCGTCGGGCCAACGGCGCAGCCAGTGATATACGGCCGCCGCGGCGAAGGCGTCGTCGGGGACCGGCGCGGGCCGGAAATCGGCGGCCCGGGTGTCCAGCAGCGCCGTGTCGAGCCGGCCGGCGACCACATCCGGATCGGCCAACAGGAAACGCAGGAAATCGATATTGGTGGGGACGCCGAGCAGGATGGTGTCGGCCAGCGCACGATCCAGATTCGCCAGGGCGGTGCGGCGATTGGGTCCGTGGGCGATGATCTTCGCCACCATGGGGTCGTAGTCGCTGCCGACCACGCTGCCCACCTCGATACCGGAGTCCACCCGGACGGCCGGGCCGGTGGGTTCGGCCAGGTCGAGCACGGTGCCGCCGGTTGGTAGGAAACCGCGGCCGGGGTCCTCGGCGTAGACGCGGGCCTCCACGGCATGGCCGGTGAGTTGGATATCGTCCTGCGTCGCCCCGATTCGTTGGCCGGCGGCGATGCGGATCTGGCACTCCACCAGATCCACCCCGGTGACCAGTTCGGTGACCGGGTGCTCCACCTGTAGTCGAGTGTTCATCTCCATGAAGAAGAACTCGTCGGGACGGTCGGCGGAGACGATGAACTCCACGGTGCCGGCTCCCACATAGTCGACGCTGTGGGCGGTGGCGCAGGCGGCCGCGCCGATCCGTTCCCGGGTCGCGGGATCCAGTAGTGCCGAGGGCGCTTCTTCGATCACCTTCTGATGCCGGCGTTGCAGACTGCATTCGCGTTCGCCCAAGTGCAGGACGGTGCCGTGGGTGTCGGCGAGGATCTGCACCTCGATATGGCGGGGTCGGGTGACGAAACGCTCCAAGAACAGGGTGTCGTCGCCGAAGGCGGCGGCCGCCTCCCGTCGGGCGCCGACCAGCGCGTCGGGTAGTTGCGCGGGGTCGGTGACCAGGCGCATTCCCTTGCCACCGCCGCCGGCCGACGGTTTCACCAGAATGGGGTAGCCGATCTCGGCGGCCGCCTCGATCAGGGCCGCGTCGGTGAGACCTGGTTCGGCGATTCCCGGAACCACCGGGACACCGGATGCCGCGACGGTGGTCTTGGCGGTGATCTTGTCGCCCATCACCTCGATCGCCCGGACGGGTGGGCCGAGAAAAACGATTTCCGCCTCGGCCAGCGCCGCGGCGAAAGCGGCGTTCTCGGAGAGGAACCCGTATCCGGGGTGCACCGCCTGGGCGCCGGTGCGACGGGCGGCGGCCACCACCTTGGCGATATCCAGATAGCTTTCCCGGGCCGGGGCCGGTCCGAGGCGCACGGCCGTATCGGCTTCGCGCACATGCCGGGCGCCCGCGTCGGCATCGCTGTACACCGCCACCGACCGCAGGCCCATGGTGCGCAGAGTGCGGATGACCCGCACCGCTATCTCACCCCGATTGGCCACCAGCACGGTATCGAACGGCAGGGGATCGCCACTGTGCATCATCATCGCCATCACATCCGGAAGACGCCGTAGGAGACCGGTTCCAAGGGAGCCTGTGCGCACACCGACAAGGCCAGCCCCAACACCATTCGCGTATCGGCGGGATCGATCACGCCGTCGTCCCAGATCCGGGCCGTCGAATAGTAGGGGTTGCCCTGGTGCTCGTATTGCTGTCGGATGGGTTCCTTGAACGCCTCCCGATCGGCATCGCTCCACGGCCGACCGGAGCTGTCGAGTTGATCACCGCGCACCGTGGCCAGTACCGAGGCCGCCTGCTCGCCGCCCATCACCGAGATACGGGCATTCGGCCACATCCACAGAAAACGCGGCGAGTATGCCCGTCCACACATCGAATAGTTGCCCGCGCCGTAGGAGCCGCCGATCACCACGGTCAGTTTCGGCACCCGCGCGCACGCCACCGCGGTGACCATCTTGGCACCGTGTTTGGCGATACCCGAGGCCTCGTAGTCGCGGCCCACCATGAATCCGGTGATGTTCTGCAGGAACAGCAGCGGGATCTGCCGTTTGTCGCACAGTTCGACGAAATGTGCGCCCTTCAGGGCGGATTCGCCGAACAACACACCGTTGTTGGCCACGATGCCCACCGGGTGGCCGTGGATACGGGCGAATCCGGTGACCAGGGTGGTGCCGTATTCGGCCTTGAACTCGTGGAAACCGGGTTCGCCCGGCGGACCGCCGTCCACGATGCGGGTGATGACCTCGCGAACGTCATAGGGGGTGCGCAGATCCACCGGCACCACATCGTAGAGCTCCTCGGTGGGGGCGGCCGGTTCGCGCGGGGGTAATACCTCCCATGGGGCGGACGGTCGCGGACCGAGGGTGGACACGATCCGGCGCACGATCCGCAGTGCGTCCCGGTCGTCCTCGGCCAGATGGTCGGTGACCCCGGAGGTGCGGGAGTGCAGTAGGCCGCCGCCCAGTTCCTCGGCGGTCACCACCTCGCCGGTCGCCGCCTTCACCAGCGGCGGGCCGCCGAGGAAGATGGTGCCCTGATCGCGCACGATCACCGCTTCGTCGCTCATGGCCGGGACGTAGGCACCGCCCGCGGTGCACGACCCCATGACTGCCGCGATCTGCGCGATGCCCTGGGCGCTCATGGTGGCCTGGTTGTAGAAGATGCGGCCGAAATGCTCTCGGTCGGGGAACACCTCGTCCTGCCGGGGCAGGAAGGCGCCGCCGGAGTCCACCAGGTACACGCACGGCAGTCGGTTGTGCAGCGCCACTTCCTGGGCGCGCAGATGCTTCTTGACCGTGACGGGGTAGTAGGTGCCGCCCTTGACGGTGGCGTCGTTGGCCACGATGACGCACTCGCGGCCGGAAACCCGCCCGATACCGGTGATGATGCCCGCGCCGGGGCATTCGTCGTCGTACATCCCGCCGGCGGCCAACGGGGACAGTTCCAGGAACGGGCTGCCGGGGTCGAGTAGCTGGTCCACGCGTTGCCGGGGCAGTAGTTTGCCGCGGGCGAGGTGGCGTTGCCGGGCCTTCTCCGGTCCACCGCGGGCGGTTCGGGCGAGCCGTTCGCGCAGGTCGGCCACCAGCGCCGCATGCGCGGCCCGGTTGGCGGTGGAACCGTTCGGCGCGGGGGCCACGGTATCGACCGTACGGGATCCGGAGATCGTCACCATCGCGTCCTGCCATCCAGTTAGTCGCTGATAACTGGAATTGAGGTTAATCTTGGTTAACCGAGATGTCCAGGGTCGGTGGAAGGAGAGTTCCGGTGACCGATACCGAGGCCGCGCCGCCCACCCGCCGCGAGCAGCAGAAGGCCCAGCGGCGACAGCAGTTGCTCGTCGCCGGCGCCCGGCTGATCGCCGAACGCGGTTTCCTCGGTATGCGGCTCGACGATCTGGGCGCCGCCGTCGGTATCAGCGGGCCGGCGGTATACCGGCATTTCCCGAACAAGGAAGCGCTGCTGGTGGAACTGCTGGTCGGGGTGAGCCGGCGGTTGCTCGACGGCGGTGTGGCGGTGGTTTCGCGGGCCGCCACGCCGGAAGAAGCGCTGACCGGGCTGGTCGATTTCCACCTCGACTTCGCCCTCGGTGAGCCGGAACTCATCAGCATCCAGGACCGCGACCTCGAGAACGTGCCCCTCGCGGCCCGCCGGGAAATCCGCCGCACCCAGCGCCGCTACGTGGAGTTGTGGGTCTCGGTGTTGCGCGATCTGCGCCCCGGGCTCGCCGAGAGCACCGCCCGAGTGCAGGTCCACGCCGTATTCGGTCTGCTCAACTCCACCCCGTACAGCGCCCGGTCGATCCCGGAGGACACCCGCCCCATCCTGCGCGAAATGGCGCTACTGGCACTGATGTCGTCGCAGACGCGGTCGTCCCACTCACCGCGGCGCTGATACCGAACGTTCCCGGTGTCCGGACACCGCAGGTTTTCGGAAGTGGCGCGCCGAGCGGTATTCGATGATGACGGGGTGACGACGAGATCGAATGCATATGGTCCGGCTCCGCTGCGTCATGCTAGGAGGAGCACGCCATGTTGAGGGCCGCGGTGCTGATCGTGATCGGTCTGCTGTTCGTCGGCATGGGCGTCTACGCTCTGGTCGCACCGGCGCGGCTCGTGGCTCCGTTCCGGTTGCGGGTCGCCACACCGGAGAGTCGATCCGAGATTCGCGCCGTCTACGGCGGCTTCGGTTCGGCCATGGCCGTGACCTTGTGGTGGGCGGCCACGGCCACCGGCGGTCCCCACACCGGTGCGGTGGTGGCGGTGGGTGCGGCGTTGGCCGGGATGGCGGTGGGGCGGGTGATCTCGCGGATATTCGACTCCGCGACCCCGTTCTATCCGCTGAGCTTCTATCTGGTGGTGGAGACGGTCGGCGCGGCCGCGCTGTGGGCCGTCGCATGATCCGCCGCGCGTTCGCGTCTCAGGTCGGTGACGACTCGGCCGCCCGTTTCCGGAGCACGGCATCGTGCCGGTCGATATCGACCAGGTCGAAACCGCGGGTTTCCCGGGCGAACCGGATCGCGAGCGCCGTGACGGCCGAGGCCGCCGCCAGATACCAGGCGATCGGCACCGCGGAAGCGAAGACATCGAGCAGCTTCACCGCGATGATGGGGGCCAGTGACCCGGCCACGATCGAGGTCACCTGGTAGCCCACCGACACACCCGAATACCGCATCCGGGTGGGGAACATCTCCGCCATGATGGCCGGTTGCGGCGCGTACATGAGCGCATGGCAGATCAGACCGATGGTAATCGCGGCCAGGATCACCGCGCTGCTACCGGTGTCCATCATGGGGAAGGCGTAGAAGCCCCAGCCGGCGGTCGCGAGCGTGCCCACCAGATACACCGGTCTCCGCCCGATCCGGTCGGAGAGGCTCCCCACCAGTGGAATCGCCACGAAATGCACCGCGTGCGCCACCAGCAGCCAGCGCAGGATGGCGGAGGTGTCCATATCGAGCTGCACCTTCAGATAGGTGATGCTGAAGGTGACCACCAGGTAGTACATGATGTTCTCGCCGAAGCGCAGCCCCATGGCGGTGAGTACGCCGCGCGGATAGCTCCGGATCACCTCGAGCACGCTGAACGATGCGGCCCGCACTTCCTCGGCCTGCTGTTGCGCGGTGACGAAGATCGGCGCGTCGGTGACCTTGGTGCGCACGTAGTAGCCGATCAACACCACCACCGCGGACAGCCAGAACGCCACCCGCCAGCCCCAGGACAGGAACGCGTCCTCGGTCAGGGTCGCGGTCAGGACCAGCAACACCACCGTGGCGAGCAGATTGCCGCCCGGTACCCCTGCCTGCGGCCAGCTCGCCCAAAATCCCCGGCTGCGGATCGGGCTGTGCTCGGCCACCAGCAGCACCGCGCCGCCCCACTCCCCGCCCACCGCGAATCCCTGTAGGAAGCGCAGGAGCACCAACAGCACCGGGGCTGCGTAACCGACCTGGTTGTAGGTGGGCAGACACCCCATGAGGAAGGTGGCGCTGCCCACCAGTAGCAGGCTGAACTGGAGCAGCTTCTTGCGTCCGTACTTGTCCCCGAAGTGCCCGAACACCACCCCGCCCAATGGGCGGGCGGCGAAACCGACCGCATAGGTGAGGAAGGCGCCCAGGATGGCGTCGAGCTCGCTGGTGTCGTCCGGGAAGAAGATCTTGCCGAACACCAGGGTCGCGGCGGTGCCGTAGAGAAAGAACTCGTACCACTCCACCACGGTGCCCGCCATGGATGCCGCGACCACTCGCCGCAACCCGTTCGGGGCCCGCTCGGCTTCCTTCTCGGTCCGGAGCGGTTCGTCCCGCACGCTCATCCGCTTACTCCCTCATCGAACAACCGACGGCCATCGAGCCGACCGCCACAGTGAGTATCGGACCGCGGGCGCGGTTTTTCCTCGCGAATCGGGGAACCTCCCGGTCGGTGGACTCGGTAGGTGCTGTCCGGTTCACTCGCCCGATATGCCCGACATGGGGCGTCCGAGCAGGTCGGAAGCCACAGCCTGGACATAGGGGGCGAGGTCTTGCGCCGTGGCCTCCGACAGGGCGGGGCTCTGCACGACCGAACGCATGATGCCCAGGCCCACCATCCAGGCGCTCGGCAGCTCTGCCCGCAGTGGCGCATCCGTGCCCTCCGCCAGGTCTTCCAGTGCTCGCACGTAGGTGTCGCAGACCTCGCGATGCATGCGCTCGCGGGCATCGGTGTGGGCCGAGGAGCGCAATATCGCGACCAGGAGATGTTCCCCGCCATAGGGGGTCCAATCGGTGAAGATCACCGAGCGCACCATGCGGGCGACCAATTCCTGTGCCGGTCCGTCCGTCAGGTCGTGTGGGATATCGGCGACGGCCTCGTCGAAGAGCCCTTTCTTCGAGCCGAAGTAACGGAAGATCAAGGTGGCGTCCACGCCGACGTCCCGCTCGCCGCTCCTGACCGCGCTTCCCGGCCGGGTGTCGACGCGCATATGCGGGCTTTCGGGCATGTCCTTGCGGCCGACGGTGATCGACTCCATGTCCGACCGCTTCGCCCGCCTGAACGGCGACATGATCAATTCCTCGCGCGTCGGCCGGAACTTCGGCCGCGTCCCGGCGGCTTCCGGCGGCACCGCCTCTAGGCTGTCGTTATGGCTTCTCTCTCCGACCCCCGGGTGCGCGAGTTCCTGACGCACGGCACGCGAACGGCCAAGGTGGCCTTCGTGGCGAGCGACGGGCGTCCGGTGGTCGCACCCGTGTGGTTCATCCTCGAGGGGGACGAGTTGGTGTTCAACACCGGCAAATCGACCGGGAAGGGCAAGGCGCTGATGCGGGACGGACGGATCGCGCTGTCGGTCGATTTGGAGGAGCCACCGTATGCGGCGGTTCTGATCCAGGGCACCGCGACCCTGTCCGAGGACCCGGACGAACTGCTGCGCACCGCCACCGCGATCGGCGGGCGGTATATGGGCGCCGACCGCGCCGAGGAGTTCGGTCGGCGCAATGGGGTGCCCGGAGAACTGGTGGTGCGTGTGCGGCCGACGAAGGTGACCGCCTTCTTCAGCGCCGTCTGACGCCGCCCGTCCCGGAGGGCGTGTCGAGGATCGGTCGGTGGGGATGCCCCCGTGGGGTCGCGGGGCGGGCATACACTCCGGGCATGACCGTGCACTTCATAGGGGCCGGCCCGGGCGCCGCCGATCTGTTGACCGTGCGCGCGGTCGAGCTGTTGCGCGAGTGTCCGGTATGTCTGTATCCGGGGACCTATCTGGATCCCGCGGTGCTGGCGCACTGCGCGCCCGACGCGGAGCTGATCGACACCCAGCGACTGGACCTGGATCAGATCACCGAACAGCTGGTGCGCGCACATGCGGCGGGACGGGATGTGGCGCGGTTGTGCTCGGGTGACCCCTCGCTGTACTCGGCGCTCACCGAGCAGACCCGGCGACTGGACGCCCACGGCATCCCCTGGGACGTCACCCCCGGCGTCCCGGCCTATGCCGCGGCGGCCGCCCTGCTCGGCGCCGAGTTGACCGTTCCCGAGGTCGTGCAGTCGGTGGTGCTCACCCGGACATGGGCGCGGTCGACCGCCATGCCGGACTCCGAGACCCTGGCGGAATTCGCCCGAACCCGCGCCACCCTGGTTCTGCACCTGGCGATAACCCGCACCCGAGAGCTGGCCGCGGAACTGGCCGGACACTACGGCCCGGACTGTCCGGTCGCTGTCGTGTACCGGGCGAGCCAACCCGATCAAGCGGTGCTGCGCGGCACTTTCGCCGATATCGCCGACCGGGTCGAGGCCGCGGGGCTGCGCCGGGCGGCGGTGATCCTGGTCGGGTGGGCGCTCGCGCCGGGGGCCGACTGCGCGCAGTCGCACCTCTACGATCCGCGGCGCGAGCGCGGGTCGCTCGAGGTGTGATCTATCCGACCCTCGGCTCCGGGGTCCGGGGTGGGTACGTCATCGCGCTTCCCCTGCGCGACCGACCGGTCCGTAATCGGCCATCTCTCTCATACCCCACTTGTCCTGTGATAATGCTCAACCGCTATGGACGTTTGTTGGTGGCCTGCGGAGGCGACGGTAGATTGATCCGGTGGCCTGCAGCGAACTCCCCGGATGCGTCGGTACCTCGCGCGTCGGCGAGGCATGGGACGAGGCGGGACCACCGATGTAACGGGGTCGGGCAGGCAAATGGATATTGCCGATGAACAACACTTTGTCTGATTGATCGAGAACTGAACCCGGAGCGTAACGACGCCACGCCGATATGGGTGCGCGTCGTGTCCGGGTGTCGTCGGGGAAGTCGCCAAGGCTTTCCGGAAGCGAGGTAATGGTTGGACCGGCCGGCTAACGGTGGGAACGGTGCAGACGGTGGTGCGAAGGCCGTCGACACGGAATTGTTCCCCCTGTCTCCCGCGCAGCTCGGTATCTGGTACGCGCAGCATGTCGATCCGCAGGTTCCGATCAACATCGCCCAGTACGTCGACCTGCACGGTCACTTCGATCTGGAGATCCTGCGCGAGGCCAGTATCGCTGCCACCCGCGAGTTCGGTTCGGGGTTCGTCCGCATCGTCGAGCGCGATGGCGAGCCGATGCAGTACATCGACCACACCATCCCCGACAACGACCGGATCTACTACGTAGACCTGCGCGGCGAGGAGGACCCGGAGGCCGCCGCCCACGAGTGGATGCGGGCCGAGTACGGCCGGCCGCTCGATATGACCAAGGACCGGTTGTTCCGGTTGGCCGGTCTGCAGTTGGCCGACGACCACTGGTACTGGTACCTGCGGTCGCACCACATCGTGCTCGATGGCTTCGGCGCGATGACCTATATGTCCCGGCTCGCCGAGTGGTACACCGCGATCGCGCGGGGTGTCGAACCGCCCCCCGCCAAGGCGACCGACCTGCGCACGCTCTACGAGCAGGAAATCGCCTACCGCGAGAGCAAACGCTTCCAGACCGACCGGGAGTACTGGGCCGAGCGGGTCGTCGGCATGGAGGAAGGCACCAGCCTGACCGGCCGTTCGGCGCCGCCCGCCGCTCTCAACCGGGTGGCCAGCGCGGCCCTGTCGGACTCGCAGAGCCGGCTGGTGGACGAGGCCGCGGCCCGGCACGAGTCGACGCCGGCCGGACTGCTGCTCGCGGCCTTCGCCGGCTACCTGGCCCAGTGGAACGGCGCCGAAGACGTCATCCTGAGCCTGCCGGTGACCGCGCGCACCACGGCGGCCATGCGCCGCTCGGCCGGTGTGTCGTCGAACATCGTGCCGCTGCGCCTGCACGTCGGCACCGACACCACCACCGCCGACCTGCTGCGACAGGTGCAGGTCGAGGTCACGGGCGCGCTGCGCCATCAGCGCTACCGGCATGAGGACATCCGCCGCGACGCCGCGGGCGACGGCGTGGTCACCCGGCAGTTCTACGGTCCGTGGGTCAACATCATGTTGTTCCACGACACGGTGGCCCTCGACGACCTGGTCGGCACGATGCACGTGCTGAGCACCGGCAGCATCGAGGATCTGGGCGTCAACTTCTATCAGTCGATGGGTGGCACCCGGTCGCATATCGACTTCGAGACCAACCCCAACCTCTACACCGAGGCCGAGACCCAACGGCACCACACGCGGTTCCTGGAGTTCTTCGAGCGGTTCCTGACCGCCGCCCCCGAGGACCCGGTGTGGAACCTCGACATCACCACCGAGGCCGAGCGCACCGCGTCGCTGGTGGAGTGGAACGACGCGGCGCGGGACGTGCCGGTCACCCACCTGCCCGCCCTGCTGGACGCGCAGATCGCGCGCACCCCGGACCGGATCGCCGTCGAGTTCGAGGGCGAGGCACTCACCTATGCCGAGTTCGGCGCCCGGGTGAACCGACTGGCCCGCTATCTGATCGCCGACGGGGTGGGCCCGGAATCGCGAGTCGCGTTGGGTATGCGCCGCTCCCTGGACCTGGTCGTCGGTATGCACGCCGTGCTCCGGGCCGGCGGTGCCTATGTGCCGATCGACCCGGACCATCCCGCCGAGCGCACCGCCTACATCCTCGACAGCGCGGCGCCGGTCTGCGTGCTCACCACCTCGACCGATGATCTGGAGCTGCCGGAATCGGTGCGCCGGGTGCAGATCGACACCCTCGACACCACCGCCTACTCCGATGCGCCGGTCACCGATGCCGACCGGATCGCGCCGCTGCGGCCGGACAACACCGCCTACGTCATCTACACCTCGGGTTCCACCGGTCGCCCCAAGGGCGTCGCCGTCTCCGAGCACGCCATCGTCAACCAGCAGCTGTGGATGCTGGACCAGTATCGGTTCACCGCCGACGATGTATACCTGCAGAAGACGGCGACCACCTTCGACGTCTCGCTGTGGGGCTACTTCCTGCCGCTCCTGGTGGGCGCGAAACTCGTCGTCGCCACCCCGGACGGGCACCGTGACCCGATCTATGTCGCGGAGACCATCGCCCGCCATCGGGTGACCGTCACCGACTTCGTCCCGTCCATGCTGACGGTTTTCGTTTCGCAGGCCACCGCGCAGCAGTGCGAATCGCTGCGCGCGGTGTTCGTGATCGGTGAGGCACTGCCGCCGGAGACCGCCGCCGGTTTCCGCGCCCTCTCCGGCGCAGGCCTGCACAACCTCTACGGCCCCACCGAGGCGGCGGTCTCGGTGACCTCGTGGGAGGTCACCGCCGCCGACACCACCACGGTTCCGATCGGTGTTCCGGAATGGAATGTCGAGGTCTACGTGCTGGATTCGCGGCTGCGTCCGGCCGCGATCGGCGCGCCGGGTGAGCTGTACCTGGCAGGTCGGCAATTGGCGCGCGGCTATCACGGCCGCCCGGATCTGACCGCCGACCGGTTCGTGGCCAGTCCATTCGCCACCGGGCAGCGGATGTACCGCACCGGTGACCTGGTGCGTTGGACCCCCGAGGGGGTCCTGGAATACATCGGTCGCACCGACTTCCAGGTGAAGTTCCGTGGTCAGCGCATCGAGCTGGGCGAGATCGAAACCGATCTGCTGGCGCATCCCGCGGTGAGCCAGGCCGCGGTGCTGGTGGTCGACACCGCCACCGGTCAGCAGTTGGTGGCCTATGTGGTGCCGGGTCCCGGGCACAGCGTGGACCCCGCCGAACTGACCCGGTTCGTGGGCGAGAAACTACCGGCCTACATGGTGCCCGCGTCCATCATGGTGTTGGACGCCTTCCCCTTGAACACCAGCGGCAAACTGGACCGCAAGGCGCTGCCCGAACCGGTGTTCACCGCCGACGAGGCGTCCTTCCGGGCCCCGCAGACCCCGGCCGAGCAGATCGTGGCCGGTATCTTCGCCGACGTCCTGCACCGGGACCGGATCGGCGTCGACGACAACTTCTTCGAGCTGGGCGGTAACTCACTGGTCGCCACCCAGGTGGTGGCGCGGATCAGCGACGCCTTCGGTACCCGGCTCGGGGTGCGGACGCTGTTCGAAAGCCCCACCGTGGCCGGTATCGCCGCACGCGCCGAGAGCACCCCCGCCGACGAGTCGCGGCAGCCGCTGGTCGCGCAGCAGTTGCCCGATCGGGTTCCGTTGTCGCTGGCACAGCAGCGGATGTGGTTCATCAACCAGTTCGATCCGACGGCCCCCACCTACAACCTGCCGTTCGTGATCCGGATGCACGGCCAGGTGGATCTGGCCGCGCTGCACGCCGCCTTCCGCGATGTAGTTCAGCGGCAGCAGTCGTTGCGGACCATCTACCCCGAATCCGGTGACGGCGGCTACCAGCTGGTGCTGCCCATGGACCAGGTCGATATCGATATCCCGGTCGAGGCGATCGACGCGGCCGAACTACCCGCGGCCCTGGCCGAATTCGCCGCCACCGGTTTCGATGTCACCCGCGAACTGCCGTTCCGCGGCCGGATCTACGAGGTGACCGGCGGCCGGTCCAACGGCACCGCCGAATACGCGGTCGCCTTCGTGCTGCACCACATCGCCGCCGACGGTTTCTCCTTCGGACCGTTGTCGCGCGATGTCGCCGCCGCGTATCTGGCGCGGGCGGCCGGGTCCGAACCACAGCTGCCGCCGCTATCGGTGCAGTACCAGGACTTCAGCGTCTGGCAGCGCACCGTGCTCGGTGCGGAATCGGACCCCGATTCCATTGCCGCGCGCCAGATCGCCTACTGGCGACAGCAGTTGGCGGGACTGCCCGACCAGCTGGATCTGCCCACCGACCGGCCGCGTCCGCCGGTGCAGAGCTTCCACGGCAGCCGGGTCTCGTTCGAGATCGACGCCGATATGCACGCCCGGCTCGAGGCGTTGGCCCGACGTAATGGCGTCACTCTGTTCATGGTGTTGCACGCCTCGCTGTCGGTGCTGTTGGCCCGGCTGTCGGGCACCACCGATATCGCCATCGGCACCCCGGTGGCGGGTCGTGGTGAGGCCGCGCTCGACGACCTGATCGGTATGTTCGTCAACACCTTGGTGCTGCGCTCCGAGGTGGAGGGCGGTCGGTCGTTCACCGAGCTGCTGGCCGACACCCGGGAACGCGACCTGGCGGCGTTCGCACACGCGGATGTGCCGTTCGAGCGGCTGGTGGAGGTGCTGAACCCGGCGCGTTCGCAGGCGCGGCATCCGCTGTTCCAGGTGATGCTGTCGTTCCAGGAGATGGCGCACGCGACCCTGGAGATGCCCGGGCTGTCACTGCGGGTGGAAGAGCTCGAGGTCGATATCGCCAAGTTCGACCTCGGTTGGACGATCACCGAGAAACGCGGCGGCAAAGGCGAACCGGCCGGTATGGACGCCGCCGTCTCCTTCGCCACCGATCTGTTCGACCCCGCGACGATCGAGGGGTTCGTCGAGCGGTACCGCCGACTGCTCGACACCGTGGCGGCCGCCCCGGAGACCAAGGTCCGGGATATCGATCTCCTCGCCGCCGAGGAGCGCACCGCCGTCCTCGACCGCTGGAACCGCACCGAGCACGCGGTGCCCGCCGGTACCGTCCTGGATCTGTTCGAAGAGCAGGTGCGAGCGCGACCGGACGAGATCGCCGTGGTGTTCGACGGCGATACGCATCCGGGTGAGTTCGGTCCTACCGTCGAGTTGACCTATGCCGAGTTCGCCGCCCGCGTGCACCGCCTGGCCCGGGTCCTCATCGACCGTGGTATCGGGCCGGAAACCCTTGTCGCGGTGGGCATCCGCCGTTCGGTCGATATGGTGGTCGGCGTCTACGCGGCATTGGCCGCGGGCGCCGGTTATGTGCCGATCGACCCCGATCATCCGGCCGAACGCAGTGAATACGTGCTCGCCGGCTCCGGGGCCCGGGTGCTGTTGACCACCACCCACGACCAGCTCGAGACCGATACCTGCCCGGTCGTGCACATCGATACGCTCGACCTGGCCGAGGTGGACCCCGCGCCGATCGCCCCGAGCGAACGCACCACCCCGCTGCGTCCTGAGCACATCGCCTACGTGCTCTACACCTCCGGGTCGACGGGGCGGCCCAAGGGTGTCGCGGTGAGCCATGCCGCGCTGGCGAACCAGCTGCGCTGGCAGATCGAGACCATCGGTCTCACCGCCGACGACGTGGTCCTGCACAAGACGCCGTTCACCTTCGACGCCTCGCTGTGGGAGCTGTTCAGCACCCTGGCCGTGGGCGCGCGGATGATCATCGCGGTGCCCGACGGTCACCGCGACGCGATGTACCAGTCGGAGATCATCGGCAAGCGCCGGGTCACCGCGACCTCGTTCGTGCCGTCGCTGCTGTCGGTCTTCCTCACCGCCGCCTCCCCGGCCGAATGTTCTTCGCTGCGTTCGTTGTCCGTCGGTGGTGAGGCGCTGCCGGCGGCCACGGTCGCCGCGGTCCGCAAGTTCTCCACCGCGGCCGTGCACAACCTGTACGGCCCCACCGAGTTCACGGTCAACGCGACCTCCTGGTATGCCGACGAGGTTCCCGCCGCGACGGTGCCGATCGGTCGCCCGGTGTGGAATACCCGGGCATACGTCCTGGACAAGGATCTGCGGCCGGTCCCGGCCGGAGTTCCCGGCGAGCTCTACCTCGGTGGGGCGCAGCTCGCCCGCGGTTACCACGGTCGCCCCGACCTGACCGCGGAACGTTTCGTCGCCGACCCGTTCGGCGCGCCGGGCGAGCGGCTGTACCGCACCGGCGACCTGGTGCGCTGGACCCATGACGGGGAACTGGTGTACCTGGGCCGCACCGACTTCCAGGTCAAGGTGCGCGGCCAGCGGATCGAGCTGGGTGAGATCGAGGCCGCGCTGCTGGAGCACCCGCAGGTCGCCCAGGCGGCGGTGATCGTCGCCGACACCGTCGCGGGCGGTCGGCTCGTCGCCTATGTGGTCGGCGCCGACACAGAGGTCGATATCGACGATGTGCGGGACTCGCTGCAACAGTTGCTGCCGGCCTATATGGTGCCGTCGGCGATCATGGTGCTCGACGCGTTCCCGCTCAACCTCTCGGGCAAATTGGACCGCAAGGCCCTGCCCGCCCCGGTGTTCGAGGTGCGCGAATTCCGCGCCCCCTCCACCCCGATCGAGGAGATCGTGGCCGGGATCTTCGCCGAGGTGCTCGGCGTGGCCCGGGTGGGCGCGGACGACGACTTCTTCGAGCTCGGCGGTAACTCGCTGATCGCCACCCAGGTGGCGTCCCGGCTCGGTACCGCGCTCGACACCCGGGTGCCGGTGCGCATGCTGTTCGAGGCGTCCACGGTCGCGGCGCTGGCCGCGCGGGTGGAGTCGCATGCCGGTGACGGCGCGCGCCAGGCCTTGGTGGCGCGGACCCGGCCGGCGGAGATCCCGCTGTCGCTGGCGCAGCAGCGGATGTGGTTCCTCAACCGCTACGACACCGAATCGGCCGTCAACAACATCCCGGTCGCCATCCGGCTGTCCGGCGATCTCGATGTGGCGGCCCTGCAGGTCGCCGTCATCGACGTGATCGACCGGCACGAATCCCTGCGCACCGTCTTCCCGGAGACCGGTAGCGCACCGGTGCAGGTGATCCTGGACGCCGCCCAGATCGTGCCCGACCTGACCCCGTTCCGGGTCACCGAGGACACCCTCATCGATCATCTGATCGAGCTGGCGACCATGGCCTTCGACGTCACCACCGAGGTGCCGCTGCATGCCCGGCTCTTCGAGATCAGCGAAACCGAGTACGTGCTCGGCATGGTGGTGCACCACATCTCCGCCGACGGTTGGTCGATGGGCCCGTTGGCGCGCGATGTGATGGTCGCCTACGCGGCCCGCACCACCTGGGAGCCGCCCGCGTGGTCCGAGCTGCCGGTGCAGTACGCCGATTACGCGCTGTGGCAGCGCGAGGTGCTCGGTTCCGAGGACGACCCGAATTCGCTGATCTCCGGTCAGATCCGGTACTGGAAGCGGGAACTGGCCGATCTGCCCGACGAGATCACCCTGCCCTCGGACCGGCCGCGCCCGGCCGTGGCGTCCTACCGCGGTGGTGTGCACTCGTTCGTCATCGCCCCCGGGATCCAGCGTCGGCTGGCCGAACTGGGCCATCGCCACAACGCCTCGCCGTTCATGGTGCTGCACAGCGCGTTGGCCGTGCTTCTCGCCCGACTGACCGGTATGTCCGATATCGCCATCGGTACCCCGGTGGCGGGTCGCGGTGAGGCCGCGCTCGACGACCTGATCGGTATGTTCGTCAACACCCTGGTGTTGCGCACCCAGGTCGACGGTGCCATGACCTTCACCGAACTGCTGGCGCAGGCGCGCAATACCGACCTACAGGCGTTCGCGCACGCCGATGTGCCGTTCGAACGGCTCGTCGAGGTGCTCAACCCAGCGCGTTCCCAGGCGCGGCATCCGCTGTTCCAGGTGGCGCTGTCGTTCGAGAACCTGCCGGACAACACCTTCGAACTGCCCGGACTGCGGGTCGCCCCGGTCGATTTCGAGGTCGACCTGGCGAAATTCGACCTCTCGCTGACCCTGCGCGAGGCGGGCGGCGACAGCGACAACGGGATGCTCGGCGAATTCTCCTTCGCCCGAGACCTGTTCGACGACAGCACGGTCCAGGTATTCGCCGAACGGTTCATTCGGCTGCTCGAGGAGATCGTCGAGGGCCCGGATCGGCCGGTCGGGGAACTGGCCATCCTGTCCGAATCCGAGCGCGTCGATCTGCTCGGCCGCAGTGGCGGTCCGGCGGTGGAACCGCAGACCCTGACGGAATTGATGTCGGCCGCCGTGGCGGCCAACCCCGACGGGCAGGCGGTCGTCTTCCAGGGACGTGCGCTGACCTACGCCGAACTCGACGCCGCCGCCGCCCGCCTGGCGCGGGTATTGATCGACCGTGGCGCCGGACCGGAAACCATTGTGGCCGTAGCGGTACCACGGTCGATCGAATCGGTGCTGGCGGTCTGGGCGGTGGCCAAATCGGGTGCGGCGTTCCTGCCGGTCGACCCGGCCTACCCGGCCGACCGAATCGTGCACATGATCTCCGACTCGGGCGCCCGACTGGGTATCACCGTCGCCGCCGAGGCCGACACGTTGCCGCCGGTCGCCGCCGGCGACTGGTTGGTGCTCGACGATCCGGCGGTCGCCGCCGAGATCGAATCCCGCTCGTCGGAGCCGGTCACCGACGCCGAGCGACGGGCTCCGTTGCGTCCGTCGAACACCGCGTACGTGATCTACACCTCCGGTTCGACCGGTCTGCCCAAGGGCGTGGTGGTCACCCACCTGGGTCTGGCGAACTTCGCCGGCGTCCAGGTGGAACGCTACGACCTGGACGCCTCGGCTCGGGCATTGGCCTTCGCGTCCCCCTCCTTCGACGCCTCGATCCTGGAATTGCTGCTGGCCGTCGGGTCGGCCGGTGCCCTGGTGGTGGTCCCGCCCGGCACCTACGGCGGTGACGAGCTGAGCGAGCTGATCGAACGCGAGCGGGTGACGGTCGGCCTGATCACCCCATCGGTATTGGCGTCGCTGGAGCCGGCGTCGCTGGCCGGGATGCGGGTGATCATCGCCGGTGGTGAGGCCGTCTCGGCCGACCTGGTCGCCAAATGGTCGGTGGCGCCGGGTAATTCGGCGCGCCGCAGCTTCCACAATGCCTACGGTCCCACCGAGGCCACTGTCGCGACCAATATCAGCGCGCGGCTCGCGCCGGGCGATCCGGTCGTCATCGGCGGCCCGATTCGCGGTATGCGGACATTGGTCCTGGACAACCGGTTGCACCCGGTGCCCGAAGGCGTCGCCGGCGAACTGTATGTCGGCGGTATCCAGCTGGCCCGCGGCTATCACGCCCGGCCCGAGCTCACCGCCGCCCGATTCGTGGCCGACCCGTACGGCGGTCCGGGTGAGCGGCTGTACCGCACCGGTGACGTGGTGCGTTGGCGCCGCGACGGCTTCGGCGAGCCGGCCGTGGAATACGTGGGCCGCAACGACTTCCAGGTGAAGATCCGCGGTTTCCGCATCGAACTGGGCGAGATCGACGCCACCTTGACCTCGCATCCGGATGTCGACTTCGCGGTCACCCTCGGCCGCGAACTGCACACCGGCTCCACAATGCTGGTCGCGTACGTGCGACCGGTGCCGGGACATACCGTCGACACCACGGCCCTGTCCGGGTACGCCGCCGAACGGCTGCCCACGTACATGGTGCCGACATCGATCACGGTGTTGGACGAGATTCCGCTGACCCCCGCGGGCAAGCTGGATCGCAAGGCCCTGCCCGAACCCGAACTGACCACCCGCGAGTTCCGAGCTCCGGCCGGCCCGATCGAGGAGATGGTGGCCGGTATCTTCGCCGAACTGCTCGGGGTGGAGCGGGTCGGCGCGGACGACGACTTCTTCGCCCTGGGTGGTAACTCGCTGATCGCCACCCAGGTCACCGCGCGACTGAGCGCCGCGCTCGACACACAGATCGGTGTGCGAACGCTGTTCGAGGCGCCGACCGTCGCCGGGCTCGCCGCCCGGGTGGGTTCCCATGTGGGCACCGGGGGGCGTCCGGCGCTCACCGCGGCCCGCACCCGTCCCGAACGTCCGCCGCTGTCGTTGGCTCAGCAGCGGATGTGGTTCCTCAACCGGTTCGATCCCGAATCCGCGGCCAACAACATCCCCGTCGCCGTCCAGCTCACCGGTGCGCTCGACCTCACCGCGTTGCGCGGTGCGGTCGCCGATGTGGTCGCACGGCACGAATCGCTGCGCACCGTTTACCCGTCGCACGACGGTATCGGCTATCAGCGGGTGCTGCCGTCAACCCAGGCGGTCCCGACCATCGAGGTGGTCGACGAACCGGATCCGGACGAATTACTCGCGGCCGTGGTGGAATTCATCGATCGCGGTTTCGACGTCACCGTCGAACCTCCGGTGCGGATGCGGGTCTTCCGCCGCGAGATCGATGACCACGTGCTGGTGGTGGTGGCGCACCATATCGCCGCCGACGGTTTCTCGATGCGGCCGCTGGTCCGCGATCTGATGACCGCCTACCTCGCCCGCACCGCGGGTGAGCTGCCGGACTGGGCCCCGCCCGCCATCCAATACGTGGACTATGCGCTGTGGCAGCGCGAAACCCTCGGCTCCGAGGACGATCCGCGTTCGCTGATCTCCCGTGAGCTCGACTACTGGCGCACCACGCTGGCCGGTCTGCCGGAGGAGCTTCGGCTCTCGCCGCGACCGCGGCCCGCCGTGGCGTCGTACACGGCCGGAACCCACCGCTTCCCGGTGCCCGGCCATCTCGTCGACGCCCTGAACGAAGTGGCCCGCGCCCAGGGCTCCACCCTGTTCATGGTGGTGCACAGCGCTTTCGCGGCCCTGCTGGCCCGCTTGAGCGGTACCGACGATATCGCCATCGGCATCCCGGTGGCCGGACGCGGTGAGGCCGCCCTCGACGACCTGGTGGGTATGGTCGTCAACACCCTGGTGTTGCGTTCCCGGGTGGAACCCGGTGCCGAGTTCACGCAGCTGCTCGCCCAGGTGCGTGAACACGACCTGGCGGCCTTCGCGCACGCCGGGGTGCCGTTCGAACGGCTCGTGGAGGTGCTCAACCCGCCCCGTTCGCAGGGCCGGCATCCGCTGTTCCAGGTGATGCTGACCTTCCAGAACCTGGGCACGAGCATGCTCGAACTACCCGGGCTGACCGTGTCGGAACTGCGGGTCGACCCGCCGACGGCCAAGTTCGATCTCCAGCTCACCCTGAGCGAGAACTCCGACACCTCGGAGATGGATGCCGAACTGGTCTACGCCACCGACCTTTTCGACGCCGACTTCGCCCGCGGTTTCGCCAACCGGTTCCTGCGTGTGCTGCACACCGTCGCGGCGGCCCCGAATACCGCGGTGGGCGATATCGAACTGCTGGAGCAGACCGAGCGGCTGCGGATTCTGGACCGCTGGAACGCCACCGAGTTCCCGCTCGACGCCGCGCTGCCCTCCCCGGTCACCGACGCCGCCGCCACCCTGGTATCGCTGTTCGAGGCGCAGGTCGTGCGCACCCCGGACGCGACCGCGGTCACCTTCGAGGGGACAAGTCTGTCCTATGCCGAGTTCGCCGCCCGGGTACACCGACTGGCCCGCCGGCTGATCCGGGACGGGGTGGGCCCGGAATCGTATGTGGCGCTGGGTATGCGGCGCTCGATCGACCTCGTGGTCGGCATGTACGCGGTACACGCCGCCGGTGGTGCGTACGTGCCGCTGGATCCGGATCACCCGGCCGAGCGCATCGACTACATCCTGGAGACCGCCGACCCGGTCTGTGTGCTCACCTCCGGCGCCGACCTGGACACCACCCGCGCGCGGCAACTGCGTATCGATGAACTCGACCTGTCCGAGTTCTCCGACGCGCCGCTGACCGACGCCGATCGGATCCGACCGCTGCGTCCGGACAACACCGCATACGTGATCTTCACCTCCGGTTCCACCGGCCGCCCGAAGGGCGTGGCCATCTCGCACGCCGCGATCGTGAACCGCCTGGTGTGGATGCACGCCGAATACGGTCTCGCCGCCGACGATGTGGTGTTGCAGAAGACGCCCGCCACCTTCGACGTATCGGTGTGGGAGTTCTTCTGGCCGTTGCAGGTCGGTGCCCGACTGGTGGTCGCCAAACCGGATGGTCACCGCGACCCGGTGTACCTGGCCCGGTTGATCGCCGCCGAACAGGTCACCACGGTGCACTTCGTGCCGTCCATGCTGTCGGTGTTCGTGAGCGCGCTGACCGGGCTCGCCGACTCCGACGCCGGTATCGCCGGACCGCTGTGCTCGAGCCTGCGCAATGTCTTCGCCTCCGGTGAGGCGCTGCCCGCCGCGACCGCGCAGCGGATGCGGGAACTGACCGGGGCCCGGCTGCACAACCTGTACGGCCCCACCGAGGCAGCCGTCGACGTCACCTTCCACGAGGTGACCGACGCCGACACCGCGTCGGTGCCGATCGGCGCGCCCGTGTTCAACACCCGCGTCTACGTGCTCGACTCCCGGCTGCGGCCGGTGCCGGTGGGTGTGCCGGGTGAGCTGTATCTGGCGGGCGCTCAACTGGCCCACGGTTATGTGGGCCGCCCCGACCTCACCACCGAACGGTTCGTCGCCACGCCGTTCGGCAATGGCGAGCGGATGTACCGCACCGGTGACCTGGTGGTCTGGAACGCCGACGGGGAACTGGAATACCTGGGCCGCACCGACTTCCAGGTGAAGTTGCGCGGTCTGCGTATCGAGCTCGGCGAGATCGAGGCCGCCCTCACCACTCTCGACAGCGTCGCGCAGGCCGTGGTGCTGGTGCGCACCGACGAGCGCACCGGCGACCAGCTGGTGGCCTACCTGATCGCCGACCCCGACCGCGTGGTGGACGTGGAGACCGTTCAGCGGGAACTGGGTGAGCAGCTGCCCGCCTACATGGTTCCCACCGCCTATGTGGTGCTGGATGCCTTCCCGCTCAACGCCTCCGGCAAACTCGACCGCAAGGCGCTGCCCGACCCGGTGTTCACCGCCGCCGCCTTCCGTGCCCCGACCACCCCGGTCGAGGAGATCGTGGCCGGCGTCTACGCCGATGTGCTCGGGGTGGAGCGGGTCGGTTTGGACGACGACTTCTTCGCCCTCGGCGGTAACTCGCTGGTCGCCACCCAGGTGGCGGCCCGACTCGGCGTCGCCTTCGACACCGAGGTCCCGGTGCGGACCCTGTTCGAGGCGCCGACCGTCGCCGCGCTCGCGGTCCGCCTGGAAACCACCGCCGGACAAGGTGGTCGGCCCCGGTTGGCGCCGCGGGAACGCGGAGAACTGGTGCCGCTGTCGCTCGCCCAGCAGCGGATGTGGTTCCTCAACCGGTTCGACAACCGCACCGCGGTCAACAACATCCCGGTGGCCGTCCGGTTGACCGGCGAGTTGGATATCGCGGCCCTGAACGCCGCCCTCGACGATGTGCTCGCCCGCCACGAGGTGTTGCGCACCGTGTACCCCGAGGTGGACGGTGTCGGCTACCAGCGGGTGCTGCCCATCGGCCAGGTTCGCGCGGAACTGTCGCCCGAACCGGTGCGCGCCGACGAGGTGACCGCCCGCATCGTCGAACTGGCGAGCGCGCACTTCGACGTCACCGTCGCTCCGCCGCTGCGCGCGCATCTGCTGCGCGTCGACGAGCGCACCCATATCGCCCTGTTGGTCGTGCACCACATCAGCGGTGACGGTTTCTCGTTGCGTCCGTTGCTGCGCGATCTCGTCCTCGCCTACGCCGAGCGCAGCCGGGGCGAGGTGCCCGGTTGGGTTCCGCTGCCGGTGCAGTACGCCGACTACACGCTGTGGCAGCGGGAGGTGCTCGGTGACGAGTCCGACCCGGATTCGCTCGCGGCCCGTCAGGTGGCCTACTGGACCGAACGGTTGCGCGATCTGCCCGATCAGATCGAACTGCCCGCCGACCGTCCCCGCCCCGAGGTGGCCTCGAACGCCGGTGCCACCCATGTCTTCACGGTGGACGCGGGGCTGCGGGCCGGACTGGAGGACCTGGCTCGGACCCACGGCACCACCCTGTTCATGGTGGTGCACGCCGCCTTGGCGACCTGGGCGGCGCGGCTTTCCAACAGCACCGATATCGCCATCGGCACCCCGATCGCCGGTCGCGGTGACCAGGCCCTCGACGACCTGGTCGGTATGTTCGTCAACACCTTGGTGCTGCGCACCGAGGTCGAGCCGGGCATGTCGTTCACCGAGCTGCTGGAGCAGGCGCGGCGGACCGACCTGGCCGCCTTCGCGCACGCGGATGTGCCGTTCGAGCGGTTGGTCGACATCATCAGTCCGGTCCGTTCCCAGGCACACCATCCGCTGTTCCAGATAGCGCTGACCTTCGAGGCCGCCTCGGCCGCCGAGGCCGGTACGGTCGCCCTGCCCGGCCTCGAACTGGATGTGGTCGAATTCGACCCGGGCCTGGCGAAATTCGACATCCAACTCACCGTTGCCGAAACCGAGAGCGCCGGCAACGGTGGTGCGGCAGGCGAGTTGGCGCTGTCGTGGAGTTACGCCACCGATCTGTTCGATTCGGAGACGGTGGCCGCCTTCGCCGATCGACTGCTGCGCATTCTGCGCACGATCGTCGACGAGCCGGGAATCGCCGTCGGCGATATCGACCTGTTGGGCGAGGTGGAGCGACTGGACGTCGCGCAGCGGTGGACCGGTTCCGGCGCCGATGCGGGTGTGGGTGTTTTCACCGCCGATGGTGTGCCCGTCGACGACCCCGCCACCGTGACCCTGGCCGCCCTGTTCGACGCCGCCGTGGCCGAAAACGCGCACCGGCCGGCGGCCCGCTACGGCGGTGACGTCCTCACCTACGCCGAACTGGATCGGCGGGCCAATGTGCTGGCCCGCCGCCTGATCGATGTGGGCGCCGGGCCGGAAACCCTGGTCGCCGTGCTGCTGCCGCGGTCGCTGGACCTGGTGGTGGCGCTGCTCGCGGTGATCAAGTCCGGTGCCGGTTACGTCCCGGTGGACCCGACCTATCCGCCGGAACGTATCGCCTATGTGCTCGCCGACTCGCGTCCGGCGAGCGTGATCGTCGACTCCACGGTGCAGGTGGACCTGCCCACCGAACTGCCGCGCGTGGTGGTGGACGGATTCGCCGTGGAGGCGGGCGATGTGGAGGACGCCGACGACGCCCCGATCACCGACGCGGATCGGCGCGCGCCGCTGCGCCCGGACAATATCGCCTATGTCATCTACACCTCCGGCTCCACCGGCCGCCCCAAGGGTGTGGCGGTGGCGCACCGGAACGTGGTGCGCCTGTTCGCCAACACCGACCGCGAATACGGTTTCGGCCCCGACGATGTGTGGACGCTGTTCCACTCCTACGCCTTCGACTTCTCGGTCTGGGAGCTGTGGGGTCCGCTGCTCTACGGTGGCACCCTGGTGGTGGTCGACTACTACACCTCCCGCTCCCCGGAACAGTTCCTGGAACTGTTGCGCACCGAGCGGGTGACCGTGCTCAACCAGACGCCGTCGGCGTTCTACCAGCTGGCCGAGGCCGACCGCACCGCGACGGCGACCGCGCCGTTGGCGTTGCGCTATGTGATCTTCGGCGGTGAGGCGCTGGAACTGCGCCGACTGAGCGACTGGATCGCCCGACACGGTGACGGCACCGCCGGGCGGACCCTGGCCGCGGGCGACCGGGAGACCGCGTCACCGCTGCTGGTCAATATGTACGGCATCACCGAGACCACGGTGCACGTGTCCTATCGGGCGCTGGACGCCGCCACCATCGCGAGCGCGTCCGGCAGTGTGGTCGGCCGTGCCATCGCCGGCCTGCGGGTGTATGTGCTCGACAACCGGTTGCGTCCGGTGCCGGTGGGTGTCGCCGGTGAGCTCTACATCGCCGGTGGGCAGCTGTCCCGTGGCTACCTGGGCCGGCCGGACCTCACCGCGGCGCGGTTCGTCGCCAACCCGCTCGCCGACTCCGATGCCGCCGGTTCCCGGCTGTATCGCTCCGGCGACCTGGCGCGCTGGAACCGCTTCGGCGAACTGGAATACCTGGGCCGCGCCGACGACCAGGTGAAGGTGCGCGGTTTCCGTATCGAGCTCGGTGAGATCGAGGCCGCCGTCCTGGCGCAGCCGGGTATCGCGCAGGCCGCGGTGATCGTGCGCGAGGATCAGCCGGGCGACCAGCGCATCGTCGCCTACGTGGTGGCCGATGCCGACGCCACGCCCGATCTGGATGCGGTGCGCGACGGCGCCGCCGAGCAGCTGCCGTCGTACATGGTGCCCTCGGCGATCGTGCGGCTGGAATGGATTCCGTTGACCGTCAACGGGAAACTGGACCGTCGCGCCCTGCCCGCCCCCACCGCACGGTCCCGGGAGTTCCGGGCGCCGCAGACCCCGGTGCAGGAGACGGTGGCCTCCGTCTTCGCCGAGGTGCTCGGCGTGGAACAGGTCGGCCTGGACGACGATTTCTTCGATCTCGGCGGCAACTCGCTGATCGCCACCCGGGTGGTGTCCCGGATCGGCGCCGCTCTCGGCACCACCGTCGGGGTGCGGGCGCTGTTCGAGGCGACCACGGTGGAGACCCTGGCGGCCCGACTCGAATCGCACACCGAGGGCGCGGCCCGGCCCCGGTTGGCGCCGCACGACCGATCCGGTGACGCACTGGTGCCGCTGTCGTACGCGCAGCAGCGCATGTGGTTCCTGAACCAGTACGACACCTCTTCGGCGGCCTACAACCTGCCGTTGGGCATCCGGTTGTCCGGTGAACTCGACACCGCCGCACTGGAACTCGCGGTCCATGATGTGGTGCGCCGGCACGAACCGCTGCGCACCCGCTACCCTTCGCACGGCGGAACACCGCATCAGGTGGTCGTCGCGGTCGAGGAGATCGAGCTCGAACTGAGCCCCCGGTCGGTGACCGAGGACGAGCTCGTCACCGTCATCACCGAATTCGCCTCCACCGGATTCGACGTGGCCGAACGCGTTCCGTTGCGGGCGAGGCTGTTCCGGATTCGCCCCGACGAACATGTGCTGGTCGTGGTCGTGCACCACATCGCCTCCGATGGTTTCTCGATGGGTCCGTTGGCCCGCGATGTGATGACCGCCTATGTCGCTCGCACCCAGGGCAGCACCCCCGACTGGGCGCCGCTGCCGGTGCAGTACGCCGATTTCGCGATCTGGCAGCGCGAGGTGCTCGGCTCCGAGGACGACCCGGAGTCGCTGCTGGCGAGCCAGGTGGCGTACTGGAAGCGGGCGTTGGCCGGTATCCCGGACGAGTTGGCCCTGCCGACCGACCGGCCGCGGCCGGCGATCGCCTCGCATCGCGGCTCCACCCTGTACCGCGAGCTTTCCCCCGAACTCGTCGCGAGCCTGGACGAACTCGCCCGCCGGCACGGCGCGTCGCTGTTCATGGTGCTGCACGGCGCGCTGACGGTGCTGTTGGCGCGGTTGTCCGGCGGCGACGATATCGCCGTCGGTACCCCCATCGCCGGACGTGGTGAGGCCGAACTCGACGACCTCGTCGGCATGTTCGTCAACACCCTGGTGTTGCGCACCGAGATCGAACCGGGCGAATCGTTCACCGCTCTGCTGGAGCGGGTCCGCCACACCGATCTGGAGGCGTTCGGCCATGCCGATGTGCCGTTCGAGCGGTTGGTGGAGCTGTTGGCACCGGAACGGTCGCAGGCGCGTAACCCGCTGTTCCAGGTGGCGCTGTCGTTCCAGAACATCGAACGTACCGCGTTCGAACTGCCCGGTCTGAACGTGTCGGCGCTGGAACTGGACGAGAACATCTCCCGGTTCGACCTGCAGTTCACGCTGTCGGAGAACCGGACCGACGGCGACGGTCCCGCCGGTATGGCGTTGGCGCTGACCTACGCCACCGATCTGTTCGACGAATCCACCGCGGCGTCGTTCGTGACCCGCTGGCAGCGGATCCTGTCGGCCATCGCCACCGACCCACAGGTGTCGGTCGGCGCGATCGATATCCTCGACGCCGACGAGCGGGCCGAGTTGGTGCGTCGCGCCGGCGGCCCGGGACTGCCGGCCCGTACCCTGCCGGACCTGTTCGCCGCCGCGGTGTCGCGGGATCCATCCGCCCTGGCCGTGGTCTATCAGGACACCCGTCTCACCTACGGTGAGCTGGACGAACGCTCGAACCGGTTGGCGCGTTTGCTGATCGAGCGGGGGCTGGGCACCGAGGACCTGATCGCCGTCGCCATTCCGCGTTCGGCGGATTCGTATTTCGCCGAATGGGCGGTCAGCAAGTCGGGTGCGGCGTTCGTGCCGATCGACCCGGCCTATCCGGCCGACCGGATCGAGCACATGCTCACCGATTCGGGGGCCCCGATCGGTCTGACCGTCGCCGCCGTTCGCGACGATCTGCCGGATTCGGTGGAATGGTTGGTGCTCGAGGACCTCGACCTGGACGCCCACAGCGCTGCGGCGGTCACCGACACCGACCGAGTCCGTCCGCTGCGCCCGCACAACCTGGCCTACGTCATCTACACCTCCGGTTCCACCGGTGTGCCCAAGGGCGTCGTGGTTCCGCACGCGGGTCTGGTGAACCTCTGCGCCGACCAGGTCGCGCGATACGGCATGGACTCCGATTCCCGGACCCTGCACTTCTCCTCGCCGAGCTTCGACGCCTCGATCATGGAGATGCTGCTGGCGGTGGGGCCGGCCGGTGCGCTGGTCATCGTGCCCACCGGTGTCTTCGGCGGTGAAGAACTGTACGAGCTGCTCCGCCGGGAACAGATCACCTATCTGTTCATGACCCCGGCCGCATTGGCGACGTTGGATCCCACCGGGCTGGACAGTCTGCGAACCATCGCCGTCGGTGGTGAGGCCTACTCGGCGGAACTGCTCGCCAAATGGGCGGTGCCGATCGGTGACGAATCCCGGCCGGACCGTCCGCTGCGCGCCTTCCACAATGTCTACGGTCCGACCGAGGCCACCGTGGTGGTCGGTATCGGCGCCGGGCTGCGACCCGGGGACGCGCTCACCATAGGTGGTCCGATCCGCGGGACTCGCTTCCTGGTGCTGGACTCCCGGTTGCAGCCGGTACCGGAAGGTGTCGCGGGTGAGCTGTACATCTCCGGTTCCTCGGTGACCCGCGGCTACCTCGAGCGGCCCGCGCTCACCGCCGACCGGTTCGTCGCCGACCCCTACGCGCCGGGCGAGCGGATGTACCGCACCGGCGACGTGGTGCGCTGGGCCGCGCGCATCCTGCCCGACGGCGAGACCGAACACCGCCTGGAATACGTGGGTCGTTCCGACTTCCAGGTGAAGGTCCGCGGTTTCCGCATCGAGCTGGGTGAGATCGACGCCGCTTTGACCTCGCACGAGAACGTCGACTTCGCGGTCACCATCGGACACCGCAGCACCGTGGGCGCCGTCTCGTTGGTGTCGTATGTCGTCGCCGCACCGGGCCGTTCGATCGATATCCCGGCCCTGACCGCCCATATCGAACAGCGGCTACCCACCTACATGGTGCCGTCGTCGATCATGGTGCTCGACCACATTCCGCTCACTCCGGCCGGCAAACTGGACCGGAAGGCGTTGCCGGAGCCGGTATTCGCGGCCGATGTGGCGTTCCGGGCCCCGCGCACGCCGCTGGAGCAGACCATCGCCGAACTGTTCGCCGAGGTACTCGGGGTGGAACGGGTCGGTGTGGACGATTCGTTCTTCGCCCTCGGCGGTGACAGCATCGTCTCCATCCAGCTGGTGTCGCGCGCCAAGGCGCGCGGAGTGTTCTTCTCCCCGCGGCACGTCTTCGAGCAGCGCACCGTCGCCGGTCTGGCCGCGGTCGCCGAAACCGGTGCGGCCGGTGGTGGCGCCGTGCCCGCCTTGGCCGAACTCCCCGGTGGCGGGGTCGGTCGTATGCCGCTCACCCCGGTGGTGCGGTTCATGGCCGAGCGCAGTGGTTCGTTCGGCCGGTTCAACCAGTTGATGACGCTGGATCTGCCGGTGGGTATCGACCGCGCCGGTATCGCCGCCACGGTGGGCGCCGTTATCGACCGGCACGATATGTTGCGCGCCCGGCTGTACCGGGTCGATGGCGACTGGGTGGTGGAAACCTCCGCCCCCGGCAGCATCGACGTGGACGCGCTCATCGAGCATGTCGTGTTCGACGCGAACGCCGACGACGAGGAGCTGTTCGAAACCGCCACCAAGGCGGTGGATTCCGCCCTGGATCGGCTCGACCCGACCACGGGCGTGGTGATCCGCTTCGTCTGGCTGGAACCCGACCGGGGTGACCGGGCCGGTCGACTGGTGGTGCTGGCGCACCACCTGGTGGTCGACGGTGTGTCCTGGCGCATTCTGGTGCCCGATTTCGTCGCCGCCTGGGGGCAGATCACCGCCGGCCACCGGCCCGAACTCGCCGCCCCCGCCACCTCCATGCGGGCGTGGGCGCACGCGTTGGAACGGGAAGCGCACACCCCCGAGCGGGTAACCGAACTGAACTATTGGCGTTCGGTGGTCGACACCCCCGACCCGCTGCTCACCGAACGACCGATGGAACCGGCGCTCGACACCGTGGCCGTGATCGAGCTGATGCAGGTGGAACTCTCCCCGGAGGCCACCCGATCACTGCTCACCACGGTGCCGGCGATCTACCACGGCAGCGTCAACGACGGGCTGCTGACCGCGCTCGCGCTGGCGACCGCCACCTGGCGGGCCCGCCGCCGCCCCGAGGCCAGGGTCGACGATCCGCTGCTGCTCCGGTTGGAAGGCCACGGTCGCGAAGAGGACGTCGTCGCGGGTGCGGACCTGTCGCGGACGGTCGGATGGTTCACCGCGATCTTCCCGGTGCGCTTCGACCTGACCGGTCTCGATATCGATTCCGCTCTCGCCGGCGGCCCCGCACTCGACGCCGCGATCAAGGCGGTCAAGGAACAGCTGCTCGCCGTGCCCGACAAGGGCATCGGCTACGGTCTGCTGCGTTACCTGAACCGCGATGCCGCCGGTGAACTGCCGGAGGACCTGCCCGGACAGGTGAGCTTCAACTACCTGGGTCGGGTGACCACGGGCGAGATTCCGGAGGAACTGCACGGTTTCGGCTGGATGCCCGCGCCGGAACTGGGCGCGCTCGGTGGCGACTACGACGCGGACATGCCCGCCATGGCGCCGCTGGACCTGAACGCCATCGTGGTCGGCGAAACACTGACCACCACCATCCGCTACCCGTCCACACTGTTGTCGCCCGCCGAGGTCCGCGAATTCGCCGACCTGTGGGTCGCGGCGCTGGAAGCCGTTGCCCGCCACGCCGAATCCGGGTCCGCGGGTGGCCACACCCCGTCGGACTTCCCATTGGTGCGGGTCGCGCAAAGCGATATCGACACCTTCGAACGGCGGTTCCCGGCGCTGACGGATATGTGGCCGCTGTCGGCGCTGCAATCCGGTCTGCTCTTCCACGCGCAGTTGGCCGCCGCGTCGGTCGATGTGTACACCGCGCAGGCGGTGCTCACCCTCACCGGCCGGGTGGATGCCACCCGGTTGCGGGCCGCAGCGCAGGCCCTGGTGGACCGCTACGAGAACCTGCGCACCGCGTTCCTCACCGACAGCGCCGGCAACCCGGTGCAGGTGGTGCTCGATGGTGTCCGGGTGGATTGGACCGAACACGACCGCACCGCCACCGGTGACGCAGCGGACCTGATCACCGCCGACCGGCTGCGCCGCTTCGACCTCACCGAACCGCCGCTGATCCGGTTCACCCTGATCCAGGTGGCGGCCGACCGGTGGGAATTCGTGGTATCCAACCACCACATCCTGCTCGACGGTTGGTCCATGCCGCTGCTCATGCGGGACCTGCTGGTGCTGTACGCGGCGCACGCCGATACCGGCGCACTGCCCGCCGCCCGCTCCTACCGGTACTTCCTGGAATGGTTGGCCGAACAGGATCACGCCGCGTCGCTGGCCACATGGTCGGAGGCGTTGCGCGGGGTGACCGAACCGACGATGCTGTCGCGTCCGGACGGCGCGGGTTCGTCGCGGGAGATCACCAGCCTGTCCGGCGAATACCTGTTCGACCTGGACGAATCGGCCACCGCGCGGCTCACCGCGCTGGCCGCGGAGCTGGGCGTCACCCCGAATACGGTGCTGCAGGTCGCGTGGGCGATCCTGCTCGGCCGGATGACCGACCGCGACGATGTGGTGTTCGGCGCCACGGTGTCCGGGCGGCCACCGCAGCTGTCCGGGGTGGAATCCATGGTCGGCCTGTTCATCAACACCGTTCCGGTGCGGGTGCGGTTCGACCCGGCCGAATCGGCCCGGCAGTTGCTCACCCGCATCCAGGGCGAACAGGCCGATCTGCTCGACCACCACTATGTGGGTCTGGCCGATATCCAGTCCGCCACCGGCATCGGGAACCTGTTCGACACCCTGGTGGTCTTCGAGTCCTACCCGGTGGATTCGGCGGGCCTGCAGGCGCAGGCCGCCGATATCGACGGTATGAGCGTGACCGGCCTGGAGGCCGCCGACGCCACCCACTATCCGCTGACCCTCATCGCGCAGCTGGACAGCCGCCTGCGGATTCGCGCCGGCTATCTGCGTGACCTGTTCGACGAGCCGACCGTGCGGCGGATCGCCGACCGGTTGGTGCGGGTGCTCACCGCCATCACCGTCGAACCGCAGGCGTCGGTGGGCGATATCGATCTGTTGGAGGCCGCCGAACGGGAACTGGTGGTGTCGCGGTGGAACGACACCGTGCACCCGGTCGACCCCGACGCCACCCTGGTATCGCTGTTCTCCGCGCAGCTCGCGCGCACCCCGGACGCGGCCGCACTCACCTACGAGGGGACAACTCTGTCCTACGGCGAGTTCGCCCGCCGGGTGAACCGGTTGGCCCGCTGGCTGATCGAACGCGGGGTCGGACCCGAGTCGTATGTGGCGTTGGGGATGCGGCGTTCGCTCGACCTGGTGATCGGTATGTACGCGGTGAGCGTCGCCGGTGGTGCGTATGTGCCGCTGGATCCGGATCATCCGGCCGAACGCACCGAATACATCCTGGAAACCGCGGACCCGGTCTGTGTGCTCACCTCCGGTGACGATCTGAAGATCGACACCGCCCAGGTGCGCATCGACCTGCTCGACCTGTCCGGACTGACCGACGGCCCGGTCGCCGATACCGAGCGGCGGGCTCCACTACGTCCGTCGAATACCGCGTACGTGATCTTCACCTCCGGTTCCACCGGCCGCCCGAAGGGTGTGGCGGTCTCGCATGCCGCGATCGTGAACCGCCTGGTGTGGATGCAGTCGCAGTACGGGCTGACCGGCTCCGACGCGGTACTGCAGAAGACACCCGCCACCTTCGACGTGTCGGTGTGGGAGTTCTTCTGGCCATTGCAGGTCGGGGCGCGACTGGTGGTCGCCAAACCGGACGGTCACCGCGATCCGGCGTATCTGGCGTCGGTGATCGCCGAGGAGCGGATCACCGTCATCCACTTCGTGCCGTCCATGCTGGCCGTTTTCGTGGCGGATCCCGCCGCGCAGCGGTGCGCCTCTCTGCGTATGGTGTTCTCCTCCGGTGAGGCGCTGTCGCCGAAGCCCGCGCACCGGTTGCGTGAGCTCACCGGGGCGAGCCTGCACAACCTGTACGGTCCCACCGAGGCCGCTGTCGACGTCACCCATCACGAGGTGGTCGACGCCGACACCATCTCGGTGCCGATCGGCGCGCCCGTGTTCAACACCCGGGTGTATGTGCTCGACGCCCGGCTGCGTCCGACTCCGGTGGGTGTCGCGGGTGAGCTGTATCTGGCGGGCGCCCAATTGGCGCGCGGCTATGTGGCGCGTCCGGATCTGAGCGCGGACCGGTTCGTGGCGAACCCGTTCGGCACGGGTGAGCGCATGTACCGTACCGGTGACCTGGTGGTCTGGACTGCCGACGGGGAACTGGAATACCTGGGCCGCACCGACTTCCAGGTGAAGTTGCGCGGTCTGCGTATCGAACTCGGCGAGATCGAGGCCGCGCTCACCGGATTGGACGAAATCGCCCAATCGGTGGTGGTGGTGCGCAACGATCAGCACACCGGCGACCAGCTCGTCGCCTATGTGATCGCCGCGCCGGACGCGGTACTCGACACCGAGACCGTGCGCGAGGACCTGTCCCGGCAGTTGCCGAGCTATATGGTTCCCGCCGTCATCATCGAGTTGGACGAGTTCCCGCTCAATGCCTCCGGCAAGCTCGACCGCAAGGCGCTGCCCGCGCCGGTGTTCGAGGCGGCGGTGTTCCGTGCCCCGACCACCCCGGTCGAGGAGATCGTGGCACAGACCTTCGCCGAGGTGCTCGGTTTGCAGCGGGTCGGCCTGGACGACGACTTCTTCGCCCTGGGCGGTAACTCGCTCAGCGCCACCCAGGTCGCCGCCCGACTGTCCGTCGCCCTGGACACCGAGCTCTCGGTGCGGGAACTGTTCGAGGCGTCCACGGTGGCCGCGCTGGCCGCCCGCGCCGAAACCCGGGCCGGTGCCGGAACCCGGGCCGCCCTGGTCCCGCAGCAGCGTCCGACGCAGACGCTGCCGTCCGGGGAGGTCGTGCAGCGGGTGCCGCTGTCGCTGGCCCAGCAGCGGATGTGGTTCCTCAACCGGTTCGACCCGGCCTCCGCGGTGGACAATATTCCCGCCGCGGTGCGGCTGTCCGGTCTCCTGGACCGGCAGGCCCTGCAGGTCGCGGTCGCCGATGTGCTGGCCCGCCACGAATCGCTGCGCACCTACTACCCGGAGATCGACGGCACCCCCTACCAGCAGATCGTGCCGACCGCACGGGTCATTCCCGATCTGACCCCGGTGGAGGTCACCGAGGCCGAGCTGCCCGCCGAACTGTCCGAACTGGTGTTGACCGGGTTCGACGTGACCACTCAGGTGCCGTTCCGGGCGCGGCTGTTCGAACTCAGCCCCACCGAGCATGTGTTGGCGCTGGTGGTGCACCACATCTCGGCCGATGGTTTCTCCATGGGCCCGCTCACCCGGGATCTGATGACCGCCTACGCCGCCCGCGTCGACGGTGCCGAACCTGCGTGGCGACCGCTGGAGGTGCAGTACGCGGACTACGCGCTGTGGCAGCGTGAGGTACTCGGCTCCGAGGACGATCCGAATTCGGTGATCGCCGCGCAGATCGCCTACTGGACCGAGGCCCTGGCCGGGTTGCCGGACCAGCTGGACCTGCCGGCCGACCGGCCGCGGCCCGCGGTGGCCACCGGCCACGGCGCCACCCATCTCTTCGAGATCGACGCCGAAACCCACGCCCGGCTCGCCGATCTGGCCCGTGCTCGCGGCGCGACACTGTTCATGGTCACGCACGCCGCGCTCGCGGTGCTGTTGTCGCGGCTGTCCGGGGAAACCGATATCGCCATCGGCACCCCGGTCGCCGGTCGCGGTGAACGCGCGCTGGACGACCTCATCGGCATGTTCGTCAACACCCTGGTGCTGCGGACGCCGGTCGACGCGGGCACCGGTTTCGCCGAGCTGCTGCAGTCGGTGCGCGCCACCGATATCGCCGCTTTCGGTCATGCCGATCTGCCGTTCGAGCGATTGGTGGAAATCCTCAACCCGGCCCGCTCCACCGCGCGGCATCCGCTGTTCCAGGTGATGCTGGCCTTCCAGAACCAGGGCCAGAGCAGCCTCGAACTGTCCGGTCTCACGGCCGCCGGGGTGGAACTGCCCATCGAGACCGCCAAGTTCGATCTACAGCTGGTGCTGTCGGAGAACCCGGACAACTCCGGGATCGCGGCCGAGCTCGTCTACGCCACCGATCTGTTCGATCCGTCCACCATGGCGGAGTTCGCGCAGCGGTTCACCCGCCTGCTGCGTGCCATCGTCGACGAGCCGAACCGTCCGGTTGGTGATATCGACCTGCTGGACCCCGCCGAAACCGAGCTGGCGCTGCGGCGGTGGAACGAAACCGCCCACGCGGTGCCCGAGGTCAGGGCCCTGATCGAGCTGTTCGAAGCGCAGGTCGAGCGCACCCCGGACGCACCCGCGATCACGTTCGAGGGGACAGGTCTGTCCTACGTCGAGTTCGCGGCGCGGGTGCATCGACTGGCCCGTCACCTGATCACGGTGGGTGTGGGACCGGATTCGACCGTGGCCCTGGGTATGCGGCGGTCTCTCGACCTGGTGGTCGGCATGTACGCGGTGCTGGCCGCCGGTGGCGCCTATGTGCCGCTGGACCCGGATCACCCGGCCGAGCGCATCGACTACATCCTCGATACCGCCCGTCCGGTGTGTGTGTTGACCACGGCCGGTGACGATTTCGATACCCGTGGCCACGCCGTGGTCGAGATCGACACGGTGGATCTGTCCGGGTATTCGGATGCTCCGATCGTCGATGTGGAGCGGGTTGCTTCGTTGCGGCCGGAGAACACGGCGTATGTGATTTTCACGTCGGGTTCGACGGGTCGGCCGAAGGGTGTGGCGGTGTCGCAGGCGGCGGTGGTGAATCAGGTCGCTTGGGTTGTGGGTGAGTTCGGTGTCGGTGTCGATGATGTGGTGTTGTTCAAGACGCCGGCGACGTTCGATGTGTCGGTGTGGGAGTTGTTCGCGCCGTTGGCTGTTGGGGCGCGGATGGTGGTTGCGGAGGCCGATGGG
>NZ_BAGE01000058.1 GCF_000308675.1 Nocardia paucivorans NBRC 100373 | reverse complement strand
CTTCTTCCGCAAGATCGCCCGCGATCGCGGTGTGGCGCTGGCCCATGTGGCCGGCCAGATCCAGAAGTTCATCGACTCCGAGGCCGGTAACGGCCGGCTGAAGAGCGAGCGCAAGCTGCTGGCCACCGCTCTCGAGGATGTGCAGGCCATGGCCGCCACCCTCACCGGGCACCTGATGGCCTCCCAGGAGCAGCCGAGCGAGTTGTACAAGGTGGGTCTGGGTTCGGTGCGGTTCCTGCTCGCCGTGGGTGATCTGCTCATCGGTTGGCAGCTGCTGCGGCAGGCCGAGATCGCCGGTGCGGCGCTGGACGCCGGCGCCGAGGGCGCGGACCGGGCCTTCTATCAGGGCAAGATCGGCGTGGCGCAGTTCTTCGCCCGCAATGTCCTGCCGGAGCTGACCGCCACCCGCGCCGTCCTGTCCAACTTGGACAACGACATCATGGAGCTGGACGAAGCGGCGTTCTGACGCGAGACGACCGTTACGAAGGTGGGCCGGAACCGATCCCGGCCCACCTTCTCGTCGTTCACCCCTGCGCGGTGTTCCGCCCGGGAATCGGCCGCGTCGCAAGATCGCGGTGCTCGCCGGAGACGTTGACGCCGCCGTTGCGGAGCGGGCCCATCATCACGGCGGGTTGCGGGCGGTCGTGGCACAATACCGGCCAGACCGCACCCTGGAGGGATCATTCAGATGAGCCGTTCGCTGTCCACACTCGCTCGCATCGGCGTATTCGGGGCGACCGTGGCAATGGTCCTGGCGGCCCCGGCCATGGCCGACCCCAACAATGTCAACCCGATTCCGGGAATCAACGGTCAGCCACGTGGTCTCCCCGACCTGCCCGGCCCCACCGAAGCGGTATTCCAGGTGACCGGTATGGACAGCCCGAACCAGACGCAGCAGGTGAATGTGCTCGGCACCGACCTGGGCATTATGTGGGACGACGGAAACGGCACCCTGCTCACCGCTTTCGGGGACAGCGCGGGCCTCGGCGTGCCCAATCTGTTCGCCGGCAGTGTCTGGGCCTGGACCAGCAATGTGATCTTCCGCAGCCACACCAAGGACCCCTCCGGCGGCATCTTCTTCGACGAGATCGTCCCGAACCCGCTGCCCAGCCCCAAGATCCCGGGTATCGAGATCAGCCTCATCCCCACCGCCGGTATCTCGGTGGGCGGCACCCAGTACATGAGCCTGATGTCGGTGAAGGAATGGGGCGACCACGGTAAATGGGTCACCAACTTCTCCACCCTCGCCGCCTCCGGCGACGGTGGCCGCACCTGGGCGCAGCTGCCCACCACCCGCCGGGCCAATGTGGACGGCCACGAACGGTTCCAGCAGAACGCATTCGTGAAGAGGGACGGGTACGTCTATCGCTACGGCACCCCGGCCGGGCGCAACAACCCCGGGTTCGTCTCCCGCGTCAAGGAAGCCGATATCGCGAATATCGACGCCTACGAATACTGGGACGGAAAAGGGTGGAAGCTCGACGATCCCAAGGCATCCGAGCCGATCGTCGAGGATGTCGCCGAATTGTCGGTGCAGTGGAACGACCACCTGGGCCGCTACATCATGTTGACCACCGACCACACCAACTCGGTGGTGATGCGCACTGCCTCGAAACCGGAAGGTCCATGGGGTCCGCCGCGCGTGCTGATCGATACGGCGGCACTACCGTCCGCATACGCTCCGATGATCTTTCCGTATCAGACCGGGAGCGACCTGTACTTCCTGCTCACGGTGCATCACCGCTACAACGTGCTGCTCATGCGAACCCCGCTGTAAGGATTGTCGGAGGTGCCGTCACTTCGTCGCATGCGGTGGTCATGACCGACGCGCCGAAGGTGAGGTCGGATCCGATCGAGATCCGGTCGCCTTCCCTTTTCTCAGGGGTCGAGTTCGAGTGCCCGGGCGATGGTGGGCCAGGACCGGGCCAACTCGTCGGCCCAGTACGGCCAGGAGTGCGTGCCGGTCGGCCGTAGATTCACCGTGGCGGGAATCTGCAACTGCGCCAGTCGAGTGGCCAGGTCGTGCGCGCATTTGAAGGCACCGGCCTCCAGCGGGCCGCCGACGGTAATGGCATCGGGGAGCTCGACCTTACCGGGCACATCGTGTTCGCCGGGGATCCCGCTGCCGCTGGACAGGTAGATCGCGGTGCCGCGCAGGGCTTCGGCATGCGCCATGGTGTCGTGGGCAAGCCAGTCCGGATCATCGGGCGGGCCGAACATATTGTCCGGATCGCCGCCATAGGTTTTGACAATGGAGCGGGCCTGGGCCTGACCGGCGCCGGAGGCGACGGTGTAGCAGCCACTGTGCGCCGCGACGACGGAATACATTCCCGGGTTGCGGAAGGTGAGCATCATCGCGGCTTCGGCGCCCATCGAGACCCCCTGGATTCCGTTGCGGCCATTGCCTTCGAAGTGGGCGTCGATCAGCGGCGGTAGCTCCCGGATGAGGAACGTCTCCCATTTGTTGGTGCCCAGGACGGGGTCGCGGCGCTGCCAGTCGGTGTAGAGATTGGCCGGACCGCCGGTGGTGAACACGACATTGACGTTCTTGTCGGCGAAGAACTCCACCGCATGCCCGTGCTCGATCCAACTGCTGCTGTTCTCGGGGGCACCGCGGCCGTCGAGCATGTACAGGGTCGGTCGCGGGCGGCTCCGGTCGGCCGGTAGGAGCACCTGCACCTGGACGACCCGGTTCATCGAAGGCGAGGTCACGAACACCCGAAGCCAACGGTCGGTGATCGGTTCGATCCGCTGGATGGCGGGGCGAACCGCGAGGTCGGGGTCCTCCGCCGGGGCCTGGTAGCCCTCGGACGATCCGGTGTCGGCACCCGAGGTCGGTGGTTCGGCGCCGGCGGTGCCGGGCATCATCGTCAAAGCCCCCAACATCACCACCGCGGGCGCGACCATCTCGGCGACCCGCCGCATCGGTAGGTGCCGACCTTCGAGGTGTCCCGCGTCGGACGGGTGCGAATTCCCTTGTCTCACCGGATTACTCCTGTGGGACAGTGGTTTCGACCGGTGTTTTCTCGCCGGTCGGCGCAGGAAGCCCGAGCCGCGGGCGTCTCGAGGACGTCACACATGCGCCTAGTAAACCTCAGCGAGACGGTGTTTGTCAGATAGGGACGGTGCGTTCGACGCGGAGGAGTGAAAACGCCGGATATGTTGGGGCGCGGCCCGTTCGCTCGCCTTCTGTTGCCGCGCAAAGCCAGCCGATACTCGGCTCTCGACCGGTCGACCCACGAAAACATCGAGCCCACCGGGTGTATCCGAAGTCGTACCAGCGGCATATGGCGACGATGGGACGATTGCCATGCGGTACGAACGCCGAACACCCATACTGCGGACCACGGCGAATATTTCGAGTGTTTTCGTGCAGATGAACCTGCGTGATCCGACCGATGAGTCGGCCGAGCACCTGTGGGAGGGCCGGCCCCGGCGGCTGACCTCGGTGTGGGTGCGCTGGTACAACGACGGCGGCGATTTCGACGAGATCGATCACCGGCCGATAGCTCAGCACATGCGTCGAGAGGACAAGTACTGCTACCGCGGTGGGACATGGATTCGGCAGTGCCGATATGCCTACGACGGTATTCGAATCATCTGGCAGCACTCGTCACTCACTGTCACCTCTTTCGGCGGATGGCACTGGCGGCGCGGCGGATCGGTGTATGTCGTGGACGCGCCGGGTGACTACCCGGCCGGTAACAACCGCTGCGACCTGCCGAGACGCGAGCGACACTCGCGACCCCCACATACGGATACCGATCGGGGAGAGGTCCGATTACGAGAGGTATTACTGGTGGCGGGAGGGGGCTGCTCGATTCGCTGAGCGATGACGAGCTGTCCCTCATTCTGTCGAATGCCGTTCGGCCGGAGTTGTCGTGGCACGGCAGACCGGTGAGGGTGCTGATCCGGAACGAGTCGTTGTCCTGGCGGGTCTACCACCTCGACGACCGGGACAACTGCGTCGATACCGACTATCAGCAGAGCGCTGTGTACGGATAGATCGCGGCGGCGGGATGTATTCGGGCGGGCGATGTTTCCGAAAGTATGCCATTGTCCGGTCCGCACATGGGAAGAGCAGGCAGAGTCGTCTGTATGACTGATCTCGTGCTCTCGCCCGAACGTCGAAACGAGTTGGCCGCGCTGCTGGGCGACGAATCGCGGTTGCGGGCCGAGTATCCGAAGGTGGCCGAGTATCTGGATACCGCACCGGTATTGGCCGGCACCGGTGACGAGGCGGCCGATGCCGCGTTCGATCTGCGGTTCGTGCACTACATGACCGGTGGTGCCTCGGAATCGGGCAACCCGTATTGGGATATCGTCGGCCCCTCCGTCGGGACGGTCGAGGGTCGTCGGGTGATCAACGGCGGCAACACCAATGGCAGTGTGCGGTTGGGGTTCGTGCAGACGATCCTGCAGGCGGCCTATGCGTATGCGGTGCCTTCGCCGGAAACCCTGGACTGGGTGCAGGCGTTCGCGGGTGGGCGGACCGTGGTGGAGTTGGGTGCCGGGCGCGGGTATTGGGCGCGGTTGTTGGCCGAGCGTGGGGTGGTGGTGCGGGCGTTCGATTCCGCACCGCCGGACGCGACGGTGAATGCGTCGTTTCCGATGGTGGCGGGTCAGCCGGATGTGTGGTTTCCGGTGGGTGGGCTCGACGGGTTCGCGGCGGCGTTGAGCGAGGATGCGGTGTTGTTTTTGTGTTGGCCGCCGGGGTGGGGTGATGCGATGGCCTCGCAGGCGTTGGAGTTGTTCGAGTCGCGGGGTGGTCGGCGTTTGGTGTATGTGGGGGAGCCGAAGGGCGGTAAGACCGGTGATGATGCGTTCTTCGATCGGTTGTCGGATGGCTGGGTGGTGCAGTCGCGGGATGAGCGGTTCGTTTCGTGGTGGAATCTGACGGATGCGGCGCAGGCCTGGGTTCGCCCCGAATGAACTTCGAACGCCGACGGTTCCCGAAGCGATCTACCCGGGTGCACCGGCGCGCCGGGAGGAATTCGTCGGCGAGGCCTCCAATGCCTCGTGTCACGGGGTGACGGGAAACCGTTGCGGTGGTCGATGTTCGGTGCGCGTGCGCGGTGGTCGAAGGTCGCTGGTCGAAGGTCGCTGGTCGAAGGTCGCTGGTCGAAGGTATTGCCGCGGGACAGCGGGCATGCATTTCCACGGCCTTCACCATCCCGGAGAACCGCGGTCTTCCGGTCGGCATATCGACCGGGGACCGTGGACACGGATGGGTCGTGGCGGTATGTGGGTGGTGCCGGTCCGATCGGTAGGTGACCGGGATGCCGGCTGCCGGCTCGAGGGTGGGCGGTCGCGGCCGGCTCGGGAACATCACCAAGGTAAGGCGGGCCGGAGAACGAGAGCATATGTGCCGCACATGAGGCACAGCACTGAGAGCGGAACGCGCCCGCGGGGGGTAGGGATTTCAATAATTATGGCCTGACCTGCGTGTTTTTCGCGGCCTGGTCGGTGGAGCCGATGACGGGAATCGAACCCGCGCTCTCAGCTTGGGAAGCTGATGTTCTACCATTGAACTACATCGGCAGCGCCCGCACTGGGGGCGATGGGGAGCATAGCAGAGTGGACCTCCCTGTGTGAAACCCCGATTGATTCCGCGGAGTGCCGCATTGTTTCCGGAGTACCGACAAACCTGACAGAGGATGTCACGGTCGGCCGACACGATGATGGCATGCGAACTCAGTACTACACCGCGACCAGCCTGGATGGGTATATCGCCGACTCGGACAACTCCCTCGACTGGTTGCTCGAAATCGCCGACGACGGCAGCGCCGAGTCGGATATCTCCCGGTTCCTGAGCGAAGTCGGCGCCATGTGCATGGGGGCGACCACCTATGAGTGGATCGTCGCGAATGAGTCGACACAGGACTGGAAACAGAATTACGGCGACCTCCCGTGCTGGGTGTTCACCCATCGTGAGCTGCCCCCGATTCCGGGTGCGAATCTGCATTTCGTATCCGGTGATGTCGAACAGGTGCACAAGCGGATGGCGGAGGCAGCGGGTGCGCGGAACATCTGGGTGGTCGGCGGCGGCGACCTGGCCGGGCAGTTCGCCGATGCGGGACTGCTCGACGAGATCATTGCGGGCGTCGCGCCGGTAACACTGGGCGGCGGTGCGCCGCTGCTACCGCGTCGGATTCTGTCGGCGCGGATGAGACTTGTCGATGTCGCCCGGATGGGGCGGTTCGCCCAGCTGACCTATCGACTCGATTAGGCCGTGACGCGAGGCGGGTCGCGGGCCGGTGGTCTGCCCGCAACCCGCCTCGGCGCCCGACCGGGGGCAGGTCCTTCTCGCGCAGGGGCGCGACTTTCACGGCGCGGTTGCCCCGGGAGAGGCCGAGCCGGCCGTGGTGGCGGTCTCACGGCGGCCGGGCGGTGCGAGGAAGGTGGCGAGCGCGGCTGCGGAGCCGGGACGAGCGGGCGCTACGCTCATCCACGTGCTGCTTTCCGATCGTGATATCCGGGCGGAGATCGCCGCGGGGCGTCTCGCGCTCGAGCCCTTCGCGGATAATTTGGTGCAGCCGTCCAGTATCGATGTGCGGCTGGATCGGATGTTCCGGGTCTTCAACAACACCCGCTACACCCATATCGATCCGGCCCAACGTCAGGACGAGCTGACCAGCCTGGTGGAACCAGCGGAGGGTGAGCCGTTCGTGCTACACCCGGGCGAGTTCGTGCTCGGGTCCACGTTGGAGGTGTGCACCCTGCCCGACGATCTGGCGGGTCGGTTGGAGGGCAAGTCCAGTCTCGGCCGGTTGGGGCTGCTCACGCATTCCACGGCGGGGTTCATCGACCCGGGGTTCAGCGGCCACATCACGCTGGAGCTGTCCAATGTGGCGAATCTGCCGATCACCCTGTGGCCGGGGATGAAGATCGGTCAACTGTGTCTGTTCCGGTTGACGAGTCCGGCGCAGCACCCATACGGGAGTGCGGCGGCCGGGTCGAAATATCAGGGACAACGTGGTCCGACCCCTTCCCGGGCATACCTGAACTTCCCGGTGACCGGGTAGCAGCCGGACCACGTCCATCCCCGTCTCAGTGCGGGTCGGCGCCACCGACCATGAGGGCCGCGTTGACCACCGCGGACAGCGGGGGCAGCAGCCCGTCCCGGTCGGGTGGGACGATCCAGTGGCATCCTTCCCTGTTCCAGCGTCCGAGTCCGGTCGGTAGCATCAGGGCGCTGCCCACTCCGGGGACGCCGATACCGATGCGGTCGAGCATCCTTACCACATCCGGATTCGGCCTACGGTCGGGGTGGGCCAGGAAACTCCAGCGAACCTTCCTGGCCAGCAGGGGAACTCGGATGTCTTGTGAATCCAGCAGGGAGCGCGTCTTTTCCGCGTGCGCCGTGGGGAGATGGACGACGCATACGCGGTCGGTGACGGGCAGCATGACGAATCCCGCGCGTTCGGCGACGGGTAGTCCGAATTCGTGACGGTAGTAGGCGGCCCAGTCGTCAACCGTTCTGAGCTTTTCCACGTTCACGTGAAACCCCTTGCCTGGCAGGCGTTGCAGAGTGGCGGTCGGCACGGAACCGTCCGCGTTTCGGCTCCTGCTTCCAGGATGGCGGCAACACCGGTGTGCCGGAATCGCCCGTCTGCCCGCCTTTTACTGCCATTGCGCTGCCCGAGCACGATATGACACCGAAGCTTGTGGTTGATCTCACAAACCACTCGTACTCTGGAAGGGAAATCGTTCGAAGGGATGACAAACGTGGTCGGCCAATGGTCCGGTAGGCAGGCTCGGGCGCTGCGTGAGGCCAAGCGGATGAGTATCCGCGAATTCGCCGCGCACCTGGGTGTGCACGAACGTCTGGTGTCCAAATGGGAGGCCGGTGGGGAAAGGATTCATCCGCGTCCGGTCAACCAGGCCGCTCTCGATACCTGTTTGGCGCGGTCCGACGAGATCGTGCAGGCGCGGTTCGCGGAATTGACCGCCGCGCCGACGGCCTCCGCTGCCGATTCACCGACCGGCGCCGCGCGGTCCCGGTCGCGCAACGGTTATTCCAGCGATGCCGAACTCTTGGCCCTCATCGATTCCGGTGCGGTGCGAGGTGATGCGTCAGTAGCGATTTCGGAGAGGGATCTGATCATGGCGGCTGCCCACGAGGCGAGCGAACACGCGGAGAAGGCCGAGAGCACCAATGTCGGTGCCGCCACGCTGGAGCAGCTCGATGCCGATGTCGCCCGTATCGCCAACGACTACGTGCATATTCCGCCGATGCCGATGATGGTGGAGATGCTGCGGGTTCGCCGTCGGGTCTACCGACTGTTGGAGGGGCATCAACGGCCGGCCGACACCAGTCACCTGTATTTGCTGGCGGGCACACTGTCGGGGTTGCTCGCCAATGCCAGCACCGATCTGGGCTATCTGGATGCCGCCGGTGAGCAGATCCGGGCCGCCTGGGCATATGCCGAACTGTGTGGACACAATGGTCTGCGCGCCTGGACGCGAGGTATGCACGCGCTCATCGAATACTGGTCGGAGCGGCCGCATCGGGCACTGCAGTTGGCGCAGAGCGGACAGCAGTACGCCGATTCGGCGACGGCCGCCGTGCGGCTGCACAGTATCGAGGCCCGTATCTGGTCCAGGATCGGCAGCGTCTCCGAGACCGAACGGTGCATTCGAGCCGCCGAGGAGGCCCGCGGTCGGTCGGCTGTGGACAGTCTGCACGACGGGGTGGGCGGCGTGTTCGGCTTTCCCGAAGCGAAGGCGGGCTACTACGCGGGCGCCACCTATATCCATCTGGAGATGGCCGAACCGGCCCTGGAGGCCACCCGGCGCACGATAGAGCTGTACACGAGCGGACCGTCCCGGCAGCGTTCCTACGGCGCCGAGTCGTTGGCCCGGGTCGATTCGGCGGCCGCGCACCTGATCAACGGCAGCCTCGACGGCGCCACCGAGGCGTTGCGGCCGGTGCTCGATCTCGACGAGGACAAACGCATCGCCCAACTGGAGGAGCGGTTGACCGGTCTGCGACAGCGGATCTGCGCACCGGCGTTTCGCGGGGCGGCGGAGGCGCGGGCATTGGACGAGCGGATCGAGGAGTTCTGCGGCGCCACCGCGGCGCGGGGGCTACCACCGGCCCGGGGTAGCCGGACGCCGGAGTGATCGGAGCGACAGCGCCGTATACCGCTGGAAAGCTACCGGCGGGTCAAGTGGCACCATGGAGCAGGTGAGCATCGGCCAGCATCGTCCATCGCCGCGGGTTCTGGAGCAGTCCAAGAAGCTCCAGAACGTCGTCTACGAGATCCGGGGGCCGGTACACGCGCATGCGGCGCGGTTGGAGGCCGAGGGGCATCGCATCCTGAAACTGAACATCGGCAATCCGGCCCCGTTCGGTTTCGAGGCGCCCGATGTGATCATGCGCGATATGATCGCCGCCCTGCCGCATGCCCAGGGCTATTCCGATTCCAAGGGCATACTCTCCGCGCGGCGCGCCATCGTCACCCGTTACGAACTGGTGCCCGGCTTCCCGGAGCTGGATGTGGACAGCGTCTACCTGGGCAATGGTGTCTCGGAGCTGATCACCATCACCATGCAGGCGCTGCTGGACAATGGCGACGAGGTGCTGATCCCGGCTCCGGACTATCCGCTGTGGACCGCCATGACCAGTCTGGCCGGCGGTACCCCCGTGCACTATATGTGCGACGAGGCCAATGGCTGGCAGCCCGATATCGCCGATATCGAATCGAAGATCACCGAGAACACCAAGGCGTTGCTGGTGATCAACCCCAACAACCCGACCGGTGCGGTGTATTCGGCGGAGGTATTGCAGGAGTTGGTGGATCTGGCCCGTAAGCACCGACTGCTGCTGCTGGCCGACGAGATCTACGACAAGATCCTCTACGACGATGCCAAGCACATCTCCTTGGCGACCTTGGCCCCGGACCTGCTGTGCCTGACCTTCAACGGTCTGTCCAAGGCCTATCGGGTGGCGGGGTACCGCTCCGGATGGTTGGTGATCACCGGACCGAAGGACCATGCGGCCGGGTTCCTGGAGGGTATCGATCTACTCGCCTCGTCGCGGCTGTGTCCGAATGTGCCGGCGCAGCACGCCATTCAGGTGGCGTTGGGTGGTCATCAGAGCATCAACGAGTTGATCCTGCCCGGCGGGCGGCTGTTGGAGCAGCGCGATGTCGCCTGGGAGAAGTTGAACATGATTCCCGGGGTGTCGTGTGTGAAGCCGCGGGGGGCGCTGTACGCGTTCCCGCGGTTGGATCCGGAGGTATACGAGATCCACGACGATGCGAAGCTGGTGCTGGACCTGTTGTTACAGGAGAAGATCCTGATGGTGCAGGGCACCGGGTTCAACTGGCCGCATCACGATCATCTGCGGATCGTTACCCTGCCGTGGGCGCGTGATCTGGCGGTGGCGATCGAGCGTTTCGGTAATTTTCTCGCGAGTTACCGCCAGTAAGAGCGGTTGAACCCCCACGGAATCAGGGGGCAAAACATACCTCGCGTACGGATATACACCATTTTTGCAAACGTACTGGCGTGAAAGAGCGCTATTTGTGTACAGTGGGCTTCGGCACTTCGAGTGCCCGGCCGGGTTGTCTACCCCCCCTGGGCAACCTGGTCCAGGTTAGGCCGCCTACCCCCCTGGGCCGCCAACCTGTCGGGCGGCGGAGACATCCCCCTGCTCTCCGCCGCCCCTTTCAAACCCCCTTTTGAACTGCTGATATTCCTCTTTCGGTGGTTTTCTCGTATACGCCGGCCCATGGAGTGGCCTTGTAGGCTCTCCGGCGTGAGCGACCACCATCACCACCATCACGACCATTCGGGGCCGATCGCCATCGGTGCGACCGCGGCCCGGGTCGTCGTCGGCCTTCTCGTCGTCATCGGTGTCGTTATCGTGATCGCCACCATCTGGCTGTGGCCGAGCCGCCAGAACATCGAGATCCCGCTGCCCATGCAGCACGCGGGCGGTGGTGCGATGGTCACCGAAGCGGGGACCGTGGTCCGCCAGGACATCGGGCCGTGCGGCAGTCCCTCGACGGGCCGCGTCTTCCCCGACGAGCCCGAACCGCCTGCCATCAGCGCCTACGAATGCCACCGCAGCCTGATCTCGATCGAATCGGGACCGCACCGAGGCAACCACACACTCTTCGAGATATCACCCAGCCCGGGGCAACCGGATCTGCGGGTGGGTGATGAGATCCGCATCGTCCGGCAGGCCGATCCGTCCGGCACGCCTCTGTACGGGTTCGACGACTTCGCCCGGGGGTTGCCGCTCGCATTGATCGGCGCCGTCTTCGTCCTGGTCATCGTGGTGGTGGCTCGCTGGCGCGGTCTACGGGCGCTGATCGGGCTGGGATTCGCATTCGCGGTGGTGGTGATGTTCCTGCTGCCCGCGCTGTTGGACGGTAAACCGGCGGTTCCGGTGGCGCTGGTGTCCGGCTCGCTGATCCTGTACGCGGTGCTGTATTTGGCGCACGGGGTGAATCTGCGCACCAGTTCGGCTCTACTCGGCACGCTCACCTCGATGGTCGTGGCGGCAGTGCTGTCCTGGGCGGCGATCGAGATGACCCACCTGACCGGGTTGTCCGAGGAACAGAACACCAATGTGGCCACCTATCTGGAGCATGTCAGCATCACCGGACTGCTGTTGGCCGGGTTCATCATCGGCTCGCTGGGTGTGCTCAACGATGTGACCATCACCCAGGCCTCGGCGGCGTTCGAGCTGGCCGCCCTGGACGAGAAGGCATCCCGTTCGGAGATCTTCGCGGCGGCGATGCGGGTCGGCCGCGACCATATCGCCAGCACGGTTTATACGCTGGTACTCGCCTATGCCGGTGGCGCACTGCCGTTGTTGCTGTTGTTCAGCGTGGCGGGCCGCTCGATCCGAGATGTTCTGGTCGGGGACGCGGTCGCCATCGAGATCGCGCGCTCCGCCGTCGGCGGTATCTGCCTGACGCTTTCGGTGCCGTTGACCACGGGTATCGCGGTACTGCTCGCGCGTCCTTTCGGGGCCGGGCGAACCGAGCCCGCCCCTCCCGTCGGAGCGCGTCGCCGCAGCGGGTCGGGTTCTGTGGCGCGGCAGAAATCGGTTCCCGCGGCGCGGCAGAAATCGGATGCCGCGGCGCGGCAGAAATCGGCACCGCCGGCCTCCCGGGCCGGACGGCCGGCGCCGCAAGGAGCTCGCGAACAGCGGCCGGCGGGCGAACGCGGCGCAGGGGGGCAGTGGCCGCGGACCGGGGAGAATCCGGGCGTGCAGCGGGCGCGCCCCAGGGAGGTCCCATCGTGGCCGCGCACGGGGGAGAACCCGGCGGTGCGGCGGCGCTCGCAATGGCCCGGACCGACGGAGCCGGGGCCGCACCACCCGCGTTGACGCAACCCGGTCAGCGCGGCGGCGGGGGCGGGAACGGAAACGGGGGAAGCGGGATGGTCGGGACCACGACCGGCGGCAGACCGGGTACCACAATGGTGTTCGGTCCCGGCGGGGGCGGTGGAGTGGGTTTCTCCGCTTCACGCACCGGGGGCGGCGGTTCGGCGAGGGGGGCGTGCTCACCGGCCGTCGGTGTCACCGCAACCGGTTGCGGACCGGCCGTTGTGGTGGTGGGGCCCGGTGTGGTCGGCGGTACGGAGGTGTCTGCCCCGCTGCTGTGGGAGTCCTCCTCCAAAACTTGGGAGCCGTAACCGAGAACCAGTCCGATCACGGCCACGGCGGCGAGCGCGGTCACGGTGAGCACCGCGCCACTGACCGCCCGGCGATCCTGTCGCTTCGGTGACGGCCTCGACAGCCATGACGGGGTCAGCCGTTCGTCGTATGGGGGGCTCGTCGATTCGACCGTCGGGCGGGCCGGCCGCGCCGGACGGGCGAGCAGGGCCGCGCCGCGCGCGGTCACCGTTTCCGGCTCTTCGGGCACGATCACCGGAAGACCGAGATGATGGCCCAATATCTGGCCGATCAAGGGGATACGCGCGCCGCCGCCGATCGCCAGCACGGCCTGCACCGGACGCTCGGCGTGCCGGATCGCCTCGGCGGTTCTGCGGGCCGAGGATTCGATCGCCAGACCGATCAGGGCTTCGAAATTCTCCCGGGAGAGCAGGACCAGACCGTGTTCGCTGGGCAGCGCCACCGCGGTATGTGTTGCGAGCCGCTCCTTGGCTGCGCGGCACAGCGCGTCCAATTGCTCCAACTGGCCGGGGTCCTGGGGATGGGCGATGCGGCCCGCATTGATCTGCTGTTCCCGGATGAGGGAATCCAGGTAGTCGCCGCTGATATCGCTGGTGCGTTCGGTGTGCAGAATAGTGCGGGAGACCAGGTCCGCCACCGATATCGACAGTCCGGTGCTGCCCAGGTCGTATACCACCAGGGTCGATACGCCTCGAAACTCGTCGGAGCACGCGGCGAATTCCATGGCGGCGCCGACTTCGGGAACCAGCTCGTAATTGGTGAGTTGTTGCCGGGCCATTGCTGTACGCAGTGCCTTGGCGCGCTGGTCGCCGCGATAGGCGATGGCGGTGGCGGCGATTTCGGGGGCGGTCTCGAATGTCACGCCGATGGTCTCGGCCACCAGCTCCTCGACCTGCTTATCGGGCGAAATCGGTATGCTCTGCAGATCGAACGATTCCGGAGTGGGCCGCCACGAGGGCGGTCTATTGTCGTATGGGCGCGCCAGTCGGACGGAGCACGCCCCCACCGACACTCCCAGTACCGAACTCATCAGCTGCCCATCTCATATTTCGCTGCACGGTGGGGGAGCGCAGCACCGAGCGGTGCCGGCTCGGCCCCGAACCAGGTATCCATATCGACAGTACCGATCGATACATCGATACCAGCGGCAGGACCGATCGAGTGGGGGTCCGGCCACATTTCTCGAAAACTCTACGGCGTGCCTCTGCCCGCGTACACCCATCCGGCCGTGCGCCAATGGCGTGATCGGGACTTTCCCGGTCGGCAAGTAGCATCTGCCCACAATGGTTCGCCGGATCGTGCTCGGGCTCGCCGCCGTTGTCGCGGTGGCGGGGGCCGCGCTCTGGCCGGTGTATGTCACGCCCCGTACGGACGAGCCCGCGCCCGCCGACGCCATTCTGGTGCTCGGTGGCGCGCACGACGGGCGGGAGCAACTCGCCTTGCGTCTGGCCCGGGCCGGATACGCGCCCAGGGTGCTCCTCTCCGATCCCTACGAGGGTGCGAGCGGACTGATCAACTGGCTCTGCGCCGATACCTATGCCGATACCTATGCCGATACCTACGACTTCGAAGTGGTGTGTTTCGACCCCGCGCCGCGGACCACGGCCGGCGAGGTGGGTTACCTGGCCGAACAGGCCCGCGCGCACGGATGGCGGCGGGTCATCGTGGTCACCTTCACCCCGCATATCACGCGGGCCCGATACCTTCTCGGCAAGTGTTGGGACGGGGAGGCGCTGTTCGTCGATCCGCGGCCGAGATTGTCGGTGCCACGGTGGGCCTATGACTACCTCTACCAGTCCGTCGCATTCGTGAAGGCGTTTTTTCAGCACTGCTGATAGATTTGATGGCGGGTGATGTCAGTTGGGTTCGAGGTGTATGGGCCTGCTGTGTCCCCTCCCTGTATCGGCGGTCGAGTCCGTCGACCGTATGAAAGCCCTCGGGAGCGTGTATGGATTACGACTGGTCGGAGGCCGACAAGGCCTTCCGGGATGAGGTTCGGGCATTCCTCGCCGAGAAGCTGACCCCCGAACTACGTACGGCGGGCCGGCTGATGACGAGTGTCTACTCCGACCACGAGGCCAGTATGGAATGGCAGCGGATTCTGCACGAGCGCGGTTGGGCCGCGCCGAACTGGCCGGTCGAGTACGGGGGCTGCGACTGGACGCTGACCCAGCACTACATCTTCAACCGGGAACTGACCTTGGCGGGCGCGCCCGCGCTGTCCCCGATGGGTATCCGTATGGTCGCCCCGGCCATCATCGCCTTCGGCACCGAAGAACAGAAGAACTTCTTCCTGCCCCGGATACTCACCGGCGAGATCTTCTTCTGCCAGGGCTACTCCGAACCGGAGGCCGGTTCGGACCTGGCCGCGTTGAGTATGGCCGCGGTCGACGACGGCGACGATTTCGTCTGTAGCGGCAGCAAGATCTGGACCACCCACGCCACCGAGGCCAACTGGATGTTCTGCCTGGTGCGCACCTCGCGCGAGGGTAAGAAACAGCAGGGCATCACCTTCCTGCTGGTGGATATGACCGTGGGCGGGATCGAGATTCGGCCGCTGGTGATGAGCTCCGGCGAGCAGGTGCAAAACCAGGTCTTCTTCGACAATGTGCGGGTCCCCAAGAGCAATGTGCTCGGGGAGATCGATAAGGGCTGGACCGTGGCGAAATACCTCCTGGTGCACGAGCGCGGCGGCGCGGCCGCCCCCGCGCTCCAGGCCATGGCCGAGCAGATCGCCGAGGCCGCGGCCACGCAGCCGGGACGCGATGGCGGGTCGCTCGCCGACGACCCCGCCTTCGCGGCGAAACTCGCCGAGGCGCGCATCCGCACCGAAGTGCTCGAGGTACTGGAATTCCGCACCCTGGCCGCTATGGCGGCCGGCCGGGATCTCGGGCCGTCGTCATCGATGTTGAAGATCCTGTCCACCGAGCTCAGCCAGAAACTCACCGAACTGGCGCTGGAGGCGGCCGGTCCGCGCGGGCGGATCTTCCAGCCGCATGCGACCGCACCCGGCGGCCCGATTTCCGACTACCTTCCGCCGCCCGACGGATACGTCAGTGGGGCGGACTGGCAGGCGGTCGCACCGCTGCGCTACTTCAACGATCGCGCCGGTTCGATCTACGCGGGCAGCAACGAAATCCAGCGAAACATTCTCGCCAAGGCAGCATTGGGGCTCTAGAGATGGACTTCACCTTCACCGACGAACAGCAGATGCTGCGTGAGGCCGTCGCCGGTTTTCTCGCCGCCCGCTACGACCTGGAGAAAAGCCGCAGCGCCGTGAAAACAGGGCCCGGCCGGCAGCCGGAGATCTGGCGAGGCCTGGCCGAACTTGATGTGCTCGGTGTGACCCTGCCGGAACGCTTCGGCGGGATGGGCGGCGGGCCGGTCGAGAGCATGATCCTCGCCGAGGAACTGGGTCGGGCATTGGTCGTCGAACCCTATGTGGACACCGTGGTGATCGGCGCCGGTCTGTTGCGTCGATCCGGTGGGGAACGCGCCGAACAGGTATTGGTCGAGATTCCCGTCGGGGAGGTGCGGATCGCCTTCGCCGCCTTGGAACCGACCTCGGGCGAGAACCGCCACGATGTCTCGGTCACCGCGCGCCGGGACGGCGACGACTGGGTGCTCGACGGCACCAAGATCGCGGTCACCAGCGTGCCGTTGGCCACGCATCTGATCGTTTCCGCCCGCACTTCCGGGCAACAGCGCGATACCGAGGGCATCTCGCTGTTTCTGGTGGAGTTCGATCCGTCCGCCCCACCCTCCGGGGTCGCGGTGCACGGTTACCGCACCATCGACGATCGGGTCGGCGCCGACCTGATCTTCACCGGCTTCCGGATGCCCGCCGACGCGCTGCTCGGCGCCGAGGGCCGGGCCTGGCCGATTATCGAGGCCACGGTCGACGACGGTATCGCCGCGATCGCCTCCGAAGCGGTGGGTCTGATGCGCAAGGTGCTCGACGACACCGTCGAATACACCAAACAGCGACAGCAATTCGGCGTACCGATCGGCAGCTTCCAGGTGTTGCAGCACCGCATGGTCGATATGTACATCGAATTGGAGCAGAGCATTGCCGCGGCCTATCTGGCGGCCTATGCGGTGCACGCCGACGACGCCGAACGCGCCCGCGCGGTTTCGGCGGCCAAGGTCACCATTGCCCGGGCCGCCCGTTTCATCGGGCAGAACGCCGTGCAGTTGCACGGCGCCATGGGGATGACCGAGGAATTGGCCATCGGCCACTACTTCAAGCGGCTCACCGCGATCGAATACGAATTCGGTTCGAGTGATGATCATCTCGCCCGCTATGTCACGCTGACGAAATCCTGAATGCGCGGTATCGGGCCGGGATGTGTCGGCCCGGTCCGATACCCGGGACTCGCTTCGCGGTTCCTATGACCACCGTCGTGTCGGGCCGCGGCCACGCTGCTGATCGTCGGTTCCCGACGGGCCGCTCACCCGGTCGAACCTGTGGCCCGGGCTGCGGCCGGATAGTCCGCGGCCCTCCGGCCGGTGCCCGAGGTCAACGCCCGAGGGCTTTCCTGATCGCGATCTCGACGGGTGAGAACTCGCCGTCGGTGCCGTCGATCCGCAACGGACCTTTCGGGTAGAGGTTCGGTTGGGCCATGAAACGCGGTCGCGTTCCCCGGTTCGGTTGACCGGCGTGTACCAGGAACGGGTGACACAGATAGACATCGCCGGCCCGTCCGGTGGCATGGGCAATGGGTCGGTGCGCGGTCGCCGACTCGGCCCGGCGGGAGAGTTCCCGTGCGTCGAGACCGGCTGCCCCCTCCGGCTCGAGCAGGCGGGCCACATCCAGATGGGAGCCGATACGCAGCCGGGTGGGGGCGTCCTGCTCCCCGGTATCCGAGAACAGAAAGAGCATCAGCAGCGCACGGCCCGTGGAATGGATATTGGCCCGCCAGGTCAGGTAGTCGTGCGGATCGGATTCCGGGCCGGCGAAACTCACATCGATATGCCACCCGTCCACGGCGGAGGGTTCGTCGTCGGGAAAGCGGATCACGAAGGCGCCGAGACTCCGTCGCGGCACCCACCGTCCCCGGCCCACCACGTCGTCGAGTGCCTCGTGCAACCGAGCGGTACCGGCCGCGGCCGCGAAGGGAGCATCGGCATAGTCGGGACGCATCACCACGGGACCGGGCCAGGTGGCCGGATCGTCGGGGTTCGCGTCGAGGTCGTTCCAGATGATCGCACGGCACTCCGCGGCGAGTTGCGCGGGAAAAGCGTTCTCCAGTCGGACGAACCCGTTCTCGATGAACGAATTCACCTGCGTCTCGTCGAGCATGGGGTCAGTCTGGTCGGTTGGAGTACCCGGGCGCCATCCATTTTCCGACCGAGTGTGTGAGGTGCGGACCCGCGTCGGACGGAATAGCCACCGCCGAACCCGACTTGATGCGGGTATGACCACCACTGAGTTCGATCCGCGCCATCTGCTCTCGGAAAGCCGACTGGGCGTATTGGCCACGATCAAAGCGAATGGACTGCCCCAGCTTTCGCCGGTCACCCCCTACTATGACCGCGAAGCCGACACCCTCTGCGTATCGATGACGGAAGGGCGGGCCAAAACAGTGAATCTGCGCCGCGATCCGCGGGCGGCGCTGGAGGTGACCAGCGCCGACGGCTGGGCGTGGGCCACCGCCGAAGGCTCTGTCACGCTGATCGGTCCCGGAACCGATCCGTACGGGCCCGAGGTCGAGGCGCTCGTCGACTACTACCGCAAGGCCGCCGGGGAACATCCGGATTGGGACGAGTATCGATCCGTTATGGTGTCCGACCGCCGCGTGCTCATGCGGATGACGGTTGAGCACGTCTATGGCGCCAAGCTTCGCTGAGCCGTATCCGGACGCCATGGTGCGGTGGACGGCGCCGCTCGGTCCTGCGCGTCGCAGGGTGCGGAATCGAACCGGAGATCGAACCGGTTGCGACCGATAACCTGGCATCGGCATCGGCATCGGCATCGGCATCGGCATCGGCATCGGCATCGGCATCGGGGATATCGGTGGTCGGTGGTTCAGCGGTGCGTGTCACGGCGGGTTCACCGGCCGGACAGCACAGCGCGGTCGGCCGCGGATGCCGATTGGTGCGGGCCTGCCGAGAGGACGCGGGTCCGGTCGGGGCGATGATCGACTCCGTGGCCGTGGCCGTGGCCGTGGCCGTGGCCGGGGTCGGGGCCGGGGTCGGGGTCGGGGTCGGGGTCGGTGACGATCGTGTTCGGCGATAACCGTGCCCTCACCGGCGACGAAACCTTCCGGGTAGCTCCGCGGCAGGTAACTGCCGACCAGGCCTGCCGGCGAACAGGTCGGCGGATTTCGAACGTGGCCGGAACGGTATAGCGGTTTATGCTCGGAATCCGCGTCGAATACAGCGGTGGCCCGGACCTCGAGGTCCGGGCCACCGCTGTATTTCGTCGAGCTCGTCAGCTCTTACGACCGGGAGCTTTGGCCCCGGCCTTGAAGCCGAGCGCACCCGGTTTGGCCTGCGGCGTGGCCGCGCTGCCATTACCGGAGGTGCCGTTCGCGGGCTGTTCTCCGGCCGACTCGGCCACCGGGGTCTCCGGCGCGGTCGCGTCGGAGGTGTTCACCGCATCCGTCTCGGTGGTGGTCCGCGCAGGTTCCGCCGCGGCGGTTTTGGTTCCCGGTGCCTTGGCGCCGGGGCGTTTGAAGCCGGACTTCATGGCCAGGCCCTTGGCGGGGATCGTGGGCTTGGTCTCGGTCGGACCGGCGGTCGCCTCGGCGGCCGGAGCCGCGGATTCCGCGGCGGATTCGGTCGCCGCTTCCGTGGACGCGGGTTCGGCAGGAGCCGTAGCGGTCTTGGTTCCCGGTGCCTTGGCGCCGGGGCGTTTGAAGCCGGACTTCATGGCCAGGCCCTTGGCCGGGACCGTAGGTTTGGTCTCGGTGGCGTCCGAGGACGCCTCGGGGGTCTCGGCGGTTTCCTGCTTCGATTCGGCCTTGGCTCCGGGTGCCTTGGCGGCGCCCTTCATTGCGAGTCCTTTGCCGCCGGGTGCTTTGGCGGCGCCCTTCATGGCCAAACCCTTGGCGGGGGGAGCGGCCGGTGTCTCGGTTTCGGTAGAAGCGGCTGCTTCGGCGGGTGCGGCCGTGGCCTTGGCTCCGGGTGCTTTGGCGGCGCCCTTCATTGCGAGTCCTTTGCCGCCGGGTGCCTTACCGCCGCCCTTCATGGCCAGACCCTTGGCCGGTGCGGCCGGGGCCTCCTTTTCCGTTTCGGCCGCGGGTGCCTTGGCTCCGGGTGCTTTGGCGGCGCCCTTCATGCCGAGTCCCTTGCCGGGTGCCTTGGCCGGGCCCTTCATGGCCAGGCCGCCACCCTTCGGCGCGGGTTTCGCGGCCGCGGGGGCCGCGGCTTCGGCGACCGGTTCCGGTTCGGCTACGGGGGTGGACTCCGGTTCCGGTTCGGCCTTGGGTTCCTGGACGACCGTCAGGTTCTCGGTCAGCTTGGCCGGTTCGACCCGCTCGATGGCGTCGAGCATGAGCTGGGCGACATCGACGACCTCGACGCCCTCGCCCTGGCCGCTTTCCTGTCGGGCGGTCACCCCGTCGTTGAGCATGACACGGCAGAACGGGCAGCCGGTGGCGATCTTGGCCGGGGAGGTGGTCAGCGCCTCGTCCACGCGGTCGATATTGATGCGCTTGCCCAGCTGTTCTTCCATCCACATCCGGGCGCCGCCGGCGCCGCAGCACATGGACCGTTCGCCGTGCCGGGGCATCTCCACCAGCTTCGAACCGGAGGCGGCCATCAGCTCACGCGGAGCGTTGTAGACCTTGTTGTGCCGGCCCAGGTAACAGGGGTCGTGGTAGGTGACGTTCTGCGAGACCGGCGAGACCGGCACCAGCTGCTTGGCGCGCACCAGCCGGTTCAGCAGCTGGGTGTGGTGAACCACCTCGTAGTTGCCGCCGACCTGCGGGTATTCATTGTTCAGCGCGTTGAAGCAGTGGGCGCAGGTGACGACGATCTTCTTCTTGTGGTCCGCCACGCCCTCGAACACCGAATTCAGCGTTTCGATGTTCTGCATGGCCAGCTGCTGGAACAGGAACTCGTTGCCCGCGCGGCGCGCCGAGTCACCGGTGCAGGTCTCCTCCTGACCCAGGACCATGAATTTCACGCCCGCGGTGGCCAGCAGTTCGGCGACCGCCTTGGTGGTCTTCTTGGCCCGATCCTCGTAGGCGCCGGCGCAGCCGACCCAGAACAGGTACTCGTATCCGTCGAAGCTGTCGGCGTCCTTACCGAACACCGGGATATCGAAGTCGAGTTCGTTGATCCAGTTGAGCCGATCCTTGGCGTTCTGTCCCCACGGGTTGCCCTTGTTCTCCAGGTTCTTGAACAGGCCGGCGAGCTCGGAAGGGAACTCCGATTCGATCAGCACCTGGTAGCGGCGCATATCGATGATGTGGTCGACGTGCTCGATGTCCACCGGGCACTGTTCCACGCAGGCACCGCAGGTGGTGCAGCTCCACAGCACCTCCGGATCGATGATCCCGTTGGCCTCGGCGTCACCCACGAGCGGGCGCTCGGCCTCGGCGCGAGCGGCCTCGGGGATCTTGGCCAGTTTCGCCTCGTTCGGCTTGCCGTCTGCGTCGACGAGGCCGATCTCGTCCCCGCCCACGTCCTTGCGGCCACCGGCCAGCAGATATGGCGCCTTGGCACGACCGTGGTCGCGCAGCGACATGATCAGCAGCTTGGGCGACAGCGGTTTACCGGTGTTCCAGGCAGGGCACTGCGACTGGCAGCGACCACATTCGGTGCAGGTGGTGAAATCCAGCCAGCCCTTCCACGAGAAGTCCTCGATCCGGCCGGCGCCGAGGGTGTCGGTATCCGGGTCGACGTTCTCCATGTCCAGCGCGCGTCCCTTGGACATCATCGGCTTGGCCGCACCCAGGGCGACGCCACCGTCGTCCTCGCGCTTGAAGTAGATGTTCGGGAAGGCCGAGAACCGGTGCCAGGCCACACCCCAGGTGACATTGCGGCCGACCAGGTAGAGGAAGGCCATACCGGACATCAGCTTGATGAAGGCGAAGAGCGAGACCAGGGTGGCATTGGCGGGCAGCAGTTCGGCCACCCGCATGGTGAAGAAGTCGGTTGCGGCGTTCGCGTGGCCGTAGGTCGCGATCTTGCCGGCCTTCACGAAGATCATGCCCAGACCCTCGAGCAGGACGATCGCTTCGATCACATAGGCCGGGCCGAATTTGGAGCCGCTGAAGCGGGAGAGGCGCTCCGGCACCCGCGGGTGGTTCAGCTGCCGGATGACGATCAGCGTCAGGATGCCGACGGTCGTGCCGATACCGAGGATCTCGTCCCATAGGTGGTAGAGCGCGGTATTGCCGACGAGCGGCCAGTGGAAGGCCGGATCGAAGGTCTGGCCGTATGCCTCGAACCAGAGGACCGCACCACCCAGGAAGCCGATCATCACGAGCCAGTGCGCCCAGCCGACCGTGCGGAACTTGTTCATCCGGGTGTGCGCCAGGAACTCCACCAGCATCTGCTTGAAACGCGGGAGGAACGGCCGCCAGCGGTCCGGGGCGGGCTGGCCCTGCATGATGGCTCGGACAATATCCCGGACGCCGCCGAAGAACGACGCCCAGCACAGCAGGCTGAGCGCTGCTCCCAAGGTGCCCAGCGTCACTGTCAGGGCATTCATGTCGCGACCTTTCCTTTCGAGGCAACACGAGGTGCGAGACGGTGAACGTCTCACCCGGCTCGTATCCTAACTGCCAGTAAGTTACCCGTCGGTAACTATTGGTGTCCACTGTACGATCAGCGGTTTGCCGGCGGAATATCCGCCCTGGTGTATCGCTGACATCACTGTGATGTATCTCACCTTTCTGATCGAACCGCCCTGAGGGTAACCGAGCTGATAAACACCGTAAAACTCGTCCTTGCGTCGATTGCGTTAAGGGCAGACTTAGTTCGTTTCAGGGACGTTTCCGGCTTATTTTCCGAGGTTGGGAAATCGATCCCATGGGTTTCTGACCGAGTCTCGGTTAACATCCTTTGGACCTATCGGTCGCGCCGCGAAATCACAACGCTCGGGGAGGATTTCGGTCTTCGGAGACCGCAGCATGGGCTCGCGTGCGTCGTGGCGCCTGACATCGACGGATTGGACACCTGAATGAGATTTCGTAAATCCGCTGCGGGTGCCGCGTTGGTCGCCGCGGCACTGATACTGGGCGCCGGTACCGCTCACGCCGAGCCGGCTCCTGCCCCGGCGGAGACCATCAACTACGCGGTGCAGTTGTTGGAGAAGACCGTCGTCACAACCATCAAGGGCGGCACCTTCTCGATCGTGGAGAAGGACAAGGAAGGCGAGCCCGGGGCGGAAGGGGCTCCTGTCGGCGAGCCGATCTCCGAAGAAATCAAGGACAAGACCAAGGTCGTCGAGCTCAAGGACGACAAAGGTGGTCTCGTCGCTTCGTTCCCCCTCGACTTCACGGTCGAAGGGCTCCCGATTCCGGTGAAGTCCGAGGTCAAGCAGGACGGCGCCGTCCTCGAGATCACTCCGGAACGGCCTGCCGGTCTGGACGAGAGTCGGCCGCTGGTCGTGCAGCCGATTGCCTCGCCGATAGAGAACCAGCGGGCGCAGGGTGAGTTCTCCAGCAACCTCAGTATCGCGACCGCTATCGGTGGTTTGGTCGGCACCGCTATCGGCGCTGCCATCGGGTGTGTCGTGACGCTTCCGGTCGGCTGCTTTCCCGGACTGGTTACCGGTGCGGGTGTAGGAGGGGTCCTGGGCACCATCGCTGTTGGTGGTCCGACGCTCCTCGCTTCCGGTATCGAGCTGATCAACACCCTGCAGGCTCCGGAAGGCACCACCAAGTGGGCGAATGGTGGGGAGCCGACGAACGTCGAGGCGCCGAAGTAAGCCGTTCTCGCTCGTTCTTCTCGATCGGCCCGTCCCGCGAGGGGCGGGCCGATTTGTTTTTCCGCCGGCCGGCTCTCGACTCGGCGGAGCAGGAGGCCTGTCCCCGCGGTGATTTCACTGTGGCGTTATGAATAGTCCCTGTTCGGCGCTCTCACTCGGTGAGGAGCGGCAACGCTCTATAGCGAGGGATACCAGGGCCGATAGTGGAAACAGGCCTTCCTCGCATCCGAGGCTGCTCATGGTCGGTTGTACGGCTACATGGACGCTACGGCAGTACCGGCATCGCAGGGATGGGACATTACCGAGATACATATGGAGAGAGGCCCGACAGCATGCATGCTGTCGGGCCTCTCTCTGCTCGTTGCCGTAGGTATCTGTACCGCTAGCTGGTCCGGATCCGCAGACCGGGGTTATCGGACAGCACCACGCTCACCGGCTGGGCGAACAGCTGGGGAGCGTTACCGGTGAGCAGACCCAGCAGTTGCGGGATCTCGCAGATGGGGTAATCGGCCACCGAGGAGGCGCTGGAGATACCCAATGCCTGTCGTCCGGTGACAATCGGACCGCCGCTGTCACCCGGCAGGGCGCAGATATTGGCGGAGAAGCTCTGGGTGAGCTGGCGCTCGCCCACCTGGACGGTCTGGTCCACGGCGTTGACCACACCGCAGCTGAAGCCGGTGCGCGTGCCGGACTTGCAGACCGGCGCGCCGACCACGGGGATGGCCACGCCGTCGACCGCCACCGGCGCGGCTCCGGGCACCCGGACGGTGTTGTTGTTGAACCGGTTCACGGCGCCGTCGGCGATGCGGATGATCGAGTAGTCCTGGTTGCCGAGTACCGACTTCTGGAAGGTGCCGAGGCGGGCGCCGAGATTGTCGCCGGGCAACAGTTCGCGAATGGTCGCGGCGTTCGCGGTGCCGGCGCTGCCCACCTCGGGGTTACAGTGTCCGGCGGTGATGTTGACGGTGTTGCCGTTGCGGTCGACACCATTGAAACCGAACGAGCAGCGCAGCGACCTGTCGCCGGCGACCGAGGCGTATCCGTCACCGCCCGCCAGCGCGCCGCCGCCCTGGTTCTCGGCAATGTCCTCGCCCGCGGGAAGCTGTTCGCCGGCAACCGGGGGAGCCATCACGATGACCCGGGATGGATCGATGAAGTTCGGCATCGGCAGACCGGGTTTGTCCACCCGCACCGCGATGCTGTTGTTCACGGTATCGATCACGACGCCGCGCACCAGTCGCGACACCGCCTCGGGCTGTCCTTCCAGCCACCGTTCGAACGCGCTCTTCTCGCCGCGCAGGGCGGATTCGCTCTTGGCCACGTTGCGGACGGTGAACCCATTGGATTCCGCGGCGGAGCGGGCCTCGTCGGCTCCGGGCCCAGGGGCCAGCGCCACGATGCCCTTACCTGCCTCATCGAGCCAGGCACCGGCGAACACCTGGGGGAACTGCCGTTGCGCGGTGGTACCGAACGCGGCGATCTGCTGGGCCAGATCCGCGCGCCGCAGATACTCCTGCGGAGAGATTCGCAGATCGCGCTGCACCGCGGCGATGAGCTCGGCGGGCAGGCCGAGATCGGGTTCGGCCACCGTCACCGCTGTGGTGGGGCCGAACAGCAGGAATGCGGCCGACGCGGCCACCGCGGCGGAGCGGATTCCCGTGCGGGTCCGGGCCGTCCGGGCCCGGGATTTACCTATACGTGGCAGGAGCATGGAGAGACTATATCGGGATCAGCCGGCATTCGGCCGGGTTCGTACGGTGAGGCCATTTCCGGCGTCGGCCAGAATGGCGCGAATGGGAATTCCCAAAGTGGCGGTACCGCCGTACTGGATCATGGCTATATTGGCTTCGGCGCAATCCGGCGCGTCGGCGGCATTGGATCCACTGGTGATGCCGAGTGCCAACGTTCCGGTAACGATCGCACCACCACTGTCCCCGCCGAGAGTGCACGCGCTGCTGGCGAAACCGCGGATCACCTTGGGATCGCCATCGCTGGTGAACAGCTGGGTCTCCACTCGGTCGGCGATGACGAATCCGCAGGTGAAGGTGGACGACTGTCCGGATTTGCAGATCGGTGCCCCGATCACCGGGTCGGCCGTTCCGGTGATCGTGAGGGTGGTGCCATTGGCGCCGCGCACCAGGGGCCGGTCCATTCCGGCCCGCACCGCCCGATCGTTCAGTTGGATCACCGAGTAGTCCAGCGCGCTCTCGCCGCCCAGTTTCGACTTGATGAAGGTGCCGAGTTCGGGGCTGGACGGAATATCGCGCACATCGGGCAGATAGACCGAGGCGCGCTGGTCACCTTTGCCGAGATTGGGGTTGCAGTGCCCGGCGCTGATATTGAGGGCGTTGCCCGACGCGTCGGTGCTGTTGAAACCGAAGGAGCAGACGTCGACCGAGCGCAGGGAGGCGTCGTGGAGCGAGGTGGGGGCGCTGATGTAGGTGTCGCCGCCCATGGGGCGGTTCTCGACCGGCCCGCCGCCGTCGGGCGACAACACGACCTTCACATTGGCGATCAGGGTCGGCAGGTTCAATGCGTGGCCGACCGGAGTGTTCGCCACATTGAGCACGATCTGGCTGTTGAGGAAGTCGATGGCGACCGAGTTGATGGCCTGCGCGATATCCCGTGGCAGCCCGGTGATCCACTGATTGAGTTGGGCCAACGATGATTCCAGGCTGTTCGCGTTGACCGGGGCCAAGTGCGTCTGATATCCGGCGGCTTCCGCGACCCGGGCCGCCTCGTCGGAGGTGACGGCGATAACGGATTTGCCCTCCGCCGTCATCCAGGCGCCGGCGAAGGCCTCCGGGTGTTCGGCGCGAAAGTCGGAGGCATAACTTTTCAGCTGCTGTGCGCGGGCGGCGCGATCCAGATATTCGGCCGGGGTCATCTGGAGATCGCGGGAGATGGCCTCGACCAACTCGGCCGGTAAATCGGTCGGTGCCAATTGCTGCGGTGCCGGTTCCGCCACCGCGGGCGCTGAATTGAACACGGGAGCCAAAAGAACGGTCGAGGCCAGAACGGCGGCCTTGACCGCGGCGCGACGCGCCACCGACTTGCGCATGGAGTCCCTTCATAGGCACGGTGTGCCGGGTCGTCCGTGGCCACGGTTACCCGTGGCGCACAGCTGTGGCCGAACTATGACCGAAATAACAAGACCGGTCAGCGGAATACTTTAAGGTACGAACCGAGGTTTGGTCTCATCTTGTGATCCTGTTCCGGGTAATTCGATCGCAGGCACCGGTAATGGTATGGGGATGTAGTCGAGCGGTGAGATCGTCGTCTCGGCAGGCTTGGGTGTGGTGCTTGTCACATCAGTGGTCGGCGGGCTATCGGAAGTGCTCGGTTCGAGGGGTCGGCCCGTGGGTGTGACGGTGGTCGAGGTCTCGGGGGACGTCTCGGGGGACGTCTCGGAGGACGAGGACTCGGTGACCGAGGGTTCGGGGGATTCCGGGGTTGTCGTGGGCTCCGGCTCCACGGTGATCTCCGGTATCGCGGTGGGCTCGGGCGCCACCGGGGCCGGTGGTTCGGGAGCGATCGGCGGCGCCGGTGGCGGCGCGGGGACGGCGGTCGACGACGGGGATGGGACGCCTTCCGTCGCCTGGTCGGTGTTCGTGGTTCCCCGCAGTACCGTGGCCACGCCGATGGCGCCCACCAGCAGACCGAGCAGCGCCGCGGCGATAGCGGTCGGCAGGGCCCGGCCGCTCCGGTGCTCGGCGGCCGCGGAGCGGGTGGTCGCGGGGGCCTCGACGGTCGCCGTCGGGATTCCCGCAGCGGTGCCGACCGTGGCCGGCGGCGTGGTCTCCGAGCCGGCGGGAGTCGATGCGGTGAGGGCCGGTTCGACGGCGGATTGGACCGCCGAATACGCCTGTACCTGGGTGGCGGGGTCCGGAACGGCCGGCATGACGATGGTGTCGAGGGTGGCGTTCTCGGTTGTGATGGGATCCGGTGGTGTCGTGCCCGCCGGGGTGTCCAGGACCGTGGCCAATGCGGCGCGTGCGGCGCTCTCCGCGCAGGCCCGGGCCCGATCGGCGGAATCGTCCGCGGGTACATCGGGGAGCTCGTTCTCCCCGATCAGCGCCACCGACCGCAGCCCCAGATAGTCCAATGCCTCACGCAGGGCCCGCACCTGCTGTTCGGGCCACCGCGCGGGGTGCGTGGCGAAGAACTCCGTGGGGCCGCTCAGATATTCGGCCGACAGATCGATCAGGCAGAACAGGGCGGTGGCGAACAGATCCTCGGCTCGGTAGGCCGCTCCGTCGTCGACCGTGATGCCGGCCGGGTCCCCCACGGCCGCCACGAAACCGGTGATGGTGTGGTTGTGCCCCGGAGGCGCTTCGCCACCCAGTGCGGCGTCGCCTTCGTCGGACATGTGCAGAACCGGTTCCCGGAGAACGAAATGTGACTTGCCGTTGGCGCGCACGATCGCCGCGGCGCATCCGTTCTCGGCGATGTGCAGGCCCACCCCTGTGGCCATCGTCGTTCCTCGCTTGTCGATCTGCAGCGCTCCGTGCGTCATGATTCAGGTAGATGGCATTCCTTGTCCCATGGCGCGAAGCATTGACAATAACTCCGCACGTGAGCCGGCGCCGATTCGATGCCGAATGCGCGCAATGTGATGTTCCACGGTTTTGGCCGAAATGTAGAGCCGTGCCCCTATTTCTCGATATGTGAGCCCGAGCAATACCAATTCGGCGATCTCCTGTTCTCGATCGGTCAATCGTCCGGCCGGTTCGATCTCCGGATTCGGCCGGGGCCGTTGGGAATCGCCGCGGTCGGCCGGTTCGGCGCAGGGCGCGGTGGGGGTGCCGCAACGTGCGAGGAGGCCGGGGTCGGCGCCCCCGGCGACGGCGGCCGCGGCATAGCGGGCCGCCTCGGTGCCCGCGCGTTCGGCGGTAGTGGCGAGAAGTTCGGCGAGCCGACTGTCCCGTACCCCGAATTCGGCCAGCGTCAAGGCGGTATGCGCACTCAGCCGCCCCGCCGCGAGCCGGGCGGTGCACAGGCGGTGCAGGATGGCGTGAAATCGTTGTTCGCCGAGCGTTTCTCGGAGCGGGGTGATGGCGTCGGCGAGCAGTAGGTCGGCGTCGGTCACCAGGGCGGTGGCGCGGGCCCGGTCGATGAGATCTTGGGCGGCGTGGGCTTCGAGGCCGAGTATTCCGCCCAGTTCATCAGGGTCGAAACCGGCGCCGGCGGCGGCCACGGCGAGGGTATCCGACAATGCCGGGTCCAGCGCCGTCAATTGGGTGTGTATCCAGTCGGACAGCGCCGCATCGACGGCGCTGTCCATTTCGTCGCGCCGGGCCGCGCAGGCCGCCAGCAGAGCGACGACCACACCGCCGCGGATACCGCCGGTTCGGCGGTGGATCCGATCGGCCACCCGGGTCGGGACCGGCAGGCCGAGCTCCCGGGCGAACGGTGTCATACCGGATGGGCCCAGGGGTCGTAGTTCCACGACTCGACCATGCCGGTGCACGGCCGCGGTCAGTTCGCGCAGACCGGGATGGTGCGGTCGGGGCTGGGTCGCGGCGATCATCGAGAGGCCGCGCTCTTCGGTCGCCGCACACAATCGATCCAGGTGGGGCGGTGACAGCAGATGAGCATCGTCGACGATGAGAACCTGTTGTTCGGCCGGTGCCTCCGGGCGGTCGAGGGTTCGGATACCGCGGTCGGCGAGTCGGAGGCGGACGGCGTTGAGCAGAGCGGTTTTTCCGGTGCCCGAGCGTCCGCGAATCAGGTATACGAAAGGGCGGGGGGTGGGCGAGTCCAGTTCCAGGAAGATATCGCGGGCTCCGGCCAGGGAGCCGAATGCGACGCCGGGGGGTGGGGGTTCCGGCGCGTGGTGTGCGGTGTTCGCGGTGGTGTCGTGTGCTGTGTTCGTGGCATCTGGTAAACCCCGTTCGAGACTGTGCTGGGTCCGTGGGGCCTCCGGGGCAGAGCCACGTATGGGCCTCGGCCGCGCTTCCGCCACCCGTTCCGACATGCTCTCGGTCGGAGACCGATTACCGGTTCTTTCGGCGGTTGTGCAGGTGGTGTTACCGGTGGGACGGAAGATCGGAAATCGGATCGGTGGCGGGAATAGATCGCCCTTGCCGTCGGTTGAGTCGATCGACAACATTGAGCGAAGTTGACTCAAGTTTGACTTGACTCCCTTCGGAGGTGCATGCAGGATTGAGTCGACCACGCTCAGTGTTGCTGGGACCGTGCTCCGTGCAGTGTCCAGGGGCCTGGTCCGGCGCCCCGGCGCGCAGCGGGCCCATCGGCCCTGACATCACACAAGCAGTCGAAACGAGGAGGAACCCCCAATGGCTCGTGCGGTCGGAATCGACCTCGGGACCACGAACTCGGTCGTCGCCGTTCTCGAAGGTGGTGAGCCGGTCGTCGTCGCCAACTCCGAGGGATCGCGTACCACTCCCTCAATTGTCGCGTTCGCCAAGAACGGTGAGGTACTGGTCGGCCAGCCGGCCAAGAACCAGGCGGTCACCAACGTCGACCGCACCATTCGCTCGGTCAAGCGCCACATCGGCACCGACTGGACGGTGGAAATCGACGGTAAGAAGTACACCCCGCAGGAGATCAGCGCGCGCACGCTGATGAAGCTGAAGCGCGACGCCGAGGCCTATCTCGGTGAGGAGATCACCGACGCGGTCATCACGGTGCCCGCCTACTTCGAGGACGCCCAGCGTCAGGCCACCAAGGAAGCCGGTCAGATCGCCGGCCTGAACGTGCTGCGCATCGTCAACGAGCCGACCGCGGCCGCCCTGGCCTACGGTTTGGACAAGGGCGACAAGGAACAGACCATCCTGGTCTTCGACCTCGGTGGCGGTACCTTCGACGTTTCGCTGCTGGAAATCGGCGAGGGTGTCGTCGAGGTTCGCGCCACCTCCGGTGACAACCACCTCGGTGGTGACGACTGGGACCAGCGCATCGTGGACTGGCTGGTGGAGAAGTTCAAGAGCAACACCGGCATCGACCTCACCAAGGACAAGATGGCGATGCAGCGGCTGCGTGAGGCGGCCGAGAAGGCCAAGATCGAGTTGAGCTCCTCGCAGAGCACCTCGATCAACCTGCCCTACATCACCGTCGACGCGGACAAGAACCCGCTGTTCCTCGACGAGCAGCTGTCGCGCGCCGAATTCCAGCGGATCACCTCGGATCTGCTCGACCGCACCCGCGCGCCGTTCCAACAGGTCGTCAAGGACGCCGGCATCAAGGTCTCCGATATCGACCACGTGGTGCTGGTCGGTGGTTCGACCCGTATGCCCGCGGTGACCGACCTGGTGCGCGAGCTGACCGGCGGCAAGGAGCCGAACAAGGGCGTCAACCCGGACGAGGTCGTCGCCGTCGGCGCCGCCCTGCAGGCCGGTGTGCTCAAGGGTGAGGTCAAGGACGTCCTGCTGCTCGATGTGACCCCGCTGTCGCTGGGCATCGAGACCAAGGGTGGTGTGATGACCAAGCTCATCGAACGCAACACCACCATTCCCACCAAGCGTTCGGAGACCTTCACCACCGCCGACGACAACCAGCCGTCGGTGCAGATCCAGGTCTTCCAGGGTGAGCGGGAAATCGCCGCGCACAACAAGCTGCTCGGTTCGTTCGAGCTGACCGGTATCCCGCCGGCTCCGCGTGGTGTGCCGCAGATCGAGGTCACCTTCGATATCGACGCCAACGGCATCGTCCACGTGACCGCGAAGGACAAGGGCACCGGCAAGGAGAACACGATCAAGATCCAGGACGGCTCCGGCCTGTCCAAGGAAGAGATCGAGCGGATGATCAAGGATGCCGAGCAGCACGCGGCCGAGGACAAGGCCCGGCGCGAGGCGGCGGAGACCCGCAACCAGGCCGAATCGCTGGTGCACCAGACCGAGAAGTTCATCAAGGAGAACGAGGACAAGGTGCCGGCGGACGTCAAGTCCAAGGTCGAGGCGGCCATTGCCGACGCCAAGAAGGCGCTCGAGGGCACCGATATCGCCGCGGTGAAGTCGGCCATGGAGAAACTGGCCACCGAATCGCAGGCCTTGGGCCAGGCGATCTACGAGGCCTCCGCGGCGGAGGCTGCGGCCTCCGGCAACGGAACGAGCGCGACCGCCGGTGACGACCAGGTGGTCGACGCCGAAGTTGTGGACGAACCGGTCGACACGGAGAAGAAGTGACTAGCGCGAATACCGGCAATCCGGAACGGCCCGAAGAGCCGATCAGCTTCGTGGACAAGCGCAAGGTCGATCCCGAGACGGGTGAGGTCCGGCAGCCCGACGCGGCGGACAACGGTGCCGCCTCGTCCGGGGCCGACGGCACCGCGGTCGAGGGATCGGCGCCGGCCGCTGCGGCCGAGAACGGTGCCGCGCCGGGAAGTGCCGGGGAGGCCGAAACCGGTACCGCCCCCGGCGATCCGGCCGCGGAACTGGCCGAGCGCACCGCCGATCTGCAGCGGTTGACCGCGGAATACGCCAACTATCGGCGCCGGGTGGAACGCGATCGCAAAACCGCGATCGATACCGCCAAGGCCGCCGTGGTCACCGAACTGCTCGGTGTTCTCGACGATCTCGACCGCGCTCGGGCGCACGGCGACCTGGAATCCGGTCCCCTGCGTTCGGTGGCCGACAAACTCATCGCCGCCCTGCGCAAGCAGGGGTTGGAGGAGTTCGGTGTCGAGGGTGAGCCGTTCGATCCCACCTTGCACGAGGCGGTGCAGCACGAGGGCTCCGGTCACGAATCGGTGATCGGTGTCGTCATGCGCAAGGGCTACCGTCTCGGCGATCGGGTATTGCGGCACGCGCTGGTCGGGGTGACCGACGGTCCGTCGGACAATGCCGGGGAAACCGACACTTCCGACGCGGCGAGCGCCGCGGAAGCGTCCGCCGAGCAGGTGGACGCGGCGAGTGATTCCGAGGCGGATTCCACGGCGGATGCCAAGGCCTCGGGGACCTCGGATACCGGTAGCGGCACGGACGGCAGTTAGCCCGATGGCCTCCGGAGGAGCCGGTGGGCTTCGAATATCGGATACGGCGAAAGGAGGAGATGCCCGGTGAGCCAACGGGAGTGGATCGAGAAGGACTTCTACAAGGAGCTGGGCGTTTCCTCCAGCGCCTCGACGGACGAGATCAAGAAGGCGTACCGCAAGCTCGCCCGTGATCTGCACCCGGATGCCAATCCGGGTGACCCCAAGGCCGAGGAACGGTTCAAGGCCGTCAGCGAGGCGCATGCCGTGCTGTCCGATCCGGTCAAGCGCAAGGAGTACGACGAGACCCGCCGGCTGTTCGCATCCGGCGGGTACGGTCGCGGAGGATTCTCCCCCGGTGCGGGCGGTGGATTCTCGGCCGGGTTCGATCTCGGCGATATCTTCGGCGCGACGGGTGGCGACGGTGGCCTCGGCGACCTGTTCGGCGGCCTGTTCAACCGTGGTTCGACCCGGACGGCACCTCGTCCTCGGCGCGGGGCCGATGTGGAAACCGAGACCACGCTCGGTTTCCGGGAGGCCGCCCAGGGCGCGACGGTACCGCTGCGTCTGACCAGCCCGTCGCCGTGCACCACCTGTCACGGTAGCGGCGCCAAACCGGGGACCAGCCCCCGGATCTGCCCTATATGCAACGGCGCCGGCGTGGTGAGCCGGAACCAGGGCGCGTTCGGTTTCAGCGAACCGTGCGACGAGTGCCGTGGCACCGGGTCGATCATCGACACTCCGTGCGTGGACTGCCACGGCAGCGGTACCCAGAACCGCACCCGCACCATTACCGTCCGGATTCCGCCCGGAGTCGCAGATGGGCAACGGATCCGGTTGGCCGGCCAGGGCGAGGCCGGTCTGCGGGGCGCGCCCTCGGGCGACCTCTATGTCACCGTGCACGTCGGCCAGGACAAGGTTTTCGGTCGGGTCGGCGACGACCTGACCTTGGTCTTGCCGGTCAGTTACAGTGAGTTGGTGCTCGGTACGACCGTATCGGTGCCGACGTTGCAGGGCCGGGTCGGAGTGAAGGTGCCTCCGGGGACCGCGGATGGTCGCACCCTGCGGGTGCGCGGGCGTGGGGTACCCAAACGTGGGGGTGGGGCCGGTGATCTGCTCGTCACCGTGAAGGTCGCCGTGCCACAGAAACTGGACGAGAAGGCCATCGAGGCACTACGTGCCTATCAGGAGGCCGAGAAGGCCAGTGGCTTCGATCCACGAGCAGGATGGGCAGGTGCGTAATGTCCAACGATCCGAAGCAGGCGTCCGGCGGTGCGTCGCGCACCGAGTACTTCATGATCTCGGTGGCGGCGCAGCTCGCCGGTATGCACGCGCAGACCCTGCGCACCTATGACCGGTTGGGACTGGTTACGCCGCAACGCACTTCGGGTGGGGGCCGCCGTTACTCGACGCGGGATGTGGAGCTGCTGCGCGAGGTGCAGCGGCTGTCCCAGGACGAGGGCGTCAATCTGGCCGGGATCAAGCGCATCATCGAGCTCACCAATCAGGTGGAGGAGCTACAGCGACGGGTGGCCGAGCTGACCGCCGAGTTGGAGAGGGTGCAGGCGACGGCCTACCGCGCCGATCTCGCACCGGTGCCCCAGCGCAGTACCGCGCTCGTGGTGTGGCAGCCGAGGCATCGGCGAGGTTAGCCGCGCCGCGGGCCGGCGCTCAGCCGCCTTCGAACTGGATGCGTTCGGGTGGGGTGCCGGTGTCGAGCAGTCGTTCGACGGTGGCCCGGGTCATGGCCGGGGAGCCGCAGACCAGGACCTGATGCCGGTCGAACGCGCCGTAGGAGCCGACCACTTCGGCCAGGGTGCCCTGGAGCAGATCATCGGGTTCGAAGCCGATATCCACTCGGGAGAGTTCATACCACTCGTCGGTCCAATCGGGGTCCTCGAGGTGCTCCACCACTGGAACCACGGTGAGCCAGGGCAATTCGGCGGCCAGGAGGGTGAGCATATCGCCGGCGTACAGATCCCGCGGTGAGGAGCCGCCGACGAACAGATATGTCTTCGGCGGGGATTCGTGACGGGCCAGTTCCAGGATCTGCGAACGCATTGGCGCCAGACCGGTTCCGCCCGCGACCATCACCACTTCGTCACCCGCGGGATCAATGTTGAACATGCCGGCCGGCGCGCTGATGATCCACTCGTCCCCCGGGGCGGTATCGGCGACAATGGCGCCGCTGCACCAGCCGCCCGGCACCGTTCGCACGTGAAATTCCAATTTCCCGTCCAACGAGGGTGGAAGTGCGGGGGAGAACCGGCGGCGCAGCTCCGGGAACTGCGGCACCCGAACCTCGACGGACTGTCCCGCCACGAAGGGGACGAATTCACCGATCAGGCGGATCACCGCGAGATCGTGTCGCAACCGGTGGTGTCCCACGACGGTGGAGGTCCATTCCTGTGGTGGCGCTCCGTCGCCGAAGGTGTGCGGGTCGATGCTCATACCTCTCTCACAGGGTCGGATTCCCAGGGCGGCCGTGGTTTTCGGTCCGGTGTCAGACCGGATCGGAGCTGATGATCGATTCCGGGGTGCCGACCGCGAGGAGGGCACGCCGGGTATCGGCGATCATCTTCGGCGAACCGGCGATCTGGATCTGCCGGTCCGCCCAGGCGCCGAAACTGGCCACGACCGCACCGAGATTACCGACCAGCCGGCGGTGCATGCCGTAGGGAGCATCGGTGGTCGGATGCGGATACCACCACGGGTTGGTCTTGTGCTCGCAGACCGGGACAACGGTGAGCCAAGGGTTGCTCTGCGAGAGCTGCCACATGTTCTCCACGTCGTACAGGTCGCAGGGGTAGACACCCCCGATGAAGAAATGCACCCGGGGGTTGATACCGCGTCGCCCCATCTCGATGAGTTGCGCACGCAGCGGGGCGATTCCGGTGCCCGATCCGATCATCAGCACATCGCGTCCGCTTTCGTGGTCCACCTGCAGTCCGCCGAGGGGGCCGCCGATCAACCAGCGGTCACCGACCTTGGTCTCGTTGACGATGGCCGGGCTCACCCACCCGCCGCGGATCTTGCGCACATGGAATTCGATCTCCCCGTATGGATTGGAGGGGATGGCCGGGGAGAGGTATCGCCACATCTTCGGCCGCTGGGGCACGCTGACCGGTACGTACTGACCGGCCAGGTAGGGGATCGGTTCGTCGGATTGCAGGCGGACGATGGCCAGATCCTCCAGCACGTGCCGATGCCCGACCACGGTCGCCTCCCAATAGGGCGGGGAGTCGTCGGAATTGGCGCCGATGGCCATGGCGGCGGAGATCAGCAGGCAGATATCGCGCCAGCCCTCGGCGAGTTCACTGGTCCAGTCGGAGCCGTTGTAGGTCTGGAAGGCGGCGTAGAGCGCCCGGCCGGCCATATCGTAGTGCGCGGCCTCGACCCCGAATTTGCGGTGGTCACGGGCCAGTTGTTCGAGGAATTTCTGCGCCCGCTCCCAGTCCTCGAGGTGGTCGAGCATGTACTGGATGGCGGTGACCACCCGCTTGGGCTGCATATCCATGGCGGGTGGGAACAGCTCCCGCAGGTAGGGATGCTCGGCGAACAGGTAGCCATAAAACGCACTGACCAACCGCTCGGGTCCATTCGGTGCATCGAGTACCGACTGGAAATTGGCGCGGACCAGCGCTGCCGAACGCGCATCCACGGCGTGGAGCTTCCTTTCCCTCGAATCTGCCCGAAGGGCGTATCCGTTACCGGTCGTCCTCCGCTGATAAGTATTGCCGAAAATCGTGATATGTGCAGGTGTTGGGTTTGGATCGGCCTCATTGAGGGTATAGGCGGCGACCGGTTGGTGTGATCGGGTCCGGCCACCGTAGCGGAGATGGCGTTCGTTCGGGACCGCGATGCCCGATATGCGGACCGAAATGGCAAACTTGAGTGGAACAGACTCAACCTTTCGAACGTTGGACAGATGAGAACGGCACGAGCCACCTCGTGCGCTCGGTCGCACAGCCGCCACCGTGCCGACCCGACATCGACTAGCAGGAAGGTGCTCCGTGGACTCTTTCAATCCCACCACCAAAACCCAGGCGGCGCTCACCGCCGCTCTGCAGGCCGCCTCGACCGCGGGTAACCCGGAGATCCGCCCGGAACATCTACTGGTGGCATTACTGGACCAGACCGAAGGTATCGCCGGTCCGTTGCTGAAGGCCGTCGGCACCGACCCCACCGTTGTCCGGCGGGAGGCGCAAGAGCTCATCGACCGGCTGCCCCGGGCCACCGGCGCCACCACCGCCCCGCAGCTGGGACGGGAAGCGCTCGCCGCGATCACCGCGGCGCAGCGACTGGCCACCGAGCTCGGTGACGCGTACGTCTCGACCGAGCACGTCATGGTCGGACTGGCCGACGGCGATACGGACGTGGCCAAGCTGCTCGCCCGGCACGGCGCCACGGCCACGACGCTGCGGGAGGCGTTCACCGTGGTGCGCGGTAGTGCCCGGGTCACCAATCCGGACCCGGAAGGCACCTACCAGGCGTTGGAAAAGTACTCCACCGACCTCACCGCCGCCGCGCGCGCCGGGAAACTGGATCCGGTGATCGGACGCGATACCGAGATCCGTCGGGTGGTGCAGGTGCTCAGCCGGCGCACCAAGAACAACCCGGTGCTGATCGGCGAGCCCGGTGTCGGTAAGACCGCCATCGTGGAGGGCCTGGCCCAGCGCATCGTCGCCGGCGACGTCCCCGAATCGCTGCGCGGCAAAACCGTGATCACCCTCGACCTGGGCGCCATGGTTGCGGGCGCGAAGTACCGCGGTGAATTCGAGGAGCGACTCAAGGCCGTACTGGAGGAGATCAAATCCGGTGCCGGCCAGATCATCACGTTCATCGACGAGCTGCACACCATTGTCGGCGCGGGCGCGACCGGCGAATCCGCCATGGACGCGGGCAATATGATCAAGCCGATGCTGGCCCGCGGCGAGTTGCGTCTGGTCGGCGCCACCACCCTCGAGGAGTACCGCAAGCACATCGAGAAGGACGCGGCCCTGGAACGCCGCTTCCAGCAGGTGCTGGTGGGCGAACCGTCGGTGGAGGACACCATCGGCATCCTGCGCGGGATCAAGGAGCGTTACGAGGTGCACCACGGTGTGCGCATCACCGACTCCGCCCTGGTCGCCGCGGCGAGTCTGAGCGACCGCTACATCACCTCCCGGTTCCTGCCGGACAAAGCGATCGACCTGGTCGACGAGGCCGCGTCCCGACTGCGGATGGAGATCGACTCCCGCCCGGTCGAGATCGATGAAGTGGAGCGGGCGGTGCGTCGACTCGAGATCGAAGAGGTGGCGCTGAGCAAGGAAACCGATGAGGGGTCCAAACAGCGGCTGGAGAAACTGCGCGCCGAACTGGCCGATAGCCGGGAGAAGCTGAACCAGCTGACGACTCGTTGGCAGAACGAGAAGAAGGCCATCGACCAGATTCGGGTTCTCAAAGAGGAACTGGAATCGCTGCGCGGCGAGTCGGAGCGGGCCGAACGCGACGGCGACCTGGGCAAAGCGGCCGAACTGCGCTATGGCCGTATCCCGGCGCTGGAGAAGCAGCTCGCCGAGGCAGAGCGGGCGTCCGGTGCGGCCTCCGACGGTGAGGTGATGCTCAAGGAGGAGGTCGGCCCCGACGATATCGCCGAGGTGATCTCCGCATGGACCGGTATCCCGGTGGGCCGGCTGTTGGAGGGCGAGACGCAGAAATTGCTGCGGATGGAGACCGAACTCGGCCGCCGGGTGGTCGGGCAGACCGCGGCCGTGCAGGCGGTATCGGACGCGGTGCGTCGGGCGCGTGCCGGGGTCGCCGACCCCAACCGGCCGACCGGATCGTTCATGTTCGTCGGACCCACCGGTGTGGGTAAGACCGAGCTGGCCAAGGCGCTCGCGGACTTCCTGTTCGACGACGAGCGCGCCATGGTGCGCATCGATATGAGCGAATACAGCGAGAAGCACTCGGTGGCCCGGCTGGTCGGCGCCCCGCCCGGCTATGTCGGCTACGACCAGGGTGGTCAGCTCACCGAGGCGGTCCGGCGCAGGCCGTACACGGTGGTGCTGTTCGACGAGATCGAGAAGGCGCACCCGGACGTGTTCGACATCCTGCTCGCCGTTCTCGACGAGGGTCGGCTCACCGACGGCCAGGGTCGCACGGTCGACTTCCGCAACACCATCCTCATCCTCACGTCGAACCTGGGCGCGGGTGGCGACGACGAGTTCGTGATGAATGCGGTGCGGGCGGCCTTCAAACCGGAGTTTTTGAACCGCCTCGACGATGTGGTCATGTTCCACGCCCTCAACGAGGAGCAGCTCGAACAGATCGTCGATATTCAGCTGGAGCAGTTGCAGCAGCGGTTGGCGCAGCGGCGACTGCGGTTGGATGTCAGCTCTTCGGCCCGGTTCTGGCTGGCGGTGCGCGGGTACGACCCCGTTTACGGTGCCCGTCCACTGCGTCGGCTTATCCAGCAGTCCATCGGCGATACGCTCGCCAAGGAGTTGCTGGCGGGCAATATCACCGATGGCGACACGGTGAAGGTCACCGTAACCCCGGATGGGGACAGTCTGAAGGTCGGAAAGTGAATTCCGAACCCGGGAAGTTCTCCCGAGGTCTCGTCGCTCGGGTACGGAGTGGCCGGGTTCCGCACTCCGTGCCCGGTGACGACCTACTGTGGGAGATATGACCAACCCGAACGATCCCTGGGCCCGGCCGGACGAGACCCCGACCGAACACCTGGGTCGGCCGGGGAAATGGGACGCCGAACCGTCGCACACCGACGACCCCACGATGGCATACGGGGCGCCGACCACCGCCTATCCCATCGACGGCCCCTACGACGCCTGGGCGCAGGGGCCGAACCCGACCCGGGAGCTACCGCCCTACGACGGCCGATGGGACACCTATGGCGTTTACGGGCAGCCGTCGTACCCGACCGGCTACCCCGACGGCGCCTGGTCGGGGCAGCCGCAGGGAGAACCGCCCCGACCACCCCGGCGCCGGACCGGGATGTGGATCGGGCTCGGGCTCGCGGCCGTGGTGCTGATCGGACTGGCGGGGGTGGCCGCCGGTCTTCTGTTCGGCGGCGACGATTCCGCCACGGTGGCGAGCGGCCGGGGGACCAGCACCGTACCCACCCGTCGGGTGCCGACCGGTCCGCTGGACCCGGGTGGGCGGCAACCGACCGCGCCGGGATTTCCGGGTGTGCCCGGTCTGGACGAGCCCGTCCCCTCCGGCACCACGATGGGCACCATCACCGCCAACGACGGGGTCACCTTGACCATCAGCTCGCTCGGCGGATCGGATGTCGTCGTGCACACCGACTCCGACACCCAGGTGATCTCGTTGTCGGGCACCGCTGTTTCCGACCTCCCCGAGGGGGATCTGATCCTCGTCCAGGGGGACAAGGCTCCTGACGGTTCGATCACCGCGAAGGTGATCATCAGTACCGCCGTGCCCGGAGGGGAACGATGACACGGGCCCCGTCCACCCTTGGCTCCGTATTCGCTCCGGCCATGCGCGGGCTAATGACGGCCGATGCCCGGTTGCACCGTTAGGCTAGGCGACGATGACGGCAATGTGGTTCGGGCTGGCGGCAATCACCCTGGTGGGTGCGATTGTCCTGCTGTACTTCGACCGGCGCCAGCGGCAGCGGACCGGTCATGCGCGCCAGGTGTGGGCGAAAGCCCAGGGATACACCTACGTGTCGGTGGAACCGGCACTGGCCTCGACGTGGCGGCGTGGAGCGCTGGCCAAGTTGGGCTATCTGACGGCGGTCGACGTGGTGACCGGTATCCGCAAGGGCGAGAAGTTCGTCCTGCTGGATCTGGAGGATTCCGCGACGCTGGTCGCCGTGCGCAGGCAGATCGGGTCGGATATCGACGTGGATATGCGGTTGAAGACCGCATCCCCGCCCAAGGACGCCGATCTGGAACTGCTCGGCGCCATCGGCGACCGGGTCGTCTTCGCCACCAATCCGGAGATCGCGCGGCACGCCGTGGACCAGCGGATGGTCGCATTCATCGAATCCTTGCCCGATACCGTGCAGATGCTCTGGAGCGAGGGCAACTGGACGCTGGGCATGCTCCCGGTCGGTAGTGCGGCCAAGGATTGGGAGACCGGGATCGATATCGTCCTGCGGCTGTCCGGGTTGCTGCACGTACTGCCGCCCGTCGCCGATCCGCCGGCCGACCGTGAGCCGCCTCGACCGCATCCGCGGGCCCGCGTCCGCTCCGCCGAGCACGACGAGCGGGATGCACCCCCGCCGCGGCGTGGTGACAAGCCCCTGCCCGCCCGGGAGCGCGACTCCGACGAGGACCAGGGGCTCGTGGAGAAGCGGCCCGCGCCGCCCACTCCGAGTCTGCGATTCCGCGGTGAGGACGATTCCGTCGGCGGTGACGGTCGGGGTGATGCCGGGCAGCCTCGTCGGCCCAACCTGGCGCTGGTTCCCGATATTCGCGCCGAGGACCGACCCTCCTCACGGTTGAGCGACCGTCCCGCCTCCGGCGCGGACCGTATGGGTTCGTCCGACGACGACTCCACCGCGTCCGAGCGTCCCCGAGACGAGGACCGGCGCCGGCCGGGTGGCCCCTTCCACCCCGGTTTCCGGCCGTACCAGGGGCCGGTGCCGAGGTAGTTCCGCCCTATCCGCGCGGCCGATCCACCTGCGCTTCCATATCGACCGAGCGCCGAACTCGACGCCCGTGGGGCAAGCCGTGCCCATTGCGCCGCACACCGTATTCTGCTGGTGAGGGGCGGTGACGGCTCGTCGGAACCCCGGCGCGAGCGAGGCGGGCTCATGCTTGAAAGGACACGGATGATCGACCAGGCAGCAACCGATCGGGACAGCTTGGCCGCGCTGGTGCGCGAACTCGCCGTGATACACGGCAAGGTGACTCTCTCGTCCGGTAAGGAGGCCGACTACTACGTCGACCTGCGTCGCGCGACCCTGCATCACCGGGCAGGTCCGCTGATCGGAAGGCTGCTGCGCGAACTGGTCGCGGACTGGGACTTCGCCGCGGTGGGCGGGTTGACCATGGGCGCCGATCCGGTCGCACTGGCCATGATGCACGCGCCCGGACGTCCGATCGATGCCTTCGTAGTGCGTAAAGCCGCCAAAACGCACGGTATGCAGCGGCAGATCGAGGGGCCCGATGTGGCGGGTAGACGGGTGCTCGTCGTCGAGGACACCACCACCACCGGTAACTCTCCGCTCACGGCGGTGCGTGCGTTGCGGGCCGCGGGCGCGACGGTGGTCGGGGTGGCGACGGTGGTCGACCGGGAAACAGGCGCCGACCAGGTCATCGCGGCGGAAGGATTGGAATACCGCTCTATCCTCGGGTTGAAGGATTTGGCTCTGGGCTGAGGTTTGGTCGAGTTTTTCGTCCTCGGTAGCCTGGTGGCTGTTTGTTTCAGGTTTGTGAAGGGTCGTGGGCTCATGGTGAGCATTGCCGGCAAAAAGGGGCATGACAACGTCGCAATGCTCGGTATCGGGGCCTACCGGCCGCGGCGCGTCGTGAGTAACGACGAGGTGTGCCAGGTGCTGGATTCCACCGCCGAATGGATCTACGAGCGAACCGGTATCCGTAACCGGCGCTGGATCAGCGGCGACGAGACGCTGCGGTCGATCGCGGCGGCCGCGGGGAAACGGGCCCTGGCCAACAGCGGTATCGACCGGTCCCGGATCGGCATGCTGCTCCTGTGTACCTCCAGCTGGCTCAAGCTGACCCCGCACGGTGCGCCCATTATTGCCTCCGACCTCGGGATGAACGGTATCCCGGCCTTCGATCTCACCTCCGGGTGCGGCGGTTTCGGCTACGGCCTCGGTGTGGCCGCCGATCTGATCCGCGCGGGCTCGGCCGAGTACGTCCTGGTGATCGGCGCCGAAACCATGACCATCGGTCTCGACCCCACCGACCGCGGCACCGCCATGATCTTCGGCGACGGTGCGGGTGCGGTCGTGGTCGGCCCCAGCGAGGAGAACGGTATCTCTCCGACGGTGTGGGGCAGCGACGGTGAGAACGCCGAGGCCATCGCCCAGGACATCGACTTCCTCGAATACATGCACCGGGCCCAGGAACTCCAGGGCACCGATCCCGAGGTGGAACCGGTGGGGCGGATGGCGCTGCGAATGGAAGGTCCCCGGGTCTTCCGGTGGGCGGCGGTCACACTGCCCCGGGCGCTGTCGAGCACCCTCGAGGTTTCCGGTGTCTCCAAGGATGAGATCGAGGTATTCATCCCGCATCAGGCCAATGCCCGGATCAACGAGCTGATGAAGAAGAATCTCGGGTTGGCCGACGATATCCCGATGGCGAACGATATCGAGAACACGGGCAACACTTCCGCCGCATCGATCCCGTTGGCCATGGAAGAAATGCTGGTCACCGGTAAGGCCAAGGGCGGTCAGCTGGCGTTGCTGCTCGGTTTCGGCGCCGGTCTGAGCTACGCCGGGCAGGTGGTGACGCTGCCGCCCGCCCCCGCCGAGCCGAGTTTCTGATATGCGCCCGTTCCGTGTCGGTTTCCTGGTGGCCACCGCGGTGACCGTACTGGCGGCGCTCACCGGTCGTAACCGGATCCAGTGGGTGTCCAAACCGCTGATGATGCCGCTGCTGGCGGCCGATGTCGCCACCGCCGGCCGCGAGCTCGAGCCCACCGACCGGACGCTGCTGCTGGGTTCGCTCGGCGCCGCCACCGTTGGTGATGTGCTGCTGATCGAGCCGGACAACGATCGTCGGTTGGTTGCGGGCGCGTCGTCCTTCGCGGTGATGCAGGTTGGCTACGGCGTGCTGTGGTCCCGGCATGGTGGCCGGCCTCGGGCGGCGGTCGCCCTTCCCCGGGTGCTGGCCTGGCTCGGCGCGGGCGCGCTGTTGCGGACCCGGGCCCCCGCGCTCGCCGCGCCGCTCACCGCTTACGGCGCCGCCTTGGGAACGGCAGGTGTGCTGGCCGGCGATCCGGATCTGGCTCCTGGGGCGCGTCGGGTCGCCGGGGTGAATCTGCCGAGCGCCGATCCGCGAAGTCGGGTGGGGTTGGGCTCGCTGCTGTTCACGGTTTCGGATGGATTGATCGTGATGCGTCGACTGTTCCTTCGGGGCGCCCGGACCCGCCGAGTGGCCGAAGCCGTCATTCTGGGCACCTACGGCGCGGCGCAGTACCTGCTCGCCGATCCGGCTGCGCACGTTCGCGGCAAGGATCGAGCGGCCGAGCCGCGCTGACCTACTATCGTCGAATGAATTACCCTCCGCCCCAGTACGGTCATCTTCCCTATGGCCCGCCGCCCGACCATCCGCAGGCCACTACCGTCCTGATTCTCGGTGTGCTCGGTATGGCGTTCTGTCAGGTGGTCGCGCCGTTCGCCTGGGTGATGGGTAAGCGGGTGCTCGGCGAGATCGACTCATCCGGCGGTACGGTCGGGGGCCGTAACTTGGCCATGGTGGGGTATGTCTGCGGGATCATCGGCTCGTTTTTCCTGATCCTGACCGTTATCGCTATGGTCGTCTGGTTGGTGTTCCTCTTCCCTGCCCTGGGAAGTTTGGATTCCCCCAGCGCCGACCCCAGCTGGTGAATCGGGCCGGTGGGAGCGACGTCCGCCGCCGGTTGGGCACCGAACACGTTTTAGCATCGTCGGAGTGAGCAGATCAGTACCGGCGGAGGCGGGACCGCCCGCCGACGCGGAACAACGGCCGGAACCGGATGACCCCGTCGAACCTGGGCCCGGACCCACCGAATGGGGGGAGCATCCCCATGGGGTGGGTCCGTGGGTGCAGGAATACGGCACCGAACCCCCGGACGACGATCGCCTGGACCCGGTACTGCTCGCCGAGGGCGACCGCCGCAATGTGGTGGATGCCTACCGCTACTGGACTCGTGAGGCGATCGTCGCGGATATCGACCGACGCCGACATCCCTTCCACGTCGCCATCGAGAATTTCGGTCACGACGCCAATATCGGCACCGTGGTGCGTACGGCGAATGCCTTTGCCGCGGCCGCGGTGCATATCGTCGGTCGACGGCGCTGGAACCGTCGCGGCGCCATGGTCACCGATCGGTACCAGCACATAGTCCACCATCCCGATATCGATGCCCTGCTCGACTTCGCCCGGGCGCGCGATTTGACGGTGGTCGCGGTGGACAATGTCCCCGGTTCGGTCCCTTTGGAAACCGTTCGACTGCCGCGTAGTTGTCTGCTGCTCTTCGGCCAGGAGGGCCCGGGCGTCACGGCGGCCGCCCGGGAAGCGGCCGTGCTCACGGTGTCCATCGCCCAGTTCGGGTCCACTCGCAGTATCAATGCCGGGGTGGCCGCAGGCATCGCCATGCACACCTGGATTCGCCAACATGCCGATCTGACCACCGCGTGGTGAACGGTTGTCGAACGGGGTCCGGTCCGCGACACAACGGGCGCGCCCTGTGTTAACCCATATTGACAATTTATTCGTGACCTCCCCGGCCGGTTGGCTCCCTTTTCGCGTGGCCGAGGACACGATGGCCGGCAAGCGAACGATTCCGCGTCGAGTTCGTAACAATCGAGCGGCATGGAACCGGACTTTCCTGGCACCATAACCCTATGACCTCGCGGAGCGACGACCTCGACATACCGCGGTCCGATCCCACGTCGCGACAGCCGAAACCGTCGGCCGAGACCCCGGCGGTATGGTCCGAACGCGCCGATATGGCCGAAGCCGCGGTACTGTCCCGGCATCTGCGAGCCCTGTGGGGTCTGCCGGGCACCGCGCTGGCGGTGGTGGGTTGGCCGCCGACCCGGCGCGAACGATTCTTCCTGACCTGGCACTACTGGTGGCAGGCACATCTGATCGACTGCGCCGTCGACGCCGCGATCCGGGTGCCGACACCGGCGCGGCGGCGGCGTATCGCCGCCATCGTCCGCGGCCACCGCATTCGCAACCTCACGGGTTGGACCAATCGGTACTACGACGATATGGCCTGGCTGGCCCTGGCGCTGGAACGCGTCTTGCGCATCCAGGGGGCCGATGCGGCGCGTGGCGGGCTGGGACCGTTGGAGCGCGCCCTGTACCACGCCTGGGCCCCCGCCCAGGGCGGTGGTATCCCGTGGCGCGTCGGTGCGGACTTCTACAACGCGCCCGCCAACGGTCCCGCCGGTATTGCCCTGGCCCGGCTCGGCCGCCGCGAACGAGCCGTCGAAATGGCCGACTGGATCGATGAGACGCTGCGCGATCCCGATACCGGCCTGATCTTCGACGGTATCCACCTGCCCTCCGGTGTGGTCGAACGCCCGATCTACAGCTACTGCCAGGGGGTGGTGCTGGGGCTGGAAACCGAATTGGCGGTGCGTACCGGGGAGCCCCGGCACGCCGACCGGGTACACCGATTGCTCCACGCCGTGGAAGAGCACCTGACCGTCGACGGTGTGGTGCGTGGCGGTGGCGGTGGCGACGGCGGTTTGTTCAACGGAATCCTGATCCGCTATCTCGCGCAGGTCGCGCTCATGCTTCCCGGTGACGGCCACGATCGGGTGGGCGACCGACGGATCGCGGCCCGGATCGTCCTGGAATCGGCGGCCGCCGCCTGGGCGAACCGCCTGGAGGTGGACGGCGAGCCGCTGTTCGGCCACGACTGGTCCCGTCCGGCCACACTGCCCACCGGGAGTGCGGGAGCGGGCGAGCTGTCCCCGGGCGGGTCGGTCACCTCCTCACGATCGCCGGCCCGCGATCTGTCGGTGCAGCTGTCGGGGTGGATGCTCATGGAGGCCGCCCAACTGGTCGACGCGGCGGGGTTGTGATCCGCGCCGCCCAGCGTCAGCGTTCGGCCAGTTGAGGCGAGTCGAGATCGAAGTCCTCGGTCGGTTGCGACATCTCCTGCCGATACCGCCGGATCCCGATCACCGTACCGACCACCAGGCCGAGCACCATCAGCCCCATCACCACCGGCATCAGCCACGACACGCGCTGGATGAAGTTGCCCGCGTAGTACCCGACCAGCAGGAGAACCGGTGCCCAGATGATCGCCCCGATGGCGCTGGCCACGGTGTACCGGCGATGGTTCATATCGGCCGCACCCGCCACCATGGGGCACAGGGTCCGCACCCACGGAATCCAGCGGGAGATCAGTACGGCGACGAAACCGTGCCGTTGCAGTAATTCGCTCACCCGGGCCAGATTGTGGGTATTGACAATGCGCCCGTTACGCCGGGCCGCCAGACGGTGACCAGTGCGTTGTCCCACGGCATAGCCGACCTGATTGCCCGCGATGGCCGCGAGCATGGTCCCCACCGACAGCAGCCAAACCTGGGTTTCGCCGGTGCTGTGTGAGGCCATCACGACTCCCGCGGTGAGCAGCATCGAATCACCGGGCAGGAACAGCCCGATGATGAACGCGCACTCGAGGAAGACGAAGGTCAGTACTACCGTCCAGATCAGTGCGGGCCCCGCGGAGAGCAGTGGTTCGAAACTCCCCATGGTCCGGATCTCGGAACTTGCCATGCAGTGGAGCGAGGATATCGTCGATGCCAGCACTACCGGGTAGAGGTCTCACTGGTGGTCATCCCGGGCTGCTCGGCGTTCACCGCCGGCAACGGCCGAGTATTGGGCAGCGGTTCTCTCGCGTCACCCACCATCGGCAGCTCGGCGGTCGTGATCAGATCCTGGTTGACATCGGATGCGGCGTCGGGGCCCTTCGCGCCGTCTCGCCGCAACAGTTTGCGCGCGACGGCACTGATCGCGGGCAGGAGCGAGACGAACACGATGAGCAGGAAGATCCCTTCCACATGATCGCGGATGAACGCGACATTGCCCAGGAAGTAGCCGAGCACGGTCACGCCACCGCCCCACAACACCGCACCCACGATGTCGAAGGCGATATAGCGGCGGTAGCTCATCTGCGAGACCCCCGCCAGCACCGGCATGAAGGTGCGGGCGATCGGCACGAACCGGGCCAGGATGATGGCCTTCGGCCCGTGCTTTTCGAAGAACTCGTGGGTCTCGGTGATGTAGTGCTTCTTGAAGAAGCGGGTGTCTTCCTTGTGGAACAGCCGCGGCCCGATCGACCGGCCGATCCAGTAGGCGCACTGGTCGCCGGCGAACGCCACGACGGCGACCGCGGGCACCAGCACCCACGCCGACACCGGGGGATTCGGCTGGGCCGACAGCAGACCGCCGGTGAACAGCAGCGAGTCACCGGGGAGCAGGGGGAACAACAGACCGGTCTCGATGAAGACGATCACCAGAATGGCCGGAAGCACGGCATTCTTAAGCCAGGTCTCGGTGAGCAGGTGCATAGGGTCGAGCAGTTCGGTCAGAGCCAGATTGCTCGTCACCGCGTCGGAGGCTGCCAGCGCAATCACCCGGCCCACAGTACCGGTTCATCGTTCGTCCGGCCCGGCGCGGCACCGGATTCATCCCATCCTCCGGACACTCTCGACCGACGCGGTCGCGCCCCTGGTACCGGATGGAAGCGGCCTGCCTTAGGGTAAGTGCGGAAACAGACATTTGTCCGTGTCCGAGCGTCGGTGCCGAAGGAGGAAGCGCAGCGTGACCACGCAGGCGTGACTCGACCGCACGGACAACACCGCAGCCGAGCGTCGCGCCGAAGAGGGAGCGCATTGTGACCAGTGGCGTCGCTCGACCGCACGGACAACACTGCAGCACTACACGGAGGTCTTCACAGTGCCGATCGCGACTCCGGAGGTCTACGCCGAGATGCTCGGGCGGGCCAAGGCGAACTCCTTCGCCTACCCGGCCATCAACTGCACCTCGTCGGAGACGATCAACGCGGCAATCAAAGGCTTCGCCGACGCGGGCAGCGATGGCATCATCCAGTTCTCGACCGGTGGCGCGGAATTCGGTTCCGGTCAGGGTGTCAAGGACATGGTGACCGGCGCGGTGGCGCTGGCGGAGTTCGCGCACGTGGTGGCCGCCAAATACGACGTCACCATCGCCCTGCACACCGACCACTGCCCCAAGGACAAGCTGGACGGTTTCGTGCGTCCACTGCTGGCGATCTCCCAGGAGCGGGTCAACGCCGGTAAGAACCCGCTGTTCCAGTCGCATATGTGGGACGGTTCGGCCATCCCGATCGACGAGAACCTGCAGATCGCCCAGGAACTGCTGAAGCTGGCCAAGTCGGCCGACATCATCCTCGAGGTCGAGATCGGCGTCGTCGGCGGTGAGGAGGACGGTGTCGAGGCGGAGATCAACGAGAAGCTCTACACCTCGCCGCAGGACTTCGAGAAGACCGTCGACGCGCTCGGCACCGGCGAGAACGGCAAGTACCTGCTCGCTGCCACCTTCGGCAATGTGCACGGTGTGTACAAGCCCGGCAATGTGGTGCTGCGCCCCGAGGTGCTGGCCGAGGGCCAGCGGGTGGCCGCTGCCAAGCTCGGTTTGTCCGACGACGCCAAACCGTTCGATTTCGTCTTCCACGGCGGTTCGGGCTCGCTGAAGTCGGAGATCGATGATGCGGTGCGCTACGGCGTGGTGAAGATGAACGTCGACACCGACACCCAGTACGCGTTCACCCGCCCGGTCGCCGCCCACATGTTCACCAATTACGACGGTGTGTTGAAGGTGGACGGTGAGGTCGGCAACAAGAAGACCTACGACCCGCGCAGCTACCTGAAGAAGGCCGAGTTGTCGATGGCCGAGCGGGTCGTGCAGGCGTGCAACGACCTGAAATCGGCGGGGCGTTCGATCAGCGCCTGATCGATAAGTTCTCTCCGCGGTACCTGAATGCGTCTCGAGGTGCGGGTGCTCGGGCCCGTTCGGCTGTTCGTCGACGGTCTGCCGATCGCGATCGGCGGACCGAAGCCACGGGCCCTGATAGCGGCATTGGCGGTGAACCGGCGGCGCGCCGTGTCTTCGGTTGCGCTGGCCGATATGGTCTGGAACGAGGACCCGCCCGATTCCTATGCCGCCAGTCTGCAGGTGTTCGTCTCGAATATCCGCAAGGCGCTGCGCAATGCGGGTGTGGACGCGGCGGCGGTACTGCGCACCGAGTCGTCGGGCTACCGGCTGGAGATCGACGACGATGCCTGCGACCTGGGCCGGTTCCGCGCCGCCCGGGATGCGGGTATCCGGGCGGCCGAGGCGGGTGATCACGTCTACGCCGCGCAGCTGTTCGCCGTCGCGTTACGCGAATGGGATGGTCGAGCCCTGGCCGATCTGGCCGGGTTCGGCTTCGCGGATGCTTTCGCCACCGCCATGGACGAGGAGCGGTTGCTCGCCGCGTCTGCCCGGATCGATGCCGAAATCGCCTGTGGTCGGCCGGCTTCGGTAATCGGCGAACTGGTCGCGATGACCACCGAGCACCCCTTGCGGGAACCGCTGTGGGGGCAGCTCATCACCGCGCTGTACTTGTCCGGGCGGCAGGCCGACGCCCTCGACGCCTGCCGCCGGGTGCGTACGGTCCTGGCCGATCAACTCGGTATCGATCCGGGCCCCGACCTCATCGAGTTGGAACAGCGGGTGCTGCGGCAGGAACCGCTCGACACCGGCGAATTGCGGCGCATCGGGCGCACCGCCGCGGCAATGGACGAGACCGTCACCGAGGAACCACGGGTGGTCCGCAGTGGGCGATTGCTGCTACCGGACGGCCGGGTGGTCGTGGTCGCGCCCACCGGTATCCGGATCGGCCGGATGACCGATAACGATCTGGTGCTCGAGGACCCCAAGGTCAGTCGCTATCACGCGCAGATCGTTCCCGGCCGGGTCGGCCTGATGATCAAGGATCTGCATTCGGCCAACGGCGTCTATGTCAACGAGCGGCCCATCGACGAACCCGCCGTTCTCGTCGATGGTGATTCGATCCGGATCGGCGCGACGATACTCGAGTTCCGAGCCGCGCACTGATATCGCGCCGCGCGTACGGCGGGAAAACCCCGGCGCGGTGGGGGCGTTCGGGTAGGGTTTGTCCTCGGCGTGAACCTGCGCCGTGCAGGGCTGTACCGGGTATTACGAAATACCGAGGGGCACAATGACGGTGAGGCGGGTGGTGGCCGCGCTGGGCGCGGTGGTGTTGGGGGCCGGTGGCATTCATCAAGTGGTACCGGTGCGGGCCGATGCGGTTCCGCCGCCGGCCGGGACCGTGGGCATCGGGCCGTGCCCGACCGACCCGAAACCCACGCACGAGTCGTTGATTCCGAAAACACTCGAGGTGCCGATCCCGTATCCCGTTGTCACGATTGCCCCACCGGAACCACCCGAACCGAAACCGGTGCGCACGACGATGACTCTGCCGGCGGATCCGTGTGTCGACCCCTGCCCGGAGCTCACCACCGAGGCGCCGCCCGCGCCGAGCCTGGCCAATCGTCTCGGTCTGCCCGAAATCGTATTGAACCCCAAGCCTTTCTATTTTGCACTGCCGGGGCCGAATCCCGACCCGATGCCGCCTCTGCCGCCGCGGGTCGCACCTGATGTCGAAGCGGCGCCCCCGGCCGCGCCGCGTCCCGCACCCCGGATCGGCGCGGTGCGGGAGGTCGCCAAACAGACGGGGGCGCATTCGGTGAACCGAACCGATAAACGCTGGCAGGTGTACGGCACCGACCTGGGCATCATGTGGGAGAGCGCGCCGGGTGAGATCGCGATCGCATTCGGCGATACCGTCGGTCGCGGTTTTCATCCGCCGGGCGGTATGGGTGGGGATTGGCGCAGCAATGTGCTCGCTTTCAGCACCGATCGGGAACTCGCCGACGGGATGAACTACGACCGGATGGTCACCGACGGCCCCTGTCACGCCGCCGAGATACTACGTAGCCGCAAACTCGACAATATCGAGATCACCACCATCCCCACCTCGGGTTTCGCGCTCGACGGGCGGCAGTATCTGAGCTATATGTCGATCCGCACCTGGCAGAGCATCCCCGGCACTTTCTACACCAATTACGGTGGTATCGCCTATTCCGACGACGGTGGGCAGACCTGGGTCAAGGACCCGTACGCCCGCTGGGACAATATCTTCGGCCTGGCGAATTTCCAGGTCGGCGCCATGGTGCCGCACGGTGACCACGTGTACCTGTTCGGAACCCCCAATACCCGGCTGGGTTCGGTCGCCCTGGCCCGGGTGGCCAAGGACGAGATTCTCGATCCCAGGGCCTACCAGTATTGGCGCGACGGCATGTGGACCCCGGTCGGGGGAGCCGCCGCCGCGACACCGATCGTCGACGGGCCCGCCGGTGAACTCTCGGTTCGTTACGACGCGAGTCGTGGAGTGTGGCAGATGAGCTATCTCGACACCGCCAAGGCCGCGATCGTGCTCCGCGAGTCCGACACTCCGCAGGGAGTGTGGTCCCCGGGTACACCGACGGTGAGTGTGCTCGACTACCCGGAACTGTACGGCGGTTTCATCCACCCGTGGTCCTCGGACCGGGAGCTCTACTTCACGATCAGTACCTGGAGTGACTACAACGTCTATCTGATGCGCGCCGAACTGCTCTGACGAATCGGACCGATACGGTCGGGCGGTATCGCGGGATTCAGCTCAGTCGCACCTCGGCGATGGCCCGACCGAACAATTTGCGACCGGCGGACCTGCCGTCCAGCAGGATCGTCGCCATTCGGTGCTCGGGATCGAGCGATTTGATTCGTCCGGACAATTCGATGATGCCCGCCTCGTTGGCCGGGACGGGAACGAAGCCCGCGAAGCGCACGCTGAACTTCTCGATTGCGGTGGGATCGCCCAACCAGTCGGTCAGCGTGCCGGCGGCCAACCCCATGGTCAGCAGCCCGTGCGCGACCACTCCCGGCAGGCCGGCCGGCCGCGCCACGTGATCGCTGAAATGGATCGGATTGGTATCGCCGGAAACGCCCGCGTAGTTCACCAGATCTCCGCGGGTCAAGCGCACCGTGCGCACCGGGAGCCGGTCACCGACCGCCAGGGAGTCGAATACGGGAATGGTCCGCACGGGCAGACGTGGTGGCACCGGCAGCGGTGTGCCGGCCGGTAGCGGCTCCAGTTCCTCCAAGAGGGCGACCTCGTCGAGCCGCACCCGTTCTTCGATGGGACGGCCCGGCATCGAAACATTTTCGATGGCGGCCGCCAGCTCCGGATCGACCCGTGCGTTTCGCCGGGCCACCAGGGTTGTCGAACCGGCCACGGTCACTTCGTCGCGCTGATTGCGCAGGACGAACGGGGCGTGGATGAAATCACCCTCGCCGAATTGGCGGATGGACTCGATCGAGATCTCGCTGACTATCGCATCGCCCGCCACGATCGGCCGATGCACATGGAAAACCTGATCGGTCTGCACCATCTGGGCCAGGTCGTACTCGGTGAGTACGGTGTCCAGCAGTGACCGGGTACCGGTCATTCCGATCACCGCCGCGAAGGTCGGCGGGGCGATGAGGGACGGATGGCCGAGCCGCTGGGCGGCATCCTCGTAGCGGTGCGCGGGGTGGTCGTTGCGCACCGCCCGAGCGAATTCGCGGATTTTCTCGCGGCCGACCTCGTAATGGTCACGAACCCGGAAGCGGCGCCCGGGCAGCGTCGCCGACCGCGCCACTGTCTTGTCGGTCGACGATGGAGATGCTTGTTCGGAGCCCATGATCAGCCGCAATCGTACTGGCCTCTCGGACCGGTGACCAGGTGAGTGGCGTCACCCTGATCGAACCGGAACGAGAGGCACCGCTCGTTACCGGGTGGCGCCGGCCGGTTCGCACACCTTCCAGCCGTCCTCGGTCCGCTGCAGATCGAAGGTCCGCGCCGAGTCCTCCTGACCGTTCTCACCTTTCACGGTGGCCTGGGCCAAAGCCGTGTCCCCGGTGATCTGAATGGCGTCGACACCGGTCACCACCGGAAGGGAACCCTCGTCCTTGGCCTGCCGGTGCACACCCTCGAACTGTTCTTCCGACATGCCCTGGTAGTACTCGTGCAGCGCACCGCAGGTGCTCGTTTGCAATGCCGCCAGATCACCATTGGTCAACGCGCGGGTGTAGTCACCGATCGCCGCCCTGATCTGCGCCTGTGGCGAATTGTCCCCGGACCCCACCAGGACGGCCACCACGATCAGGACGAGGACCAGCGCCGCGGCCACACCCACCGCGATCAGCCACCTCTTGGGCTGTCCCGGAGCCGCCGGCGTCGTGGCGGGTTCCACGCGCTGCGGCGCGGCGAGTCCCGGCGCCTCGACCCGCCGATCGGCGACGGTTCGTTTCGTATCGGCGGGCGAGGGCGCCCCACCCACGGGCCGCGGGGGAGCAGGCTGACGCGCCGGTGGCTGTCCGCCACCCGGACGCGGCCCTCGCTGATCCGGCCCCTGAGCGCCGGGCTGCTTCGGTCCCGTCGCCGAACGGGGGGTGCTCGGTGGTTTGGCCAATGGCCGGCGCGTGCTCGCATCCACCCGGTCGGTGCCGTCCGGAGCCTTCGCAGCGGGTGGCGCGGACTTCTTCAAATCGGCCAAGTTGATGCGTTCGGTGGGTGAGTTCTCGGGTTTCTGCGTGGGCAGGGCCGTGGTCGGCTGGTCATCCGAGGGCTGCGGGGCGGGGATCTTCACCGTTTTCGCATCCGGCCCGGCATCTCCTCGGCCGGACGTATCGGCCGGGCGGGGGGCTCCCGCCGGTTGCTGCCGGCCCGGTTTCGGCGCGGTCTTCTTCAGATCGGCCATATTGATGCGTTCGGTGGGCGAGTTCTCCGGACTCCGGCCCGGTGCGACGCCGCCCGGCCCCTGCGCGAGAGAGATACGTTCGGTCTTCGCATCCGGTCCGGTGGCAGCGGGATGGACGGGATCGGGCGCGGTACCGGAGGAGCGAGCCTTGTCGGCGGCCGTGCCCTGATCGCCGGCGCGCCGATTACCGGCTTTCGCGACCTCGGCCAGGTCGACGCGTTCGGTGGGTGTTTCGTCGGCCACCTGGGCGGGCGGTGCGGCGGGGGTCTTTTCGTCCGGTCCGGCCGTGGCGGATGTCTTCTCCGGTTCGGCCGCGACAGCGGTTTGCGTCCCCGACTCGACGGGGGCGGATATCGCTCTCGTCGACTCCGATGCCTCGGCCGCGTCCTCGTTCTCCGGCGTATCGGAGCTCGGCGCGGTTTCCACATCCGGGCCGTCCTCGGTGGCCTTGGTGGTTGTGGCGTCCTCGGTGGGCTCGGTGGTCTCCTCGGCCGTCGGGGTGGCGGCGGTGCCGTCCTGTTCGTTCCCGCCGGTGGACCCCCTCTCCGCGGTATCGGGCTTCTTCTCCGCGTCCGAGGTCTCGATACCGTTCTCGCCGGCGGTCTCGGTATCGGAGGTGTCCGTCACAGGCCCGGGCTCGGCCTTCGGCTCCCCGTCGGTAACGGGATCGTCGGAGTCGCTCTTCTCGGCGGCGGGGGAGGCACTGCTGTCGGGACCGTCGCTATCGGCACTGTCCCCCGACGCGGGACGTTCCTCGGACTCCGGGGCCGACTTTCCGGTGCGGGAGCCGGTCTCGGCGTCCTGCACAACACCCACATCACCGCCCTGCTCCCTGGCCTCCGTATCGTCTCCCACGCCGGGGGCGACGGACCCGGTCTCGGTCGCGGACCTGCCCTCCCGCTCGGCCTCGGTTTCGGTCGAGGTTTCGGACCCGGTCTCGGTCCCGGGCCCTGTCTCGCCCGCGTGCCCGTCCGCGGCGTCGTGACTTTCGTCGGAGCCCGCGCTGGGTTCCGTATCGACGTCATCGCTCGACTTCGGTTCCGGAGTCGGTGCGGATGCGGTGTCGTCGTTCGCCGTGCCGGCCGTGGGCGGAACGGGGGTCTCGCCCTCGGTTCTTCCACTCACGCGATCCGAAGGGGATGTGTCCGTATCCGGCTTCTCGGCAGCGGATTCGGGGGTGTCGATGGCCGATTCCTGCTCGGTGGACGGGACCCTGCGCTGGTCGTCGGGCGTGGACGGTTCTCGATCGGTCGAGGCACGCTTCGGGTTCTTGTCGTCGTTCGGGTGGGACACCACAACCCCTCGTTCGGCAGTTCACGGATCACGTAGACAGCCAGCCTATCGAGCATCCGGATCGGCGGTGCACAATGAACCGCATGACCTCGTTCGGTGACCTGCTCGGCCCTCAACCGGTACTCCTGCCAGAACTTCAGGACGTGGAAGAAGCACTGCACGACGGCACCGATCCGGTGCGGGTCGCGGCCGACCATCCCGCGGCCTCGATCGCCTGGGCGCAACTGGCCGAGGATGCTCTGGCCCGGGCCGAACAGGCCGACGACCCGGTCAATTCCGATAGCATCGCCGCCTACGCCTTCGCCCGCACCGGCTATCACCGTGGTCTCGATCTGCTGCGGCGTAACGGGTGGAAGGGGTTCGGCCCGGTGCCGTGGAACCACGAACCCAATCGGGGCTTCCTGCGCAGTGTGGCGGCGCTGGCCAAGGCTGCCCGTGCGATCGGCGAGTCCGACGAATATGCTCGCTGCTTGGATTTGCTGGAAGACTGCGATCCCCGAGCCGCGAGCGAGCTCGGCCTGGACTGACCCGATAAACGTTTCACTTGACCACTCCGAAATCCCGTTCAGCTTTCACCGGGACCTGGAGTGCCACTCGGTTGCGGCGCTCCTGGACCCGATTACGGTTGTCGGCGCTGCCGATTCTGCAGTGTTCGATCGCCGCCGCGTTGGCCTGGTTCCTGGCCCGACATGTTGTCGGCCACGAGTTGCCGTTCTTCGCGCCCACCGCGGCGGTGGTCTCGATCGGAATCTCGTTCGGTGCGCGGTTGCGGCGCTCGGTGGAGTTGGTGGTCGGTGTCGCGGTGGGGATCGGCATCGGTGATGTGTTCATCACCTACGCCGGAACCGGGACCTGGCAGATCGCGCTGGTCGTCGCGGTGGCCACGGCGCTGGCGGTGTTCCTGGACGGCGGCAGCGTCATCACTATGCAGGCCTCGGGCTCGGCCGTCCTGGTCGCCACGCTCATGCCACCGGAGACGGGTGGCAGCTTCAGCCGAATGATCGACGCCCTCATCGGCGGACTGGTGGGGGTGGTTGTGGTTGCCGCGATCCCGCTGCACCCCGTGCGCCGTGCCCGTGACCAGGCCGGCGCCATTCTCCAGACCATGTCCACGGCGCTCTCCGACTGTGCCGACGGCCTGCTCGAACAGGATCCGAGCAAGATCCACCAGGCCCTGACCGCAGCCCGCGGTACCCAGTCGCAGCTGGACTCCTTGCGCAAAACCCTGGATGGCGGTCGGGAGATCAGCCGGATCGCCCCGCTGTACTGGAATTCCCGGGGCCGCCTCGAGACGTTGCGTTCGGCCGCGGATCCGCTCGACAATGCCGTCCGCAATGTCAGGGTGCTTTTGCGGCGTTCGCTCACTCTGGTGCGTGATGACGAAATCCTCGATCCGCGGCTGATAGAGGAGGTGAAGCAGCTGTCCCACGCCGTCGGGGTGGTTCGCAAAATGGTGCTCGCCGACCCTGGTGAGCAACCCGACCGCGCCGAGGCCGCGCGGGTGTTGCGTTCGGTGGCGAAGCAGGCGCGACCGGAATTGGTGGAGGGTGCCGGACTTTCCGCGCATGTGGTGTTCGCCCAGATCCGTTCCACCCTGGTGGATCTCATGCAGGTCTGCGGGGTGCAGCGGATTTCGGCGCTCGCGCTGTTGCCGCCGACGGTCCCCACCCCTTACGTCACCCCGCAGAAGTGAGCGCCATCGGGGCGGGCGCGCGGTGCCCGTTGCCGTGGCGTCAGGCCCAGAATCGGGTCAGGTAACTGCCGTAGCGCGACCAGTTCGCCGGTACCCCCGACAGCTCGTAGAGCGTGTAGACGGCATCGAAGAACACCTGGTTGATCGCGGGGGTGAGCAGCAGGGCGAACAGGATCAGCATGCCGAACGGTTTGAACTGCTCCAGCCCACGCCGGGTCGGGTAGCTCAGCGATGGTTCCACGATCCCGTACCCGTCCAATCCGGGAATGGGCAACAGGTTCAGCAGCGTCGCGGTGATCTGCAGAAATGCCAAAAAGCTCAAGCCGAACCAGAACACCGGATGTTCCGCGGCGCTACCGAACATCCGCACCACCAGCAGCAACGCCACCGCGCACAGTGCGTTCACCGCCGGACCCGCCCCGCTGATCAGACGCTGTGTTCGGGCCGGCACCAGATGTGCGTGCACGTACACCGCGCCGCCCGGCAACCCGATCCCGCCGAGGGCGATGAACACCATCGGCAGGACGATCGACAGCAGGGGGTGGCTGTACTTCAGCGGATTCAAGGTCAGATATCCGCGTAACTCCACCTCGCGGTCCCCGGCCCGCCACGCCGTATAGGCATGCGCGAACTCGTGCAGGCACAAGGTGACGATCCAGCCGGCGACCACCAGGACGAATACCGCCGCCTTGGCCCGGATCGAATCGATTTCGGCATCCCAGGCCGCCACCCCACCCGCGACCGTCACGGCGAGCACCAGCAGGAAGACCGGGCTCGGCCGCACCGCCCCACGCCGTGACGCCGCCCCCGGAAAACTCATCGGACCAGCAGCCAGGGCTCGTGGTGTCGATAGAAACTCGACCGTGGCACCGGCCGCTCGGCGGTGATTCCGTCCCGGGTGATCACTGCGCCGGGGGTGCCCAGCTGCGCCGCCCGTCCCGCGATCCACCGCCGCCGCCGGAACCGCCGGGGTATGGCCGCCCGCACCCCGGGTTGCTCCAGGGACGGAGAGACCAGCATGGCGGGAACCCGACCGGAGAACAGCCGTGTGTCGTCCACGTACGCCTCGCCTTCCAACGGGCCGCCGTCGGGACCGGTGATCTTGGCCCGGCCCACCAGTACCCGTCCGGTGTCGTCGCGGATCAGTGGCGCCTGCACGGCTTTACCCTGTAGGGCCCGCTTGGCCGCGGTATTGCCGGTGGCGAGCTGATACGCCCGCGACGCGTAGGTCTTCTCCAGTGGTACATAGCCGACCTCGACGTGCAGCCGTTCGGTGCGCATGAGATGGGTCAACACGGCCGCCAGCGCGGCATCGGAGCCGAGGACGATCAACCGGGGCAGGCTGTCGGCGGACAGCACCGGCAGCAGTTCGTCGATCTGGTCGGTGTTCGGGATCGCATCCGTTTGAGTGGCCGACTGTGCCGCGAGGGCGATGGGTACCGGGGCATCGGCACAGCGGAGAACATGGTTACTCAACCTGCCGCATACCCTCCTAGCCTGTGGACCTCCAGTCTAAAGGGCATGCCGAGGCATCACCCGCAGTGGGCTCACCGGAACACCGTAACCGGGCCCGGTCCGGAGGGTGGGCTAGACTGTGCTTCCGGCTTCCTCCCCGTTACGGCAGGTAGCTGCAGCACGGGAGGTGTTGCGCGTCGAACCGTAGGAGACACGACCATGCCGGCAATCGTCCTCATCGGCGCCCAGTGGGGCGACGAGGGCAAGGGCAAAGCGACCGACCTGCTCGGTGGCCGCGTCCAATGGGTGGTGCGGTACCAGGGCGGTAACAATGCCGGCCACACGGTGGTGCTGCCCAATGGCGAGAATTTCGCGCTGCACCTCATCCCTTCCGGCATACTCACCCCGGGCGTCACCAATGTCATCGGTAATGGTGTGGTGGTCGATCCGGGTGTGCTGCTCACGGAGTTGGCCGGACTGGACGAACGCGGCGTCGACACCTCGCGGTTGCTGTTGTCGGCCGACGCGCATCTGATCATGCCGTACCACGTGGCCATCGATAAGGTCACCGAACGCTTCCTGGGCAACAAGAAGATCGGCACCACCGGACGCGGCATCGGACCCTGTTATCAGGACAAGGTGGCCCGGGTCGGAGTTCGGGTGGCCGATGTATTGGACGAGAAGATCCTCACCCAGAAGGTGGAGGCCGCCCTGGAGTTCAAGAACCAGGTGTTGGTGAAGATCTACAACCGGCGGGCATTGGACCCGCAGCAGGTCGTCGACGAGGTCCTCGGTCAGGCCGAGAAGTTCGCGCATCGGATCGCAGATACCCGGTTGCAGCTGAACGAGGCGCTGGAACGTGGGGAGACCGTGCTGCTGGAGGGTTCGCAGGGCACCTTGCTCGATGTGGACCACGGCACCTACCCGTATGTGACCTCCTCGAATCCGACCTCTGGCGGGGCCGCGGTCGGCGCGGGTATCGGCCCCAACCGGATCAATGCGGTTCTGGGCATTCTCAAGTGCTACACCACCCGCGTGGGTTCGGGCCCGTTCCCCACCGAACTGTTCGACGAGCACGGCGCCTACCTGGCCAAGGCCGGCGGGGAGGTGGGTGTCACCACCGGACGCGCCCGGCGCTGCGGCTGGTTCGACGCGGTGATCGCCCGCTACGCCACCCGGGTCAACGGGATCACCGATTATTTCCTCACCAAGCTCGATGTGCTGTCGAGCCTGGACCGGGTACCGATCTGCGTGGCCTACGAGATCGACGGCCGGCGGGTGGAGCACATGCCGACCACCCAGACCGAGTTTCATCACGCCAAGCCGATCTACGAGGAGATGCCCGGCTGGTGGGAGGATATTTCCGGGGCACGCAGTTTCGAGGATCTGCCGGCCAATGCGCAGGCGTACGTGCGTCGCCTGGAAGAGCTTTCGGGGGCTCGGATCTCCTGTATCGGGGTCGGTCCGGGTCGGGACCAGACCATCGTTCGGCACGACGTTCTCGCCTGAGCCGGTCGGCGGCCGGGCGGGTGGTCGGCGCGAGGGCCGCGGTACCGTCGTCGGGCGGGGTATCGGATACACCGGCCCGGCGTCGAACACCTGGTTCAGGAGGTGACCATGGTCCATTCCGCCCGCCGAACCGCGGCAACGACCCTTTCCGCCGCGTTACTGACCTTTTCCGCCGTACTTGCCGGCTGTGGCGGGTCGGATCGAACCGAACCGGTATCCGTCACGGTCGCCGCGGCCCTCTCGCCTACCGAGAGCCCGCAGGATCGTGATCGCCGTATCCGGGACGAGCTGGTCGAACTCGGCTGCGATACGAATTCTTGTATTCAGGCCTACTTCGCCTGCCGCGACGGATACCTCTCGGGTGAGGCGTGTGACTTCTATCGGAAACACCCATTGGAGTGACCGGGTGAATTCGATACCGGTCCAGTTGTAGAAATTGGACTGGTATCAGCTCGCCTGTTGGGAGGGTTCTTCGACTGCGGGCGCTGCGGATGTGTCGTAGCGCCGGGATTCGGCATACCGCTTCGCCGCGCTCAGATCGCGGTACCGGCGTATTTCGTCGTAGTACGACTCGGCTGCCGCCTCAATCGGTTCCCGGGGCCGGTAACGCTCGATGAGTTCGGGGATCCGCGATTCCCGCAGGTAGTAATAGGCGAAAGTGGTGAATACGGCCAATGCCACCAGGGTCACGAGGAAAGTCATATCCTCAGCATGCGACAACTGGACTTGTTTTTGAATAGCCACTGGCCCAATACTGGACCGATGGCATTGCGAGCGATCAGCGCAACCGGACTGGCCCGCGATCTGGGCCACTGGCGGAATCTCGACGAACCCTCGGCCAACGGCGTCGGCCGTAAGGCCGGACGCCCCGCCTATCTGGCCTTGGCCGAAGGTATCCGGCTACTGATCCACGACGGTCGCGCGCCCCTGGGAGTGGCGCTGCCGAGCGAACGCGAGCTGGCGGGCGTTCTCGGCGTGAGCCGTACGACCGTGACGGCCGGTTACGCGCTACTGCGGGAGCACGGCTATCTCATCACCCGTCAGGGCTCGCGCAGTACGGTCGCTCTGCCTCCGGCGGTGCAGCACGACGGCCGCAAGGCCACCCGCAGTCTCCTGGTCGGCATAGGCGAACCGGAGCAGCCGGCTGTGGACCTCACCTATGCCGCCATGACCGCCCCGCCGGAGATGTCGGACGCGTATTCGTATGCGTTGCAAGGACTTCGTTCCTATCTGGGCAGTCACGGTATGGATCCGGTCGGTGTGCTCGCCCTACGGGAGGCGCTCGCCCGCCGCTACACCCGTCGCGGACTACCCACCGACCCGGACCAGATCGTGGTGACTCTCGGTGCCCAGCACGGTCTGCGCCTGCTGCTCAATGCCCTGGCCCCTCCGATGTCCCGGGTGCTGATCGATCACCCCACCTACCCCAATGCCATCGAGGCCATCCGGGATGTGGGGGCCCGCCCGATTCCGGTGCCGTTGCGTCCGGAGTATCCCGACGCCGGTTGGGATCTCGACGGTATTCGAAGCGCCGCCCGGCAGACGGCGGCCACCCTGGCCTATCTGATACCCGACCACAACAACCCCACCGGTCTGCTCATGGGGGCCGCCGACCGCACCGAACTGGTCGCCATCGCCCGCGAGACCCGCATGACGCTCATCGTCGACGAATCCATGGCGGATCTGAGTCTCACCGACGCGCCCCCGCCGCCCCCCGTGGCGTCCTTCGCCCAGGGCAATGAGGTGATCACCATCGGTTCGGCCTCCAAATCGTTCTGGGGTGGTCTGCGAGTGGGTTGGATACGTGCCGGGCGCTCGTTGATCACCCGGCTGCTCGGTATCCGCTCCACTGTCGATCTGGGCACCCCGCTCATGGATCAACTGGCGGCCACCCATCTGTTCGAGAACGCCGAACCCATACTCGCTCGCCGTCGTGAGCAGTTGGGTGCCCAACGCACCGCTCTCCTCGACGCGCTGGCCACCGAGCTCCCCGACTGGTGGGTCTGTCCCGGTGAGGGTGGGATGTCGGTCTGGGTGCAATTGCCCGCCCCGGTTTCCACCTCTCTGGCCGCCACGGCCCCCAATCACGGTGTGTTGTTGGCGGCCGGACCGCGTTTCGGGGTCCAGGGTTCCTTCGAGCGGTTCCTCCGCATTCCCTACACCCATCCCGAGGCCGATCTCCGGCGCGCGGTCACCGCCATCGCCGCCGCCTATGCCGGCCTCGGCCCGCGCGCCGCCGAGCCGTTACAGCCGCTTACCTGCTATTGAGCACTGCGATAAGGCCGGGACCGCGGATATGGTGGACGCCACTGTCGTTGTTATGGCGGCAAGTCTCGGGGCCATCGTCCGGACTTCGGATCCGAACGATATCCGCACACTGATCGATGCCCTGGACAGCAAACCCGCCCCGGTCGTGCAGACGGTGTGACGTATATCCGTTCGGGTATGGCTCAGTCCGCCCAGACGTTCTCGATCGGGGTCGCTTCCGTCGGAGGCGGGGTGGGTGTGCCGCTCGGGGTGCGGGAGAACCGAGGCGCCGGGGCGTGCTGAGTGACGTTCTCCAGTTCGAGCAGCGAGCCGCGGGCAGCGATGTGTTCGTTGTGGGTGGCCTCCTCGAAGGTCAGCACCGGGCTGACACAGGCGTCGGTTCCGGCGAAGATCTCGGTCCACTCGTCCCGGGTTTTGCTGCGGAACTTCTCGGCGAACAGTTTCTTCAGGCTGTCCTGAGCGGCCGGGTCGAGCTGGTGGGGTAGACCTTCGGGGTCGATTTCCAGCCCGGCGAGCAGCTGGGCGTAGAACTGCGGTTCGATGGCGCCGACGGCCATGTATTTGCCGTCGGCGGTCTCGTAGGTGTCGTAGAAGGCCATACCGGTGTCGAGGAGATTCACCCCGCGTTCCTCCGACCAGGCGCCCATACCGCGCATACCCCAGATCATGTGCGAGAGGGCGAGTGCGCCGTCCACCATGGCGGAGTCGATGACCTGGCCCTTACCGGAGGTCTGGCGTTCGACCAGGGCGGCGAGGATGCCGAACACCAAAAACATCGAACCGCCACCGAAATCGCCGACCATGTTCAGCGGCGGCACCGGACGCTCGCCCTTGCGGCCGATGGCGTGCAGGACGCCGGTGATGCTGATGTAGTTGATGTCGTGGCCGGCGCGATCGGCCAGCGGGCCGTGCTGACCCCAACCGGTCATCCGTCCGTAGACCAGACGCGGGTTGCGTTCCAATGCGGCGTCGGGACCCAGACCCATCCGTTCGGTGACGCCGGGCCGGAAGCCTTCGATGAACACATCGGCCTTCTCCACCAGGCCGAGTACCTTCTCCACATCGGCCGGGTCCTTCAGATTGGCCTCGACGATCGTGCGTCCGCGCAGCTGGGGCCGATCGATACCACCGGGAAGCTGTCCGGCCCGCTGGACGCGGACGACATCGGCGCCGAGGTCGGCGAGCAGCAGCGCGGCGTGCGGCCCCGGCCCGATCCCGGCCAGTTCGATAACCCGAATGCCCGCGAGCGGGCCCTGCTTGGTGGCGGTGGATGGTGTGCTCACGCCTTACCTCGGTTCGTCGTCGATCCTGTTGCGAACATATTGACAGTACGACAATAACCACGGCGTCCGCGAGGGACGGGGGCTCCTGTTCGGATTGTCGGTGCTCGGCGGCAGACTGTCGATATGCCGGGTAGGGCGGGCACTCCCATTGATCTGACATCGTTCGACACCGCTATCGGTCGCTGTGCCATGGCCTGGCGCGACGAAATCGTCGTGCGATTTCATCTCCCCGGTAGCAATCCGGACACACCTGCGGCCCAGGGTGGCGTTCGGTTGTGTCCGGAACCCGCGACCGGATCGCGCGCGGAGGCGATCGCGGGTGTCCGGGCCCACTTGGCCGGCGACCTGGACGATCTGCGCTGGATCCCGGTGGACCTGGCGGGTGTGCCCGAATTCCATCGCGCGGTGTACACCGTCACGCGCGCCATCGACCCCGGACGTACCCTCAGTTACGGCGCCGTGGCCGAAGGGGTCGGCGCACCGGGCGCGGCCCAGGCGGTCGGGCAGGCACTGGGGCGTAACCCCATCCCCCTCATCATCCCGTGCCACCGGGTACTGTCGGCCGATCACGCCCTGCACGGTTTCTCGGCGCCGGGCGGTGTCGATACCAAACTGCGGCTACTGGTCATCGAACGCACCCCCGGTTTCGGTGAGCCGACCCTGTTCTGACGGTCGGAAAGCCGAACTCTCGACACGAGTTTCCCTATCCACCGGCGGGAACCCGGAACCCACGATCGGCGCGCGGCCGTGTTTGGCTGTCGGATGTGAAGTGGACGGTGATTCGGCCCGAAGTGGTCGTCGTACTTGCCCGGATCGCCACCTTGGCCGGAGTCGTGGGAATCGTTTTGCACTTCGGTCCGCAATGGCTTCCCACCGCGGTCCCGTGGTTGTTTCCCATTGTGGTCTCCGCCACCTCGGTCGCTCCGTATCTGATGAGTGCCGCACTCGCCGGCACGGCGATCTTCGCCGTGCTGCGTCGATGGGTCGGTGTGGGTGTGGCGAGCGCCGTATTCGTCGCCGCGTTCTGGACCCAGGCCCCGCTCTACCTCGGCCGTGCGGCCGGCGACGACGGGAACGCGGTGACGGTGATGCAGGCCAACCTCCTGTTCGACGGGGCCGATCCAGCGGCGCTCGTCGCGGAGGTACGGGCCCGGAATATTACGGTGCTCACCGTCAACGAACTCACCCCGGCGACGGTCGAGGCCCTCGACCGGGCGGGACTCGATCGCTTGTTGCCCCACCGGTATCTGCGCCCCGGGAGAACCGCGACCGGGACGGGGATCTGGAGCAGCTACCCGCTGTCCGACACCGTCGAATACGACGGCTTCGTTCTCAACCAGATATCGGCCACGGCCGATATCCCCGATATCGGGCCGGTCGCGATATACGCCTTTCATCCGGTCCCACCGATCGCTCGCCCCCGTGTCTGGGCCGACGAGTTGTCCCGGTTGCACGACATTCTCGAACGGACCCCGGCGGATCGACCGGCGATCGTCGGCGGCGACTTCAATGCCACCTACGATCATTCGCAGTTCCGGGCCCTGTTGTCCGGGCGTTTCGACGATGCGGCCGAACAGGCGGGTGCCGGACACCTGCCCACCTATCCGACCGGCAAGTGGCCGGTGCCCGTGGTCGGCATCGACCACATTCTCACCGCTGGTGCCTGCGCGATCACCACGGAAACGGTGGACCTGCCGGGCTCCGATCACCGAGCCCTGGTGGCTCGGCTGCTTCTGGATCGTGAATGCTGAGAAATGGGCTCGAGTGGAACAACTTCTCGATCGAGGAGGGGGCATGCCGGGTGCGCAGGCCAGGCCGGAAGGCCTCACACCGGTCACCCGAGATCCCTACTGCCAGAAATATGACGTCACTCTATTGGCGATCCAGGGTTCGGTCCGAAACTCGCCTTCGCTCATCCACATACGGAAGAATGCGGGCAGCGTCGACTGTGGAGGAAACGTGAGCGTATGGGGTGAGGTCGTCGTCGGCCTGGTGATTCTGGTCGGGTTGACCGGGATCGTGGTACCGATTCTGCCGGGTGTGATCCTGATCTTCGGGGCGATCGCGGTATGGGCTTTTCTCACCGGTGGGGCCGTGGCGTGGACGGTGTTCGCCATAGCCACCGTGCTGCTGACCGTGTCGGGGGTGGTCAAATACACCTGGCCGGGGCGGAAATTGAAAGAGGCGGGGGTGCCGAATCGGACACTGCTGCTCGGTGGGATCGCCGGGATAGTCGGGTTCTTCCTGATCCCGGTTGTCGGTTTGTTCGTGGGATTCGTGGTGGGGGTTTATCTTTCGGAATTGCAGCGGCTGCCCGAGCAGCGGCAGGCCTGGGAGTCGAGCAAGCAGGCCATCAAGGGTGTGGGATTGTCCATGCTGGTCGAGCTGCTGGGGGCATTGCTGGCCGGCGGCGTATGGCTGGTGGGGGCAATCGCCGCATAGCCGCCCGATATCCGGTGCCGGCGGTCGTTATTCCACGATCGGCAGGGGCCGGGTATTGCCGTCGTTCGGGCTCGGTCCCTCGTCGGGGATCGGTGGAAGCAGCAGCGGCAGCGTAGGGTTCGGATCTTCGATGGGCCGCTCGATCGCGGGCAGACCGTAGAAGGCACGGGCGTTGTCCTCCAGGACGGCGTGCATATCGCTGCCCACGACATCGCAGATCAGTTGTACATCCCGGTCGCGGAACGGCCGGTGGGCGCGGGTACCGGGGAGGTCGGTGCCGAACATGAGGGCTTCCGGGTTCACGGCGTGGATACGGCTCAAGGTGGTGGCCACATCCATCTCGACCCGGCCGAAGCCGGTCGCCTTCACCCGTGCGCCGCGGTCCACCAGATCGAGGAGATACGGCAGACCCTCGTCCGACATGCCGAGGTGGTCGATCGACACCTTGGGCAGTTTCATGATCACCGGCTGTAGTGAGGCGAGCATCTGCCCGTCGACGTAGATCTCCACATGCCAGCCCGCCAGATCGTAGGCACGCAAAGCCTGCCGGGTCATGGTCGCGATATCGGTGGCGGCGCGCTTGAGATTGAAACGTACCGCGCGCACTCCGGCCCGGTGCAGGTCGAGGATCTCCTCATCCGTGGCGTCCAGGTCGAGCCGGGTCACCCCCACCCAACCGGGCCCCAATTCGGCGAGCGCGGCTCGCAGATAGCTCTGGTCGTTGCCCTGGAAGGAGGCGCTGACCACGGCGCCGCCACTCAACTCGAAGCGGGACATACGCCGCCGGTAGTTCGCGATGGTGTACGGCTTGGGGAGGTAGCCCTCGTTCTCGATCAGCGGGAACCGCGGATCGATGATGTGCACATGGGCGTCGAACACGGGTACAGGATGCCTCAGCGTTTGATGACACCACCAGCGGTGGCGCGGTCGGGGCCGGCGTGACCGGCCCCCACCGGTGCGGTTCGCCCACCGTCCCCGTCCCGGGTGATGGGCGAACCGCCGACGGACTCACGCATGACGGAGACGTGGAACTGTCTAGACCTTGTGCGGCTCGCTGGCCCGCAGCATGTCCTCGCGCTCCACGACCTTGACCCGTTCGCGGCCTTCCGGCTCGCCGAGGGCACGCTCGTGGGCGTCGAGGCGGTACCAGCCCTGCCAGGTGGTGTAGGGGATACCCTTGCCTTCCAGGAACGCCACGACCGAGCCCGGGTCGGGATCGGTGGCAGGGGTGAAGCGAGGGCTGTCGTCGAGCAGGCAGGCCACGGTTTCGTTGGCATCGCCCTTGGTGTGGCCGATCAGGCCGACGGGACCGCGTTTGATCCAACCGGTGACGTAGGTGGCGGGCATATAGCGGGCCGAGCCGTCGGCGTTCTCATCGATCAGGACGCGCCCGGCCTCATTGGGCACCACACCGGCCTGCTCGTCGAATGGCAGCTGGGAGATGTTCTGCGACAGGTAGCCCACGGCCCGGTAGACCGCCTGCACCTCCCAGTCCGTGAACTTCCCGGTGCCCTTGACATTGCCGGTGCCGTCCAACTGGGTGCGCTCGGTGCGCAGTCCGACGACCTTGCCGTTTTCCCCGAGGATCTCGGCAGGGGATTCGAAGAAGTGCAGAAACAGCTTGTGCGGGCGGTTGCCCTGGTCGCGGATAGCCCACTGCTCGAGGGTGTTGGCGACCATATCGACCTGCTTGGAATGCCGCCGCGCCGCCTCGGAGCCCTCGTCGTAGTCGATGTCCTCCGGGTCGACGATCACCTCGATGGTCGGCGAATGATCCAATTCGCGCAGCTCCAGCGGGGTGAACTTGGCCTGGGCCGGGCCGCGGCGGCCGAATACGTGCACCTCGACGGCCTTGTTGGCCTTCAGACCCGCGTACACGTTCGGCGGGATCTCGGTGGGCAGCAGTTCGTCACCGGTCTTGGCCAGCACCCGCGCCACGTCCAGGGCGACATTGCCGACGCCGAGCACCGCCACCTTCTCCGCGTCCAGCGGCCAGGTACGCGGCACATCGGGGTGTCCGTCGTACCAGGACACGAAATCGGCGGCGCCGAACGAACCCTCCAGATCGATACCGGGGATGGGCAGCGCCCGGTCGGCATTGGCGCCGGTGGAGAAGATCACCGCGTCGTAGAAGTGGCGCAGATCTTCGAGAGTGATATCGGTGCCGTAGTCGATATTGCCCAGCAGTCGCACCTGTGGTTTGTCCAGCACCTTGTGCAGGGCCGAGACGATGCCCTTGATCCGGGGGTGATCGGGGGCCACGCCATAGCGGATCAGCCCGAACGGGGCGGGCATCCGCTCGAACAGATCAATGCTCACCTCGGCATCGGATTTCATCAACGCGTCGGCGGCGTAGATCCCGGCGGGGCCGGCACCCACTATCGCGATCCGGAGCGGGCGGGTCGCCTCAATCTGTTCGGTCATCTGTTACGCGCACCCTTGTCGGTCGAAAGGATCTGATGAGCTGGCTCAGCACGAGCAGTCTTTTATTAGCTTAGGCTAAGTTGACGCGCGGCTGATACGCACCTTTGCGGTGCCACGCGGGCGCGGCCACTACGGCCGGCCATCGGTATGGCGGCGCCGCACTCCCGTGCCATCACGGCGCTCTGCCTCGGAGCAGGGCCGCGATCAGGACCGATTCTATCGGGGTGGCGAATCCGTCCGTCGTGGGCACCATGGATCATCGTCGTCATGAACGATGCGCAACCCGAGATACCGTCCGGGGAGGCCGCCGACCCGACCGGACCCATCGAGCGCGCGGCCGGTGACCCGACCCGGTCGGTGATGCCGTTCGTACTGGCAGCGGTGGTCGCGATTCTCGTATTGGGTGGCATCGTGCTCGCCGCCGTCCGGTCACCCGTTGAGAAAAATGTCACAGAGACCGAGCGGGTGGTCGCCGCCGTCTACGACTTCGCCGAGATGAGCGGCCGCTATGGACTCACCCCACCCGAGGGCGCGGTATGTGCGGATTTCGACCCGGCCCGGTCGCCGTTGGTCGGTTTGTCGGAGAACGACGGATCCGGAAAGGCCGTCACCGTGGACGAACTCGACGACCTGCGGATCTCCGGCGACGAGGCCACGGTCGAGGTCACCGTCACGGTGGACGGCCGAGCAGTGACCGACACCTGGCATCCGGTCCGCGCCCATACCGGCCGGCGGGTCTGTAACCAGCCGGTTCGCTCGTAGCCGGCCCTTGTTATCGGTGGTTTGACACGGCAACCTCGGGCCGGGCAATCTCATCTGAGGGTCATGAGCACCAGCGTCAAGCCCCGGCTGGCTGGTCGGCAACCCTCCTCCGCGGTGGGGTGCTCCGGGTGACGACCCGGCGTGCGTCAGAACCCGACGTGCGCAAGTGCGGGTTCGCAGGGAGGTGCCATCAATGAGTTATGCAGGCGATATCGACCCGCAGCGGGCATGGGAGATATTGCGTGACAATCCCGACGCCGTGCTGGTGGATGTACGAACCGAGGCGGAGTGGCGGTTCGTCGGAGTTCCCGACACCAGCGCACTCGACCGGCCGACGGTGCTGGTCGAATGGGTCGACGGCACCGGAGCCCCGAACCACCGATTCCTGGACCAGTTGAACGAGGCGCTCGACGGTCGCAAACCGGACGCCCCCGTACTCTTCCTCTGTCGTTCCGGCCAGCGCTCGGCGCATGCCGCCGCGGCCGCCACGGCCGCGGGCATCGAGCCCGCCTACAACGTGAGCGACGGTTTCGAAGGACCTCTCGACGAACACGGGCATCGCGGTCATGCGGGCTGGCGGGCCCTCGGATTGCCCTGGCGGCAGTCATGATCGGCGGCGGAGCCTTCGAGCGTCCGCTGCCGGAGGGTGTCGGCCCGGCCACCCTCGGCGTTCGGGGTGGATTGCAGCGGTCCGGATTCGAGGAGACCACCGAGGCGCTGTATCTGACCTCCGGGTTCGTCTATTCCAGCGCGGAAGCGGCCGAGGCCGCGTTCACCGGGGAGTTGCCTCACTTCGTCTATTCCCGTTACGGCAATCCCACCGTGGCCACCTTCCAGGAGCGGATGCGGCTCATCGATGGCGCCGAGGCGTGTTTTGCCACCGCCAGCGGGATGGCGGCCGTGTTCACCGCCTTGGGCGCGCTTTTGTCCGCCGGTGACCGGTTGGTCGCCGCGCGCAGCCTGTTCGGTTCCTGTTTCGTGGTGTGCAACGAGATCCTGCCCCGTTGGGGAGTGGAGACGGTCTTCGTGGACGGTGAGGACCTCGACCAGTGGGAGCAGGCACTGTCGGTGCCCACCACCGCGGTGTTCTTCGAAACCCCCGCCAACCCGATGCAGACCCTGGTCGATGTGCGGCGGGTATCCGAGCTGGCGCATGCCGCGGGCGCGAAAGTGGTGCTGGACAATGTGTTCGCCACCCCGCTGCTACAGCGCGGATTCGAACTCGGCGCCGATGTGGTGGTGTACTCCGGTACCAAACACATCGATGGTCAGGGCCGGGTGCTCGGTGGCGCCATTCTCGGCTCCGAGGAGTACATCGAGGGGCCGGTGAAAACCCTCATGCGGCACACGGGTCCGGCATTGAGTCCGTTCAACGCCTGGACCCTGCTCAAAGGTCTGGAAACCATGCCGTTGCGAGTGCGGCACTCCACATCCGCGGCCCTGCGGATCGCGCAGTACCTGGAGGAGCACCCCAAGGTGAACTGGGTGCGCTATCCCTTCCTCGAGTCGCATCCGCAATACGATTTGGCGACCGCGCAGATGAGCGGTGGTGGGACGGTGGTGACCTTCGAAGTGGCCGCGTCCGAGCACGATGCGAAGAAACGCGCGTTCGAGGTGCTCAACCGGCTCCAGATCATCGATATATCCAACAACCTGGGCGACGCCAAAACCCTGATAACCCATCCGGCGACCACCACTCACCGGGCGATGGGACCGGAAGGGCGGGCCGGGATCGGATTGACCGACGGTGTCGTGCGGATCTCGGTGGGTCTCGAGGATGTCGAGGACCTGCTCGGCGACCTCGAGCAGGCGCTCGGCTGATCACCCGTCGAACGGCTGCGACGTACGTCCGACCAGATCGGCGACGGAGTCCACGATCATGGTCGGGCAATACGGGTACTGCTCGGCCGAGGCCCTGGTGGAGATACCCGAGGTGACCAGGATTGTGCGCATCCCCGCCTCCAGGCCGGAGATGACATCGGTGTCCATCCGGTCGCCGATCATCACGCTGGTCCGCGAGTGCGCACCGATCCGTCGCAGCGCCGAACGCATCATCAGCGGATTGGGTTTGCCCACGTAATAGGGTTCGCGGCCGGTGGCGCGGGTGATGAGGGCCGCGACGGAGCCGGTGGCGGGTAGTACGCCCTCGCGGGACGGTCCGGTGGGGTCCGGGTTGGTGGCGATGAAACGTGAGCCCCGCTCGATCAGCCGGATCGCGGTGGTGATCGCCTCGAACGAATACGTGCGGGTCTCGCCGAGGACGACATAGTCGGGGTCGCTGTCGGTGAGGACGTATCCGATCTCGTGCAATGCGGTGGTCAGACCCGATTCGCCGACCACATAGGCGGTGCCGTTCGGGCGTTGGTCGTTCAGGAAGTCGGCGGTGGCCAGGGCGGAGGTCCAGATGGCCGATTCCGGGATGTCGAGACCGATACGCCGCAGGCGGGCCTGCAGGTCGCGTGGGGTGCGGATCGAATTATTGGTCAGGACCAGGAACGGGATCTCCTTCGCGCGCAGCTCGGCGAGGAATTCGTCGGCGCCGGGCACCAGGTGATCCTCGTGCACCAGCACCCCGTCCATATCGGTGAGGTAGGACAGAATTCGATCGTCGGCGGTGGTCACCTCGACCATTCTGCGCCATGGGCGGCGCCGGACCGGTGAGGTTCGGGCGGTACGGAGTGCGGGATGAGACCGATAACACAGCGGTCGGGCCGGCCGGCTATGGTCGAAGGCGGACCGGCGAAAGGTCGCGCGATGTGGAGATCAACCGTGGAACGGGAACAATCGTCCGGCCGCGACGGGTTGCGATCGGTGACGTTCGGACGACAGCTGCAGCGATAGGAGTGGCGCAGATGGGTGAGCTCAAGCTCGGGTACAAGGCGTCGGCGGAGCAGTTCGGGCCGCGGGAGTTGGTGGAACTGGCGGTACAGGTCGAGGAGCACGGCCTCGACAGCGCGGTTATCAGCGATCATTTCCAACCGTGGCGGCACAAAGGGGGACATGCCCCGTTCTCACTGGCCTGGCTGGCCGCCGTGGGCGAACGCACCCGGCGCATCCAGCTCGGCACCTCGGTGCTCACCCCGACCTTCCGCTACAACCCGGCGGTGATCGCGCAGGCCTTCGCCACCATGGGTTGTCTGTATCCGAATCGGGTGATGCTCGGTATCGGCACCGGTGAGGCGCTGAACGAGATCGCCACCGGCTACCTCGGCGAATGGCCGGAATTCAAGGAACGGTTCGCGCGGCTGCGCGAGGCGGTCGAGTTGATGCGGCAGCTGTGGACCGGCGACCGGGTGGACTTCGACGGGCAGTACTACAAGACCGTCGGCGCATCCATCTACGACGTCCCGGAAGGCGGTATCCCGATCTACATCGCGGCCGGTGGCCCGCTGGTGGCCCGCTACGCCGGTCGGGCCGGTGACGGTTTCATCTGCACCTCGGGCAAGGGGATGGAGCTCTACACCGACAAGCTCATGCCCGCCTTGGCCGAGGGCGCGGCCAAGGCCGAGCGCACGGTTGACGATATCGATCGGATGATCGAGATCAAGATCTCCTACGACACCGACCCGGAACTCGCCCTGCAGAACACCCGGTTCTGGGCGCCGCTGTCGCTGACCCCGGAACAGAAACACAGCATTACCGACCCGATCGAGATGGAGGCCGCCGCCGACGCACTGCCGATCGAGCAGATCGCCAAACGGTGGATCGTTGCCAGTGACCCGGACCAGGCCGTCGAGCAGATCAAGCCCTACCTGGACGCCGGACTGAACCACTTGGTCTTCCACGCCCCCGGCCATGACCAGCGCCGATTCCTGGATCTTTTCGCCCGCGATCTGGCCCCCCGCCTGCGCGCGAGCGTGTGATCGTCCGGTAACCCATAGGCGCTGCCCGGCGGCGGCGGTGTGGGGCCCGCCCGTGCCGTCGGCGCCTGGGGCGGGGGGACCCGGCTAGGCTGCTGGGTATGGCCGAGGTTGGTGCGTCCAGTGTGTATATCGCGTCCCCGGAGGGTGATACCGGGAAGTCGACGGTTGCGCTGGGAGTGCTGCAGATGCTGTGCGCGACCACAGCGCGGGTGGGGGTGTTCCGGCCGATAACCCGGTCGGATGCCGAACCCGACTACATCCTGGAGTTGCTGCTCGAGCACAGCACCGCCGATATCGACTACGGGCAGGCGGTCGGCGTGACCTATGAGCAGGTGCACGCCGACCCCGACGCGGCCATCGGCGAGATCGTCATGCGCTACCACGAGGTGGCGCAGGTCTGCGATGCCGTGGTGGTGATCGGCAGCGATTACACCGATGTGGCCAGTCCCAGTGAGCTGCGGTTCAACGCCCGGATTGCGGTGAACCTGGGCGCTCCGGTGCTGTTGGTGCTGCGTGGTGCCGGACGCACTCCCGACGAGGTGGGTCGGTTGGCCGAGGTATGTGCCGCCGAACTGGCCCAGGAACACGCGCAGCTGGTCGCGATCATCGCCAACCGATGCGCGCCGCAGGAGCTGGCCGAAATCGGTTCGGTGCTGGCCGGATTCGGGGTTCCGTCGTGGAGCCTGCCGGAGGTTCCGCTGCTGATCGCGCCGACCATGGGCGAACTGTGCGAGGCGATCGGGGGGGAAATGTACAGCGGCGACCCGGAACTGCTGAACCGGGAGGCGCTGCGGGTACTGGTCGGCGGAATGACGGCCGAACACATTCTGGAGCGATTATCCGACGGTGTGGTGGTGATCGCGCCCGGCGACCGGTCGGATGTGCTGCTCAGCGTGGTGAATGCCCATGAGGCGGAAGGTTTTCCGTCGCTGTCGGGAATTATCATGAACGGCGGTCTGCTCCCGCATCCGGCGGTGGCACGGCTCATGTCGGGTCTCAAACCGCGGTTGCCGATTCTCACCACCACGCTCGGCACCTACGAGACGGCCGGCGCCGCGCACCGCACCCGCGGGCGGATGTCCCTCGGTAATCCGCGCAAGGTGGATACCGCGTTGGCGCTGATGGAAGAACATGTCGATGCCGGGGATTTCCTGCGTCGGTTGCGGGTTCCGCTTTCCGATGTGGTCACCCCGCAGATGTTCGAATACCGGCTCATCGAACGGGCACAGGCAGACCGGAAGCGGATCGTCCTGCCCGAGGGCAACGACGACCGTATTCTGCGGGCGGCGGGACGGGTATTGCAGCGCAAGATCGCCGATTTGGTCATCCTCGGTGACGAATCCCTGATTCGGGCCCGGGCCGCCGAACTCGGCGTGGATATCTCCGACGCCGAGGTGCTGGATCCGCGTGCTTCGGAGTACCTGGACGAATTCGCTCGCGAATACACCGAATTGCGCAAGCACAAGGGCATGCGGTTGGAGCGTGCCCGGGAAATGATGGGCGATATCTCGTATTTCGGGACGATGATGGTGTACCGCGGATTGGCCGACGGGATGGTCTCCGGCGCCGCGCACACCACCGCGCACACCATCCGGCCCGCGTTCGAAATCATCAAAACCGCGCCCGGCGTCTCCACCGTCTCGAGCGTTTTCCTCATGTGCCTGGCCGACCGGGTACTCGCCTACGGCGACTGCGCCGTGGTCCCCGACCCGTCCTCCGAACAGCTGGCCGATATCGCCATCTCTTCGGCGGCCACCGCGCAACGGTTCGGGATCGAACCGCGGGTGGCCATGCTCTCCTACTCCACCGGCGAATCGGGCAGCGGAGCCGATGTGGACAAGGTGCGGGTGGCGACCGAACTGGTTCGTGAACGCGCACCGGAACTGCCGGTGGAGGGCCCGATCCAATACGATGCCGCCATCGAGCCGACGGTCGCCGACGCCAAACTACCCAACTCCGAGGTGGCCGGCCGGGCGACGGTTTTCGTGTTCCCCGATCTCAATACCGGTAACAACACCTACAAGGCGGTGCAGCGCAGCGCGGGCGCCGTCGCGATCGGACCGGTATTGCAGGGCCTGCGCAAACCGGTGAACGACCTGTCCCGGGGTGCGCTGGTCGCCGATATCGTGAACACGGTGGCCATCACCGCGATACAGGCGCAGGGGAAATGATCCGCATCCCGGGTCCGGGTGGCCCCCGGAGTTCCGCACCGCGTGCGTCGGCGGGCAGGTAGGAGCGTTATGAGCGACAACCTGGTACTGGTGGTGAACTCCGGTTCGTCATCGATCAAATACCGGCTACTGGAACCCGATACGGGGGCGGTGGCGGCATCCGGGCTGGTCGAACGGATCGGCGAACCCGAGGGAGCCATCGAGCACCACGACGGGGACCGAACCCTCACCCAACGGGAACGGATTCCCGACCACACCGCCGGGCTGCGCCTGGCCTTCGCGAAATTTGCCGAAACCGGCCACGATCTGGCCGGCGCCGGGGTCCGGGCCGTGGGACATCGGGTCGTGCACGGCGGGGAGGTGTTCTACCGGCCAACTCTGATCGACGATCGGGTGGTGGCGACCATTCGCGAACTGTCCGCCCTCGCGCCGCTGCACAATCCGGCGAATGCGCTGGGTATCGAGGCGGTGCGCACCTTGTTGCCGAATACCCCCCAGGTCGCGGTTTTCGATACCGCGTTCTTCCACAACCTGCCCGACGCCGCCAAAACCTACGCCATCGATGCGCGGGTCGCCGATATCTACGGGATCCGCCGCTACGGTTTCCACGGTACCTCGCACGAGTATGTGTCGTGCTGCGCCGCCGAACTGCTCGGGCGGCCGCGGGAATCGGTGAACCAGATCGTCTTCCATCTCGGCAACGGCGCTTCCGCCTCGGCCATTCGCGGGGGACGCCCGATCGATACGACCATGGGTCTGACCCCGTTGGAGGGGCTGGTCATGGGCACCCGCTCCGGCGATCTGGATCCCGGTATCATCCCCCACCTCGTGCGCGCGGCCGGCCTGGATATCGACGGTATCGACCAATTGTTGAACCGCGACTCGGGCCTGCGGGGAATGGCCGGGGTGAACGACTTTCGGGAACTGCGCCGCCTCATCGGCGAGGGCGATCGCGCGGCCCGGCTCGCCTACGATGTCTACATCCATCGGTTGCGCCGCTATCTGGGCGCCTACCTGGTGGAACTGGGCACTGTCGATGCCATCACCTTCACCGCCGGCGTCGGGGAGAACGCCTCCGATGTGCGGGCCGACGCCCTGGCCGGGCTGTCCCATTTCGGTATCGTCGTCGATCCGGAACGCAATACCGCCGATGATCGTCGGGCACGTTTCATCTCGCCACCGGGTGCGGAGGTGGCCGTACTGGTCGTGCCGACCGATGAGGAACTCGCCATTGCCCGTGCGGCCGTGACCGTGATCGACGACATCCGTACCGCCGATCCGGACGCGCGCGTATCGACGGAGGAACATTCGTCCGGACCGGCCGCATGATCCGCCCGTTCGTGGTGCTGTCCGTGGCGATGAGCGTCGACGGATATATCGATGATGCCGGTCCGGAGCGACTGTTGCTGTCGAACGCGGCCGATTTCGACCGGGTCGACCAGGTGCGGGCCGAGTCGGATGCCATTCTCGTCGGCGCCGAGACCGTGCGTCGGGACAATCCCCGATTGATCGTGCGAGACGCGAATCGCCGGGCGGCGCGGGTCGCGGCCGGTCGTCCGGCGTATCCGCGAAAGGTCACCGTGACGGCGAGTGGGGAGCTGGACCCCACCGCGGCGTTCTGGCATCACGGCACCGAGGGGCAGCGACCGCTCGTCTACACCACCGATGCGGGGGCCGAGAAGCTGACCGTTTCCGCGGAGCTCGCCGAGGTGGTCGTACTCGGTCCTGATCTCGACTTCGGTGCGCTGCTCGACGATCTCGGGGGCCGCGGGATCGAACGGTTGATGGTGGAAGGCGGTAGTCGTATCCATACCGCTTTTCTGTCCGCCGGTCTCGCCGACGAACTGCATCTGGCCATCGGGCCTACCCTGGTGGGTGACCCGAGGGCACCGCGATTTCTCGGCCCGGCGACCTTTCCCGGCGGGTCCACGCGGCGGATGCGGCTACTGGATATCAGCCGCATCGGCGATATCGCATTGTTGCGCTACCGACCGAAGGAGAGTTCGTGACCGGGCGTGATCACCATCGCTGGATGAATCGGGCCATCGAACTCGCCCGGCTCAGTCCGGCTGCCACCGGGGCGTTCTCGGTCGGGGCGGTGATCGTCGCCGATGGGACCGAGATATCCACCGGCTACTCGCGCGAAACCGATCCCAAATCGCACGCCGAGGAATGTGCGCTCGACAAACTGGACCCGAACGATCCCCGATTGGGTCGCGCCACCATCTACAGCACACTCGAACCCTGCTCCGAGCGCGCCACCGCAACCCGCAGGCCGTGTACCGACCGGATTATCGCCGCCGGTATTCCTACCATCGTCATTGCGTGGCGGGAACCGGCGACCTTCGTCGAGAACTGTGTGGGGGTGGAGAAACTGCGGGAACTCGGGCGGACGGTAATCGAATTACCCGAGCTGGCCGAGGCCGCCATGGAGATGAATCGGCATCTCGATCTGTCGTAGCGGCAGGCGATGCTCCCGCGTCCGTGCTTTGTCTTGGCCGGCGCGGTGGTCAGCGGGTGGTGATTCGGTAGATACGCAGATCTTCGGGGACTCCGTTGAGCGGAGGGCTGAAGAAGCTCCGACGGAAGGGACGGACCGTGTACCCCAGGTCGGCCAGGGTTTCCGGCGACAATGCCTCCAGGGTGGTCTCGGAGATCATGGTTCGGCCGTTACCGCCCGCCTCCATGACGCGGGCGGCGATGGTGACATCGACGCCCAGCCAGTCACCGCCGATTTCCCGGGGGGAACCGGTGTGTAGGCCGACGCGCATCCGGGGCCGGTAGCCGTCGACCCGAACATCGGCCAGATTGCGTTTGGCGGCGACGGCCGCGTGCACGGCGTCATCGGCCGAGTCGAAAACCGCCATGAGACCGTCACCCATGCGTTTGACGAGATGACCGCCGTATTCGCCGATGGGGGGCTCGATCGCCTCGGCGACCCGGCGCAGCAGCGTGAGGGTGGCCTCGTCGCCCGCGGTGAGCGACCAGGCGGAAAAGGCGACCAGATCGGTGAACATCACGGTCACCTCTTGGGTTCCCTTACCGCGGCCGAGACGCTCCAGGAACGCCTGCCACACCTGGAGGGCACCGAAGCCGATTTCGCGGGCCGCGCTGGGCGTGCCGCCCACCAGTTTGTCCGCGGCGCGGGCGACGGCGCGGGCGCCTCCGGGACCGGAGACCGAGAGGGGATCGCCGAAGGACGGGTCGCCGGGTAGCTGTTCGCGCGCTTTGCGCAGGACGCCGATTACATCCGCATGTTCGTTCGCTTTTTTGACCAGCGCCGACAGTGGACGTCCGAAGGGCGAACGAGCAGGGTGGTGCTCTGTGGTCTTCCCGTTCTCGGGGACGGGTTGCAGCTCTATCACCGGGATCTCATCGGATTCGGCAACCCTGGGATCGGTGGAATGGGATTCGACTTCCGACTTCGGCGCGGGAACAGCGCGGCCGGAAGCTTCCTCGTTCACGGTGTGAGAGTATCTCAGCTCTCGGGATGCCGGGGGAATGCTGATGATCGCCACCTGTCACCTCTCTATCGGACGGGTGCGGCCACACCATTGGGTCCGCCGATCGGTTAACGTGTGGTGCTGTTTCGATGTTAGTCGGCGTACGGTTCGAAAAGGCAACTGGCCGTTACAGTTAATGCGACGTTCACGTTCGAATACGAAGCTTCGGTGTTCACCGGGTCGAACATGGAATGTGAGAACCGCCACCGGCCCGGCGCGCACCACGCGCCGGGCCGGCGTACACCCCGTCGATCGGGCAGTGACCGACGGTGCGAGGGCGAGTCGACCTCCCGACAAGGTCGTCTCACCGGCAACCCGAGCGGCGAGGGAAAGCGGCTCGGGTTGTCTCTCAGGCGTCGCGCACGTTCACCACGTACAGCGCGGCACCGAAAACCACCACGGTGAAACCGAGGAAGTAGAACAGGCTGCCCCACACCCCCCAGTGCCAGTCCACCAGAGACACGGACGACTGGTCCATGGTAAGGAAGCGCTGGGCATTCTGAAACGGCAGGAAGGAAGTGATATCGCGGCCCACGCTGCCGAGGACACCGACGAGTGGTTCGATGACGAGTTGCCACAGTACCAGCAGCGAAATGGCCGCCGCCGACTGCCGCACCAATGCACCGATACCGATGGCCAGCATCACATGGAGAACGGCCATGAGCGGGATGCCGTAGACGGCCCGCCAGTTGCCCTCGAGCACCAGTGTGCTCGCCGCATCGCCGCCGACCACCTTGGCCACCGCGAACGCCCCGAAGGTGAGCACGGCGGTGAGTACGGCCCCGAATGCTCCGAGCAGACCCGCCTTGGTGATCAGGACGAGGGGGCGGTTCGGTACCGCCTGGAAGGTCGTCCGGATGATGCCGAAACGGTATTCGCTGGTCACGGTCAGGGCGGCCAGGATCATCAACACCATCATCCCGAACCCCTCGAGGCCGAGGAATGCGGTGTCGACCGTCAGGATCGGAACGTTCTCCTCGGGCTGGTCGGCCACGATTCGTATGACGAACGCCATGAGGGCGGCGAAGCCGAGCGCGAGCGCCGCCACGATCGCCGAACACCACCACGGTGATTTGGTCGAGGTGAGTTTGATACGTTCCGCTGCCAGCACGCCCATCACAGGGCACCTCCCATCACCTTGTCCCGGTCCGCTCCGTCCTGCGGTGGCTCGGTTTGTCCGTGGTACTGGACCTCACCCCCGGTCATCCGCATGAACGCCTCTTCCAGTGAAGCGTGCACGGGCGCGAGCTCGAACAGGGTGATGCCATTGGCGCCGGCCAGTTCACCGACCGCGTCACTGGTCACACCGGTCACCATGATCGCCGGAGCTTCGGGGTCGCTGCCGTCCTCACGAACGGTCATTCCGTTGGAGGTGAGCAGGCTGCGCAACTGATCCAACTGGGGGCTGCGCACTCGCACCGACGACTCGGACGCGCGGGCGATGAAGTCCTTGGTGGTGGAGTCGGAGATCAGCCGCCCCCGGCCGATCACCACCAGGTGTTCGGCGGTCTGCGCCATCTCCGACAGCAGGTGACTGGACACCAGCACGGTGCGACCCTCGGCGGCCAGCCGTTGCATGAATCGGCGGATCCACAGAATGCCCTCCGGGTCGAGGCCGTTGACCGGCTCGTCGAACAGCAGCACCTTGGGGTCGCCGAGCAGCGCGCCGGCCAGACCGAGTCGCTGGGACATCCCCAGCGAGAACCCACCGGCCTTCTTGCCTGCCACCTCGGACAGGCCAACCAGACGCAGCACTTCCTCCACCCGTGATTTCGGGATGTCGTTGGAGGCCGCCATCCATTGCAGATGGGCGCGGGCGGAACGGTTCGGGTGCACCCACCTCGCGTCCAGCAGGGCGCCGACCTCGCGGAGCGGATGCTTCAACCGCCGATACGGCACCCCGTTGATCAGCGCAGTGCCCGCCGTGGGTTCGTCCAACCCCAGGATCATCCGCATGGTGGTGGACTTACCGGCGCCGTTCGGCCCGAGGAAACCGGTCACCTGTCCGGGACGGACGGTGAAGGTCAGATCCTGAACCGCGACGGTCTGCCCGTAATGCTTGGTCAGGCCTTTCAGCTCGATCATGAGCACAGCATGCCGTATCGCCCCCGGCGGCGCGTCGCTCGGTGGTCTCGTCACCGGTCATCCTCGAGGATGATCCGACCCCGACGCGACGGTGACGAGACCGGGGGAAGACCCCTACCGCTGCGGAGACGACGCCTGTGCCCAGAACCGTTTCGGAATACGGCCCGCGAGCCGCGCTCGATACCCGGCCCGCACCGCATCGGCCATGGCCGCGGCCATCAGTGCCGGTTCGCGGGCCCGGGTGACCGCGGTGGCCAACAGCACCGCCGAACAGCCGAGCTCCATGGCGAGCGCGGCGTCGCTGGCGGTGCCGATACCGGCATCGAGGATCACCGGGATCTGGGCACGAGCCACGATCATCTCGATATTGTGCGGATTGCCGATACCGAGACCGGTGCCGATCGGCGCGCCCAGCGGCATTACCGCCGCACAACCGGCTTCCTCGAGCCGCCGCGCCAGCACCGGATCGTCATTGGTGTAGGGCAGGACCACGAAACCCGCGTCCACCAGCTGTTCGGCGGCATCGAGCAACTCGACCGGGTCGGGCAGCAGAGTGCGCTCGTCGGCCACCACCTCCAGCTTCACCCAGTTGGTGTCCAGGGCCTCGGCCGCAAGTCGAGCGGTGAGCACCGCCTCCGCCGCGGTACGGCAGCCGGCGGTATTGGGCAGGGGGGCGATATCCAGCCGTTTCAACAGGTCGAGTACCCCGGTGCCGCCCGCCGCGTCGATCCGGCGCATGGCGACCGTGGTCAGTTCGGTTCCGGACGCCACCAGCGCTTCCTCCAGGACAGCGAGGTTCTCCGCGCCGCCCGTGCCCATGATGAGCCGGGAGCCGAACCGCCTACCAGCGATCTCCAGCTGCTGTTCAGCCACCCTGAACCGCCGTCAGCACATCGATTTCCCAGCCCCGGCCGACCTGCTCGTCCCAGCGGGATTTCGGGAACACCGCGCCGTTCACCGCCAGCGCCACCCCCTGGCAGGGCAATTCCAGCCGTTCGAGCAGTTCGCGCACCGTGATCGGTTCGGCGAACTCGTGCTCGTGTCCGTTCACGGTGACACCCACCGGTACCGACGACGCGGTCATCGAACTCCTCCTGTGTCCAAGTGCCCGCGCGTCCGCACGGGCGGGTCGGTGAATCCCGGTTGTCCCGGGCTATCGCCGCCACGCTCGGCGATCGCGGCTTCGGTATGGGCCGCGGACCGAGCGGGTGTGGTCGGTGACGTCGAGAAACGCTGCGGATCGGCCGCTCGGGCCACGGCCAGAGGACGATCGGCCAATTCGGCGAGAACGGCGTCGACGGTGAGTGCCACGGTCAGCATGCCGTTGCGGCCGTGCCCGGTGGCGGCCACCACTCGATCGGTCAGCCGGCCGATGAGCGGCAGATTGTCCGGGGTGGCGGGGCGGGAACCGGCGTTGGTCTCGGCCAGCTCGTATTCGCCGATACCGGGCAGGATCGTTTCGGCGTCGGCGATCAGATCACGCACACCGGCCACGGTCACGGCGATGTCGAACCCCGCCTCGTACTGGGTGGCGCCCACGACCATGCCCTCCGCACGCGGTACGAAGTACACGGGGCGGCCGTGGACCCGCGCCCGGATCACCCGGGTGGGTGGCGGTTGTACGCCCGGTCGGAGCCGAAGCCGCAGGATTTCCCCCTTCAGCGGACGCACCGGCAGGCCCGGCCACAGCTGGGCCGAGGACGCGCCCGCAGCCAGCACCACCTGATCGTGCGGCAGTTCCTCGAGGTGATGCACCGCTTCCGCGCGCAAGGTCACCCCGGCCGCGACCGCGGCGGTCCGCAAGGCGGTGACCAGCAGCCGGTTGTCCACGGCGGGTTCGGTGGGGGCGAGTAGACCGGCCCGCACGGTTCGGGCCAGCGCCGGTTCGAGGGCGCGCACCCCCGCCCGGTCGAGCACGCGCATATCGTGGCCGTGACCGCCCACCCATTCGGCGACCGTGCGCAGGTCCGCGACATCGGCGGTGTCCTGGGCGACGGTCAGTGTCTCGTCCGCGACGAAGACCCGGGTCCTGGTCGCGGCCTCGATCCGGGCGGCGAATCGCGGCCAGCGCGCCAGCGCCTCGGCTCCGAACGCCAATACGGCGTCCTCACCGGGCCAGCCTTCCGACAGGGGGGCCAGCATGCCCCCGGCAACCCAGGAGGCGCCCGAACCCACCTCGGGGTCGTAGAGCGTGACCGTCCACCCGTCCTCGGCGGCGCGCCACGCCACCGCGAGCCCGATGGCGCCACCGCCCACGACTGCCAGCGTTCGCACTATTGGTCCACCTCCTGCTCGCTTCCCCACGGTAGCGCGGCTACGGTCGTAGACGTGCAACCGTCCCACGCCCGCCGAACGCTGCCGCCGCGAGACCGGCTGGCCACCGCGCGTCTGTACCTGTGCACCGATGCCCGCCGAGAGAAGGGCGACCTTGCCGAGTTCGCCGAGGCCGCTCTGGCCGGTGGGGTGGATATCATCCAACTCCGCGACAAGGGCTCCCCGGGGGAGGCGCAGTTCGGCCCGCTGGAGGCGAAGGCCGAACTCGGGGCGCTTGCCGAACTCAAGGCCGCCGCGCGCCGACACGGTGCACTGTTCGCGGTGAACGATCGCGCCGATCTGGCCCTGGCCGCCGGTGCCGATGTGCTGCACCTGGGGCAGGAGGATCTGCCGCCCTGGTACGCCCGCCGCATCCTGGGGCCGGATGTGGTGATCGGCCGTTCCACCCACAACCGGGCACAGGCCGAGCCGGCCGCCATCGACGAGAACATCGACTACTTCTGCACCGGTCCGGTGTGGGCCACCCCCACCAAACCTGGTCGCCAGGCCGCCGGAATCGAGCTGGTCCGGGCCACCGCCGAGTCCCGACCGACCCGTCCGTGGTTCGCCATCGGCGGTATCGATCGCAATACGCTGCCGGAGGTTCTCGCCGCGGGCGCCACCCGGGTGGTCGTGGTCCGCGCGATCACCGAGGCCGAGGATCCGGAGGCCGCGGCCCGCGAATTGAAAACCGCGCTACTGGAAGCCGACTGAGCGGCGCGAGCGGTTCGGTTCAGAACCAGGTGGTGGCGCGGACATAGTTGGCCAGGTCCACCAGGTTGTAGCGGTGGTGGCGGTCGGGGGCCATCCGCGCCAGGGTGCGCAATCCGGCTTCGGCACCGTTGCGCAGGTCGCGCTCGGTGAAGCGGCTGCCGAGCAGGCCGGCGTCCGGATTGCGGGGTGAGTTGCCCGCCTGCAACCAGGTGAGCGCGCTGCCCAGGACCAGGACGCGCAGCTGAATCGTTCGACGTTCCTCGGTGGGAAGGGCTTCGGTTCGGGCCGCGGCGTCGCGCAGGGTGGTTTCCGGGAGGTCGGTGGCGGGCGCCGAGGTGAGCAGCAACAGAATGGCCGTCATTCGGGCGGTGGTGAAATAGCGGGAGGTCGACGGCACCTCGTCCAGGGCGGCGACCGCCTCGTCGAACCGTTCGGCGGCGGTGAGCTGCCGGGACAGACCGAAGGCCGCGCTCACCACGCTGCGGTCGGTGCGCCAGACGGTCGCGTAGAACCGTTCGGCGTGATCGCGCCAGACCGCCCGATCATCGGTGTCCCAATATCGCAGCCGGAGTTCCGCGGTGCCGGCGAGGGCGAGTTTGGGTGCGATCTCACCGGGCAGCGCCCACAGCACGGCATCGAAGGCCTGGTAGGCGTCCTCGTAGTCCTCGCGCACCAGTGCGGCCAGGCCGGAATACCAGTCGATACGCCAATCGCGTGGACCCGTGTCCGGGACCGCGGCCGCCAATTCGGCTGCGCCGTCGGTATCGCCGCGGTCCAGCCGAATCCGGGCCTCGGCCAGTCGGAGTTCGAGCACCAGGGCGTCGGAATCGGGCTCGGATTCGGCCTGGTGGCGGGCAATGCGCAGTTCCTCCAATGCGCGGTCCGGATCGGGGTGTCCGGTACCGGCCAGGATCGGCGCGGCCGGATTGTCCGGCTCGATCAGCGGCAACGGCAGCGCCGCGGCGATATCGACGGCGTTCAGCAGACAACCGCGCGCAACACCGTCGGCGAGTGCGTCGATGCGCGCGATCGGCTCATCGGTGCCGTATGCCCGGCGTTGCCGCCCGAACACTGTGGACGACTGGGGATGTTCTTCGCCACTGTCCTGCGCCAGGATCTCTCGCAGCACCCCGGACAGTTGCGCGGCCATGGCGCGGGCGGAGGGGAAGCGTCGCCGTGGATCGGGGTCGGTCGCGCGCACCAGCAACCGATGGAAGTACTCGTAGCGGGCCAGGACCGGTTCCTGCTCCGAGTCGGGGAGCCCATCCGGGTAGCGGCCGTTTTCGGTGGGCATGTTCAGGGTCAACACGGCGAGAGTGCGGCCCACGGTGTAGATATCGGAGGCGACCGTAGGACCGGTTTCGGCGATCTCGGGCGCTTGAAAACCCTTGGTTCCGTATAGGTTCCCGTAGGCCCCGATGGGGGTGACAGCGCCCAGATCGATGAGTTTGACCTGGTCGTCCGCCACCATCACATTGTCGGGTTTGAGGTCGTTGTAGGTGAGCCCGGTGGAGTGTAGATAGTCCAGGGCGGGCAGGATTTCCAACAGGTATGCGATGGCCTCGGGGACCGGCATCCGTTCGGGCCGTGGATGTTCGTCGAGCAGTTTCCGCAGCGAACGGCCACCGACATATTCCATGACGATAAAACCGATCGGCTCACCGTCGCGGCCCCGGTGTTCTACGAAATTGTGGATTTTGACAATGCTGGGATGGGCCACCTCGGCGAGGAATTCGCGTTCGGCCGTCGCGACCGCCTGCGCCTCGACATCACCGGAGTTCAACAACCCCTTGAGCACCACCCAGCGATCGCTGACATTGCGGTCGATCGCCAGATAGATCCACCCCAGGCCTCCGTGCGCGAGACAGCCCTGGACCTCGTACTGACCGGCCACCATTTCGCCCGGTTCCAGTGCGGGGCGGAAATCGTAGTAGGTACCGCATTTCCGGCAGTAGCCGCTGGTGGTGGCCGGTCCGGTGGCGTCGGCGCGGCCGACCGGGTTACCGCAGCGCCGGCAGAACCGCTTGTTCTCGGCCACCACCGGATCACTCAATACGGCGGTGCTCGGATCCACGGGTTCGACGGTGGGAATCTCGACCAGCCCCCCGCCCAGGGTCCGGACCGCGGGGCGGGTGCGGACGGTACGGGTGCTGCGACCGGTGGTCCGCATCGATGGAAGCGATCCCCGCTCCGCTGCTCCCGGTCGTGAACCGGCGGTCGATGTGTCGGATGTCGCGGTGGTTCCCTGCATCGCCGCCGTTCCGGCGACCGCGGCGGTTGCCGGGCCGTCGAGGGGCGCCGTCCGCGGACCGGGGGAATCCCCCGGCTCCGTGGACGGGCCACCGAGTTCTTCCGTCGACACGACGTCAGTCCTGATAGGTCGGCGGTGGGGGTCCGGGTGAGCTGCCCAGCAGCGATAGCCAGCGGTCGTAGAGCCGGTTCCAGGTGCCGTCGGCGCGGATGCGGTCGAGGGTGCCGTTCACGAACCGCACCACATCGTCGTTCCCCAGCGGGATGCCGATACCGTACGGTTCGATGCTGATATTCGGTCCCACCAGCTCGGTGTAGGGATCCTGCACGGCCAGACCGGCCAGGATCGCGTCGTCGGTGCTGACCGCATCCACCTGTCGCTGCTGGAGCACGACCAGGCAGTCGGCCCAGGTGGGGACGGTGAGCACGTTCGCTTTGGGCTGGATACGGCGAATATGTTCCAGCGAGGTGGTGCCGCGCACCGTGCAGACCCGTTTGCCCGCCAGATCGGCGAGACCGCGGATACCGGAGTCCTTCACCGCCAGCACTCGTTGATGCGCGTGCAGGTAGACGGTGGAGAATGTCACCTTCTCCCGCCGTTCGCAGGTGATGCTCATGGTCTTGATGACCATATCGACCGTGCGGTCGATCAGAGCCCGCTCCCGATCCTCCGAACCGAGACTGCGGTATTCGATCAGGTCGGGGTTGCCGAACAGATCGCGGGCGACCTCGCGGGCGATATCGGCGTCGAAGCCGACGATCACCCCGCTGACCGGGTCACGGAAGCTGAACAGGTTACTGCCCGCATCCAATCCGACCACCAAACGGCCCCGAGCCCGGATGGCGTCCAGATTGGGGCCGCGAATATTGGCGATGGGCCGCAGACTCGCGATGGGGTCACCGCATGTGGATTTGCCGGGTGGCGACACCGGGGTGTCGTCGTCCACCGGGATCGCCTGGGCGGGCAGCGGTGGTTCGGTGTAGTTGAGATGTCCGGGTTCTTCGCCGGAGTTCGACCCGGTGGCGCAGCCGCCCAACAACGCGACCGCGGTGAGTGTGAACAGGACCCTGCGGATGCGGGTGCGGACGAAGCGGGACAGTATTCGCGGTGTCGGTGTATGCGCGGCGGTCATTGGTACTCTCGCAGTCTGGGCCAGATGCCGAATACGATGTAGCCCGCGGCGGCGATACCGAGGATCACCGCCCCGGGGGCCAGATAGTCGAACACTCGGGCGCTGCGGGAGATCTTGTCGCGCAGGGTGTCCCGGGACTCGGCGATTCCCTGTCCGAGCGCCTGGTCCAATTTCTCCACATGAATGGTGGCGTTCACCGCGCCGGGGCCGGTGGCGGAGGTGGCGGCGCGGGCGAAATCTCCCCGATTCAAGGCATCGTTCATGCGCCGATGCGCGCCGAGCCACTGGTCCAGCGCGGTACGGGCGGTGGTGGACGCGGGGTCGTCGTGTCCGGACAGCAATTCCTTCAATCGGGTGATATTGGCGTCGAAGGTGCGGTCGTAATCACCGGAGGTGTCCCGGCGCACCAGTTTCAGTGTTTCCGCCGAACGCGCCTGCTGGGCCAGGATTCGGCTTTCGGTGAGCCGGGCCGACAGGACCGCTTCGTCGGAGCGCGCACCGGCCATGGATGTCGCCGCGATAGCGCCCGCGAACACCGTCCAGTCCAGCAGGATCAGCATTGCCGCGGAGGCCAGCAGCAGTCCCGCATTGAAGGTCCGGCGCCAGCGTCGGGCCAGTAGGGTCTGGGCCCAGATCAAGGTGCCCAGAGCCGCGAGCAGCAACAGGAATGCGAGCCAGGGCGGCCGAACCTGGTGGCGTTGGGCCTCGTCCACCGCGGCGGCCCGACGGTCGTGTAGCTGTTCGGCCATCGGCAGCAGCACGGTCTGCATCTGGTTGGACGCCTCGCTCAGATAGGCGGCGCCCACCGGGTATCCGGCGCGATTGTTCGCCCGCGCGGTTTCCACGAGCCCGGAATAGACCGGTAGCCCGCTGGCGATTCCCATTCGCCGGCGTAGATCCTCGATGTCGTCGCCGGACAGCCGAACCAGTTCCGCCGCGGCCTCGCCCATGGCCTGGGTGTATCGGTCGCGCACGGCCTGCGGTTCCAGACCGCCGGAGATGAAGGCGGTACTCGCGGCGGCATCGGCGACCGATAGCGAGGTGTAGAGGTGGTGCGCCGAATTGGCGTCCGGTTCGATATCGGTGAGCAGGAGGTCCAGACCGTGTTGCCGGTCGTTCACCGATGCCCCGCTCACCACTCCGGCCGCCAGACACAGCGCGACCAGTAGGAGACCGAGACCGATGAGTTGTCCCGGCGATGATTGCGCGAACGACCGTAACCGACCGAGAGCGAGTCGTTCCCGGACCGCCGTCAGGTACGGGCGTAGCGGAAACAGTTGCCCGATTCTGTTCGACGGTTCAGGGTCGGCCGTCGGCTCGGGTACGACCGTCACCCGATCCGCTGCCACCCGCGTCATGTCCACCTCCCCGTTCGGGCGCCGTGTGCGCTGTGTCGAGCGTATTCGGTTACGCCCCGTCGCGCGCTTCGACGGTGTATTCCGTCGTGGTACTTCCGCGTCATCGTCGCCATTCGTTGTCCGGTTTGCGGCAGGATGGGATGGGGTCGGTCGATGAGGACGGTACGAGATGCGTGGCGATGGTGACGGTTGGGCGCTGAGCCCGGGAGGGGTGCGGCACTGGGGTCGGTTCGGTGCGGCGGGACTGCTGCTGCGTGCGCCGCTGGAAGGCGGGGGCTCGGCGGTGCTGTTGCAGCATCGTGCGCTCTGGAGTCACCAGGGCGGAACGTGGGCCCTGCCCGGTGGTGCGCGCGACAGCGATGAGACGGCGGTGCACACCGCCGTGCGGGAGGCGGAGGAGGAGGCCGGTATCACGGCCGACGCCGTGCAGGTGCGGGCCGAGCGGCTGACCGCCACCGCGCCCAGCGGCTGGACGTACACCACCGTGGTCGCCGATGCCGCCACACCCTTGCCGACCAGCGCGAATCATGAGAGCACCGCCTTGGCGTGGGTGCCGGAAAACGAGGTGGAGCGCCGTCCGCTGCATCCCGGTTTCGCCGTGGCCTGGCCGTCGCTGCGCGCGCTTCCGGCTCGGATCGATCTGAGTGGCCTGCCCGAGGAGACGGCCACCGAACTGGCGAAGGCGCTGCCGCGGACCATCGAATCGGTCGAACACGGTTTCGTCTGGTTGCACGCTCATCCCGAGGGACCCGGAGCGCGGGCCGCCCTCGATCCGTCCGTTCTCGATTCGTCCGAGCGGGCGGCTACTCCGAAGGCCGGTGCGCCACCGGTCCTGCTCACGGTGACGCGCGAGCAGCTGTTGTCGTGATCGGGGGAGCCCGCCGATCGGCGCTGTCCGGTTCTCACAGCAGCCAGGCGATGGCGCCGATCGTCGCCATGACGGCGCATATTCCGAGGCCGATGGCGAGGGGGCGAGTGTTCTTCCAGGTGCTGAAGGCGCCGCCGAGGAGAAACCCCGCCAGGGCGAAGAGAAGAACTACCGCGACGTCGGAGGACATGGGTCCATCTTGGCGGTTGGGATCGCGACGGGGAATGCGGGTGTCATTAACAAGCATGTGTGCTTGATTTTTTATCGCCGTGCTGCGATGCTGATCACTTGTGTGGGCGGTCACGTACCACGGCGTGCGAGCCCGTGTCGCGGTAGGAGGCGAAACCTCTGATGAATGGCCTGGCGGTCGATCCGAACGTCATCCGGATAGGCAACTGTTCCGGGTTCTACGGTGATCGGCACAGCGCCATGCGGGAAATGCTCGAGGCCGGGCAACTCGATGTGCTCACCGGGGACTATCTCGCCGAACTGACCATGCTGATCCTCGGCCGGGATCGGATGAAGGACCCGGCCCTCGGCTATGCCAAGACCTTCCTGCGACAACTCGAGGACTGCCTCGGACTTGCGCTGGAGCGCAATATCCGGATCGTCACCAATGCCGGCGGGCTGAATCCGGCCGGACTCGCGGACAAGGTGCGGGAACTGGCCGACCGGCTGGGACTGTCGGTGCGGGTCGGGTATGTGGAAGGAGACGACCTCACCGACCGGGCCGCGCAGCTCGGTCTCGGGAAGCCGCTGACCGCCAATGCCTACCTCGGGGCCTGGGGCATCGTGGAATGCCTGGACGCCGGCGCCGATGTAGTGGTCACCGGTCGCGTCACCGACGCCTCCCTGGTCGTCGGTCCCGCCGCCGCCCACTTCGGCTGGAACCGCGCCGACCATCACCGGTTGGCCGGCGCGGTCGTGGCCGGGCATGTGATCGAATGCGGTACCCAGGCCACCGGCGGTAATTTCGCGTTCTTCACCGAGATCGCCGATCCCATCCGGCCCGGTTTCCCGATCGCCGAGGTGTACGCCGACGGCAGCAGTGTGATCACCAAGCCCGAGGGCACCGGTGGCGCGGTCACCGTCGACACGGTGCAGGCGCAGTTGATGTACGAAATCCAGGGCGCTCGCTACGCCGGACCCGATGTCACGGCCCGCCTGGACACCATCCGGCTGGAATCCGCCGGACCCGACCGGGTGCGGATCAGCGGCGTGACGGGGGAAGCGCCGCCGCCGCGGCTGAAGGTCTCGCTCAACACCCTCGGCGGTTTCCGCAACGAGATGGAATTCATCCTCACCGGTCTCGATATCGAGGCCAAGGCCGACCTGGCCCGCCGGCAACTGGAGGCCTGGCTGCCGCGCAGACCCGCCGAACTGGAATGGACCCTGGCCCGCCTGGACCGCCCGGACGCCGACACCGAGGAACAGGCCAGTGCGCTGCTGCGCTGTGTGGTCCGTGACCCCGACCCGAATGTGGTGGGGCGGGCCTTCTCGAGCGCCGCGGTCGAACTGGCCCTGGCGAGCTATCCGGGGTGCAGTTTCACCACGCCACCGGGAAACGGCTCCCCGTACGGGGTGTTCGAACCCGGTTATGTCGACGTGGAGGAGGTGTCGCACACCGCCGTACTTCCGGATGCCCGTCGGGTTCGCGTCGAGGCCGGCGCAGAGACGCGGGAGTTGGCCGAGGTGCCACAACCGCCGCTACCCGAACCGTTCCCGACCGGAAAAACCCGCCGCCTCCCGCTGGGCGTCATAGTCCTGGCGCGCAGCGGCGACAAGGGCGGGGACGCCAATATCGGTGTCTGGGTCCGCACCGACGAACAGTGGCGCTGGCTGGCCCACACCCTCACGGTCGACCTGCTCCGGGAACTGCTACCCGAAACCGCCTCGCTCGAGATCACCCGACATGTGCTGCCGAATCTGCGGGCGCTCAATTTCATCGTCGCCGGCCTGCTCGGTAAGGGCGTGGCCTATCAAGCGCGGTTCGATCCCCAGGCCAAAGGGCTCGGGGAATGGCTGCGGTCCCGTTATCTCGATATCCCCGTGGAGTTGCTGCCGTGAGCACTGTGTGGAACACCCCGGAGCGGCGCGAACTACGCGCCACCGTCCGCGGGTTCGTGGAACGTGAGATCCTGCCCCACCTGGACGACTGGGAGCAGGCCGGCGAGATCCCGCGGGAACTGCACAAGAAGGCCGGGGAGCTCGGACTGCTCGGCATCCAATTTCCCGAACAGGTGGGCGGCGCCGGGGGCAACGGTATCGACGCGACGATCGTCTGCGAGGAGATGCACCAGGCCGGGGCCTCCGGCGGAGTGTTCGCCTCCCTGTTCACCTGCGGAATCGCGGTTCCACATCTCATCGCCGCCGGTGATTCCGCGCAGATCGAGCGTTGGGTGAAACCGACCCTGGCCGGGGAGAAGATCGGCTCGCTGGCCATCACCGAGCCCGGCGGTGGCTCCGATGTCGGACATCTCACCACCACCGCGCGTCGCGACGGCGACCACTACATCGTCAATGGCGCCAAGACCTACATCACCTCCGGCTGCCGCGCCGATTTCGTGGTGACCGCCGTACGCACCGGCGGGGAGGGTGCCGCCGGTATCTCACTGCTGGTGGTGGAACGCGGCACGCCCGGGTTCACGGTGAGCCGCAAACTGGACAAAATGGGTTGGCGCGCCTCCGATACCGCCGAATTGTCCTATCAGGACGTGCGGGTTCCGGTAGCGAATCTGGTGGGTCCGGAGAACTCCGGGTTCGCCCAGATCGCCGCGGCCTTCGTCAGCGAACGCGTCGGTCTGGCGGTGCAGGCGTATTCGAGCGCGCAGCGCTGTCTGGACCTCACCCTGGAGTGGGTGCGCAACCGGGAGACATTCGGCCGCCCGTTGATCGGTCGACAGGCGGTGCAGAACACCGTCACCGAGATGGCCCGCCGTATCGATGTCGCCCGTGTCTACACCCGCGAGGTGGCTGCCCGCGCCGCGGCCGGAGAAACCGATCTGATCGCCGAGGTGTGCTTTGCCAAGAACACCGCCGTCGAGGCCGGCGAATGGGTGGCAAACCAGGCGGTGCAACTGTTCGGCGGGCTCGGTTATATGCGCGAGTCCGAGGTGGAACGCCAGTACCGGGATATGCGGATTCTCGGGATCGGCGGCGGAACCACCGAAATCCTCACCGGCCTGGCCGCCAAACGATTGGGATACCAACCGTGACGACACTACGCAGCACCCTGGACACCGATTCGCCCGAGTACCGCGCCGCGGCCGAGGCCATGACCGCCAAACTCGCCGAACTGGACGCCGAATTCGCCAAGGTCATCGCCGGCGGTGGCCCGGATAAACTGGCCCGGCACCGCAAACGCGGCAAACTCACCGCGCGGGAACGGATCGAACTGCTCATCGACGAGGATTCGCCGTTTCTGGAGCTGTGCCCACTGGCCGCCTGGGGCAGCGAGTTCCAGGTGGGTGCGAGCACGGTCACCGGTATCGGTGTGGTGGAGGGCGTGGAATGCATGATCGTCGCGCCCGACCCGACCGTGCGCGGCGGCACCTCCAACCCTTGGACACTACGGAAAACGTTGCGCGCCAACGATATCGTCCGAGAGAACCGGCTTCCGGTGATCTCCCTGGTCGAATCCGGTGGCGCCGATCTGCCCACGCAGAAGGAAGTTTTCGTGCCGGGCGGCCGCATGTTTCGCGATCTCACCCAGGCGTCGGCGGCCGGTATCCCCACCATCGCATTGGTTTTCGGCAACTCCACCGCCGGTGGCGCGTACATCCCCGGCATGTCCGACCACGTGGTGATGATCAAGGAACGCTCCAAGGTGTTCCTCGGCGGCCCGCCGCTGGTCAAGATGGCCACCGGTGAGGAATCCGACGACGAATCGCTCGGTGGCGCCGATATGCACGCCCGGGTGTCCGGGCTGGCCGACTACTACGCGCTCGACGAACAGGACGCCATCCGCATCGGCCGCCGGATCGTCAAACGGTTGAACTGGCGCAAACAGGGCCCGGCGCCACGCGCCGATGTCCGGGAGCCGCTGTACGACGCCGAAGAGCTGCTCGGAATCGTGCCGCCGGATCTGAAGATTCCGTTCGATCCGCGTGAGGTGATCGCCCGGATCGTCGACGGCTCCGATTTCGACGAATTCAAACCGCTCTACGGTTCCAGTCTGGTCACCGGCTGGGCGGAATTACACGGTTACCCGATCGGCATTCTGGCCAATGCCCGCGGGGTGTTGTTCTCCGAGGAATCGCAGAAGGCGGCCCAGTTCATCCAGTTGGCCAACCGAACCGATACACCGCTGCTGTTCCTGCACAACACCACCGGCTATATGGTCGGCAAGGAGTACGAGCAGAAGGGCATCATCAAACATGGCGCGATGATGATCAACGCCGTCTCCAATTCGAAGGTCCCGCATATCTCGGTGCTCATGGGCGCCTCCTATGGCGCCGGACATTACGGTATGTGCGGTCGCGCCTATGATCCCCGTTTCGTCTTCGCCTGGCCCAGCGCGAAATCCGCGGTAATGGGGGGTGCGCAGCTCGCGGGTGTCATCTCCATTGTCGGCCGCGCCGCCGCCGAGGCCCGAGGGCAGGCGTTCGACGAGGAGGCCGACGCCGCCATGCGGGCCATGGTGGAAGCGCAGATCGAGGCCGAATCGCTGGCCATGTTCATGTCCGGGCGACTGTACGACGACGGGGTCATCGATCCGCGCGATACCCGAACGGTGTTGGGTATGGCCCTGTCGGCCATCCACACCGCTCCGATCCAGGGTGCCGAGGGCTTCGGCGTCTTCCGAATGTGAGGCCGGCCGTGACCGATTCACAGCTCATCACCAATGTTCTGGTCGCCAATCGCGGCGAGATAGCCCGACGGGTTTTCGCGACCTGCCGGCGCATGGGCCTGGGCGCCGTTGCGGTGTATTCCGACGCCGATGCCGATTCCCCACATGTGGCGGAGGCGGATGCCGCCGTTCGGCTGCCGGGCAACACACCCGCGCAAACCTATCTGCGGGCCGACCTGCTCATCGAGGCCGCGCGGGCCACCGGAGCGGACGCGATCCACCCCGGCTACGGCTTCCTCTCCGAGAACGCCGGATTCGCCCGTGCGGTGCAGGATGCCGGTCTGGTGTGGGTGGGGCCGCCGCCGACCGCCATCGAGGAGATGGGGTCCAAGGTCGCGGCCAAGAAGATGATGGACGCCGCCGGGGTTCCGGTCCTGGCCGAATTGGACCCGGACGAGGTCACCGCGGATCTGCTTCCCGTGCTGATCAAGGCATCGGCCGGCGGTGGTGGTCGGGGTATGCGTGTGGTACGCGACCTGGCCGAACTCCCCGCGCAACTCGAGGCCGCGCGGCGAGAGGCGGAATCGGCGTTCGGCGACCCGACGGTGTTCTGCGAACGCTACCTGGAGACCGGTCGCCATATCGAGGTGCAGGTGCTGGCCGATACACACGGCACCATCTGGGCGCTCGGCGAGCGGGAGTGCTCGATCCAACGCCGGCACCAAAAAGTTCTCGAAGAAGCACCCTCACCGCTGGTCGAGCGGATCGGCCGCGATATGCGGGACCGGCTGTTCGAGGCCGCCCGCAAAGCGGCCGCCGCCATCGGTTACACCGGTGCGGGCACCGTCGAATTCCTGGCCGACGAGATGGGGGAATTCTTCTTCCTGGAGATGAACACTCGGCTACAGGTGGAACATCCGGTCACCGAATGCACCACCGGCCTGGATCTGGTGCAACTGCAACTGGAAATCGCCCAGGGTGCCGCATTGGCAGCCGAACCGCCTCCCACGCGGGGACATTCGATCGAGGTCCGCCTCTACGCCGAAGACCCCGCCCAGGATTGGCAACCGCAGAGCGGAACCGTACACCTCATCGATATACCTTCGGTGACAACGGAATTCGATATTCCGCCCCGTCCCGGTGTGCGGCTCGACAGCGGTGTGGTGTCCGGTTCGGCGATGGGGGTGCACTACGACCCCATGCTGGCCAAAATCGTCTCCTACGGCCGCACCCGCGACGAAGCCGCTCGATTGTTGGCCGCGGCGCTGCATCGCGCCCGCATCCACGGCCTGGTCACCAACCGCGACCTCCTGGTTCGGGTGCTGCGGCATCCGGCGTTCCTGGCCGGTGACACCGATACCGCGTTCTTCACCACCCACGACCTGAGTGCCCTGTCCGCGCCGGTGGTGTCGGAGGCGCAGGAGGCGCTGTCGGTGGTGGCCGCCGCCCTCGCCGATGCCGCGGCCAACCGCGCGGCGGCCCGGGTCCTGGGCCGGGCCCCGAGCGGCTGGCGCAATCTGCCCTCGCAGTCGCAGCGCAAGTCCTACGAGAGTCGGACCACCGGAAAACACGAGGTCGCCTACCGGTTCACCCGCAACGGTGTGGTGGTGGACGGTTTCGAGGGTCTCGAACCGGTCGAAGTCGGCCCCGACACGGTGGTACTCGCGGTTCCCGGGCCACACGGTCCGGTCCGGCGGCGGTTCACGGTGGCCCGATACGGCGATCTGGTGTGTGTGGATTCGCCATTGGGCCCGGTGAGTGTGCGCCGGTTACCGCGTTTCACCGACCCCGCCGATCAGGTGGCCACCGGATCACTGCTGGCCCCCATGCCGGGCAGCGTGATCCGGGTGGGCGCCGAGGTGGGTAGCACCGTCTCGGCGGGACAGCCGATTCTGTGGCTGGAGGCGATGAAGATGGAACACACCATCACCGCCCCCACCGCGGGTGTGCTCACCGCCGTCAATGTTTCCGTCGGCTCGCAGGTCGATGTCGGCACCGTCCTCGCCGTGGTGGAACCCACGGATGGAATACAGGAGTAATCATGAGCTTCATCGAATCCGAAGAACGTAAACAGCTACGGGCCGCCGTCGCCGACCTGGCCGCCAAGTACAACTACCGTGACTATGTGCTGCCGCGGGCGCGCCGCAACGAACCGCTCACCGAATTGTGGGCGGAAGCCGGCAAGCTCGGCTTCCTGGGCGTGAACCTGCCGGAGGAGTACGGCGGTGGTGGTGCCGGGATATACGAGTTGGCGCTGGTGATGGAGGAGTTGTCCGCCCAGGGCGCGGGGCTGCTGCTCATGGTGGTGTCCCCGGCGATCTGCGGCACCATCATCTCCCGGTACGGCACCGACGAGCAGAAGGCCACCTGGTTGCCCAAACTCGCCGACGGCTCCGCCAAGATGGTCTTCGGCATCACCGAACCCGACGCGGGTTCCAACTCGCATCAGATCACCACCACCGCTCGCCGTGACGGTGACGAGTGGGTCCTCAACGGCCGCAAGATCTTCATCTCCGGTGTGGATCAGGCCGAGGCGGTGCTGATCGTATCCCGCACCGAGGACCACAAAACCGGCAAGCTCAAGCCCGCCCTGTTCATCGTGCCCACCGACGCGCCCGGTTTCGTGAAGACGCCGCAGGAGATGGACATCATCGAACCGGACCACCAGTTCACCTTGTTCCTCGATGATGTCCGTCTGCCCGCCAACGCCCTGGTCGGCAAAGAGGACGCCGCGTTGATGCAGCTGTTCGCGGGTCTGAATCCGGAACGCATCATGGGCGCGGCCATGGCTGTCGGTCTCGGCCGCTACGCCCTCGACCGGGCCGTCGAATACGCCAAGGAACGCGCCGTATGGAAGACCCCGATCGGCGCGCACCAGGGCATCGCGCATCCGCTGGCGGCGGTGAAGGTGGAACTGGAGATGGCCAAGCTGATGATGCAGAAGGCCGCCACCCTCTACGACGCAGGTGACGAGATGAGCGCCGCGGAGGCGGCGAATATGGCCAAATACGCTGCCGGGGAGGCAAGTATCAAGGCCCTCGATCAGGCCATCCAGACCCACGGCGGCGCCGGACTGACCGCCGAATACGGTCTGGCCTCCATGCTCGCCGCGGCCCGTATCGCCCGTATCGCCCCGGTCAGTCGGGAGATGGTGCTCAACTTCGTGGCCCAGCATTCGCTGGGCCTGCCGAAGTCGTACTGATCGGAGCGACCATGACCGATACCACCGGCCCGTTCGTCCGCTACACGGTCGCCGACGGCTTCGCCACCCTCACTCTGGACTCCCCGCACAACCGCAACGCCATCTCCTCCCGGCTGGTCACCGAACTGCTCGACGGGTTGGAGCGAGCCGCCGCCGATCCGGCGGTGCGCGGGGTGGTGCTCACCCACACCGGCAACACCTTCTGCGCCGGTGCGGACCTGAAGGAGGCGGTGGACGCCGACCCGGCCGTCGCCGCCGACCAACGCACCCGATGGATGGTGCGGTTGCTGCGGGCGGTCCTGGAACTGCCGAAACCGGTGCTCGCGCAGATCGACGGCAATGTTCGGGCCGGTGGTATGGGAATTGTGGCGGCCTGCGATATCGTCGTCGCCGGCCGCGACAGCAGTTTCGCCCTCACCGAGGCCCGGCTCGGCCTCGCGCCGTTCGTCATCTCCCTGACCCTGCTGCCGCGGATGGACCCGCGCGCCGCCGACCGTTACTTCCTGACCGGTGAGAAATTCGACGCCGATACCGCCGCCCGGATCGGTCTGATAACCCTCGCCGTCGACGACCCGGCCGCCGAGGTGGCACGGCTGCGCGCCGAACTCCGTAAGGGATCCCCGCAGGGCCTGGCCGAGAGCAAACGTCTCACCACCGCCGCGATCCTGGCCGAATTCGATCGCTGCGCCGAGGAACTGGCGGCGCGTTCCGGCAGGTTCTTCGGCACCCCCGAGGTGATCGAGGGCGCGACCGCCTTTTTGCAGAAACGTCCCCCCACCTGGGCACAATAGGCGCGCTATGGCGATATCGAACGAACCCAAACAGGATCGCAGCCGGGCCACCCGGCAGCGGTTGCTCGAGGCGACCATCGACTGTTTGGCCGAAATGGGTTGGTCGGCGGCCACGGTCGCGGTGGTTGCGGAACGGGCCGGGGTCTCGCGCGGTGCCGCCCAACACCACTTCCCCACCCGGGAAGACCTCATCACCGCGGCATTGACCTACATGTTCGACACCCGAACCGAACAGGCTCTGGTCAATGCGGTCACCGCCACCGGCAGGGCCCGAACCGAAGCGGTGGTCACCGGTCTGGTCGAGTCCTACACCAGTCCGCTGTTCAAGGCGGCCCTCCAGGTATGGACCCATGCCGCCGCCGATCCGGCGCTCCGGGAACGCATAGTCCCTCTGGAGGCCCGGTTCGGTCGTGGCGCCCACCGCCGCGCCGTTGAGGCCCTCGGCGTGGACGACTCCGACCCGGTCGTGCACCGACTCGTGCAGGCCACCCTCGACCTGGCTCGAGGACTGGGGCTGGCCGATGTGCTCACCGACGATTCGGCCCGCCGCAAGGAGATCGTCGCCCAGTGGGCCGACACCCTGCATCAGGCCCTGGTAGCGGCGGGCGCTCGGCTTTCATAAGGCACGAGATCACCCCCGGACACCGGCGGCCGCCGGTGGGCCCATCGATCGGGGTTGGGCCGACGGCCGCTCGAGCGCGAGGAGTTGATATGGCACGGTCTCGGGAGCTGCTCGGGTCGATGGCACTGGTGTGGACGCTGGGCGTGCCCGCGGCGGCGTTGGGGTTCATGACCGGTGCGTTGAATTTGGGTCTCGCTATCGCCGAGGCGACCGGTTCCGAGATTGCCATGGTGCTGTTTCTCCCGGTGAGCGCGATGCTGGGCATGGTCGCGTGGATACTTGCTCTGGACGCGGTATGGCGGTTACGTCGGAGGTATCTGCAGCGCGTGGGGAAGACGGTGTCCGCGGAGGTACTCGAGTCCGACCTCCGGCACAAGAGCAATCGGGGACTGCTCGGTTTCGGCCAGTGGCAGGTACGGATCGAGGCCCGGTTCGGGCACACGGCCGCAGCGCATCCGTCATCGGCGCGCTGCGATGTTTCAGGTCGAAGGCGGGGTCGCGGTAGGGGCGTCCTTCCATGGTCGGGCTGCGGGGGCGCAGGATTGATGTTGGAATGGCACGAGTGCAGATCTTCCGTACCGCAACCTGTGTCGACTCCGATCACCCCGAGTTCACGCTGGTTTTCGAAGACGAACCGACATCCCCCAACATAGTGGGTTGGATTTTGGACCACCTCGAGAACGCAGTGGCGGAAGGTATGCGTTTCGCGCCCGGGGAGACAATCGGGATCGGATGGCGGTCTCTGCGGATCATCGAACGCGCTGATCGAACACTCGGGCTCGAGGAGCGCGTCGGCGCGGAAATCTGGGAAGAACATGTCGATCAGGCGCTGAACGATGTGTGGTATCAGATCGATGCGGCCGAAAAGCTGGATCTGCCGAAAGAACCGGACTCCGTCGCCGAGGACGATATCGCGATCGGGCAACCGTGTGCATTCGAAGCCTCGATGTTGAGCCTCACCCGCTTGGGGCCGGACTCACCGCAACACGGTATGTGGGCGATCGGTTGCGGGGATGAGCACGACCATTCGGAATGGTCGGCCATGGACCTGTTCCAGGTGTCGGAGTCGCTCCCGTTCGTCACTCAATTCCTTGCTCTGCCACCGGAAACCGGAGTGATCATCGACCGGTTCCGGGGTGATGCGACCGGTGGTGTCGTGGCCGGTGTGAGCTATCAGGGCGCGATGCTGACCCCGGACGACGGTATGCGTTTCGGCCCGGAACCCGAATCCATCGAAACATTGATCGCTACGACGCCTGGGGCGAGTTTTGCGATCCACCGGTTCGGAGAAGGCCTGTATCGCACGACGATCGGCAATCAACACGGGCATCCCGAGATCGTCGCCCGAATCACCGAGCCGGTCATACCGGGCATATCGGAATCACTGGTGGAGTTGATTCTGGACGATCTGCAGGATTCCCTTGCCGCGGGAACTCGTTTCGAACCGGGCCAAACGGTCCGGATCGGCGGACGAATCCTGCGCATCGTCGAACGACCCGACGGGATGCTGGGGCTACTGGAACGCGTCGACACCGACCGATGGGAGGAGCACGTCGAGCAGACCCTGCGCGATCTGTGGTATCAGAAAGAAGTCGCGGCAGGCCTCGGCCTGACCCACCGGTTGGATTTTCCGACCGAGGACCGGTATGCGGCCGTCGCCGAATGCGTGGACGAAACGATTTCCGCGCTGCTACTCACCCGCGGGGAAACCGGCGATCCGGCCTCATCCGGCTGGATGGTGTGCTGCCTGCGTGATCACGACCATGGGGAGTGGTCCGCGCGAAGTATCCGGGACCTGTCGGAATCAATGCCGTTCGCCACCCAGTTCCTTGCGCTTCCGGTGAACACATCGATTGCTGTCGAGGCTCCCCACACCACTCCCACCGGACGTATCGGGGTCCGTGTCCTGCTCAACGGTCGGCGCCTCCTCCCGGCGCCCGGATCCTATCTGTCCACACTCGATACCGGCCTTTGATTCGAATCGACACAGTTCGTCCACCTGCCGGCGCGGTCTCTGCCGCAGCGCCGGGTATTGCATGTGGTGGCACCCTGTCCGCTTATGCCCGGCGGTGTCGAACGGTATTCGACCGAGTGAGGACGGTGCTCATCCAGTCGAGGGTATGGCGCAGGCCGGCGGGTAACTCCGTGCGAGGTCGGCGACCGAACCAAGCGCAGGTCCGCGTGACACCGGTGGATGCAGCAATGGTTTCGGCGGTTGTCGTGGATGTGGTTTCGAGCCGGCCCCGGCCGGTGAGCTCGAAGACGATACGGGCGAATTCGACAAGTGGTACGGCGGGCCCGGCGAGATCGATGGGACCGGGCGTGTCGGTATCGAGCAGGGCGAGCACAGCGTCGACCGTGTCACCGACATAGACGAATGCGCGGCGGTCCCGATCACCGAGACGCATCGTTCGTCCGTGCAGTGCCGCCGCGCAGATCAGCGCGGTGACCCGCCCGTCGTCCGGCCACAGGTGGGGCCCGTACACCTCGAACGGTCGCACGATCCCGATATTGGCGTTTCGGTAGTAGCGGGCCGCGGATTCGGTGAGGTGGTTACCTGCCGCGTGCACACTCGCCGCCGTGACCCAACGGCGGCTCGGATGCGAGGAACGAGGACGGGCGCTCGTACCGGAGGCAATGACGATACGGGCATTGTGCGCGGCGGCGAGGTCGAGAGCCGCCAGGGTGCCCGTGGACGCCGCCCGTAGCGCCGCCTCCGGTTGCCGGACGGCGGCGACGGGACTGCCCGGGCGGGCGAGATGCGCGATATGGGTGACCCGATCGAGGTCGGCGAAGGCGCCGAGCCTTGTGATATCCGCAGTGCGGAGGGTGAAACCGGGCCGTCCCAGGAGAGAAGCGATGGTGGCGGTGCGGCCGGTGCTGAAATTATCGATGGCGGTGACCCGGTCGCCGCGGTCGAGCAGGGCGCGACACAGGTGCGAGCCGAGAAATCCGGCGGCGCCGGTGACGACGACATGATTCATGGCAGGGCTTTCTGTCGGTAGGGTCGGCGGACGGGACGGGGACCGAGGCAACCGTGCGCGGCGAGCGTGGCGTAGGCGACGCGTTCGCGGGGGCAGTCGTGGCCGCGATGGCGGCGCATGGCGTTGTGGGCGTCATCGATGCTCAATGGCACCCCGGGCAGGGCGCAGGTCCAGTCCGTTGTGGGGGCCGGCGTGCGCTTGCGCCGGGACCGTTCCGTTCGTGTGTGGGAAGTTGCTCTCGGCGGCGGGTCGACGGGCCACACACACCCGAGGACGAGCGCCGCGAATCCGGACAGGGAAACGGTGAGCAGGATTGTGGACAATGCGTTCCAGACGCTCATATCGAGGTGGCCTCCGTTTTGTCCAGTGGGAGGCTGGGAGCCCAAACCGTGTGGGGGCAAACGGTTTCCAATCGGTATCCCAGATCGCAGAGAAGTCGGGGCTGGTTGTTCACCTGACCGAGGTCGTAGGCGATGATCACCTGGGCGCCGAGTTCGGTGGCGCGGGCGCGAACGTAGGTGAGCGGGTTCGGTTCGTCGACCGGCGGGCGCACGGTATAGAGGTAGCGGTAGCCGGATTCGCGGGCATGCCGCCGAATTTCGTCAGTGTGACGTGGCGCGTGATGGGTGGAGAGCTCGAGTCGAACGAATCCGATGGCGGCGGGTCCGGTATCCGCCGGGGGTTCATGGGCATGCGAGTACGACATGGTTCCTCCCGAAACCTGTGGTGGGTGAGCGCTGAACGGCATTCGGCCACGAGGCGCGACCGTCGAACGTGGTCATCGACCGTGGGGCCGGGAAGACGGTTGCTCCGCCGCGGCCGGTGATGTCACCCGAACGCCTGCCCCCAGGACACCACGGCATATGCGCTGGTCCAAGCCCAATCGGTTATCCGATCCAAATTCGCTTGAAACCCCACGAAGAAAACCAGAAATGGTGTACAACGGACCCGATTGCGTGACTGATCTGATTCGATTCCGCAACAAGGGGGTTCAACGTGACAGGGCGGGAAGACGATGTAGATGCTGTGCCGACATCGACGCTGCCGAGGCGTCAACTCGGTCGGTTCCTTCGCGACCGGCGTGAGGCCAACGGTTTCACCATCGCCGCTGCGGCCAAACTGGTGGATTTGTCGGCGTCGGCGTTACAGCGGGTGGAGTCGGGTCAGACGCAGAAGGTTCGTAAACAAGATGTCCGTGCGCTGTGTGAGTTGTATGGCGTGAGCGCCAAGGACACACGTGCTGCGATCGACCTGGCGGTACTGGCCAGGGCACAGAGCTGGTACCACGCTTATGGCGGTTTGTACTCCGACGCCTACAACATGTACGTCGGTCTCGAAGCTGCGGCGCAGCAACAGCTTACCTATCACGAGCATGTTCCCGGCCTGTTGCAAACCCCGGAGTATGCACGGGCCATCATCGGCGCTTATCCCGGTTTCACCAGTAGGGATGACGTCGAACGTCGTGTTGAGCATCGATTGAAGCGGCAAGCAATTGTCACCCGGAAGACGAACCCGGTCAGGTTGGAAGTCCTACTTCATGAGTCGGCGCTGTATCGGATGGTGGGTGGCCCGAGGATCATGTCAGCGCAGCTACGGCATTTGGCCGAGATCTCCAAACGTGACAATGTCATTCTGCGGATTCACCCATACACCGCCGGCCTGACGTGGGGTATGCCCCACGGTATGTTCACAATCCTGTCGTTCTGCGAGGGTGGACGTGGCGAACCTGTAGAACCTCCTATCGTTTTCATGGAAGGTGGACCAGCGCAGGACGTTTATCTGGAGAAGCCTGCCGAAGTGCGGATTTATAGTGAGCTTGCTTCTGCAATCAGAAGCGCATCGTTGGATGAAAGTCAGACCCGGGAGTTGATTCGCCGGGCCACAAGGGAGATTGAACGTGACAAGCGTTGACCTATCCGGAGCATCTTGGTTCAAGAGCACACACAGCGGTAGCCAGAGCGCCTGTGTCGAAGTGGCATGGCTGAACGAAGGCTATGTCGGAGTCCGGGATTCGAAGAACAAGGCGGCCGCTGCGTTGATCTTCGCTCCTGAAGTTTGGGATGCCTTCACGAAAGATATCCGGTCGGGGGGTCTTGCCTCCGCTTGAGCGATCGTTCCGTCCGGACGGAAATGGCTGCGCCGTATAGCCTGCCAGGAGACGGCCGCTCTGGCTCATCACCTGGTTGTGGACCACGGGTTAACAGCTGATCCCGGGGTTTGCGCTGCATCGGCAGGATGGTGGAACCGCGCTGATCCATGATTGTGGATTCGGCGAGTATACGGATCGAAAAGGGATTGCCGGCCAGGTATGACCTGGTCTCGATGTGGGCCGCGCCACCGGGCGGAACCTGCTGAGGCAGGTCATGAGGAGTTATGCGGTGTGAGCACTGATTTCGCCGGAGCAATACGGTTCAAGAGCAGCCATAGTGGTGGTCGAACCGATTGTGTCGAGGTAGCGTGGTTACGCGATGGAAGGATCGGCGTTAGCGATTCCAAGGATCCATCTGGGCCGGCGCTGGTATTCGAGCCGGCGGTATGGGCGGAGTTCACCTCCGGTATCCGGCAGGCCGGCTCGACCGGTACGGGCTGACATACCCTCACCGGAGAATACCGACAGTCACCGAGCATGTACTTCTCATCCGGCGCATCCTTACCGTTACCTTGTCCCTCCCGAATGGCAGTGACCTCGGGTGGCTTCATCACACCATCTTCGAGGAGGTGCGCTCCCGGCTCATAGGGTGGTCCGAACACTCGCCTCTACGGCAAGGATGTACTGACGTACCAACGTAACCGGCTGGGACGGCAGAGTGAATCCTTCGACGAATTGAGGGCTTTCGAAGAGGAGTATCGCAGCACCTCCTGAAGTAGCGGCGTAGCACAGACTGGTCACGCCGAGGTGGTGGCCGCTTACGCACCGACAGTTCGAGGTCTCCTTTGTCGCGAATCGCTGTTGCAATGTCGGCGGATACATCGGCTTCGTGCGCATACCCGCTTCACCTGCGCGGATACCGGACCAAACCGGCCGCACCATTATCATCACCGGTGCCGATAGCGGGATCGGCCGTGCCGCGGCCGCCGCACTGGTCGCCAAGGGGGCGCGGCTCATCCTCGCCGTCAGAGACCAGGACAAGGGCCACGCCGCCGCTGCCGAGATGAGCGGTGCGGTCGAAGTTCGTCCACTCGATCTCGCTTCGCTGGAGTCGATTCGCGACTTCGCCGCCGGTATCGACAGCGCGGTGGACATTCTCGTCAACAACGCCGGCACGATGACCGACTCGTTGCGGCACACGACGGAGGGTTTCGAACTCCAATTCGGGGTCCACCATCTCGGGCACTTCGCACTGACGAACCTACTGCTGGACCGGGTCACGAGCCGCGTGGTGACCGTCTCCTCCGACGCGCACCGCATCGCGCACATCGATTTCGACGGCCTCCAGTGGGAGGAACGGCCGTACAAACCGCTCCTCGTCCATGGACAGTCCAAGCCGGCGAATCTGCTGTTCACCGTCGAGTTGTAGCGCCGGCTGCCCGCGGTCGGGTCACCGGTGATCGCAGCCGCGGCGCATCCGGTATGGCCTCCACCGGTTTCCGGATCACCAGCGGCAACCGGCGACATCCCCGCCGCAGGCTTCGTCGGCCCCGGTCGCTTCGGTGGTGTCCGTGGACCGGCTGTGATCACCGAGCCGTCGGCCGCAGCGAAAGATCCCGCCACCGCTGAGCGGCTCTGGTGCGTCTCCGAGCAACTCACCGAGACGTATTTCCCATTCACTTCCTCGGTGACCGTGCCCGATATCTCGGATGCCTGACGAAGCAGCGCATTCGATCCACTGCACCGTGGGAGAGGCTCCCGGAAGTTGTACTCGCGGATCGGCGGGTTCGTCCCCGTAAATTCTGCGGAGATCTTCGGGAACCGGTTGGTAGTGGAGAAACGGTTTCGGATATATGTCGACTTTCCTGGCGTTTCAGGTTCGGTGACCGGCTCGTCCCGGGTGTCGACCGGAACGCTCCCGTGCACATCGGCCGATTCCTTTGCCGGGTAACACAACACGCAGAAGAACCGATCGCGTTCGTTCTCGTCGACCACCTGCGGATACAGCCTCTCGAACGCCGCGGGCAGTGCGCCGTCGAGTGATCCGGGACGATGCAGGACGGTCAGGTCCGTGCTGCGGTCATCTGCTGTGGAAGATGGTGGCACCGAGTTCTCCTGTTCTATCGGAAGGATTCCCGGTGATCGGTCGCTCCTCGTTCCGACTTCCTGAAGTGGCTTCCATCCGTTGAATCGGTAGGTCGGCCGGCCACCCAGTCCGGGGCCCATACGTCGTCGGTGGTGCGTGGTGCCGAGATTCGCAGGTGGTCGCGCAGTTCGGTCAACACGGGATGCCGGTGGCCGGTACGCGTGAGCAGTACGTGCGGGTAAATCGGCGTCGGCTCGCGCAGCGGTATACGCCTCAGACCATAGCTTTCCGGCCATAGGTACCGGTCCCTGCTGCCCACCAGGGTCGCCGACGAACCGGAGTCGGCCAACACGTCCATGAGAGCTTCGTCGCCGAAGTGAGGGCCGAGCGCGTCGATGCTCAAATCGAATGCCTCCGAGAGCGATCGGTAGAACTGCGCCCACTCCGTACCGGCCCTGATGCCGGGGATCCAGATGCGGTGACCGGCCAAGTCCGCGGGCCGGACCCACTTCTTGCCCGCCAATGGATGACCGGGCCCGACCAGGAGCTCCAGCGGATCGTCCAGGAGGCGTTCGGCGCTGATCCCGGTCGGAACCTGTTCTGCGGGCAGGGCGCGGAAGGTGGCGTCGATGGCTCCTTCGATCACGACCCGGGCGGCCCCTGCGGCGTTTTCCTCGCCGAGAGCGACTGTGTCCAGGCCGGCCTCCGGACAGGAGCGGTAGAAGCGGTAGACGGCCTGGGCCGGGGCGATGCGCCGGTTGAGGACGTCCACGCGCAGGGGGCGGCTACCGGGGCGTACGGCCTGTTCTGCCTGTTCGAGCGCGGCCAAGACATTCTTGGCGTGCGGCAGGAAGACCTGCCCGTCCACGCTCGGCCGGGAGCCGCGAGAGGTGCGTACCAGCAGCACGACCCCGAGGTTCTTCTCCAGGCCCATGATCCGCTTGGAGATCGCCTGCTGGCTGATCCCGAGTTCGTCGGCGGCGGCCTGGAACAGTCCGGTCTCGGCAACGACCACGAAGGCGCGCAGCGCTTCGATGTCCACACCGCTACCCTACGGACACAACCAGAAGTTGTGCCCAGGTGCGTTGGGGTTGTTTGATCGATCCTTGGCCGGAGTGCTGGGATCAGCGCATGTCTACACGCACAAAGCAGGTCATGTACGTCCGTTCGCCCGAGTTCGCGGACTATGCCGAGCGGATAGCGCAGGTCACCGACGCGACTTCCCGGCTGAACGTGCTGCCGTTCAGCGATACCGAGGGGCGTGCCGAACTACTGTCGGTTGTGTTCGGCGGCCCGCTGCCGGAGTCGGTGACGATCTACCCGCCCTTCTTCACCGAGTACGGACTGGGCACGAAGTTCGGGAGGAATGTCTTCGTCAACCAAGGCTGCACCTTCATGGACAACGGTGGCATCAGCATCGGCGACAACGTCATGATCGCCCCGAAGGTCAGCCTCATCACCGGCGGACACCCACTGCCCCTGGCCGAGCGGCGCGAGTACGTCACCAGCGCTCCGATCGTGATCGAGGACGATGTCTGGATCGGCACGGCCGCTGTGGTCACGCAGGGGGTAACCATCGGTGCCGGCGCGGTCGTGGCCGCCGGTGCGGTCGTCACCGGTGACGTGCCGGCCCGCACCCTGGTCGCGGGCGTGCCCGCCCGGGTGGTCAAGAGCATCGACTGACGGACACCGCGGCCGATGATCCGGGATGATGCCGGACGGTCGGGTCTGCGCTGCGGTCATCGACCACTCCCCGTTCCGACTTCCCGAAGCGACTTCCTGGAGTTGCCGGATATCGCGGCGAAGTTCGGGGCCGTGATCTACCCCTGTCCACGACAGGACTGTGTTGTCGGCCGTGGGTCTCGGTGTGTTTCCGGCCTGATTGTCGACATCGGTATCGACGTCGATAACCCCCGCTGGAGGCTGCCGTCGCCGCCGGCAAGCGCGGGCAACCCGGGCGCACCGGGGAGTTTTGATCCCCGGTCCACTTCGACCGGATCAAGCGAGGCGTTGGAGTCGATCGGTCTCGCATCGTGTTCAGATGTTGTCTCCGTACTGTCGCCAGTGCGCGAGGATGTCGTGGATGTTGGCTCGGTAGACCTGCGCGCAGGTTCACTCCGTGTCGGCGGCAACTGTCGTGGTCCCATATCGCACTTCCGTCAACACACTGTTTGCTCGATGAGGCGGCGGGCGGCGCGGTCCGCGCGCTCGGTGTCGCCGGTGAGAATGCGGTCCTGCAATATCCCGCGTAGCCCGGAGATCAGTATGGTCGCCACGATTTCCGGTTCGTCGATGCCGTCGATATCGCGCAATCTCTCGGTGAGTGCGGTGACGAACACATTGATCGCCCCCTGGATGTAACCGGCATACGGCCCGTGCTCGGCGCAAGCCGCGCCGAGCACCTGGAGCATCACCTTGACGCTGATGGCGTCGGGCCCGGTGGTGTTGTTCCGCCAGAATTCCCACAGCCGTTCTCGCAGGGCCGCGGCATCGGTGATATCGGCGAATACCGCGGTGATATCGGGCCGCTGCCTGCTCAGGGCTTGGACCAGGAGTTCCTCTTTGGTGCCGAAGTAGTAGATCAGCATGCGGGAGCTGGTGCCGAGCGCGGCGGCCAGCGGGCGCAGGGACAGGTCCGCGAGCCCGTGCTCGGCGATATAGCGCACCACCGCGTCCAGGAGTTCGGCGCGTTTGGTGTGGTCGAGAGGGCGTGCCATGGGTTGACTGTAGCGAATGGTACAGGTATCCATAACGCCGTGACTGTAACAATCGCTTCAGAAACTCGGGTCGATGTGCCGGTGGTCGTCACCGCCTATGCGGCCACCACCTCGCTGGCCGACGATATGGACCTGACCTGGTCGCGGCTGTTGGACGGCCACACCGGTATCACGACCCTCGACGACGATTTCGTCGCCGAATACGACCTGCCGGTGCGCATCGGGGGGAAGCTGAAGTCGCATCCGGGGGCGCAGCTCAGCCGGGTGGAGCAGCGCAGATATTCGTATGTGGAGCAGTTGGCCCTGGTCCTCGCCCGCCGCGTATGGGCCGAAGCCGGTGCGCCGGAGGTGGACGGACAGCGGCTGGCGGTTTCGATCGGCACCGGTCTCGGTGGCGGTGACGCGCTGATCGCCGCCGTCGACGCCATGCGCGCGGGTGGATACCGGAAGGTGTCACCGATGTCGGTGCCCATGGTCATGCCCAATGGGCCCGCCGCCGCCGTCAGCCTCGAAATCGGCGCCAAAGCGGGTGCTTTCGCGCCGGTGTCGGCCTGCTCGTCGGGCACCGAGGCCATTGCGCAGGCATGGCGACTGATCGCCGACGGCGAGGCCGATGTGGTGGTGGCGGGCGGGGTGGAGGGACATATCGACGCGGTTCCCATCGCGAGTTTCGCCATGATGCGCGCCATGAGCACCCGCAACGACGAGCCCGAACGCGCCTCGCGGCCTTTCGACCGCGACCGGGACGGTTTCGTCTTCGGTGAGGCCGGAGCTCTGCTGGTGCTGGAATCCGAACGGCACGCCCGTGCCCGCGGCGCCCGCGTGCACGCCCGGATACTCGGCGCCGGGATCACCTCCGACGCCCACCACATCGTCGCCTCCGACCCGGCGGGCGAGGGTGCGGCCCGGGCCATGCGCAAGGCGATCGCCACCGCGGGTCTCACCCCCGGTGATATCGGGCATGTGAACGCCCACGCCACCTCCACCTCCATCGGTGACGCCTCGGAAGCAGCCGCCGTCACCGCTGTCACCCCGAACGCCTCGGTATATGCGCCCAAGTCCGCGCTCGGTCACTCCATCGGTGCCGTCGGCGCCTTGGAAACCATCCTCACCGCGCTCACCCTGCGCGACCGGATCGTCCCGCCCACTCTCAACCTCGAGAATCCCGATGTGGATCTCGATATCGTTCACGGAACGGCCCGTCCGCACCGTGTCGACTATGCCCTCACCAATTCGTTCGGCTTCGGCGGCCACAATGTGACATTGGCCTTGGGACGGGCGTGAGTGGTGTGTTCTCATGCCGAATGACGAATATCGCAGTGGCCGTTGTGATTACGTGCCCACCTCTATGCTTGTCGGATGAAAACACCACCCTGTGAGTGGCATCCCGTCCCGGAATTCGGCCCGCTCCCCAATGCGAGTTTGAATGGAGTTCTGGCGGAGAACTGGCATACCGGTGCCGCGGAACTGCACTGGAGTATCCGCTTCGTCGGCTGGCCGGATGAGCGCTCCGGGGTGGAATTTCAGATCGAGGCGATTCCGTTCACCGTGCCGTCGTGGCGGGAATTCGCCGGAGTGCAGGTCGAATGCAACGAGTTCGGCATGCCGATCGAGGCCTATGTCTTCGACGGCGAACACAGCTACTTCGAGTATGTGCGCATCCAGGCGCTGCACCAGGACGGTACGACGGTGCGATTCGCGCTCGACCTGGCCGAGTGCGAGGTGGATCGGGTCAAGGTGGACGATGATCTGTGGGTCGATATCGACCGGCTGCGGGTGGTGGTGGATGCCGAGTTCAAGGGCGTGAGCGTCATGACGCCGGAACATCGACCGAGCGATTTCATCGATATCACCGGTTTGGTGCCCGACGCTTCCGGCAGCATCTATCGGCCGCCGATCGGTTGATTTCGCCGGACGGATGCGAAGGTGTGGTCGTCGACGGCCCGATCGGCTACGACCGCCGGGTCGGCTTCGGAGCACCTTCGGGTGGTGCCCGATGCCATTCGGACACCACCCGACTTCGATGCTCAGCCGGGCACCTTGTCCAGGAAGCCCAGCACCGTATCGATCCGGCCCTGCTCGTCGGTGACCAGCACATCGAAGCCGATGATCACCGGCTCACTGTCCGCCGGCCCCAGACCCCATTGGAACCGGACCTGCCGGTGATGGGTGTCCGGCTCGCCGACGGGGGTGAAAACGAATCCCGGGAACTGTTCGTGCACGGCGCCGATGGTCGCACCGATCGCCTCGCGGCCGACGGCCTCGGCGAGCGGATCGGTGTAGGACGCCTCCGGTGCCCAGTGGCGGGCCAGTAGCTCGGCCCGGGCGGTTGCGTTGGTGGTGTTCCAGGTCCGCAGGTAGGTGGCGACAACGTCGTTCATCACAATCCCTTTCGAGGTCGGGTGGATCGGGTGGCATCAGCATCACCGAGATCGGTCGCGCAGACGATTACCTCGGAGGTAATGGCATCGGTTACCGGTCCGGTTACGATTTCCACCGTGGTGATCTCGGATACCGCTCCCTCGGTCGGTGAGTTGCTGCGATCCTGGCGAGAACGACGCCGGTTGAGTCAGCTGCAGCTCGCTTCGCGGGCAGCGGTGTCGACCCGGCACCTCAGTTTCGTGGAGACCGGCCGCTCGCAACCCACTCGGGAGATGGTGGAACGACTGGCCGGACATCTGGACGTGCCACTGCGCGAGCGCAACGAACTGCTGCTCGCCGCCGGATACGCGCCGAGCTACGGCCGGCGCGAGGTGGACGCACCGGAGCTGCGTTCGGTGATGGACGCCTTCCGGACGCTGCTCGACGCGCACCTACCCCACCCGGCTCTCGTGTTGGACCGATGCTGGGATGTGGTCGACCGCAATGCCGCCACCGATGTGCTGCTCGACGGCTGCGCCCCGGAACTGCTCGAACCTCCGGTCAACGCCATCCGGATCACACTGCACCCGCGCGGTTTGGCCCCACGGATCCGCAATCTCGGCCAATGGCGCGGGCATCTGCTGAGTCAGGTGCGCAGCCGGCTGGAAAACACCGGGGACCTGCGGTTGAAGGCCCTGCTCGACGAGGTGTCGGCCTATCCGTGTCGAGCCGACACCGTTCCGGCCCGAGCCGACGTGGTGATACCGCTTCAGCTCGATATCGGGACGGCGAGGCTGTCGTTCTTCGGAGTCACCACCTCGGCGATGTCGGCCACCGATGTCACGGTCGACGAACTGCACATCGAAGCGTTCTATCCGGCCGACGCGGCGACGGCCCGCGCGCTGCGGCAGGCCGACCGGGAAACGTAACGTCCGATCCCCCGAAGCGCGAGTCGACGCGACACCCAGCGTGCCGAGGCTGTACGCGGTGGCCAACGATGGCGTGGTGCCCATGAATTCGCGGTGCTCACTCGGTATCGCCACCCACGAGTTCGACCTGATCGTCGAAGGAGTCGCCACCCTGGTCGCCGATCCGGTGACGGTCGCCGATATGGCCGCCCGCTGGGCCGCCGACGGTTGGCCGGCGCGGGTGGACGAGACGGGGCAGGCGCTCACCGGCCGACTTCAGCGCCCCTTCCGCGGGTCCGCCACCGTGGCACGTCTACCGTCTCACCCCGCATACCGCGACGGCCCTGTCCACCGTCGACCCGGGCGGGGCGACCCGCCGGCGGTTCGACGACCAGGGCGGTTGAGTCCGGGATCGGGGCTGCGCGCGCGTCACCGACCCGCGCGGGGCCCCGATCGACGGCCAACCGTGGCCCCGCGGATCGGCTGGGGTTCACCGAAGTCGAGCCGTTTACCCGGCTACGACACCACCGGCAGATACACCTGCCCCCCGGATCGGGTGAATTCCGCGGATTTCTCCGCCATTCCCGCCTCGATGGCATCCACCTCGGTCAACTGGTGCTTTTCCGCGTACTCGCGCACATCCGCCGAGATACGCATGGAGCAGAACTTCGGCCCGCACATCGAGCAGAAGTGCGCGGTCTTCGCCGGCTCCGCGGGCAGTGTCTCGTCGTGGTATTCGCGGGCGGTGTCCGGGTCGAGGGAGAGGGCGAACTGGTCGCGCCAGCGGAATTCGAAACGCGCCTTGGACAACGCGTCATCGCGGCGTTGGGCGTGTGGGTGTCCCTTGGCCAGGTCGGCGGCGTGGGCGGCGATCTTGTAGGTGATCACACCGGTTTTCACGTCGTCGCGGTTGGGCAGGCCGAGGTGCTCCTTCGGGGTGACGTAGCACAGCATGGCGGTGCCGGCCTGGGCGATGATGGCCGCTCCGATGGCGGAGGTGATGTGGTCGTAGGCGGGGGCGATATCGGTGGCCAGCGGGCCGAGGGTGTAGAACGGCGCCTCCTCGCACAGTTCTTCTTCCAGGCGAACGTTCTCCACGATCTTGTGCATGGGCACATGGCCGGGGCCTTCGATCATCACCTGCACGCCATGGGATTTCGCGACTTTGGTCAGTTCGCCGAGGGTGCGCAGTTCGGCGAACTGCGCTTCGTCGTTGGCGTCGGCGATGGAACCCGGACGCAGGCCGTCGCCGAGGGAGAAGGTGACGTCGTAGCGGGCCAGGATCTCGCACAGTTCCTCGAAATGGGTGTAGAGGAACGATTCCTTGTGGTGGGCCAGGCACCAGGCGGCCATGATGGAACCGCCGCGGGAGACGATGCCGGTGACACGTTTGGCGGTGAGCGGCACATACCGCAGCAGCACACCGGCGTGCACGGTCATATAGTCCACGCCCTGTTCGCACTGTTCGATCACCGTATCGCGGTAGATCTCCCAGGTGAGCTTGGTGGGATCGCCGTTCACCTTCTCCAACGCCTGGTAGATCGGCACCGTGCCCACCGGGACCGGGGAGTTGCGCAGGATCCACTCCCGGGTTTCGTGGATGTTCTTGCCGGTGGAAAGGTCCATGATGGTGTCGGCGCCCCAGCGGGTCGCCCACACCATCTTCTCCACTTCCTCCGCGATGGAGGACGAGACCGCCGAATTACCGATATTGGCATTGATCTTCACCAGGAACTTCTTGCCGATAATGGTCGGCTCCAGCTCCGGGTGCTTGTGATTGGCCGGGATCACGGCGCGCCCGGCCGCGACCTCCGCCCGCACCACTTCGGCGTCCATCCCTTCCCGGGCGGCGATGAACCGCATCTCCGGGGTGATGACACCGGCTCGCGCCCAGGCCAATTGGGTGCGCGGCTCCTCGATGTCCGGCTTGGCCCAACCGTCGCGCAATTTCGGCAGACCCGCCTCCAGGTCTATGGTCGCCGTCTCGTCGGTGTACGGGCCCGAGGTGTCGTAGACGTCGAAGTGCTCGCCATTGGTGAGGTTGATCCGGCGCACCGGAATGCGCAGGCCGTCCACCTCGTGGTAGTGCTTGACACTGCCCTCGATCGGTCCCGTGGTGACGGTGTCGACGGGTGCGGTCGTCATAGTTCCTCCCTACGCCGGCATTACCCGGTCAGGTTCATACGGTCGACGGCCCTGATCCGCCCGCGGAATGGGCTAGCCGTCCTCTCAGCCCGCTGGTGCGAGCCCCCGTTGGCATGTGAATTTTTCCGCAGCCGACCATACCCGCCCCGCCCCCGTCCTGCCCGAGGATGGGCGAAACAGCCGGTTCCTCGGTCCTGTCGGCCCTGCTCATCGGTATTGTCCAGGTGTGGCGCGGTCGGCGCGGCGCAACCGTGGCCCCGGGCCCCTCCTCCGGCCTATGGTGCGGTTCACAGTTCTCGCCTCTGGTCCGGCCGGAAACCGCGGCTTATTGTTCTCGCTGACCAAAATCCGTTGGAAAACAAAGAATTAGCGACAAATCGGACATTCGACGCGTTCGCCGATCATCGGCGCGCCGCCGATATTTCCGGGTGGAATTCCACCGCAATTTTTTCGAGACCGCTCGGATTGCTGTCGCCAAGGAGGCGCTCGTGCCGGATCACACCTCGCTCGCGCGGACGGTGTTCACTCGTCGTCGGGCGCTGACCGCTCTCGCCGCGGCGGCGATCGGCGGTGGCACCTTCGCGTTCGCCGGACATCGCGAGCACGGTGTCGCGCTCCGGAGCAATGCTCCGCACTGGGATTACGACGCCGAAGGGCCGGCGCACTGGGCCGAGTTGGATCAGAGCTACCGGACATGTGCCGGCGGCCACGCCCAGTCACCGATCGATCTGCCCGCCCACACCGAATTACACCCCGACGATCACATCGATATCGAATACGGCGTGCTGGAAACGGTGGAAACAACCAATAACGGACATACCGTACAAGCGAATGTTCCCGCCGGAAACGGTAATCGAATTCTGATCGCCGGCCGCCCGTACGAGCTGACCCAATTCCATTTCCATACCCCTTCCGAGCACACGATCGACGGTGCGGGTGCGGCAATGGAATTGCATCTGGTGCACACCGGTCCCGGAGGAGCCCTCGCGGTATTGGCGATCCTGCTGCAACCGGACGGCGGCCGCTCTCCCTTCGCGTCCCTGCTCACCGATCCGCCGGCCGAACTCGGCGCGAGCGTCCGCACCGGACCGCTGGACCTGCGCGTCCTCCTGCCCGCCAACCGCGCGCAGTTCCGGTACGAGGGCTCGCTGACCACCCCGCCGTGCAGCGAAGGGGTGACGTGGACGGTATTGCGTCACCCGATGTCGGTCGCCGGCTCCGAGGTGGATCGATACCGCGCCCTCTTCCCGCACAGCAACCGGCCGGTACAGCCCCGGTACGGTCGGCCGGTCACGGTCACCGGCAACTGACCGCCCGATAAAGAGGAAGGGTGACCTGGGCATCCGCGGTACCTCGGGGAACACGTAGTGTGACGCCGTGAAGTTCCTGCCGTTACCGCCCCCCGGTCGAACGCCGGTTCGGGCGCTCACCATTGCCGGGACCGACTCCGGGGGCGGGGCCGGAATTCAGGCCGATACCCGGACCATGGCTCTGTGCGGGGTACACGCCCTGGTGGCGGTGGCCGCGGTGACCGTGCAGAACACGGTAGGGGTCTCCGGTTTCCACGAGATCCCCCCGCAGGTGGTGGCGGATCAGGTGCGTTCGGTTGCCGAGGATATCGGCGTGGGCGCGGCCAAGACCGGCATGTTGGCCTCGACCGCGATCATCGAGGCCGTCGCACAGGTGTGCCGGGAGGTCGGGATCGGACGGGACGCCGAGGTGCCGTTGGTGGTGGACCCGGTCGCGGCCTCCATGCACGGGGACCCGCTCCTGCATATCGAGGCGCTCGACGCGCTACGCAACACTCTGTTCCCCCTGGCCACGATCGTCACCCCGAATCTGGACGAGGTACGCCTGCTCACCGGGGTGCAGGTCGTCGACGACGCCTCCGCGCGGCAGGCCGCCGAGGCGCTGCACGCATTGGGACCGCGGTGGGTGGTGGTCAAGGGCGGGCATCTGCGGTCCGCGGCCACCAGCACCGACCTGCTGTTCGACGGGGAACGTTTTCTGGAGTTCGCCGCCCCGCGCATCGAAACCGGAAACGATCACGGCGGTGGGGATACCCTGGCCGCCGCCCTGGCGTGCGCACTGGCCCACGGGTACTCGGTGCCGGATGCCTTCGAGTTCGCCAAGGAATGGACCCGACGTTGTCTGGAAGCCTCCTACGACCTGGGGAAAGGCCACGGTCCGGTATCTCCGCTGTGGCGGCTTCACTGACGGTTTCCTGTCGGTGGTAGCGGGCATACTGAGCATGTCGCGAACACCGCATACCGCAACGGCGCGGTAGACGAGAACAACGAGGTTCGTGTGGCCGCGACAGCGCGCCGTATCGGATGGACGGCCGAGGTGCACCCGAATGGTGGTGCCGGGCCTACCTCCGCCGGCGCCGACCCGGATCGTGGTGGTCCGAACGAGACGAGGGGTGGCCATGAGAGTTCCGCACCCATAACGAGATATACGGCGACCGCCGTGGGCCCGTGCCGGGACGGGTACGGTTCCCAGGAACCTCACAGTCTTCTCGGAGGCCCACGCCGGCTATGTATCCGAACGTGGTTGTATGACCGATATCGTGGCCGTTGCCGACACGGCGGAGCCCTCGGAAACCTCATCGGCCCCACCGGTGCTGGATGTGGTCGTGCCCGTGTACAACGAGGAAGCCGACCTCGGTGTCTGTGTGCGTCGACTACACGAATACCTACGGGACGGCTTCCCGTTCCCGGCGCGGATCACCATCGCCGACAATGCGAGTACCGACGCCACCCTCCAGGTCGCCCACCTGCTCGCCGATGAACTCGACGGCGTCCGGGTGGTGCACCTGGATCGCAAGGGTCGCGGTCGCGCCCTCCGCGAGGCGTGGCAGCATTCGGACGCGCAGGTGGTCTCCTATATGGATGTCGACCTGTCCACCGATCTGAACGCGCTGCTGCCGCTGGTGGCGCCGTTGGTGTCCGGTCATTCCGATCTGGCGATCGGCACCCGACTGGACTCCGCTTCCCGGGTGGTGCGCGGACCCAAACGCGAGATCATCTCCCGCGGCTACAACCTGCTGTTGAAGGCCTCGCTGCGCGCGAAGTTCTCCGACGCCCAATGCGGTTTCAAAGCCATCCGCGCCGATGTGGCGCGCAAGCTGCTGCCGCTGGTCCGCGACGGCGAATGGTTCTTCGACACCGAGCTGCTGGTGATCGCCGAACGCGCCGGTCTCCGCATTCACGAGGTGCCGGTGGACTGGATCGACGATCCGGACAGTCGGGTGGATATCGTCGACACCGCTTGCAAGGATCTGCTGGGCATCTGGCGGTTGGCCCGCTCACTCGCCACCGGTGAACTGCCGTTGGCCGAGTTGCGGCGCGCGGTGGGGCGGGAGCCGCTGGTGCCGGGCGTACCGCTGGGCATGGTGGGTCAGCTGGTGCGGTTCGCCATTGTCGGTGTCGCCTCCACCCTGGCCTATATGCTGCTCTACCTGCTGTTACAACCGGTGGTCGGCGCCCAGGGCGCGAATTTCTGCGCCCTGCTGCTCACCGCGATCGGCAATACCGCCGCCAACCGGGCGTTCACCTTCGGGGTGCGGGGGACGACCGGTATGGCCTCGCATCAATTCCAGGGACTGGTGATCTTCGCGTTCGGGCTGCTGATCACCAGTGGCTCGCTGTTCGCACTACACCGCTGGGCGCCGAGCGCGCCCGTCCAACTCGAACTCTCCGTGCTGGTCGTGGCGAACCTGGTCGCAACTCTGCTGCGTTTCGTCGGCCTGCGCTGGGTGTTCCGCGACCCGCACTGCCGCACCGACGAGCCGACCGTTTCGCCGAAAGTGAGCCGATGACCGTAACCGCGTCCTCCGTCGACACCGTGCCGCCGAACGTGGCCGTGGCGTCCGAATCCGCTCCCGGGTCCCGGAACCGTTGGGAGTATCCGGCCTTGGCGGCGCTGTTGCTCGCGACCGGACTGTCCTACCTCTACAACCTCGGCGTGAACGGCTGGTCCAACTCCTTCTATTCGGCCGCGATTCAGGCCGGATCGCGTTCGTGGAAGGCATTCTTCTTCGGTTCCTCCGACGCCGCGAACTCGATCACGGTGGACAAAGCGCCCGCCTCGTTGTGGGTGATGGAGTTGTCGGTGCGGTTGTTCGGGTTGAATACCTGGAGCATTCTGGTGCCCCAGGTATTGCTCGGGGTGGGCACCGTGGCGCTGCTCTGGGTCACGGTGCGACGGTCCTTCGGTCCCGCGGCTGCGCTGATCGCCGGGGCGGTATTGGCTGTGACACCGGTCGCGGCGCTGATGTTCCGGTTCAACAATCCCGACGCGCTGCTGGTGTTCCTCATGGTGGCCGCCGTGTGGGCCCTGCTACGGGCGGTAGCGGACGGTCGATGGCGGTGGCTGGTGCTCACCGGGGTGTTCATCGGTTTCGGTTTCCTGGCCAAACAACTACAGGTGCTGTTGGTGGTTCCGCCGCTTGCCCTCACCTATCTGCTCGCCGGTCCGCCGAAACTCGGTAAACGTATTGCGCAACTGTTCGCCGCCGGGGCCGCCATGGTGGTTTCGGCCGGTTGGTGGTTGCTCACCGTGGAACTGTGGCCGGCCGCGTCGCGGCCGTGGATCGGCGGCTCGCAGCACAATTCGATCATCGAACTGACCCTCGGCTACAACGGGCTCGGCCGACTGAACGGCAACGAAACCGGCAGCGTCGGCCCCCGCGGTGAACTACCGCCCGGCGGGAACGGGATGTGGGGGCATACCGGGATCACCCGCATGTTCGAGCCGGCCCAAGGCGGGCAGATCGCCTGGCTCATTCCCGCCGCCCTGGTGGCGCTGGTCACCGGTCTGTTGGTGCGCGGTCGCGTCGATCGCACCGACGGCCGGCGGGCCGCGCTGATTCTGTGGGGCGGATGGCTGTTGGTGACCGGGCTGGTGTTCAGCTTCATGGCCGGAATCTTCCACCAGTACTACACCGTGGCCCTGGCTCCTGCGATCGCGGCGCTGGTGGGTATGGGCGCCGTGCTGTGGTGGCGCGACAGGTCCCGGTGGTGGGTGCGGTTCTTCGGGGCCCTCGCCGTGGGTCTCACCACCGCCACCGCATGGATGTTGTTGTCGCGCAGTGCGGAATTCCTGCCGTGGTTGCGCTGGGTCGTCCTGGTGGGCGGGATACTCACGACCGTCGCGATCCTGCTGCCGCTGTCGACGAAACCGGCGGCGGTGGCGGCCCTGCTCTCCGGAGCGGTCGCATTGGCGGGTCCGGTGGCCTACACGGTGCAGACGCTGAATACCCCGCATCAGGGACCGATTCCGTCCGCGGGCCCGAGCGTTCGAGGCGTCTTCCTGGGCAGAACTGGTGGACCAGGTGGTATGCCCCCGGGGGGGCCCGAAGGGTTCCGCAACGGGATGCCGGGGCCGGGGTTTCCGCCGGGAACGGACGGTCCTGCACCCGGTGCGCCGAACGGTTTCGGTCCCGTTCCTGGACCGCCGGACGGGCAGCGCGCGTTCGGCCGCGCTCCCGGCGAAGGCAGGCGCGGTGGACCCGGAGGGTTCATGGCCGCGAGCGAACCGAGTGAGGCACTGGTGGCCATGCTCGAGGAGAACAGCGACGCCTACACCTGGGCAGCCGCATCGGTCGGCTCCAACAGCGCCGCCGGATATCAGCTGGCCACCGAATTACCGGTTATGCCGATCGGCGGGTTCAACGGCAGCGACCCCTCACCCACCCTGGCGCAGTTCCAGGAATATGTCGCCGCGGGTCGAATCCACTACTTCCTCGGCGGAGGATGGGGTGGCCGGCGTGGCGGTGAGTCGGAAAGCAGCCGGATCACCAAGTGGGTGCAGGAGAACTTCATCGCCAAGGAGGTGGACGGAGTCCAGGTCTACGACCTGACCGTCTCCCGCTGACAGGGACAATCGCGCGGCACGGCCCTTTCGGGGCCGTGCCGCGCGGCGTATTCGCGGGCTCGAATCATCCGGGCGGCGAAGGTTCTCGGCGTCGTGGCGGGGTGGCCGGACCATCGGTTCCGACCGGCCTGTGGAATTCACCATCCGGTCGCCCACCGGTCGTTCCACTCTGCCAAAGTCGGAAGGTATGGGTTTTGTGCGTCGGATGGTCGGGGGATGCGCCGTATTGCTGAGCCTGGTGACGGCCGTCGGATGTTCCGATACGGCCGAGGCACCGTCCGATGCGGTACCGCTGATGTCGACCGATGATCTGCCCGCCGCCGAACCGGGTGAGGTGCACCTGTTCGGTTTCAACGATCTGCACGGTCATCTGCAACCACCGGAGGCGAGCAATGGTCTGGTCGCCGACCACACTGCCGGTGGTATCGGTTATCTGGCCGCGCACCTGGACCGGTTACGTGCGGCATACCCGGACAGCGCGGTGCTGTCGGTCGGCGACAATATCGGCGCGAGTCCATTGGTGTCGTCATTGTTTCACGACGAACCGACGATCAACGCCCTCAACGAGATCGGAGTGGCCGCGTCCGCGGTCGGCAATCACGAACTCGACCACGGTGTCCTGGAATTGGCACGGTTGCGGGAGGGAGGTTGTGCGCTCGACGGTTGTTCGCCCGGCGCGCCTTTCACCGGAACCGATTTCCCGTTTCTGGCCGCCAATCTGACCGACGCCCAAGGGCATCCGGCGCCGGGGGTGCGGGCCTGGACCATGGTGGAAGTGGGCGGTCACCGGATCGGGGTGGTCGGCACGATCACCCCGGAGACCGCCCACCTGGTGTTCCCGGAGGGTATTCGCGGCTACACCTTCGGTGATCAGGTCGAGGCAATCAACAGGTATGTGCCGAAAATGCGGAAGGCGGGCGCCGAAACCGTGGTCGCCCTGGTTCACGACGGTGGACGTCAACAGGTCTCGGCGGCGGCCACCGACTACAACGGGTGTGCCGATATCACCCCGGACGTTCCCGACCTGGCCCGCCGCACCGATCCGATGGTGCGCACCATCCTCACCGGACACAGCCACCAGGCGTATGTGTGTGTCATCGACGGCAAAGTGGTGACCCAGGCCGGTTCCTACGGCCGGCTGGTCACCGACGTCACGCTGCGTTTCGCCGACGACGGTGTCACCGTCTCCGCCGTGAACCGGGTGGTGACCCGGACCGTGGCGACCGATCCCGAGCTCGACCGTATGGTTGATTTCTACACCGCGCAGGCCGCGCCCCGTGCCGAACGAGTGATCGGCACGGCCACCGCCTCCTTGCCCCGCGCCGCGAGCGAATCCGGGGAATCCCCACTCGGCGATGTCATCGCCGACGCCATGCTCGATGTCACCGCCGAACCCGCGCGGGCGGTGGCGGCGTTCATGAACCCCGGCGGGGTGCGCGCCGATATCAATGTCGGCCCGATCACCTTCGGCGCCATCTACGCGGTGCAGCCGTTCGGTAACCAGGTCGTCACCGTCACCCTCACCGGTGGGCAGATCCTGGACCTGCTGGAACAGCAGTGGGACAACCCGAGCGAACCGACGGTGCTGTCGGTGGCCGGTATCACCTACGCCTACGACCCCGCGGCGCCGCCGGGACGGAAAGTGCTCGACGAAAGCGTGCGAATCGGTGGGCAACCCTTGAACAGGGTCGCGAGATACCGGGTGACCACCAATAATTTCCTGGCCTCCGGCGGGGACGGGTTCGAGGTCTTCACCCGAGGCACCGATATGACCGTCGGACCGAGCGATCTGGAGGCCCTCGAAACCCATCTCCGTGAGCGCGGGGCGATCGAACCGCCCATGCCACGGATCCGGCGGCGCTGAGCGCTCGGACCTCGGATCGGAAAGGTGGGGCGGCTGCCTTCTCGAAGTGGGCCTCCGTCCCTCAATTCGAGATACCGGGTGTCCTGTGCAGATAGTTGCGGTCGGTTATCTGGTCGAGCAGGAATTCCGCGATATCCGCGCGGGAGATCTTCAAGGTGAGGTTGCGCTCCTCGGGGCCGAAACCGTGTCGGTAGTCACCGGTGCGTGGTCCGTCGGTGAAGGCGCTGGGGCGGACGATGGTCCAATCCAGGGTGGAGGCCCGCACGTATTTCTCCTGCTGCTCGTGGTCGGCGAGGGCCGGACGCAGCAACAGGCCGAACATAATGTATTTCCACAGAAAATCGAGGCTGCCGCGGCTGTCACCGGCACCGAGGGTGGACTGGCAGATCAGCCGCTTCACCCTGTTGCGTTCCATGGCGGCGATCACCTGTCGGGTTCCCTCGGCCCGCACCACCCCCTTGCGGCCGTTGCCCAGGGTGACCAGTACCGCGTCCTGTCCGGCCACGGTCCGTTCCACCGCTGCCGGATCCGACACGTCCCCTTCGACCACGTGCAGTCGAGGGTTCGTCCACGTGGCGCGACCGGCGTCGCGGGTGAGGACGGTGACCTCGTATCCGCGTTCGAGCGCCTGCTCGACCACATGACGTCCGAGGGAACCGGTTGCTCCGAAAATCGCGATTTTCATGATTGCTCCTGAAGTTCGAAAGCCCTGTCTGCGGGTCGAATTCAGTACAGCAAGCACCGCCGAGACGAACCATGGTCCGAACTCTCGACTACATAAGCGGCCGTCTATTGCCTCGAGGTGCCGCGGCGGCGGGCCGAGCGGGTGCGATCCGGCCGGTGACCTCGCCGAGCCCTATTCGGGAGCCGGCTGCGCCGGGTGCCGTGGCAGTAATGGTGACCTCGTCACCGTCGTGCAGGAAGGTGCGCTCGACCCCGTTCACGATCAGGGGCTCCTGTCCGTCCCAGGACAGTTCCATGAACGAACCGTACCGATCCCGGGATGGGCCGGAAATCGTGCCCGAGGCATAGAGATCGCCGGTACGGGTGGCGGCGCCGTTGATGGTGAGATGCGCCAGCATCTGCGCCGCCGACCAGTACATCGCGGAATACGAAGGGCGGGAGACGACCTGACCGTTCCAACGCACGCACAGGTCGATATCCAGGCCCCAATTATCATGTTCGCGCAGGTAGGGAAGCGGTTCGGGGATCTGCGGCGGTAGCGGGACACGGGCCCGCGACAGCGCTGCCAGCGGGGTGACCCAGGCGGACATCGAGGTGGCGAACGATTTACCGAGAAACGGGCCCAGCGGCCGGGACTCCCAGGCCTGGATATCCCGAGCGGACCAGTCGTCGACCAGGGCCACCCCGAAGACATGGTCGGCGAACTCGTCGACGGCCAGCGGACGATCCGAGCCGACCCCGATGACGAAACCCAGTTCGGCCTCGATATCCAACCGTCGCGAGGGGCCGAAGACCGGGGGCCCGGCCGCACCGCGGTGCTGGCCGCACGGCCGCACGATCTCGGTTCCCGACACCACCACCGTTCCGGCGCGCCCGTGATACCCCACCGGCAGATGACGCCAGTTCGACAGCAGGGGCTCGGTCTCGGGGCGCAGCAGCCTGCCCAGGTTCGTGGCGTGGTCGATACTGGCGTAGAAGTCGACATAGTCCCCGATCCGGACCGGTAGCGCCAGGCGCACTTCCGAGAGCGGGAACAGGGCCGTGGCGGCGATCTCGCCGTCGAGCAGTTCGCGCACCTGCTCCCGCACCTGTTGCCAGCGTCGCGGGCCCTGCGCCAGGAAGGCGTTCAGATCCGATCGGGCGAATACGTCGTCGCCCAGAGCGGCGGCCAGGTCCAGTACATGATCGCCGATCCGCACCCCCACCCGCGGTGGCGCGCCGTCCGGGGCGAACACCCCGTACGGCAGATTGTCGGGTCCGAAAAGGGAATCCTCCGGGACCTCGACCCGCACCCTCACCGTGGCCCCCGCCCCGACCACGACCATGCATACTCGGGGTCCTCGCAGGCCAATGCGCCTTCCCCGAGTTGCAGCGGCCGGAAAGTGTCCACCATGACCGCCAGCTCGTCGAGGAACTTCAGCCCGATACCGCCCTCGTAGGCACCCGGCTGCGGGCCGTGCGCGTATCCACCGGGGTGCACCGATACCGATCCCGGTCCGATCCCCGAACCCTTGCGAGCCGCGTAGTTCCCGCCGCAGTAGAACATGACCTCGTCGGAATCCACATTCGAGTGGTAGTACGGCACCGGAATCGACAGCGGGTGATAGTCGGCCTTGCGCGGCACGAAATCGCACACCACGAAACCGGACCCCTCGAAGACCTGATGCACCGGCGGCGGCTGGTGCACCCGGCCGGTGATCGGCTCGAAATCGGCGATGTTCAGGGCGAACGGGTACAGGCACCCGTCCCAACCCACCACGTCGAACGGGTGGGTGGCGTACACCATTCTGGTGCCCACCACCTGTCCCGCCGCGCGATGCTTCACCAGCACCTCGATATCCGTCCCCTCCGCCACCAGTGGTTGGGTCGGACCTCGTAGATCCCGTTCGCAGTACGGCGAATTCTCCAGGAACTGACCGAATCTCGACAGATATCGGCGCGGTGGGGTGATATGGCTCGACGCCTCGATCACATAGGCGCGGAGCGGTTCGGTCCCGTTCGGCACCCACCGATGCGTGGTCGCGCGCGGTAGGAGCACCTGATCGCCCTGTCGTACCGAGAGCGCGCCGAAAACCGTCTCCACCTCCGCGGTGCCGGATTCCACGTATACGAGTTCGTCTCCCAGGGCATTCCGATACAGCGGTGAGGCACCCGAGGCGACCACGTACAGCAGGCGCACATCGGCATTGGCCAGCAATAGCCGTCGGCCGGTCACGGGGTCGGCGGCCGCGGGCGTATCGCCGCAGAACAGTTCGTGCAGTCGCAGATGACGATGTCGCAGCGGATGGTTCGGTGTCGTCACCCCATCCGGCAGCTCCCATACCGTCGAATCGACGATCGCCGGTGGTAGTTCCCGGTGATACAACAGTGCGGAATCCCCGGAGAAGCCCTCTTCGCCCACCAGCTCCTCGTAGTGGAGCCGCCCCCGTCCGTCGCGGTGTCGGGTATGCCGCTTCGGCGGCACCGCCCCCACCTGTCGATAGAAAGCCATGACACCTCCCGCCGAACGGACGGACAGCCACTGTCCATGGTAGGCCGCTCCACCGCCCGTTTCGGCCGGTTACGAGGCCTTCAGCTCTCGGGGCCGGCCGTCGCGTCCCCGAATTCGGCGATCACCGGGGCGTGGTCGCTGGCGCCTTTGCCCTTGCGCTCCTCGCGGTCGACCCGCGAGTCGGTGACGGTGTCGGCCAGGGCGGGAGAGGCGAGGATGAAATCGATGCGCATTCCTTCTTTCCGCGGGAAGCGCAACTGGGTGTAGTCCCAGTAGGTGTAGACACCGGGGCCCGGGGCGAACGGGCGCATCACATCGGTGAAACCGGTGTCGAGAATGGCGGTGAAGGCATCGCGTTCCGGTTGGGAGACATGGGTTTTGCCGGCGAAGAATTCCGGCGACCACACATCGTCGTCGGTGGGGGCGATATTCCAATCGCCGACCAACGCCAGCTTGACCGCCGGGTCCTCCCGCACCCAGTGTTCGGCATTGCGCCGCAGAGCGGCGAGCCAATCCAGTTTGTAGCGGTAGTGCGGATCGTCGAGGGCGCGACCGTTGGGCACATACAGGCTCCACACCCGAACCCCGCCGCAGGTCGCGCCGATCGCCCGCGATTCCACGACCGGAGTGCTGATCAACGACTCCTCGGCGTCACGATCGAAACCGGGCTGGCCGGGGAAGGCGAGTTCCACATCCTCGAGGCCGACCCGGGAAGCGATGGCGACCCCGTTCCACTGGTTCAACCCCGCATGCGCCACCTCGTAACCGAGCTCCTCGAACCGCTCGAACGGAAACTGGTCGTCTCGGCATTTGGTCTCCTGGATGGCCAGGACATCGATGTCCTGGCGCTCCAACCAGGCGATCACCCGGTCCACGCGGGCCCGGATCGAATTGACGTTCCAGGTGGCCAGGCGCACGGGCGCTCCTTGTCTGTCGAGGGATGGTCCGCGGTGCGGTGGGGTTATCGGTCCGCGGTCGGGGGTGTCCCGAGTACGGCGTAGCGGTAGGTGTGGTGATCGAGGAAACCGAGATTGCGATACAGCGCGAGTGCGGGCACATTATCGGCTTCGACCTGCACATACGCATGGGTTGCCCCGCGGTCGCGGCCCCATCGGATGAGTTCCGCGCACACCAGTCCGGCCAGCCCGTGTCGCCGGTGCTCGGCTGCCACCGCCACACACGACAGACCGATCCAGCGCCGCCCGTCGGGGGCGTCGGTGACCGCCCCGCGGCCGATCGCGATCGGTTTCGGCAACCCGAGCGCGGCGAAACCCACCTCACCGCCGCGCACCGCGGTCAGCACCTCCGGTAGCGGTACGGGCGGGATGTGCCCGCTCGGCTCGTTTCCGCGATAGCGATGCAATTCCAACCAGGCCACATCCGGTTCCGGGGCGATCCGCACCATCGACGGGCCCTGGAGCAGGACGAAATTGTCCACATCGAGGCCGAGCACCGCCGTCTCGCCCCAGCTGTTCCACCCGGGGGGTACGGTGGCCAACCGATCCGGCAGGGCCAGCTGTACCGGCAGTCCGTGCGCGGTGTACCAGGAGCCGATTCGGTGCAGTACGTCCGTGGTCAATTGCGCCGGCCCCGACGAGTCACCCAGCGGCAGGGCGGAGTTGGCGCGACGACTGTAGCCGTTCCCGGCGCGAAGCAGCCAACCACCGATCCAGGCGTGCTGGATTCCCGGCCAGCCGTTCGCCGCCGCGGCTTCCAGGGCCCTGATCTCGCTGGTGCGGATAGGTCTGGGCGTCAAGGCCTTCAACGCCACCACCTCCTCCGGTGACACCGTCACCGGGGTGCCGTCGGCGGCCTGGACGGTGAGCGGGTCGAGCGAGGTGAGGATTCCGATCACATCGGTGTACGCCTGTGTGTGATCCGCGGGCAGGCGATATCGCAGGACGACCCGACGCCCCAGTGGGATATCGGGCGGTCCATCCGCGGATTCGACACTCCCCGGATCAGTCATGTCCGAACGGGTCCGGGTCGGAACCGGGTAGCCAACTCAGACCGGGAGTACCCCAGCCGTTCCGCTTGATCGCCTTCTTCGCCGCCCGGGCGTTCCGGCCGATCAGCACATCCACATACAACTGCCCGTTCAGATGGCCCACCTCGTGCTGAAGCATACGGGCGAAGAATCCTTTGCCCTCGATCTGCACCGGATTGCCGTGTTCGTCGGTTCCGCTGACCCGGGCCCAGTCGGCCCGGCCGGTGGGGAACTGCTCGCCGGGCACGGACAGGCAGCCCTCTTCGTCGTCATCGGGGTCGGGCATGGTCTCCGGGATCTCGGAGGTCTCCAGCTCCGGATTGATCACCACCCCGCGTCGGCGGGTCACCGTGCCGTCATCGGCCTGATCGGGGCAGTCGTAGACGAACAAACGCTTGGACACCCCCACCTGGTTGGCCGCCAACCCGACCCCATTGGCGGCCTCCAGCGTCTCGTACATATCCGCGATCAGCCCGGCCAGTTCTTCCGGCGTCTCGGTCACCGGCTCGGTCGGACGGTGCAGCACAGGATCGCCAACGATGACGATGGGCAGGATTGACATGAGGTAATTATTGCCGTGCCCGTCGATGTCGCGCTGCGCACGGGTGGACACGCGTGGGGCGAGGAAGGCTTTCGGTCGGATGTGCGTGGTTCAATGTTTCGAGGCAGAAACACGAGGGCCGGCACCCGACGGGTAGGCCTTTCGTGCTCGGGTGGAGGCCTTATCGCATCTGGTACGCTCCAGAAATGTCGCCGCCGGACTAGCGGAGACATGAAACGCCTGTGGAGCGGACGTAAGACCGTGCAGGGCTCACCCTGCCGGCTGCCTGCGATGAAACAGGAAACCCGACTCGCGAGGGTCGGGATTCCCTCCTCTCCGGGAGGGGAGGAGGTCAATCGGCGAGGGAGCAAGATGGACGGCGCAGCGGCGCGGGATCTGCCCGCAACCCACAGCAGCCCTGCAGCGGGCGCAGATATCCCGAACCCGGAATCCGACGACAAACCCGATACCGGGCTCTCCCGGCGCGAACACGACATCCTGGCCTTCGAACGGCAGTGGTGGAAGTACGCCGGCGCCAAGGAAGAAGCCATCCGCGAGCTGTTCGGTATGTCGCCGACCCGCTACTACCAGGTGCTCAATGCGCTGGTCGACCGCCCCGAGGCATTGGCCGCCGACCCGATGCTGGTCAAGCGTCTGCGCCGACTCCGCAGCAGTAGGCAGAAGGCGCGTGCCGCGCGGCGTCTCGGCTTCCAGGTCTGACGCGCTAGGCTCCACCAGGTGAGCAATTCGACCCCTGGCTCCGGTGGACCGCCGCTGCGCGCCCTGGCGATGGTTCTGATCGCATTGTCCATCACCTTCGCCGGTCTGGGCGCGATGTCGCTGACCAGTGCGGATTCCGAGAGCTCGGACGACACGGAGGCAACAGGACAGGCGACCACCAGTGTGGCGTCCCAGGTCACCGCGCGTACCACGACCGCGGTGGCGGCGGACACCACGGATGGTTCGGCGACCGCCACCACGCCCGGCGCGGCAGCCGGATCCACCACCGATGCGACGAGTACCACGACGAGTTCATCGGCGTCCGGGGTGGATCGAGCCACCCCGGTGCGGGTGCTCAACAACAGCACGGTCGCCGGTCTGGCCGCCGATACCGCCGCCGAACTCGCCGGCCGCGGCTGGACCAATACCTCGACCGGCAACTACGCGGGTTCCATCATCCCGAGCACCACCGTGTACTACGGCGACGAACCGGGCGAACGCGAGGCCGCGGAGGCGGTTGCGGCGGACCTCGGTGCCACCACGGCCCCCAAGATTCCCGGCCTGGGCGACGGGGTCGTGGTCGTGGTCACCGGTAGCTGAACCGCGCCGCCGGCGGGCGGCACCGTCGAACATGGCATCATCGTCTCCGATAAACGAGCGTGTTCATCCCGTCCTGCTCGATAAACTCGGTACTCGTAAAGGAGTCCCCCGATGGCATCGTCCACAACTCGTCGCCCGTCTTGGCGGAGCGTGACACCGGTGCTGGCTGTCGCGGCCTTCGGTCTCGTCGCCTGCTCCAACAGTCAGGAGTCCAGTGATGTCCAGGGAACCACTCCGCCGGTATGGACCAGCTCTCCCGCTCCGGCCGGAAGCGAGCACGGCACCGAAGGGCATCACGGGACCGAGGGAGGCGCGCCGAAGTCCGAGGGCGCGAAGTTCGAGTTGCGCAACGCGTCCGGTTCGTCGGTCGGGACAGCGCAGATCACCGAGGAAGGTGACCATGTGCGGCTCACGGTCGAGGCGCACGGCCTCACCCCGGGTTTCCACGGCCTGCACTTCCATCAGAACGGCAAGTGCGAGGCCAACTCCACCCCGCCGGGCGGTGGCGCGCCCGGTGACTTCCTATCCGCGGGTGGACACCTGCAGGTCGGCGCCACCAACGCTCATCCGTCCAGCGGCGATATGACCTCGTTGCAGGTCCGCGGCGACGGTAAGGGATACCTGGTCACCACCAGCGATGCGGTCACCCTGGACCAGCTGCGTGGTAAGGCGCTCGTGATCCACGCCGGAGCCGACAACTTCGGCAATATTCCCGGCCGTTACAGCCGTGAAGGCGGCACCGGCCCCGATGAGAACACTCTCTCCACCGGAGACGCCGGCGGGCGCGTCGCCTGCGGCGTGGTCGAATAGGTTGGTGCGCAATGGCGGGCGGGGCACAGGTCGAACCGGTTGACTTTCCGGGGTCACCTCGCCCGACCATCGGTATCGAATGGGAGATCGCGCTCGTCGACAAGGTGAGCCGCGATCTGTCCAATACCGCGGCGGCGGTTTTCGACGAGGTGGGCGAGCTGCGCGCGCACGACGGCACCCCGCAGATCACCAAGGAACTGTTGCGCAATACGGTTGAGCTCGTCAGCGGGGTACACGACACCGTCGGCGCCGCAGTCGAAGATCTGCTCGGCACCATGCGCGCGGTCCGGCGGGCCGCCGACCCGCTCGGGGTCGATCTCTTCTGTGCCGGAACCCATCCGTTCGCCCAATGGTCCACCCAGCAGCTCACTCGGACCGCGCACTACGACGAGCTGATCGAACGCACCCAGTGGTGGGGGCGGCAGATGCTGATCTGGGGTGTGCACGTCCATGTCGGGGTTTCGCACCGGGACAAGGTCTTTCCGATCTTGAACTCGCTCCTGCTGTCGTATCCGCACCTACTCGCACTCTCGGCGTCCTCGCCCATGTGGTCGGGTTCCGATACCGGATATGCCAGCAACCGCGCGCTGATGTTTCAGCAATTGCCCACCGCGGGGCTGCCGTTCCAGTTCGAGAACTGGCACCAGTTCGAGCATTTCGTGCACGACCAGTTGAAAACCGGTGTGTTCGAACAACTCGGCGGAATGCACTGGGATATTCGCCCCGCGCCGAAATGGGGCACGATCGAGGTGCGTATCTGTGACGGTGTTTCCACCTCCTGGGAACTGGCCGCATTGGCCGCCCTCATCCACTGCCTGATCGTGGACCTGGACCGGCGGGTGGAGAACGGGGAGGAGTTGCCCACGCTGCCGCCGTGGCATGTGCAGGAGAACAAATGGCGAGCCGCGCGTTACGGTCTGGACGCCATTGTCATCGTGGACTCCGACAGTAATGAGCGTCTCGTCACCGAGGATCTCGATGACCTGCTCGAACGGTTGGAACCGACCGCGCGGCGCCTGGGCTGTGCCGACGAACTGGCCATGGTGGCCGACATCCCCCGACGCGGCGCGAACTACCAGCGGCAGCGCAAAGTGGCCGCGGCCGCCCAGGGCGACCTGGTGGCGGTGGTGGACGCACTGGTCGAGGAATTGAAGCAATAACCGGGCCGCCGAGGGGAAAGCTGCTGTTCGGCAGCACGGGATCCCTACGTTCACCCGCCGTTTACGATATGTGAGTGCTAGTCGAAGACCCGAATATCGGAGCAGGACCCGCGGGGCGGAATTTCCGCCTGCCGCCACGGGGGATTCGGGTTGTCGCCATCGCCGCCGTACCGACGCTGTTGGTGATATTGCAATCGGTGGCGGTATGGCGAGGCTACGAGGGCCCGCTGGAAAGCCTGTGGCGCGATTATGCGGGCACCCCCAAATCCATGACGGTGCCGTGGGCGGGACTGGTGCTCGCGCTGGTCGGTCTCTCGGGACAGGACCGGATCGTCGCCCTGGCCGTCGCGGTGGGTCTCGACGCCGTATACGCCGGGCTCCGGCTCGCCGCCGGCGAACCGTTGACCGTCGGCAATGGACCGGTGCTCGTGCTCACCGGCCTGGCGCTCGTGGCCTGGTTGCGGTGGCACGGCCGGCGGCGGCGCACGGCCCTGCACGCGGCGGCCCTGGGGGCGCTGCTGATTTTGGCCACCAAGGTGGGTGATGTCTGGCTGCATCTCACCATCGACGTTCGACCGACGGTACTCGACCAGTACGTCATATTGGCCGACCACGCCCTCGGCGACCCGTCCTGGGTGATGGGCCGGGTGCTGGACACGCTGGGACCGGTGGCGCAGGCGGTGCTGCACTGGGTCTATATCGAACTGCCGGTGGCCGCGATAGTGGTCGCGGTATGGCAATTACGTCGGGTCACCGTCGGCGGACAGTGGCCGAGCCACTACCTGGTCCGCACCTTCCTGGTGCTCGGACTGGTGGGGCCGCTGATCTACCTGCTGTTCCCGGTGGTCGGTCCGATGTTCGTCTACGGGGTCGACGGACACGGGCTACAACTGGGCAACTACTGGCCGCAGGTATTGCCGCCCATCGACCGGTACCCCGCGGAACTGCCGTTCGACGCCGTGACCCCGCGCAACTGTATGCCGTCCATGCACACCGCCTGGGCGCTGGCGGTCTTTCTGCACACGCGTCGGGATATCGACGGCGCCCCCGCGCCGTGGTGGTTGCGCTGGGGTGGCACCTTCTGGCTGGTGGCCACCCTCGCGGCCACCTTGGGCTTCGGCTACCACTACGGGGTCGATCTGGTCGCGGGTGCGGTGCTGTGCCTGACGGTGGATTCGGCGCTGCGCGAAGCGGAACGTGGGTGGGGTTGGTTCCGTATCCGGCTGGTGGGGGCCGGCGCGATCATTCTGGCGGTGCTGTTGGTGAGCTACCGATTCCTCGCGGTGCCGATGGCCGAATACCCGGTCGCGGCCGGCATGGTGGTTTTGGCGCTGCTGGCCGGGGTGGCGGCCGGCTACCACACGACGTGGTTCGCCGGCCGGCAGATCGCGCAGCTCGCACCGGACGCGGAGCGGTTCACCGCTGTGGACGCTCCATCTCGTCCCCGAGTTCGTTGACCGCGAGCAGTCCGTCGCGGTGCCGTTGTTCCCGGTAGGCGGTGCGGCCGAGCAGGTGGGCGATCACCGGGGCGGTGAGCAGGGTGAACAGTCCCACCAACACCAGCATCCAGACGTTCGGGTCGTCGTGCACTCGGACGATTGTGCCGATCAGCACCAAATTCAGTCCGATGACCTGCGGTTTGGTGGCCGGGTGCATCCGAATGAGGGTGTCGGGGAACCGGACGATGCCGATGGCCGCGGTCAGCGCCATCAGGGTGCCGATAATGATGAAGGTGCCGGAGATCCAGGTCCACACGGTGCTCATTGGTCATCCCTCACCCGGAAGCGGGCGACAGCGGCCGACCCGAGGAAACCCACCAGCGACAGGGCCACGATCCCGGGCACCACGGAAGTGTCCCGGCTGTAGGCGGCCCACACCGCCAGCCCACAGATGGCCATGGCGACGAGCGAGTCGATTCCCACCACGCGGTCGAGGGTGTTCGGTCCGGCCAGGATGCGATAGGCGGTGATCAATGCCGCCGCACTGAGCAGGGCGGCGGCCACCACGGCCACGACTATCATGAACTCACCTCCGGGGTCGGCTGCTCGAATGCCTCGATCAACAACTGCTCCAACCGTCGGTTGATGCGATTGAACTTGTCCACCGCCTCCGCGCTGCCGATATCGATGACGTGCACGTACACCACCCGGCGTTCTCGGTCGATCTCCAGCACCACGGTGCCCGGAATCGAGTTCAGCAGGTTGGCGCACAGCACCATCACCAGATCCGAGGTGAAACGAAAACGTACCCGCAGCACACCCGAGATGGGGGGCGGCGCCGGGCGGATGGCGAACCAGGCCACCTGCAAACTGGATTCGAGGGCGTAGTAGATGCTCACCCCGATCAATCGGAGCAACGGCAGGATACGCAGCCGGCCCCGCACCGGCACCTGGGGCAACGGCAGGGCCAACATGATCACCAACCCCACCACCAGACCGCCGAGGACATTGGCGATATCGACCTGCCCCCACAGCAGGACCCACACCGCGGTCAGCCAGGCCAGCACCCCGATCCGCACCATGCTTTCTCTGCTCATCGCCGGCTCCTCGGGTTCATCGGGGATCCCCACCGAGTACGGCGCCGATATACGGGCCGCGATCGCGCAGATCCGCGGCGGCCCGATCGGTGATGCCGAGTATCGGCCCGGCCCACACGGTCAATGCGAGCGCCACCGCGACCAGCGCGGCCGTCGGCAACACCATCAGCGTCGGTAGTCTGCCGGGATCGGCGCGCTCGTCGTAGAGCATGTCCGTGCTGTTCTCCATCAGGGATGGCAGGGTGGCCGCCGCCAGATGGCCTTCCGGTGCCTGTTCTCGTGGCCGCCAGAACGCTTTGCTCCACACCCGGGCCATCACATACAGCGTGAGCAGACTGGTCAGCACCGAGCCTCCCACCAGCACCCAGGCCAGTACGCTGCCGTTCTGCGCCCCGGCCTGCAACAATGCGACCTTGCCGATGAATCCGGAGAACGGCGGGATACCACCGAGGTTCAGCGCCGGCACCAGGAAGAGCAACCCCAGTGCCGGACTGACCAGGGCCAGGCCGCCGACCCGCCGCAACGATGCCGAACCGGCCTGTCGCTCGATGATGCCGACCACCATGAAAAGCGTGGTCTGCACCAGAATGTGGTGCACCACGTAGTACACCGCGCCGGACAACCCGGCCGCTCCCGTGAGCCCCGCCCCGAACATCATGTAGCCGATATGGCTGACCAGGGTGAACGACAGCAGACGGCGGATATCGTTCTGCGCCAGCGCGCCGAAAACACCCAACAGCATGGTCAGCAGTCCGGCCACGAGCAGCAGGGCGCCGAATCCTCCGTCCGGGAAGAACAAGGTATAGGTGCGAATGATGGCGTAGACACCGACCTTGGTGAGCAACCCGGCGAAAACCGCGGTCACGGGGGCGGGGGCGGTCGGGTAGGAGGCAGGCAGCCAGTTCGACAGCGGGAAGACCGCCGCCTTGATCCCGAACGCCACCAGCAGCACCCCGTACGACGCGTAGCGCACCCCGTCCGGCAGGTTCGCCATTCGCAGCGCCAGATGGGCCAGATTCAGGGTGCCGGTCGCGCCGTAGACGACGGCAATGCCGATGAGGAAGATCAGCGACGCCACCATGGAGACCACCACATACGCCACACCCGCCCGGATACGTTCCGCGGCCGCGCCCAGCGTGAGCAGGACGAACGACGCCACCAGCAGGATTTCGAAGCCGACGAACAGGTTGAACAGGTCACCGGCCAGGAACGCCATCGATACACCGGCGCTGAGCACCAGATAGGTGGGCCAGAAGATGGAGGTGGGTTGGTGGGCGGCCTGATCGCGGATGTTCTGGCCCGCGCCGTAGACGGCCACCGCGAGCAGCACGATCGACGACACCACCAGCATGGTGGCCGACAGTCGGTCCACCACGATGGTGATCCCGATCGGCGTTTCCCAACCGCCCACCTGGATGGCGGTGGTGCCGTCCCGGTCGGCCGTGTACAGCAGCAGGCCGCATACGGCGACCAGGAGACCGAGCGAGATCAGGGCCACCAGGCGTTGAGTGCGCGGTCGACGGGCGAATACCAGCGTGGCCGCTGCGGCCAGCAGCGGAATCAGCACCGGTAGGGGTGCCGTCCAGACGATCAGGTTGTGCGGCGGGCTCACTGCTCGGGGTCCTCCTGCTCGCGTCGAGTAGCCGTTTCGGCCTCCTCCGATTCGGTCCCCATCTGCTCGCTGGTGGTCAGAATGTAGAAGCGATAGGCGAGGGCGAGCACGAATGCCGCCACGCCCATGGTGATCACGATCGCGGTCAGGATCAGGGCCTGGGCCAACGGATCGGCCATCTCGGAATACTCGGTCCCGCCCGGGGCGCCCTTGATCGGCGGTTTCCCCGCACCGCCGCCCATGGTCAGGATCAGTAGGTTGACCGCGTTGCCGATCAGGAGAATGCCGAGCAGCATCTTCGATACGGTCCGCTCCAGCAGCAGATACACCCCGCACGCCACCAGCACACCGATGACGATCAACAGGGTCAGGTTCACGCTGCCCGCTTCGTGGATCATGTTCGGCTGCCCTCCGTACTCGCGTGATCTGTTCGCCGCGGGTGTCGATCGATCATGAGGCGGACAGTTCGTGATCGAGACGCGCACCGAGACTGCGCAATATGTCCAGTACCAACCCCACCACGATCAGGTACACGCCCAGATCGAAGAACAGTGAGGTCACCAGCTTGATGTGGCCGAGCAGCGGCAGCGTCACCTCCAGAATTGCCGACGACAGCGGTGGTGCGCCCAGCAACAGCGATACGGTGGCGGTGCCCGCGGCCAGGGCGAGGCCGGCGCCGAGCAGATGCCCGGCATCCACCGGCAGGGTTTCGCCCAATTCGTATCGCCCGCCCGCGAGGTAACGCAGCACCAGCGCCAGGCCGGCAGTGAGCCCGCCCGCGAAACCACCGCCCGGGGCGTTGTGGCCGGAGAAGAAGAAGTACACCGAAAGCACCATCATGGTGGGAAACAGCAATCGGGTGCTGATCTGCAGGACCATCGATCGCTCTCGCCGGTCCACCAAGCGGCCCGCGGGCAGCCAGCTCACCAGATCCGGCCGATAGCCCGGGGCGTCGGTGGCCCGGGGCGGTATCCCGAAGCGGCGGCTGCGGAACACCAGTGACGCCACCCCGGTCGCCGCCACGACCAGGACCGAGATCTCGCCGAGGGTGTCCCAGGCGCGGATATCCACCAGCAATACGTTGACCGCGTTCTTCCCGCCACCGTATTCGTAGGCTGCGGTGGGGATACGGTGCCAGATCGGTTCGGTGTCGCGGGCGGCGAAGGCGAAGGCGCCGAGGACCGGCACCGCGATACCGACGACAATCGCCGGCATGGCCCGGCGAAAGTGGAACCCGGTCTGTCGCTCGGGGCCGATCTCGGCCGGGAAGGCCCGCAGGACCAGGACGAACACAACCAGGGTGAGCGTCTCCACCAGGAATTGGGTCAAGGCCAGGTCCGGTGCGCCGTGCAGGGCGAAGATCACCCCGCAGCCGTAGCCGGTGACCCCGACCACCAGCACACTGGCCAGGCGGTTGCGCAGGACGGTCGCCGCGCCCGCCATGGCGATCATGACCGCCCCGATCACCGCTTGCAGTGGGGAGTCCCACAGCCGCAACTGCACCCCGGTCCGGGTGCCCAGCGCCAATACGACGGAGGGCAGAATCACCAGGACACCGAGGATGACCGACAGATTGAGCGGTAGCGACCCACGTTGCACCGAACCGGTCAGGCGCATCGATACCCGGTCCATGGCGTGCAGAACGGCGTCGTAGGCGCGGTCGGCATTGCCCAGCAGGGTCGAGGATTCGCCGAAGAGTCCGCGGGCCGCGAACAGGGCGGCGCCGACGGCGATGACGACCATGCTGAGCGCGAGCGGCCCGGTGAAACCGTGCCACAGCGCCACCGCCTCGGCCGGTACGCCCGGCAGCAACGTCGTGTACGGGCGCAGCAATCGGTCCATCCACGGTGCGGCGAGGCCGGCGCCGAGGCTCGCCACGGCCAGCAGCGCGGGTGGGGCGAGCAACCAGGCTCCCGGGGGGTGCCAGGACAGCGCGCGGGTGTCATGTGCCCCGGCCGTCTCGGTGGTGGCGCGTTTGGTGGCGAACGCTCCCCAGATGAATCGGGCGCTGTAGGCGACGGTCAGCATGGAACCGAACACCACGCCCGCGCACAGCAGGGTCCGCACCGAGAAGGTCAATGTTTCGGCATGGAGAACCGCGCCCAATGCGCTCTCCTTGGCCACGAACCCCCACAGCGGTGGGATGCCGGCCATACTCAGCGCGGCGAGCGTCGCCACCCCACACAACAGCGGTGCGCGCCGGCCCAGGCCGCTGAGTTCGCGCAGATCACGGGTCCCCGCCCCGTGATCGATAATGCCGACGACCAGGAACAGGCACGCCTTGAACAGGGCGTGCGCCACGATCATCGCGACTCCGGCGAGGGCGGCGTCGGGGGTGCCGATACCCACCAACAGGATCAGGAACCCCAGCTGGCTCACCGTGCCGAAGGCGAGCACCAGTTTCAGATCGGAGACCTGCATGGCGCGCAGACCGGCCAGCACCATCGACACCAGACCGAGAGTCAGGATCAGCGGATGCCATACCGGGTCCTCGGCGAAGGTCGGGGCCAGCCGGGCCACGAGATATACACCCGCCTTCACCATGGCGGCGGCGTGCAGATACGCGCTGACCGGGGTGGGCGCGGCCATGGCGCCGGGTAACCAGAAATGTAGCGGGACGATGGCGGATTTGCTCAGCGCGCCGACCAGGATCAGCGCCACCGCGATATGCACCGCCACCCCGCTCGGCCGCTGTTCGGCCGCCAACAGATCCGATAGCAGATAGCTACCGCCGACCTGTCCGAGTATCACGATGCCGGTCAGCATGGCCAACCCGCCCGCGGCGGTCACCAGTAACGCCTCGATGGCTGCCCGGCGGCTGTCGAGGCGCTCGGAATTGTGCCCCACCAAAAGGAAGGACAGGACCGTTGTCGCTTCCCAGAAGATGTACAGCAACAACATGTTGTCGCTGGTCACCAGGCCGAACATGGCTCCGGAGAAGGCAACCAGCTGCCCTGCGAACGCGCCGAGCCGGGGTTCGTCGTCGTCGAAGTAGCGGGCGCAATAGATCAGCACGAGTGCGCCGATACCGAGTATCAGCGCACTCATGAGACCCGCCAACGAGTCGAATCGCAGATCGAGGTCCAATTGGATGGCCGGTGCCCAGGCCAACTGCACACTGTGTGTTTCGTTCCAGTGCGCGACCACCCAGGCCAGCCCGCCCAATGGCACCAGTGCCAGCGGGAAGAAGACATTCCGCCCCAGCGCCCGCACCCCGTACGGAGCAGCCATCGCGGCCAGGGCATGGGCGAGCAGGATGGCGAGCAAACTTCACTCCGTCTGTTCGATATGGCGGGGTGGTGCGGTTTTCTTCGGCTTTTTCCTACAATCCTATGTGCTGTCGTCGGGTTGGCCCGGGAAAAAGGATGTGGGGATGGGCATAGTAACCGGGCAGCATGCATCACCGGCCGGCGGGTAATGGCATGGCGGGTGTCGACCGACGGTACCTCTCAGCTGCGGTTTTCGGCGTAGCGGCGCAGGGACTCCACCTGCTCCGGGTCCAGCGAGGGGCGCACCGCCTTACGGGCGGCAGCGATATCGTCCGCTGTGATGTCGGCCGCGTTCACATCACGCCGCATGGCGGAGAGCGCGGACTCGCGCAACAGCGCGGCACAGTCGGCGGCCGAGTATCCGTCCAATTCCTCGGCCAGAGCCGGCAGGTTCACCCCGTCGGCCAGCGGGACCGAGCGGGCCGCGGTACGCAGAATGGCCAGTCGGGCCGCGGCGTCCGGTGGCGGAACGAAGACCAGCCGTTCCAATCGGCCGGGCCGCAACAGCGCCGGATCGATGAGTTCCGGTCGATTGGTGGCGGCGAGCACCACCACATCGCGCAGCGGCTCCACCCCGTCGAGTTCGGTGAGCAGCGCGGCGACCACCCGGTCGCCCACGCCGGAATCGGAGCTCTGGCCCCGCCGGGCCGCCAGCGCGTCCACCTCGTCCAGGAAGATCAGCGAGGGCGCCGAGTCGCGGGCCCGCTGGAACAGCTCCCGCACCGCGCGTTCGGAGGAGCCGACCCATTTGTCCATCAGCTCGGCGCCCTTCACCGCGTGCACACTGAGCTGCCCACTGCCGGCCAGGGCTCGGACCAGGAAGGTCTTACCGCAACCGGGTGGACCGTACAGCAGCACACCTCGGGGCGGTTCGATACCGAGCCGGGCGAACGAATCGGGATGTCGCAGCGGCCACAGCACGGTTTCGGTGAGCGCCTGTTTGGTTTCGGCCATATCGCCGACATCGTCGAGCCCGAGACTGCCGATGGCCAGTTCCTCGGTGCCCGACCGGGACAGCGGTCGGATCACCTCGAGCGCGCCGGTCAGATCCTCCTGGGTCAGTATCGGATCGGTTTTTTCCCGACTGGCCCGCGAGGCCGCCCGCAATGCCGCTTCCCGGCACAGCGCCGCCAGATCCGACACCACGAAGCCAGGGGTGGCTGCCGCGATCCGGTCCACCTTCAGCTCACCGGTCGGGACCTTGCGCAGCAACTGCTCCAACAGCGTTTTGCGCACCGCCGCGTTCGGTAGGGGTAGTGCCAGTTCCCGATCGCACAGATCGGGGGCGCGCAACCGTGGGTCCACCGCGGTGGGATGGGCGGTGGTGGCCAGTAATGCGACACACGGTTTGGCCACCGCCGCGCGCAGTTGGTCCAGGATGAGCGTGGCCACGGGTTCGGCCGGATCGGGCAGCAACGCGTCGATATCGGTGATGAGCAGAATTCCGCCCTGCCCGTCGCCGATCCGGGCGACCGCCGCGGCGACCTCACGCAGCCGGGCTCCACCCTCGGCGGCCCCGACGGAGGGGCCGTCCAATTCGACAATGCGCCGCGGTGCCGCGGCCGCTCGCGCGAGGGTGGCCTTGCCGACTCCGGCCGGACCGGTGATGAGAATCCCCAGATGCGGTGAGGCGCCGAGGGTTTTCAACAGTTCTGGTTCGTCGAGGGCCAGCCCGAGCCATTCGCGAAGTTTGTCCGCCTGGGCATGTACCCCGATCAGATCGTCCACCGAGATCGGGGGCGGCGGGGGCGGCGGCGTCGATACCGTTGGCGCCGAGAGGGATTCGTATACACCGTTGCCCTCGGGGCCGGCCGGGGTCGCTCGTCGCGCGGTCACCCCCGTGCCGTCGTCGGGCATGGTCGCCTCGGCAGCCGCCCCCATGCTCCATTCGACAGCGGTATTCGGCTGGATGCTCACCGGCCCGCCCGCGGGGTCGATGGTGACCACGGTGATCAGCTCGGACGTCCAGGCGATACCGAATGCCCGGGACAGTGCCTGGCTCGCAGCCGAGCTCGGAATATCAGGGCCGAGATCGCGGGGGAGCAGCGATACGGTGTCGCCGACGGTCACCACCTTGCCGAGCAGAGCCTGGCGCAGGGTCGCGGCCGGAATGGAGTGGGTGGCGTGCCGCGATCCGCTCACTACGACGCGTTTGGCCCCGTGGACGGTCGCGGGGGACACCATCACGGTCGCGTTCTCCCGCAGCCCGGCATTGGACAGTGTCACGTCGTCGAGCAGGACCGTCCCGGGGGGTGTTCCTTTCGGCGCCCGCCCGGCGACCGCGGCCGTGCGCCGTGATCCCACGAGGGTCACCCCATCCCATTCGCGCATTCCGAGCGCGGCCAGTACTTCCGGATGCAGCCGGATCACGCCGCGCCGCGCATCGGCGGCGGAGGGGTTCAAGCGGGCGGTCAATGCCAGTTCAGCCATCGTGACCATTCTGCCCGGATCCGCCCGGGGTGCGCCGCTAGTTCTTCCGGATCAGGCCCGCGGCGCCGGCCACCGGTGTATCGGCGAGGTTGCTCGCATTGCAGACCAGTATCGCGGTGCCCAGGGCGACATTCGGGCTACCCACGAAGGAGCTTTCCGGATGTTCGGCGAGAATCTGCTCGATCAGCGCTTTCTGTTCGTCCTCATCCAGCGCCTTGAACTGGGCGCAGGTGGTGTCCGAGGCGGTGGTCGGGGCGGCTTCGCCCGGGTCGGTGGGCGTTTCGTCGGTGTCGACCGGTGTTTCCGATTCGGGTTCCGATTCCGCCGAGTCGTCCGGCCGCGCGGTCTGCGAGGGATCGGCCGCTTCGGAGGTTGCGGCCGCGCTCGCCGGCGCAGCGTTCGTTTCGTCGGCCCGATCGTCCGATCCGCATCCGGCCAGCAGCAATACGAGAGCTGCGGTGGCCGGGACGACGACTGAAGAAATTCGCTTCATCACGTGCTTTTCCCGGTGGTTCGCGGCGTCGGAGCCTCCGACGCATCCGCAGCAGAGTACCGGGCGGTCTCGTCGCCGCACTTCGGGTAGTGGGCGGTACCGGATATTCGGGTTCAGACGCGGTGCCGGCGCACCAGTTCCAGTTCGGTGGGGGTGAGCAGCCGTTCCAGCCGCTCATCGATACGGTCTCGGTCTGCCTCTTCGGGCTCGACAACAGGCAGCTGCGGCAGGGCGTCGGTGGATCGGCGGCGCAGTAGCGAGCGAAGGTTCACGGCCCATCACCTTACATTTGCTGAATGTTTGCCGATGACTGTGTCTTGCTTGCGATAGAACGCGACAACCGAGTGAAGTGCTGTTTTCATTGTGCCGGTCGGATCTGTTCGAGAGGTAGCCGGCCACTCGGAACGTGACCCATCCGTCGCCTGTCGCTACCCTTTCCGATACTTGCAGTTTCGTGTACCCGGAGGCAGCGTTGCCGAAGAACTTGGAAACCAGTATCGATATCTCCGCGCCGCCGGAGCGAGTGTGGGATGTGGTGTCCGATCCGCGGCGGATGCCGGAGTTCAGCCCGCAATGCGTCCGGATGATCACCGTGGGCCGTCCACGGGCCGGTGCCTGGACGATCAACCTCAACCGTGCGGGGTGGAAGTTCTGGCCCACCACGGCCCGCATCGTGCGCTACGAGCCGAACCATGCACTGGCCTTCCGGGTCAACCAGAACCGATCGGTCTGGAGTTACACCCTGGAGCCCATCGAGACCGGCACCCGCCTGATCGAGCGTCGGGATATGCCCAACGGGACCACGGTCTTCTCCCGCAAGGCGATCGACCTCGTGCTCGGCGGTGAGGCCGCGTTCGAGGAGGCGCTGTTGCGGGGAATGAACGAGACCCTCGCCAAGATCAAGACAGCGGTCGAGACGAACTGAACTCCGGCAGCGTGACCACCTGTGCCGCCCACGACAGCCCGGCGCCGAAGGCGATGAGCAGGGCGGTATCGCCCGGTTTCGACCGGCCGGTGCGCAACAGGGCCTCCATGGCCAGTGGGATCGAGGCGGCGGAGGTATTGCCCGTCTCCTCGATATCGTTGGCCAGCACGCAGTTCTCCGGCAGCTTCAATACGCGCGCCATGATTTCGATGATCCGGCCGTTGGCCTGGTGCGGAATCATGGCGTTCAGGTCCTCGGTGGACAGTCCGGCCCGATCGACCGCATCCCGACAGACCTTTTCCAGCGAATGCGCGGCCCAGCGGAATACCGCGGTGCCCTCCATCGCCAGATAGGGCCGCACCGCATCCGGGCCCTTCTCCTCGATTTCGGCGAAGAACTCGAGCCAGTCCTTGTCCTGGCGGATGGCATGGTGCTGGGTGCCGTCCGAGCCCCATACGGTGGGGCCGATGCCCTGGTCGTCCGCCGGTCCCACCACCACCGCGCCGGCGCCGTCGGCGAACAGGAAGGCGGTGGAACGATCCTTTGGGTTGACGGTGTCGGTGAGCTTCTCCACCCCGATGACCAGTACATGCGAGGAGGTGCCCGCCCGTACGAGATCCGACGCCATGGCCAGGGCGTGACAGAACCCGGCGCAACCCGCCGAGATATCGAAGGCCGCGGCGCCGTTCATACCCAGCTCGGTGGCGATACGCGGCGCCGCGGCGGGGGTCAGCAGCAGATGGGTGGAGGTGGCGACGATAACGCAGTCGACCTGGTCGGTGGCGATACCGGCCGATTCCAGCGCACCGCGGGCCGCCGCAACGCTCATCGAGCGGATGGTCTCGGTCTCGTCGGCGAACCGCCGGGTGCGAATCCCCGACCGGGTGCGGATCCATTCGTCGCTGGAGTCGATCGGACCGGCCACCTCGTCGTTGGTGACCACGCGAGCGGGGCGGTAGACCCCAAGTCCCAGGATTGCGGTGTGCTGTGCCCCGGTCGTCTGGGCGAGTCGAGCGGCCATGGTCGTCTCCTATATACCTGCGGCGGGGCCGCGGGGTCGTCCCCGAATTCGATGTGGTTCCTCACCTGGAGTCGGTGCGAACACCGGTGCCGGGCAATCCGTAGACATGAGGCACCCTCATATTAGCTCGAAGTTCGAACAGCGCAATGCGGTTTGCCTCCCCCATACCGGGTATTCGCACCATGCGCCCGCCCCGGGGCGTGATCCGAACTAGAGTGGAGCGAGGGAGAATATGCTCGGTCTCGGTATTGTCGGGTGGATCATCATCGGCGGTATCGCCGGGTGGATCGCCAGCAAGATCATGCACACCGACGAACAGCAGGGCATCCTGCTCAACATTGTCGTCGGCGTGGTGGGCGGCCTCTTGGGTGGCTTCCTGCTCAGTGTCCTCGGCGTCGATGTGGCCGGTGGCGGGTTGATCTTCAGCTTCATCACCTGCCTGGCCGGTGCGGTGATTCTGCTGTTCCTGGTCAAGTTGGTGACCGGTCGCAGCCGAGTGGGCTGACACCGGGTGCCACCGACCCGAAGCGCGTAAGGTGTGATCGCCTGCGCCTGTTCGTTCGGCCGGTATGCCACCGCTATGGCGGCACACCGGCCGAGCCGGCGCGGAGACCGCACCGAACACGAAAGAGGAGTCTGTGGCACGCCGTCCCACCCCGCCCGGCACGCCCGAACGCACCGGTCTCGGCCATGTGGTCGATTTGGTGCGCCATGCGATCCCGCCACTACATCCGGCCGGTCTGCCGTTCGTGGCAGCGCCACTGGCCGTCGCGGTTCTCGGTGGTAAACGGCGCTGGGTACGTCGAGCCGGATTGGTGACCGCCGCCGCGTGCGCGGCGTTCTTCCGTCATCCGCACCGGGTCCCCCCCAACCGTCGCGGCGTGGTGGTCGCGCCCGCGGACGGGGAGGTCGCCCTGGTCGACACCGCCGTACCGCCCGCAGAACTGGGCCTGGGCGATCGTCCGCTCCCACGGGTGAGCATCTTCTTGTCCGTATTGGACGTGCACGTCCAGCGCACCCCGGTATCGGGCACCGTGCGTGCCGTCCGGCATCAGCCCGGGCAGTTCCGTTCCGCCGACCTACCCGAGGCCAGCGCGGTGAACGAGCGCAACAGCATGGTCATCGAGACCGTGACCGGTCAGCGGGTCGTGGTGGTGCAGATCGCCGGGTTGCTGGCCCGTCGGATCGTCTGCGACGCCGTGCCGGGTGATGTGCTCACCATCGGTGACACCTATGGTCTGATCCGTTTCGGCTCGCGGGTCGACACCTATTTCCCGGAAGGCACCGAGCCGCTCGTCGATCTCGGACAGCGCACTATCGGAGGGGAGACGGTGCTGGCGGTACTGCCGCCCGCCGAGGCGTGATGGAGCAGATCGTCGAGGGACGGCGGCGCCGAACGATTCGGCTGCTGCCGAGCATCATCACCATCCTGGCGCTGTGCTCCGGGCTGTCCGCGGTGAAATTCGGCCTGGAGGGGGAATGGGGGGTCTCGCTCGCCATGATCGGCGCCGCGGCCGTCCTGGACACCCTGGACGGGCGGCTGGCCCGGTTGCTGTCGGCCACGACCAAAATCGGCGCGGAGCTGGACTCGCTGTCCGACGCGATCTCCTTCGGGGTGGCACCGGCGCTTGTGCTGTATGTGGCGTTGCTCGATGACGACAGCGGCGTCGGGTGGATCATCGCATTGATGTTCGCGGTGGGCATCGTCTTGCGGCTGGCCCGGTTCAACACCCTGATGGACGACGACACCCGTCCGGATTGGGCGCGCGATTACTTCGTCGGCGTCCCGGCCCCGGCAGGTGCGCTCATCGCCATGGCGCCCGTGGCGCTGTATCAGCAGCTGGGTCCGGGTTGGTGGTCCAATTTCTATGGGGTGGCGGCGTGGACCATCTGCACCGCCGCGCTGTGCGTGAGCACCATTCCGACCTTGGCGCTGAAGTCGGTGTCGGTGGCGCCGCAGGCCGCGGCCGGGTTGCTGGCGCTGGTGGCCCTGGCCGGTGCCGCCCTGGTGACCTATCCGGTGGTTCTGCTGCTGGTGCTGATCGTGCTGTATCTGGGGCACATCCCGTTCGCCTGGTACTCGCAGCGGTGGGTGGCGGCGCGGCCGGAGACCTGGCAGCACAAACCCGCCGAACGCCGGGCACAGCGGCGGGCCGATCGGCGGGCCGACGGCCGGATCGCCGGGTTGCGACGGCCGGCGCTGCGCCGCCCGGATATCCGTCGACCGGTATTGCGAGGGGATTCGCGCTTGCGGTTGCGGCGGCCCGGTGGAAAACGCGATCGGGAGGACGCCGGGCACTGATCCCTAGCGTCAATCTAGGGTTGACGAATCCTTATCGTCAACCTAGGGTTGACGCATGTCTTCTACTGTACGTTTGGACGACCTCATCGAGGTCATCAAAAAAGCCCGTCCCGACAATGTGCTCGACCAGCTCTCCGATGCCGTGGTTGCCGCGGATCACCTGGGTGAGGTGGCCGATCATCTGATCGGCCATTTCGTCGACCAGGCCAGGCGCGCCGGCGCTTCCTGGACCGAGATCGGCGCGAGTATGGGGGTCAGCAAACAGGCCGCGCAGAAGCGGTTCGTTCCCAGAACGCCCAGTGATCCCGCGGCGGCGACCATGGATCCCAATGCCGGTTTCGGCAAGTTCACCGAGCGTGCCCGCGCCGTTGTCGTGGCTTCCCAGGAGGCCGCGCGGATCTCGGGCGGTAAGCAGATCGGACCGGTGCACCTGGTGTTGGGACTGCTCACCGAGCCCGACGCGCTGGCCGCCCGGCTGATCGTCGATCAGGGCATCTCGGCCGAAGCACTCGAGGCCGCGGCCATCGCGGCGGCGGTGACGCCGGAGGCGGAGGCCGACGCGTCGGACAAGCTCACCGGTGCGGCACTGCGTGCCGCGGTCGCCTCGGGAAAGATGCGCGGACTCGTCCCGTTCGACACGGGGGCCAAGAAGGTCCTGGAACTGACCTTCCGCGAGGCCCTACGGCTCGGGCACAACTATGTCGGCACCGAGCACATCCTGTTGGCGTTGCTCGAGAACGAGAACGGAACAGGTCTGCTGTCCGGGCTCGGGCTGGTGAAATCGGCGGTCGAAGGGCGGCTGCTCGAAGTGCTCGGCCAAATCGTGGCGGAGCGGGATTCGGCCGGCGAGGAGTGATCCGGAGGCGGGTGGGGCGGGATGTGTCGAAACGTCTCGCCCTTCCCCGGTGGTGCGCGCATTCGCGCCGCGGTGACCGGTAATCTATAGCAATGGCGGATGACACGGACTCCGACCTGGTGGCGGGGGAGCGCCGGGAGGATCTGCTGCGCGCGCTGTCGTATGTGTCGACGGAATCGCGGGCCGATGGGAGCTATGTCGTCAACGGGGATCTGCCCCCGGAAGTGGCTCCCCCCTTCATCCGGGCCATTATGCGAGTGGAAGCGGAGCTGTTGCTGCACGACGCCGAGTTCGTCACCGTGGAGGAAGGGGAACCGCGGACCCCGGAGGAACGTCGCGCCGATGCCTTTCTGGCCTTGGCTCTGCGGGTCACCGACGTGCTGTAGCGCGGGACGGTTACCTTGCACTCGCACCCCCCGAGTGCTAATAATGGCTTTGGCACTCTCGACCCGTGAGTGCTAGGTCGGGACGGTGAGATCGGGCACACGACACCCCGGTCGTCCGTCGCGGGCACCGAGCCTGGCCAAGCGAACCTGGGGTGACCCGACAAGGCGGTCACTCTATGTGTCAGCCTCATTACTTGGAGGATCTCACCGCAATGGCCAAGACAATTGCGTACGACGAAGAGGCCCGTCGCGGCCTCGAGCGGGGTCTGAACAGCCTCGCCGACGCGGTCAAGGTGACGCTGGGCCCGAAGGGTCGCAACGTCGTTCTGGAGAAGAAGTGGGGCGCCCCCACGATCACCAACGATGGTGTGTCCATCGCCAAGGAGATCGAGCTCGAGGACCCCTACGAGAAGATCGGCGCCGAGCTGGTCAAGGAAGTCGCCAAGAAGACCGACGATGTCGCGGGCGACGGCACCACCACCGCCACCGTGCTCGCCCAGGCGCTGGTGCGCGAGGGCTTGCGCAATGTCGCGGCCGGCGCGAACCCGCTGGGCCTGAAGCGCGGTATCGAGAAGGCCGTCGAGGCCGTCACCGCCAAGCTGCTCGACACCGCCAAGGAAGTCGAGACCAAGGAGCAGATCGCCGCCACCGCCGGTATCTCCGCGGGCGACCCGTCCATCGGTGAGCTGATCGCCGAGGCCATGGACAAGGTCGGCAAGGAAGGCGTCATCACCGTCGAGGAAAGCAACACCTTCGGCCTGCAGCTGGAGCTCACCGAGGGTATGCGCTTCGACAAGGGCTACATCTCGGGTTACTTCGTCACCGACCCGGAGCGTCAGGAAGCGGTCCTCGAGGACCCCTACATCCTGCTGGTCGGCTCGAAGGTCTCCACCGTCAAGGATCTGCTGCCGCTGCTGGAGAAGGTCATCCAGGCCGGTAAGCCGCTGCTGATCATCGCCGAGGACGTCGAGGGCGAGGCCCTGTCGACCCTGGTCGTGAACAAGATCCGCGGCACCTTCAAGTCCGTCGCCGTCAAGGCCCCGGGCTTCGGTGACCGCCGCAAGGCCATGCTGGCCGATATCGCCATCCTGACCGGTGGCGAGGTCATCAGCGAAGAGGTCGGTCTCACCCTGGAGAACGCCGGCCTCGAACTGCTCGGCCAGGCCCGCAAGGTCGTCGTCACCAAGGACGAGACCACCATCGTCGAGGGCGCGGGCGACGCGGAGGCCATCAAGGGTCGGGTCGCGCAGATCCGTACCGAGATCGAGAACTCCGACTCCGACTACGACCGCGAGAAGCTGCAGGAGCGGCTGGCCAAGCTGGCCGGCGGTGTCGCCGTCATCAAGGCGGGTGCGGCCACCGAGGTCGAGCTCAAGGAGCGCAAGCACCGCATCGAGGACGCCGTCCGCAACGCCAAGGCCGCCGTCGAGGAGGGCATTGTCGCCGGTGGTGGCGTGGCCCTGCTGCAGTCGGCCCCGGCGCTGGACGAGCTGAAGCTGGAAGGTGACGAGGCCACCGGCGCGAACATCGTGAAGGTCGCCCTGTCGGCTCCGCTGAAGCAGATCGCCTTCAACGCCGGCCTCGAGCCCGGCGTGGTCGCCGAGAAGGTCGCCGGCCTGTCCGCCGGCCACGGCCTGAACGCCGATTCCGGCGAGTACGAGGACCTGCTGGCCGCCGGCGTTGCCGACCCGGTCAAGGTCACCCGCTCGGCCCTGCAGAACGCGGCCTCCATCGCGGCCCTGTTCCTGACCACCGAGGCCGTCGTCGCCGACAAGCCGGAGAAGAACAACGCTCCGGCCGCCGACCCGACGGGCGGCATGGGCGGCATGGACTTCTGAGTCCTGCTTCCCGGCAACACCTTTCGAACCGAAGGCCGGTCCACCCTCCGCGGTGGACCGGCCTTCGGGCATTTCGGGGTCGCGATGTCCGAGTGCCGAACGCGGCTCGTTCACGCCTGTATGTCCGCGACCGCCTCTACTATCGGCCGAGTAGGAAGGCCACGAGGAAACCGGCGGCCGTCGCCATGCCGACCCACCACCCGCCCTCTCGATACGCCTCGGGCATAAGGGAGTCGGCGAGTACCGCTATGGTGGCGCCCCCGGCGAACGCTTGTACGACGCCGTCGGCGTTGGCGGACAAGTGATTCGACAGCGCCTGGCTTCCGACGGTGACGAGGACCAGAATCGTGCCCGTCAGGGCCCAGAGGCCAAAGGCCGCGGTGGGTTCGAAACCATGTTGCCGGCGCATCAACGCGGATCCGCTGATCGCTTCGGGGGTATTGCCGACGGCGATGGCCACCAAGAGGGTGATCCCGCCCGCTCCGAGTCCGACTCCGAGCGCACTGTTCTCCGGTACCCCATCGAGCACGGTGCCGAGCATGAGGGCCCAGCCCACCGCCCCCGGACCGATCTTGCGTTCGATGAACAGATCCGCGCCGACATAGACACCGGCACCGGCGAGTAGCGCCGTTCCCGCGACCATCGGGCCGGTCTGCACGAACGACGGTTCGAACAGTTCGTTCGATACCGCGGCGATCATGGCGCCCGCGCCGAAGGCCATCAGGGAGGCGAGCAAGGGCGCGGGTAGTGTCCATCGCAATCCGATGGCCGCGCCGATCAACAGCGGGATCGCGGTGCCCAGTCCGTAGAACAGCGCGGTGACCATGGCGTCACCCTAGAGCGCCATGGCACCGAAGTCCGTGGGGGCGCACCGAAGCCACGGCGTCCGTGCCGAGATTTCTTGTCGGGATATCGGAGTCGCGCGGATGTGTAACGCTCGCCGCGCTCACACGTATAGCAGAGATGGGCGAGGACAACGGATGGTCGTCCGGCTCTCGGATCGCCATACGGCACGGGCAATTTCATACATTGCAATACGAAAATTATTCTAGTATTTCCCTTTAAAATAAGATGTATCGCCGCGATGACCTGTATGGTCGCGATGGTACGAATACAGCGGTTTCGATGCGCGCAGCCGTTTTCGGTTGGGGCGCGGGGCTTGTCGCTGCCCGGACCGGCCCGATCGGTGATGCGAGGATCGGGCGGTTCTGTATTGTTTGCGTCGATGTCACAGGATGTGAATTCGGGGCGGAAGTATGCCGGACAGCCCATAGAAGACCGGCAACGGCAAAGGCGTGCGCGTTTTTTGGAGTCCGGGTTGACGGTTTTCGCCCGAGACGGTTATGCCAATAGCTCGGTCGGCGCTATCTGCAAGGACGCGGGACTCTCCTCGCGGCAGTTCTACGAGGAGTTCACCGGGCGGGAGTCGTTACTGCTGGAACTGTTCGATCTGATCGATCGCGAGTCCCGCTCCGCGGTGCTGGCCGCACTCGACGAACACGCCGGAGCGAGCGCTCGCGAGAACATCACCGCCGCGGTACGTGCCTATATGCAGTCCATCGGAACCGATCCACGCCGGGCGCGGGTCGCATTGGTCGAGGTGGTCGGCGCAGGCCCCAAGGTGGAGAAGAAGCGCCTGGAATCACGCCGGGAATGGGGGATGCTGCTCACCGGCACCGTCGAGGACGCGGCGAAACAGGGTGCGCTTCCCCCCGGCGACTACGACCTGCGGGCAATGGCCGTAATCGGTGCGATCAATCATGTGCTCGACGAATGGAGCGGCACCCAACCGCGCCGCCCGATGGAAGAGGTCATCGAGGTGCTCAGTCGGGTGATCATGGGCGCGGTCGCGGCCTGACGGCACCCCGGGCCGACGAATCGATCGGACGTGTTCGTGCCGACACTCCGCTCGATTCGGCGTCGTTCGATACCCCACGAGGCGCATTAGGCTGGGTGCGGTGGAAACGGTACCGATCCAGATGCCCGACGGCAGCACCGTCCCGGTGCGGCTGATTCCGGCCTCGGGCGCGCACCGACACTCGGTCACCCTCGATGCGCCGCGTCCCGTCGTGGTGGTGGTTCCCGGTCTGGGCGTACCCGCCGAGTACTACCTGTACTTCGCCCGTGAGCTGGCAAAACGTGGTTTCGACGTGGCGATCGGTGAACTGCGCGGCAATGGCGACAGCACCCCCAAACCGGATGCCACCAGCAGCTACGGTTACCACGAGCTGGTATCGGTGGACTTCCCCGCGATCTTCGAGGTGGTGCGGACCCGATTCCCCGACAGCACCCCCTATCTGCTGGGCCACAGTCTGGGCGGTCAGCTCGCCGTCATGTATGCCGCCCGAATCCGCGGCCGACTCGGCGGGATCATCCTGATCGCCTCCGGCACACCGTATTACCGCGGCTATCGCGGGCTCATTCGTCCCGGCATGCTGGTCGGTACCGCCGCGGTCTCCTTGACCGCCAATCTCGCCGGCGTCTGGCCCGGCGATCGACTCGGTCCGGCCGGTTTCGGACGGCAGTCCAAGGTACTCATCTCCGACTGGGCGCGGTTGGCCCGTACCGGGCGTTTCGTCCCGGTGGGTGCCGATATCGACTACGAGGAACGCATCGCGCGCCTGAAGTTGCCCGTGCTGTCCATCACCATGTCCGGCGACGAGCTCACCCCACAGTCCTCTGCTCGGCATCTATTGGAAAAGTTGCCCCACGCGGAAATAACCACTTGGCACGCACCCGGGAACCTCGGCCACAATGGCTGGATTCAAGATCCGAGCAGCACCGTCGACCGCATCGAGAAGTGGTTGCGCGACCGCTGAACCATCGTCGCGCGGGATGGGAGCCATCCGAGCCATCTTCGCCACCGCCGCCGAGCCGTTGCGGGGCCGTGCCTTCCGCGGGATCTGTATCGGCAGCGCGTGCTCCGCCCTGACCGATGGCATCATCCCCGTCGCGTTTGCGATGTATTCGGTGCAGCGATTCGGCGGATCCGGCGCCTTGTCGCTGGTGTTGGTGAGTTTGTGGGCGGGGCGTTTTCTGTGTGTTCCCCTGGCAGGGGCGGTGGCATCGCGATACGACAGGTTCGCGGTCATGATCGGGGCGGACCTGACGCGAATCGGGGCGCAGGCCGGATTGGCGCTGTTTTCCGTGGTGGTCGGCAATTCGTTGACGGCCATGGCGGTGTCGGCCGCCGGGTACGGGATCGCCACGGCGTTCTACGGTCCGGCGGCGACGGCGATATTGCCGGATGTGGTGCCCGCGCGGCAGCTGCGTACGGCCAACGCCATTCTGGCCATCATCTTGGACACCAGTGTTCTGCTCGGCCCGCCGACAGCGGTGATTCTGCTCGGGAAATTGGGATTCGTCGGGATTCTCCTGCTCGATTCGGCAACCTTCGGGCCGAATATTCTCGCACTGGTTCATGCCCGTCGGGCATGGGTGGAAAACCTCGGTACACCGACCGGAGAAAAACCCGATGGCGTATCCGATGATTACGGGTCGTTTCGTGCGGTCGTCACCCGCGAACCCTGGCTCGGTTGGTCGGTTGGATTATGGTTCACGATTTCGTTCGTCATCGGAATGGTGGCGGTGGCGGGGCCGACACTCACGGTGGGTGCGAACGGGGGCGCCGGACTGTGAGCGGTACTGGCGGCGGGAATGGCGGCGGCAAGTTCGACCGGTTCTCTATCGATGGTCGCGGGTTTGCGCAGATTCGGTTGGCGATTGGCCGCCATGGCCGTGACCGGTGCCGTCGCATGTGAAGCCGGGGCGATCGCCGGCTATTCCGACCGAACCGTCCTCGGCCCGACCATTCTGTTCGTGGGGTGCGTGACGGCCGGTTGCGCCATATCGGCCGCCGGAGTCGTCTGGCAGACGCTCGTTCAGGAGCGGTTGTCGACGGCTGCCCTGGCCCGGTTCACCTCCGTCGAGGGGGTCGTCACCGCGGTGGGGGTGTCCATCGGCATGACCGCCACCGGGTTGGCATTCGATTCGGTGGGCGCCGAATGCGTGGCCGTGGTGGCGGTGGCCGCATTGCTCGTCTTCGCGTTACCCCTCGGGTACCTCACTCCGTCGACGGGCGATTCTCGATCAGCATCTGGGTGAAGAACTCGTAGACAAGCGCCGCCTGGAACGCCGCCTGTTTGTTGTCGGCGGCGCCGCCGTGCCCGCCCTCGATGTTCTCGTGGTACCAGACAGGGTGCCCCTGCTCCTCCAGCAGCGCGGCCATCTTGCGGGCATGGCCGGGATGGACGCGGTCGTCGCGGGTGGAGGTGGTCAACAGTATCGGCGGATATCCGGCGCCCGCGCCGGTCTCCATCGCACGCTGATAGGGGGAGTATTTACCGATGTACTCCCACTCTTCGGGGTTGTCCGGGTCACCGTATTCCGCCATCCAGGACGCACCCGCCAACAACAGGTGGTAGCGGCGCATATCCAGTAGCGGCACCTGACAGACGATGGCACCGAACAGCTCCGGGTAGCGGGTCAGCATGACCCCCATCAACAACCCGCCGTTACTACCGCCGACCGCCCCCAACTGCGCGGCGGTGGTTATACCGCGGTCGACGAGGTCGCGGGCGACGGAGGAGAAATCCTCGTAGACCTTGTACCGGTTGGCCTTCTGCACCGAGGTGTGCCATTGCGGACCGTATTCGCCACCGCCGCGGATATTGGCCATCACCCAGGTGCCGCCCCGCTCCAGCCACCCCATACCGGATGCACCGCTGTAGGCGGGGGTGCGCGAAACCTCGAAACCGCCGTACCCGGACATGACGGTCGGTCCGGCTGCGCCATGATGATCCCGGTGGCGGACCACGAAATACGGGATCATGGTGCCGTCGTCGGAGCGAGCGAAGAACTGTTCGGTCTCGACCTCCTCCGCGTCGAAGAAGTGCGGTTCCTGTTTCAACCGGGTCAGCGGCGATCCCACCGTGCCGGAGAGCAAGGTCGTCGGAGTGGTGAAACCGCTGGTGGCGAGCATGAAATCATCGCCTCCGTCGAGCGGGTCGAGATTCAGCAGGCCGGTGGTGGCCATAGCTGGGGTGTCGGCCAGTGGTTCGGTCCGCCAGCTGCCGGTGCCCGGTTCCCCCGGCGGGGTGAGGACATACAGTTTGGTCTGCACGTCCTCCAAGGTGACCAGCAGCAGGTGGTTCTCGGTCCAGCCGTATCCGTGCAGCGAGGTGTGATCGTCCGGGGCGAACAGAACCTCGAATTTTCTTTCCCCGGCCAGGAATTCGGGAAAATCGGTGGCCAGCAGAGCTCCGGCCGGGTATGTGGTGCCCCCGACCTCCCATGGTGATTTCAACCGAACCAGTAGCCAGTCCTTGTACCAGGATTTTCCGGCGTCGGAGGGGATATCGAGGTGGGTCCGCGAGCCGTCTTCACCGAGGAGATACACCTCCTCGTTGAAGAAGTCGGTGGCCCGGCCGACGTAATGTCGCTCGTAGCCCGGTGTCCGGTCGTAGCCCGCGGATACCGCGACATCCTCGGTTTCGCCTTCGAATACCGTTTCCGCCTCGGCGAGCGCCGTGCCGCGCCGCCAGCGCTTGGCAATACGCGGATATCCGGAATCGGTCAGCGAACCGGGCCCGAAATCCGTGCCCACATACACGGAATCGATATCGATCCACCCGATCTCGGATTTCGCCTCCGGCAGAAAGAAACCCCCGGCCTCGGGTGTTATGAACTCATGCTTCTCGATATCGAATTCACGTACCACTTTGGCGTCCGCGCCGCCCCGGGACAAGCTGATCAGTGCCCGGGTCTGTTCGGGACGCAGCACATACGCCCCACCCCATACCCAGTTCTCTTCCTCGGCCGCGGCCACCGCATCCAGGTCGATCAGCACCTCCCACTCCGGCGTCGGACGGGTGTATTCGGCGAATGTGGTGCGCCGCCAGAGTCCGCGCGGGTGGGCGGCGTCGCGCCAGAAGTTGTACAGCCACGGTCCGCGCCTGCCCGGGAGAGGGATTTTGGCATCGGTATCGAGCATCTCCAGGATGCGGCCGCGCAATGTCTCGAACCGGTCGTTGGTGGCGAACCGCTGCACCACCACCTCGTTGTGTGCCCGAGCGAAGTCCAGCGCCCGATCGCCGGTGACGTCCTCCAGCCAGAGGTAGGGATCGGTCACGCTCTCCTCGATACCGTTCATGGGCACATTGTCGCCCAACCGTGGACTTGTCGCCCGTGGTGGCCGCCGCCGGCCGGACTCGGCCATGCCCCACGGACCGCCGGAAGGGCGGTCCCGGGTGACCCGCCGGTAGGAGCAGCCGGATGAATCGGGCCGGACCGGCGGAGTTACGCTCGACACCGTGACTTCCCACTACGATGTCGTCGTTCTCGGGGCTGGTCCCGGCGGTTACGTCGCCGCGATCCGCGCCGCTCAACTCGGCCTGCGAACAGCTATTGTCGAGCAGAAATACTGGGGAGGCGTATGCCTGAACGTGGGCTGCATCCCCTCCAAGGCCCTGCTGCGCAATGCGGAGCTGGCCCATATCTTCACCAAGGAAGCGAAGACGTTCGGTATCACCGGTGAGGCGTCCTTCGACTTCGGCGCGGCATTCGACCGCAGTCGTAAGGTCGCGGACGGCCGGGTGAAGGGCGTCCACTTCCTGATGAAGAAGAACAAGATCACCGAATACGACGGCAAGGGGACGTTCACCGGCCCCAACAGCATCTCGGTGGAGCTCACCAAGGGCGGCACCGAATCGATCACCTTCGACAACGTGATCATTGCGACCGGCACCGTCACCAAGCTGCTGCCGGGCACCTCGCTCAGCACCAATGTGGTCACCTACGAGGAGCAGATCCTCACCCGCGACCTGCCCGGTTCCATCCTGATCGTCGGCGCGGGCGCCATCGGCATGGAGTTCGGGTACGTACTGCGCAACTACGGCGTGGACGTGCGGATCGTGGAGTTCCTGGACCGGGCGCTGCCCAACGAGGACGCCGATGTGTCCAAGGAGATCACCAAGGCCTACAAGAAGCTCGGCATCACCATCACCACCGGTGCCGCCGTGCAGTCCATCGATGACGACGGTTCCAAGGTCACTGTCAGTATCAAGGACAACAAGACGGGCGCGCTGGAAACCGTCACCGTCGACAAGGTGCTGCAGGCCGTGGGCTTCGCGCCGCGGGTGGAGGGCTACGGCCTGGAGAACACCGGTGTCGCCCTGACCGAACGCGGCGCCATCGCCATCGACGACCACATGCGCACCAATGTGCCGCATATCTACGCCATCGGTGATGTCACCGCGAAGCTACAGCTCGCGCATGTCGCCGAGGCGCAGGGCGTGGTCGCCGCCGAGACCATCGCCGGCGCGGAGACCCTGACGCTGGGCGATTACCGGATGATGCCGCGCGCCACCTTCTGCCAACCGCAGGTGGCCAGCTTCGGTCTCACCGAGCAGCAGGCCCGCGACGAGGGTTACGACGTGAAGGTCGCGACCTTCCCGTTCACCGCCAACGGCAAGGCGCACGGCCTGGGCGACGCCACCGGTTTCGTCAAGCTCATCTCCGACAACACCCACGGTGAACTCATCGGCGGCCACCTCATCGGTCCCGATGTGTCCGAGCTGCTGCCCGAGCTCACCCTGGCGCAGAAGTGGGACCTCACCGTCAACGAGCTGGCCCGCAATGTGCACACCCACCCGACCTTGAGCGAGGCCCTGCAAGAGGCCATCCACGGCCTGGCCGGGCACATGATCAACTTCTGATCCGGTTCTCTCTCCACGGTCCGGCGCGGTGGACATCCACCGCGCCGGACCGTGTTCGTTTCCGCATCGGTCGGTCACGGTTCCCGAGGTTGCCGGCGACAATTACCTCGACCTTGCGAGAACTCGGCGATATCACCGTGCAGGATCCGATCCTCCACAACGAGGTGACCGCGGACGGGCTGCGGCCGTCCATCACCGTCCACTACAGCAGATCCGATCGGGCGGCCGGGGCGGGGCCGAGGCCGGTTCGCTTCGGAAGGGGAACCGGCCGCCGCCGAGAGCTCGAGTTATGGGGTTCAGCCATTTCGGGACAGTAGAGCGGGCAGGTCGGCCACGGAATCGATGATGTGGTCGGGGTGGACCGGCCGCGCCGAGGCGAGCACCGCGGGGTGGAACTTGCCGGTTCGTACCAGTACCCCGACCATGCCGACGGCCTGCGCGGCCAGCACATCCGAGTGCAGATCGTCTCCGATCATCACCACGTTCTCCGGCGCCAGATCCATCATCGCCGCGCAGGTGCGGAATCCGGTTTCCGACGGTTTGCCGACCACCGTGATCTCCGCGTGGCCCGCGGCCCGGAGACCGGGCAGATAGGCGCCCGTATCGATTCGCAATCCGTCGGCAGTGGCCCAGGTCAGACCACCCTGCATGGCCACTACCGGGACGCCGTCCAGCATCAGCTCCACCACCCGACTCAGCGCGCGATGGGTGAACTCCTCGCCCGCGCCGCCGAGGACCACCACCTCCGGGTCGGTATCCACCAGCCGCAGTTCGGCCAGATCGACGGCGATATCGCCGTGATTGAGCACCCATACCCGAGCGTCGGGATGGGTGCGCCGGAGGTATTCGACGGTCAGTCGGGCCGCGGTGACGATTTCGTCCGGGGCGACCTCGATACCTGCCGCGCACAGTCGCTCGGCGATCTCGGCGCGGGTGCGTGAGGTGGTATTGGTGAGGAAAGCACGCCGTAAACCGTCTTCGGAAATACGTCGAACCGCCTCGGCCGCCCCGGGGATTTCCTGCCAGGAGCGCACCAGGACCCCGTCGATGTCGTAGAGCACCCCGCCCGTTCGACCGGTCATACCCCCACTGTAACGAGGGTGCGGATGGTCGGTTCCGCTATTCCGTGCCGCGGGCGGCCGGATCGGTTGCGCCGTCGAGGAACACGGTGACCACCGCGGAACTGGCCTGCTCTATTCCGCTCTCACCGCGCAGCACCATGAGCAGTCCTTTTTCCAGTAGACCGGTGAACATTTCGAACAGCGCATCGACGGCCAGGTCGGTGCGCAGGGCGCCGTCGGTGACGCCTCGGGTGATCAGCTCCCGGACCGGCCGATCCAATCGTTGTTTCAGATCCGCGTCCTTGTCCGGCAGCCGGATGCCGGGTTGTAGGAGGGCGGCGTATTTGCTGCCGGCGGTGAGGAAACCGCGGGTGAGCCGGGCTATGGCGGTGGGAACCGGAACGGTGTCGAGTTCGGCGTCGGCGATTCGGATCAGCAGCTCGTCACCCGCGGCGGTGGTAAGCCCGGTCAGGAGCGCTTCGCGGTTGGGGAAGTAGCGGTAGAGCGTCGCGCGGCCCACGCCGGCCGCTTCGGCGATCTCGGCCATGCTCGCGGTGCCGCGGGTGGCCAGGACATCGGCGGCCGCGGCGAGGATCGCGGCTTCGATGTGATCGCGAAGAGCGGCACGTTTGACCATGGCGGAAGCCTACAGCCCACACTCGTAAATTGACGGCCACATCTCTATATGAGACATTAATGTCTCATATAGAGATAGGAGTGAACAATGGTCGTCAAGCGGAGGCTGGGGTCATCGGATATCGAGATCCCCCCCATCGGGTTGGGGTGTATGCAGTTCGCGGGTGAGGGCGTGGTGGCGCAGTTCTATCGCGCGCTCGATCCCGGCACGATCGAAACCATCGTCAAGACCGCCGTGGACGGTGGTATCAACTGGTTCGATACCGCCGAGATGTACGGCGGTGGGTACTCGGAAAGAGCCCTGACCACATCGTTGCGCGCGGTCGGAATCAACCCCGGCGATGTCGCGATCGCCACCAAATGGGCGCCGCTGGGCCGGACGGCGGGCAATATCGGCCGTACCGTGGAAAAAAGACTCGCCGCGCTCCAAGGTTTTCCGATCGACCTCTATCAGATTCACGAACCGCGCGGCAGTTTCTCGTCGATCGCCCGTCAGATGCGGGCGATGGCGGATGTGCAGAAGTCGGGCAAGATCGCGAATATCGGCGTGAGCAATTTCTCGGCACGACAGATGGAGCGGGCCGACCGGATACTCCGGGAACATGGGCTGCGGTTGATATCGAACCAGGTGCAGATCAGTCTGCTGCACCGCAGAATCGAGGACAACGGAGTCCTGGAAACCGCCCGCCGGCTCGGGGTCACCCTGATCGCCTATTCGCCGTTGAAATCGGGGCTGCTCACCGGGAAATTCCACGAATCGACCGAACTGCTCGACACGGTGCGCCCGATCCGCAAGACCTTGGGTCGATTCACCGAGCGCACCCTGGTCCGGACCGCGCCACTGATCGACGAACTGCGCGCGATCGCGCATGCCCATGGGGCTACTCCCGGTCAGGTCGCATTGTCCTGGCTGATCGGTTACTACGGCGATACGGTCGTGGCCATACCCGGCGCGTCCGCACCACGGCATGCCGAAGAGAGCGGCGATGCCATGGACCTGGCGCTGAGCCCCACCGAGATATCCCGTCTGGACGCGCTGTCCAAGCGGTGACCCCGCTTCTTCCCGCCACCCGACCGAGGAGTGGATTCGTTAGTCTGGCCGCATGTCCGATGCATTGCTGCCCGACTCGCCCCGAACCGCGCTCGTTCTGGGTGGGGGCGGTCCGGTCGGTATCGCCTGGTTGGCCGGGTTGGCGGTCGGACTGCGGGATGCCGGTATCGATCTTTCGGCGGCCGATCGGATTGTCGGCACCTCTGCCGGAGCGGTTGTCGGCGCGGTATTGGCCGGAGGCGGGGATCTGAATCGGCTCCTGACCCCGCAACCCTCGGACTCACTACCCGTAGCGCGTGAATTCGGTCCGCTGCTGGAGATAGCGGGGCTGCTTCGCACTCGTGGGCCGGAGCGGGAGCAAGCGATTCGCCGGGCCGCCGAACTGGCGATATCGACAGCGACCGGTGACCAGGAGGCGCATATCGACCGAATCGGCTCCCTGATCGGGTTCGCGGACTGGCCCGACCATGATCTGGTGGTCACCTCGGTCGATCTCTCCACGGGTGAGCTGCACCCCTGGACCCGTGACGGTGGCGCATCGCTGGTTCGGGCCGTGGCCTCCAGTACGTCCGTGCCGGGTGTGTTTCCGCCGATTCTGATCGACGGGCGTCACTACGTCGACGGGGGTGTGCGCTCGTCGATCAATGCCGATCTCGCCGCGGACGCCGAGACGGTGGTGATCCTCGAGCCACTGGCGCATCTTTTCCCGCGGACCCGCGCCGATCGCGAACTCGGCTCGGCCCGCGTGATATCCATCGTGCCCGATGCCGGCGCGATCACCGCTTTCGGCGCCGATCTCTTCGCGGGCGCCGCGCTGCTCCCCGCCTACGAGGCCGGGGTGCGCCAGGCCGGCGAAGCGACCACGCAATTGGGAAAAGTGTTGTCGCGCAACTGATACTGGTGGCCATGCGACGATGGATTATCGGTACGGCACTGGGGCTCGTCACGGTTCTGGCGCTGCTGGTCGGTGGGTACCAGCTGATGAACTCGCGAACCTTCCAATTGGCCGGACGACTGGTGAACCGGGTCGAGACCACCGAGAAAGTGGTCGCCTTGACGCTGGACGACGGCCCGAGCGATCGCGCGCCGGAAGTGCTGGACATCCTCGCCGCCGCCGGGGTGCCGGCGACGTTCTATCTCAATGGACGTGACCTGGCCGCCCGTCCGGAACTGGGTGCCGCGATCGCGGCGGCCGGACACGAAATCGGAAACCACACCTATTCGCATCGGCGGATGGTGCTGGTCACGCCGGATACCGTTGCCGACGAGGTGGAGCGCACCGATGCCGAGATCCGCAAAACCGGCTACCAGGGCCCGATAACCTTCCGGCCGCCATACGGGAAGAAGCTGTGGGCGCTTCCCCGTTATCTGGCCGAGCACGATCGGACGACGGTGACCTGGGATGTGGAACCGAACAGCGAAGGGGCGTCGGTGGACGATATCGTCGCCGCCGCGGTCGAGCAGGTGCGTCCCGGATCGATCATTCTGCTGCACGCGATGTATGCCGATGGTGCGGTGTCACGGGAGGCCATTCCGCGGATCGTCGCCGCGCTCAGGGCCGATGGCTATCGATTCGTCACCGTCTCCGAGCTCCTCGGCTGATCCCGTTACGGTGTGCGCGCCGCCGAACCTGGTTCGGTACCGGTAGGTTCGAGATACCGACCGTCATCGCCGGCGGTGCTCGGCGGTTTCGAGAATTTATCGCTGGAGAGGTGGTACCGATGGGTTCGGCGGCGCAACCACGTATTTTCCCTGGTCGACTGCGTGAGCTGGGGCCGTTGAACTGGGTTGTCTGGAAGGTTCTTTCGCGCGTTGCCGGTACCGGGGACGCGCAATTGTTCAGCACGCTCGGTCGCGCCGGCGGGTTGTTTCGCGGCTGGCTGCATTTCTCGGGGAAACTCATGCCGGGTGGCCGGCTGGGCAGGCATGAATCCGAACTCGTGATCCTGCGGGTGGCGCATCTGCGTGGTTGTGCGTACGAGATGGACCATCACATCCGGTTGGGACGTCGAGCCGGGGTCACGCCCGAAATCTTGGACCGGGTGCGTTCCGGACCGGATGCCCCCGGTTGGTCGGACAAACATCGGGCGCTGCTCGGCGCGGTCGACCAACTGGTGCGGACCCGCGATATCGACGATGCCGCCTGGGAGCGTCTGGCCGCTTGGTACGACGAGCGACGGCTGATCGAAATCGTTCTGCTGGTCAATCAGTACGACGGCCTGGCCGCCACCATTACCGCCCTGCGCATTCGCCGCGACGAGTTCTGAGCCCGGGCATCGGTTCGACACAAGCGCCCCATCCGCCGAACCGGTTCGGGACATTTCACCGGACCTCCGGCGCGTCTGTGAAGCAGATCACCGTGCTTGCACCAATAAAACTCTGTACAACGTAGAGCGTACAAAGTACGGAGTTTGACACCACGGGAGATCTCATGCGCATCACCGAATCCGCCATCTCGCTCAATGTCGCCGATCCGCGGGCGTCGGCGCAGTTCGTCATCGATCATCTGGGCTTCACCGAACGGATGTCGGCCGACGGGTTCGTCTCGTTGGCCCGCGAGGACGCCGGGATGAACCTCATCTACCTGCGCACCGGGTTGTCCACCTTCAAACCCGCCAAGGCGGCGGGCAGTGCGGGTGATGGGCTGCTGGTCGTCTTCGTGGTGGACGACATCGATGGCGAATACGAGCGCCTGTGTCGGGCGGGGGTACCGATCATCACGCCCATCGAGACCGAGGAATGGGGGGAACGTTATTTCCAGACGGAAGATCCCAATGGAATAGTCATCCAGCTGGTCCAGTGGGTTTGACCGGGCCCGCGCGCTTCGGGTGGTATCGGGCCGTCCGACCTCTTAATATAAGTTGAAACTTATCAAAGGAGGTTCTCGTGACTCTGCCCGTCGATCCTGTGGTCGCCGCGGGGCTGGTCGCCCGAGAGGTGCGCACCGGCTCCCGCGACGGTGTGCCGACGAAGATCGCCATCGCCCGTCGCAGCTACCCCACCGATCAGGCCGATCTATGGGACGCACTCACCAGCGCCGAACGGATTCCGAGGTGGTTTCTGCCGATCAGCGGCGATTTGCGGGTCGGTGGTCGATACCAGCTCGAGGGCAATGCCAATGGGGTGGTCGAGGAGTGTGACGAACCGAAACGGTTCGCGGTGACCTGGGAAATGGGTCCGATGGTGTCCTGGGTGGAGGTTCGTCTCACACCGGCCGACGACGGCACCGTCCTGGAACTCGTGCACGAGGCGACGGTCGATCCCGAGATGTGGGAACGGTTCGGTCCCGGCGCCGTGGGCGTCGGCTGGGATCTCGCGCTCATCGGACTCGGACTGCACCTGGACAGCGGGGAAGCGGTCGATCCCGCCGCGGGCCTGGAGTTCCCGCACACCCCACAGGGCACGGCATTCATCCGGTTGGCGGCCACGGGATGGGCCGAGGCCGCTATCGGGGACGGCGAGGATCCGGATAGCGCGCGGGCCGCCGGCGAGCGAACCGTGGCGTTCTATACCACCAGGCCCGAGGAGGGCGCCGAGTCCTGATGCCCGGTTCGTCTCCGGTACGGGTCTTCGAGGCCCTCGCCGATCCGGTCCGGCGCGCGATCCTCGAGTTGGTGTCGAGCGGTGAGCAGACCGCGGGTGCATTGGTCGCCGCCGTACAGCAGGATGTGCCGATCACCCAGCCCGCCGTATCCCAGCACCTCAAGGTGCTCCGCGAGGCCGGGCTCGTACGAGTTCGGGTGGAAGGCACTCGTCGTATCTACACCCTCGATCCGGACGGAATCGATAACGCCCGTTACTGGCTCGCCGAGTTGGTGGCGCCGCTGGAACAGTTCACCGGCCCGCTCGAGGCGTTGGCCACCGAAATCGCCCGCGGTAAAAGGGAACGTCGAGCGGCCGATATCGCCCGGGCCGGAGAAAAGCCCACCGATCGAAAACGCCGCCACGCCTGAAACAGGTCGCTTCGGCGCGAGGCCGCCCCCGATGAGCTTCGCGGGCGGTCCTTTTCGACGGGGCACCTCCCCCGAGTGACGTATCGTCGGGGGCGGCGGAAGCAGACCGAGCGGGATTCTCGAACCCGCCCGTATTCTCCAGGAGACTGTCGGGGGCACGTGGTGAGCGCTGAGCTCTGGGCCGCCTACGGGCCCGATCCGGTCCTCGTCGATGCCCACTGCCCCACCCTGCCGCGTCGAGCGCGGGAACCCGCCACCTCGGCCGCCCGCCACGAATAGAACTTCGGCACGACCCGCTCGGCCGCCTCCCCCGAACGGATATAGGCGACAAAGCCGAATTCTTCCGCTCCTTCGGGGGTGATTTTCCCGGAACGACCTCCTCGTGGCCGACGAGGCCCTCGATCTCGGGAATGCCCGGAACCTGGCGGCGCCTTTCGGTGCGTATCGCTGTGCGGTAACGCCCCGATATGGTTCGCTGGGGGCAGCGCGGCCGGAACAGTGGCCGGATGGGTGGTGTGCCAGAACTTTTGCCGGGACATTATTCGAAAGGGGGTCGGGTGGTGGGTGAGAACGCATCGTCGCACGGCAAGGGGAGCGCGCGATGCTGGTGAAGGTCGACGATCGAGCGGAATTGACCGCGGCCGAAGAAGAATTCGTGGAATGCCTCCGGAATTTTCCGACGGTCGGACTGGCCATGGTGGACCTACGTGTCGGCACCGAGCGGGGAACCAGGCAGATCGATGCGGTGATCTTCACCGTCCAGGGCGTTACCGTCGTGGAGGTGGTCGGCTTCCGCCGGCGCCAGAGTGGGGTGTTCGAGGTACCCACGGACGGGCGGTGGAAGGTCGGTTCGGAGAACGCCGACCTGGATCTCGCCTTCGGCGCCGATCCCTCGACCATGGTGCAGAACTCGGTGCGCGAGGTGGAGCGGGCCTTCGAGCGCACCGGATTCGACCCCGGGCCCTTGTGCGGCGCGGTGGTCGTGGTGCCGTTTCGCGGATCGGTACTGCGCCCGGCCCGGGTCAATGTGCGTCCCGGTTTGGATGTTGTGGTGGGTAATGTCTCCGATGCCGTCGAACTGCGGATCTACCTGGAGAATTTCGCTCCCGGTGAGCCTCGGTGGACCGCCGATCGGGTGCGGGCCGCGACCACCGCGCTCACCGGGTGGGCGCCCGGGCGCGACGAACTGTTGGATGCGGGTTTCGCGGAGAAACTACCGGAACGGGTGAAACCGTTGCCGCAGGAGCGGGTTCCGGAGCCCACGCGTGGTCAGGCCACCGTGGGCTGGCTGGTCACGGTGGCCGCAATAGTCGGCATGCTCGTGGTCCTCGCCGTGGTCGTCACGACATTGTTCTCCGATGGATCGGATACCGAACCCGCCGCGACCACGCCCTCCTTCGAGGTCACCGCGCCCGTCCCGACGAGGCCGGCGGAGTGCTGGCCATTGCAGCCGGGCTGCTGAACCCGAGGCCGGTTCGAGCCGGTGCCCACCCATGGCCGCGCGATCACGGGGCGCGCGGCCGCTTCCACGCGGTGTGAACTGGACGAATATCACGATGACGGGGTGGTGTGGTGTGCAACACCAGGCATTCGTACGATGTCTAAACCGTCAGTGCGCGGCCGAGCGGCCGTGGTGAAGTCGAGGAGGACACGGTGGGCCACTACCGGGCGAACGTGCGTGATATCGAGTTCAACCTGTTCGAGGTATTCGGACTGGACAAGCTGCTCGATTCCGGGGCCTACGGCGATCTGGACAGTGACACCGCCCGCGATATCCTGGCCGAGGTGCGGCGTCTGGCCGAGGGGCCGGTCGCCGAATCGTTCGCCGCGGCCGACCGGGAGCCGGTCACTTTCGATCCGCAGACACATACCGTCGAGGTCCCCGAACCGCTGCGCAAGACCGTGTCGGCCATTCAGGAGGCCGGCTGGCACCGGCTCGGCCTACCCGAGGGGGTGGGTGGCACCCCCGCTCCCGCCGCGCTGGCCTGGGCGGTCAACGAGATGATCACCTGCGCGAACCCGGCGGCGACCTTCTTCGATATGGGCGCGGTCATGGCGGCGGTCCTGTACCAGATCGGCAACGAGCAGCAGAAGCACTGGGCCGCAGCCGGTTTCGAACGGCACTGGGCGGGCACCATGGTGCTCACCGAACCCGACGCCGGATCCGATGTGGGCGCCGGCCGCACCAAGGCGATCGAACAGCCGGACGGCAGCTGGCATATCGAAGGGGTCAAGCGCTTCATCTCGGGCGCCGATGTGGGTGACACCGCCGAGAACGTCTTCCACCTGGTGCTGGCCCGCCCCGAGGGCGCCGGCACCGGCACCAAGGGACTGTCGCTGTTCTATGTGCCGAAGTTCCACTTCGACCCCGAGACCCTGGAACTGGGTGAGCGCAACGGTGTCTTCGTCACCAATGTCGAGCACAAGATGGGGCTGAAGTCCTCGCCCACCTGCGAACTGACCTTCGGCGGTCACGGTATTCCGGCCAAGGGCTGGCTCGTCGGCGACACCCACAACGGCATCGCGCAGATGTTCAAGGTCATCGAGAACGCGCGCATGATGGTGGGCGTCAAATCGAGCGGCACCCTGTCCACCGGCTACCTGAACGCACTCGACTACGCCAAACAGCGCGTCCAGGGTGCGGATATGACCCGGATGACGGACAAGACCGCGCCGCGCGTCACCATCATGCGCCACCCGGATGTGCGCCGCAGCCTGCTCATGCAGAAGGCCTACGCCGAGGGCCTGCGCGCGGTGTATCTGTACACCGCCGCCCATCAGAACGCCGATGTCGCCGAGCTGGTGTCGGGAGCGGATGCCGAGACAGCGCACCGGGTGGACGATCTGCTGCTGCCGATCGTCAAGGGTGTCGGTTCCGAGCGGGCCTACCAGTACCTCACCGAGTCGTTGCAGACCCTGGGTGGTTCCGGATATCTGCAGGACTACCCGATCGAGCAGTACATCCGCGACGCCAAGATCGACTCGCTGTACGAGGGCACCACCGCCATCCAGGCGCAGGACTTCTTCTTCCGCAAGATCCTGCGGGATCAGGGCGTGGCGTTCAATTACGTCACCGGGCGGATCACCGCGTTCCTGGATGCCGCCACCGGTCGCTTCGACACCGAACGCGCCTTGTTGCGCACCGCCCTCGAAGATGTTCAGGCGATGGCGTTCGCGCTCACCGGTTACGCCATGGGTGCGCAGTCCGATCCCGCCCAGCTGTACAAGGTGGGTCTCGGTTCGGTGCGGTTCCTGCTCGCCGTGGGTGATCTGCTCATCGGCTGGCGCTTGCTGGAGCAGGCCGAGATCGCCACCGCCGCGCTGGACGGGGACGTCTCGGCCGCCGATCGGGCCTTCTACACCGGCAAGGTCGGGGTGGCCCGGTTCTTCGCGCGGAATGTGCTGCCCACCCTGACCGGTATCAAGGACATCATCGCCGCCTTGGATCTCGACGCCATGGAATTGCCGGAGGAGGCCTTCTGATCCGATGGCCAATTACTGTTAATTCCACTATTGCAGGATGTGAATCCAGTCCTAGACTGGACGAATGGCCAAGACATACGTCGGTGCTCGGTTACGTCAATTGCGAACCGAGCGCGGGCTGAGCCAGGTCGCCCTCGCGCAGCAGCTGGAGATATCGGCGAGCTATCTCAATCAGATCGAGCACGATGTGCGTCCGCTCACCGTGCCGGTGCTGTTGCGGATCAGCGAGGTCTTCGGCGTCGACGCGACGTTCTTCTCCCCGCAGGACGACACCCGGCTCATAGCCGAATTGCAAGAAGTGGTGATGGACCAGGAACTGGGTATCGAGGCCGATGCTCGGGAGATCGCGGAAATGGTGTCCGCGCACCCGAGCATGGCCCGGGCCCTGGTCAATATGCACAATCGCTATCGCAATACCAGTGCCCAACTGGCCGCCGCCACAGAAGACCGATTCGCCGACGGCGCGGGGAGCGCGGCGATCAGTAAACCGCACGAGGAAGTGCGCGATTACTTCTACCAGCGGCAGAACTACATCCACGAACTCGACACAGCCGCCGAGGAGCTGGCCAACCGTATCCGATTCCACGGCGGTGACCTGTACAGCGAGATACCCAGGCTGTTACGGGCGCACGGGGTGCGCATCGTGGAGCGCATCGATCTCGGCGAAGGAGTGCTGCACCGCTACGACCCGGAAAGCCAGACGCTGGAGATCGCCCCGCACCTCTCGGGCGGACAGCGTGCCTTCAAACTGGCCGCCGAGCTCTCCTATTTCGAATGTGGGCCGTTATTGGAAAAACTGGTCGAAGAGGGGAATTTCGCTTCTTCCGACACCAAGAAACTGGCCATGCTCGGTCTCGCAAACTACTTCGCGGCGGCAACGGTGCTGCCCTATACCTACTTCCATGAGGTGGCCGAGGACTTCCGCTACGACATCGAACGGCTGTCGGCGTTCTTCACCCAGAGCTATGAGACGATCTGTCATCGCCTCTCCACCCTGCAGCGACCGGAACTGCGCGGGGTGCCGTTCTCGTTCGTCCGGGTGGACCGAGCGGGGAATATGTCGAAACGCCAGTCGGCGACCGGTTTCCACTTCTCCTCCAGCGGAGGTACCTGCCCGCTGTGGAATGTGTACGAAACCTTCGCCTACCCGGGCAAGATCATGACCCAGATCGCGCAGATGCCGGATGGCCGCAAATACCTGTGGGTCGCCCGGACCGTGGAGCGTCGCGCCACCCGGTATGGGCAGCCGAGCAAGACCTTCGCCATCGGTCTGGGTTGTGAATTGCGCCACGCGGGACGGGTGGTGTATGCCGATGGCATTGATCTACGGGAGGCCACGGCCACCCCGATCGGGGCCGGATGCCGGGTCTGCGATCGCGCCAACTGCCCGCAGCGGGCCTTTCCCCCATTGGGTAAGAAGCTCGACATCAGCGAGCATCGAAGTTCGGTTTCCCCCTACGTTCTCAAGTAACGGCGAGTTCCTCGACCTGCACCTGGGGTGTGAGATGCTCCCGCAACCGCCGGTCTATCTCACCGGCCACCGGGATGACGATCGCCGCCGCGGAGGTCGCCACCGTATCGGTGAGCAGGGTGGGCCAGTCGGGTTCGGCGTCGGCCGCCAGCGCGGAGATGACCGCCGCCGTCGCCGCGTCACCCGCTCCCATGGCATTACCGGCCAGCGGTTCGGGCAGACCGGCCGACCACGCTCGGCCTTCGGTCACCGCCACCATACCGAGCTCCCCGCGGGTCACGATCACCGCGCGCACTCCGGCCGCGATGAGCGGCCGGACCGCTCGAACCACCTCCTGCGGTGTCTGCGGACGGGTGTTGGTGAGTTGGTGCAGTTCCGCGAGGTTGGGGATGAGGATCACACCCGGCACCCGGGCGGCCAGGCGCAAGGCCTCTCCGTCGAGATCGCAGATGGTGGGCACCCCGGCGGCCACCGCGGTGCGGGCGATTCGTGCGGGCAGTTCGGCATCGATTCCGCCCGGTAGCGAACCGGCGATCACCAATCCGGCGATATCGGGCAGCAACCCGGCCACGCGCACCGCCAACTGTTCGGCGGCGTGCGGATTCGACACCCGCGCTCCCGGTTCCCACAGGGCGGTCGCCGTTCCGGTATCCGATTCGCTGATCACCACCGTGCGTCGTACCCACGGCAGGGCGTGCACGAAATCCACCGGCATCTCCAATTCCGCAGCCGCGGCGAAGGCGTGGTCGGCGAATCCGGTGGCGCGGGTGTAGCGTCCCAGCTGGTTGAGCACCCGCGTCACATTGATGCCCTTACCTCCGAGACGTTGCTCGACCGAATTGACCCGATGTGCCCGTCCCCGCGTGAAGTGCTCGACCCGGTAGGTCACATCGTAGGCGGGATTCATTGTCACCGTGAGGATCACGAGAACCACTGTTCCTGACCGGCGGGCAGTGCAACAGGTCTCGGGGCCGATTCGTATCGGATCTCATCCGGGCCGACGGGCGCGATGCGCGGTTTAACCGGCGACCGCCTCGGTGGCATACGGCAGGGTGATCCGGCCCGGACGTCCGTTCCGCGCGGCCAGTATCTCCGCGGTGACGGCTACCGCGGTCTCTGCCGGGGTGAGGGCGCCGATATCCATTCCGGCCGGTGCGCGCAACCGGGCCAGCGCCGCCTCGCCGAAACCGCCGGCCTTCAGATCCTCCATGCGCCGGGCGTGGGTGGAGGGGGATCCGAGCGCGCCGATATAGCCGACTTCGGGGAGTCGCAATGCCACCGTGAGCAGCGGGAGTTCGAACTGCGGGTCGTGTGCCACCACCACGATCGCGGTGGTGGGTTCGATCTGTCCGCTCGCGGCGAGGGTGTTCAGATACCGGTGGGGCCAGTCGACCACGACCTCGGCCCCGGGGAACACATCGGGGTTGGCGAAGTCGGCCCGCGCGTCGCAGACGGTTACCCGGTAGCCGAGCAGTCGGGCCTGGGTGGACAGGGCCGCCGCATACGCGTTGGCGCCGAAGATGATCAGATGCGGCGGCGGGGCGAAGGAGGCGACGAATATATCCGACTGGGGTAGTGACACCAGCTCGGTCTTGTGTTTTTTGTCGGTGATCAGATGCTGGCCGATCATCGCTGGTTCCGGATTCCACACCACCGTGAAAACGGTGACCCGCCGATGGGAGGCGATTTCGGTGGCCACGGTGGGGAATTCCGGGAAGTGGAATCTGGAGAACGGCTCGGTGAACACGTCGATGACACCGGTGTCGGCTCCGGAAACGGGATCGGGCACCGCGAAACGGTGCAGCGCGCGCTGACCGGTTCGGGCGGCCTGAAGGGCGGCCTCGTAGGCGGCCTCCTCGACGCCACCGAGCGCGAACGATCCGAATATCCCACCGTCGGGATCGACCAGCATGGCCGTGCCCACCGGAAGTTCGGTGGAACCACCGGTACGCACTATGGTGGCCAGTCCGCCGGTCCGGCCGGAACGCCATACCCGCAGTAGGTCGTCGACGATATCCCGCATCCACAGCTCCGATCCACCGTGCGGCGGTGGGCGGGCGCTACCGATCGGCACCCCGTCACCGATGACCGCGCACGTGACGCAAACCATAGCGCTGTTCGGTGTGGATTGTGACCCTGTGGGGAAATCTTGATCGACCGATCTGTGAATACACCGGCATACGTTGTATTCGGTCACAGTATTTCTCCATTGTCTTCGGATGTCTTCGGATGTCTTCGGACTTCTTCGGATCGTTGTCTTCGGATCTTTCCGTCATTGCCGAGAAATGGGAGAAACCGGACACGCGGTCGAATGTGCGTCCCGCGATATCGGGTCGTGCACCGGCCGGTGGAGTTGTGTCGGGTGACGGGCATGTGCGAACGGTTGGGCGTAAGGGTCGGCGACATGGGGCGCCATGCGTCCGGAGGGTGCGGCCGGTATTCCTGATCGGTTACCGATGGCGGGTGCCATCAGTTATGAGTGTGCTCACAGCCGGAGATTCCATCCTTTCGGCGTGCCGGAGCTGCCGCCCGATGGAAACAGTACGAGCGTTACGCTAAAACCCCACGTCAGAGCTACTGGCCGGTAGATTTCAGGCGTGCAATTCGCAGGCAAACTTTGCAAGATTAGCGAACTAGCGAGTAAACCTAGCTTAGATTCACATAAGCAACAGGTAGACGCTGTTTTCTCGATGTGTCATCGTGTGGAGGTACACCCCATAGGCCTTGCAAGCCTGCGAATTGTCATCTCGGCAGTATGAGCGGAAACCTTCGGACGACGCTCACGGCGCGCTCAACGCGGTGCGCCCCGGATGGCACCGACCGAACAAAGAAGTGGAGTCTCGCGATGTCGACTACCGGCACCCCCAGGACCGCTGAGGAGATCCAGAAGGACTGGGACACCAACCCCCGTTGGAAGGGCGTCACCCGCAACTACACCGCCGAGCAGGTGGCCAAGTTGCAGGGCAATGTCGTCGAGGAGAACACGCTTGCCCGTCGCGGCGCGGAAATCCTGTGGGAGCAGGTCAACAACGAGGACTACATCCACGCCCTCGGCGCTCTCACCGGCAATATGGCCGTGCAGCAGGTGCGCGCCGGCCTGAAGGCCATCTACCTCTCCGGCTGGCAGGTCGCCGGTGACGCCAACCTGTCCGGTCACACCTACCCCGACCAGAGCCTGTACCCGGCCAACTCGGTGCCGGCCGTGGTCCGTCGCATCAACAACGCACTGCTGCGCGCCGACGAGATCGCCAAGGTCGAGGGCGACACCTCGGTCGACAACTGGCTGGTGCCGATCGTCGCCGACGGTGAGGCCGGTTTCGGTGGTGCGCTGAACGTCTACGAACTGCAGAAGGCCATGATCGCCGCGGGTGCCGCCGGTACCCACTGGGAGGACCAGCTGGCCTCGGAGAAGAAGTGCGGCCACCTGGGCGGCAAGGTGCTCATCCCCACCTCGCAGCACATCCGCACCCTGACCTCCGCGCGTCTGGCCGCCGACGTCGCCGACGTCCCGACCGTGGTTATCGCCCGTACCGACGCCGAGGCCGCTACCCTCATCACCTCCGATGTGGACGAGCGCGACCGTCAGTTCATCACCGGTGAGCGCACCTCCGAGGGCTTCTACCAGGTCAAGAATGGTATCGAGCCGTGCATCGCGCGGGCCAAGGCCTACGCCCCCTACGCCGACCTGATCTGGATGGAAACCGGCACCCCGGACCTGGAGCTGGCCCGCAAGTTCGCCGAGGCCGTCAAGAGCGAGTTCCCCGACCAGCTGCTGGCCTACAACTGCTCGCCGTCGTTCAACTGGAAGAAGCACCTGGACGACGCCACCATCGCGAAGTTCCAGAAGGAGCTGGGTGCGATGGGCTTCAAGTTCCAGTTCATCACCCTGGCGGGTTTCCACGCCCTGAACTACGGCATGTTCGACCTGGCCTACGGTTACGCCCGCGAGGGTATGACCGCCTATGTCGACCTGCAGGAGCGCGAGTTCGCGGCCGAGGCGCGCGGCTACACCGCCACCAAGCACCAGCGTGAGGTGGGTGCCGGCTACTTCGACACCATCGCCACCACCGTGGACCCGAATACCTCCACCGCGGCCCTGAAGGGCTCCACCGAAGAGGGTCAGTTCCACTGAGAAATGTCGTGACCGTAACCGGTTACGCAGGGACCGCGGCGACCTGATCCCCGCCGCGGACACCCATGGCCCACTACTCCGGTAGGGGTGTACCGCCCTCCCCGCTGACAGCCCCAGCGGGGAGGGCAATCCCTTTTCATCCCTTCAGCCCTTTTCATCCCTTCAGCCCTTTTCTTCCCTTCCAATCCGCCCCGAGCGCGGAGACAACCGAAATACTTGAGCGGCGAAGGCTCGCTCGTAGCGGAGCACACCTTCACCCCAGCCACCGACAGGCCAGACCAACCAGCAGGAGCGGGACGTGAGCAGCGAGAAGATTCAGCGCGTCGGTGTTATCGGCGCCGGACAGATGGGTTCCGGAATCGCGGAGGTGTGCGCCCGGGCGCATGTCGATGTTCTGGTGTACGAGCAGACCCGGGAACTGGCCGCCGCCGGCCGGTCGCGCATCCTGCGGTCGCTGGACCGTGGTGTGAGCAGCGGCAAGATCACCGAACGCGAACGCGAGCAGGCGGCCTGGCGGCTGCGGTTCACCTCCGACCTGGGCGATTTCGCCGACCGTCAGCTGGTCGTGGAGGCCGTGCTGGAGGACGAGCAGGTCAAAACCGCCATCTTCGCCGAACTGGACAAGGTGGTGACCGACCCGAACGCCGTCCTGGCCTCCAATACCTCTTCCATTCCGATCATGAAGATCGCGGTGGCCACCAACAATCCCGAACGCGTCGTCGGTATGCACTTCTTCAACCCGGTGCCGGTGCTGCCGCTGGTGGAGCTGGTCACCACCCTCAAGACCAGTGAGGCGGTATCGCAGCGGGCCGAGGCCTTCGCAAGCACCACCCTGGGCAAAGAAGTCGTGCGCTCGGCCGACCGTTCCGGTTTCGTGGTGAACGCCCTGCTGGTGCCCTACCTGCTCTCGGCCATCCGGATGGTGGAATCCGGTTTCGCCACCAAAGAGGATGTCGACAAGGCCATGGTGCTCGGCTGCGCCCACCCGATGGGTCCGCTGGCGCTCACCGACCTGGTGGGCCTGGACACGGTGAAATCCATTGCCGACTCCATGTACGCCGAATTCAAGGAACCCCTGTACTCCGCGCCGCCGCTGCTGATGCGCATGGTGGAGGCGGGCCTGCTCGGCAAGAAGACCGGCGCGGGCTTCTACCAGTACAACCACAAGAGCTGAACAATCGGGTCGGGACCGAGATATTTCCCGGGCCCGACCCGCCCTCGACAATATGTGCGCGCAGACGCGCCGATACACACCTAAAAGGGATCCGGCATGGTCAACGTCAGCGATGGATTCGGTTCGAGTGTTCTGGGGTATCCGCGGATCGGCCCATACCGGGAACTGAAGCGGGCCCTGGAGGCGTACTGGCGCGGGGCGAGTTCCCCGGAGGAACTGCTCGCGGTAGGCCGCGATATCCAGGAGCGGCAATTCAGTGAGCTGGCCGCCACCGGTCTCACCCAGGTTCCGGGCAATACGTTCTCCTTCTACGACCATGTCCTGGACAACGCCCTGCTGTTCGGTGCGGTCCCCTCCCGATTCGAGGAATTCCGGCAGGATATGCATCCGCTGGACTTCTATTTCCTGATGGCCCGGGGACGGCCGGATCTGCCTCCGCTGGAGCTGGTCCGTTACTTCGGCACCAACTACCACTACCGGCAGCCGGAACTGGACGCCGACACCGAGTTCTCGCTGCGCCCGGAAGCGCTGCTGGACGAATGGGACCGGGCCATGGCCCAGGGCATCGAGCTGCGGCCGGTGGTGTTGGGTCCGCTGTCGTTGCTGCTGTTGTCGAAAGCGGGACACGTTCCGGGCGAATCGGCCGGATTCGAGACGATCGAACTGCTCGACCGCTTGCTGCCGGTGTACGAGGAACTGTTCGAAATCCTGGCCAAGCGGGGTTCCACCTGCGTGCAGTTGGACGAACCGTGCTACACCGCCGAACGCACGGAGGCCGAACTCGCCGCATTCGAGAAGGCCTATGAGCGCTTGTCGAAAGCGCCGTTGCGGCCGCGTCTGCTGGTCACCGGCCAGTACGGTGACTTCGGTGAGGCATTGCCCATCCTGGCCCGCACGGGGGTGGAGGCCATCGGCCTGGACCTGGCCTCGTACCGGATGCGTCCGGAGGATCTGGCCGCGATTCCGGGAATTCGACGCAAGAGGCTGTACGCGGGTGTCATCAGCGGGCTGAACGTGTGGCGGGCCGACCGCTACGTCACGTTGACATACCTTCAGGAACTGGCCCAGGTGTGCCCGGATCTGGTGGTCTCCACCGGTACCACCCTGCTGCATGTGCCCTACGACGTTCTCTCCGAATACGAGATCGAGGGCAATGTCGCCGATCGTCTGGCCTTCGCGAAACAGAAGGTGGGCGAGGTCGTCTCACTGGCGAAGGCGCTCACCGAGGGCCCTTCGGAGAAGTGGCGCAAACGGCCGTCCGAAGTGCATTTCAAACAGAAGCACGCGGTGCGGCAACGGGTGTACGCGATCACCCCGCAGATGCGGACGCGTGAACCGTACGAGGTGCGGCGGGCCGCGCAGCAGGCGAAGCTGAATCTGCCGCCGGTGCCCACCACCACTCTGGGCTCGTTCCCGCAGAGCACCGAGGCCCGCCAGGCCCGTCATGATCTGGCCGAGGGCCGGCTGTCCTACGACGAATACCGCAAGCGGATCGAGGCCGAGATCGCGGCCACCATCCGGCTGCAGGAGGATATCGGCCTGGATGTGCTGGTGCACGGCGAGCACGAGCGCAACGATATGGTCCAGTACTTCGCCGAACTGCTCGACGGGTTCGCCACCACGCATTTCGGCTGGGTGCAGGTGTACGGGTCGCGGTGTGTGCGGCCGCCGATCATCTACGGCGACGTCTCGCGGCCGGCGCCGATGACGGTGGACTGGATCACCTACGCGCAGTCGCTCACCGATAAACCGGTGAAGGGCATGGTGACCGGACCGGTCACCATGATCGCGCGTTCGTTCGTCCGGCAGGACCAGCCGCTGTACGAGACCGCCGATCAGGTGGCCTTGGCCATTCGGGACGAGGTCGTCGATCTGGAGAAGGCGGGTATCTCCATCATCCAGGTCGACGAGCCCGCACTGCGGGAGCTGTTGCCGGCCCGGCCACGGGGGCGCGCGGAATACCTGCGCTGGGCAATCGCGGCATTCCGGTTGGCCACCGCGGGTGTTGCGCCGGAGACCCAGATCCACACCCATATCCCGTACTCCGGACGTACCGAGATCGTGAAGGCGATCGAACAACTCGACGCGGATGTCACCGCCATTGTCGCCACTCGCTCGATCGAATGGGTGCTCAAGGCGCTGGAGGAGGATTACGCCTCCGGACACGGGCTCAGCCACGGCGTCGGGCCCGGTGTGTACGAAAGCCGGTCGGCCCGTATCCCGGATATCGACGAGCTGGACGAACTGCTCTCCGCCGCGGCCGCGGCCGTGGGTCCCGAGCGGTTGTGGGCCAACCCGGATGGTGGGCTGAAAACTCGACACTACTGGCAGTTGGAACCGTCGCTGCGCAATATGGTGGCGGCCGCCCGGCGGGTACGCCGCCGAATCGAGGCGGCCGCGAGCGAGGCGGCGCGGTCGGACGCCGGTGAGTGAATCGGGCTGTGTGACGCAGATGTCGTTGGCGAACCGACCGATGCGGCGGTAGGCATGAACGCATGAGTACTGCTGCCGCATATGCCACGGCCGGACCGAACGCTCCGTTCGAGAAGGTCACCATCGAGCGTCGCGAACTCGGTCCGCACGATGTGTTGATCGATATCAAGTACGCGGGGATATGCCACTCCGATATCCACACCGCGCGGAACGAATGGCGAGGCACCAACTACCCGTGTGTCCCGGGCCACGAGATCGCCGGCATCGTGGCGGCCGTCGGTTCCGCGGTGACCCGGTATCAGGTCGGTGACCGGGTGGGTGTGGGCTGCATGGTCGATTCCTGCGGGGTATGCGAGTCCTGCCTGGACGGGGAGGAGCAGTACTGCACCCGAGGGGCCGTCATGACCTACAACACCCAGGTCCCCGAATCGGTGCAGCCCGGCGGCCACACCCTCGGCGGCTATGCCACCCAGATCGTGGTGACCGAGAACTTCGTGGTGGGCATCCCCGAGGGCATCGATCTGTCGGTGGCGGCACCACTACTGTGCGCGGGAGTCACCCTGTATTCGCCCCTGCGGCATTGGCAGGCGGGCCCGGGTAAACAGGTCGCGATAATCGGCATGGGTGGGCTCGGCCATATCGGCGTCAAGATCGCCGCCGCGCTCGGCGCGGAGGTCACCGTGCTCAGCCATTCGCTGAGCAAACAGGAGGACGGTAGGCGGTTCGGCGCCCACCACTACTACGCCACCAGCGATAAGCAGACCTTCCGGGAACTTCGTGGCCGGTTCGATCTCATCATCAACACCGTCTCCGCCGATCTGCCGATCGATAGTTATATGAAATTGCTCCGGCGCGACGGCACCCTGGTGATCCTCGGTCTCCCCGAACAACCGCTACAGGTGCGGCCGAACACCCTGGCCTCGTACCGTCGATCGCTGTCCGGCTCGATGATCGGCGGAATCGCCCAGACCCAGGAAATGCTGAACTTCTGTGCCGCACACGGTATCGGCGCCGAGGTGGAGGTGATCGCCGCCGACGAGATCGATGGCGCCTACGACCGTGTGGTGGCCAGTGATGTGCGGTACCGATTCGTGATCGATATCGCCACGATGTGACCTCCCGTCCGTGGTGAATCGGATACGAATCCCACGGCCTGTGCCCGCCCGGATGCGCCGAGAATGGTCGGTTGTTCCCGGTGGTGGGGAAATCGGATGAGTTGCCGTGAGTCCGGGAGACAATGGGGGTGTTCGGGCTCGGGTGAGGGCGGAGACTCATGGAGGACCACTGGCGGGGCACGAGCCCCGAAGGATCGACCGGCGGTGGTCGCGCGTTCGTGACGCTGCTCGTGGCGCTCATTGCCGCCGCCGCGTTCTTCGGCCATCCGGGGCGGCTTCCGGACTGGTGGACGTTCCAGCGTGCCGAATCACCGGTCGCCACCCGATCGGTGACCCGGCCGCCGCTGGACGCGGCGGCGGTCGCGGCGGGAATCCGGCAGGTACTGGTGAACATCACCGCCTCGACCACGCCGTTCGGCGCCGCCGCCGGTTCCGGCATCGTCCTGAGCGAGGACGGTCAGGTGCTCACCAGCCATCATGTGGTGAAGGGCGCGAAAACGGTGCGGGTCACCCGGGTCGCCGACGGGGCGGCGTACGAGGCGAAGATACTCGGCTACGACTCCGGCGCCGATATCGCACTGCTGTCGCTCATCGGCGCCTCCGGGTTGGTCGCGGCCCGCATCGGCAGCTCGGCGCAACTGCAAATCAGCGATGAAGTGCTGGCCATGGGCAATGCCGGCGGTAGCGGTATCCCCACCGCGGTCAGTGGACGGGTCACCGATCTGGACAGCACCATAGTGGCCCTGAACGGAACGGATCTGTCCCGTAAGGCGCTCACCGGAATGGTGGAGATCTCCGCGGCGGTCAGCTCCGGACAGTCCGGCGGCGCCCTGGCCGATCACACCGGCGCTGTGGTGGGGGTGATCGCGGCGGCCTCCGGCGATCGCGACCCGCCACCGGACGGACGGCCGGTGGACCCGCCGAACGGCTATGCGGTGCCCATCGATACCGCCATGCGCATCGTGCGTCAGATTCGTTCCGGAACCCCGACCGAGGCCGTGCACATCGGCCCCACCGCGACACTGGGGGTATTGGTCTCCGATGCCGCGCCCACCGGCGCCCATATCGATATCGCCATCACCGGGTTGCCCGCGCATACCGCCGGTATCTCCGACGGCGAGATCATCACGTCGCTCGACGGCCATCCGATCACCACCGCGCGGGCGCTACGCGCCGCGCTCAATATCCGCAAACCCGATCAGACGGTGGCTCTCGGGATTCGCGCGGTGGACGGTTCCCAACGCGTTGTTCGAGTCGTGTTGGCGGCGGGCACACCGCACTGACGGCACGGTGGAACATGGTCCCGCCCCGGCGAAGGCACCGACCGCTATCCGGCGGCCTCCACCGAATGGCGTACCGAATCGAGGACGCGGCCGAGCTCGGCGTTGAATCGGTCGATCATCTCCAGATTGCCCAGGTGTCCGGTGGGGAGTACCACCAGGCCCGCCAGGCTGCCCGCTTCCTTCAACCAGCCGGCGATCAGCTCCGAATGCCGGACCGGGGTCAGAAAATCCTCGGAACCGGCCACCACGGTGGTCGGGACCACCAGGTTTCGGGCGGAGTCGCCGAGGTCCATATCGGCCAGCAGCAGGCCGAACTCCGCCCGCACGCGGGCCCGGCAGGAGCGCGCGATATTCATCCCGAACTCGACCAGTTCCCGCTCGGCGGACAGGGTCATGATCTGCCGGGCGAAAATCCACCGTACGGGAGCGACCGGGGGGAACACGATCGTCGCGCCCAGGCCGCGGCGGGCCAGCCACATGGGCAGCGGGAAGACCCGGTTCAGGCCGGGCAGCATGCGGTTGAACAGCGGAACGACAGTTGTCTCGGCGACCAGTTCCCGCGGCCCGGTATTGGTGAGCAGTACGGCGGCGGCCTGTTCGGCCACTCGGTGCGGATAGCGGCTCGCCCAGGCCTGCAGGGTCATCCCGCCGAGGCTGTGGCCCACCAGGACGGCCCGTTTACCGGGCCGCAGCACCGCGGACAGCACGGCGTCCAGATCGTCGGCCAGCCGGTGGCAGTCCACCGGGCCCTCGCCGAGTTCGCTTTCGCCGTGGCCACGCAGGTCGAAGGCGACGATCCGACAGTTCTCGGCGAAGGCGTTGATCTGCGGATTCCAGTACTCCAGACAGCAGGTCCAGCCATGTATCAGCACCACGACCTGGCCGTCGGCGGGACCGTAGGCGTGTACCCGCAGCCGGGCGCCGTCGGCGGCCCGCACCGGGATCACCTCGTGCGGGATGGTCGGCGGGTTCAGATCGGGGCGGGGGTAGGTGCGCGACCGAAGGTTTGCGCGGTGTATTTCGAGCAGCCCCTCGATCTCACCGATGAGGCGCTCCAATGCTTTCGGCAGTCTCGCACGCATCGGGCACTCCTTTGTGTTACCGGGCGATACGGTAACATCTGGAGCCGGTGCTTGCTAGTGCAAGCACCGTGGACATCTCGTTCGTGACACCGCTACCAGCGCGGGCCGCGCTGGACCTCGTCGACCTTGGGGCGAACGTCCGCCAGGTAGATACCGGTGCCGATAATGGCCACGAATGCGAAGAGCATTATCCCGGACCAGGCCAAAAGCAGCATCAGCAGCGCAACGCCGAGAATGCCCATCCAGATCGGTTTGGTCAGTTTGTCCACCGCGGTGAACGCGTCGGGCCGCTGCCGGGCGGCGTGAATCAGCGCGAACACGGTCATGCCGATGGCTCCCAGCCACAGCACGAGCATGATCAGCCCGGTCAAACCCTGAACCGTTTCCACTCCCTCATGATAGGAGCAAGGTCCCGAACAGCGCCGGACCCGTGGTGTCGGGTGCACCACGGGTCCGGTGTCGAACAGCGCCGAAGCTCGGCGTCAGGCCTTCTTGGCAGCGGTGGTCTTCTTCGCCGCCGGCGCCTTCTTGGCGGCGGCCTTCTTGACGGGAGCCTTCTTCGGGGCGGGCGCGGGTTCGGTCTCGGTGGCGACCTCGACCACCTCGGCCTCGACGACAGGTTTCTCGGCCCCGGGCGCGGTGGGGGTCTCGGTGGATTCCTTGACCGGACGACCGATCAGGCCGTTGACCCGCTCGAGTACCTCTTCGGCCCGCTCGGCCGCGTCCTTGTACAGGGTTTCGACCCGGTCGAACTGCTCTTCCACCAAATGGTTGGCGCGCAGTCGCTCGAGGGTCTCTTCACCGCGGGCGGTCAGATCCGAGTACAGGTCGATCGCCTGTCGGTAGTACTGCTCGGCGAGCCGGCGCAGCTCATCGGCGGTGAACTTCTCCCGCAGTTCGGCCAGATCCTCCGGCAGTTCCGAAGGCAGGTCCGACAGCTGCTTGCGCAGCGTCTCGAACTGGGCCTGCACATCGGCGGGCAGATTGGCGAAACGCTCCCGGGCCTCGTCGACGCGGGCGGTCACATCCGTGGTCGCGGCGCGTTCGCGCACCTGGTGCACCGCGTCGATCACGGCGGTGTAGACAGCGTCGCCGGCGCCCACGGTGGCGAGCAGCGGCCGGCTGGCGGGGTACTTCTCGGTGAGCTTCTCGGTCATGTGTGGTTCTCCTCGCGTGGCGGAGTCTCGGTCGTGAGACGCGGAACGGCACTGTCCGGGTCGTTCCCCTGGGAGCCGTTGCCGTTCTCCCGGCGGAACGACTCGTAGATGTCCAGCAGCACCTGCTTCTGTCGTTCACTGATCGCGGTATCGGCCAGCAGGGCATCCCGGACGGGGCTGTGCGGCCGCTGCTCGAGGTAGCCGGCCCGCACGTACAACACCTCCGAGGACATCCGCAGCGCCTTGGCTATCTGCGTGAGGACCTCGGCGGACGGGTTGCGCAATCCGCGCTCGATCTGGCTGAGATACGGATTGCTCACCCCCGCCAGCTGAGCGAGTTGGCGCAGCGAGACCTGGGCGGCTTCTCGCTGGGCCCTGATGAAACTCCCGATGTCGTGTGCCGCGTTGACCACGCGGCCTCCCCGTTCTCCGGATCCGGTCCCCGGATCGGCGGTGTGCTGAGCGGAAACCTCGGGCTGGTCGGCCATCACTCACCTTCTGGCGGTTGTACATCTGCGAGGGTAGAGCAGAGTGCTAGCAATTGCAAGCACTTCTGCTAGCGGAGTCGCGGTCGATATTCGGCCGCGTCGGTGTTCAGCCGCCGAACATCAGTTGCGAAACCGTGTAGATCGCCAGCCCGGCGAGTGAACCCACCACCGTGCCGTTGATCCGAATGAACTGCAGGTCACGACCTACCTGCACTTCGATTTTCTTACTTGCCTCATCGGCATCCCATCGGGCCACGGTATCGCTGACGATGGTGGCGATCTCATCCGCATAATTCGCCGCGAGATAGCGAGCACCCCGCTCGAACCAATCGTCCACCTTGGCCCGCATGGTGTCGTCGTCGCGCAGCCGCTCACCCAGCTGTTGGACGTTCTCGGCCACCTTGCGCCGCAGGGTGCTGTTCGGGTCGTCGGCCGATTCCAGAATCAGCCGTTTGGCCGCCCGCCAGGTCGCCTCGGCCAGACCCGTGATCTCCTCTCGGCCCATGATCTGCGATTTCACCCGCTCGGCCTTGGCGATCATCGCCTCGTCGTGTTGTAGATCATGGGCGAACTGCTCCAGAAAGCGGTTGGCCGCCAGCCGCACCTCGTGATCCGGTGTGGTGCGCACGTTCCAGGTGAAAGTGACCAGTTCCCGATATATCCGCTCCGACAGCAGCAGATTGGCGAACTTCGGCGCCCATTGCGGGGCCTCGCTCATCACGACCCGGTCGAGTGTTTCCTGACTGCCCAACGCCCACTGATGCGCCCGCTCGGCGAGAAGGTCCAACAACGCCACCTGTCGGTTGTCGGCCAACAGCTCCGACAGCACCCGGCCGATCGGCGGGCCCCACAGGGGTTCGGCGATCCGCTTGACGATGGTGTTGTCGATGACCTGCTCGACATCCTCGTCCCGCAACACCCCCACCAGCGCCCGCAGAATGGTCGAACTCTCCTGGGCCACCCGCGCGGCATGTTTCGGATCGGCCATCCATCGGCCTATCCGCCACGGAATCCGCGCCGAGTTCACCTTCGCGCTCACCACCTCCGGAGACAGGAAGTTGGTGCCGACGAAATTGCCCAGACTGGCTCCCAGCTGGTCCTTCTTCCGGCGGATGATCGCGGTATGCGGGATCGGCAGACCGAGCGGGTGGCGAAACAGCGCCGTCACCGCGAACCAGTCGGCCAGCGCGCCGACCATGCCCGCCTCCGACGCGGCCCGCACATACCCCACCCAGCCGCCGACGTCCCCACGCATCTCCAGCCACCGACACCCCAGGTAGATGAGTGTGGCCAGGGCGAACAGTCCGGTGGCGAGGGCCTTCATCCGCACCAGATCGCGCCGTTTGCTCGCCTCGTCGGTCAGCGTGGCGAAGGTGCTCGGCATCGCGGGGTCCTCGGAACGGGATCCGAGGACCCCGGTGGAGCCGGGAGCTGTCTGCATGCCCTCCATTCTGCTGGTCCTCGGGTCGATCGCCCGGTGTCGCGGGTCACTCGTCACCAAACCGGCCATCGAAGGGGGCGCGGGGCCTAAGCTGGTGAACGCAGCCGAACCGGACCACAGTCTGAGCGGATGAACGGTCGGCGACGGTGGCGATGTGCGCCTGCACAGGCCGTACCCGCTCGGACGTATCGAACGAGGAGCCCACGCTGTCCACCGAAGACCTTGTCGATATCGGGGAACGTACCGAGCGCTCGCCGGTGCGCACCGCGCGAACCGACGGACGTAAACGTCGGTGGCGCCAGCACAAGATCGACCGGCGCGAAGAGCTCGTAGACGGCACCCTCGCGGCCGTGCGGGCCCGGGGCAGCACCGCGGGAATGGACGAGATCGCCGCCGAGATCGGCGTGTCCAAGACCGTGCTGTACCGCTATTTCTCGGATAAGAGCGACCTGGTCAACGCGGCTATGCAGCGGTTCATCGAAACCACCCTGATGCCGCGCGTCTACGGCGCGATCAGTCTGGAGGCCGACGAGTACCAGCTGGTGCACGCGGCGCTCACCGAGTACGTGGGCGCGGTGGACGAGGACCCCGAGGTCTACCGGTTCATCATGGGCAACGGTTCCGGCGACCCTTCCTCGCTGGCCGATTTCGAGAAGCTGTTCGCCGAGGTGGTGGCGGCGGTGATCGTGGAACGCGGCGGTAAACGCGGTTTCGACACCGATGGCGCCCTGCTGTTCTCCTATGTGCTGGTCGGGGGGATCCAGCTGGCCACCCACTGGTGGACCACCAACAAGACCATGCCGCGGGAGGAGGTCATCGATTACCTGACCATGATGGCCTGGAGCGCCATCGAGGGGATCGCCAAGGCCGGTGGTTCGCGGACCCGATTCCTGCAGCAGCCCCATGTGCTGCCCGACCCGGAACCCGAATCCGCTCCCGCCGCAGAGGACTGACCCCGTCGCCCGGGACTAGCTCCGTTCTCGGGCCGGCTCGACATCCACACGGGTTTGGCTAGTCTGAACCGAACGGAGCAGGCGGCCGATTCGCACCGCCCACCCGCCCCGCGTGTCGGCACCAACGGAGGTACCTCGATGGCGAAACAAGTGCCGACATCCCGGCTGGCCCGCGGCACCAAACTGGGCGCGGTGGCCGCCGGTTCGCTCCTGCGCAAACAGCGCGCGCGGCTGTCCATGCGGGGACGTTCGGAGGCGGTGAAGGCTCAGCTGGCCGAGGAATCGACCCTGCGCAGCACCGAACAGCTGGTCATGGTGTTGGGCACCATGAAGGGCGTGGCCATGAAGCTGGGCCAGATGATGTCGGTGCTCGATATGGATCTGGTGCCGCCCCAGCACCGGGAACGGTTTCAGAAACGACTGGCCGTCCTGCGCAATGCGGCGCCGAGCGTCTCGTTCGAGGCCATGCGCGAGGTGATCGAGGAGGATTACGGCCGGCCACTGGACACGGTGTTCGCCGAATTCGACGCCGAACCCATCGCGGCCGCGTCGATCGGACAGGTGTATGCGGCCCGGTTGTCCGACGGCCGGCGGGTCGCGGTCAAGGTGCAGTACCCGGGCATCGATGCCGCGGTGCGGGCGGATCTGAAGAATCTGACCATGTTCCGCCGGGTGTTGCAGTCGGCGCTGCCCTGGGTGACACCGGCGGTTCTGGACGAGTTGCGGCTGAATATGGAGGCCGAACTCGACTATCGAGAAGAGGCCAGGACCCAGAGGGAGATTGCCGACCTCTACGCCGACCATCCGTTCATCGTCGTCCCGCAGGCGTTGTCCGAATTGAGCACCCGACGGGTATTGGTCAGCGAATATCTGGACGGGATGGGGTTCGACGATATCCGGCAGCTGCCGCGCGCCGAACGCGACCGCATCGGGGAGATCGTCTACCGCTTCTATGTGGGGTCGATGTTCACCTTCAACGAGTTCTGCGGTGACCCCCACCCGGGCAATGTGCTGCTCGCCGATGACGGTCGAGTGGGTTTCCTCGATTTCGGTCTGTACAACCGGATGGATCCCGAGCATGTGCGATTCGAGATCACCTGTTTGCGGGCCGCGGCGGAGGATCGGGCAGAAGACCTGCGCGAGTTGATG
>NZ_BAGE01000059.1 GCF_000308675.1 Nocardia paucivorans NBRC 100373 | reverse complement strand
GGGGCAGGCTGTCGGCGGACAGCACCGGCAGCAGTTCGTCGATCTGGTCGGTGTTCGGGATCGCATCCGTTTGAGTGGCCGACTGTGCCGCGAGGGCGATGGGTACCGGGGCATCGGCACA
>NZ_BAGE01000060.1 GCF_000308675.1 Nocardia paucivorans NBRC 100373 | reverse complement strand
GCCAGGTCCCGCGCCCGGCACGGGGTAGTCGGTCCGCGGCGGGCGGTTCGGGCGAAGGCATGGCCACGCCGCGAGGCTACCCGTCCACCGGGGGGTGGCCGCGGCGGAGTCAGCGCATCCTGTCCGCGACCAGGGAACTGACGGCTTTGCGCATATCCGGGGCCATCGGTAGTCGGGTCAGTGCCTCGGCGTCGATCCAGGCGAAGTCGTCGTGCTCGCCGGGGGAAAGAGCGATCTCACCCGGTTCGGTGTCCACCAGGAAGCTGAACTTGCGGACCTTGGCCTTGGTCCGGGTGGCGTAGTCGAAGCCACCGAGGAAGTCGGTGATACCGCGTAGCTGGAGTCCGGTTTCCTCGAACAGTTCCCGGGCCACGCACTCGGCGAAGCTTTCTCCCGATTCCACCCCGCCGCCGGGTAGCTCGTACATACCGCCGTGGTAGTCGTCGGGAACTCGGCGTATCACCAGGAGTTTTCCGGCCCGGATGACCGCGACGCCGATCACGAAGTGGGTGATCCCGTCCCGATGCGCCTCGAAGCGAAGCCGCTGCTCCACGAGCGCGAGTACCTCGGGATGCATACGATCACCTCCCTGCTTCCCCCGACTTATATTCTCGTACCCAGGCGCAGGTATTCGTCCATTACGGTCTGCGATGCCCACCTGCCGTTCACCCCCGAACCGCTCGCGTAAAATACCGAGGGCAGACAATTTACTAGGTAATGTGGAGTATCGGCGTCGGGTACTCCCACACGGGAAAAGTAATCGTGCCCGAGAGGAGGCCGGCGATGTCCACGTTCGCCACGCCGCATATCGACGTCCACCGCGCCGGCGATCGCCTTAAAACACGTGTCTCCTGGCTTGATTCGAAGCATTCCTTTTCGTTCGGACAGCACTACGATCCGGAAAACACCCATCATGGATTGTTGCTGGTGAATAACGACGATATCGTTCTTCCGGGACAAGGTTTCGAAACTCACCCGCACCGTGATATGGAGATCGTCACGTGGGTTCTCGAGGGTAGCCTGGTACATCAGGATTCACTCGGGCACAGCGGAATCATCTACCCCGGTCTTGCGCAGCGGATGAGCGCGGGCACCGGAATTCTCCATTCGGAGAAGAACGACTCGTGGCGACTCGACGGCAACCGGCCCGAGCACGACGAGCCGGTCCATTTCATACAGATGTGGGTGCTGCCCGACGAATCGGGTGTCGACCCCGGATACCAGCAACTGGAAATCGGGGACCAATTGGCCGGCGGTGGTCTGGTGACCGTGGCGTCCGGTCTGCCCCGCTACCGCGACCGCACGGCGATCGCCATCCACAGCAGCCATTCGGCCCTGCATGTGGCCCGGCTGTCCTCCGCCGAGAACGCGGTGCCTTCCTCGGCCGAATTGCCCGAGGCGCCGTATATCCACGTGTTCGTGGCCCGGGGCGAGGTGGATATGGAAGGTGTCGGCCCCCTCTATGAGGGCGATGCGGTACGGCTGACCCACTCCGGCGGCCGGCGCATCACCGCGCGAGCACCCGCGGAGGTACTGATCTGGGAGATGCACGCCCGCCTGTCGGCGCCATAACGACCGGAGAGGAAACCTGATGTCCGAATATCCACCGGTCGGTGGCTATCCACCTCCGCCGCCCCCGGGATCGTTCGACTCCTCCGGCGGTCACACCGAGCAGGAACCGCGCCGGAGCAGAGGGATGGCGGTCACCGCCCTGGTACTCGGCATCGTCGCGCTGCTCGGTTTCTGGACCGTGATCGGCGGGATACTGTTCGGCATCGCCGCCGTTGTCCTCGGTCTGATCGCTTTCCTCCGAGCGCGCCGCGGTAGGGCATCCGGCGGTGCCATGGCGATGGTCGGGTTGGTGCTGGGGCTGCTGTCGTTGATCGGGGTGATCGTCGCCCTCGTGCTCACGCTGAACGTCTACAACAATACGGGCGGGCGGGAGTTTCTCGAATGCATCGACAATGCGGGGGACGATCGGGCAGCCGCCCAGAAATGCCAGGACGACTGGTATCAGCGCATAGAAGACCACTATAGGATCTCGCTGAACTGAGAATCGACTGCCGTGCCTCGTTGAATCGTCACTGTGATGACAATTCTCGACAGGGACCACCGCCCCGGATCGTCGCCGAGCTCGATGCCGCGGCCGACCCGAGCGCGCGGGCACCGGCATACTGGTGGACGTGACTTCCGAACTGACGAGACCATCCGGTATCGATCTGTCCTACGTCGACCCGGCCGTCCGGGTGCAGGACGATCTGTTCGCGCATGTCAACGGTGCCTGGCTGGACACCTATGAGATCCCGGCCGACCGCGCCGTCGACGGCGCCTTCCGGAAGCTCTACGACCAGGCGGAGCTGGATGTTCAGGCGATCATCCGCAATGCGACGGGCGAACCGGGCAGTGAGGCACGCAAGATCGCGGACCTGTATGCGTCCTTCATGGACACCGACACGATCGAATCGGCCGGACTGGACCCGATACTGCCCGAGCTCACCGAGGCCGCGGCGGTCGACCGTGCCGGATTCGCCGGGCTGCTCGGCCGCCTGCAGCGGACCGGGGTGGGTGGCGCCGTGGCGATCTACATCGATACCGATGACAAGAACTCCCAGCGCTATTTGATCAACGCGACCCAATCCGGGATCGGCCTGCCCGACGAGTCCTACTACCGGGACGACGAGTACGCCGAGGTGCGCACGAAGTACATCGCCCATATCGACCGTATGTTCGCTCTGGCCGCCGCCGATTCCCGAGTCGCGGACCTGTTGCCGGCCGAGCCGGTTGGGCAGCGGGTGTTCGAGCTGGAGCGCAAGCTCGCCGCCGGCCATTGGGACGTGGTGCGGCGACGCGATGCCGAACTCGGCTACAACCTCACCACTTTCGCCGAACTCGTCACTGCCCATCCCCAATTCGACTGGGCGGCATGGGTGGCCGGTCTGACCGAGGGCATTACCGCCGAAGGGCCGGAGCTGTTCGCCGAGTTGGTGGTTCGACAGCCCGACTACCTCGGGGTTTTCGCTCGTACTTGGGCGGAGGAATCTCTGGAGGACTGGCGGCTGTGGCTGCTGTGGCGGGTGCTACGGGGCCGGGCCTCCCTGCTCACCGAAGCCTTGGTGGAGGAGAACTTCGACTTCTACGGTCGTACCCTGACCGGGGCCCCGGAGAACCGGGAGCGCTGGAAGCGCGGTGTCTCACTGGTCCAGGAGCTGCTCGGGGAGGCGGTCGGCAAACTGTATGTGGCCGAGCATTTTCCACCGGAGGCCAAGGAGCGGATGGTGCGCCTGGTGGAGAATCTGCGCGAGGCGTACCGGCGCAATATCTCCCGGCTGGACTGGATGGGTCCGGAAACCCGGCAGGCCGCCTTGGCGAAACTGGAGAAGTTCACCCCGAAGATCGGCTACCCCGACCGTTGGCGCGACTACTCCGCGGTGCACATCGATCCCACCGACCTGGTGGGCAACTACCGGCGTGGATACGCCGCCGAATACGACCGCAACCTGAACAAGCTCGGTGGCCCCGTCGACCGGGACGAGTGGCATATGACCCCGCAGACGGTGAACGCCTACTACAACCCGGGAATGAACGAGATCGTTTTCCCGGCCGCGATCCTGCAACCGCCGTTCTTCGACATGAACGCCGACGACGCCGCCAACTACGGTGGGATCGGTGCGGTGATCGGCCACGAGATCGGGCACGGTTTCGACGACCAGGGCGCCAAATACGACGGTGATGGCAATATGGTCGACTGGTGGACCGATGCGGATCGGGCCGAGTTCGGCAAACGCACCCGGGCGCTGATCGACCAGTACAACTGCCTCTCCCCCAAGGATCTGCCCGACGAGCACACCGTCAACGGCGAATTCACCATCGGCGAGAACATCGGCGATCTGGGCGGCTTGTCCATTGCGTTGGAGGCGTATCGGATCGCTTGTGACGGGGTCGAGCCGCCGGTGATCGATGGTTTGACCGGGTTGCAGCGGGTGTTCTTCGGCTGGGCCCAGGTCTGGCGGAGCAAGGTGCGGCCGGAGGAGGCCATGCGACGGTTGGCGGTGGATCCCCACTCGCCGCCGGAGTTCCGCTGCAACGCTGTGGTTCGCAATATCGACGCCTTCCACGAGGCATTCGGGCTGACCCCCGACGACGCGCTCTATCTGCCGCCCGAGGAGCGCGTCAAGATCTGGTGACCGCGAAAGCGAACGGCGGTGCGCCCCGGGCCGGGGCGCACCGCCGTCGTCGTCATGTGATCTCGGTTGTTCAGGCGTTCCAGTCGCCGAGGCCGTCCTGGTAGTTGAGGACGCCGCCCTCGGTGTTCCGTACGATCACCGCGTCGCCCTTCTTGAAGTTCTCGAAGAACCACTTGGCGTCGTCGGTGCTGACGTTCAGGCACCCGTGGCTGGCGTTGGACACACCCTGCTGTGCCACCGACCACGGTGCCGCGTGGACGAAGATGCCGCTGTTGGAGATTCGGGTGGCGTATTCGACGTCGAGCTTGTATCCCTCCGGGGCATCGATCGGGACACCGTAGGTGGAGGAGTCCATCACCATTTTCCGCCGTTTCTCGCCGACGATGTAGGTGCCGTTGGGGGTTTCGTGGCCCGGTTTGCCCATGGAGGTGGGCATGGTGCGCACCACTTCGCCGTTGCGGGTGATGGTGATGGTCTTGGTGTTGTCATCCGCGGTGGCGATGAGCGCCTCACCGATGTGGAAGGCGCTGCGGCTGCCACCCGCCTCCACCACCACATCGGTTTCGGCCGGCCAGAATTCGTTCGGCCGCCAGCGCACCTGCTTGTTGCCGAACCAGTAGAAATGCCCCGCAACCGGATTGGACGAGGTGATCTTGATAGCTTGCTCGGCCGTGGCTCGATCGGACACCGGCTCTTTGAAATTGATGATGATCGGCTGTGCCACGCCCACCGTCTCGCCCTCGGACGGATTGATGGCCGGTGGGGCGAAATTCGCCGGCGGCGGTGTGGGTCGGGCAATGCCCGCGGAGCCGGTGGGTAGATCCGGTAGCCCAGGGATGGCCTGGGCCGGAGCGGTGGACAGGGTGCCGGCCGCGGCGATCGCGGCGGTCATCAGGAGACTCTGCCGTAGCCGCCGCGTACCCCGACGACGGGTCGACAGCGACTCGGTGTTCTTGGCGACATGCATATTCGTTCTCGGTCCGTTCAACTCTGGAGCGCGACGCCCAACGACCCGGCGACACGTCCTGTGCAGCACTCCGCGTTCGCGGAGTTCGTAGTGCATCCCCGGGCCGGTGCGTACACGCGGTGTGTTCCAGGGCTCGTTCACTGGACGAGCCCACGCCGGAGATCTGGAGTCGGGTCACGCGTGACTCCAGGAGTGGCCCCGCCCGACGGGTGCGAAGCGAGTGCCATGACGGGCAACCCGATTCGCTCATCCGCCTACCACTTCGCCGACCATTCCTACCCGAACCGGTCCGGGTGAGCCACCTTCGGATTCGAGGCGATAGTCGATGTGCATCGCTTGTGTCCCGGCTCATTTCGCGGGTGGCTCGACGGGGTGTTGCGTGGAATTCGCCGGTCATCCGGTATACAGGCCGGACATCTGCCCGGTAGAGCGAAAACCGTTGGTACTACTGGTCAAACCTATTGGTGATATATTTCACTCTCTTTTTTTCCACTTCGGTGGCGGGGTGGTCGAGGGGTAATCGAACGGTGTGGTGTTTCGCACCTCGACGACGGTTCGGCGCTACCGGATATCGCGTGAGTCGACGGTCGGGTGCTCCATGATGTATGTATTGCGGAAAGTGCTGAGGTCGAACCTGCGATTCGGACAGGGGTCGTCGGGTTCGGCCTGGTGGATCGGGAGGCTGTGCGTGTCCGGCTGGGCTTCATCTCGCCCCATGGTGTTGTGTGCCGGAATCGCGGCGACCGCTGTTGTGCTCGCGGGCTGTGCTTCCAAGATCGAAGGTAAGGCGCAACCGGCGCTCGAGGACGGAACCATCAGCGCCATCGACCCGACCAAGGCGCCGAGGTCCTCGTCGCGGCCAACCACCACCGAATCGCCGGATCGCGGTGGGCAGATCGATTTCGAGGCCGAGATCGGCGACTGTGTCACCCTGGGCGGAACCACTACCAATGCCACCATCGAGAAGGCGTCCTGCGGTAGCCGGGCCTCGAACTACAAGGTCATCGGTAAGGCGGAACGGAGTTCCCAGTGCGTGAGCGACGCCGACAACTACTATGCCGAAAGCCTCAACGGCGTCGAGCAGGGTGCGCTGTGCCTGGATATCGATTGGGTGGTGGGCGGCTGCATGGATGTCGGCGGCTCGGATCCCAAGCGCATCGATTGCACGGAGAGCGCCGCGGAGGGGGTCAAGGTGGTCTCGATCGAACGCAACGCCACCGATGTCAGCGCCTGTGGTTCCGGTAGCGCCGGATATGTCTACAGTGAGCGCCGTTTCGTGGTGTGTGTCGAGGAGTTCTGAGTTTCGCGCCGCGGTGAGTGGGAGTATCACCACCCGCTCACCGCGGCGCTGTTGGCTTCCGGTTGGTACGGCCCGGCGGATCAGATGGGCCGGTAGCCCGCGCCGATGCCGCCGCGACCGTTCATATCGGCGGTGATCGCCGACATATTGGTACCCACATGGGGTCCGAAGCAGGCGATCGCCAGGTAGGCGTTCACCATGCCCACCAGGGTGGTGCCGACCACCACCGGCGCGCCGGAGTCGCCCTCCATGACGCACATCTGCGACCAGGTCTCGTAGTTGGTGTCGAAGACATCGCCCCAGACCGGGCCGCAGGTGCTGCCGGTGGTGCGACCTTCCTTGCAGACGATCATCGGGAACTGCGGCGGATCGCCCACCCCGGTGATGGTCACATTGCCGATCCGGTTCACCGGGGTGATCCGGTCGGGCTGGAATTGGATGATGGCGTAGTCCAACTTGTGGTCGGAGTGCACGAAGGTGCCGATCTGTCCGTAGCCCCGGTTGGCCTCCGCATACACCCGAGCGCCCGGATCGCCGCAGTGTCCGGCGGTCAGGCCGATCAGCCGTCCGGCGGAATCATGCCCCACGGTGGTCAGCGTGCACTGGAACATATCGTCGATGATGATCCCCGAGCCGCCACCGATCACGGGAGCCGGAGCGGCCTGGGCGACGCCGGCTCCGGTGCCCACCAGGGCCGCGCCGAGGGCAAGGGCGAAGACGGCTTTGGCCGCCTTGGCGAATGTGCTGAACATGTCCCTCCAGACGTTGGAAGCCCGCACGAGAGCCAGTGCGGAACCCCATCCTGTCAGTATCGCCACTCTTGTGCGTCCTCAGCCGCAGTAACCGGTGAGTTCGCCGGATCCTCGTTACCCATGAGTTCGATGGGGGTGCGGGAATCCATCGACTCATATTCCAGGAAGAATAGCTGCCGGCTATAACCGTCCATGGCTATTCGCGTATCGGTCGAGTGACGATGACTCGATGGCCTTCCAATTTTTATGAAGGAATTCCGTAAATATCAATCCGATTACCCTTGGCGATTCCCAAAAGTTCCCATGCTGCCGGTATGTTTATCGCGGTTCCGAAGGTTAACTATTGGGAGTCATCCCAACATCGGTGCGATAACTCAATGGTCACCACGCATAGTGACAAGCGTCTATGACCGTAATCACGCGTCTATGGTGTGTTCTGCACTACTACGTAGTAAGGTGCCTCAAGCAAACGAGTCGTCGGGGTAGGTAACCGACGTCGAGAGGGGTTAGTCAGTGCAGTCGACCAAGAGTCCACCGGCAGGTTCGCGGTTGAACGGCGCGATGGAGTGGACGAAAGACTACTGGCGCGACCATCCCAAAAAGTCACTGGAGACGCTCGGCCGTCAGATGACCATGGGCGCCGAAGCCGTTACCGAGCTCGTGGTGAGCATTTTCCGTGGACGGTTCCCGTTCGACGAGTTCATCCGGCAGTGCGCATTCATGGCCAGTGTCGCGGCGGCGCCGACCCTGTTGGTCGCCATCCCGATCGGCGTCATCGTCTCGATCCAGGTCGGTGCGGTCGCGCAGCAGGTCGGTGCCACCTCGTTCATCGGCGCCGCCAACGGTCTCGGCATCATCCAACAGGGTGCGCCGCTGGTCACCGTGCTGATGATCGCCGGCGCGGTCGGCTCGGCCATCTGCGCCGACCTCGGTTCCCGCACCATCCGGGAGGAGATCGACGCCATGAAGGTCATGGGCGTCGACCCGATGCGTCGACTCGTCGCTCCCCGGCTCGGCGCGGCCATGCTGGTGAGCTTCCTGCTGTGCGGATTCGTGGTCTTCGTCGGGTTTCTCACCGGCTACGTATTCAATATCTTCGCGCAGGGTGGCACTCCGGGCTCCTATATCAATACCTTCGCATCGTTCGCCGTCACACTCGATTTGCTTGTGGCACTTATCAAATCGACATTGTTCGGTCTGTTGGCCGCAATCATCGCATGTGATACCGGATTGAACACCCGGGGCGGTCCGGGCGGTGTCGCCAACTCGGTCAATACCGCCGTGGTCATGTCCGCGGTGATGCTGTTCGGAGTGAATGTGATCTTCACCCAGATCTACAACACCGTGTTCCCCCCGCAGGTGGTGTGATAGGTGTCCGCAACTTATACGCCCCCGCTGCTGCGCCCGCTGCAGCGTCTGCGCGCCGCGGCCAATGCCCCGGTGGATATGCTCGCCCGACTCGGACACCAGGTCTTCTTCTTCTTGCGTTCGGTCGGCTCGATGCCGTTGGCGTTCAAGCAATACCCGAAGGAAGTCTGGCGACTGCTCTCGGACGTCACCTGGGGTAATGGCAATCTCGTCGTCGGTGGCGGGACGATCGGTGTGGTGCTCATCCTGAGCGCGTTCGGTGGGATGACCGTGGGCATCCAGGGCCACACCTCGCTCGATCTACTCGGCCTGAGTCCGATCACCGGTGCCATCTCCGCGTTCGCCACCACCCGGGAACTCGGTCCGCTGCTCGCCTCGCTGGCCTTCGCCGCGCAGGCGGGTTGCCGGTTCACCGCGCAACTCGGCGCGATGCGCATCTCCGAGGAGATCGACGCGCTGGAATCGGTGGCCATTCGACCGCTGCCCTATCTGGTCAGCACGCGGATGATCGCCGCCATGGTGACCATCCTTCCCCTGTACTGCCTCGGGCTGGCGATGGCCTACATCTCCTGCTCGGTGACGGTGCAGCTACTGGGTGGTACCGCCAGCGGCACCTATCAGCACTACTTCTATCAGTTCCTGATTCCGACGGACGTGCTGTACTCGCTGCTGAAGGCGATCGTCTTCGTGGCGATAACCACCTTCATCCAGTGCTATTACGGCTTCTTCGCCTCCGGTGGTCCGGAGGGAGTGGGTGTCGCGGCCGGCCGCGCGATCAAAATGTGCATCATCGTGGTCGTTTTCGCGGACCTGTTCATGACCTTGGCCATCTGGGGCATCAGCCCCGGCATCCGGATCTCAGGGTAGGTAATGATCATCGATCCAAGTGGGCGTGGGCCCACCATGCGTCAACTGCTTATTGCCGGTGTCTGTGGTCTGCTGGTCTTCGTCGTGGTGCTCGTATTCCTGATGGCTCGGTACCAGGGCTATTTCGTCGACAAGGTACGAGTCACCGCCGACCTGACCACCACCGGTGACGGTCTGCCGCAGGAGGCCGATGTCAAGTTCCGCGGCGTGCTGGTCGGCGCGGTGAAGGATGTCTCGGTCGCCGCCAAGGGCGAACTGCAGAAGGTCGACATCGATCTGAAGCCGGAGTTCGTCGAGGGCATCCCGAACAATGTCACCGCCCGGGTGGTGCCGAGCAACCTGTTCGCGGTCACCTCGGTAGAACTGGTCTACAACGGGCCCTCCGACGGTCATCTGGAAGAGGGCTCGGTGATCGCGGAGGACCGCAGCCTGGGCACCATCGCCCTGCAGGACACCCTCACCACCGTCCAGAACATTCTCGACGAAATCGACCCGATGCAGTTCGGTCGGGTGTTGGGCACCCTGTCCTACGCCCTGGACGGCAGCGGCCGCGTGCCCGGGTCGACCGTCGAGCGGCTCGACCGCTGGTTGACCGCGGTGGACGAGTCCATTCCGGATCTCGGCGTGCTGTTGGACGATTTCTCCAACTCCGCGCACGCGCTCAACGCCTCGGCGCCGGAGCTGATGGATGTGCTGGCCAACTCCGTGAAGACCGCCAAGACCATTGCGGACCGGCGGGAGGAACTGGTCGACCTGATCAGCGGCGCCTCCGGCATGGTGGACCGGGTGAACGACCTGTTCGCGCGCAACCCTGATACCGGTAAGGAACTCACCGTGGGCACGCAGGCGACCTTCGGGTCGCTGGCCGCCGACCCGCAGGCGATCACCAATGCGATCGTCAACCTCAACGATTCGGTGCGCAAACTGTCGACGACCTTCCACTGGGGTCCGCAGCGGCAGATGGTGTGGAACGCCGGTCTGACCTTCACTCCCTGGCAGCCCAACACCGTGGCCGACTGCCCGCGCTACGAGGATCTGGCCGGCCCGAGCTGCTTCACCGCGCCGGCGGTGGCCGACCCCGGCTACCTGCCCGAGGCGATGAAACCGCGTCGACTGTCCTCGGCCGACGGGCTGCCGATCGTGCCGCCGATGCCGGGTCTGCCGCCTATCCCGGGGGTGACCGTGGAGGCGCCCGCGCCCGCCCCGACGCCCTCGGTGATCCCCGGCCTGCCGACGAACCCGTTCGCGGGTACCCCGCTGGAGGGACTGTTCCCGGCGATCCTGCCGCCGGCTCCCGCGCCGGCGCCGGCTCCGGCGGCCGAACCGGGCGCGCCGGCCGCTCCGGCGAGCGATCGGCAGCCGGGTGTCGCCCCCGCGGCCAAACCGATCACCTACGAGGGTGATGCGGCGTTGACCCTCCTGATGGGCCGGAAGCCTTCCTCGGTGGAGTACCTGATGTTGAGTTCGATTCTGGAAGGCGGGACCTTGCGGGTGACCGACGCGGGTGGAACAGCATGAGTATTCGCAAACCGCTGATCGGGTTCGGCCTGTTCACCATTGTTTCGCTGCTGGTGACCGTGCTGGTCTGGAACACGTTGGCGCGAACGGTGGAGGGTGGTACGAAGACCTATTCGGCCGTCTTCACCGATGTGCTGGGCCTGCGCGAAGGCGACGACGTCCGAATGGCGGGGGTGCGGGTCGGCAAGGTCACCGGAATCGAGGTGACCGACGACAACAATGCCGAGGTCACCTTTATCGTCCAGAACGACCAGACGCTGTACGGCAACACCAAGGCTCTGGTGCGGTACCAGAACCTCATCGGTCAGCGCTATGTGGCGCTGGCGCCGGGAACCGAGGGAGATGCCTCCGAACTGCCGGAGCACGGTCGGATCCCGGTGGAGCGCACCGAGCCGTCCTTCGATATCTCGGCGCTGCTCAACGGCTTCCAGCCGTTGTTCCAGATGCTCGAGCCCGCGCAGGTGAACCGGCTCTCGGAAACCTTCATCCTGGCGTTGCAGGGTGACCGGGTCTCGCTGAGCTCGTTCATCACCCAGGCCGCGACGCTGGCCACCGATTTCCAGCGCCGGGACGCCATTCTCAGCGATGTCATCACCAACCTCAGCGGCGTCATGCAGGGTTTGGCCAAACGAGGGGATGAATTGGAGACGCTGATAACGCAGACCAGGGCGCTGATCGGCGGTCTGTACGAACAGGGCCAGTCGCTGCTCCAGTCGACCACCCAGATCGCGGACGCGTCGACCGGGCTGGTGAACATGTTCGGCAATATCCAACCGAAACTCCAGCAGGTGCAGAACTCCACCCGGGACGCGCTGACCCTGCTGCTCGCCAATGGCGCCAAACTGGACCAGGCCGCGATCGATCTGCCGAGCGTGTTGGCCGACGCGGGCCGGTTCACCTCCGAAGGTGCCTACGCCAACGCCTACATCTGCAGCCTGGATGTCTCGCTGTACGGGGTGCTCTTCCCGCGCGGGCTCTTCTCGCAGGTCGGCGGTAACTCTCACTCGGCGGTGTGCCGGCCATGATGACCAAATTCAAGGAACTGTTCAATCGCAACCGCTACTTCTCGCTCGGCATCATCGGCGTGCTCGTGGTCGGTGTGCTGCTCATCGGGTCGAGCACGTTCCGCAATCTCGGTATCGGTCAACAGACCGTCAAGGCGGAATTCGTGCAGGCCGCGGGCATTACCGTGGGTGACCGGGTGAATGTCGCGGGTGTGCCGGTCGGGCGGGTTTCCGGCGCCGAGTTGGAAGGCGACCACGTCCTGCTAACCCTGAAGGTCGACAGCGATGTGAAGCTCGGTCCGGACGCCCGGGCGGCCATCAAGATGGCCACCCTGCTCGGCGCCCGCTATGTGGACCTGGATCCGGGTGATGGTTCCGGTCTGCCGGACCACCGGATCCACAAGTCCAATACGGCGGTCCCCTACGACCTCGCCGATGTGATCCAGAAGGGTACCCCGGAGTTCCAGGAACTCGACGCCGACAAACTGGCCCAGTCGTTGAACCTGTTCAACGAACAGTTGCAGGGTTCCCCGGAGCTGGTGGCGCAGTCGCTCGACAGCGTCGGCGCGCTGGCCAAGGTGATCGATCAGCGCAAGGCCGATGTCGATACCCTGCTCAAGGACCTCAACCGGGTCACCACGCTGCTCGCCGACAATCGCAACAGCGTGCTGTTGATCATCACTCAAGGTGAGGCGATCGCCTCGCGAGTGATGGAACGTCAGGAACTGCTGCGTCAGCTACTGGACAATGTGGCCACGCTGACCCGGCAGCTGCAGGACATCGGCATCCAGAACAACGAGCAGTTCTCCGGCACGCTGGACCAGCTGAACACGATGGCCACCGGTCTGCAGAAGAACAAGGACAACCTGGACCGACTGTTGTCGATCATGCCGCCCTCGGTGCGCTACCTGACCAATGCCTGGGGTAACGGCAACTACGCCGAGGTCGGCGCCCCGTGGCTGTTCCCCGACAACTGGCTGTGCTTCGCGCAGGTTGCCGAAGGGTGCGAGGGATGAATCTGAAGAACACCGCCAAAGCCCTGATCATCGGGGTGACCGCGCTTGCGCTCGGCAGCTGCTCGGTGGTGAACAACGCGGTCGGCAACACCATCCAGGTGACCGCCGACTTCGAGAACATCGCAGGCATGTTCGAGGGCAACCCGATCACCGTCCTCGGACTCGAGGTCGGCAAGGTCGACAAGATCGTGCCGCACGGTGATCTGGTCGAGGTGCACATGTCGCTGGACGGCGATGTGAAGATCCCCAAGGACGCGATGGCCGTCCTCATCTCGCCGTCGATCGTCACCGATCGGCATATCGAGATGACCCCCGTCTATACCGAGGGCGAGACCCTCTCCGACGGCGACCATCTGCCGCTGGAACGCACCGATACCCCGATCGAGCTGGACACGCTGCTCAAGACGATCGACCGGTTCTCCGCGGCGCTCGAGCCCAAACCGGGACAGGAAGGGATCGGTCCGCTGTCCGGTCGGGTGCTGTACCCGATGCTCGACGGGCAGGGCGAACGCATCCGCGACACCCTCAACGCGCTGTCGAGCGCAGTCAAGGTCGGTGTCGACAACAAGGACGCGTTGTCGAACATCATCATCAAGCTCAACGAGCTCACCACCATGCTCGCCGAGAACGACCAGTCGGTGCGCGACTTCAGCAACCAGGTCACCCAGATGTCGACGCTGCTCGCCGAGCAGGCGCCGGGTCTGCAGGCCACCCTGGACCAGTTGCGGGGCTTCCTGAGCAACACCAGCACGACCCTCACCCAACATCAGGATCAGCTGGCCGACACGCTCACCCGGATGAACACGGTTATCGAGCAGTTGCGGGCGAACGCCCACGGGGTCACCGAGGTGGTCGATGTCGCGCCGCTGCTGCTGCAGAACATCGACCGGTCGATGAACCGGGAACTCGGCTACATCCGACTGCACGCGCTCATCGGGACCAACCTCAACGGTGAGTTGGTCAGCCTGTTCTGCGAACGAATCCAGATGCGGGCCGATGGCTGTCGCACCGGCCGGATGGAGGACTTCGGGCCCGATTTCGGACTTACCGCCGCACTCCTGGGACTGACGAAATGATGCACCGAAAGATCGGACGAGTCCGCCGCACCGCAGTTGCGCTCGCGGCGGTGGGTGCGGTGTCGCTGGCCTCCGGCTGCGGCCTCACCGTGGAGGATGTGCCGTTGCCGAAGCCCGGCCTCAGCGGTGAGACCTTCACCGTGAAGGCCGTATTCGACAACGCGTTGAATCTGCCGGACCAGGCGAAGGTCAAGATCGGTGGTTCCGATGTCGGTGTCGTCACCGATATCGAGACCAAGAACTTCCAGGCCATCGTCGAGCTGAGCATCCGCAAGGACATCGAGCTGCCGGTGGGCACCACCGCCGAACTGCGCCAGGCCACTCCGCTGGGCGATGTTTTCGTGGCGGTGTCCAAGCCGCCGACCGAACCCGGCGTGGAACTTCTGAAGGACGGCGATACGCTGCCGCTCGAGCAGACCTCGGCGGGTGCGACCGTGGAGGAACTGCTGCTGTCGGTATCGCTGTTGTTCAACGGCGGTGGTATCGCCCATCTGTCCCGGCTCGGCTCGGAGCTGGATTCGATTGTCGGCGGGCGCAGCGACCAGGTGGTGCACCTGGTCAACGAACTCACCGGCGTGGTCGGCAGTATGAACGCCAACTCCGCCCGGATCGACAGTGTGCTCAGCGAGTTCTCCGTGCTGGCCGACACCATCCAGTCGCGCCGCGACAGCCTGGGCCAGGTGGCCGATACGCTGCCGGACATGATCGGCGCGGTGGCCGAGAACAACCGGGCTCTCGGTGATCTGTTGACCAAGGTCGCCACCATGAGCGCTGCGCTCGGCGACTACTCCAACACCACCGGCGGTGAACTGGCCAACCTGCTGGACAGCACCGACCGACTCATGGCCGCCCTCGCGGCGACCGGTGACAGCTTCGGCGCGCTGCTCGACGCCTTGCACGAGGTCAAGGACCCGGTTGCCGCGACCTTCCGTGGTTCCTCCCTCGCGGCGCAGGTCTCCATCACCAGCCTCGATGTCGCCCTGCTCACCGCGCCGGGTACCAGCAAGTTCTTCGACGTACGAGATTTACAAGACTTCGCGGGCAGCCTCATCCAGGTGCTCCAGGCCGTCTACGGTCGAGTAACGGGAGGCCAGCGGTGATCAAACGGCACAAGATCCTGTTCTCCAATGTCGGCCTGGTGCTGGCCCTGGTGATCGGCGCGACCTACCTCGCAGTGGAGGTCATGCGGTTCAATCCGCTGCGCAGCACCTACACGGTCACCGTGAACCTGGATCGCTCGGGCGGTCTGCAACCCGGCAACGATGTGACCTTGCGCGGATACCGAGTGGGTGAGGTCGATTCGATCGAGATCACCGACGGTGGCGCCGGTATCGAGGCCAAGGCCACGATCGACTCGCGGTACGCCATCCCGGTGGACACCCAGGTCGCGGTGCAGGCGCTGTCCGGAGCCGGTGAGCAGTACATCGACTTCCGCCCGGCGGGCGAGGAGGGGCCGTTTCTCACCGACGGTTCGGTGATCGACTACGACCCGGAACGGGTGCACACCCCCGTGCCGATCACCGAGGTGCTCGAGAATTCCAGCGATCTGATCTCCCAGATCGACCCGAAGAAGTTCTCGGTGATCCTCAACGAACTGGATACCGCACTCAGCGGTGGTCCCGACCAGCTTCGATCGCTCATCGAAGGGGTCAGCCTGGCCGTCGCGGGTCTGGACTCGCTGCTGCCGCAGACCACCAATCTGATCGCGAACCTGCGCACCATCGCGGCTACGACCTCGCTGGCGCAGCCGGATCTGGGCACCTTGACCCATAACTCCGGGGTGCTGTTCGAGCAGTTCGACAAGGCGAACGCCGAACTGCAGAGTGTGCTGGCGGAGTCGCCCGGCCAGTTCGAACAACTGGGCGCGGTACTCGACACCAATATCGATCCGATCACCACCATCGCGCAGAACTTCGTGGCGGTCACCCGTGCCGCGCAGCTGCGCACCCCGGCGCTGCGGGCGCTGTTCCCGGCCCTGGAGCTCGGTGGTTCGGCACTGGGAGTTCCCGCCCACGACAACGAGTTCCACACGGTGCTCGATATCTGGTTCCGGCCGTACTGCCAGTACCGGTCGACCCCGATGAAACCGCAGGTCATCCAGGACGGCACACTGCCGAAGTGGAACTACTGCGATAACCCGCCCCCGGGTCAACAGATCCGTGGTGCGGCCAACGCGCCCAGACCGGACGTGCCGAACAACGGCGCGCACATGCCGCCCGGGGTGGATCCGAACGAACGGACCTTGCCGCCGGTGCGGTAAGGCGGGTACCGGTTGTAGGCCGCCGGGTGTGGCCAGGCATACTCACGCACTGATGTGATGCCGCGCTCACCCGGCGAGCGTTATGACCGGACAACACGGCACATCGGCAACGGTGTGCCGGGAAGGTGTGAACGGTACCGATGTCCACTGAAGACGCCGTTTCCGAACCGAAGGAGCCGGAGGGCACGGACGTGCCCACGGAAATCACCGAGAACGAGACCGCCGGCGGCGACACGGCCGAATCGGCGGATATCGGCACTTCGGCGGACACGAAGACCGTCGATACCGATACCGCCGTATCGGCCGAGGGATCGTCGAAAACCGATACGGAGAAATCCCCGACCGGCGAAGCCGAGAAGTCGGGCGATTCCGATGCGGCGGTCGTGGCCCGCAAGACCCCCGCCGCCGACACCGAAGCCGGCAAGGCCTCCGAGCAGGACAAGACGGTCGAGTCCGCCACCGGCGAGGGTGGGGATGCCGAGGACGTCGAGCAGGACAAGACGGTTGTGCTCGACAAGTCCTCCACCGATGAGGCCGAGAGCGGCGAGGACACCGGCTCGGATAAGACGGTGCAGATCGATAAAGCCTCCGCGAGCAGCACCGCCGCGGCCGAGAAGGGCGACAGGTCCGATGCTCGGGCGAAGTCTTCGGCGAACGAGAAATCGGTGCTCAGCCGTGGCCGCCTCCTCACCGTCGTGGCGGCCGTACTGCTGATCGCGGCCATGGTCGCGGTGGGTGTTTTCGCCTTCCAGGCCAAGGATCGCCGGGAGGAACTGGACCGACGCGCCGCCGCCACCAAGGCGGCCTGCGACTTCGGCCACAACTTCGCCACCTACACTGGCGACCGGGTCGACGATTACCTGAGCCGACTGGATCAATCCGCGACCGGCGAGTGGAAGAAGCTGGTTTCCCAGATCGGTCCGGACCTGAAGGCCCGGTTCGCGGAGCGTCAGGTCAGCTCCTCCGCCGGTGATGTGCAGTGCGGATACGAATCCGGGTCCGACGACAAGGCGCGCGTGGTGCTGATCATCGATCAGAGCTTCACCACTGCGGGGTCGGCCACGCCCGGCCAGGTGAAGGTCGCGGCGAATGTCGATATGGAGAAGGTGGGCGACCGGTGGATGGTCGCCAACTTCGATACGCCGATGGTGCAGCAGTAGCCGGCTTCCGTCGTGAAGAAAGAGAGTGGGACCACTGACATGGCCGAAGACGACGCTGTCGAACCGGTGACCGCCGAAACCGGAAAGGCCGATAAGGAGAAAACCGCGGGCACCGGTGGTGTGCGCGGGATGCTGCCGATGATCGCCGCCTTCGTGGCCGGGGTGGTGCTGGTCGCGCTGGTCGTCTCCGGGGTGGTGTTCTTCCGGGAGGCGTATCGCAGCGGTGGAGAACTCGCCGCGCAGGACGAGGCCACCCGCGCCGCGTGCGATTTCGCCGAGGCCACCAACACCTACGACTACGCCGGTGATCTGGACGGATTCATCCAGAACATGAAGGACAGGGCCACCGGTAACGTCGTTTCGTCGCTGGAGAAGAACTGGGAAGTGGTGCGCCAGCTGTTGACCGAGTCGAAGGTCAAATCCTGGGTGGACCAGGTGAGCTGCGGCTTCCAGTCGGGTGACGCCGAGAGCGCGCGGGTGTTGGTCAATATCAGCCTGATGAAGACCAATGCCGCCACCCCCGAACCCAAACAGCAGGACATCGCGGTGATCGCGGGCCTGGAGAAGTCCGGTGACCGCTGGATTGTCGACAAATGGGATCTGGCGATGCTGGCCGGTGTCGGCAGCGAGGTCGGCGCCCCCGCGTCTCCGCCCGCTCAGGCCCCGGCTCCCGCACCGGGCGAGCAGCCCGCCCCTGCGCCGGGCAACTGAGTCGAGCAGGTATACGCGGCCGAAACAGCCCGGTATCGCCATTTCCACCCACAATGCGTGCGGTGGGGGGGAAGGTCATCGGATCGGCTTGTTTCATCCGGGATCGACCAATACGAACCACGGGTCGCGGTGGATGGCTCCCGGTGGTGGATTTGTCACATTCCCTTGCCTTTACGCGCATTCCGGGTATTCATGATCCTTCATGATGGCTCTTGCTCCGGATAGGGGGAAGCGTTCTGTTCTCTCCTTCGTTCGAGGAGGCAGCTCCCTGCCGGGTGTTCGATATCGGACCTTATGAGCGCTGTGAACTGCGGGGCGGTGGAGCTCTCGGCACCGGCCCGATGTATGCGCGTCGCAACCGATTCGCTCGCGAGATCACTTGCCGCCGGCGCCCATACCATCAAAAACAGTGTCGGTACGTTCGCCGAGGAGTTTCGCGGTGCGGGGATGGGCGCGCGGAACGTCGACGGAAACGGCGCGAACGTTATCGACCGGATGGGCAACACCACCCGATCGCGCGGTCCCTGGCTGATCGGATGGGACGCCTCCATGCGGCATTACACATTCGAACCCCATCAAGTGCGCAGTATGCGGATGGTGGACCACGAGGGAAATCTCATCGGAGTTTCGTTCCCCACCCAGGACGGGAGTCGACAGGGCATCTCGGATTACCAGGCCTACTCGACATGGTCACGAATGCCGAACCGGTTGAGCGACAAGGAATACATCCCCAATAGGGGCGCGATCGGGCGGGCCCCCGGACCCGCATTGCCCGCGCCGTGGGCCGACGACGCCAGAGAAGGAATGCTCTACGTGCACTCGCATTCCGGCCCACGAGGTTTCGAGATCAAGGTCAATGTGGGCACCGACCAGGAGCCCGACTGGAGAGTACTGCTCGTTCCCGGCCCCTTCTTCGGCCATGTGCTCGCGGCGAACAGGCATTTTCAGGCCGCTTCGCGGGCAGGTCCGGGCAAACCGCTGCTGATGCTGGCCTGCCATGCCGGTGACCCCGAGTACGGTCATGCCGCACGAACGGCGGAGGTGCTGCACCGCGCCGGTATGAACCATGATGTCTACGCCACGGTCGATATCAACCGTGCCCGTTGGGCCACCGAGACGGGTACGGCGATGGTCTACGTGGACGTACCCCCCGGCACCGAGCCTTCCGACGCCATTACCGTCATCCGGGCCCCGCGCTCCCGGTCCGAGACCTGACGACAACCGTTCGGTTGTACGCGGGTCTGTCCAGTTAACGGCTGATCTTGGTTGTTGATTCTCAGTGGTTGGTGGGGGTGAGGCGGCCTTCGAAGGCGATCTGGAAGGCGTTCAGGGGCGCTTTCCAGCGCATGGTCCATCGCTTGCGGCCGGCGCCGGTCGGGTCGAGGCTCATCAACGCCATGTAGACGCACTTCAGGGCCGCGGTCTCGTTCGGGAAGTGCCCGCGAGCGCGCACGGCCTTGCGGATGCGGGCGTTGACCGACTCGATCGCGTTCGTCGAGCAGATGACCTTGCGGATCTCGACGTCGAAGGCCAGGAACGGCACGAACTCCGACCAGGCGTCCGACCACAGCTTCACGATCGCCGGGTATTTGCCGCCCCAGACCTCCTGGAACTCCAGGAACCGCTCGGTCGCCGCATCCTCGGTCGGCGCGGTATAGACCGGTTTCAACGTTTTGGCGATCTTGTCCCAGTCCTGACGGCCGGCGTAGCGGAAGCTGTTGCGCAGCAGATGGATCACGCATGTTTGCACGATCGTGCGCGGCCAGACCGCCTCCACCGCCTCGGGTAGGCCTTTCAACCCGTCACAGACGAGCATGAGCACGTCTTCGACGCCGCGGTTCTTCAACTCGGTGAAAACATGCAGCCAGTACTTGGCGCCTTCACCACCGTCACCGGCCCAAATACCGAGGATGTCGCGATGCCCATCGACAGTGACCGCCATCGCGACATAGATCGGCCGGTTCGCGACCTGACCGTCCCGGATCTTCACATCGATAGCGTCCACGAACAGGACTGGGTAGACGCGGTCCAGTGGCCGGTTCTGCCACTCGGCCATTCCGTCGATCACCTTGTCGGTGATGATCGAGATCGTCTGCCGTGACACCTCGGCGCCGTAGACCTCGGCCGGATGCGCGCTGATCTCGCCGTGGGTCAACCCCTTGGCCGACAACGACAGCACCATCTCGTCCACCCCGGACAGCCGGCGCTGACGTTTGCGCACGATCTGCGGCTCGAACGTGCCGGCGGTGTCACGAGGCACCTTCACCTCGACCGGCCCGATATCGGTGACCACCGTCTTCGACCGCGCGCCGTTACGGCTGTTACCACTGTTGCGACCAGCCGAGTCGTGCTTGTCGTAGCCGAGGTGATCGGTGACCTCACCCTCGAGTGCGGACTCCAGCACCCGCTTGGTCAGCTGCTGCAACAACCCGCCGGCTCCGGTCAGCGCCAGACCGTCAGTGCGGGCCCGGTCGACCAGCATCGCGATCAGCTACTCGTCGGAAACCTCCGCCGCGGGCTTGCCACCCGGCTCGGTCACGACCTCGTCCACGACCGACCGGCCACGGGACAGCCAGAGGCCAGAGACCAGGGGCTTGGGCCCTCTCCCCGGGCTCCCTCCTCCATCGGGACGCTCTGTGATCTTCCATCCGCGCATGCATCCGGTAGAACCCGGGGGTAGGCCGGGGGACCTGACAGGAGGTAGGACCCATGCGCCACAGCAGTGAGGCCCGAAAGATGCTGCGTGCCCTGGACGCAGAGCTGGAAGCCGTATCTCTCCGGCTGGGCGAACCCGTGGAATGGTCCGAGCGCGATCGGGCCGTTTTGGAGCTGATCGCGTCCAATATCAACCGGAAAGTGGATCTTTCCGAGCGGTATACGGATGCCGAGGACACCAAGACCCGGGTGAAGTTGTCGGCGGAGTTGCGGTTGCTCGAGGCGGCCCTGGCCCGGCTGCTCAAGCAGATCGATCCGGAGCCGACCGTCACGTCCCCGCGGTCGGTGCAGGCATCACGGGCGGCTCGGGCGCGGTGGGATCGACGCCGTGCCTAGGTTCACCGCGGCCCGGCCCGGTCTGTACCGGTGGGTGGGCGAGCAACTGGAACGCCGGTATGCCGCCCCGGATCCGCGGGGGGTGCTCGCCGCCGAGAGTGGCCTACCGATCGCCGAGCTTCCGCGGCCGGTGCCGGTGGAGTTGCGGCGGTACCGGGACGGCCTGCCGGTGAGGGTACCGGCGTGGTGGCTGGACGGACACGACGCCCGCACGGCCGGATTCATCGGCGTGGTCCCGCGTGATCGGGCGGTGCGGTCGATGGCCTACCTCATCGGGCCCGACGACAAGGTTACCGGCGCCGACAACCGTTGAGCGTGAGCAGGCAGTGACAGGTTGTCACTCTCTCCTCAACGTCCGCCAGGCGGACATCAGGTCTCGGCGACCTCGAGCTCTACAGCGTCGTGCCGAGCCATGACGCGAAACCCACCAGGCCCTCACTCTGTCGACGCTGCGCCGCCGCTATCCCGTGCACCGTTTCCCGCACCGACGGGTGCAAGCGAGTCTGCTGAGGTGCCGCGGCACGGGCCTTGTTCAGCGCGACCAGGGCCTTGTCCGGCTTCCCTGCCATCAGCCACGCACGGGCGTTGTCCTGCCAGTGGTGGGCTACCCGGGTACGCGATGCCCCGGCCGGATAGGTGAGCTTGGCGCCCTCGACCGCCGACCGGTTCGGGTCGCCGGCTTCCAGCTCGACCGCATGAGAGTGGATCTCGGTATTCAGCGGACCGAAGTCCACCAGATACAGGTCCGTCTCACCGGTGCGCGAGGCGATCTCACGGGCCGCTCCGATATGGTCGGACGCCCCCGAGTAGTTCAGTTTCCGGGCATCGTTCACCGCGGCGGCAAGGTGGGCGTAGCCACCCAGGACCAGCCCGGCGCGGCTCTCGTCGGCCGCCGCTATCGCCGAGTCGATGAGTTGGCCGGCGACCTCGGATTCCCCGTAGTGGGTGAGCACCCGGGCGCGGGCCAGGATGGAGAACGCGCCCCAGTTGGGGTCATCGGCCATCGGCGCGTAGGTGTCGGCCAGTTCCAGCGCGGGCAGCGTGAGCAGTAGGTGGCCGGTCCGGCGGGCCGACCACTCGGCGAGCACATACGCGGCCGTGAGCAGGGTGTAGGCGTGGGCCTTCTCGTCCCCGGACAGCTCCCGCACGGCGCCGTGCAGTCGACGGATGATGCCGGGCAATACCTCGATGGTCTGTCGGGTGCGGTCCCGGCGGTACAGGTCCTGCGCCGCGGATAGGTCTGCCTCGAGCTGCCCCAGTGGACCGGGCTCCATCGCCCGCGCGTACCGGCTTTCGGTCAGCAGCACGGACAGCTCATTCACGGCGTCCGACAACGGTTTCCCGTCGTCATAGGGTGCGCCGGTCAACTGTTCTGGGGTGATCCGTAGCGCGCGGGCCACTGCGGAGATGAACCCGGGCGAGGCCGGTTCCCGTCCCTGCTCCACCGCCTTCACCATGCTCAGGCTGTAGGCCGCGCGCGAGGCGAGCGCGCGCTGGCTGAGCCCAGCAATCTTGCGCTCCGCTGCGATCCGCTGCCCCACGTTCTCGCTCATGCCCCGAGGGTAGATCGATATCTCATCGCTGTCCCTCCACTGGCCCTCTGGGCACTTGCCGGACGAGAGCCTTTTCGGTAGCACTCGGCGCCGGGTTGACTCCCCGACTGCCCCGGCGCCGGGTGCCTTCCAGCAGCAGGGGACGAGAGGGGATCCACCATGAGCCATGCCGAACCATCACCGTTGCCGGACCGTACGCCGATGCGCTCTCAGGCGATCGTGACCGCGCTGACCATCTGGGAACTCACCGACGCTCGCGTGGATGCCGATGCGTGCGACGACGTGGAGTTACTCGGGCGCATCGCCGAAGGACTGAGGACCAGCGCGTAACCGGGACGGCAGGGGAACATCACGTGACGAAACCGAAGGCTCTCGGATATCTGCGCAAAGACAAGTCCGGCATCCATCAGCAGTGGGACGAGGCCCAGATGCGCAGTCTGGCCAAGCGGTTCGGGTACGACCTGGGCAAGGTCATCGTGTTCGGCGAGTTCACCGAGGACCCGATAGGCGAGCTGGTGCACGCGGTCGACCGAGCCGGAGCCGAGGCCTTGTTCGTTCCCGGCCTCGAGCACTTCGACGGCATCGTGCCGCGGACGTTGGTGTCGGTCGTCGATGTGATCACCGTGAGCCCGACGCACACCTACGCCCGATGGTCGACCGGGCAGCTACCCGCCGAGGTCGACGGGGCGTAGGCCTGGCCGAGAACCTGGGGGTACTTGCTCAGTGCGTACCCCCTGGCCGCCCAGCTTGCCGGCGTCGACAATCTTGCGGGATCGCGCAAAATTACCGGACGCGGATACCGTCCACCAGGCGGAGGGAATCGGCCGGGGTACTCACTTTCGAGTACCCCGGCCGATCATCTTGCCGGCGCCGACAAAATGACCGGTCATGCCGCTATCGGAGTTCTTCGGCGGTCGCCGGAAAACGGTGGGGTAAGCGGTGCTGAGGGCATCCGCCGTGGGCACATTTTGGGCACAATCCACCGTGAAAAAGGGTGATTTAGCGTTATCACGCGTGATGTCGATTTGGCTATATCCGCAGGTAAAATTAGGAAACTGGAGGCCCTGGCGCCCCCGGCGGTGGGTCGAGCCACCACCGCCGGAGGCCTATTCAGGCGGTCTGTTCATTCGTATACCCCGCGACGAGGGAGCGATGAACCGGCATTGTTCAGAACAATGTCAGCGCTTGCTCCGTCGTCGCGGGTGTTGCGGCCCGGGCGGCCGCCTTCTCCGCAGCCTTCCCTGACGCTGCGGGGTCTTTGGGGGCGACCACGGTATCAATGATCACCGGGTTTTTGTCGGAACGACGCGCTGTCCGAGTGGTGTCGTCTTCCGGCGTAAGCCCTTTCACTGTAGCGATTTTCGTAGTGCTTCCGCTGTCGCCGGCGGCTGCTCGGCGAGCGGCGGCGCCGGCAAGCGCATCGGCCTGCTCGTTGTAGTAGTTGCCGACATGCCCACGGACCCAACGGAATCGAACCGGCCCGGGGCGGGTGGCTATGGCGCGGTCGATCTGCTGGATGAGTTCGGCGTTCTTCACCGGAGCGCCGTTCGAGGTGCGCCAACCGTTGTTGCGCCAGCCGGCGATCCATTCCGAGGCGCACTTGATGGCATATAGCGAATCGCTTTCGATCAGCAGCGGTTCGGGGCCCGGGTGGGCGCGAATGGCTTCGAGGAGCGCACGTAGTTCGGCGATCTGATTGGTACCCGACGCCGCGCCGCCACTGTCGGCGCCGCCCGTGTGATCGACCCATGCCCAGCCGATGGCGCCACCGGGATTGCGCAGGCAGGATCCGTCGGTACTCACGATGATCATGACAGGCACCCTAGGGGACTCGGCCGACAATATCGGTTCCGTGGAATTCCTCTATCTCCCTTCGCAAATGCGATTCGCTACGGCGTAGGGCCGCGCCCAGTATCGCGTAGATTCCGCGATCGGCGAGACGTCCGATGATTCCGCCCGGTTGAGCATAGTTCAGTTCGGAGGTCAGGACCGACCTGCCGGGGCCCAGGGGGTCGAAGCGCAGGGTCAGTCGGGGGTTCAGTCGGGATCGGATGGCATAGCCGATCACCGCGTCGTGGCGGTATTCGACGATCTCACAGGTGAGAACGAGTCGCCAGAGCAGGAATCGAAAGCGCAGGGTGAACAGGGCACCCTGACCGGAGGGGGTTCCTTCGTGCGGGGTGCAGTCGGTGACGCCGAACATCCAGTGGGGGATTGCCAGTGGGTTGTCCGTGTAAGCGAAGGCGACATCGACGGGTGCGCTGACGTCGCATGCGTATTTGATGTAGCCCACAGGCCTCCCTCCACGGCTATGGACAAAATACTACAGAATTCCGCTTTATTGGAGGGTTGGCGGGTTGATCGATAGCCGATTCGCCTGACTGTGATCCGTTGCCCATCTGTCCTGCGAAGGTATCAAAGTCGGTCGGCGATGTATTCGGCGATGGGTAGGGCCGAAGTAGCGGCAGGCGATGGGGCGTTGAGGACATGCACCGATCGCGGTGTGCGCTCGATGAGGAAGTCGTGGACCAGGGTTCCGTCGCGCAGCACGGCCTGGGCTCGGATTCCCGCCGGTCTCGGCCGTAGATCGGCCAAGGTCAATTCCGGGCAGTAACGACGGCATTCGGCCAGGTAGCCGCGTTTGAACAGGGAATTGCGCAGTTCACGCGCGCCGGTGCGGACATGGGTCCGCGCCACTTTGTGGAAACCCCGGTAGCCGAGTACTTCTCGGGCGTCGCGCAGATCGATACTGCCCTTGCGATACCCCTCCCGGGACAGGCCGAGCACCGCGTTCGGCCCCACGGTCAGTTCACCGTCGATGGTGGGGCTCAGATGCACGCCGAGAAACGGCAGCTTCGGATCGGGGATGGGGTAGATCAGGGTGCGGACCAGTCCGGCGCGTGAGCGCGGCAGCTGGTAGTACTCCCCTCGGAACGGCACGATCCGCAGGGAGATACGTAGGCCCGCCATGCGGGCGACTCGATCGGACTGGAGCCCGGCGCAGGCGATGAGGGTGTGCGCCCTCCAGGACCCCATGGGTCCGGAAACCGTGACCGCTTCGTCCGTTTCGGTAATGGCGGTGACCTGCGCGCCGAGCTCGATCCGGCCCCCGGCGGCGCGTATCTCATCGGCCAGTGCGGTGGTGATCCGGGTGTAGTCGACTATGCCGGTGCTCGGAACGAACAGCGCCCCGACGCCCCTGACCCGAGGTTCCCGGCGGGTGAGTTCGGCGGCGTCGAGCAGTTCGACTTCGACACCGTTGGTCACCGAACGTTCGTAGAGAGCGAGCATTCGGGCGTGTTCGGTGGAGTCGGTGGCCACGAGCAGTTTGCCGCATTCGGCGTAGGGAATGTCGTGCGCCGCGGCGAATTCCTTCGTCGCCACCGCGCCGCGCCGACACAGTCGGGCCTTGAGGCTGTCCGGGGGATAGTAGATGCCGGAGTGGATGACGCCACTGTTGTGCCCGGTTTGATGGGTGCCCAGCGAATCCGCCTTTTCCAGCAGGAGCAGCTCGGCTCCGGGGCGTCGGCGCAGGATCTCCCGTGCCGTCGCCACCCCGACGATTCCGCCGCCGATCACACAGAAGTCGTACACACCCTGCCCGTTCACCTCGGGCCGGCCACGGTGGGTCGCCGGCGTATCTGTTCAGGTACGTCGGCAGTGTAGGCACGGGGAGCCGGCGGCGCGTCGACATCGGTTTCCGGCAGGTTTCGCGCTACGTGTGCGGGGTATTTCTCTCAGGCCGGCGAGCGCCACACCCTACTGCCGCGAGACACCGGCCAACGACGTCCGACCTGTCGCCCCAGGCTCATTCGGGTCTGGCGCTCGCCCGCTTCGCTTCGGATGGGTCGAATTGTCCCGCGGCTCGGCCGTCACCGGGTGGCCCGGCGAACGCCTGGGCGATGGTGAGCCATTCGGCGGCATCCGTTCCGGTGGTGTGTAGGGCCAGATCATCCGGATGTCTGCGCTGGGTGACCAGGAGGCAGAAGTCCAGGGCGGGTCCGGTGACCCGTTGTGTCGCCTCGGCCGGTCCCCAGGTCCAGCGCTCACCGGAGGGCGCGGTGAGTTCGATACGAAACTCCGTGGCGGGCGCCTGTCTGCCGTGCAGCGTGTAGGCGAAGTCCCTGGTCCGTACGCCGATATGGGCGATCGAATGCAATCGGTCGGTCGGTGTCCGGACCACCCCGAGGGCATCGGCGACATCCTGTCCGTGTGCCCAGGTTTCCATGAGTCGTGCGGTGGCCATGGAGGTCGGGCCCATCGGCGGTCCGAACCAGGGAACCTTACTGCCGGCGGGTACTGCGCGCAGGGCCTCGGTGAGAGCGGTACGGGCGCGCCGCCATCGGTCGAGCAGTTCCGGAATCGGAGCGCCGGCGGCGGCCTCGGCCGCGTCGTCGACGAAGGTGTCCATATGGGACACCGCGCCGGCCAATAGGTCGGCGAAAGCCGTGCCGCCGGTGCGGGCATCGGTGGCGGCCAGGGTCGCGACCTCGTCGGTCCAGGCGAGATGGCCGATCTGGTGGGCGATGCGCCAGCCCGGCGCGGGGGTGGGTATCGCCCAGTCGGCGGGCGGTAGCGGCGCGACGAGGCGTTCCAGTTCGTCGCTTTCCGCGGCGAGATCGGCCAGTAGCGGTTCCAAGGCGACCATGGGGCTCCTCTAGCTTCTCGGCGCTCACCGGGGACTGTGGTTCAGCATCGCAGCACCGCAGAATAAATACAAGCACGCTTGCTTGTATTTATCGGTCGGGATTACCAACCGAAAACCAGCAGGTGGGTGACCCCGACCACCAGACCCAGCGCCGCGCCGTGCAGATACAGCAGCCAGGCGTCCTGCTCCACCGAGGCGTAGAACATCTCCATGAACTCCCCCGGGGTGAGCGCCTGGAGTTTGCGGGCCGCGAAACGATCGATCTGCTCGGCCTGCTCTCGGATGAACTCCTCGTCCTCGGTCAGGCTCGGAGCCAACCCCACGGCCGCGCCCGCGGCGCCGACCTTGAGATTGTCGAACTGTCTCCGGCCGAATGCGGCGCGGACCACCGAGGTGGTCGGACCGAGCTGTCGGTGGATCTCGTCGGAGATCAACCCCTCCAGCAGCAGTCGGGTTTTGTCCCCATTGGATCCGTTCAACAGCTCGTCGGACAGGTTCGGCAGGGTCAACACCTGGTAGGCGAGGATATGCGCCAGATCGGTGGCCGCCTGCTGCTGCCGTTTGGCCAACAGGGCCTGTTTCCACAGGTACTTGTAGCGCGGTTGGGGATCACCCGGGGTGAACACCACCCGGATGGCGATAATGTTCACCACCACACCGATAACGGCCGAGACCAGCAGCACGATCACCCAGGCCGGCACCAGGCCGAGCACCGGCAGATCGCGATGCGCGTGCAGGTACAGCGCGAGCAACAGCCCGAACGGCGCGCCCAACAGGCCGACCCGCACCATGAACTTCAGCTCCGGCGCCGCGATGGTGGTGGTGAGGTCCTTCAGGATATGCGGGTTGTCCCGCAGATAGCCGATGACGAAGCCCTTGATGTCGATGAGCTGGTCGATATTGTCACCCAGTGAGGCGAACGCCCGCCGACACAGTGTGGGCAGCTCCCGGTCGACCCGCTGATAGACGACCTGCCGCATGGTCCGCGGCAGGGTGCGCCACAACTCCGGGTTCTCCCGCTCCATCACCTCGTCGACAATCGACCGCACCTGTTTGCGCGCCGCCGTCGCGACGTGGTCGGAGATACCGTCGAGGTCCAGTTCGTGGATGAAATCCCGCGGACTGCCGATCCGCAGCAAAGCCTTGTCCACGCAGATACTGGCCATCTTCTCCGCGCGGGCCGGGATGAAGCCCTGGAATCCGAACCGGCTGCCGTCCGCGGAGAAGGTCGGCAGCACCTGCACGCGGCGCGGAAAGTACGGATACAGTACGCGTAGCCCCGGTATGTAGACGCCGCGGAAAACCACCGGCCAGAACAGCATGAGCACACCGGTCCAGTTGGTGAGCCAGCCGGCCAGCGCGCTGAAGATCGGAAAACTGACCAGGTCGACGACGAATCGGGACTGGCCGGTCACCTCCTCCCAATTGATCAACACCCCGGACGCGAGTGTGATCATCGCGGGTTCCCTTCGGCCTGGCGGTGGATGGTGCAAAGGACACCACATTCTCACCGGCCGGAACAGGTGTCAACGCGGGGCCGGGGTTCGGGTTCCGCCTCAGAACAGCTTCCGCTCCACGCTGCGGGTCGTGCCCTGGGCCACCGCGCACAGCGTCGGTGCGGCGTCATCGGTCTCGGCGTAGATCTCGCAGGAAACCACCGCCTGCCGGGTGGTCGAGCCGATTACCCGGGCCTCGGCACGCAGCCGGGAACCCGCGGCGGGACGCAGATAGGTGATGGTGAAACCGCCGGTGAGCACATTGGCGCCGAGAACGGTGCCCGCGGCGAAGGTGAGGGTGTTGTCGGCGACATAGGACAGGACGCCTCCATGGACGAAGCCGAACTGTTGGGCCAGCTCCGGACGGATCGGGACGATCAGTGTCGCGGCGCCGTCGCCGAACGCGGTGATCTCGGTGCCGACGAGACCGGCGAACGGCTGGGCCGCGAGGATCTTTTTGGCGAAGTCGAGATCGAGGGCGGTGGTTTCGGTCATGCGGGGGCTCCGTCGGGTGTTTCGGGGTTCGCTGTGGCGAGGGTTTTCCAGGCGGCATCGGCCAGTTCCGGAGCGACGGTCGGCGGGACGCGCTGGATACTGCCCGCCAACCACTGCCGGCAGTACTCCTGCGCCGGACCGAGCCAGAGCGCGTAGACGAGATCGAGATCGAGATCGCGAACCGCGCCGTAGCGGGCATGGGTGCGCCACCAGCGGGCGATATTGCCCATGAACTCGCGGTTGCTGTCGCTGTCGCGTACCCCAGGGGGGCGCGCGGAGGTGAGAATCGTTGCGCGATAACGGTTTTCGTGGACCCACCGCAGATGTTCGGTGACCCCGCCCATAATGCCCGCTTTCGCATCGGCGCTCTCCCCGACCACGGCCCAGAAGTGCCGTTGGTAGTCGGCGAGGGCATGGGCCCATACCTGTCGATACAGCTCTGCCTTGTCCGGAAAGTGGTGGTAGAGCGCGCCGACGCTGGCGCCCGCCGCCTCCCGGATCTGCGCCAACGTCGCGTCCAGTGCGCCGTGTTCGGCGAATTGACGCTCGGCGGCGAGCAGCAGCCGATCTCGAATCTGCATACACAGAATTTAATTCTGTTCCGAGTGTCGGGCAATACCCCCGTGCCCCGGAAACGCGGGAATCAGCGCGGACGGCGCAGCAGCCAGGCCCAGAACGAACGGCGGGGGTAACGCGCCTTGATCGCGCCCGAGACGACCCGGCCCTCGACCCGAATGAGCGGCGCGTCGGGCAGCCGCGGCAACAACACCTTGTCGACCACGCTTCCGCTGTTCGTCACGACACGATCGAAATCCACCCGCCAGCCGTGCGGAACGATCAGCACCACGGTGCCCGAGCTGATGTCCACCCGCAGGGTCACCTCGGGGTAGGGACAAAACGCCTCGGTGAAGTCGAAGGTGATACCGCCCGACTCGCAGCGGGCGATCAGCTCGCTCGGCACGGTCCAGGCCCCGGCCTTCTTGCGGTTACCACTGGAGACGACCAACTCGATCGGTTCCGCGGCCGTATCCGGCAAATCGGCGGTGACGGCGGCGAGTTCGGTGTACGTCGTGGCCGAATACGCCTGAACCAGGCGTCGGTCCAGCTCGGTCAGGTCCAGTCGACCCTCCCGGACGGCCAGTTGCAATCGGCGGACGGTGATATCGCGTTCGGCATCACCCACCCGAGGGATCGGTGTCGCCGTTACGCGGTCCGGCGGGTTTTCCGTGTGCTCGTGCGCATCGGTCATCGGTGGGGCCCCTCGTTCGTACTGCGGGAAATCGTACGGGGCGCAATCGTCGGGGGAACGGTTCGAATCCGCGGTGCATCGTCTCGGCCGGATACCGCCGGGAACGATTCGTCCCACCTTCGTCACTTCTGTCGGCACGGGACGAGCGTTAGATTCCGAACATGAACTCGGTCGCGTGGCACCTGCTGTGGTTTTTCCCGATGCTCTGGTTGGGGATGGTTCTGGCCATCTCGTTCTTGGAAGCACCGTTGAAGTTTCGGGCCCCCGGGGTGACCCTCGCGCTGGGGCTCGGGATCGGCAGGCTGATATTTCGCGCATTGAACATCGTGGAGCTCGCGCTCGCGCTGGTATTGGTGGCGGCGGCGCTCGTGGTGACGCCGTCGGGAGCCACCTGGTTGTGGCTCGGCGCGGCCGTGGTCATTCTCGTGGTACAGGTCGCGGCGGTGCGTCCGCCACTGTCGCGGCGCTCCGATCGGGTACTGGCCGGCGAGGATCTGCCGCGGTCGCGCGCGCACTATTGGTATGTGGGGTTGGAGGTTGCCAAGGTGGTCGCGCTGATCGGGCTCGCCATAGTCGCGGCGCCGTGACGAACTTCGGGCGGACCCGGCCCCGACGGATGACGGCGAGGTCGAGCCGACGATGAACGAGGCGAAGCAGATGCAGCGGCATACCGGGCTCGGCCCGGTGGCCGCGGGTCTGGCCGGTCTCGTGGCGGCCGCTGTGATCCTGGGCGTCGGTGAACTGGTGGCGGCCCCGATCGATCCCGCCGCGGCACCGTTTCTGGTGCTGGGCGACACCATGGTCGATCGGACACCGTCGGCATTGCGTGAATTCGCCATCGAACGATTCGGCACCCACGACAAACAGGCGCTGTTCGCGTCCATGGCGGTGGTGGCGGCGCTCCTCGCCGTCGTCGTCGGGCTGCTGGAACGACGCCGCCCGCCGTACGGCGCCCTGATACCGGTGGTGCTGGGTATACCGGTCTGCGGTGCGGCGCTACAACGACCGAACGCGACGGTATGGTTCGCTGCTCCCACCGTGCTCGGGGTGGCGGCCGGTATCGCCGTCCTGCGGGTGCTTCTCTCCGGCGGACACTCACGCACCGTCGAACCGTCCCGACGCAGGTTCCTGGTGTTGACCGCCGGCGCCGCGGCGATCGCGGCGGGCGCGGCGACCGCCGGGCGGTGGGTGGGGGCTCGGATGCGTGCCGTCACCGCCGACCGGGCCGAATTCCCGGTGCCCACACCCGTCGCGCCTGCTCCCGCCCCACCACCGGGCACCGATCCGCCGGTTCCCGGCCTCACCGAATTCATCACCGCCAACGACCGGTTCTACCGAATCGATACCGCCTTGCGGCTACCCGCCGTCACCAGTGACGAATGGCGGTTGCGTATCCACGGCATGGTCGATCGGGAGCTCGAATTGAGCATGGACGATCTGCGGAAGCGGACCGCGATCGAGAAGGTGGTCACGCTGACCTGTGTGTCCAACGAGGTCGGCGGCGATCTGATCGGCACCGCGGCCTGGACCGGTTATCCGCTGGCCGATCTCCTCGCCGCCGCCGGTGTGCACCCGGACGCGGATATGCTGCTGTCCCGCAGCGCGGACGGTTTCACCGCGGGTACTCCCGTCGCCGCGGTGACCGACGGCCGGGACGCATTGCTGGCCGTCGGGATGAACGGTGCTCCTCTGCCGATCGAGCACGGTTATCCGGCGCGATTGGTCGTTCCCGGTCTCTACGGCTATGTGTCGGCGACCAAATGGGTCGTCGATCTCGAACTCACCAGGTTCGATCGGGCCCTGGCCTACTGGACGGTGCGCGGCTGGAGCGCGTACGGGCCGATCAAAACCGCGTCCCGGATCGATGTTCCCCGCGCGTTCGCCACCCTGGCGCCGGGACCGACGACGGTGGCCGGAGTCGCCTGGGCGCAACACCGCGGTATCGCCGCGGTGGAGGTCCAGGTGGACGACGGCCCCTGGCAGCGGGCCGAACTCGCGCCCGAGTACTCGATCGATACCTGGCGTCAGTGGACGTGGCGCTGGGACGCGCCGGTCGGCAGACATACCTTGCGGGTGCGTGCCATCGACGGCACCGGCGCGGTTCAGACCGAAGCGTCGGCTCCACCGGCACCGGATGGTGCCACGGGTTGGCATACCCGACAGGTGACCGTCGCCTGATGGGAGACATCGGCTCGGTCGCGGGGCGCACCCGCGCCCGGTGGGGCGACGGGTGCGCGATCCTATGCCACCGCGGGGGCCGGTTCTTCGGCGAATTGGGTGCGGTACAGCTGCGCGTATCGGCCGTTCGCGGCGAGTAGTTCGGCGTGGTCGCCGCGTTCCACGATATGGCCGTCCTCCACCACCAGGATCTGGTCGGCGGCGCGAATGGTGGAGAGCCGGTGGGCGATGACCAGCGCCGTCCGGCCTGCCAAGGCCTCCGCCAGCGCCGCCTGTACCGCCGCTTCGGACGTGGAGTCCAGGGAGGCGGTCGCCTCGTCCAGAACCACCACCCGAGGTTGTTTGAGCAGCAGCCGGGCAATGGTCAGCCGTTGGCGTTCCCCGCCGGAGAGCCGGTAGCCGCGTTCTCCGACCACCGTGTCCAGACCATCGGGCAGTGACCGGATCAGGTCCCGCAGCCGGGCCCGGCTCAGCGCGTCCCACAGTTGTTCCTCGGTCGCGTCCGGTCGGGCCAGCAGCAGATTGGCCCGGATGGTTTCGTGGAACAGGTGACCGTCCTGGGTCACCAGGCCCACGGTTTCCCGGATCGACTCGGTCGTCAGTTCCCGTACGTCCACCCCGTTCAACCGCACCGTGCCCGCGTCGACGTCGTAGAGGCGCGCCACCAGTTGCGCGATGGTCGACTTACCGGCTCCGGACGAACCCACCAGGGCGATCAACTGTCCGGGTTCGGCCCGCAGCGAGATATCGTGCAGCACCTCGACGCCGCCGCGGTGGTCCAGGGTGGCCACTTCCTCCAACGAGGCCAGCGACACCCGGTTCGCGGCCGGATAGCCGAACCGCACCCCGTCCAGCTCCACCGAAACCGGGCCGTCGGGGATCGGTCGCGCATCGGGCGCCTCTTCGATCAACGGTTTCAGATCCAGAACCTCGAAGACCCGTTCGAAGCTGACCAGCGCCGACATGATCTCCATCCGGGCCCCGGCCAGACCGGTCAGCGGGGCGTACAGCCGGGTCAACAACAGTGACAGCGCCACCACCGAACCCGCGTCCAGCTGTCCCTTCAGGGAATACCAGCCGCCCAGGCCGTATACGAGGGCGACCGCCAGCGCCGATACCAAGGTCAGCGCGGTGATGAACACCGTCTGCAACATGGCCGTGCGGACCCCGATATCGTGCACCCGCCGGGCCCGCAGGGCGAACTCCGCCGATTCCTGCCGCGGCCGGCCGTACAGTTTCACCAGGGTGGCGCCCGGAGCGGAGAATCGTTCGGTCATCTGGGTGCTCATGGCGGCATTGAGGTCGGCGGCCTCGCGCTGGATGGCGGCCAGCCGTTCGCCCATCCGGCGGGCCGGTATCACGAACACCGGCAACAGGATCAGCGACAACAGGGTGATCTGCCAGGACAGTCGCAGCATCACCACCAGGGTGAGCGCCACGGTGACCACATTCGACACCACCCCCGACAGGGTGTCGCTGAACGCCTGCTGCGCCCCGATCACATCGTTGTTCAGCCGGCTCACCAGCGCGCCGGTACGGGTACGGGTGAAGAAGGCGATCGGCATCCGCTGCACATGGTCGAAGACCGCGGTTCGCAGATCCAGGATCAGTCCCTCGCCGATGCGTGCGGACAACCACCGGATGGTCAGGCCGAGACCGGCGTCGAGGACGGCGAGGGCGGCGATGATCAGCGCCAGGGTCACCACCACCCGAGGCTCGGCGCCGCCGACGATACCGTCGATCACGCGCCCGGCCAGGAGTGGAGTGGCCACTGCCAGCAGCGCCGCCACCACACTCAACAGCAGGAATATGCCCAGTCGGCGGTGATGTCGACGAGCGAAGCCCAGAATCCGGCGTGCCGTGGCCGCGCTGAACGGGCGACGCTCGTCGGGGGCGTGCGCCCGTTGGTAGATCTGGTTCCAGGCAACCGATTCGATGCTCACGATATGTCCTTCCGCCGGTGGAGCGATTGAACCCCGGCCCCCCGACAGTAGAAGCTCAACTATTGTTGAGGTCAAGTGATTCGGTGCGGGTCGGCGAATGCGCGGGGTCGCGGCGGAGATATCGCCTATGGTGATCGGTGTGACCGACGAGCATCGGCGACGGACCGCGTTGGCGCAACTCCTGCGCACCCGGACCGGTGCGGCGGTGGATATCGGAGACCGTCGCCGCACCGAATACTCCTCGGACGCCTCCAATTACCGTGTACTACCCGAAGCGGTGATCTTCCCCCGCGACGACTCCGAAACCGTCGCGGTGCTGGAAGTGGCCCGCGCCGAGGGCATTCCCCTGACCGCGCGCGGCGCCGGCACCTCGGTCGCGGGCAATGCCGTGGGCCCCGGCCTGGTACTGGACTTCAGCAGATATATGCACACCATCGTCGAGGTGGACCCCGAGCGCCGCACGGCGCGCGTGCAGCCCGGGGTGGTGTTGTCGGCGTTACAACGCCGAGCGGCCGGACACGGGCTGCGGTTCGGGCCCGATCCGTCCACCCAGAACCGTTGCACCCTCGGCGGCATGATCGGCAACAATGCCTGCGGACCGCATGCGGTGGCCTGGGGACGAACCTCCGACAATGTGCGCGAGCTGAGAATAGTGGACGGCACGGGGACCGAGCGTCGCCTGGCCGACGATCTCGGAGTCCTTCCCGGACTCACCGAATTCACCCACTCCGCCCTCGCCGTGCTGCGCACCGAGCTCGGCCGATTCGACCGACAGGCATCCGGCTACGGTCTGGAACATCTGCTGCCGGAACGGGGCGGTTCAGTGGCCAAATCCTTCGTGGGCAGCGAGGGCACCTGCGGTCTGCTGCTGGAGGCGACGGTGGCACTGGTGGAAATTCCCGCCGCCACCATATTGGTCGTGCTCGGTTACCCCGACCTGGCCACCGCGGCCGACGATATCGCCGCGGTGACGGCGGCCGCGCCGGTTGCGGTGGAAGGGATCGACGCCCGCCTGGTGGACGTGGTGCGCGCCCACCGCGGCAGTGTGCCCGAGCTGCCGCGCGGTGGTGGCTGGTTGTTCGTCGAACTGGCCGGGGAGAGCCCGGAGGCGGTGCGGGCGACGGCCGAGACATTGTCGCGCGGTACCGGCGCGATCGACGCCCGCGTCATCGACGATCCCCGTGCGGCGGCGGCGCTCTGGCGTATCCGGGCCGATGGCGCCGGCCTGGCCGGTCGCACTCTCGACGGAAATCCGGCTTGGCCGGGCTGGGAGGATGCCGCCGTCCCGCCCGAACGACTCGGCTCCTATCTGCGGGATTTCGCCGAACTCACCCGGGACCACGACGTGGACGGTTTGCTCTACGGGCATATCGGCGACGGCTGTATCCACGTGCGACTGGACCTGCCGATCGCGGAGGCCTCCCCCCGGTTCCGGTCCTTCCTGTTCGACGCGGCGGAGCTGGTGGTCGGTTACGGCGGATCGCTCAGCGGTGAACACGGTGACGGCCGGGCCCGTTCGGAATTGTTGTCCACCATGTACTCTGCCCGCGCACTCTCGGTATTCGCCGGATACAAGGCACTTTTCGACCCCGACGACATCCTGAATCCCGGGGTCCTGGTGCGGCCGCGTCCCCTCGATACCGATCTGCGCCTGCGCGGCCTGCCACCATCGCCCCCGGCGCGCGCGCACGGCGGTTTCGCCTACCCCCGCGACGGCGGGGATCTGGCCACCGCCGTGCATCGTTGCGTCGGGGTGGGCAAATGCCGGGCCGACAACCGGTCCGCCGGCGGTTTCATGTGTCCCTCGTATCTGGCCACGGCCGACGAGAAGGACAACACCCGCGGTCGCGCCCGAGTATTGCAGGAGGTTGTGCGGGGTGCGCTGCCGTGGTCCTCGCCGGCGGTGGCCGAATCACTCGATCTGTGCCTGTCCTGTAAGGCCTGCCGTTCCGACTGCCCGGCGGGTGTCGATATGGCCACCTACAAATCCGAGGCCCTGTACCGCCGCTACCGGCGTCGGCCGCGCCCACGCGACCACTATGCGCTCGGTTGGCTACCTCGCTGGCTGGCGGCGGCGACCCGGATACCCCGGGTGGTCAATGCGGCGACCCGAATCGGACCGTTGCGCCGAATAGGACTGCGCGCGGCGGGGGTCGACCCTCGCCGGGAGATACCCGCTTTGGCCGAGCGGCCGTTTCGGCGGATTCGCGGCGCGGAATCGGTCACCGGTGCGGCACCGCCGGACGCACCGACGGTCCTGCTGTGGATCGATACCTTCACCGATGCCTTCGACCCGGATATCGCCACGGCCGCGGTGCGCTTGCTGGAATCGCTCGGTTACCGGGTCCGCACACCGCGCCGCCGGGTGTGTTGCGGACTCACCTGGATAAGCACCGGCCAACTGGACGGCGCCCGCGCCCGGTTGCGCGCCACCCTGGACGAGCTCGACGACCACGTGCGTTCCGGCGGTATCGTGCTCGGTCTGGAGCCCTCCTGCACGGCGGTGCTACGGGCCGACCTGCCGGAACTGCTCCCCGATGATCCTCGCGCGGCGGCCACGGCCGCGGCGGTGCGTACCCTTGCCGAATTCCTGACCGCGATCCCGAACTGGCAACCGCCGCGGTTCGACGGCCGATCGGTCGTGGTGCAACCACACTGCCACCATTACGCGGTACTGGGATTCGACGCCGACCGCCGGCTACTGGCCGAGACCGGGGCGCGAACGACCGAGATCGCCGGATGTTGCGGTCTGGCGGGCAATTTCGGCATGCAAGCGGGTCATTACGATATTTCCGTCGCCGTGGCCGAGAACGGGATCCTGCCCGCGCTGCGGTCGGCGCCCGAGGACGCGGTCATCCTGGCGGACGGTTTCTCCTGCCGGACCCAGGCGGCCCAACTCGCCGGGCGGCGGGCCCGGCATCTGGTGCAGTTCCTGGTGGAGGATCGAGCGTCCGCCGTTCGGGCCGGTCAGAGGCCGAACGGCAGGGCACCGGGCGGGATACGGTAGCCGGAGCTACCGGCGAAGAGCCCGCCCCAAACGTCGAGCAGCCAGTTGAGCGCATTGGTGATCATCTGACCTCCAACCGTGACGACAATCGGTATCTGCTCATTCGGTGCGGATATCGACCCGGATTGCACCCTTGTTACGAAATAATCCCTGACCTGCGAGAATGGCATGGAGCAGAGGTAATGGCCCGGTTGCGCGGCGCAGTTCGACCGAGCCGTTCCGCCTCTTGCCATGGGCCGGTGTCCGCCCGTGGAACGAGGCGAGCACAATGGGCCGGTGCGCACTCCCCCCGCCAGGCCGGCCGCCTCGCGCTCCGGGGCGACCCGGACCTTGACGGCCGATGTCCCGATCGATCTGGCGCACACCCTGGCTCCGCTTCGGCGTGGTACCGGCGACCCCTGTCACCGGGTGACCCCGGACGGCGCGCATTGGCGCGCTTCCCGGATGCCCTCCGGACCGGTCACCTACCGGCTCGCCCAGGCCGGCCCGACCTCGGTCACCGCGCATGCGTGGGGCGCGGGGGCCGAGGAGTTCCTCGATCGTCTCGATCGGATGCTGTGTGTGGACGAGGATGTCAGCGATTTCGTGCCCGTCCACGACAAGATCGCCGAGGCGCATCGACGCTATCCGGGTCTGCGGATGGTGCGGACCGGACTGGTTTTCGAGACCTTGGTGCCCACGGTGCTGGAGCAGAAGGTGCACACCTCGTCCGCCCGGGCGGCGTGGCGGATGTTGGTGCGTCGTTTCGGCACTCCGCCGCCCGGCCCGGCGCCCGAGGGTATGCGGTTACCGCCGGACGCCGAGACCTGGCGTCGAATACCGTCGTGGACCTATCACCAGGCCAATGTCGGACCGCAACGGTGGCAGACGATCGTCCGCGCCGCCCGAGTGGCCGATTCGCTCGAGCGCACCGCCGACCTACCGTTGGCCGAGGCGACGCGTCGGTTGCGCACCGTTCCCGGGATCGGGGAGTGGACGGTCGCGGAGATCGCCCAGCGCGCCTTCGGCGACGCGGACGCCCTGTCCGTGGGCGATTTCCACCTGTCGACCATTGTGGGATGGTCGTTACTGGGGCGGCCCATCGACGATGCGGAGATGGTCGAGTACCTCGAACCCGTTCGGCCGCATCGTTATCGGACGGTTCGGCTGCTCATGATCAGTGGTCAGGGCCGCAAGCCGAAGTTCGCTCCGCGTATTCCGGTGGTCGACCACCGATGGCACTGAGAGGGGAGCGGCTAGCGCAGCGCCCGGTCGTCCAGCACACATCTGCCGCTTTCCACCAGGGTCGCCCGGGCGCGGCGACGCACTCGACATTCGTCGACGGTGCAGTCCAGGTGTAGCTGCATTGCCGAATGAGCCTGTTCAGGGGTCATGACACCCGGATCGGTTCCGCAGGCGAGCAACGCGGCGAGGTGCATGTTCAGGTTGGTCAGTTGCATCACGCGACCTCCTTCCGCGCCCGCGATCGCGGGCCCTGTCGGGTCTTCGACGACGCTGTGTTTTCGGCCATGACTCCTCGCTTTCGCGTGGGGTACCTGTCCTGAGTTTCTGTCGTGCGTTGTTACCAGTGGGGCTGGTGATTCTGGTGATGCAGACTGTAATGTGCCGTAGTGCCATTGGCGCGTTGCCGTGGCCCGTGGTTTCCGCCGGCGATGTGTTCCGTTGCCGGTAGCGGTTTTCCGGCCGTGGCAGACATCCAGCACACCACCATCTGCCGACCCAGGGGCGAGACTCGCACAATCTTGCAAGTTTTCGTGCGAATTCCCAGCACGAGATCCGGTGCGGAGGGCAGGATTCTCCATAGTGGACGAAGAACCCTCTGCCCGGACCAGGTGACGGGGACTGTTCGTGGCCGCCCCGGGCGTGCCGGGCATCCATCCGAGAGCAGAACGGAGCATGCGGTGTCAGCAGGTTCAGTGAGTTCGGCCGGCTCGGTTGTGGAAGAGCGGTATTCGGCCGCCGGCACCCGTGGTGCCGCGGTCGCGGTGACCAGCCTGCCGAAGCGACAACTCGGGCGGTATCTGCGGGACTGGCGTACTCAGGCGGGGCTGACCATCGCCCAGGCGGCCCGGCTCATGGAATGGGGTGCCAGCACCCTGCAGCGGTTGGAGAAAGGACAGGCGGAGCGAATCCGCACCATCGATATCCAAGAACTGTGTCGGATCTACGGCATACCCGACTCTTTCGCCGACGGCCTGATAGGCCTGGCACGGCAGACCGCGGCCGATAGTTGGTGGCATGCCTTCGACGGCGGAATCCCGGCGAGCTTCGACGTATACCCGGGGGTGGAGGCGGCGGCCGAAGGACTGCTGATCTACCAGCCGGAACTGGTACCCGGTCTCATGCAGGCCCCGGACTATCTCCGCGCGCTGACTCGCACCCACTACGCCGACGAATCCGAGGCGGAACGAGAGCGCAGGGTGCAACAGCGAATACAGCGCCAAGCGCTCATCACTCGAAAGAATTCACCGGCGCGGGTCCACGCGGTGATCGGCGAGGCCGCACTGCGCCGAGTTGTCGGCGGTCCCAAGGCAATGGCGGCGCAATTGCGCCATCTTGCCGATCTCGGTACTCGGGACAATATTTCGGTACAGATCCTCCCGTTCACCGCCGGAGCGCCGCTCGGAATCGGTGTCGGGCAGTTCACGGTGCTCGATTTCGGGGTCGATCGGGCCGGGCGGCCGGTGGAGCCGCCGCTGGTGCATACCGCAGGTCTGACCGGTGATCTCTATTTGGAGAGCCCGTCCGACCTGCGGCGGTACGATCATGCCCACGAATGCCTGCGGCGCTGTGCGCTGGATGTTCAACAGAGCAGGCAGCAATTACGGCAGCTGGCGAAGGAGTACCTGGGATGAGTGTGCACAACGGCACCGATATCGACCTGTCCGGCGCGACCTGGTTGCGTGCCGACGGCGAGCCGGGGACGCACAGTGTGGAGATCGCCATGCTGGCCGATGGGCATGTCGGTATGCGCGATGGCAAGAACCCCGACGGACCGGTGTTGATCTTCACCCCGGGCGAGTGGGCGGCGTTCACCGCCGGTGTGCGCGACGGTGAATTCGACCGTCCGGAATCGGCCTGATCGCGATCACATGACCTCGCTCTTCGATTCGGGAGGACCATCAGCAATAGTGTCGCCCTGTGCACCGTTCGCCACGCGGTGCGCAGGTTTGGCCGTTCACATAACGGGTAGACAACAAGTTGTGGACCGTGGGATCAAAAGTTCCCTTACTCGGTACCGCAGGCCGGCCCCGAACGATTGGTTGGAATGGCTCATCGTCGGACTGCTTTTTGCGGTATCCGCGGTGGGAGTATTCGTACTGACCAACTCCGTGATGTCGGCATTGTTCGTCGGCCTGCTGGTATGGCTGGTCGCCGAAGGTGTGGTGGCGATGCTCTGAGACGGATCGCCACCCCCGGCATCATCTACTCGGTTCAGCGACGAAAAAGCTTATTGCCCAACCAGACCAGTGGGTCGTACTTCTGGTCGACGACGCGCTCCTTCAACGGAATGAGCGCATTATCGGTGATCTTGATATTTTCCGGGCAGACCTCTGTACAGCATTTGGTGATATTGCAGTAGCCGAGCCCGTGTTCTTCCTGGGCGAGTTCGCGTCGATCGGCGACGTCGAGCGGATGCATTTCCAGTTCCGCGATCCGCATCAGATAGCGCGGGCCGGCGAATGCCTGTTTGTTCTCCTCGTGATCGCGCACCACATGACAGGTGTTCTGACAGAGGAAGCATTCGATGCATTTGCGGAATTCCTGGGACCGCTGCACATCCACCTGCTGCATTCGGTATTCCCCCGGTTTCAAACCGGGGGGCGGTGTGAAAGACGGTATTTCGCGAGCTTTTTCGTAATTGAACGACACGTCGGTCACCAGGTCGCGGATCACCGGAAAGGTGCGCATCGGCGTCACGGTGACGATCTCGTCCTGGGCGAAGGTCGACATCCGGGTCATGCACAGCAGCCGCGGTCGGCCGTTCACCTCGGCCGAACACGAGCCGCATTTACCCGCCTTGCAGTTCCAGCGCACCGCCAGATCGGGGGCCTGGGTGGCCTGGAGCCGATGGATGATGTCGAGCACCACCTCGCCCTCGTGCACCGGGACCGTGAAATCCTGTAATTGTCCGCCGGTCGTATCGCCGCGCCAGACGCGGAACTTGGCGTCGTAACTCATCGCTACGCCTCTCCTGTATTGAATGCGGCGTTCCCGGCCGCCGGATGTGCGGCGAGCTCCTCCGGGGTGTAGTACTTCTCCAGCTCGCTCAGTTCGAACAGGCTCAGCAGTTCCGGCCGCATAGGTATCTGCTCTTCGACCGTGACCTTCACCCCGGGAATCGTGCCCTCGGCATCGGCGGGGTCGATCGCGCACACCAGCAGTTTGTTTCGCCAGGCCGGGTCCATGGCCGGATAGTCGTCGCGAGTGTGCCCGCCGCGGCTTTCGGTGCGCAGCAGCGCCGCCTGCGCCACGCATTCGCTGACCAGCAGCATATTGCGTAGGTCGAGGGCCAGATGCCAGCCCGGATTGAATTGGCGATGCCCCTCCACCGTGACCCGGGCATACCGTTCGCGCAGCTCGGTCAGTTTGGTGATCGCCTCCCGCACCTCGGCCTCCTTGCGGATGATGCCGACCAGGTCGTTCATCGTCTGCTGGAGCTCGGTGTGCAGGGAGTAGGGATTCTCGCCGACGCCGTCGGAAGGCGGATCGAACGGGGCGAGGGCCGCTGCGGCCGCGGCGGCGATATCGTCCTCGGATACTCGGGGCCGGGTGCTCAATCCGGTGACATAGGACGCCGCGCCCAGTCCCGCCCGGCGACCGAACACCAGCAGATCCGACAGCGAATTGCCGCCGAGCCGGTTGGAGCCGTGCATACCGCCGGAGCATTCTCCGGCGGCGAACAGTCCGGCAACCTTGGCCGCCCCGGTATCGGGATCGACCTCGATACCACCCATGACGTAATGGCAGGTGGGGCCGACCTCCATCGGTTCCTTGGTGATATCGACGTCGGCGAGTTCCTTGAACTGATGGTGCATCGACGGCAGCCGACGAATGATCTCCTCCGGACTCAGCCGGGAGGCGATATCGAGGTAGACGCCGCCGTGTTCGGTGCCCCGGCCCGCCTTGACCTCCTCGTTGATGGCCCGCGCGACCTCGTCCCGGGGCAGCAGATCGGGGGTGCGGCGTGCGGAGTCGTTATCGCGCAGCCATTGGTCGGCCTCTTCCTCGGTTTCGGCGTACTGACCCTTGAAGACCGCGGGAATGTAGTCGAACATGAACCGCTTGCCCTCGGAGTTCTTCAGCACTCCGCCGTCACCGCGTACACCCTCGGTGACCAGGATGCCCTTCACACTGGGCGGCCAGACCATACCGGTCGGATGGAACTGCAGGAATTCCATATTGATCAGCGTCGCCCCGGCCCGCAGAGCGAGCGCGTGACCGTCACCGGTGTACTCCCACGAGTTCGATGTGACCTTGTAGGACTTGCCGATACCCCCGGTCGCGAGCACCACGGCCGGGCTCTCGAACAGGATGAACCGGCCGGATTCCCGCCAGTAGCCGAAGGCACCGCTGATCCGGTCGCCGTCGGTGAGCAGCTCGGTGATCGTGCATTCGGCGAAGACCTTGATCCGCGCCTCGTAGTCACCGGTTTCGGCGTAATCCTCCTGCTGCAGCGCGACGATCTTCTGCTGCATGGTCCGGATGAGTTCGAGTCCGGTGCGGTCACCGACATGCGCCAGGCGCGGGTAGGTGTGTCCGCCGAAGTTGCGCTGACTGATCCGGCCGTCGGGGGTGCGGTCGAACAGGGCGCCGTAGCTTTCCAGCTCCCACACCCGGTCGGGAGCCTCTTTGGCGTGGAGTTCGGCCATACGCCAGTTGTTCAGGAATTTCCCGCCGCGCATGGTGTCGCGGAAATGGGTTTGCCAGTTGTCCTTCTCGTTGGCATTGCCCATCGAGGCCGCGCAACCGCCCTCGGCCATGACGGTATGCGCCTTGCCGAACAGGGATTTGCATACCACCGCGACGGACAGACCTTGTTCGCGCGCCTCGATCACCGCACGTAGTCCGGCACCGCCGGCTCCGATGACGACGACGTCGTAGGCGTGCCGTTCCACTTCGGGCATAGCCGTGCAAACTCCTCAGTCGATGAAGCGAAGATCGGAAATCGTGCCACTGGCCACCAACATGACGTAGAAGTCGGTGAGCACCAGCGTGCCGAGCGTGATCCAGGCGAGTGCCATATGCCGAGTGTTCAGCTTGGAGACCTGGGTCCAGAACCAGTAGCGCACCGGGTGCGCGGAGAAATGCTTGAGGCGTCCACCCGCGATATGTCGGCACGAATGACACGACAGGGTGTAGGCCCACAGCATGATCACATTGCCGGTCAGGATGAGACTGCCCAGCCCGATCCCGAACCCGCCGGACCCGCCGTGGAAGGCGCCGATCGCGTCATAGGTGTTGATCAGCGAGACGATCACCGCGACGTAGAAGAAGTAGCGGTGCACGTTCTGGATGATCAGCGGTAGCCGCGTCTCTCCGGTGTAGCGGCTGTGCGGCTCGGCGACCGCGCAGGCGGGGGGCGAAAGCCACACCGAGCGGTAGTAGGCCTTGCGGTAGTAGTAGCAGGTGAGCCGGAAGCCGAGCAGGAACGGCAGCACCACGAAGCCGAGCGGCAGAATCCCGGGCAGCTCGCCGAACGGGGTGCCGAAATGGCTCGATCCCGCTACGCAGGAAGTGCTCAAACAAGGGGAATAGAACGGTGTCAGGTAGTGGTACTCGGGCACCCAGTACGCCGTGCGGACATAGGACCTGATCGTCGCGTAGACGACGAACGCCGCCAGTCCGATGACGGTGATCAATGGGGGAACCCACCACCGGTCGGTGCGTAGGGTACGCGCCGTGATGCGGGCCCTGGTCTTGCTGAATACGCCGGTTCCCGCCTCTGCGGGGGCGGCGGTTGTCGTTGCGGCGTTCATCGGTCGCTGCCTCGCTCATCCGCGCTGCGGGCGGTCATGTATACCTCCCGATCGAATGTGATGCTGAGCACCATACGACACGCTCGCTATCGAATGAGCAGGGTCTTGCCAATACCGACCGCCCTCGATGAGAGTGATTTGCACCACATCAACCCTGTGGACCGTATTCGCGGGCCATGGGTGAACCCTCCGCAAACGCCAGTGGCCGGAGTCGCCGCGCGGGCGAATCCGGCCACTGATCCGTGGTGGTGAGCGGTGTTGTGGGGGTCAGGGGGTGCGGGGGCGTGAATGGAACCCCAATCCTTCGTCCTGAGCGCCCATCCAGGCTGCTTCGTCGGACTTGCTGTCCGGAACGTAGATGATCTCCTGGCTGCGTTTCGGCACCATCGGCGGCGGACTCTGTTCGATTTCCTCGGTGTCTATGAGGAGTCGTTCCAGGTCGTTCTCCAGTCGGCGTACCGGGCCGGCATCCCCGTAGTGGGCGCGCAGCACGTCTATGGACTGCCGGAGTTGGCCGACGGCATACCGGAGTTCCGCGAAGTCGCTGCGTGTCATCGATACCTCCTGGGTTCATGTCCGGTCGTCGGTTCGGGTGCCGCCGGGGCCGCGCTGCCGGGGTGGCGGCTGGATATGTGATCGACCGCACAAGGTGATCTACAACACAGTACGTCAAAATCTCGTTTCCGGCTCGTGGGACGACGGGGAAGGTCCGGATCTCAGGCCACCGCGCGTTGGGCCGCCGCCCCGTCACCCATATCCGCGCCGGCGCCGAACGCCGTGTCGACAGCGCGTTCGACGAGTCCGATGATCGAGTGGGCGACTTCTTCCGCGCATTCGACGATCACGCTGTGACCTGCGCCTTCCAGTCGCACCAACCGGGATTCGGCGAGTTGTTCGGCCAGAGCGGCCGAATGCGCGAATGGGACCATGAGGTCCGCGGAACCGGCCAGAATCAGCGCGGGAACGGAACCGAGGCGATGCAGTGACGCGGTCTCGTCGAAGGTCGTCAGGGAAGCCAGGAAACCGGTCACGGTCGGCAGATCGGTCTCGTTTCGGATGGTTGTGGCGAGGGCGCTCATTCGCGCGACGCGGGGGTCGCGCGCCGTTCTACTGCCGGCGAGGGTCTTGGACGCGATAAATTCGATGGTTTCGGCAGTCAGTTTTCTGGATGTCCGAAGGGCTCGCGGGGCCCGACGCACCGCGCGCTGTAGCGAATTCACGGCATATCGATTCAGCAGTCGACCGAGTCCGAGCCGGGTGAGACCGCCTGCGGCCCCGGCGAGCAGCCCCACCCCCACCACGCGGGTGCCGATGGCCGCCGGGAACAGTCGGGCATAGGCCAGGATTGCCATGGCCCCCATCGAATGCCCCACCAGAACCACCGGGCCTCGGGGCGCCACCGCGCGGAGCACCGCGTCCAGGTCGTGGCCCAATTGGTCGATGGTGTAGGTGCTCGGATCGGCGGCTCCGGAAGCGCCGTGACCGCGATGGTCGTAGAACACCATTCTGGTGGCGTCACCCCAGTGGTCGAGTAGTCGTTCGCGCAGATGCCGCCACGATTCGGCGCGCAGGCAGTGGCCGTGGACGAAGGCCACGGTCAGAGGTGCCTCGTCGGAGCCGGTGATGCGAACGGCGAGGGGGACTCCGTCGTCGGTGTGGACGGTGTGATGGCGATCCGGATGCGGATTTCGCGACTGTTCACTCGGGTTTCGGTCGGGCGCGGTCGGACGATGGATCGGTGTCCGGCTGCGGGTGCTCGACATCTGACCTCCTGGCATCCGGTCGACACGGCGGGTGGGGCGGATACTCGGGTTTTCGGTGGGGTCCGCCGGCGTCGTTAACCGGATGTCTCGCCTGTTATGGACACGTTGTCCGGTATGAGGCGAGGTGGAGGTTCTTCGATTTTCTATGTATATCTAGAAAAATTGCTAGAAATAGGTATATAGAGCTCGAGATCGGTCGAGTAGTGGAGTATCGGGTATTCGAGCGTGCGTCCTAGAGGTCGCTAGATTCCGCTGTCGAGTGGCGACGGTTCCGCCTCATCGCGAACTGTCTCTCGTCCGGCGGGTGGTCTCGACTGTCGAGAAAGTCGTGCGCTCGCGATAATGCCGGTCAGACACCACGCAGGTAGCGGCCGAAATGCGGGACGGTGAAGCCGATGGCTCCCCGTTCGGCGGAGTAGATCAGCCCCTTCTTGATCAAACCGTCCCGGGCCGGCGACAGCGACGCGGGTTTGCGGCCCAGTTCGCGCGCCACCGCGGCCGTCGAGACCGGGCCGTCGTCGCCGGACAGATCGGCCATTGCACGCATGTACTCCCGCTCGGCCGGGGTGGCGCGCTCGTAGCGCGAACCGAAGAATCCGACCGCCAGCTCCTCCTCGGCGGTCGGCGCGGCCACCTCCACATCCTCGGCGGTGATGGGGCTGCCGGGGGCCTGGTCCCAGGTGGCCTTGCCGTATGCCTGAACGAAGTACGGGTAGCCATCCGCCTTCCGATACAGCGCCTCCAGCGCCTCGTCGGAGAACTTCACTCCCTCTCGTTCGGCCGGTGCGATCAGGGCCCTATCCGCCGCTTCCCGGTCCAGTCGATCGATGCGGTGATAGCCGAACAGGCGTTCGGAATAACTCTTCGAGGCCGAGAGCACTGCGGGAAGATGCGGAAGGCCGGCCCCCACCACGATCAACGGGGCGGCGTCCTGGCTCAGTTCGTGGCAGGCGCCGCAGATCGCCGAGATATCGGTGGGGGTCAGGTCCTGCATCTCGTCGATGAAGATCGCGATGCCCACCCCGATATCGCCCGCCAATGCGGCGGCCTCCATCAGCAGCTCCACCAGATCGATCTCGATATCGCCGGAATCGGCCCGTCCGGTCACTGCCGGCACATCGATTCCGGGTTGCCAGCGTTCCCGCATGCCCTTGTCGGCGCTCGCGCGCAAGGCGAAAGCCTTGAGAATGCCGAGGAAGTCGTCCACCCGCTCGGGATTGCGGTGCGCCTTGGCGATCGCTCGCACCGCCATGTGCAGTGCCGACGACAGCGGGCGACGCAGATTCTGGTCGGGGCGTGCCTCGATCTTGCCGGTGCCCCAGCCGCGGGAGACCGCCGCAGAACGAAGTTGGTTGAGCAGGACCGTCTTTCCGACACCGCGCAATCCGGTGAGCACCACACTGCGTTCCGGACGTCCGCGCGCCACCCGCTCCACGACGATATCGAAGGCGGTGAGTTGTTTATCGCGTCCGGCCAGTTCGGGCGGGCGTTGTCCGGCGCCGGGGGCATATGGATTGCGCACGGGATCCATACCCCGACACGGTAGCGCCTGCCTACCGGAATCTGCGGGACTCTAAAGGATGCCCTAGATATGGCTATCGCTGTGTGTGGAGCATCGGCGCCGCGCGCGTAACGGCCTATGCTGGTCGCAATCAGCTCCATCGCGATCGGCTCCGCCGAGGATTGGGGTGGTGGTTATGTCGGATCAGTCCGCGCCGACCACGACAGCCGAGGTTGTCGAGGCCTGGGAGGTGCCGCCCGGCGCACTGGCGGCGACACGTATTCGGGACAATATTCTGCAGGCCGTTCGTCATGGTTATGACGATCCGCAGCTGATCGCCGACCTGGCGGTGGGTCCGTTGGTCATGGCGGTGGGGCAGCTCGAGGTCGCTCTCGCGGACGCGCGGCGCCGTATCACCGAGTTGGAGGCGGAACTCGGACGGCGCTTCGCCGGTCCGTCCGGTCTCGGCGATACCGCGAACAATAGGGGCTGACGCGAACCGTAGGGGCCGAGCGTATGTATGGGCCGGGCGGCGCGGAAGATGACCGTGCACGGCGGTTCGGCGTGGTGCGACAGCCGTGGTCGGTGAAATCCGGGCCGATCGGAAAGTTTTTGGAGCCGTAAAGGGACGACCTGCGCTTTTGGTGTCGAGACCGCTTTGTGATCTACGGGCGGCCGCTCGAATCCCTACTCGCCCAAGCGATCTGTCTCATTAGTGCACTTCACGGGAATTTTCTGGCTCCTCGGCTGGACAACCCGCCGTGGGCATCGTAATCTCCTTGTGACTTAGTGGAGTCAGTCGCTCCGAAAGTGGGGCGGCGCCGCTGGGTCACCGCTCGAACCGACCGTTGCGACCCCGCATTCGCGTAGCGATCGGTTCACGTGGGAGAGCAGTAGATCGGAGACGCAGCGCGGTGGGTAAACACAGCTTGCAGCGGGAATCTCGGTTGCCGAATTCCGTCAGGGGTGCGCTTGTCATGGGCGCCGTAGCAGCAACGACCGGCACCATGCCCGCTATTCCGGCGATGGCGGCGACCACCACCATCGATATTCCCGGCATCGGCAAGTTCGATGTCGAGGTTCCCGATCAGTTCCAGCAGCAGGCCGAGGATCTCAACGAGCAGCTGCAGCAGACACTGAGCGCGCCCGGTCCGGCCTTCGAACTGCCGAACTTCATTCCCCCCGATCTCGCCCCGCCCGCGCCGCAGCAGGCCACCGCCGGTGATATCGCCCTCGATGCGGCCAAGACCAAGGTCGGCGCCATGTACTCCTGGGGCGCCGCGGGCCCGCACACCTTCGACTGCTCCGGTCTGGTCCAGTGGGCCTTCCGGCAGGCCGGGGTCGAGCTGCCCCGCACCAGCTTCGAACAGTCCCATGTCGGTGCTCCGGTCGCCTTCCAGAATCTGCGGCCCGGCGATATCGTCGTGACCAATGGGGGCGGTCACGTGGGTATCTACGCCGGTGACGGCAAACTGTTGAACGCCGTGCAGTCCGGCCAGCCGGTGAGCTACACCAACCTCACCCCGGACGAAGTGGTCACCGCACGTCGTATCGTGTAAAGAGTGGCTCGCGCCGAATCCGATCAGAACACCGCTACTCAGGCTCGCGTCGATTCCTGGACGTGGGCTGTGCGGCTTTTCAAGACTCGTTCCGCAGCCGCGGCGGCCTGTCGGGGAGGCCATGTTCGCGTCAACGGTGTCACGGCGAAACCGGCTCAGCCCGTGCGTCCCGGGGATGAGGTCCGGATCCGAGCCGGCGGTATCGAACGCATCGTGATCGTCGAGCGCATCATCACCAAACGGGTGGGTGCTCCGATCGCTGCCCAGTGTTTGATCGACCGCAGCCCGCCGCCACCGCCGCGGGAGCTCCTCGCGTCCATGCCGCGTCGGGACCGTGGCTCCGGACGTCCCACCAAACGGGAGCGCCGGGAAACCGATCGGCTGCTCGGCCGCACCAATCGCTGACCCGGCCGCTGCCGTATATTTCGCGTGCCGCAGGCAGCCCGATTGACGTATATGTCGCGATTTCATGCGATGATGTCACCGGGTGTGGGGTCATCGGCGAGTCGATACAAAGCCAGCGTTCGGCACCCGTGACCTCCGCCCGTACGCTTCGGTCACCCCCGGCCGTGAGCGGCTTCGTGGCCGGAATATCCATCGAAACCACCGTGGGAATGGGACTTCCGCCATCCCGTACGGTCGCCTACGGTGGCCTGGTGGTCGAAACCAGCACCGGGCGAACCCCCACCCTGCCGACTCTGTTGCGCTGTTGTGCCGCCCTGGCGGCCACACCAGGGCGGCTCCTGCGGCCGCGCCGGCCGAACACCGCCCTGCTGGCCCGGCTGGAGCCCGCGCCGCTGTCCCCGGCCCGGACTACGGTCGTCTTGACCGTTCTCGTCCAGGCCCGGATGGCCGCCCCGGCCACCATTGTCGCCGAGGGGGTGCGCAGCCTGCGGGAACTGCCGATGGCCATGGGCGCCTATCTCGTCGAACATCCCCGAGCGCGTTTCCTGGTCGATCCCGCCTTGTGCGCGGAGGTGCACCGCCGGGTTATCCCGGACCTGCCGTTCCCTCTCCCGCTGCTGGTCTCGCCGGAGAAACCGGTGCTCGGTCTGTCCGATGCGCTCGCGGCCCGAGATATCGATCCGGCCACCATCGATTTCGTACTGCCCACCCACCTGCATTGGGACCATGTCTCCGGTCTGCACGACCTCCCGGACACCGTCTCGGTGCGGCTCCCCGCCGCCGAGCTGGATTGGGCCATCGCGGGGCCGCATGCCCCGGCCGGGGTGGTGCGTTCCCCGTTGCGGGGCCGCTCGTTCGACACCGTCGAACTCGACGGCCCCCCGGTGCTCACATTCGAACGCAGTCTGGACCTGTTCGGTGACGGCGCGGTGCTGTTGGTGGATCTGCCGGGACATACGCCGGGCAGTATCGGTGTGTTGCTCGCGGTGGAAGACGGCAGGCGAGTGCTGCTGGCCGGTGACGCCGTCTGGAATCGACTGCAGATCGAGCTGTTGCGGGAGAAGGCTCCCATGCCCGGCCAGATCTTCGATATGGACCGGGACGCCGCGTTCGACACCATCCATCGGCTCCATGCCCTGCCGGACGGTATCGAGGTCGTCGCCGCACACGACTACGACGCGGTCATGGCGCTGGCGTCACGGTGACGGGTGGTCCGCTGTGGACGGACCACCCGGTGAATCGGATCAGACCGAAACCACGTACTCCGTGAGTTGGGCGCGGATCAGTTCCTCGGCCTCGCCGACCATGCGGGAGATGAGTTCGGCGCAGGTCGGGATGTCGTGGATCAGTCCCTGGCACAGGCCCACCGACCAGATACCGGCATCCAGATCGCCTTCTTCGAACACTCGCCGGCCGCGCGCGCCGGAGACCAGTTCGCGCACCTCCTCGAAGGTGCCGCCCGCCTTCTCGATCTCGACCACCTTGCGGCTGACCTCGTTGTCGGCGACGCGGGCGGTGTTGCGCATGGTCCGGAAGATGAGCTGAGTGTCGCGCTCGGAGTTGGCGACGATCTTCTCCTTGACCTTCTGGTCGATCGAGGATTCCTGGGTGCACAGGAAGCGAGTGCCCATATTGACGCCGTCGGCGCCCAGGGCGAGCGCGGCCACCAGGCCGCGGGCATCGGCGATACCGCCGGAGGCGATGATCGGGATGCTCAGGGCGTGCGCGGCGGCCGGGATCAGCACCAGACCGGGCACATCGTCCTCACCAGGGTGGCCGGCGCATTCGAAACCGTCGATGCTCACGGCGTCGACGCCGATCCGCTCGGCCTTGAGCGCGTGCCGCACGCTGGTGCACTTGTGCAGCACCTTGATCCCGGCCTCCCGGTAGGCGGGCAGGAACGGTTCGGGGTTGCTGCCCGCCGTTTCCACGATCTTGACCCCGCTATCGATGATGGCCTTTGCGTACTCCTCGTACGGCGGGGGGTTGATCGACGGCAGGATGGTGAGGTTCACCCCGAATGGTTTGTCGGTGAGTTCCCGGGTGCGTTCGATCTCGCGGCGTAGATCGTCGGGTGTGGGCTGGGTGAGCGCGGTGATGAAGCCGAGCCCACCGGCGTTGGCGACGGCCGCGACGAGTTCGGCCCGGCCGACCCACATCATGCCGCCCTGCACGATCGGATGTTCCACACCGAAGGTTTCGGTGAACCTGGTCCGCAGCATAGGGCCTCTCCTCTATATGTTCGCCGACGCCGCAGCGTCTGGCTGAATGGTGCCACGGTCTACCTGCTCCGATCAACTCAGAAGTAAGCCGGGATTCGCATAAGTGATGAAATCTATGGGGCGAATCTCGCCGTCTGGCTCACGCGGCTTACGTGCCAACTCCCAGCTAGAGAACGGTTGTAGCCGTAGTGGGCGGGCTTGCGGGGAATTAACCGCTATTCGGGTCCGATTTCCTTGTTTCGGGGTATGTGAATTGCTATTCTGCCGACATCGCCCGTCAGTGACGTCGGACACTCCGACGGCGGAGCAGCGGGAGCCGAGAGGAGTTCGTGGTATGACCAGCGCAGTTCAGGCGCTCGACGAGCCGATGAGATCACGGCGCAATCACTGGAACAATCAGATTGCCACTCATGCGCTGATGCGCCCCGATGCCGTAGCGCTACGGTTCCGTGGTCAGGACACCACCTGGAAGCAGTTGCACGATCGGTCGCTGAAGTTCGCCGACGCGCTCGCTCGGCGCGGTGTCGAGTTCGGGGATCGAGTGCTCATCCTGGCGCTCAACTACCCCGAATATCTGGAGGCCGTTTTCGGTATCAACGCCCTCGGCGCCATCGCGGTCCCGGTCAACTTCCGGCTCACTCCGCCCGAGGTCGCCTATATCGTCGCCGACAGCGGGGCCAAGGCCATTGTCACCGATACGGTGTTGCAGCCGCTGGCCACCGGCGTCCAGGCGCAGGCGCCCACACTGGAGTCCTGCTTCGTGATCGGGGGCAGTAGCGGTGACGGCGTTATCGGCTTCGACGACGCGCTCGCCGAGGAAGGCGAGCCGCATACGCCGCTGGATATTCCCGAGGACACCCCGGCACTCATCATGTATACGTCGGGTACCACCGGAAGTCCCAAAGGTGCCATCCTCACCTACAACAATCTGAACGCCCAATCGCTCACCTGTATCCGGGCGTTGTCGATGGAACCCGACTCCATCGGTTTCTGCACATCCCCGCTGTTCCATATCGCCGGTATCGGCAGTCTGGCGCCGGCGTTCATGCTGGGCGCCAAGACCGTGCTGCACCCGCTGGGCGCCTTCAATGCCACCGAGTTCCTGGACGCGGTGGAAGCCGAGCAGGCCACCAGCGCGTTCTGCGTGCCCGCCCAATGGCAGCTCATCTGCGACGAGCCGACCGTGAAACAGCGCAAACTGGCGCTGAAGGCATTGAGCTGGGGTGCCGCCCCCGCCTCGGACACCGTGCTGAAGGCGATGGCCGACTGCTTTCCGAACGCGTTCAATGTCGCGGTGTTCGGGCAGACCGAGATGTCGCCGATCACCTGTGTGTTGGAGGGCAAGGACGCCATCCGCAAGCTCGGTTCCGTGGGCAAGGTGATCCCGACCATCCAGGCCCGGATCGTCGACGACGAGATGAACGATGTGCCGCCCGGCGAGGTCGGTGAAATCGTCTATCGCGGACCGACTCTCATGCAGGGCTACTGGAACAAGCCCGAGGCGACCGCGGAGGCCTTCGCCGGTGGCTGGTTCCATTCCGGCGATCTGGTCCGCCAGGACGAAGAGGGGTTCATCTATGTGGTGGACCGTAAGAAGGACATGATCATCTCCGGCGGGGAGAACATCTACTGCGCCGAAGTGGAGAACGTCCTCTTCGCGCACCCCAAGATCCGAGAAGCGGCGGTGATCGGTCGGCCGCACGAGAAATGGGGCGAGGTGCCGGTGGCGGTGGTCGCGCTCAACGACCCGAACGACACGCTCTCCCTGGAGGAGCTGGAGCCGTTCCTCAATGAGAACCTGGCCCGGTACAAGCACCCCAAAGACCTGGTGCTGGTGGCCGAGCTGCCGCGCAATGCCAGCGGCAAGGTAGTGAAAGTGGAGCTGCGCAAGGAATTCCGCAGCCCTACGGCATAGCGCCACGGTAGGAAACCACACCCGTGGTTTCACGTGAATCACCGGCGATGGGGCGGGTGACCCCTCGGTCCACCCGCCCCATCGCCGGTGTGCGCATATCCGCCTGATTTCCCGGGCCGACCGGCGAGGTCAGATCATGTTCTTTTCCGTCAACCGACGCATGACCTGCCAACCGCAGAACACCGGGATCCAGCAGGTGAGCACTCGATACAGCAGCACCGACGGCACCGCCACCTCCGCGGGTAGACCGAAAGCCGCCAGACCACCGATCAGCGCCGCCTCCACCGCGCCCACACCACCGGGGGTCGGGGCGGCCGAGGCCAGGGTGCCGCCGATCATGGTGACGATGGTGACGGTGACGAAATTGGCGCCCCCACCGAAAGCCTGCACACTTGCCCACAGGGCCAGCGCCTGACCGAGGGTCAGCGCGGCACAGCCGAATACGATGATGGCGCAGCGTTTCGGGTCGCGGGCCAGTCCGGCCAGTTCGCCCACCACCTCCTGCACCTGCGGCCGAACCGAATACTTCAGCCAACGCCGCAGTTTCGGCACGAACATGAAGGTGCCGGCGATACCCACCCCCACCCCGACGATCAGATAGATAACGGTGGGAGCGGGCACGAAATGCGAGAGATCCGTACTCGTACCCGCCGCGACGCTGAACAGCACCAGCAGTCCGATATGGGTGCTCACCTGCACCGCCTGCTGCAATGCCACGGCCGCGCTCGCTCGCACCGCGCCGACGCCGCCCTTCTGCAGGAAGCGGACACTCAACGCCAGACCGCCCACCCGCGCGGGTGTGGTGGTGGCGGCGAAGGTATTGGCGATCTGCATGACCACCAGCGGTACGAACCGCACCTGACCGGAGACACAGGCCCACAGGGCGGCCGCGGTGCCGAGGTAGGTCAACGACGACAGTGCCAGCCCGGCCAGGGCCCACCACCAGTTGGCGGTCCGCAGTTGGCTGAAGAAGGTCGGCACCGCGCTGATGAAGGGGTAGGCGACATAGACCAGACCGATCAGCAGAGCGAGCTGGATGAGGTTGTTCCGGTTGAATCGGGTGATCTGCTCGGCCTCGATCCGGTCCTGTCCGGTCTGCTCGCGGACCTCTTCGCGCGCGGCCGAGACCACGGCCTTCCAGTCGGGGATGCATTTGCGGATGCCGGCGGGCATCGCGGATTTGGTCAACCGGCGGGAAGCGGTGAGTACCGGCTCCTCACCGAGGGTCGTGATAGCGGCGCGCACCGCCGGTTCCCGCCCGTAAACCGCCGTGGTCGTGACCAGCAACTGGGCGATATCCGACTGGAGTTGCGCATCCGAGGCGCCCAGTTCGGCGGTGTTGAAGCCGCTGAACCGGATGGACCCGGTGGCGGTGCGGTGGATTTCGGTCGGCCACAGCTCACCGTGCGAGATCTGTCGTTCTCGCAGCTCGCGCAGCGCGCGCCAGATTTGGGCCGGGGCGTCCGAATCGTCGGTGTCGAATCCGATCTGTTTGCCCTCGGGCAGGGTGTGCGCGTACAGCATCCACCCGCGGGCCAGCGCCGACACCGCCACCGGCCGGTATGCGGCCAGGTCGAGATCCCCGAGCGCGAGTGTCATCAGGGCGCGATGTTCGACGGCGCGGTGCATGGAACCGTGCAGTGGCGCCGTCTCGCTGGAGCGGAAGGTCAGTAGTCGCCACAGCTGACGCACCGCGCTGTGGCTGCGCTGGTTCTTGCCGTACAGCTTCACCAGCAGGGCGCGTTCGGGTCCGGTGACATCGGCCGACAGGACGAGCGGTCCCGGTCCGGCCGGTCGCACCACCGTGAACCGAGTGACGGTGTATCCCCGACGGGCCAGGAGTCGCACCGCGGCCTCCAATGGCACCTCCAGTGCGGGCGTGCCGACGGCGAGCACGATCACCGCGCCGACCAACCAGCCCACCGCCAGCCCGAACATCGCCCGGGCGGGGACCACCGTGCTGACCACCAAGTGCATCGGCGCGAAGGCCAGCAGCAGAAACCACATCCAACGTCGCGGTTTGACCGGCAGCCACGGGCTGGACACGGTGAGCACCGCCGCCAACATGGCGATCCAGCGGGGGTCGTCCAGGAACTGTTGGAGGAACGTTTTATCGGGCAGGGTCTCCGGTAGCTGGAGATGCCACTGCGGTGCGGACAGGCCGGTGGGGGTGATGGACAGCAGCAGGACCGTGGCCAGGCCGGCCGCGGCATAGCCGGCGAGCAGTTTCCACTGGCGGCCCAGAATCAGTTCGATCAGGATGGCGAACGGCAGGATCAGAATGGTGATGCCGTAGAGCAGATAGACCAGATTGGCCTGGTCGGGGTTGAGAATCCCGACAATATTGGAGACCGATCGTTCCAGCGCCAGCCACTCCGGCCGGGTTATGAGCGACCCGGCGATCACCACCCCCACGCCGATCGCAGCGAAAACGACCCTAAGGATATCGCTGGTGCGCCGGGTCGGAGGCTGCAGCAGGCTGCCCGTTACGGGAATGTCCCGCCCATCGACTCGCATGTCGTATCGGTGCCTTCGGATCGAGGTCCAGCTGTGTCGGCTGCCTCGTTCGCTCACTCGTCGAGAATATCCAGGCTGCCGAGCGGGACGATACACACCGGCCTGTCCGTTCGGGTCGGTCCGATCAGTGCTGGGGCGTCGCGAAGGGCTCGTCGGGCGCTTCACCGCCGTTGCCATAGGCTCGAACGGCGTCGAGGTATTCGCTGATCGCGTCACGGTTGCGCTCCAGACAGCGGATGCGGTCGGTCATCCGGTCGCGTTCGCGTTCGAGCGTCGCGAGCATTTCCGGTGTGGCGTCCGGAAAGTAGATGGTGCGGGGTTTGTCCAGGCAGGGCAGTATCTGTTTGATGATCCGGGTGGGTAGGCCGGCATCGAGGAGGCCGCGGATCTGGAGGACGCGATCCACGAAGCGTTCGTCATAGTCGCGGTAGCCGTTCCGGCAGCGCCGCGCGAGGATCAGGCCCTGCTCCTCGTAATACCGCAACAGCCGCCGGGATGTGCCGGTGCGCTCGGCCAATTCTCCGATCCGCATATGATCGATATCACTCCATCGTGGTTGACCTTCACATCAATGTGAAGGTTTGAGGATAACCGCATGGACAACGAAATCTTCGACTACAGCCCCATCGTCGACCGCACGCCGATCCACTGGCCCGGCAATGCCCGGGTGGCCTTCTATGTCGGACTCAATATCGAGCACTTCCACCTCGACCGATCCGCCACCAGTATCTACCCCGGCACCGCCGACCTCGTCCCGGATCCGTTGAACTACGGCTGGCGTGATTATGGCGCGCGCGTGGGTTTCTGGCGAGTGCTGGAAATATTGGACCGACACGGTATTCGGGCCAGCGCGCTGCTCAATTCCGAGGTGGTCGAGCACTATCCGCAGATCGTGGAAGCCGGTCGGCAACGAAATTGGGCCTGGTTGGCGCATGGCAGCACCAATTCGATTCTGCACACCGACCTGTTGGTCGACGAAGAACGCGTGGTGCTCGCCGATGTGATCGATACCATCGAACGTGGCACCGGCACCCGGCCTCGGGGCTGGATGGGGCCCGCCCTCACCGAAACACCCCACACCCCGCAACTGCTCGCCGAACTCGGGCTGAACTATGTGCTGGACTGGACCAACGACGACCAGCCCTATCCGCTGCGGGTTCCCGGAATGCTCAGCGTGCCGTACTCGGTCGAGTTGAACGACATCAGCATGTTCGTCGGCGCCCGGATGACCGGACCGGATTTCGTACGCGTGCTGACCGACCAGCTCGACCAACTCTTCGACGAATCGGAGCGAAGCGGGCGGGTGATGGCATTGGCGCTGCATCCCTTCGTCATCGGACAGGCGTTCCGCGCCAAATACCTGGACCGGGCCCTCGAATACGTGGTCGATCATCCGGGGGTATGGCTGACCACCAGCGACGAGATCGCCGAACACTACGCGCGTGAGACCGGTCTCGACACCGGTGTGGCCGACGCCTCCGCGCATTCGTGAAGCGACGGATTGCGACAATCGGCGGGTGAGTCGTGATCTGCGCATCTGCTTTGTCGGAGATTCGTTCGTGGCCGGAGTCGGCGACCCCACCGCACTCGGCCGGACCGGTCGTCTCACGGCACACGCCGCCGCCGCGGGACAGGCGCCGACCGGCTACAACCTCGGTGTCCGCCGTCGGACCTCCACGAATATCGCCGCCCGTTGGCAGGATGAATGCACGGTGCGGCTCCCCGCCGGAACCGACGCCCGGGTGGTGTTCTCGTTCGGGTGAACGACACCATGGTCGAAAACGACCGGCCGAGAGTGGACCCGGGCACCTCGATCGCCAATCTCATCGATTTTCTCGCTACCGCCCGGGACCTCGGCTGGTCGGTGCTGGTGGTCGCCCCGCCACCGGTCGACGATCCCGCCCACAATCTCTGTACCGCGGAACTGGACGAACGCTTCGCCGAGGTCTGCGCGGACGCTCGGGTTTCGTACGCCGCGACCCACCGATCGCTCGCCGCCGACGAGACGTGGTGTGCCGAGGTGCGTGCGGGCGACGGCGCGCATCCCACGGCTCAGGGATACGAGGTCTTCGCGGATGCGGTTCTGCCGGTATGGCGGGAGTGGCTGGGTTACTGACCGGTGCAGATCGTCCGATCATATTGTGATTCCAGCTATCTACCGGCAGTTTTGCGAATAGACTGTCTGGGACGTAAACCCTGCAGAGAGGTGCAGTGATGGGGTCCCGCACGGTGGTCGCCGAGGTTGCCGATGAGTTGGCCCGCCGGGTGGCTGCCGGGGAGTACCGACCGGGCCGATTGATGCCGTCGGTTCGTCAGGTGGCCGAAGAATTCGAGATGAACCGTGCCACCGCGCAGCTCACTCTCGGACGGCTGGAATCCTATGGGTTCGTGGAGGCCCGGCGCGGCAAGGGGTTCACCATCCGCGATGTGCGGGAATCCGGCGGACTGGACGTGTACCGGCATCTGTTCCGGTTCTCGATCCCCACGCCCGAGGTCGCGATCGAGATGTTCCGCGATATCGTCGAGGTCGAACGCGGAATCGTCATGGACGCGTTGCTGTCGTATACCGGCGCCGCGCATATCGAATCCTCCGGCGTCATCGATCCGGCGCTGCTGAAGGTCGAGATAGATCTGCTGGACGAGCTGGCCCGCCAAGAGTCGCCGGACCACGCGAGCATACTGTCCATCGAGATCGGCCTCGTCCGAACCCTGCTCACCGCCTTGGGCTCCACCATGCAGCGGGCCATCCTGAACTCGATCGGCGAAATGGTGCTGGAGGTGCCGCAGGCGGTGGAGGCGTTTTTCGCCGTCACCGCCGACCTGCATGTGTTGGTGTGGCGAGCGTTGTTGGCGGTGTGGGAATCCGGCTCGGGGCCGTCGGAGACACAGGCGGCGCTGTTCGAGGATCTGTTCCGGGCGTACCACGACAAGGTGGTCACCCGTTTCGCGGAACTGGTGGGCGGCGGTAGCGGAACGGGCGAGGAGCTGCCCGTCGGTATCTGACCCGCCGGGACCACTCATGGCGGCGGCAACTCGTGGCGACGCTGTCCGAGTGGGGTTGCCTATACCCCGTCGGGGTGGGGGCGCTGTGCGGCCAATTGTGCTTCCAGTTCCTGGATGCGTTGTTTCAGTGGTTCGGTGAGGGCGCGCACTTCATCCGTGGTGAACCGGGGGGTGATGAGTTTCGGACAGTTCCAGTCGAAGGCCACGACCTCGACGGTCATGATGCCTTCGAGTTTGCCGTCGATTCCGGCCAGTTCGAGCGCTTCGGGATCCGGGTCGGGGTCGAATCGTGCGTGTCCGAGTAGTTTGAGCCGCTTGCGGTTCGGATAGTCGACCGCGATCATCGCGACCCGGTCGTCGCGGTCGAGGTGGCCGGCGGTGATGTACTGCCGGTTGCCGGTGCGTTCGGCCCACAGCAATCGGGTCGGTCCGAGCACCTTGACGAAGCCTGCCGGCCCGCCCCGGTGCTGGACGTATGGCCAGCCGTTGTGTCCGGTCGAAGCCAGATAGAAACTGTCACGCCGCGAGAGGAACTCGGCTTCCGCCGCGCCCAAACCCTCGGGCACGGGCACGGCGGAAAGCGCATGTTCGTAGCGGTCGAATGAGCCTCGACGGCGTTGGTGCGCCCGCTCATCCGGCCCGAACGTCAGAGAGAAGAAGTGACGCATGGTCAGAACGACAGGATGGAGTATCCGTTGTCGACGAGGGTGCGCAGGCCGGCCACACCGGAGGTTCCGGGAAGCGGGTTGTCCTTGATCAGGTCGATGCCGCTGGCCTCCACGCCTGCCCTGCTCCCGAAGATATCGGAGCATCCGCACGATGCGCCGGCGACGGTGTGGCGCACCGCCTGGTAGACGTCGTATGCGGGATGGTCGGGCGCGTTCAGCAGCTCGGGCCAGCGGGTGCCCGCACCGTGGAACTGCACGCGGACCTCGTCACCGGCCTGATCGAAGTCGTAGGCGGCCGCGAGTGCGTTGAACAGGCGACCGAGCGCTTCGTCGCCCCCGTTCGGGTCGCTCATCACGACCACGGCGGTTTTGGTTTCGGCTTCTCGGGTCATTCTCTTTCCTTTCGTCCAGCCGGTCGATCCGGTGCCACCCTCTGAGAACGATCGTTCTCGAGCGCTTTCGATAGTCTAGGGAACGATGGTTCTCAAGGCAAGGGAGGCCGCTGTGCAGGATGAAACGGATGCACTACGGGTGCTTGCCGCCGCCGACCGTTTGTTCAACGACCGGGGAGTGCAGGCGGTGGGGATGGATGCCATCCGCGATGCTGCGAATGTGCCGCTGAAGCGGCTCTATCGAAACTTCCCCTCGAAGGCGGACCTGGTGCACGCGGTGTTGGAGCGGCGCGACTGTGACGTGCGGGCGGCGATCGCGCGGTTCGTCGACACTCATGCGCGCACGCCCCGGGAGCGGGTGCTCGCCGTGTTCGACTTCCTGTTCGAGTGGTTCGCCGAACCTGGTTTCCGGGGCTGCCTGTTCATCAACACGGTCGGAGAATTGGGGGGCACCTCCGACGATGTCACCCGGATAGCCAGGCAGCACAAGTATGCGGTGCGTGACTACCTGGCCGATCTCGTCGCCGACTGTGCCGTTCCGACGGCATTGGCCGACCAGCTGCTGATTCTCGCCAACGGCGCGATGGTTACCGCTGCCATGCACGACGACCCCGAGGCCGCGCGTCGGGCTCGTGACGCCGCCGAGGTGCTCCTGTCGGCAGCCGAGCGTCACGGCGGATAGGTGTTACCGAGCCGGCGTTGCCAGTGCACCCCTGGACAGGAAAACGACCGTTCTCTAAGCTCTGCGCGAGAATGATCGTTCTCATGGCTTCGAGGAGGTTTCCGTATGAGTGCGCGACCGCCGTTCCCGCCGTTCGACGAGGAGACGGCACTGCAGAAGGTGCAGGCTGCCGAGGATGCGTGGAACACGCGCGATCCGGAACGGGTCGCGCTCGCATACACCGAGGATTCCGTGTGGCGCAATCGCGATCGTTTCGTCACCGGTCGCGCCGAGATCGTGGAGTTTCTGCGGCAGAAGTGGGAACGCGAGCTGGACTACGCCCTTCGCAAGGAACTGTGGGGATTCCGCGGCAACCGGATCGCGGTGCGTTTCCAGTACGAATGCCGCGATCGTGCGGGACAGTGGTGGCGCAGTTACGGCAACGAACTGTGGGAGTTCACCGACGAGGGACTCATGTCACGCCGCGAGGCGAGTATCAACGATCTGCCGATCGAAATCGGTGAACGGCGCATCTTCGGCCCGCGCCCCGTCGGTGAACGCGGAGTGCTGCTGCCTATCCGGTGAGCCGACACAACGGGCGCGTACCTTTGATGCACCGCCTCGATTGCCCGCCAGGGCACGACGCTGGAATATACCGCCGCCGAGTGGGACGCCTTCATGAAAGGCATCGCGGATGAGCAGTTCACGCGGTGCTGACGCTCGGCTCCCGAAAGCCGGCCCGGCCGGATCGCGGGCCCGAAGCGATCGCCGAGGACTCACCATGGGCCGGTGACGCCCGGGACACGAGTACGATATCGGCCGCCCGATCATGCGCCGCTGCCATGTGAGCGGGGCTTCCGAAAAGTCGCGAAAAATTTCGGCAGCGGATGTCGAGAACATCGTGACGGCTCCGTCCCAGGGGTGACGACCAACCAGGGTCGCGAGTTCTGAAGGGAGAACGCCATGGCCAAGTACCTGCTCCTCAAGCACTACCGGGGTGCCCCGGCGGCCGTCAACGATGTGCCGATGGATCGGTGGACGCCCGATGAGATCGAGGCGCATATCCGGTACATGAACGATTTCGCGGCCCGCCTGGAGCGTAGCGGCGAATTCGTCGACGCCCAGGCCTTGGCCCCGGAGGGCGTCTGGGTTCGCCACGACGGCGAGGGCAAACCGCCCGTCACCGATGGTCCGTTCGCGGAGACCAAGGATCTGATCGCGGGTTGGATGGTTATCGACGTCGACTCCTACGAGCGCGCTGTCGAGTTGGCCGGTGAATTGTCCGCGGCCCCCGGGGCGGGTGGCAAACCGATCCACGAGTGGCTCGAGGTGCGGCCGTTTCTGACCGCGCCGCCGACCGTCACCGAATGAGGGGTGCCGATGTGCTGGACGAGGGCCGGCTGCGGGACCTGATCCCGGGGGTTCTGGCGGCTCTCGTCCGGCGCGGGGCGGACTTCGCGACCGCCGAGGACGCTGTCCAGGACGCCTTGGTCCGTGCGCTCGAGACGTGGCCGGGACGGTACCCGGACGACCCCAAGGGCTGGTTGATCACTACGGCGTGGCGGCGCTTCGTCGATCTCACCCGAGCCGATACCGCGCGGCGCCGCCGCGAGTTGCGGATCGTCGAGGAGCCGCCGCCCGGCCCGACCGTCTCCGTGGACGACACACTGCGGCTCTACTTCTTGTGCGCACACCCGAGCCTGAGTTCCAATTCGGCCGTCGCCCTGACCTTGCGGGCCGTCGGCGGTCTGACCACCCGGCAGATCGCGCAGGCATATCTGGTGCCCGAGGCGACCATGGCCCAACGGATCAGCCGGGCCAAACGCACCGTGAGCGCTATCGGATTCGATCGTCCCGGGGAGCTGCGCACCGTGCTCCGGGTGCTGTATCTGGTGTTCAACGAGGGGTACAGCGGTGATGTGGACCTTGCCGCGGAGGCCATTCGGTTGGCCCGGCAGTTGGCCGCGATCGGTGACGACCCGGAGGTCGCGGGGCTGTTGGCGCTGTTTCTGCTGCACCACGCCAGACGTCCCGCTCGGATGCGCGCCGACGGCAGCCTGGTGCCCTTGGCCGAGCAGGATCGTGGCCTGTGGCGGCACGACCTGATCGCCGAGGGGGTAGCCGTGCTCCAGGCCGCGCTGGCCCGCGACCGGCTCGGCGAGTATCAGGCCCAGGCCGCGATCGCCGCCCTGCACGCCGATGCCCGGACGGCCGAGGAAACCGACTGGGTGCAGATCGTGGAGTGGTACGACGAGCTGGTCCGACTCACCGACAGCCCGATAGTGCGACTCAATCGCGCCGTCGCCGTCGGTGAGGCGGACGGACCGCGTGCGGGGTTGGCCGCGCTGGCCGAACTCGATCCGAAGCTCCCCCGATACACCGCGTCGTCCGCCTACCTGCACGAGCGCGCCGGTGATATCGCCACGGCGGCGCGGCTCTATGTCGAGGCCGCCGCGCAGGCGCACAATCTCGCCGAACGCAATCACCTCACACTCCGGGCGGCCACCCTCCGGCAACGCCTCTCGGGTACGGGCGGGTGAGCGCCCCGGGATCCCGAGGCGTTTCCCGTTTCGGTGGGACGCCCGGATATGAGGTGTCGGCTCCTACTTCGAGCCGGAGGTTATTGCGATTCGGCGTGGTTTGGCCTTCTCGGCCTTCGGGATCCGGACGTGCAGCACCCCGTCGCTCAGGGAGGCCTCGACCTTGTCCGTATTGATGTTCTGCGGCAGGGTCACCCGGTAGTCGAAGTGTCCGGTGTGCCGGGCCCGTTGCCGGACCTCCTTGCCGTCGGTCTCATCCTTCATATCCCCGTGGATGTGCAGTTCCTGACCCGCCACGTCGACGTTCACATTCTCGCGGGGAACGCCCGGCAGTTCGGCGTCCACCTGGTAGTCGTTCTCGGTTTCCGACAGATCTGCCAGAGGCACCCAGCTGCCGGTCATGGGCTCGACGATGCGGTTGAAGTACTCGTCCATCCACCGGCCGAACCTGCCGGGCAGGTCGTCGAGTTCGCGGAACGGATCCCATCGGTTCATATCGAAGGCGGAACGGCGAGCAGGCAGTGTCATAGCATGCTTCCTTCCTGACGATGTGAGGTTCACGCGGCGGGCCGAGCCCCGCCATCGCCGACGTTCCCCCTATTGCGCGCGTCAAACGCGGCCGAGGGGCGGTGTGCCACCGGTGAATCGGGGGCGGGAGGCGGCCGGTGAGGCGTGGATGGGGCAGTCGCTGCCGTGGTGACGTCGGTATGGACCGCGCCGAGTCGCTTACCGCATTCACGGTGGCCGTGCGCGTACCTTCATCGATATGCCCGCTACCGAACCGTTACCCGCCATACCGCTGGAGTCGTGGCGTCCCGCAAAGGAGACCCTGCACCGGTTCACCCAAATCATCGGCAAGGTCGCCTTGGCGAAGGGAATCCGGCGCAACCATTGGTGGCATATGACCTTTCGGCTCACCGCCCGCGGCTGGACCACGCGACCGTTGGGCAATGCCCGCGGCGGTCCGGTGTTCACCTGCGCGTTCGATGTGTTCGACGAGGTCTTGCGGATCGCGACCACCCGGGGCGAGCAGGTGGAGGTGGGTCTGGTCGGACAGTCGGTCGGCTCGTTCTACCGCGAGGTGATGGCCGCCTTGACCGGCCTCGGCATCGAGGTCACCCTGCCTCACCCGTATCCGTTCGATCTGCCCGACGCCGACCGGCCGTTCGCCCAGGACACCGAACACGCCCATTACGACCCCGATCAGGTGCGGCACGCTTTCACCGTGCTCGGCCGGGTGGGATTGATCCTGGAGGAGTTCAGCGCCGAATACTCCGGCAAGATCAGCCCGGTGCACTTCTTCTGGCACACCTTCGACCTGGCCGTGCAGCGCTTCTCCGATCGCATGATCGATATGCCGCCCCACGTGGATCCGGTGACCCGGGAGGCCTATTCGCGCGAAATGATCAGCGCCGGATTCTGGTTCGGCGATGACAAGGTGCCCGCACCCACGTTCTATTCGTATACCGCGCCCGAACCGGAGGGGCTCGCGCGGCGGCCGTTGCGCCCCGAGGGCGCGCACTGGGTGGAATCGGGGTCGGCGCATTCCGCCTATTACCCCTATGACGAGGCACGACGCACCCCGGACCCGGTCGAATCCGTGCTGGAGTTCTTCCGGAGCGCCTATGCGCACGGTTCGGACCTGGCGGGTTGGGATGTCGGCGCGCTGGCCTGCCCGGGCGGTATCACCGACCCGGTTCTGGGTGCACCGGCCATCTGACGGCCACTCGCCAGGGTGCGCGATCCGCCGCGATCGGGTCGGCGCCGGTGACGCGGTGGTCACCGGCGCCGACCGTGCTCAGGCGTTGCCGTTGAGTTTGTTCAACCGCTCACAGGCCTCCACGTACTCCTCGATGAGTCGGTTGACCACATCGGCGGAGCGTTCCACCTTGGTCATCATGCCCACGACCTGGCCGACCGGGTTGAAGTTCACGTCCTTGGCGGCTTCCGGGTAGCGGTGGCCGCGCTTCACGCCGTCCAGGGCCACCATCATCTGCAATGGCATGGGCAGCGGATCGGGGGTGTCCGGACGCTCCCACGCCTCGGTCCAGTCGTTGCGCAGCATGCGGGCGGGCTTGCCGGTCCAGGCCCGCGAGCGGACGGTGTCGTGGCTGGTGGCGTCGATATAGGTCTGCATCTGGGCCGGCGGGACGTTCGCCTCTTCGACGGTCAGCCAGATCGATCCGGTCCATGCGCCCGCGGCACCCATCGCCATTGCCGCCGCGACCTGGCGGCCGTCGGCGATACCGCCCGCGGCCAGCACCGGCAGATCGCCGACCGCGTCGATCACCTGCGGCCACAACACCATGGAGGAGACCTCACCGCAGTGCCCGCCGCCCTCGGTGCCCTGGCAGACCACGAAGTCCAGGCCGGCCGCCTTGTGGTTGAGCGCGTGTTTCACCGAACCACACAGCGCGCCGATCAACCGGCCCGAGTCCTGGACCTGCTTGACCACATCCTCCGGCGGGGTGCCCAACGCATTGGCTACCAGCTTGGCCTTCGGATGCTTCAGGATCACCTCGACCTGAGGGCCCGCAGTGGTGGCGGTCCAACCGAGCAGTTTCGGGTGCACCTCGTCGGCCGGCAGTTCCGGCACCCCATGGTCGGCGAGCAGTTTGGCCGCGAACTCGCGGTGTCCGTCCGGGACATGTTTGGCCAGTTCGGCTTCGAGCTGTTCCGGGCTCAGTCCCTCGATGCCCTTGCCCTCGTACTTGGACGGGATCACCAGGTCCACGCCATAGGGGCGGTCGCCCACGTGCTCGTCCAGCCAGGCCAGCTCGACCTCGAGCTGTTCGGCGGTGAACCCCACCGCGCCGAGCACGCCGAGGCCGCCGGCATTGCTGACCGCGGCCGCCACATCGCGGCAGTGAGTGAAGGCGAAGATGGGGAACTCGATCCCCAGCCGATCGCAGATTTCGGTACGCATGGCGGTGGTGCTCTCCCTATGACTGGAACGAGTTGCATAATTGCCGCGCGACAGGCCTTGCGGCCGTCGCCACCCGTGTGCTCGAATGCGCCGAATACCGCATGTATCGGCCGTGGGGTGGGACGGCGTCGCCGAGCCGCGCCGGTGTCATATCTTGAATGTAACACGTTCTAGTTTTATTGGGGGGGCCGGTTTATCGTCCGCGCCGCCCGACCGGCCGGCGGTCAGCCGGTCGGCACCGGCTCCGCGAGCCGGCGCGGCACGTGATCGCGGAGGGGCCGCCGACGCAGGGGCGCCCGCAGGAAGACGAAGAACAACACCACCAGCAGGGTGGCTCGACCCCACACCCCGAACCGCACCACCGCCTCCATCACCTCGACCGAATGTCCGGTGCCGAGTGCGTGGAAATAGCGGAACACCCCCACCCCGATGGCGATATCGGCCACCAGATACGAACCGATCACCGACCACGGCACCTCGAGCAGAATCACGAAGGGCAGTAACCACAGCGTGTACTGCGGTGAATGCACCTTGTGGAACAACAGGAATCCACACAGCATCGCCCCGCTGACCCCGAGCCACGGATAGACCCCCGATTCGGTGTAGCGCGACCACCCCAGCCCCAGTGCCGTCGCGAACGCCGCCAACACCAGGATCGGCGAGACGATCGACACCGTGCTCTGCACCGGCCAGGACCCCACCGCGTCCACGCCGAACACCTGCCGCAACCCCCAGTACCAGATCGAGTTGGTGGTGATATCGGCCTGTCGTTGCCGCTGGAACTCGATGGACGCGCGCCAACCGTCGTACCCACCCACCGCGAACGGCAGATTGACCAACAGCACCGTCCCCACCGCGACGGCACCGGTCGCCAACGTGCCGCGGATATCGAATCGACGGTTGGATATCGCGGAAGAGGTCGCGGTCCGCGCAGCCGGGCGGACCGCGGCCTTCGCTCTGCTCTCGTCGAGGTCCGCGCGCCGGGATTCGTCTCCGCCGGTGAACACGTACAGCATCAGCGGGAGCACGAAGATCGCGGGATACAGCTTGAGACAGAAACCCACCCCCAGTAGGGCGGCGGCCTGCATGGCGCGGGTGCGCAGCGACAGCCGGGGCAGCATCACCATGACGTAGACCGCCCCCACCATGGTGCACACCACGGGTAGCTCCCAGTTGTGGAAGGCGTAGAGCACCAGCGGCGGACCGGCCGCCCACAGCAGTGCGGCCCGCCCGGCCAGCCGCACCAGCATCCAGGCGATGAGCAGCGCGAACGGCGCCAAAAGCAGCGCCGAGTACCAGAGGAACTGCGCGTCGTTGTCGGCTCGCAGCGCGCCCAGCCACATCAACAGGCCGCTGAGCACCGGATACTCCACCGCCCCACCGACCAGGGCGCCGTCCGGGGTGATCCCGCCGTGTATATAGGGGAAGACATGCCGGTCGATATCGCGGCCGATCCACAGGAACTGAATATCGGAATAGCAGACCGACGAATCCTTGACCAGGTCGAACCGTGTGCTGCGGCCGTCCGGGAAGAACGGTGTGCCGGCGCAGCGCGCCTTGTTCAGGAAGGCCACCATCACGGTGAGCCCACACAACAGCAGGACCGCCGCCGTGGCCATGGTGCGGTTCACGCGACCGGCAGCGAGCGCGAGGGCTGCGGGTCGATGGGGCATGTTCCAACCCTAGGCCGCCGAGCCGGCCGATGCTCGATCATGATCGGCGCCGTCGGTGGGCGGGTGGGCCGCCCGTCGAATGGATCGATTTCGCAGCTCGGCGCCCGCTCGGGTACTCTTGCCCGGTTGCTGACGCGACGACCTCCTGCCACGGACCGTCCGTGGCCGTTCTCAGCCCGTAGGAGGTGAATGGTTCGTGCGTCATTACGAAGTGATGGTCATCCTCGATCCGAACCTGGACGAGCGCACCGTCGGACCGTCTCTGGACAATATGCTCAGCGTGATTCGCGAAGACGGCGGCAAGATCGACAAGGTCGACATCTGGGGCCGCAAGCGTCTCGCCTACGAGATCCGCAAGCACGCCGAGGGTATCTACGCGGTGATCGACCTGACCGCCGAGCCCGCCACGGTGAACGAACTCGATCGCCAGTTGGGGCTCAACGAGTCGGTGCTGCGCACCAAGGTTCTGCGCCAAGAAAAGTAGTTCGCGCGCTACCACTGTTCGCGTCGGTGCCTGTCTCTAGGCTCTAACGCAACAGGCGAGTGCACCGGACTGCACACCGAGCAGGAGGAACCCATGGCAGCAGGCGACACGGTCATCACCGTCATCGGCAATTTGACGGCGGACCCCGAGCTTCGATACACATCCGCGGGACAGGCGGTGGCGAGTTTCACCGTCGCTTCCACCCCTCGGATTTTCGACCGTAATACCAATGAATGGAAAGACGGCGAAGCGCTGTTCCTGCGCTGCAACGTCTGGCGCGAGGCCGCGGAGAACGTGGCCGAGAGCCTGACCCGGGGTGCCCGTGTGATCGTCAACGGCCGGCTGCGTCAGCGCTCCTTCGAAACCCGCGAGGGCGAGAAGCGCACCGTGGTCGAGCTGGAGGTCGACGAGGTCGGTCCCTCGCTGCGGTACGCCACGGCCAAGGTCAACAAGACCAGCCGCGGCGGTGGCGGTGGGTTCGGCTCCGGCGGTGGTGGCAACTACAACGCAGGTAGTGGCGGTCGTTCCGGCCAGCAGGGTGCCTCGGACGACCCGTGGGGCAGTGCGCCCACGGCAGGCTCCTTCGCGGGCGGCCGCATGGATGACGAACCGCCGTTCTAGAGGACGGCCCACTCGAGGTCCGTGATGACGGGCCACCAAGAATACGGAGTGAAATACGATGGCCAAGGCACCTGCGCGCGAAAAGGTGCTCAAGAAGAAGGCTTGCGTTTTCTGCAAAGAAAGCAAGTCCGGACTCGTCAAGATCGATTACAAGGACACGCCGCTGCTGCGTAAGTACGTCAGCGAGCGTGGCAAGATTCGTGCCCGCCGGGTGACCGGCAACTGTGTGCAGCACCAGCGTGATATCGCGATCGCCGTGAAGAACTCACGCGAGATGGCGCTGCTGCCCTACGTTTCGACGGCGCGCTGAGAAAGGATCGGTCAATCCCATGAAGCTCATTCTGACTGCTGATGTGGACAACCTCGGCGCGCCCGGTGACACGGTCGAGGTCAAGGATGGTTACGGCCGCAACTACCTGCTGCCGCGTGGCCTGGCGATTGTCGCCACTCGGGGCGCGCAGAAGCAGGTCGAGGGAATCCGGCGGGCCCAGGAGGCCCGGCGGGTGCGCGACCTCGACCACGCCAACGAGCTGAAGCAGGCCATCGAGGGCCTGGAGTCGGTCTCGCTGGCGGTGAAGACCGCCGGTACGGGCAAGCTGTTCGGCTCGGTGACCCAGTCCGATGTGGCCGCCGCCATCAAGTCGGCGGGCGGGCCGGTGCTGGACAAGCGCAGCATCGAACTGCCGAAGACACACATCAAGTCCACGGGCAAGCACCAGGTGAACATCCACCTGCACCCGGATGTCGTCGCCCGGTTGACTGTCGAGGTCGTCGCCGCAAGCTGAGCGGCGGACGTCCATCTCGAATTCGAACGGTTCGCACCGGGGCCATCCCTTGTGATACGCGAGGATGGACCCCGGTGCCCCGCTCGTGTCGAGCGGGGTTAACCGTCCATTAGCCATAGCCTTTCCGTATAGCGCGGCGGTCGAAGATCCGGTGTGGCTTGTCTGCGCGCCCACCGGTTTATCCACAGGTGTGAGCCCTGTGGATCATTGCCGAATCCGACCGTTTGTAATGTGATCCAGTTCATATTCGAGCCATGATGTGTTAACCCAACACGCCCGGATGCGCAACTGGCCCGACACGCCGGGGCTTGGTTTATCCACACCTGTGTGCAATAGAAAAAGGGGAACTAGCTGCGACTTTGTCGCAGCCTGTCTTTGTTCTCCCCAAGTTTTCCACAGGGGGTGCACAAGGTTTGGTTAACAATCCACACGTTATCCACAGATCTGTGCACAGGTGGGTTTGGCATGTGGATGGTGGGTCGCTTAGGTTCATCGCAGCACCCTCCGGACGCCGCTCGAAGCATTGCGTTCGCGGCGGTGACGGGGCGATAGCCGGCCCTTCTCGTCGACCCTCCGGTCGATGGCGGTCGGCACCATGAGCCCGCGGGTACCGACGCGCCGAACCTGTCGTACCCGGGGAGTAGAACGAGACGGCAACGGGGAGTCCGGTCGGGACAGAGAGGACGGTCGAGTCCAGTGGCAGTCGTCGATGACCGTGGACACGCGGACTATCCGCCGGAGCCGCCCGGTGAGGATTTCGGACGCCAGCCCCCGCACGATATGGCGGCCGAACAGTCGGTGCTCGGCGGCATGCTGCTCAGCAAGGACGCCATCGCCGATGTCGTGGAGGTACTGCGCCCCGGCGATTTCTACCGTCCCGCCCATCAGTCCATCTACGACACCATCCTCGACCTCTACAGTCGCGGCGAACCCGCCGACCCCGTCACCGTCGCCGCGGGCCTGGACCGCCGCGGCGAGCTCAAGCGCATCGGTGGCGCCCCCTACCTGGTCACCCTCACCCAGACCGTCCCCACCGCGGCCAACGCGGGCTACTACGCCGAAATCGTCGCCGAAAAGGCCATCCTGCGCCGACTGGTCGAGGCCGGCACCCGCATCGTGCAGTACGGCTACGCCGGCGCCGAAGGGCAGGACGTCGCCGAGGTCGTCGATCGGGCCCAGGCCGAGGTCTACGAGGTCACCGAACGCCGCACCGCCGAGGACTTCCTTCCCCTGGAGGAGCTCTTACAGCCCACGATGGATGAAATCGACTCCATCGCCAGCCGCGGCGGCATCTCCCTCGGCGTCCCCACCGGGTTCACCGAACTCGACGAGGTCACCAACGGTCTGCACCCGGGGCAGATGATCATCGTCGCCGCCCGGCCCGGTGTCGGTAAATCCACCCTCGGGATGGATTTCATGCGCAGCGCGTCGATCAAACACGGATTGGCCAGCGTGATCTTCTCGCTGGAAATGAGCCGGACCGAGATCGTCATGCGTCTGCTCTCGGCGGAGGCGAAGATCAAGCTCGGTGATATGCGGTCCGGGCGGATGAGCGATGACGACTGGACCAAACTGGCCCGCCGGATGAGCGAGATCAGCGAAGCGCCGCTGTTCGTCGACGATTCGCCGAACCTCACCATGATGGAGATCCGAGCCAAGGCGCGGCGGCTCAAACAGCGTCACGATCTGAGGCTCATCGTGGTCGACTATTTGCAGCTGATGACGTCCGGGAAAAAGGTGGAATCTCGGCAGCAGGAAGTTTCCGAATTCTCGCGGAGCCTGAAATTGCTCGCCAAGGAATTGGAAGTCCCGGTGGTCGCCATCAGTCAGCTCAACCGCGGACCGGAACAGCGGACCGATAAACGGCCACAGGTCTCCGACCTGCGCGAGTCAGGTTCGCTCGAACAAGATGCGGATATGGTAATCCTTTTGCATCGGCCCGACGCATTCGAGCGTGACGATCCACGTGGTGGTGAGGCGGATTTGATTCTCGGCAAGCATCGAAACGGCCCCACCGCGACCATTACCGTAGCGCATCAACTGCATTTGTCACGGTTCGTGGATATGGCGCGAGGCTGAGCGAGCGGAGGCCAACCGGTATATTTCGCGATTCTTGCCGATCACTACCGAAAACGCGAATAGATCCCTTTTGGCATCGGGTGTGCGAATCGGAAAAAGTCGGGTCGGGCGGTTCACGGTATGAGCACGATTCTGCCGAACACCTCGCCCGCCTCCATTTTCCGATGGGCGACAACGGCCTGCCCCAGCGGCAGTTCCTCGTGCACGACGGCTTGTAGCTCGCCCCGAGTGGCGGCAGCGAACAGGTCGGCGATCGCGGTGCGACGGTCGGCCATGGGTACGGTGTCGGCGCTGAATGTCGCGAACGACATCGACTTTCGGAAGTTCGAGACCATTTTCGTGCCGAAATCCGCCGGGGGCATACCGGCCATAGCGCCGACGACCACCATGCGACCGTTCGGCGCGAGTCGATCGAAGAATGCCGGCAGATCCGCGCCGGCGACGATATCAATGATGACGTCGTAGGTGGCGGGAGCGTTCTGATCCCCCACCCCGGCGCGGTCGAGCACATGCGTCGCGCCGAGTCGGCGCAGTCGAGTGCCACGCCCGGCCGATGAGGTCGTGACCGCGACCGTGCCGGCACCGGCGCGTGCCGCGAGTTGGACGGCCATAACGCCGATCCCGCCGGCCGCGCCACGCACCAGCACCGATTCGCCGGAAGCGAAGTGGGCGTGGCGTAAAGCGAAGTGGGCCACTATCGCGGAGCTGCCGAGCGTCACCGTGTCGGCGGCCGACAGAGTCGTGGGAAGAGGGACGAGCGTCTCGACCGGGGCGATAGCGCGCTCGGCGTAGCCACCGCTTTCGCCGGTGAACGCCCATACGCGCCGACCGACCCAGATGGGATCGACACCCTCGCCGACCTCGGCCACGGCGCCGGCGACCTCGTGACCCGGGATGAATCCGGGTGTTGCCCCGTAGGCGGCCGGCGCCCCACTTCGGGTCAGGGTGTCGACACCGCCGACGCCGATCGCCTCCGTCGTGATCACCACCTGGCCGGTGGCCGGGCGCGGGTCGGGAAGGTCGACCACCGTGAGAGTCTCGGGGCCGCCGAACGTCGGGAGCGTCACTGCTTTCATTGGTGTCTTTCCTGTTCTTTCCGCTCGAGATCGCCCGCCGCGCCGGCGTCGGCCCCGCTACCGTCTACCGCCACTTCCCGACCAAGGAAATGCTGGTCGCTGCGGCGTTCACCGACCAGATGTCGGCATGCCGGTCCATCGTGGAAGAAGGGCTCGCCGACCCGCACCCTTGGCCGGCCTCTGTCTCGTCGTCGAGAAGCTGTGCGAACTACAGGCCCGCGACCACGGGTTCACCGCGGCCTTCATGTCCGCCTTTCCCCATGCAATGGACTTCACCGCTGTTCGCACGGCCGCGCTGACCGGTGCCGCCGAACTGATCCGCCGCGCCAGGGAAACCGGCCGGCTACGCCCCGAAATCGTCCTGGACGATATCGTTCTCATGTTCATGGCGGGCAATGGCATCCATGCGAATACACCAACCGCCCGACTCGCGGCCTCCTGGCGTTTCGCCACCCTCATGATCCACGCGTTCCAGGTGGCACCGGTATCCGCGCCGCTGCCGCCGATACCGCGCCTGATGCCCCGGGGTGACCCGACCTGGATCGATGGACCGAACACGGGTGACCAGGAGCTTGCCCGAAGCCGGATGTCGCCGGGTTCGAGGGGCTCGGTGCTCGCTTCGCGCACCCCGTGGAGCGGCCGGGGACGGAGGTGGAGCAGGCGGTAATGTCGTGCGGTGTCGATGGCCGAATAGACTGGCGCACAAGGTCGTTGCAGGAGGCAAATTACGTGCTCGAACTCACCATGGCCGCCGTATCCCCAGAGGATGAAGAGACCACCGGCGGCATGTTCATGGCCGACGCGCCCAGTGAGCCGGGTGCCGTCTTGCGAGTGGGCCGCGATGATGCGGTGTGCCGGCTCGCGACGCCGGAGGACTGGTTGTTCGTCTCCCGGGTCCAGCTGGAGTTCCAGTGCGGTCCCGACGGTAACTGGCAGGTGACCTGGTTGCGCGGCTCGCAGCCCAAACCGGTTTCCGATGTGCGATTGACCGTGGGGCAGGCCGACCAACCGATCGGTTACGGTGCGACGGTATCGCTGCCGAGAGGTGCCGACGGCAAGATCGCTATCCACGACCGCAATACACCCCGCAGCGTGGACGTCGGCTTCTTCCACGAGGTCTGAGTCGGCGGCGGCGCGGGGCCCGATGCTCGCCGGACACGTCCTGAGCGGGTATCCGGATGATGCTCGGCTCGGCGGGCAGACTTGGCGCATGCTGCACGTGCGGATCATGTCGCCTGCCGAGTTGACCGACAGCGTTGTCGGGGTATTGGAGGCCGAGGACGCGGTGAGTGGGTTGGCGGTGCTGCGTGGTGCCGCACTACGGCCGGCCGGTGATCTCGTGGTGGCCGATGTGGCCCGGGAAGCGGCCAATGATCTGATCGAACGCTTGCGGGCGTTGGGGGTGCATCGGCGGGGGAGTATCCAGTTGGAGTCGGTGCCGATCTGGTTGTCCCGCGACGGTTTCGACGCGGAGGTGCGGACGCCCGGTTCCAGTGCCGATGCGGTGGTGTGGGCGGAGGTGACCCTGCGCGCCTACGAAGAGACCGAATTCAACTGGACCTACCTGACTTTCATGGTGCTGGCCACCCTATTGGCGAGTATCGCCATCGTGGTGGATTCCCAGATCCTGGTTATCGGTGCCATGGTGCTCGGACCGGAGTTCGGAGCCATCGCCGCGCTCGGTATCGCGCTGGTACGGCGCCGGTTGATGCTGTTCGGTCTGGCGGTGCGCACGCTGGTTCTGGGTTTTCTGGTGGCGATCGGGGTCACTTTCCTGATGGCATTGCTCGGCCGGGGGCTGGGTTGGATATCTGGCGAGATGGTAACGGGCCCGCGGCCGGAGACGGCATTCATCTACACCCCGGACAAGTGGTCTTTCATCGTGGCGCTCATTGCGGCGGCCGCGGGGGTGCTATCGATGACCTCGGCCAAATCGGGTGCGATGGTGGGCGTGTTCATCTCCGTCACCACGGTGCCCGCGGCGGGCAATATCGCCCTCGGTCTGGCGTTCGGTGTCGGTTCGACGGTCTGGGGCAGCGCCTTGCAGTTGGTGGTGAATCTGGCGGGTATGGCATTGGCCGGCTGGGTGACGTTGGCCCTGCAGGACGCGGTGTGGTCGCGGGTATCGCTGCATCGGGCCAAGGCCTACACCCATCCGCGGCGCATGCTCTGACACTCGAAGCGCCGAAACGACCGCGGCGGCGGACCGGTTCGGTCCGCCGCCGCGGAAGAGCGTGGCTCGATCGAGGAGCCGAGGGTCAGGCCACCGGGGTGGGTTCGGTCTTGTCGTCGAGTTCTTCGTCGCTTTCCCGCCGATTGCGCAGGATGCTGCTGATGAAGGCCGCTCCGATGAACGCGACCCCGATCAGGCCGGTGATGATCTCGTTGATGTGAACGCCGATCGACACGAGCAGGATCAGTGCCAGTGCGCCGATGGCCCAGTGGGCGCCGTGCTCGAGGTACACGTACTCGCTCAGGGTGCCCTTGCGGACCAGGTAGACGGTGATGGAACGGACGAACATGGCGCCGATCAAGCCCAGACCCAGGGCGATGAGGATCGGGTCGGAGGTGATGGCGAACGCGCCGATCACGCCGTCGAAGGAGAACGAGGCGTCCAGGACCTCCAGATAGAGGAACAGGAAGAAACCTGCTTTACCGGTGGCCACCGCCAGCCCGGACGGTCCGGTGGCGTGTTCGGCGTGCTCTTCGGCGTCGAACATCGAACCGAGTCCGTCGACGGCGATGTAGATGATGATGCCGAGCAGGCCGGCCAGCAGCACGGTGGAGCGGTTGTCGTCGGAGGCGAGGAATTCCGCGGCCAGCACCAGGCCGGCGCCGGAGACGACCACCGACAGCATATCGAGCTTGCCCGCCTTGGCCAGCGGCCGTTCCAACCAGCTCAGCCAGGTGATCTCACGCTCCTCGAAGATGAAGTTGAGGAACAGCATGGCCAGGAACATGCCGCCGAAGGCCGCGATCTGCGGGTGCGCGTCGGTGAGCAGTGTTTCGTAGCTGGGGCTGCCGTCGGGGAAGTGGGAGGCGTCACCCGGCGGGGGGTTCAGCGCCAGATCGAGGGCCTGCACCGGGTTCAGTCCGGCGGTGATCCACACGATCGCCAGCGGGAAGACCAACCGCATACCGAACACGGCGATCAGCACGCCGATGGTGAGGAATATCCGCTGCCAGAACTCGCTCATCCGCTGCAGGATGGTGGCGTTGATAACAGCGTTGTCGAACGATAGGGAGACTTCCAGCACGCCCAGGATCGCGCACAGCGCCAGGGCGGTCGGGCCGCCGTAGAGCAGCGCCACCACCAGGGAAGCGATCGTGACCGCCAACGATAAGCCGAATATGCGCAGGACCACGGGGACCCTTCCTAACGGCGGCCGGACGGTGTTCGCTGCCTGGCCGCATGAGCGAAGAACCTGGTCGACGGCAACGGCGACCGGGTCGGTGCCGGCATCGTCGCCGAACCGCCGAGCGTGCCCGCATCATGCCGGCACTTACGTCGGGGGTCCATAGCCGGACCCCCGACGCTTTACTCTTGCTTTACTCTACCGACGTCCCTCGTCAGACGTTGACGCCATAATCGCGGGCGATACCCGCCAGGCCGGAAGCGTACCCCTGGCCGATGGCGCGGAACTTCCATTCCGCACCGTGGCGGTACAACTCGCCGAAGACCATTGCGGTTTCGGTGGACGCGTCCTCGGTGAGGTCGTAGCGGGCGAGCTCCTCGCCGTTGGACCGGTCCACCACACGGATGTAGGCGTTACGGACCTGGCCGAACGACTGCTGCCGGGCGTCGGCATCGTAGATCGACACCGGGAAGAAGATGCTGTCGATGGTGGGCGGAGTGTTGGCCAGGTCCACGTTGATGACCTCGTCGTCGCCTTCGCCCTCACCGGTGCGGTTGTCGCCCGCGTGCTCGATGGTGCCCTCGGGTGACTTGAGGTTGTTGAAGAAGACGAAGTGCTGGTCCGACACCACCTTCTTGTCGGGCCCGGTGGCGATCGCGCTGGCGTCCAGATCGAAGTCCGTACCGGTGGTGGTGCGCACATCCCAGCCCAGGCCGACGGAGACGGCGGTGAGATTCGGCGCCGCCTTGGTCAGTGAGACGTTGCCGCCCTTGGACAAACTGACACCCATGCGGGATTCCCTTTCGTAGTCGTCTTGGTTCCCAGCATGTCCGAATCGCCGGGTACGAAATATGACAGTAGTAGGGATTCGGAGAACTTGCGAAGAATCCCGACGGTCCGTTCGGTCGGCGTGGTTGCCGCGGTGGTCAACCCGTCCGGCCGGTTTCTCCTACGATCGGGGCGTGGCAGGCCGCAGGCGTGGATGGTTTCGGGCGGGGGAAGACCCGTGGCTGGAACAGGCGCGCGGTGCGTTGGCAACGGCGTTCCTGGATATGGACCGACGCCAGTCCGCGGCCGAGGCGGCGGTGCACGCGGCCGAGCAGATCTTTCCCGACGAGGGACTTTCCCCGCATTGGGAATCCGTGCGAACTCGTTGCTACGCCGCCTCCGAGGCCTACGTGGGGCTGACCGGAGAGCTGGATCGGGCCGCAAGCACCGGGGCGCGGGTTCCGGACGGTCAGGTGCGCGTCGACGCGGTGGTTCGACAGCTGACCGAGGCATCGCGCGGAATCGACCAGTTCTATTACGGCAACCGGGCTCGACTCGACGAGGCCGTGGCGGTGCTCGGCGCCGTACCGGGTCTGGTGGAACAAGTGAAACGCGCGGCCGCGGCGGTGCGGCGGCAGGCGGCCGAATCCGAATACGCGGGCTACCCCTCGGTGAGTCGCGCCGCGGCTGCGGTGGATGAGGCGGTGATCACACTCGACGGCCTCGACCCGCACTCACCGGGTGCGCGGCGGGCCGCGGCGAATCACCTGGACGCCATGACCAAACAACTGGCGGAAGCGCTGGCGCAGGCCCCCTCTCGGGCTTCGGCGGCGCGTAACGCGGTGGCCTCGGCCGGCACCCGACTGGCCGCGGTGCGTACCCGCGCCGAACGGCTGGGCCCCGCCTACTCGGCGCTGTTGCGCGAGTTCAATGCTGCAAGTTCGGCCGATCTGACCAACAATGAGCGCGCAAGCGAGCGTCATATCACCGCCGCGGAGGAGGCCTTGACCGGAGCCCGGGTGGCGGAGGCCGAGAACAACCCGGAGCTATCCCTCGAATTGATCACGACCGCGCGCGGCCATCTGGCCGACGCCGAACGACTCGTCGACGCCGTCACCGAGCGGCTGACCCTGTTGCGGACCGTCCGCGAGAATCCGCGCGAACGGGCCGAGGCCGTACGGTTCCGGCTCCGGGACGCACAGATGCTGGCCGTCGACCGGGGTTTGGTCGACGAGTGGGGCTCGGTACTGGACGCCCAGGTACAACGGCTCGACCGAATCGCCGACTCGCTGACCGGACGGCACCCCGACTACTGGGCGTATGTGCGAGAACTGGACACTGTGGCGGAGTTCGTCGCCGGCGTGGTGGACCGAATGAGAAAGCAATCAGGACAACGATAAGGAATGACAGTTGGGGAGGGGATCCATGATCGTCGGAAGTGCCGTTCAGCAGGCGGTCTCCTTGTACAAGCCGTTGCCGCGCAGGCATTTTCGGCAGCTGAGCGGCCCGGATACGCGGATGCTTTTCCTTCGCCCGCCCGAACCGTTCGACGATGACGCCGACCGGGAGCTGCTGGCGGTCGGATTGGGCGCCACCCTTTACGTGCCCGCGACCAAGGCGGGCCTCGCCGCCACCATCACCCGGCGCGCCGAGGGCGGGGTGTGTTCGATGGTGATCGACCTGGAGGACGCCGTCGCCGACCACGAGGTGGAACTCGCCAAGGAGCGCGCGGTCGCCGCCCTGAACGAGTTGGCGAGCCGCGCGGACGCGAATCCGTTGCTGTTCGTTCGGGTGCGCGACGCCGATACGGTCGACGAGATCATCGAACGGCTCGACGACGGCCGGAAAGTTCTGACCGGCTTCGTGTTTCCCAAATTCGACAGTGTCTCGGCACCGAAGTATCTTGCCGCGTTGGAAGAGGCGGCGCGCCACTCGGGTCGTCCGCTGTACGGTATGCCGGTATTGGAGTCACCGGTGCTGGTGCACCGACAGACCCGTGATCGCGAGCTCACCCAGATCTCGGCGCTGCTGGCCGAACACCGGCAGCGAATACTCGCGGTGCGGATCGGCGCCACCGATATGTGCTCCACCTTCGGTATCCGCCGGGACCGTGACCTGACCATCTACGACGTGCGGGTGGTCGCCGATGTGATCGCCGATATCGTCAACTATCTGGGGCGGGCGGACGGGAGCGGTTTCGTCATCACCGGACCGGTGTGGGAATACTTCGCCGACCACGAGCGAATGTTTCGGCCGCTGCTGCGCACCGCGCCGTTCGAGGAATCCGATGCGGTGCCGTTCCGCCAGTACCTGGTGAGTCGGGATCTGGACGGGTTGTTGCGGGAGATCACGCTGGATCGCGCCAACGGCATCCTGGGAAAAACGGTGATCCATCCCTCGCATGTGGCGGCGGTGCACGCGCTGTCGGTGGTGACGCACGAGGAGTATTCGGACGCGCTGGACATCCTGCAGGGCGATGTCGGTGGTGTCGCGGCGTCCGGTTATCGGAACAAGATGAACGAAATGCGGCCGCATCGCAGCTGGGCTTGTCAAACCCTGTTGCGCGCGCGGGTTTTCGGTGTGGCGAACAAGGGAGTGTCGTTCGTGGATCTGTTGACGGCGTTGGTCACCGAATGAGCGGGGCGAGCATGACGACCACGGAGGTGCCCGAGTTCTGGGCCACCCGGGAGCTGGGAATCGAACTGGCCCACGAGTATTCGTACCGAGCGAGCGCCACACCGGATGCGCTCCCCGGGGAACCGACCGTGCCGGAGCTGATCCGGCCGGGACTGCGCAAGAACCCGCGCCGGGCCCATCTGCTGGTGTCGACGGTGCTGGGTAAACACCTGCCCACCGATCCCCGGGTGGTGCTCGACGCGGGCAACCGGCTCGGCGATCTGGTGCGCGGTGTGCTCGGTGAGCGCACCGCGGTGGTGCTGGGTTTCGCCGAAACCGCCACCGGTCTGGGGCATTGTGTGGCATCCCGGATCGATGCCTCCTGCTACCTGCATTCCACGCGTCGCCGGGTGCCCGAGGTGGTAACGTTCGCCGGCTTCGAGGAAGGACATTCCCACGCCACCTCGCACCTGCTGCAACCCGTGCCCGCCGAGGTCTTCGCCGGGGAATGCCCGCTGGTGCTGGTGGACGACGAAATATCTACCGGTGCCACGGCGCTCGACGCGATCCGCGCGCTGCACACGTTCACTCCGCGCACCCACTATGTCCTCGCGTCGCTGGTGGATATGCGGACCGAGACGGACCGGAAGCGTTTCGCGGCCGCCGCGGCCGAGCTGGGCGCTCGTATCGATACGGTGTGCCTGGCCTCCGGCCGGACGTATCTACCGGACGAGTTGCCGCGGACCGTGCAGGAATTGCCCGAGACCGAACTCAATCCGATCGGTGACCGGCGGGGTGCGTGCCGACGGGTGGAGCTGCCCTGGCCGACGGGAGTGCCCGAGGGCGGTAGGCATGGATTCCTGAGTTCGGACACGGTGGAATTCGAGCGGGCCGTGGATGTGGCCGCCCGGGTGCTGCGGGAGCGGCTGGAGGCCGACCATCCCGGTCGGCCGGTAATCGTCCTCGGACACGAGGAATTCATGTATCTACCACTGCGATTGGCGGTGTCGCTCACCGAATACGGTGTGCCGACCCGATATCAGACCACCACTCGGTCTCCGGCGTATGTCCTGGACGAACCCGGGTATCCGCTGCGGCGTGGTTTCCGGTTCGGCGCGGCCGAAGACGGTGAGCAGCAACCGCGTTACCTCTACAACGCGTGGTGGACTCCCGCCGGAACCACTGGGCGGCACAATGATCCGAACGAATCCCATTACGGCCTGGGGGTGGCGGACCGCGATATTCGACGGTCACAGGCCGGGGACGGCGAAGTGAATGCCGGGTCGATCACGGGAAACGGTGGCGGTGCAACGGTACTCGACGATATCGGTGCCGGGCCGGTGTTGGTCGTTGTGGTCGACGCCCCCGCCGACACCGAGCGGTTGACCGCCGACGGCGGATTGATCGATGTGTTGACCGCCGCGGGGGCGGATGTGTTGGTCGCCGTGGTGCCGGGTGCCGATCCACGTCGGCTGGCCGCGGTCCGGACCGGTGCCTCGGTAGCGGCGACAACCGATAATTCTTCCGGCGCCGAACAGATCGCGAACGGAGATCTACCGCATCCGCTGTACGGGCCCGAATTCGGTTCCTACGCACGCGATGATGTGGCATGGCTGCTGAAAGACCTGTCCGATGTGGATCTCGAAGCGGATACCGCTCAACGGGAGAAGCAGATTCAGGCGGGTCTGGCGCATTACGCGGAATCACTGCCCATCGAATATCAACCGGATGCCGCCTATCGGGCCTTGTTCGACCGAGTGCTCGCCGAGAGCGCGCGACGATTGGCTCTTGCCGTCGCAACGGTTTCGGAACTCGTTGTCGCCGAACGCGGTGCCGATATCGTGTTGGTGTCGTTGGCGCGAGCCGGGACTCCGGTCGGGATTCTCATGCGCCGCTGGTTGGCCACCGGATACGGCGCCCGGGGGGCACTCGATATCCCGCATTATTCGATATCCATCGTGCGGGATAGAGGAATCGATGCGGTTGCCCTGGATTATATTGCCCGCCATCATGATCCGACCTCTGCCGTATTCGTCGACGGTTGGACCGGTAAGGGTGCCATTACGAAAGAGCTCTCCCAGGCACTGGATTCGTATCATGCCGCAGGTGGCGCTCGTTTCGATGACGATCTCGCCGTACTCGCCGACCCTGGGCAATGCGTGCGCACCTACGGCACGCGCGATGATTTTCTCATTGCCTCGGCCTGTCTCAATTCGACGGTCTCCGGACTGGTTTCGCGCACCGTGTTGAATCGCAAACTCATCGGGCCCCGAGATTTCCACGGCGCGAAGTTTTATCGACACCTGGCCGCCGATGATGTCTCGCTCCGGTTGATCGAGATCGTATCGGCCGCATTCGGTGAGATACGCGATCAGGTCGCCGATCAGGTCGCCGTCATCCGTTCGAGTGACCGCACGCCGACCTGGGCCGGATGGGCCTCGGTGGAGCGAATACAGGCCGAATACGGTCTGCAGAGCGTCAATTTCGTGAAGCCGGGGGTCGGCGAGACGACACGTGTGCTGTTGCGCCGGGTGCCGTGGCGGGTATTGGTTCGGGAACCGGACGCACCCGAGCACGCGCATATCCGGTTACTGGCCCAGGCACGTGGTGTGCCGGTGGAAGTCGTTCCGGATCTGGCCTATTCGTGTATGGGTTTGATCAAGGAATTGCGGCCATGACCGGTTTCCCCACGCGGCTGCTCGTCGCCACCGACCTGGATCGCACAATGATCTACTCCCACAACGCGTTCGGGGCCGTCGCCGCGGCCGACACCGTATGCGTGGAATACCTGGATGGTGCGCCGCTGTCGTACATGACGACGACCGCCGCCGCCGGTTTGCGTGAATTGTCCGGTGCGGCAGCGGTTCTTCCCACCACCACGCGAACCATCGAGCAGTTCTCCCGTATCCGATTACCCGGCCGGCCCTGTCGGTACGCCGTCACCAGCAATGGCGGCAATATCCTCGTCGACGGGGTGGCGGACCGTGAGTGGCGAGCCGGGATCGATGACGCCGTTCGCGCGGGTGGCGCCACACTCGCCGAGATCACCGCGCAACTTCGTGCGCGTATCGGCGCGGACTGGGTGAGCAAATTCCGAATCGCCGACGATCTGTTCTGCTATCTGGTCGTCGTTCCGGAGGCGGTGCCGGCCGGTTTCCTGGCCGAATGGGACGACTGGTGTCGGGCCCGCGGCTGGTCGGCCTCCCAACAGGGTCGCAAGATCTACACGATGCCGTTGGCCGTGTGCAAGAGCCGGGCCGTGGCCGAGGTGCGCGACCGGTTGATCGCCGCCGGTGACCTGGATCCGCGGGCCGAGACCATCGCCGCCGGTGATGGTGCCCTGGACGCCGAAATGCTCGCCGCCGCCGACCGCGCGATCCGACCTCGCCACGGCGAACTCGAAGAACTCGGGTGGACCACTCCCGGGCTTGCGATCACCACGCACACCGGAATCCTGGCGGGGGCGGAGATGGTCGATTGGTTCCGTGCCGCGTCCGCCGCCGAACACGACGAGCGCGCCGCGTCCTGAGCTACGGTGCCCGTCGTCGAGGGGCGGGCGAGGTGGGATCAGTCCCGCTGCTGACCGACCAGTTGCTGCGCGATAACGCCCTGGAGCCGTTGCAGACCGGGAACGGTTATCCCACTACGCAGCTGCCCCTCGATGGTGCGGACGATCTCGGTGTCGTCGAGCACCTTCTCGCTGGACTGGATGAGCACCGTGCCCGCGCCGGTGAAGTCGAACTGCCGTTCCTCGCCGGAACCCACCCCGAAGGCAGCGGCCCCGGCGGCGAGGAAACCGCTGATCCAGTTCTGGTCGTAGTTGTGGCTGGGGGACGGGCAGTCGGCCCAGCCGACCAGGGCCTCCGGGTCCACCCGCAGTGGCGGTTCGGCGAAGATCACCGGACCATTGGACGAGGCGAGGAACTTGCCGGTGCCGATGAGGGTGAGGAAACCGGGGACGATCGACTGCTTCAGCGCCAGCGCGGGCTCGAAGGCCAGCAGGTTGGCGGCCCGCACGGTGAGATTGCCCTCGTCGAGATCGTAGGAGTTGATGTCGTAGCCGCGGTCACCGATGATCAGCTTGCCCTGGCCCTCGGCGACCATGTACTCGCCGGTGTACAGCGGCGCCGAGAACTGATTGGCCACCATGTGCATCAGTGAATCCTGCACCCCGTGGGTGAGCGGGTGGAAGCGCATTTGCCCGTAATAGGCGATCATGGCGCCTTTGCGCATGAACCACGGGGTGCCGTTCAGATCGATGCAGAAGGCGTAGCTGTTGCCGGGGATATTGTCGCTCTCGGTGAGCGTCATGGGGTTGAGGATCTGGCTCACAATTTCTCCTCGGAGGCCTGCACATAGACCACGCCCTGGCCGGTGCACTGCAACTGCATGGCTTCACCGGCGCCGCGTCCGACGGCGTCGCGCCAGCTCAGCGCCGATTTGAGTTCGGTCCGCACATTGCCGTAGGCGGCGATATAGGCCTGCGGGTCGACCACGACGGGGTTCGGTCCGCCCACCGGAAGTTCCAGGAAACCGCCGTGTGCGAGCAGGACCGCGCTGCCCTGTCCGGACAGTTGGGTGGTGAACATGCCCTGTCCGGTCAGCGCACCGGACGCGGCGCCGCGCAGCGCGCCCATCAGGCCGCCGCCCGCCCCACCGCCCGAGCTCATCACCGAGACGACCGAGGACTGCAAGGTGGCGGTATTGGCCAGCAATCGGGATGCCTCGACCTGCAGGACGGCGCCGGGTTGCAGGTGCACCACGTGCACCTCCAACCCGGCGAATCCGTAGTGCACTTCGCCGGTGCCCTGGGCGAGCATGGTGCGCTGATGTTCGCCCGCCATTATCCGGCCGGCCATCCGCACCAGCCCGCCTCCGCCCATCCCGTGCGCGCCGGGAATCTCGTGCGGGGCGAAGGTGACCGCGCCGGTGTAGAAGAGCATGGCGCCGCTGCGGGCGACCACACCGCCGGCCATCCCGACATTGACCTTGACGACCTTGGAGTTGACCTTCTCGAACATGACCTACCGTTCCGCCGGCTGGATCGATACCACGCCCTGACCCTCCCAGCGCAGGGAAAACGCCTCGCCCGAACCGCCTCCCGTCACGCTGCGCCAGGAGATATCGGTGACGAACGACTGGTTCAGATCGCCCCGCGCGGCGACGAACGCATCCGGATCGACCACCAGCGGATAGTGAGGAGAGACCTCCAGGTGGATCAGCGGGCCGCCCGCCGACAGCAACGCCACCTGGCCCTGTCCGCTCACCGTGGTGGTGAACAGGCCCTGCCCGGAGGACGCGCCCCGCAGGCCGGTGAACCGGACATCGGTGCGTAGATTTCCCGCGACCGCCAGCAGTTGCTGTGATTCGACCTGCAGGGTCTCGTTGTTCAGGTTCACCACACTGACATACTGGCCGTTGACCGCGAGAAATACCCGGCCGTTGCCGCCGCATTCCATCAGCGTCAGCTTCTCGCCAGTGGCTCGGCGTTTGAGGCCGGCCAGGACACCGTCCCCGCCGCCGAAGCCGGCGGACTTGAATTGCACGTTTCCCTCGTAGGCGACCATGGAGCCGGAGATCGCGCGGATACTGGTCCCCGCGAGATGGGCTTCGACCACCTTCTTCGACTGTTCGAACAGTTGCGCCATAAAAGAGTTCGCCCGTCCTGGATTCACCGGCTTCGTCGGGTTTCGGGCAGCGGGTGCTGCACCCTGTGCCGGTCACCCTAGTGGACACCGACCCCGCGAGCCGCCCCTGAGTCGAGACCTGGTCGACGGACGGTTCTTCCGTCGATCCCCGAAGAGGATTCGTGGTGGGACACGTTTCTCGTAGAGTGGCAGGGTACGCACCGACAAGCGAAGGGTCTAACTTGTCCGCAACACTCGCCAAGGGTCAGAACGGTCCGCTGGCCACGAACGACGTGGTGGTCTCCATTCAGGTAGCGGCGCCTGCCGATCTATCCGCGCTTCTGGTCACCGAACAGGGCAAGGTCCGCTCCGATGCCGACTTCGTGTTCTACAACCAGCCGAACGGCCCCGGCGTGAATCTGCAGCCCTCACCCGGCGGACAGCCTGCGTCGCTGGCGGTATCGCTGAACGCGGTCCCGGCCGATATCGCCCAGGTGCGTGCGGTCATCACCCTCGACGATGCCAACAGCAACTTCGGTCAGTTCCCGCCGCCCATGGCGTATGTATCCGATCCGGCGGGCACCGTGCTGTACGAGTACCGGATCGAGGGGCTGACCACCGAGTCCATCGTGATCGCGCTCGAACTGTATCGCCGCCAGGGGGCGTGGAAGGTGCGTGCGGTCGGTCAGGGCTACGCCGGTGGGTTCGCCGCCCTGGTCACCGATCACGGTGTCACCGTGGATGATTCGCCTTCGACTCAGGCGGCTCCGCCCCAGACCGCCCCCGTGCCGCCACCGCCCGCGCCGACCGGTGTCGCGCCGGTCCCGCCGCCGCCCCCGCCGGGCCCCGGCGGACCGGGCTATCCGCCGCCGACCCAGCCCGCCTACCCCGCCCCGCAGCAGTACCCGTCCGCGCCCTACCCGCAGCAGGGTGCCGGCTACCCGCCGCCGGGTCCCGGCGGGCCGGGTTACCCACCGCCGACCCAGCCGGTTCCCCCGCCTCCGCCGCAGCAGGGTGGCGATATCAACCTCAGCAAGGACCGGCCGGTCAGCCTGCAGAAGGGCCAGCGGGTCAATCTGCGCAAGGAGGACGGCGGCGAGCTGACCTTCGTCAAGATGGGGCTGGGCTGGGATCCGGTGCGCCAGCGCGGGATGTTCGGTAGTCGCACCGTCGATATCGACCTGGACGCGTCGGTGGTCATGTTCGCCGATATGAACCCGGCGGATGTCGCCTACTACGGCCAGCTGAGCTCGAAGGACGGTTCGGTGCGGCATCAGGGTGACAACCTCACCGGTGAGGGCGAGGGCGACGACGAGGTGATCCTGGTCGACCTCACCCGGGTGCCCGCCCATATCAACACCCTCATCTTCATCGTGACCTCGTACAAGGGGCACACCTTCGCCCAGGTGCAGAACGCCTTCTGCCGATTGGTCGACGGCGCCGGCAATGCCGAACTCGCCCGGTACACCCTCGCCGGCGGTATGCCGTTCACCGCCATGGCGATGGCGAAGGTTTTCCGGGCCGGAACCGGATGGAAGATGCAGGCGATCGGCGAGGGATTCAATGCCAAACATCCCGGTGAGGCGATCCCCCAGTTGGGTCGGTTCCTGACGGTCTGAGCGCGGCGGGGGCGACACGGTGAATCAGTTGCGGCCGGGGCAGAATATCCCGCTCACCGGCGGTGTTGTCGTTTTTCGCGCGGAAGCCACGGTCCCCCTGGTCGTTTCGGCACTGGTGGTGGACGCCGACCTACGGGTCGGCTCGGCCGCGGATGTGGTCTCGGCGCAGCGGCCCCGAACGTCGGGTGTGCGGTTGGCGGTCGGGTCGACGGAGGTGACGGTCACACCGGCCGAGGTCCGAGCCGATGCACAGGCCGTCCTGCTGGTCGTCACGTCCGGTGTGGGCGCGAGCCTGGGCGCGGTGACCGCGGTACTGTCCGAAGGGGAGCAGCGGATCGCCGAATTCGCGATCGCGCCGACCGCCGGCGAAACGGCTCTGATCTGTTTCGAGGTGTATCGGCGGGGTGAGGGCTGGAAACTGCGCGCCATCGGACAGGGATATGCGGGCGGTCTCTCGGAACTGTTGTGCACCCACGGGGCGGAGTCGGAGGCACCCGCCGTGGCCGGTCGTACCGTGGGGGCGCAATCCGACGTCGGTGCGTCGACCGCGAGTGCGTTCTCCCCCACGTCCGGCTCCGCGGGGCAGCCGACGCCCGCCCCCGGTACGCCCCCGAACGGCCCGGAGGCTCCCCCGCTCGAGGTCGAGCACGGCCTGGAACGGCTGTGGATGATCTTCGAGGACGCGGCCCGGTCCGCGGCCGCGTTCGAATCCGCCCGCTCCTATGCGGCCAAACGGCTCGATCAGGAATTATCGGCCGCGGTCTCGGATCCGACGACCCGGAACACCCCGGCCGCCGAGGCCGCTCGGGCCGCGGCGCAGCAGCGCTACGACGAGCTCATCGCCACCGCGGAGAGCAACCACCAGCGTGACAGCGCCCAATTGCAGCGGGAGTTGGCCGAAGCCGATACGGTGCTGCCACCGTCGCTGGCGTCCTGGGAGTCCCCCGCCTGGGATCGTCCCCCCGTCCCCGCCGACGGTATCCGCCTCGGCGAGCTGTACGCGATGGATCGGGGTTCGCTGCGGATTCCCTACTGCGTTCCGGTACCGCTGAACCGCCCGCTGTGGATCGACACCGATTCGTCGGGCGCTGTCACTCCAGTGGTCGGTGCGCTGCTGGCGCGCTTGTTGGCGGCGACGCCGCAGCACCGGTCGGTTGTCGATCTCATCGACCTCACCGGCGCCTTCGGTGGATTGGTCGAATGGTTGACCCCGGTCCTGAGCGAACCCCCGGTCACCGACTACTCCGATATCTCGGCCCGATTGCAGACCTTGGTGGACAGCGCCGAACTCGCGGAGATGGCGTATCACAGCGGCGCCGCCGCGCCGCCGGCGCAACATCGCATCCTGGTGGCGGCGGATTTCCCCCACGGCTATCAACCGTTGGACGTGCAGCGTCTGGGGATGCTGCTGATGCGTGGCGGGCTGATCGGGCTGTCCACGGTGATCGTCGGGACCAACGAATCCGATTCGAGCGACGGTATGATCGCTGCGCTGTCGCGCTCCTGTCGGCATGTGCCCACGGTCGCGGGGACCCCACTGTTCGATCCGTGGACCGATAACGCCTGGCAATTGGACCTGGATCTGTTGCCGCTGGAGCCGGAACGCCAGGTCAGATTTCTGCGCGCTCGTTAGCCGGTGCCGTTGTGGGCGGCGCCCATCCGACCCGTCGCGTTGGGCGCCGCGCGGGTACCGATCCAGTGCGTATCGGGAGACAGCCGCGGCCGTAGCGGTTCCGGCAACCAGGGCAGCAGTGGGTCGGGCATGTCCTCGACGATGCCACCGACCGGATCGTCGGCGTCGTCGTTACGCACCGGATCCGTGTCCGGGCGGTAGATCTGGCGGATGATGAGCACACACAGTCCCAGCACCGCGAGATCTCGCAGGAACACCGTGCCGGTGAACCACTGCTCGGGTAGCCCTTTACGGTCGGTGCCCAGGTAGTAGAACATGCGCGGCACCCAGACCAGCGCGTCGATCGTCATCCACGCCAGCAGTATCCGTCGATGCGGCAGTGCCAGCACCGCCAATGGCACCAGCCACAGTGAATACTGTGGGCTCCACACCTTGTTCGTCAGCAGGAATGCCGCGACCACCAGGAAGCACAGCTGCGCCAGACGGGGCCGCCGCGGTGCGGTGAGGCCGATATAGGCGATCGATACGCATGCGGTGACGAACAGCAGCAGGGAGACGGTGTTGAGGATGGTCGGTGTTTCCCCGTATCGGAGCGGGCCGTCGAAACCGGTCCAACCCGTGAACGACGTGATCACGTTGTAGAGGGAGTCCGGATCCGCGTGCCGAGTGGTGTTGAGCCGGAAGAATTCTCGCCAACCGTTCGGATACAGCAGCGCGATCGGCAGGTTCACCACCGCCCAGGTCCCCATCGCAGCGCCGACGGTGAGGCCCGCGGCACCGAGGGGACGGCCGCCGAGCAGGCGCACCCGCTGTGGGGTTTCCCGTAGCCAGGCGAGCATGGTGCCGAATCCGTCGATATCCCCGATCCGGGTTCCCGTGTATGCACTGGGGGTGCGATGCATGGGATCGGCGCGCAGACACAACACCAGAATCGGGCCGAGCAGCAGCAGCGGATACAGTTTGGCCGCCCCGCCCAGCCCCAACAGCACACCGGCCGCCACCGGTCGGCGCCGGGCCCAGGCGAGCAGGCCCAGCATGGCGCAGGCCGTGGCCAGGGCGTCGAAGTTGGTGAAGCCGTGCACGATCACCAGCGGTGAACACGCCACCAGCGCGGCATCCCACACCCGTCGCCCGGACAGCAGCGCCGATGCCCAGACGGTGATCAGCCAAGCGACGGCCAGACCCACGGCGACCACATTGAAATAGATGACCACCTGTAGCGCTCCGGGCAGCGGTCCCGCGTCCCAACTCTTGGCGATGAGCATCGACAGGTACTGGTACAGACCCGATAGCACTGGATACTCCATGTACCGGACCTCGAAATCGCCGTTCGGGGTTTCCTCCACCCACGATTTCTTGTAGGGGAAGGCACCTTCGTTCAGCCGCTCCGCGCCGTACAACGGCACGGTGTCCGAGTAACACATGGCCGTGTACTGACGGCCATTGCTCCAGTCGAGGGTGAGTAGACCCTCATCGGTGGTGGTCTGCTGGATACAGCCGGCCTTGGTGGCCCAACCGAGCGCGAGGAAGACCACGGCGAAGGCCAGGAGCACCCGCATGGGCGTCCAGAAGCCGGCGCGTCCGATCAGGGCGTGATCACCCACCGGACCGCCGATCACCGTAGACAGCTGCGCCGTCAGTGAATCGTTGCGACTCGGTTTGTCCCGAGCGTCCACCGAGCGCAGGTCGGGGGCGAGCGGGCCGGGGGAGGTGTAGCGGACTGACCCGGACCGCCGCAGCGGTCCATCGGTGGAAATCGGTCCGCCGGTCGGCCCGCCCACCGATCGCTGCTCACTCACGGCACTCGAGAGTACCTGTCCCGGACGCATGTCCGGGAGTGAGGCAGGGGACCGACCGGATGTCGGTTGCCCGATATTCCTGTATCGAACGACGAGGCCGGAACCGTGCACACGGTTCCGGCCTCGCTCCGTTACGGGTCAGCGGCTGTATGTCGGCGCGCTGCCGGTATCGTCCTCGGTCCCGTACTCGCTGTCGTCGCCCTCGTCCTCGGGTTCGGACTCGTACGAGTTCACCCCGGGCCGCTGCCCGGTCGTGGGCATCGAACCGTCCGGGGGTGCTATCGGCTGGCCGGGCAACGGCCCCTCGTCCTGCTGTTGCTGCTGTTGAGGTTGGCGGCTGCGCGGATTGGGTTGTACGCCCGGAACCGGGATGGTGATACCGGGCAGAATCTCGATCTGGCTCGGTTCGATCACCACCGGCGGTTCGAATGGCGCCGGGGCGGCCGTCGACGACGGGCTGTACGGCGCGGTCCACTTGGGGACACCTGCCTGGCCCTTGATGGGCGCGGGCTTGGGGAAGTTCTCGTTGGGCGTGCCCTCGAGGGCGCCGTCCATGGTGTCCTTCCAGATATCCGACGGCAGGCTGGAGCCGTAGATCATCGCGCCGCCGTAGTTGCGCAGCGGCGAGTTGTCCGTGGTGCCCACCCAGACCGCGGTGGACAGTGACGGGGTGTATCCGACCATCCACGCGTCCTTGTTCTCTCCGGTGTCACCCAGCTGCGCGGTGCCGGTCTTGGCCGCGGATTTGCGTCCCCCGGCCAGACCGTGGTTGCGCGAGTAGGCCGCGATCGGCTCCATGGCCGCGGTGACATTGTCGGCAACCGCGGCCGAAACCCGGCGCTCGCCGGCCGGTTCACCGCGATCGAGCAGCACCTGACCGTCGGAGGTCACCACCTTCGAGACGAAATGCGGTTTGTGGTAGATGCCGGAGGCGGCCAGTGTGGCGTATGCCGAGGCCATATCCAGCGGCCGGGCCTGGTACTGGCCGAGCACGATACCGTTGTTGGGGCCGGAGCCGTCCGGTTCGGTGAGTGTTTTGCCCACACCCGGGATCTCCTCCGGGATACCCAGCTTGTGCCCCATATCGGCGATCTTCTGCGGGCCGTTCTGCATATCCAGCTGCATGCGGTAGAAGCTGGTGTTCAGCGATCGCTTGAGCGCCTCGGCGATGGTGCACATACCGCAGGATTCGCCCTCGACATTGGTGATCTTGATGCCGTTCACCGTGAGGGGTGAGCTGTCGTACATCTGGGACAGCGGAATCCCCATCTCGAGGTTCTGCGCCAGGCCGATCACCTTGAACGAGGACCCGGTCTGCAGACCGGCATTGGCGAAGTCGTAGCCGTAACCGTTCTCGCCGCCGTAGTAGGCGCGAACCGCTCCGGTACGGGGATCGATCGACACCACCGCCGTCCGCAGGTTCTCCGGTTCACCTTCCATGTTCTTGTGCACGGCGTCGAGGGCGGCCCGCTGCGCCTTCGCGTCGATGGTGGTGGTGATCTGCAGACCCGAGGTGTTCAATTGCTGTTCGCTGATGCCGGCCTCGGCCAGTTCCCCGAGAACCTGGGATTTGATATGTCCCTCCGGGCCGGTGCTCGAGGTCTGCTCACCCACCGTCGCTCCCGGCACCACCTGCGGGTACTGCAGGCTCTTGCGCTCGGCCTCGGACAGGTTGCCCTCGGCGACCATACCGTCGAGCACGTAGTTCCAGCGTGACTTCGCGTGTTCCGGGTTCTGTTCCGGGTCCAGCAGCGACGGCAGCTGGATGGTGGCCGCGAGCACCGCGCCCTCCGCCACGTCCAACTCCTGCACCGGCTTACCGAAGTACGCCTTGGCGGCGGCGTCGATGCCGTAGGCGCCGCGGCCGAAGAAGATGGTGTTGAGATAGGCGGTGAGGATCTCGTCCTTGCTCCACTGGCGGGCCATCTTCGCCGAGATCACCAGCTCGCGCAGCTTACGGTTCAGCGAGTGCTCATCACCCACCAGCGCGTTCTTGACGTACTGCTGGGTGATGGTCGACCCACCACCCGCGCTCTCCTTGCCGAGCAGGTTGTCCCGAGCCGCTCGCGCGAAACCGGTTATCGAGAAACCGGGATTGCTGTAGAAGTCACGGTCCTCGGCCGCGATCACGGCATTGCGCACATGCGGCGGGATCTGATCGATGGTCACCTCGGTGCGGTTGCCCTCCGGGGGAACCACCTTGGTGATCACCGTCTCCCCGTCCTCCGCGTAGATCGTCGCCACCTGATTGGTTTTGAGATCGCCGGGCTGGGGTACCGACACCGTGGAGTATGCGATCAGAAAGAGCACGCTCGGGACCACGATTGCCAATGCCACCAGGACATAGGCGACCCGTCGCACGATCTTCCAGGGGAATTTCTTCTGTCCCGACGGTCCGCGTCCGGAACCACCGGGTCCGCCCGGTCGGTTCGGGCCACCGGGTCCGCCCGGCCCGCCGGGGCCACGACCACCCGGCGCTCCGGGACGGCCGGGTCGGTCCATCGCCGGACGTGCTCCGGTGGCACCCGGCCTGCGCTCGCCGGGGTGCATGGCCCGGCGTTCACCGGTGGTGGGGCCGGGACGCGCCGTTACCGGGCGCGGTCCGGTCGCGCCGGCGCGGCCCGGAGGCATCGCTTCCGAACGGGACAGTTTCTGGGTGCCTTGTTCCCCGGGGCGGGGCGCTCGCTGATCGGCCGGTGGACGCCCGGGTGGCGGACCCATCCGCTGCGATGGGACCCGTGGATTTCCGCCGGTCGGCGGGGCCGGTCGTGGACCACCGGGGCCGGGACGGGGACCGTTCGGGCCCGGTCGTGGGCCGCCGGGTACCGGTGGACGTCCGCCCATGCCCTGACGAGGTGCCCCCATTTCGGGCCGTGGTCCCCCGCGGGGCGGCGCCGGCCGCTGTGGTTCCCGACCGGGATGTGAACTGCGCTGCGGGCGTCCACCGTGCGGATTATCGCCGGAGGGGGTCTCGTAGGGCGGATTCACTGCCAGGTTCTCCAAAGCTCGTATCGGTCAGGATGGCCGGTCTTTCCGTACCCGCCGCAGGCGTACCCGTCCCCCGACGGGTGGAAGGCGGGGTGGTCATTCCGCGGCGGTGCGCCTGTTCACCCGAGGGCCGGAACGTCGCCGGGTGGGAGTCTTCCCCAGGACATAGGACTGCACCAGGTGATTCCAGCTACAGGTTCGGCATACCTCGACGACATGCACCGTGAACTCTTCGCAGGTCTCGGCCAATCGTGTCAACTCCTCGGGACTGCGTGCCGAACCCGCGACGGGCCCCAGGCCGTCGCCGTAGACCCAGGATACGAGCGTCAACTGTTCTTTCCGGCAGATGGGACATGTGACCTCACTCCCCCGGCCGTGGAACTTTGCCGCACGTAACAAATAGGGGTTGGCGTCGCACACTTCGGCGACGTCGACACGGCCCGCATAGACGTCAGCCAGCAGCGACCGGCGCCGGAGCGCGTAGTCGACCACTTGCCGCTGAATTAGCACGCCCACCAGAGTAGCCGTGTCCAATTCGACTCGCCCGAGCCCGGCGTCCGGGAACCGGAGCGTACCCGGTGTCGGCATCGCCGCGGTATCCGGTTTTCGCGGATCATGCCCCCACGACGTGCGAGGAAACCCCGGTGTGCCGGGTCACACATCGAATGTGGAAATGGCCCATGTGTGACAAGGGCACTATCGGATGACCGAATGTACCGGTCGGCATTGGATTTTCGATCAACCGCGAACGGGAAAATTCTCGGTGGCAGTAAAATTCGACCGTGTCATTTCCAGCGCGAGACCGGTTGCGTGCGCGCGATATCGATCGGGCGAACACATCCGCCGCGCTGGACACCGCCTATGCCGAAGGGCAGCTGGAGGCGGATGAATACCACGACCGACAGGCGCGCGCCCGGTCGGCGCGGACATTGGCCGAACTGAGCGCCCTGACCGACGATCTCCAAGGAGTGCCCGAGCAGGTCGCTGCGCCGCCGATGCCGGCTCGAAAGCGATCGTCTCCGAGTCGCTGGTATCTGTCGGCGGTCACGGTGGCGGCGCTGGCGGCCGCCTACGGCGCGTATGCGGTCACTGCTCGTCCGGTGCCGGAGCCACCACCCGAGCGGCCTGCCGCGGTCGAGCGGCCGGTTACCCCGCCGCCCGAACCGGGCCCGGTCGAACCGCTGGTGGTGGGTACCCCTGCATTGGTGACCGCGGAGGGAGTGGCGAAATTCATCGAGGCCTACCGCCTCGAATTCGGCGATACCGTCGCCGACGAGGTGTTGCTGTATCCCGACCACGGGTCGATCTCGCGTGCGCCGACCGACCGCCCGAACCGGCCGGCCCGCTACGACTACCGGGGAGGTTTTCGGCAATCCGGCGGGCTCGTCACCCGAAAGGTCGGTACGCCGACCGTGGATCTGGCGGCGGTGAACATCCCGGCGCTCGGCGCCGCACTCGCCGACGTGGTCGTGACGACCCGCGTTCCTGATGGAACCGTGCACCATATCCAGGTGCGCTGTGATGGTCTGTTCGGCGCTCGGGTGCCCACGGTGACGATATTCGTGGACAACACCTTCCGGGAATCGGGGTATATCCGGCTCGATCCGAGCGGTCGGGTGTTGAGCGTGCACGAATTCGAAGGGTGATCCCGATGGCGAGGGGTGAGCTGCGGGCACGCGACAGCGATCGGGTCGAGATCTGTGGTCTGCTCGACGGTGCCCTGGCCGATGGCCAACTCACCCCGGACGAACACGCGGAACGCACCACCACGGCGATGCGAGCACCTACCCTCGCCGCATTGCGTGAGTTGGTGGCCGATCTGCAGGTGGCGGCCGAGCCGGTGTTCGCCTCGGCGCGTCCCGAGCGGTCCGGTAGGCGCTGGTGGGCGGCGCTCGCGGTGATCACGGCCGCCGCGGTGCTCGGCGCGACGGTGGGCGCGCTGCACACTCCGACGGCCGAGCTCGCGCGGGCCGCGCCCGTGGCCGAGCGGTCTCCGTCGCCGAAGGGGCCGAGTCCGGTGACGGGGCCCGGTCTGACGGCTCTGGTCGACGCCTATCGGCAGGCATTCGGCGATACCGTCGTCGATACCATCTCGGCGCATCCGGACTTCGCGCTCGTGCAGCGTATCGATCTGGTCACCGAGCAGCCGATTCTCTACCGCTATGCCGACGAGAAATTCGAGCGAGTATCCGGTTCGGTGGTGAGTTGGGCCGCCGGCCGGCCGATCGATCTGGGCACCATCGATGTATCGGTGCTGGCCCGCCTATTGGCCGGCGCGCCGGAGAGCACGCGAGTGCCGGACGGCACGGTGGATCACATCGGTATCGGTTACGAGCTCGCCGTGCCCCTCGAGGAGGGGCCCGTGGTCGAGATCTTCGTGAAGAATTCCGCCGGGTCCACCGGTCATATGGTGGTGTCCCCGGCCGGGAAACCACTGGCGATCTTTCCGGCCCGCTGAGTCGGTCGATATCGGGGTCTCGGTCGAACCATCCGTTCGACCTGCGGTGATGCCGTAGCGCGTTCGGAGTGACCCAGGAAGCACTATGCATGGTTATATCGCCCCGATATAGTGGGCAATCGCATCCATTGGTTAGGTCTGCACAGAAGTCAGGAGGTGAAGCCCGATGCTCGAACTGGCAATTCTCGGGCTGCTCCTGGAAGCGCCCATGCACGGATACGAGCTGCGCAAGCGGCTGACCGGCCTGCTGGGAGCGTTTCGTGCCTTCTCCTACGGATCGCTGTATCCGACCCTGCGGCGTATGCAGGCGGCCGGACTGATCGTGGAGGAGGTTCCCGAGGGCGCGACCACGACCCGGCGCGCTCGACGGGTCTACACGCTGACCGAGGCCGGGCGGGAACGATTCAACGAACTTCTCGCCGATACCGGACCGCAGAACTACACCGATGACGGCTTCGGCGTCCACCTCGCCTTCTTCAGCCGCACCCCCGCGGAAGCGCGGATGCGGATCCTGGAGGGCAGGCGGCGTCAGGTCGAGGAGCGCCGAGAGGGGCTGCGGGAAGCGATCAAGAAGGCCGGCGGCTCATTGGATCGCTACACCCGTCAGCTCCATCAACTCGGACTCGAATCAAGCGAGCGCGAAGTGCGCTGGCTCAACGAGTTGATTGCGGCGGAGCAATCGACGAAGGCGACACCACAGAAAGAGGGAAATATCGGCCATGAGTAGTGGATCGGACACAGCCGGCGTCGAGCGGGCTGATAACAACACTCGGGTTCGCGTCGCCATCGTGGGTGTGGGCAACTGTGCCTCCTCGCTGGTCCAGGGTGTGCAGTACTACCGGGACGCGGACGACACCGCCACGGTCCCCGGCCTCATGCATGTGCGATTCGGCCCCTACCACGTCCGCGACGTAGAGTTCGTGGCCGCGTTCGACGTGGACGCCAAGAAGGTTGGCTTCGACCTGTCGGAGGCGATCTTCGCCAGTGAGAACAACACCATCAAGATCTCCGATGTGCCGCCGCTCGATGTCGTGGTACAGCGCGGCCCGACCCTCGACGGCATCGGCAAGTACTATGCCGAAACCATCGAGCTCGCCGACGTCGAGCCCGTCGACGTGGTCCAGGCGCTCAAGGACGCCGAGGTCGATGTGCTGGTCTCCTACCTGCCGGTCGGGTCGGAAGAGGCGGACAAGTTCTACGCCCAGTGCGCCATCGACGCGGGTGTCGCGTTCGTGAACGCGCTGCCGGTGTTCATCGCCTCCGATCCGGAATGGGCCGAGAAGTTCCGCGCGGCCGGTGTGCCGATTGTCGGTGACGACATCAAGAGCCAGGTCGGTGCGACCATCACCCACCGCGTGATGGCCAAACTGTTCGAGGACCGCGGCGTGCAGCTGGACCGCACCATGCAGCTGAACGTCGGCGGCAATATGGACTTCAAGAACATGCTCGAGCGGGAGCGGCTGGAGTCGAAGAAGATCTCCAAGACCCAGGCCGTCACCAGCAACCTGAAGAAGGAGCTGGGCGCGGGCGATGTGCACATCGGCCCGTCCGACCACGTCGGCTGGCTCGACGACCGCAAGTGGGCCTATGTCCGGCTCGAGGGTCGTGCCTTCGGCGATGTGCCGCTGAACCTGGAATACAAGCTCGAGGTGTGGGACTCGCCGAACTCGGCGGGCATCATCATCGACGCGGTGCGCGCGGCCAAGATCGCCAAGGACCGCGGCATCGGCGGACCGGTCATCCCGGCCTCGGCCTACCTGATGAAGTCGCCGCCGCAGCAGATGCCCGACGATGTGGCCCGCGCCGAGCTGGAGGCCTTCATCGTCGAAGGGTGAGACCTTGACGGGAAGGCCGGTCGGTACCGCCGACCGGCCTTCCCGTTTTTCATGGGATAGGGTCGCCGCCGGACACTCGTGCGCCGGGCGGCGGCTCGGCTCAGTCCAGGGAGACGTACACCTCGACCGAGGTCGGGCCGGTATAGCGTTCGAGTTCGGCGGTGTGGGAACGGGTGATGGTGCCCGCGCTCTCCGCCCGACGAACCTGTGCCCAGGCCGTGCGCAGCAGATCGTAGGGCTTGTCCGTGACGACGAACCTGGCGTAGCGGCCGCCGGGTACGCGGGTCAGCACATCGCCGGGGTCCATATCCGCGAGGGATTCGATCTGATATCCGAGCACGGCCACCGCATGGTCGTTCTGCTCGATATAGGCGGCAACCCGGGGGGCGTTCTTTCCTCGGGCCAGGTAGCGGTCCCAGGTGAAGTTGACCAGGTCCAGGTCGCGGGCGGACACCTCGCGGCCGGCCAGCGGGACGGTCAGGCCGGCGATCAGGCATTCGTCCAAGGTGACGATTTCGAAGTCCACGGTTGTTCCTACCTGTTGCCCTGTGTTACCCGGTCACCGGCTCATCGGCCAAGGACACGAAGACCTCCACCGTGCGTGTGTCGGGATAGCGCTCGTAGTCGCCGGTATAAGCGCGCGTCAGAGTACCGGCGGCTTCGGCATCCCAGATCGCTCGCCAGACGGTGACGATGACATCCCCCAGATTGTCACCGCTGAGGGTGAATCGGGCGAACCGGCCCCCGGGTATCCGGGCCAGCACATCACCGGGCAGCAGATCGTCGATGCTGCGGCAGCGATAGCCCACGATATGGGTCAGGTAGGAGTTGATCTCCGGCGCATGGTCGATGAACGCGCTGGCCGGTGGTCCCGGTAAGGACCGGGCCAGATTGCGTTTCCACGCCTGCTCCACCTTGGCGCGGCGTGGTCCCTCCACGGCGAGTGCCGGGCTGCGCAACACCATGCCCGCCACCAGCGTTTCCGGGCGTTCAACGACATTGAAATCCACCGGCGTAGCCCCTATGTCTCGTCATTTGTCGTCGCTCGAGCGCTATCCTTCCGCATTCCCACCCCGATACCGGCGTCGGCCCGGTGTCGTGTCGGCGTCGCCGCGCGAAGCGGGCCCGCTCGGTCGGGGCGTGGATCGCCCTTGTTTCGACCGACGAACTCTTGTTCTGGCCAACGATGCTGCCATGCCATCCGTTCCCGGAGGGCCTACGGCATGGGAATGCTCAGGCCGGGGAAGATTTCCACCAGGCGCGGTGGCGGTGGCGCGGGCGCCGGGACCCCCGGCGGTGGATGGCCGGGACCGGGTTCCTGTTCCGGTTCCGGCTCGATTGTCGGGACCGGCTGTTGGCCGGCCTGTTCCGAAGCGGGCGGGATCACGATGAACGGTTCTTGTGACGGGGGTTGCGGAGCCTGCGGCGGATTGAGGATGTCGTACGGGTTGCCTACCGCGCCGGCCTGCGGCGGCGGAGCCGCGGGGGCGGGTGGTGGTGCGGGTGCCGGTGGTTCGAGCGGGGTGCCGACCAGGGCGCCGTCCATGGTTTGTTTCCAGATATCGGCCGGTAGGCCGGAACCGTAGATCCGGGCGCCGCCGGCGGTGAGCAGCGGCTGCGAGTTCTCGGTTCCGATCCACACCGCGGTGGACAGGGTGCGGGTGAAACCGACCATCCAGGCGTCCTTGTTCTGTCCGGTATCGCCCAGCTGGGTGGTGCCGGTTTTCGCGGAGGCGGGGCGATCGGCCAGAGCGTGTCCGTTGGAGTAGGCCGGTATCGGCAGCATGGCCTGCGCGGTTCGATCGGCGATATCGGGGGGTATGCGCTGCTCTCCCCGCGGTAGGGGTTCGCCGACCGGTTTCGCGGGGTCGCGGTCCAACAGCACCGTGCCGTCGCCGGCCACCACTCGCTGAACGAAATACGGTTGATGGTAGATCCCTTGCGCTGCGATCGTGGCATAGGCCGAGGCCATATCGATCGGACGCACCAGATAGGTGCCGAGCACGATTGCCGGAACGGGCTGTCCGCCGTTCTCGCTCAACGTCCTGCCCTCGACCCCGGGGATCTCTTTCGGAATACCGGCCTGGTGGGCGGCGTCGGCGATGGCCTGGGGCCCATTCGCCATCTCCAGGGTGAGTCGGTAGAAGCTGGTGTTGAGCGAGCGTTTGAATGCCTCCGACAGCGGACACACCCCGCAGGACTCGTCCTCGACATTGCGCACCAAGGTCCCATTGACCTCCACCGGGGCGCTGTCGAAGGGCCGGGAGAGCGGGATTCCCTGCTGGAGCGCCGCGATGACGGCGAACGTCTTGAATGCCGAACCGGTCTGCACCGGCGCCTGAGCGAAATCGAAACCGAGCCCGTCGGCGCCACCGTAATAGGCGCGTACCGCCCCCGACTGCGGATCGATGGCCACCACCGCGGCCCGCAGTTCCGGCGGCTGGCCCTCCAACCGGCCGCGGACCGCATCCACGGCCGCCTGCTGCGCCCGGGGGTCGATGGTGGTGGTGATCTGCAAGGCCCCTGTATTCAGGGTCTGCTCGGAAATTCCCGCCTCGAGCAGTTCCCGCAAAACCTGGGCGCGGATCAACCCCTCCGGGCCGTGGATATTCGCATCGGGCGGGGCGGGCACCGGGACAATGGGCGGGAACACCATGGCCTTGCGGTCCTCCGGCTTCAGGGTGCCCATCTCCACCATGCCGTCGAGGACGTAGTTCCAGCGTTGCTGAAGCCCCAGCAGGTGGTTCTGCGGATCCAGGGTCGACGGGGAACGGATCAGCGCGGCGAGTACCGCGCCCTCCGCAACGGTCAGTTGGGAAACCGGCTTACCGAAGTACGCTGTGGCGGCGGCCGCGATTCCGTAGGCGCCGCGACCGAAATAAATGGTGTTGAGATAGGCGGCGAGAACCTCGTCCTTGGTCCACTGTTGCGCCATCTTGGCGGAGATGACCAGCTCACGCAGTTTTCGGGCCACGGTGCGTTCCGGGCCGAGGAAGGCGTTCTTGACGTACTGCTGGGTGATGGTGGATCCGCCGCCCGCACCGGCCCGGCCGAGCAGATTGTCCCGGACGGCCCGGACCATGCCCGAGGTCGAATAACCGGGGTTGCGGTAGAAATCGCGATCCTCGGCCGACAACACCGCATCCCGGACCGGGACCGGAACCTCCGACAGCGGAATGGGAATGCGATTGCCGTCGGGCGGGACGAATCTGGCGAGCACCGTGGTGCCGTCCGAGGCGGTGACGGTGGCCACCTGGTTGGTGCGCATTTCGTGCGGTTCGGGAATCTCCGCCCCCCAATAGAACAGGGTGGCCAATAATGCCGGCAGGCCGACCAGGATGACGAACAGCGCCAGCAACAGATGGCGGATGCGTTGTCGTCGGGTGCGCGGGGGCCGCGGACCGCGGTCCGGACGCGGCGGGCGTGGCAGCCGGGGTTTGAGGTCCATCGGCGCGAAGCCGTAGCCGCCGGTCGATGGGTAGGACGTGTTCCATCCGGCGAGCGAGGCATAGGGCGCATCCCCCGACCTTCGATGCTTGCGCCGGAAACGGAACGAGCTCACGATCATCTCCTCTCGGAGCGTCGGAAAAACTCACATCGTCACGAAAGCAGGACCGCGTACCTACCCGTTACTCGGATCACGATGTCACTCGAACCGCACGGTTCATATCATCCCAGCATAACGAGTGATCAGCTCTTGACACCGCCGGCGGTGAGCCCGGATATGATTCTGCGCTGAAACAGCAACACCATGATCACCAACGGCACGGTCACCAGGGTGCCCGCCGCCATAATCGCCGTATAGGGCTGGACCAGTGGGTTGTTACCGGAGAAACGAGCGATCGCAACCGTGACCGGTTCGGTGGAGCCGCCGGAGAGCAGCCGCGCCAGCAGATACTCGTTGACCGCAGCGATGAACGCCAGGATGGCGGTGGTGAATACCGCCGGCGCCGCCAGGGGCAGCATCACCAGACGAAACGCCTGCAATTTGGTCGCGCCATCGATGCGAGCCGCCTCCTCCAGCTCCCAGGGCAGTTCGGCGAAGAAAGACGCCAGAACGTAGACGGTCAGCGGCAGGACGAACGAGATGTTGGGGATGATCAGCGCCTGATATTCGCCGATCCAGCCGATATCGGTGAACAGTTGGAACAGCGGGGTCACCAGTACCACCACCGGGAACATCGATGCGCCCAGGATCAACCCGGAAACCACATACCTACCGCGGAAGGTGAGCCGTGCCAGCGCATAGGCCGCCATCACCCCGATCACCAGAGCGATGACGGTGCTCGTCGCACCGATGAGCACACTGTTGAACAGTGCCCGACCGAAATCGTTGCCACGACTGGTATCGAACACATCCCGGAAGTTCTCCAGGGTGAAATGGGTCGGCCACGGTGTGCTGTCGAAGGTGTAGTCGGGGTCGCGGAAGGCGGTCACCGCCATCCAGTAGAACGGTCCGAGCCCCCAGACGAGCACGATCAACGCGCCCAGATAGATACGCGCCGAACCGAGCCTGCGCCGCCACGGGGCGCGGGCGCGACGAGGAGTGTCGGTCTGCTGCGTCGTCGTGGCCGCCATCATGCCTTCCGCTGTTCTTCCTGCGTCCGCACCGCGTTCGCGCCCAGAATCTTCACCAGGACGAAGGCCGCCGCGAAGATCACCAGGAAGGTGATCGTCGACAGCGCGGCCGCGCTGTTGGGGCCCTGGCGGGTCTGTTCCACCACCAGCACCGACAGCGTCCGGGTGGCCGGGTTGTTACCGGTCATGATGGCGGGCAGGTCATACATGCGCAGCGCATCCATGGTGCGGAACAACACCGCCACCAGCAGAGCCGGTTTCAGCAGTGGCAGGGTGATCTGGGTGAATCGTTGCCAGGCCGAGGCGCCGTCCACCCGGGCCGCCTCGTAGACATCGTTCGGAATGGCCTGAAGTCCGGCCAGCAGCAGCAGCGCCATGAACGGCGCGGTTTTCCAGACATCGGCCGTGATCACCGCGATCCGGGCGGGCCATTCGTCGGTGGTCCACAGAATGCCGGTGCCGAGCACCCGGTTGACCACGCCGTCGTACTGGAACATGAATTCCCACAGCCGCGCGGTCACCGCCGTCGGAATGGCCCACGGGATGAGTACCGCGGCCCGCAGCAGTGCCCGGCCGGCGAAGGTCTTGCCCATCACCATGGCCATTCCGAGTCCGATGAGGACCTCCAGCGAAACCGTCACCACGGTGAAGAACAGCGTGACACCGGTGGCCGTCCAGAACTGGGAGCCCAGGTTGCCGGTGGGGCAGGAAGTGGTGCCGCCGGTGATCATCTGGCACTGGCCCAGCAGCCAGTGTGCGTAGTTGTAGAAGGTGAAGGAATGGTCCGCGACGAACAGTCCGGTCACATCGTCGAGCCGGTCGTCGGGGTGCACCGACATCCACACCGCCCGCACCACCGGGTAGCCGATCACCACGGCCAGCGCCAGCAGCACCGGAGAGACGAACAGCCAGGCCTTGCCGGACTTCTGCAATTCGACACGCAACCGATCGCCGATCCCCCTACCGGGTTGCGTGCTGTCCCGAGGCGCTGTGGTCACATGCTCGGGTGTTTCTGTGCGGATCGGCGCCTGTTCGGCCGTTCCGGAAGGATCCGACACCGTTTCTCTCTCCTACGGGCTCGCCGGGTCCGGCTGAACAATCGCTACGATCCGGCTGTCTCAATACCTTTCTGCATGCCGATAATCGCGTCGTCCACGGACTTCGTTCCGTTCAAGGCAGCATAAGCATTGTCCTGGATGGCCTTGGACACTGCCGGGTAAAAGGGGGTTACCGGGCGTGGCACCGCGCTGGCGATCGAATCCCGTAGCGCGGTGAGATACGGCATCTTGGCGATCAACGCCGGATCGTCGTACACGGAGGCACGGACCGGCGGTAGTGCGCCCGAGGCGATGATGTGCTGGGCTTCCTCACTGATCAAGAACTTCAAGAAATCCAGCGCGGTGGCCTTGTTCTGGGAGAACGCGCTGATCGCGGCGTTGTAGCCACCGAGGGTGGACGCGCCGATCCCGGTTTTGCCGGGCAGTGGGGCCACCCCGAACTTGTCTCGCACCGTCGAGGACTCGGAGGCCGCGTCCCCGTAGGTGGACGGCCAACTCCGCAGGAACATGAGCCGGCCTGAGGTGAAGGCGGACCCGCTCTCGGGTTCCTTGAACGTAATGGCCTCCCGCGGGATGACGCCGGTGCGGTAGGCGTCCACCAGCTGCGCCAGACCGGCGCGGGATTCGGGGCTGTTGACGGTGGGGGTTTTGCCGTCGGAACCGACGAAGGTGCCGCCGAAGGCATTGATCACCTCGGCGGTGTTCACCGTCAACCCTTCGTAGGGTGCGAACTGGCCTGCATAGCAGCCGATGCCGTTGCTCTGGGCGAGCGGACAGTGCGACAGCATCTCATCCCAGGTGCGTGGGGGGTTCGGGACCAAATCCTTGCGGTAGAACAGCAGACCGCCGTTGGTATTGCGCGGTGCGGCGTAGAGAGTGTTGTTGTAGGTGGCGCTGGCGACCGTCGGCGGCAGCAGCGGCGAGGTGTCGATGGTGAAATCGCCCTCGAGCGGCTGGATCCAGCCCTTCGCCGCGAATTCGGCGGTCCACGGAACGTCCAGGGCGACCACGTCGTAGTCGGCGGATTTCGAGCGCATGTGCTCGACCAGGTCGTCGTACTGGGCGGACGCGTCGTTGGACTGTTCCTTGTAGGTCACCTGCTCGTTCGGGTGGGTGGCGTTCCACCGTTCGATGAGCTGCTTCACCGCCCCCGTCTCGGTGGTGTCCTTGCCCTCGACATAGGTGATGGGACCGCGGCCGGTCAGGTTCTCGGCGGTCGGTTCGGTGCTGGTGTTCGTTCCACAGGCACCGGCGAAGGTGGCGGTCAGCAGCGCGGCCGCGATCGGTGCGAGCGCGGCGCGAAGAGACGGCACCTTCTTCAAAACCATCGTGGAACTCCATGGTCGACACGTGAGCGGCGGCACACCGGGGTCGGTGCACAAGGCAAGATACCCGCTGTCCATCCGCCGTGCCGGGCGGATCCGAAGACGGGCCGGCTACGCTGACCGGTGATGACGTCTGCACACCCGGTAACCGATCGGTTGCTCACCCGAATCGGCGGTCTGCTGCGCAAGGCCGAGTCCACCGACAACGAGCACGAAGCGGAAGCGTTCATGGCGGCTGCGCAGCGGCTGGCCACCCGCTCCTCGATCGATCTGGCGGTGGCGCGCGCCCATGTGAGGGGGCGGGAACACCCCACCACACCGATCCAGCGGGTCATCCCCATCGGCGAGGCCGGCCGTAAGGGGCTGCGCACCTACGTCCAGTTGTTCGTGGCGATCGCCGCCGCCAATGATGTGCGCTGCGATGTTGCTCGCGCCTCGACCGAGGTGTACGCCTATGGATTCGCCACCGATATCGCGACCTGCGAGGCGCTGTACACGAGTTTGCTGGTGCAGATGGTGCGGGCCTCGGACCACTACATCAAATCGGGGGCGTACCGCGGTGCGACGATGGAGAAATTGGTCACCGAGGTGCGCGGCGGCCGCCGGGTGCGGCGGCGTGTGGTGGTCCCGGTCGCGGCGGTGACGGCCCGACTGAACTTCCAGATGGCATTCGCGGCGCGGATCGGAGCGCGCCTGGCCGAGGCGAAAGCGGAGGTCGAGCGGGCGGCGACGGAACCGACCGGTGATTCGGCGGCGCGCGAGGCGGCGGCCGGTACCGCATTGGCGCTGCGCGGTAAAGAACTGGAACTGACCGATTTCTACACCCGCACCTCGCAGGCGCGCGGCACCTGGCGGGGGCCGCAGGCCTCCACGGGTTACGTGCCCGAGGCTCGACGCGCCGGTGACCGAGCGGGCCGGGCCGCCCGGCTGGGTACCGCGCCCGAACTCGCCGCACCCCGTGGCAGGCTGACCGCCGGTGGATAGGAGCGAAGAGGGGATTCGGTCGTTGGCCGGTGATATGTCAAGTGACGGTACGGGATACGCAACGGGCGAAGGTATATGATGCCGAGCGGCTGGTGCGCGGGATGTTCGACCGGGCCGACGAATTCGGGCATCGCACCGTCGAGTTGTACGGCTCTCGGCTGACCCTGCCGACCGAGCGCAAATTCGCCTCGGTGGAATCGGTGCAGCGGTACTGCGATCGGGTGCTGTCGCTCGGATGGGTTCGAACGACCTGGGAACGAGCCGCGGTCCCGGTCCGGGTACGCGCCCGCGCCGGAACGACCGCCGCGCACTATGAGGTCGCCGACGCGGTACTGGCGGTGCCCCTGCATGACCGGGGCACCGCATGGGCATTGCGGGAGCTGGTGATACTCCACGAGCTGGCCCACCATCTCGCCCCGCCGGAATGTGACCTCGCACCCCACGGTCCGCAGTTCTGCACCCGATACCTCGAACTCGTGGAGGGGGTCATCGGCCCGGAGGCCGCGTTCGTGCTCCGGACCGGCATGCTCGGCTGCGGGGTCCGACCGGGATGAACCCGGGCCGGAGCCGGTGGGCTCAGCTCAGCCGACGCCCGTCGTCCAATGCGAAGAAGTAGATGTGTTCGGGGTCGGGAACCAGATGCACCCGGCTGCCCTTGGGCGGCGGGTTCCGCCAATCGGTCCGCGCGACCACAGCTTCCGTGCCGGGTTTGTCATCGGTGACGGCGTGGCCGTGGATATAGGCATCGGAGCCGAGCTCTTCCACCACATCCACCTCCATCTCGATACCCGAACTCGCGAGTTCGAGATGTTCCGGGCGCAGACCGACCGTCACCGACGCGCCCGCCGCGTCCGCCACCTTCCGGGGCACCGGCACGGTGTGACCACCGAGCCGAACCGCGCCCTCGACGACCGGCAGGGTGAACAGATTCATCGCCGGTGAGCCCATGAACCCGGCGACGAACACATTCGCCGGTTCGCGGTACAGGTCGCGTGGGGCGGCGCACTGTTGCAGCAGGCCGTCCTTCAACACCGCCACCCGGTCGCCCATGGTCATGGCCTCCACCTGGTCGTGGGTGACATACACCGTGGTGGTGCCCAACCTGCGCTGTAGCTGGGCGATCTGGGTGCGGGTCTGTACCCGGAGTTTGGCGTCCAGGTTGGACAGCGGTTCATCCATGAGGAACACCTGCGGGTTGCGCACAATGGCCCGCCCCATGGCCACTCGCTGCCGTTGGCCGCCGGACAGTGCCTTCGGCAGGCGGTCCAGGAAGGATTCCAGCCCCAGCAGTTGGGCCGCCTCCAGAACCCGGCGCTGCCGCTCCGCTTTGGGCACCTTGGCCATCTTGAGCGCGAAACCCATGTTCTCGGCGACCGTCATATGCGGGTACAGCGCATAGTTCTGGAACACCATCGCGATATCGCGTTCCTTGGGCTCGATATGAGTGACGTCCCGATCGCCGATCAGGATCCGGCCCTCGCTCACCTCCTCCAGCCCGGCGAGCATGCGCAGCGAAGTGGATTTGCCGCATCCGGAGGGTCCCACCAGAACGAGGAACTCCCCGTCGGCGATATCGAGTTGCAACTGGTCGACGGCGGGCGTTTTCGCCCCCGGATACCGTCGGGTGGCGCGATCGAAGGTCACCGTGGCCACGGCTGTCACTTCCCTTCACCGGCAGGAACGTGCCGGACGATCCGAGTAGGGCTGCCGGGATACTACGTGGCCCGGTGGGGCTTCGTCCGGGTGACCGTCCTTTCCGGCGCGGGTGTGGGACCGCGTTTCCCGGAGGAGCCCGAGGAACGCGGTCCGCCCTCGGATGCGCTCAGCGCTCGAGGAATTCCACCAGGTCGGCGTTGAACCGTTCCTTGTCTCCCGGGACGAGGGCGATACCGTGCGATCCGCCTCCGTACACCTTCAAGGTCGCGTCCGGCACGATCCGGGCGGCCTTGCGAGCGGTGGCGTCGATGGGAACCACCTGGTCGTCGTCGCCGTGCACCACCAGGGTGGGGATATCGAACTTCTTCAGGTCCTCGGTGAAATCGGTGTGGGCGAAGGCGTCGACGCAGCGTATGCCCGCCTCGATGCTCTCGTGCATGGCCATGAACCAGAAAGCGTCGCGATTGCCCTGGGTGGCCTTGCTTCCCGGTCGGTTCGCGCTGAAGAACCCTTCGGAAACGTCGCGCCAGAACTGCGACCGCTCGGTGCGGATTCCGGTCTTGATCTCGTCGAAGACCTCTTCCGGCACCCCTTCGGGATTGTTCTCGGTGCGTCCCATCAGGGGCGTGATCGCCGAGAGCAGCACCGCCGAACGCACCCGTTCGGTGCCGTGTCGGCCGATGTAGCGGGCGAGCTCACCGCCGCCCATACTGTGCGCCACGAGCGTCGCATCCCGAATATCGAGCGTGGTGAGCAGATCGTTCAGATCGTCGGCGAAGGTATCGAAGTCATATCCGTCCCATGGCTGTGTGGAGCGTCCGTGTCCGCGTCGATCGTGGGCGATCCCCCGATACCCGCGGTCGGCGACGTATTTCATCTGGTCGTCCCACGCGTCGGCATTCAACGGCCAGCCGTGCAGGAATACCACGGGGCGGCCACTGCCCCAGTCCTTGTAGTAGATGTCGACATTGTCGCGAGTTGTGCACACAGGCATGGATGAACCCTCCTTCTGTACGTGATCGCCGGCCTTTCCGGAAGGCCGTGACAACGAGACGCAGCCGTCACGCTACCGACGGAAACCTCGGAAACACCCCCCGAAAGTCGCGTGTGATCAGCTGTTATCCGATCGCCATTCCGTGTTGCGTCCGGGGAGATTTCACTATTGCCGCGATATTGCGACGGTCGGTTCTCCGTATTCGCGCGGCCCGGTTCGTCGCCGTGGTCGAGCCGCCGACCGCCGGTAGCCTCGGACGGGGAGATCATCCGAAAACATAGAGGAGCCAACTGATGAGCCGACCGGTTCGTATCGGTGTCCAATTGCAGCCTCAGCACGCTCCCGACTACGGACTCATTCGCGACGCGGTGTTGCGGTGTGAGGACGCGGGCGTGGATATCGTGTTCAACTGGGATCATTTCTTTCCACTGTACGGAGATCCGGACGGCGCGCACTTCGAATGCTGGACCATGCTGGGGGCATTCGCCGAGCAGACCGAACGGGTCGAGATCGGGGCCCTGGTCACCGGTGGCGGCTACCGCAACCCGGATCTGCTGGCCGATATGGCCCGCACCGTCGACCACATCAGCGGGGGCCGACTCATTCTCGGTATCGGTTCGGGATGGTTCCAGCGTGATTACGACGAGTACGGCTACGAGTTCGGCACCGCGGGCAGTCGGCTGGACCTGCTGAAGGAGTACCTGCCCCGGATCACCGCCCGGCTGGGGAAACTGAACCCACCGCCGACCCGGCATATCCCCATCCTGATCGGCGGTGGTGGGGAGAAGAAGACCCTGCGGCTGGTGGCCGAATACGCCGATATCTGGCACAGTTTCGGCGAGCTCGACGTATTCACCCGCAAAAGCGGTGTGCTCGCCGAGCACTGCGCCGCCGTGGGGACCCGGCCGGAAAAGATCGAGCGTTCGGTGGCCTGGCCCGGCACCGAGGCCGCGCCCGCCTATCACGCCGCCGGCGCCACCCTGTTCACGGTGGGTATCAACGGGCCGGACTACGACCTGACCGAGGTGCGCGCGGCCCTCGCTTGGCGGGACGAGGTCAATCCGGAACCGGTCAGCGGTATCTCCTGACGTTCGCGGCGTCGGGCCCGTTCGGCGCACGGCCACCGCGCACGTGCGGGCCGCGCCGGGACCGACCGAGACCATCGGTGCATTGATGCGCAATTGGTAATGTGATCTGTGCGTGTGGTTCCACCCGATCGACCGAGGAAAGAACTCCGAGGAAAGCTCCGAGGAAAGCTCCGAGAAAGAAGGAACACCATGACGACGGCACACGCTCAACACACCGATCACAGCCATGTGCACGGGCCGGACTGCGGGCATGTGTCCGTGCCGCACGGCGACCATGTGGACTACGTTCACGACGGCCACCTGCATCGGGCCCACGAAGGTCACTTCGACGAGTGCGAGCCCACCGGGCACGCCGAACACGGCGGAACGCACGAGCACGTCCACGGCGAGGGCTGCGGTCATGTCGCGGTCCCGCACGGTGATCACGTCGACTACATCCACGACGGCCACCGGCACGCTCCCCACGACGGTCACTACGACGAGCACTGACCGGGCCGGGTGCCGCTCGAACGGGGCGGCACCCGAGGGCCGATGTCGGCCCGCAGTTCAACCGGACGACCCTCGATATTTCCCGGGCTGGGCTACCGTGCGGTGTGCAGCCCTGGAACAGGAGTCGTCGTGTATTCGAAACCTCTGCCTCTGTTCGTGAAACACCGAACCGGCACCGCCCGTGCCGGTACGACATGCGCCTACAAATGTGGTAGCGCCTGCTTCCACGAGGTGCCCAACAACTCCTCGGGCGCCTACTTCGGCGATATCGTCTCCTCCCTGACCCGCCGGCGGATGCTGAAAGGTGGTGCGGCCGCGGTTCTCGCGATCGGCGCGGCGAGGGCGCTCGCCGCCTGCGGTGACGTCGCCGACGCCGGTTCGGTCTCGGCGGTGCCCGGCACCGATTTCACCCCGGTGACCCCCAATACCGAGGACGCCGTCGTGGTACCGGACGGTTACGAACAGAGTGTGGTGATTCGCTGGGGTGACCCGCTGTTCGAGGGCGTTCCGGAATTCGACTTCTACCGGCAGACTCCGGCCGCGCAGGCGCGGCAGTTCGGATACAACTGCGATTTCGCCGGTCTGCTTCCCATCGACGGACAGGCCAACCGGTATCTGCTGGTGGTAAACCACGAATACACCACCGAACCGCTCATGCTCCCGGACTATCGCCCCGAGACCGTGAGCCGGGAACAGTGCGAGATCGCCGCCGCCGCGCACGGACTGTCCGTGGTCGAGGTCGAGGGCACCGCCGGTTCCGGCCGGCTCACTCCCGTGTTCGGCAGATACAACCGACGTATCACCGCGACGAGCGAATTTCGCCTCACCGGTCCCGCGGCCGGCAGTGATCTGGTGCAGACCTCCGCCGATCCCACCGGGACCACCGTGCTGGGCACCATGGCCAACTGTTCCGGTGGGGTGACCCCGTGGGGCACCGTGCTCTCCGGCGAGGAGAACTTCCACGCCTACTTCGTGGGCAAGGCGGCCGACCCGGCCGCGGCGCGGCGATTGGAGCGTTACGGGGTGAACGGGAACACCGCCACGCACCTGTGGGGGCGTTTCGACAAGCGGTTCGATCTGGCCGCCGAACCCAACGAGCCCAACCGTTTCGGCTGGATCGTCGAGATCGATCCGTGGGATCCGGAATCCACCCCGGTCAAACACACCGCAATGGGTCGTTTCAAACACGAGTCGGCCAATATCCATGTCACCGCCGACGGCACCGTGGTCGCCTACAGTGGCGACGACGAGCGGTTCGAGTACCTCTACAAGTTCGTGTCCATCCGCAGGATCCAGCCCGGTACGGGCGCCGCCGCCCGCCGGCACAACCTGACCATCCTGGATGCGGGCACTCTTTACGTCGCGAAACTGACCGGCGATCACCCCGAGCGGATCGATGGTTCGGGGGTCGTCCCCTCGGATCGGGGGTTCACCGGTAAGGGCGAATGGATTCCGATCCTCCGTACCCACGAGGACGGCACAGCCGAATCTCTGGTGTCGGGGATGAGCGCGGCGGAGGTCGCCGTTTTCACCCGGGAGGCCGGTGACCGGGTGGGCGCCACCAAGATGGACCGTCCCGAGGACTTCGAGGCCAACCCGAAAACCGGCAGGGTATATGTAGCGCTGACCAACAACACCGAGCGCGGCACCGCGGGAAAAGCCGCCGTCGACGAGGCCAACCCGCGCAACGAGAACAAGAACGGTCAGGTGCTCGAACTGGTCGACGACCACGCCGGCACCGAGTTCACCTGGTCGCTGCTCTTGGTGTGCGGCGATCCGGCCGCAGCCGACACCTACTATGGCGGATTCGACAAGGCGCAGGTCAGCCCCATCTCTTGTCCGGACAATCTGGCGTTCGACCCTTACGGCAATCTGTGGATCAGCACCGATGGCAATGCGCTGGGTTCCAATGACGGCCTGTTCGCGGTGGTGCTCGACGGTGATCGGCGCGGGGAGACCAAACAGTTCCTGACCGTGCCGCGGGGAGCCGAAACCTGCGGTCCGGTGATCACCGAGGGACGGGTGTTGGTCTGTGTGCAGCATCCGGGCGAAACCGACGAGGCCACCGTCGCCGCACCCGCCTCGCATTGGCCCGATGGTGGCGCCGCCCAGCCTCGGCCCTCGGTGGTGGCGGTGTGGAAGAGCGGTAGCGGCCGGATCGGCATATGACCGACCTCGTCGTGCCGGTACCGATATGGGTCGGTACCGGCACGACGCTCATCCGCTGCCGGTGAGCCCGGAGATCCGGGCGAATCGGTTGAAATCGCCCTGCGCCCCGCTGTAGACATTCAGATCGACGGGCCCGGGGATGCCGGGGACGGTCCCCGAATCCGTGGTCTGCCAGAACGTCCACGTCGGCCAGCCACCGGGTACCTCGGGAGCCGGGTTGCCGCGGTAGTCGGCGATCCACAGCGGATAGCGGTGGAACTGGTTACTGTCGGCCATGGCGGTCCGCCAGAAGTTCGGATAGGTGTAGATGATCGGCACCCGGCCGGTCAGCGCCTCGACCGTGCGCAGATAACGCTTGGTCCAATCGATCAGCGCCGCGGGCGCCAGCCCACCCGAATGCTCCAGGTCGAGGACCGGCGGCAGATCGAGCGGGCCGTTCTGGCCCAGCACCACCGTCGCGTACAGCGCGGCCTGCGGTTCGGGTGGCAGCTGCGGTCGCGCGTAGTGATAGGTGGCGCGGGCGAGCCCGGCGGCCCGGATGAGCAGACTGTCCGGGACGAAGTACGGATTGATGTAGTCGAGGCCCTCGGTGGCCTTCACCATGGCGAAGCGGTGGCCGGCGGCCCGCACGGCGAACCAGTCGATCAAGCGCCCGCCGGGATGCTGCCAGGACGAGACATCGGGTCCGGTCGGCTGGGCGGCCGCCGGTGCGGGAAACGCGAACAGCACGCCGGCCAATGCCAGTGCCAGGGCCGACACTATCGTCGATCTCGATCTCCAACGGTCGGTCATCATGGCCATCGACGATAGCCATTTGTAATGATTCGACCCGGAAGGACACAGCGAAGAAACGCCGAGGTTTCACTCGGATCGCCGCGAGCCGGCGGCGACCGGGCGCGGAGCCGGTTACCTCAGCCCAGCCAGTCCAGTACCGAGGCCGCCGTCCAGGACTGCTGCATACTGCCCAGCGGTTCCCCGGTGAACGGCTCGTAGTATTCGGCGAAACTACCGTCGGCGGCCTGGCGCAGGGCCTCCGCCCGCAACAGAAATGCCCGCTCGGCCCAGCCACGATGGGCGAAAACCCAGGAGAACAGCCAACTCATCACCGGCCACACCGGTCCGCGCCAATACTCTCGGGGACGGAAATCCTTCGATACCGGCGAGGTCGACGGCGGTAGCGCGTACCGCAGATCGGGATGCCCGCAGAACCGCGGGCCCTCGAACAACCGCAACAGATTACGTTCGACACCCCGGCTCAGCCCGCCGCACAGCAATGGGGCGAACATGGCCAACGTCTCGGTGGTTATCCAGCGGTTCAGCCGGGTGTCGTAGTCGCGAGCCGCTCCCGTGCGGGGATCGGTGGTGGCGATGACGCCGGCGCGAAAACGGTCCGCCCAGCCGTACAGCTCCCGGATATCGGAATTGGGCTGGTGGTAGTCCTCTCCGATCTGGGCCAGCACCTCGCAGGCGAGCGAGAAGACGGCGGTGACGAAGACGTCCTCCACGGCGAAGCTCATGGTGGCGGCCAGCTGACCGTCGTCGTAGGACGCCCGACGCATCTGCTCCACCAGCCACAGATAACGGTCGTATTCCCGGTCGGTGGGTCGCTGGGAGGGATCGGAGACGACCAGTACGTCCTCGCGCCGATACGGGGGCAGATCCGGGCCGGGTATCACCTGCTGGTAGGCGCGGTCCCACCGGGGCGAATTGTCCATCCCCGACTCCCACCCGTGGTACAGGGTGATCCGGCCGTTTTCCTTGGGATCGCGCGCATGTGCCAGCCAGCGGTGCCAGCGCATCAGATCCGACCACCGCCGGTTCAGGAACTCTTCGGCCACCGCGCGGGTACTGCGGCCGTGTCGGCGGGAATGGTCGAGAATGCGCTGGACGGCGATGGCGTGCACCGGTGGCTGGGTTATTCCGGACGTGTCCGGGCCGTCCGGGGCATTGGCGGCCAATCTACGGCACTCCCACCGGGCCGGACCGGGGAAATATCCGTCCACCCCATTGGCGAACACGATGTGCGGGATCATCCCGTTCTTCCACTGTGCCGACAGCAGGGTGTCGAGTTCGACGACTGCCCGCTCCACGCTCAACGGGGCCAATCCCACCGCCACGAACGCCGCGTCCCAACTCCACATATGCGGGTACAGGCGGGGCGCCGCACTGGTCATGGTGCCCAGGTCGTTACCCCGCAGGAGGTAGGCCGCGCGAGCGGCGAGTTGCGTGGGGGTGAAACCAGGATGCGCCATTTCTACATTCTGCGGTCGACCGGTCGGTTCCTCCGCGACGAGGCTGTGATGTCGACTTTTATCAGGACGTTGTTTCCCGCCGATTGCGCTGTATTGCGAGCCGGCAACCGATGTGGATTACCGTCCCTGGTATGGCGGAGAAGACTTCGGACGGTATGGCAGCACAGCGACCGGTGGCGCTGATCACGGGAGCGAGTCGGGGCCTCGGCGCCGCCGTCGCCCGGGAACTCGCCCCCGACCACACCCTGCTCCTGGGCGCCCGCACCGCCGAGGCCCTGACCGCGATCCTCGACGAACTGCCCGATGCCACCGGATGGCCGGTGAACCTGACCGACTATTCGGCCGTCGCCGCGGCCGTGGCACCGATCGAGCGACTGGATGTGCTGGTCCACAATGCGGGGATCGCCGACCTGGGGACCATTGCCGAGAGCTCGGTGCGGCAGTGGCGCGACACCTTGGAGGCCAACCTCGTCGCGGTGGTCGAGCTGACCCGATTGCTGCTGCCCGCGCTGCGCGCCGCGGGTGGACACGTGGTGCTGGTGAACTCCGGAGCCGGGCTGCGTGCCAATGCCGGCTGGGCCTCCTACGCGGCCAGCAAATTCGGGTTGCGCGCATTCGGCGACGCCCTGCGGCTGGAAGAGCCCGAGCTCCGGGTGACCTCTATCCACCCCGGACGGATCGACACCGATATGCAGCGCGCCATCGTGGCCGGCGAAGGGCGGGAATACCGCGCCGGGGAGTTCTTGACCGCGGAGACCGTCGCCCGTGCCATCCGCAATGCCATCGACACCCCACGCGATGGGCATCCCACCGAGATCGTCCTCCGACCCTACTGACCCCCGGCCGCGCCGCGCTGCTCCGCCGCGCCCCACTCGGGCCGTGTTCGATCTGCTCGAGTGGGGCGTCCTGCAGAGTTACACTGCGTTGCCTCTCCGGTCGGTCGATCCCACTCAGGCGACGATATTGACCAGTCGGCCCGGTACCACGATCAGTTTGCGTGGGGTGGCGCCGTTGAGCAGCGCGACGATCTTCTCATCGGCCAGCGCGGCGGCCTCGATGGCGGCCCGATCGGCCTCGGGGTGCACCTGGATCCGGCTTCGGACCTTGCCGTTCACCTGGATCGGGTACTCCACCGTCTCCTCCACCAGCAGCGCCGGATCGGCCACCGGGAACGGACCGTGGGCCAGCGATGTGGTGTGTCCCAGCCGGGCCCACAGTTCTTCGGCGATATGGGGGGCCAGCGGGGCCAGCATCAGGATCAACGGTTCCACGGCCGAGCGCGGCGCGCCGTCCGGGTAGGTCTTGGTGAGGTGGTTGGTGAGCTCGATCAGTTTGGCGCCCGCGGTGTTGTTGCGCATGGCCGCCAGGTCCTCGTCGACCCCCGCGATGGTCCGGTGCAACAGCCGCAGGGTTTCCTGGCCGGGGGTGTCCTCGGTGACCCGCACCGCCCCCGTCTCCTCATCGATCGCCAGCCGCCACACCCGCTGCAGGAAGCGGTGCGCGCCCACGACGTCCTTGGTTGACCATGCGCGGGAGGTGTCCAGCGGACCCATCGACATCTCGTAGAAGCGGAAGGTGTCGGCGCCGTACCGGTCGTAGATCTCGTCGGGGGAGATGGCGTTCTTCAGCGATTTGCCGATCTTGCCGTACTCCTGGTGCACCTCGATCTCGGTGCCGGACGGGTCGGTCCAGTAGAACGCGCCGTCCCGCTCGACGACCTCGGCGGCCGGGACATACGCCCCGCGCGCGTCGGTGTAGGCATAGGCCTGGATATAGCCCTGGTTGAACAGCCGCCGATACGGTTCGCTGCTGCTCACATCGCCCAGGTCGTAGAGCACCTTCTGCCAGAACCGGGCATACAGCAGATGCAGGACGGCGTGTTCGACACCGCCGACATACAGGTCGACACCGCCCGGGTCGTCGGGGCCGTGCTCGGCCGGGCGCGGGCCCAACCAGTAGCTCTCGTTCTCCTTCGCGCAGAATGTGTCGGGGTTGGTGGGATCGGCGTAGCGCAGCTGGTACCAGGAACTACCCGCCCACTGGGGCATGACATTGGTATCGCGGCGGTAGATCTTGGGCCCATCGCCCAGATCCAGTTCCACCTCCACCCAGTCGGTGGCCTTGGCCAGTGGCGGAGACGGTTCGGAATCGGCGTCGTCCGGGTCGAAGGTCACCGGGGCGAAGTCGTCCATCTCCGGCAGTTCCACCGGCAGCATCGACTCGGGCAGGGCGTGCGGCGCCCCGTCGGCGTCGTAGACGATCGGGAACGGCTCCCCCCAGTACCGCTGCCGGGCGAACAGCCAGTCGCGCAGTTTGTACTGGACCGTGCCCTCGCCGTGTCCCTCGGACTCCAGGCGGGCGATCACCGTTGCCTTGGCCTCGTCGACGGAAAGACCGTCGAGGTAGTCGGAGTTGATCGCCGGGCCGTCGCCCGTATAGGCCTCGCCGTCGAAGTCCTCGGGCGGCTGGACCGTGCGGATGATCGGCAGTCCGAAGGCACTCGCGAAATCCCAGTCCCGCTGATCCTGTCCCGGGACGGCCATGATCGCGCCGGTGCCGTAGCCGATGAGCACATAGTCGGCGATAAAGATCGGAATCCGGGCGCCGTTCACCGGGTTGGTGGCATAACTACCCAGGAAGACGCCGGTCTTCTCCTTGTTCTCCTGCCGCTCCAGATCCGATTTGGCGGCAATGGACTTGCGGTATGCCGTCACGGCCTCGGCGGGGGTGGCGGCGGCGCCGGTCCACCGACTGTCGACCTCGTCCGGCCAGGCGGCGGCGGTCAGCTCGTCGACCAGATCGTGTTCCGGGGCCAGCACCAGGTAGGTGGCGCCGAAGAGGGTGTCCGGTCGGGTGGTGAACACCTCCACCTCGCCGGCGTCGGTGGCGAAGCGCACCCGGGCGCCGCGCGAGCGCCCGATCCAGTTGCGCTGCATGGTTTTGACGTTCTCCGGCCAGTCCACCCGATCGAGATCGTCGATCAATCGGTCGGCATAGGCGGTGATGCGCATCATCCACTGGTTCAGGCGCTTGCGGAACACCGGGAAGTTGCCGCGTTCACTCCGGCCGTCGGCGGTGACCTCCTCGTTGGACAGCACCGTGCCCAGTCCCGGACACCAGTTGACCAGCGAATCGGCCTGATACACCAGGCGGTAGGAGTCGATCACCGCGCGACGTTCCGCCTCCGACATACTCGCCCAGTCCTTGCCGTCCGGTGCGGGACGGGCACCGGAGGCGAACTGTTCTTCCAGCTCGGAGATGGGACGAGCCCGGTCGGCCTCCTGGTCGTACCAGGCGTTGTAGATACGCAGGAAGATCCACTGCGTCCACTTGAAGTACTCGGGATCGGTGGTCGAGAACGAGCGACGCGGATCGTGACCCAGACCCAGCCGGTCCAGCTGCCGCTGCATGGTGGCGATATTGGCCGCGGTGGTATCACGCGGATGCGCCCCTGTCTGCACCGCGTACTGTTCGGCGGGCAGACCGAAGGCGTCATAGCCCAGCGCGTGCAGCACATTGCGTCCGTGCATGCGGTGATAGCGGGCGTAGACGTCGGTGGCGATATAGCCCAGAGGGTGCCCGACGTGCAGTCCGGCACCGGACGGATACGGGAACATGTCCTGCACGAACAGCTTGTCCCGGGGGGTCGGTCCGGCCAGCGGACCGGTGGGATTCGGCGCGTGGAAGGTTCCGTGTTCGCTCCAGTACCGCTGCCATTCACTCTCGATTCGACCGGCGAGTTCGACGGTATACCGGTGCGCGGGTACCTCTACGGCACGGTCGTCACTGCTCACCGAGCCCTGCCCGGCGGTCTCGGATGCACGGGTGTCCTGCACGGTCCTGCCTTCTCTGCTGCCGATCCGGAGATATCACGTCGTCGAACAGCGTAAGACGTGGGCCTTGACAAGCCCAAAAAGGGTGACTTCACCGTCCGCCGGACCGGCCCGCCGTCCGCGATCCAACCCCTCCGGACCGAGTGACCGGCGTCTCCATCGCTGCTCGTCGGGCAGGTCGGCCGCGTGGCCGCGAATTGCCTGCGATACGCTCACCCGGTGTTCGTCGTGGCCCTCATCCTCTTCGTCCTGGCCCTATCGGCCCTGGTGACGGGTGTGCTCGGGCTGACCGGTCGACTGCGGCCGAACCGTTTCTTCGGTGTGCACACCGAGGCGGCGCTTCGCGACGAGGCCGCCTTCCGGGCCGCGAATCGTATTGCCGCCCCCACCACGATCGGTGCCGCGACACTACTGGGCGCGGGCGCTGTGGTGGTGAACGCGGTGGACGGTCTCATCGGACTACCGATCGCCCTCGGGGTCGGGGTCCTCGCGTTGTACGCCCTGGGTATCGGTGCCGACGCGGGTGCCCGAGCGGCCGAGGCCATCGCCCCGCCGGCCCCGGTCGGCGGCTGCGGGCAATCCTGTGGGGCGTGTTCGTTGCGCGATACCTGCCGGCCCGCTTCCTGAACCTCGTCACACCGATATTCGGTGATCAGGGCCGTTCGGCCGACTCGTTCGGCGGAACGATGGCGCGCGAGAGCGGACTGCCCGCCGGGTTGAGATAGCACACCAGCAACCCCAGGGTCTCGGTGCCGCGGTTGCGGGCGATATGCGGGTACTTCGGCCCGCTCGGCTCACGGAAGACGCGCCCTCGTCGATAAACCGGATGCGCGTGGAGGCCCGGATGGTCCAGGGTGCCCTTTGTCACCAGTACGAACAGTGTGCCGTCGTGGTAATGCCATCCGCTGCTGCCGCCAGGGTGGATGCGGGTCTGCCGCAGCACGATCTCATACCGGCCGAGGGTGAATCTCAGCAGTTCGCGGCTTGCCGTCCCGTGCGCGGGCGCCGGATTGGCCTGGAAAGGCTTCATCACCTCCAGGATGCCAGGTGGCGGTTACGGATCGGTCGCCGAAACACCATGGCGTGCTCGAAGATCCGGCCCGATACTGGAAGGATCACTGGCGCGGGGCCGGGAGGCGGGATGGACAGTATCGACCGGGCGGCCGTATACCCCCAGGTGTACCTGGCGGGCGAAACCTGGGGAATCTCCGGTTCGGCTTTTCTCTGGGTATATGTACCCATGGCTCTGTTGGCCGTCGCCATCGGATTCCGATTGCGCTGGAATGCGACGCGTGCTCCGGTGGAACCGCCCGCCGAACAGCTGACCGCCCCCGAGCTGGGCATGCTGTTCGGTGACGAACGCGCGGTGATGGCGGCGATCGCCCTGCTGCGCAGCTACGACCTCGTCGATTCCACCGGCGCCGCGGCACCCGACGCCGCCGACCGCGAACCGGCCGGGCTCGATCCGTTCACCCTGGCCGTGCGTGAACAGATCGGTCGCCGCACACGGTCGGTCGCCGCCATCACCCGGTCGGTGCACGGTGCGTTGGCGGAGCTGCATGCCGACCTCGTCCGGCGCGGCTACCTGGGTGGGAACGAGCTGCGGCGCACTCTACGCGACGCCGGTATGCCGGTGGTGATCCTCGGCCTGCTGGGCGCGGTTCGATTCATAGCGGGCCTGATCAACGGCAATTCGGTGTTCTTCCTCGGAATCGTCCTGGTGCTGCTGACCCTCGTCTGGTGGCAGATAGTGGCCCCGGTGCGGGTCACCCCGATGGGTCGGGTCGCCCGAGAACGCGCGACCCTCGACAATCGGCATCTGCGGCCGTCGCATACGCCCTCCTACACCACATACGGCCCGGCGGCCGCCGCTGCGGCGGCCGCGCTGTACGGCGCCGCCGCGCTGATGGTGCTCGATCCAGGGCTGTCGAAGTCGATATCGGCTCCCCAGGCCGACGGGAGCGGTGGTGACGGCGGGGGCGGTGGTGACGGCGGCGGTGGTGACAGCGGCTGCAGCGGTTGCGGTGGCTGCGGTGGCTGCGGTGGCTGACCGGTGTCCGGACCACTTCCCGAGGGCGCGCTCGGTATCGGCTGGCGACCACCGATCTGCGGGCTGATCGCCCGGTTGGACGGGCTCGGCTTCTGCGAGGTCATCGCGGAGTCGCTCCCGGCGGTCGGACGAGCCGCCACGGTGCGGGTTCCGGACGAGCTCGAGCACCTGCGCGGCAATGGCACGATTGTCGTTGCGCACGGTGTCTCGCTCTCACTCGGTGGCGCCGAGCCCGTGGACGAACGACGGGTCGCGCATCTGGCGGCCTGCGCGGACGCCCTCGGCGCGCCCCTGGCCAGCGAACATGTGGCCTTCGTTCGGGCAAGCGGTATCGAAGCCGGGCATCTGCTGCCGGTTCCGCGGACCGATACCGCGTTGGACGCGTTGACCACGAATATCACCCGTACGCAGGAAGCGCTCGACGTGCCGCTGGCGGTGGAGAACATCGCGGCATTGTTCGACTGGCCCGACGACCGGTACACCGAGGCGGAATTTCTCGCCGAACTCGTCGACCGCACCGGTGTGTATCTGCTCGTCGATATCGCCAATGTCTACGCCAATGCCCGCAACCGAGGCCGGGACCCGATGGCCGAACTGTTTCGCCTACCGGCCGAGCGGGTCGCCTATTGCCACGTCGCGGGCGGCGAAGAGGTCGCCGGTCGCTATCACGACACCCACCGTCATCCCGTTCCGACCGAGGTATTGGCCCTCGTCGCCGAGTACGTCACCGACCGTCCGGTGCCGCTGATGCTCGAACGGGACGGCGACTATCCGCCCGCCGCCGAGCTGTTGGACGAATTGGATGCCATCGCCGCCGCCGCGGGCCGGGCCCCGATCACCACTCACGCCCGGGCCGGGATGCGATGACCGGGCCGGAGGCGGCGCGGTTGCGGGAACAACAAGCGGCGTTGGTGCGCGCCCTGGTCAGGGGAGACCCGGTTCCGCCGGGTTTCGATCGGGCTGCCGTCGCCGCCGCCGCGGAGGTGCTGCTGCGCAAACGTGCCCGCGAAATCGCCGCGCACCATCCCACGCTCGCACACGCGGCGGGCCCGGATTTCCTGGACCGTTTCGTCGAATGGGCACGACATCGGCCGAAAACCGGTGTTACAGCCGATGCCATCCGCTTCGCCCGCGATACCGCCATCCCGTGGTCGCCGCACGAGCCGTCGCGGTGGGGTCGATTATCCGCGCTGCTGCGTGCGTTTCGGCGCGGCTGAGCCCACATGTCGGCTCTCTCGCCGAGACGGTGGACTTTCGCGCGGAATGGTCAGTTGCGTTCCAGTTCGATGGGGTGGGTCGCCAGCAGTGACAGCGGCAACGGCTGGCGACGTAGCACGTCGGCCCACATATCACCGCGCCGACTGGTGATGGGATCGCTGGGCAGTGCCGAAACCACGATCCAATCGTCGTTGTCCAGCTCGCCTTCCAGTTGCCCGAAGGTCCATCCGGAGTAGCCCGCGAAGATGCGGATCCCCTCGACCAGTTCCCCGATCCGATCGGGGTCGGCGTCGAGATCGACCAGCACCACTCGCCCATCCACCCGACGCAGTCCCGGCACCCCGGTAATGGACGCGCCCACCCGCACCGTGCCCAGGCACAGCGCGGCGTCGTGCTTGACCGGGCCGCCGACGAACAATGTCCGCGGGCTCGCGCAGGCCTGCGACCACTGCGGCAGTACATCGTGCACCGCGGTATCCGTCGGACGGTTCAGAACCACCCCCAGGGTTCCGGCATCGTTGTGCTCGATGATGTACACGATGGTGCGGCGGAAGTTGGGATCGGACAGGGTGGTCGACGCCACCAGTAGCATTCCCGCGCGCACCGCCTGCTCGCCCTGTCGGAAGCCGCGGCGGCCGGGTTCGAAATTTCTTCCGCCGTCGCGACCGCCGCTGGTCTTGCGATCATCGGGGTCATCTGCGCGTGCCACCTTGTCATCATCGCAGCTATTTCGCCGTCGCGCTGCTCCTAATTACGGTCTGTGTTGGGAAGCGGGGCCTCGTCGACTCGATCGTGACCGGGCGACCCATGGCCGGTCGACGTAGAGTCTGCGACATGAAACCGCCTGTGGTGCTGCTCGACAACAGCGATACCGTCTACGACTTCTATCGCGCCCATCGACAGAACCGGCTCCAGGCCAAAGGAGCGTATGCCCTGCTCGGGCGGCGTTATCGCCCTCGGGTCGGTTATGCGGAGGGGGCCCGTCGCGCCATTCGCGAACTGATCGCCCGACGGGTGCCCCTGCTCATTGCGATCAACCATCTGTCCCAGTCGGACCCCTACACCGTGGCCGCGGCCGCCTGGCGCAGCGAACTACGGCCGATAATCGGTCGGGCCAGGGTACTGGCCAAGGACGAGCTGTTCGAAGAGCCGAAACAACGGCGCCGGATCGACATGATGGGCGGCATCCCGGTGTTCCGCGGCAAGGACCACGGGGTGCGCGCGGTCAATGCGGCGGGGCAGCGCATGATGGACATCTGCGCCGAACGGCTCGCCGGCGGTGACTGCCTGGCGGTATTCCCGGAAGGCACGTGCAACGAGGTGGACCATACCCGGGTGCAATCGGTGGGCAGCGGAATCGGGCATATCGCGTTCCGGGCCGCCAAACTCGGTGCGCGACCGGCGCTGGTGAGTATGGGGCTGAGTTACGGCCCGCGCCCCGACCCCACGATCGAGCCGACACGGGACGAGGTCGTTTCGGCGAGTTTCCACCTCGGGATGCCGGTCACCGAGCTGCCGGCGCGTCCCGCCGAAATCGCTCGTCTGGTGCGCGCCGATCTCCAACAGGCGCTGGATGCGGCGGTGGCGGCCTACTGAGGCCCATCGTGACCGCTATCGGGACAGTCCGAAACGATCCCGAGCCCAATGCGGGACCATCGGCAGGAACTCCGGTCGGCCGGCGAAGAAGTCACGTACCAGCGGGCACATCGGCAGTGCCCCCAGGCCGTCACGGTAGGTGTGCTCCAGCGCTTTCGCGATGAGGACACGTGCGCAGTCCCGGGTGGGAAAGCGAGGGTCGATCTCGGTGTGCACGAAAGCTCGCTCGGACACGGTGTCCTGGTACTCGGTGTAGCCCGCGATAGTGCCGTCGACCTGGATCTCGAAGCGCTCCAGCGCGATATTGTTGCGGACCTCGGTGGCCATGGCTCGACGTTACTCGGTCACCGCCCGATTTGCCCCCTCGACGACGGCGCGGCGCACTTCGACTTGTGCCCCTCCACGCCGGTGCGCAGAATGCAGGATGCCGGACGCGGCCACGACCGGCGGGAGGTGCCGATGTGAAAAGCCCACTGCGGTTTTTGCGTATCGCGGGGATATGTGCCGCGGTGGGAGTGGTTCTGGGGTCGCTCACCACGCCGTCCGCGCGGGCCGAGGTCGTCTTCGGTTCCTGTCCGGAGGGTTCGGTGACCCCGGGCACGGGGGTGCGATGTGCTGTGCTCACCGTTCCGATGGACCATGCGCGCCCGGACGGCCCACGGATCGAGATCACCGTCAGCAAGATCGCCGCCACCGGTGAGCGGCGCGGCGCTCTCTTCGCCAATCCGGGCGGGCCGGGTGCGGATGCCCTCGACTTCTGGGCGAGCCGCGGTTCTGTCCTACCCGCCGAACTGGCCACCCATTACGACCGGTTCGCGGTGCAACCCCGTGGATTGCGCTGGTCCACTCCGCTCACCTGTGGAATGTCTGCCGCCGATCCCGACGGGGAGGACACCTCTCTGTGGGAGGCGTGCGAATCGGCGCACCCGGGTTATCCGGCCACCATCACCACCGAACAGACCGCCCGCGATATGGACGCGGTGCGGGCCGCGCTCGGCCTGGATCGTATCGGCTATCTGGGGATCTCCTACGGTACCTATCTCGGCGCGGTGTACGCGACGTTGTTCCCGGACCACGTGGACCGGATGATCCTGGATTCCACCGTGCACCCGAACTGGGTGTGGACCGAGCAGTTCGCCCGACAGCAGACCGCGGGAAAACAGCGGATGGGCGACCTGTTCACCTGGATCGCCGAACACGACGACACCTATCACCTGGGTGCGACACCGCTACAGGTGTATCGCACCTGGGTGGAGTTGGTGGAGAAACAGGGCGGCGGCTGGTACGCCAACCTGACCCCACCCCCCACCGGCTCCGGGGATCTGCCCGGGGATCTGCCCGAGCCCTTGGCCGGACTGGTCCGCAAGGGAGTCGACGGAGGCGTCGAACAGTGGGGGAAGCTGCGGAACATGATGCGGGTATTGACCGGCGGCGGGCGTTCCGAGAACGTCCCGCTGTTGGGCGCCACCATGGTGGCGATCCGCACCCGGGCCTATTGGCCGGCGTTCGCCACTGCCATGGCCGAGGCGCACGCCGACCCGGCCGATATCTCCCGGCTGCTCGCCATCGAGGGTGTCACCGGTTCCGATCCCAGTGGACGCGCGGTGTTTTCTGCCGTCACCTGTAACGAGAACGCCATAGCGGCACGCCCGGACCGACTGCTGTCGGTTTTCGCGACGCTCGGCTCCGGTGGTGATGCGATGGACGCGCGCGCCGATCTGGTTCGGGTCGGAATCGCCTGTAGCGGATGGGAATCGCGCACCCGTCCGGTGCCGATCGGCGGGGTCGGACTGCGCACCCCGCCACTGCTGCTGCACAGCCGCCACGATCCACTCACCGACTATGCGGGCGCCCCGGCCATGGCACAGGCGCTCGGCGGTTCGCTCATCACCGTGCAGGGCGGTGATCACGGTACTTTCGGGCGGGGCAACGCGACGGTGGACGAACCGGTACTGGCCTATCTGGAGACCGGGCGGATCACCGCGCAGACCGCGCAGGAGGCTCCGATACCGCGACGGTGAGGGCCGCCGAACGTGGTCCACCTCTCGTCGCCGCGGCGCGCCGGTCGGCGAGGTGCGGATTTCCCGGCCACGCTCGACAATCGGGGGATGAATGCGGCTCCTGTGGTCGTCCTGGCTCCGGACAAGTTCAAAGGCTCCCTGTCGGCGCCCCGCGTGGCGGCGGCACTGGCGGCCGGTATCGGACGAGTCCGACCGGATGTCCGAACCGAGACGGTTCCGGTGGCCGATGGCGGCGACGGGACCGTCGACGTCTTTCTGTCGGCCGGCTGGACGCCGGTGCCGATCACCGCGCCCGGTCCGACAGGACGGCCCGTGGTGGCTGTATACGCAATGCGCGGCACCACCGCGGTGCTCGAACTGGCGAATGTGGTCGGGTTGGCGCGGTTGCCGGACGGTAGGCCGGATCCACTGGGTGCGAACACCTTCGGGCTGGGCGTATTGATCGCGGATGCCCTGGACCGGGGAGTGTCCCGAATCGTGCTGGGGTTGGGCGGCAGTGCGTCCAGCGATGGCGGCGCCGGTCTGCTCACCGCCCTGGGCGCCCGGGTGCTCGACGTGTCGGGGCGTCCGGTGGGTCTCGGGGGTGCCGCCTTGCGCGATGCGGTGCGGCTGGATCTGTCCGGTCTGCATTCCCGGGTTACCGCAACGGAATTCGTCTTGGCCTGCGATGTGGACAACCCGCTGCTCGGGCCCGCCGGTGCCGTGGCGGTCTACGGCCCACAGAAGGGCGTCGGACCGCATGATCGGGAGATTCTCGAAGCGGCACTTGCGAATTGGGCCCGAGTGGCAGGTCTGCCCTACGCGGATCTACCCGGTTCGGGTGCGGCGGGCGGCACCGGATTCGGCGCATTGGCGGTGCTCGGCGCCCGGGTGCGCAGTGGTATCGAGGAAGTATTGGAACTTCTGGATTTTCGCGCTCGGCTGTCCCGGGCGGCGCTGGTGGTCACCGGTGAGGGGTCGATGGACGAGCAGACCCTGCACGGGAAAGCTCCGATGGGGGTTTGCGCGGCCGCGACCGGCGCGGATGTCCCGGTGGTCGCGGTGGCGGGCCGCCTGGCACTGTCGGAGGGCCGATTGCGGGCGGCCGGATTCCACGCGGCCTACGCGCTCACCGAGCTCGAGCCGGATCCGGGTCGCTGTATAACCGAGGCCGCGCCCCTGTTGGAGCGTGTGGGCGCGCGCATTGCCGGCGACCTGCCGAAAACGACACCGGTTCCGCGGTGAGTCGCGGCGCGTCGGTTCGTCAGGCGGTGGTCATGAGTTCATCGCGGTGTCGTTCGCCCCATTCCTCCAGCGGGCGCAGGGCCACGCGCAGCTCCTCGCCCAGTGGGGTGAGCGAATACTCCACTCGCGGCGGGACTTCCGGATAGACCGTGCGGGAGATGATCCCGGCGGCCTCCAGCTGCCGCAGGTTCTCGGTGAGTACCTTCTCGCTCACACCGTCGAGGATGCGGCGGATTTGGCCGAAACGCTGCGGTCCCTCGCCGAGTACCCACATCAGGTGGAGTTTCCACTTGCCGCCCACCACGTCGATTGCCAGCGACATACCGCAGACTTGGTGATCCATATCACTTTCGACACTCACCGCATCCTCCTGACCTCATTACGAACCTCGAGGTGAGCAACCACCCCCAAAGGTGCGTTCTTGTCGACTCTACCTGCGCCGACGAGCATCGAGCCGGCGCCGAAAAATATCCGAACCGACGACCGAAGGGCGTTTTCGATGTCGCAGCAGCATCCCCGTTCCATCAGTGTCATCGGCCTGGGGCCGATGGGGCAGGCCATGGTCAAGGAGTTCCTCGCCGCCGGAACCGAGGTCACCGTCTGGAACCGCACCGCGGCCAAGGTCGAGGCGATGGTCGAGCTGGGCGCGCGTCGAGCGTCGACCGTGGCCGAGGTGCTCGATGCCAACGAGGTGATCGTCGTCAGTCTCACCCACTACGCCGCCATGTACGACGTGCTGGGCCAGGCCGTCGACCATCTGCCCGGCAAGGTGATAGCCAACCTGTCCTCCGATTCGCCCGAGAATGCCCGCAAAGGAGCACAGTGGGTTCGCTCGCACGGAGCGGAGTTCATCTCGGGTGGTTTCATGTCGGCGGGCGACAACATCACCCATCCCGCTTCGTACATCTTCTACAGCGGGCCGCGTGCGATCTTCGACGCGCATGCCGAGCTGCTGCGTCCATTGAGCCCGCCGGAGTACCTGGGCGACGACGACGGTCTCGCGCAGGTCTACTACCAGGCGCTGTTGATCACATTCCACCCCTGGATGCTGTCCTATCAGCAGGCGCTCGCCGTCCTCGACCGATCCGGGGTCGATCTCGGCCGTTTCCTGCCGTACGCGAAACGGTTCAGCGAGGCCATCCCGTTCTTCATGGAGCAGTACGCCGAGGATGCCATGAACGGCGGCTGGGGCGATATCGCCTCGTTCGCGATGATGGACGCCGCCGCCCAGCACATCATCGACGCGAGCGAGGAGGTCGGCGTGGACGCCACTCTCTCGCGCACCGCACAGGGGTTCTGGCGTAAGGCCCGGCGGGTGAGTGAGCAGCGGGGACGGGCGGTATCGATCTTCGAGTTGATGCGTTCTCCCACCGCGTGACCGGTTTCCGAACGGCTAAGGCGAGGCCTCCATCTCGATGATGGCCCGGCCGACGATCTCCCCTCGGGCCAGCGCCCGATAGGCCTCGTCGGCCCGGTCGAGGGGATAGCGACGGGTGATGACCTCCTCGGGTCGTACGATATCCGCGGCCACCATCCGCAGCAGCGCGGGCATATCGGTGCGGGCCTTGGCGCCGTAGGAGCCGCGGATCTGGAGTTTGCGCCGCACCAGCCGGGCCAGGTCGATCGAACCGGTGGAACCGGCGGGCGCGATGCCGACGATCACCGCGCGACCGCCGTCGTCCAGGATGTCGAGCGCGGTCGCGAAGGTCGCCGCGCTGCCGAGCGCTTCGAAGGCGATATCCACGCCGTGACCGTCGGTGAGTTCGCGTACTCGCTCCACGACATCCTCGGTACGGGAGTTGATCGTATGGGTGGCGCCGAGTTCTGCTACCGCGGAGAGTTTTTCATCGGCGATATCAATGGCGATGATCTGGGCGACGCCCGCCGCGACGGCGAACTGCACGATCGACGATCCCACCCCGCCGGCGGCGATCACCGCGATTCGGTCGCCCAACGATGGCTCGGCCGTATTGATCGCGCCGAGCGCCGTGAACGAACTGCATCCCAGGATCGATACCGCTTCCAGCCCGATCTCGGGCGGCACGACGAACACATCCGAGGCGGGTACCACGCAGTATTCGGCCAGTCCGCCCATCGAGTACATCGCCAGCGGTGTCCCGTCGGCCCGGAACAGCCGGCTCGTACCGTCGTAGAGGGTGCCGCCCAGGCGGTTGTAGGCGAAGAACTTCTCGCACAGATCCTCCATGCCGCGCACGCAATGTCGGCAATCCCCGCACGGCATGATGAAACTGCATACGACCTCGTCGCCCACCTCGACACTGCGCACCCCCTCGCCGATCTGCTCGACGACCCCGGAGACCTCGTGGCCGAGTACCGCCGGCGTCGGGAATGCGACCTCGGATTCGAGCACATGCAGGTCGGTATGACAGACACCGCAGGCCGAGACCCGCAGTAACACTTCCCCCCGTCGCGGGACCGGCACCGGAATATCCTCGATCACCAGGTGGGGGCCGTTGCCCTCGAATATCGCGGCCTTCACGCGCCACTCCTCTGCGATCTCTCGGAAACCACTCGCGGGTATCGCATCGATCGTCCGGCCAGGGCCGCGACCAGCGATGCGATCGCCTGAGCTCACCGTTCCAGAAATGCCCCGCGCGGGTGCGGTATTCGCCGTAATCAGGCCGCAAGTCCCAGTCCCGAGGCGACCACCACGGGGGTCAGGTACAGCAGTGGATACGGGATGTGCGAATACGCGCGGGCCCGTAGGACGGTGAGTACCGCGCCGGCGAAGTACAGCACCAATCCGATGGTCGCTGGTGCCCCGACGATCGGGACGAACAGCCCGACGATGAGCCCAACGGCGCCGAGTGCCTTGGCTGTTCCCAGCCACGGCCACCACGATTCCGGGATTCCGTAGTCGCGCAGGGCGTCCACGACCCACCCGGCATGGGCGAACACCGCCCCGGCCGAGAATCCCACCCAGGCCGCCGCGAGCACCGTCACAACCGTATATGCGATCGACATCGCCAACTCCTCGGAACGAAATGGTTCGGATGTCGGATAGACGACCTGGCTTCCCCGAGTGTGACAGGTGCCAAAAGCGAGAGCACTGCTCTTGACAAAAGCGGGGGTAAATGCGATCGTTGTTCACAACAGAGAGCATCGCTCACAAGGAGAAGGAAATGGCTGCCGAAACCCGATACGTCGCCCCCAACCGCTTCGACCCGATCCTGAACGGCCTGTTCCGTCGGCTGTCGAAGTGGGGAATCAGTGTGGCGGGGTCGTGCCTGCTGGCCGTGCGGGGCCGCACCAGCGGGGAGTGGCGGACAACCCCGGTGAACGTGCTGACGGCCGAGGATGGGCAGCGCTATCTCGTGGCGCCGCGGGGCCACACCCAGTGGGTGCGCAACCTTCGGGTGGCCGGTACGGGTGAATTGCGCCGAGGGCGCAAGGTCGAGGCCTTCACCGCGGTGGAGGTGCCGGATGCCGACAAGGTGCCGTTACTGCGCCTGTACCTGCAGCGGTGGGGTTGGGAGGTGGGCCGGTTCTTCGAGGGGGTCACCAAGGACGCCACCGACGACGAACTCGCCGCCATCGCACCGGGTTTTCCGGTCTTTCGGATCAGCTGACCGTCGGTCCGCGAAGGCGCCCGCCGATCGGTGGCGCTCCGGTGGGTGGGGAGCGCATCAGGCCGGCGATGAGCGGCGGGTCAGGAACTCGATGGCGGCGGCATATCCGTAGATGCCCATACCGGCGACGACGGCCGTGGCGATCGGCGAGATGTAGGAGTGATGTCGAAATTCCTCGCGCGCGTGCACATTGCTGATGTGCACCTCCACAATCGGCACTTCGGGGATCACCAGTGCATCCCGGAGTGCCACCGAGGTGTGGGTGAGTCCGCCGGGGTTGATCACAATGGCCGATTCCGCGCCGCGGGCACGATGGATGCGATCGATCAGCTCGCCTTCGGAGTTCGATTGGAAGTCGGTGATCTCGCGACCGTGCGCGGCGGCGGTTCGACGACACAATTCGATTACATCGGTCAAGGTTTCCGAGCCGTACACCTGAGGTTGGCGTGTGCCGAGCATATTGAGATTGGGTCCGTTGAGCACCAGGATCGGGCCGCTCGGGATCTGCCGGCCGTCGTTTTCGGGCATGCCGGCAACCCTACCGACAACGGTGGGTCACCCGAAGGGTTCCCCACCGGCACCACGGGGTATTCCGAAAGGAGAACCGACAGCCGGGGTAACGGTATGCGTATTCGGGGCGACCGGTAGCGTAGCCTCGCCGAGCGTCGACAGGCGGCCGGGTAAATGATCATGGTCCGTGCCGGCGCCGGTTGGCGGTGGGGCACAATTGGGAAGGTTGCGTGACGCTGTGGGCTCGGGTTAGCGGGGCGTCGCAAACAGGCATTTTTCAGGTAACGTGGTCTTGTTACTGGAGTGACAAGAGTGAAGAGTGGGCGACATGGATTTGTGGGGATCCCGCCGCTTTCGCTTCCGGGGCGCACTGGCACTCGCGGGGGTGGCGGCTCTGGCAATCGCTATGGGGTCGTGCGGGACCGGCGCGGAGGAAGCCGGTCCCCGAGCTGTCGTCGAGCGCTTCACCGACCTGCTGGACGAGCATGATCACGCTGCCGCCGCCGAGCTGACCTCTTACCCTTCGGCCGCCTCCGCAACTCTCGAGCAAATGTTCGACGGTCTCGGCTCGGGCGAGGTCGACTACGAAATGTCGCAATTCATCGAACTCGGCTCCGATGCGGGACTGTTCACCCTGGATGCCGAGTGGAATTTCGGTGAGAACAAGAACTGGAGTTATAGCCTCGAGGGGACCATTCGAAAACTCGCCATCGGTTGGCGCATCTCTTGGGATCCGGGCATTGTCATGCCGAAACTCGAACACGACCGCACTGTCCAACTGGTGCGCACCACCCCCGAACCGCCGCCCAAGGTGGTGGACAATGTAGGGCAGCCATTGATGACCAGACAGGTCATCAATGTCGTCAAACTCGATCCGGCGCGGATGCCCGACCCGGTGGCCTCCACGGACGCGCTGGCCGCTGCCATCGAGCCGGTCGCCCCACTGATCACCGGCGAGACACTGCGGGAAGAACTGGCGCAATCGGGTGGTAAGCCGATTACCGCGGTGAGCCTGCGCGAGGGCGATTTCGTGATCCTGGAACCGCGGATGGCGCCCATCCCCGGGGTGGTGATGGAAAAGGAGCCGCGACTCATCGTCTCCGACCGGCGCATCTTCTCACCACTGCTGGATGCCATGCAGAACGTCTGGGAGGAAAGCCAGGAACGGCATTCCGGTTGGGGTGTGCAGCTGTTCGAGAACGGCAAGTTCCTCACCCAACTCGCCGGCGAGCAGGGGCCGGCCGGTCCCGATATCGCGGGCACCATGGACCAGAAGCTGCAGCGTGCCGCCGAGGAAGCGGTGGTCAGTGTGGGGACACCGGCTTCCATCGTGGCCATCCAGCCCTCCACGGGTGCGGTTGTGGCGGCGGCACAGAACAATTACTCCAGCGCGCAGGGGCCGGTCGCCTTCACCGGCCTCTACCCGGTGGGCGGCGGTATCGAACTGTTCCGCGCCGCCGCGGCGGCCGCCAAAGGTAAAGACCCCAAAGATATTTCGGCGCAGGAAGCTGCAGAGGCCGCGACCATGCTCGGGGTCGGCGTCGATTTCCGGGTCCCCGGACTCGATGAGGTCACCGGTCAGGCGGCGCTCGCGGGACGCAGCGCCGAACCGGTGCGTCAGGGCAGCGGACCCGATGCCATGCTGGCCAGCCCGTTCGGAATGGCCATCGCGGCCGCCGCCATCGCCCACGGCCAGGCATTGCCGCCGATGATCGAACGCGGCCGTCCCGGGACGACGGATGCCCAGTTGGAGCCCCTGCCCGCACCGGTCACCGACCGGCTGCGCACCATGCTGCGGGATACGATGAACGCCCCGCATTTCGCCCGTCTGCGCACCTACCGGGACGTCAGCGGATTCTCGGCCAGGGCCGGTGACGACGGATGGCTCATCGCCACCATGGGCGATCTGGCCTTCGCCATCCACATCGCGGACGTCGACAGCGACGATATGGTGGTGCGGATGGCGGCGAAACTGCTGCAGTCGTTGACCGATCCGGAGATCTGAGGCCCATCGCTCGAAACGGTCTCCGGCCGACGAACCGTCAGTTCTCGATCGCTCGGATGGCGCCACGCCATCCGAGTAGGAAGAAGGCCAGCACCGTGCTCGCCACCAGGATGAAGCTCGCCGCGGTGCCCTGACCGCTCACGACCCGCAGCAGCATGCCGATCACCAGCGTGCACCCCCACACCGCGATACCGGTGGGCCACACCATGGTGCCATCGAAGGGTTCGTCGCCGGTCCGTCGCCGACTCACCGCCGCGGCCAGCACCCAGCCCACCGCGAGCCCGATGCCGAATGGCCAGACGGTATGCAGCAGTCCACTGAGCACCGCCTCGTCGTGGCTGCGCCGGCCGAGCATACAGAACAGCACCACCAACAGCACATCCACAGCGATCGGCCCGAACTTCTTCACGACTGGCAGCCTAATACCCGTGGCTCGGGCGTCCGGTCACGCAACGCAGCCGTAGGGGATACCGGCGCGGCTCACGGTTCGGCACGGGTTCGGTCCACCCCTTCCGCTCGATCCGTTTCCCGCTGCCCGGTGTCCTTCCGCTCATCCGCGACCCGGCCCGTCTGCTCGGGCACCGTCCCGCCCCGGCGCGGTCCGCGCGCCGCGGAAGTATCCGAACCCAGGGACCCACGGACCCGCCGGGCCGCCAGTCGCGGCAATTCGGGTATCGCGACCTCTTTCTCGTACTCGGCATCGTCGTCATGCGGGGTGCGGAACAGGAAGAGGAACACGATCCAACCGATGACTGCGACCAGCACGAAGCTGACCAGCCGGTAGACGAACGCCGCCGCGACGGCCTGAGCCGCGGTCAGGCCCGCGGCGGCGGTCAGGCCGTAGATCAGCGTCGCGTCGACGTACACGATGCCGCCGGGGGCGAACGGAATGGAACCGACGGCCTTACCCGCCGCGAATGCGATCAACAGGCCCGCCCACCGGGGATCACCGCCGATGGCGTAGCAGGCGGCGCCCAAACAGGCCACATCGGCCATACGGTGCACCACCGCCCACCAGCCCACCCAGATACCGTCCCGGCTGCCCAGCTCAACCGATTCCAGCTGGTCCAGCAGTTCGGCGATCTTGTTCATCCCGTGCTCGGCCGGCCGTCGGCGCACCCGGTTGACCAGGGCGAGCAGCCGCAGCAGTAGGGATTCCAGGGTGCCCGGATGTCGCGACGCGTAATTGCCCGCCCAGATCAGGGCCACCATGGCGGTCACCGACAGGATCAATTCGACGGGACCCACCCGGCCTCCGGCCAACAGTGTGCCGCCCACACCGAGCAATGCCAGACCCACGGCGGAGACCACACCCGAGAACATCAGTTGCCACGACGCCACCACCGGGCTGGCCCCCCACCGCCGGGTCTGCCGGTAGGTGAACGCGGTGGAGAACACCTGGCCGGCCGGCAGGGTCACCGACATGGCCGTGGCCCCGTAGACCACCGCGACGGATTTGAGCCGGCTCACCGCCACACCACCCGCGTGCAGCAGCTGTTTCTGTATCCGGCCGAAACCGCTCATCGACACCATTTGCCATGCGATACAGCCGGCCACCCAACCCCAATGGATTTCGGTGAGCTTGCGCCACGATTCATGCAATCGCGGCCACAGATAGACACCTTCCCCCACCAGTAGCGCCAGCAGGATCGCTCCGGCGAGCCATTTGATCCACCGAAATCTTCGTCGGGGTTCGGCCGATGCGGGGAGCGTCGTGGGCTCCCCCGCCGGGACTCCGTCGGCCGTCATCCGCTCAGCCTAACGAATGGTCCTGCAGGCCTTCGGTACCGTCTTCCTCGACAACCGCCTCGCGTGGTCGAACCAGTCTGGTTTTCCGGGGACGACCGCGTAACTGCACCTCTTCGCCGGAAACCCAGCACTGCTGTTCGCTTTCCTCGGCGAAATACAGTGCCGAGCCCGAGGCGAGGACTCGACCCGGCTCCTCTTTGGCGAGTTCGGTCAGCCGGGACGCCTCGTTCACCGGGTCACCGATAACGGTGTATTCGAAGCGATTGGCCGCACCGATATTGCCTGCAACGGCCAGTCCGGCCGACACGCCGATGCCGATATCGAGACCGGGTATTTCCCGTAACTCCTCGCGTAGCTCCCGGGCCGCGGCCAGCGCGGCGGTCGGCGCGTCGGGCCGGTCCAGCGGCGCGCCGAAAATCGCGAGTGCGGCGTCGCCGACGAATTTGTTCACGAATCCGTGGTGCCGGTCGAGCACATCGACCACCACGCGGAAGAATTCGTTGAGCAGGCTGACCACCTCGGTGGGTGGGCGTTCCGCCGCGGTGGCGGTCGAGCCGACCATATCCACGAACAGCACCGCCACGAACCGTGTCTCACCACCCAGTTCGGTGCCGTAGTCGAGGGCCCGCTGGGCGACCTCGGCGCCGACGTGCTGGCCGAAGAGCTCCTGCAACCGTTGGCGGGTGACGGCCTCTTCCATCATCCGGTTGAAGCCCACCTGCAACAACCCGATCTCACTGCCGTCGAACACCTCGACCTGGACATCGCGCTCCCCGGCCTGCACCTGGTTGATCGCCTGGCTGAGCTGGCGTATCGGATCGGAGATACTGGACGCGGTGAGCATGGACAACGCCAGTGCCTGCATGATCACCAGCCCACACAGCAGCAGGATGGACACGGCCAGCGATTGCGCCGAGAACTTCACATCCGACGAGATCTGGGTGACGCACAGCAGCACGATGCCGATGGTCGGGGCGAAGGTGCCCATACCCCAGGTCATGGCCATGCGGGTGCCGACCCCTGGGGTGAGGGTGTGATCGAAGGTGCCCTCGGTCAGTGCCTGGGCGGCGACAGGCCGCAGAATGCGCTCGCCGAGCATATAGGTGAAACCGAAGACGACGGTCGCGGACATACACAGGGTGACGATCACCGTCCCGGCGAGCGCCGGGGTTCGCACAATGATCGCCGACGCCAGGACCGCGCCGCCGACGAGCCACAGCCCCAGATGCAGAATGGCCTGCCGCAGCGGGGCGTGCAGCGCGGCCATCTGCTCCTGGCGGCTCGGCGGTCCGCCGCGCACCTGCCAGCGCATCACCGGTCGCAACATCAGCGCCGAGGCCAGCACACTGAGCACGCCGCCGAAAACGAAGACCAGACCGGGTATCAGCAGACCGATCTGCCGGGTGCCGGGAACCTCGCCCTCGGGCACCGGCAGGCCGTATTGGATGTACGCCCACACCAACACTGCGCCGAAGGCGTTCGCCAACAGCATGGACGTCAGATACAACGGCCAGCGCGTGTGCATGGTCTGTTTGACCGCTTCCAGAGGCACTGACACGATCACCAATCTAGCGTTCGGCGTTTATGCGCTGTCCAACACCTGAGCCGACAATTACCGAGTACCCGTTTCAGGGAACGCCCTGATGCGGGAAATCGTGTGCTCTGGGTAATCTCGGTCGCATGGGCGGCCCCGATCCGGTTTTCGACAAATGGGGTTCCGGCGGACCAGTAGGTGACCGGGACCTGCGGGTTTCCGATGCCGAACGGGAACATGTCGGGGAACTACTGCAACGCGCGGTGGGACTGGGCATGCTGTCGCTGGGCGAGTTCACCGAACGGATGGACACCGCTTTGGCCGCCAAGACCCGAGGGGAATTGAATTCCGTGCTCGTGGACCTTCCCGGTGTGCGGCTCGTCGGCGAACCACCGGCGGCCCGGCACGGTTACGGCTTCGGACCAGGTCGATATTCCGAACCCGGCGGAACCGTCGCCGCGGCGATGGCGGCCCCCGGACCCACCGCAGTGATCCGCGGCCGGATGTCGGGTGTCACCCGGCGCGGTCCCTGGCAGGTCGCGCCCGTACTGCATCTCAACAGCTGGCTTTCCTCGGTGACCCTGGATTTCACCGAGGCCGTCATGACCACACAGGCGGTCGAACTACAGGTCGACGACTATGGCAGTTCACTCACCCTCATCGTGCCGCCGGAGGCAACCGTCGACCTCAACGGTTTGGACCTGCTCGGCGCCGGAGTCAACAACAAGGTCCGTACCGGCCCGCCCATGGGCCCGCTGCACCTGATCGTCCACGGCCGGGTCCGGTTCGGTTCCGTCACCGCCAAGCATCCGTTCATGACCCACTGGCGTCGCCTGTTCGGCCACTGAACCAACGGGATCGCACAAGCGGGTCGGACCGAGTCGCCACCCGGCCCGACCCGGCTACTCCTCTTCGCGGCGGCGCAGCAGCTCGTTGACGCTGACCGTGCGACCGTCACCGGAATGGTGTCGGCCCTCGTCGTCGACCGGGGGGTAGAGGCGACGACGCGAGGAACGCAGTTCGGCCATCCAGTCCTCGATGCTGTTGCGGTTGTTCTCGTCCGGGCCCGGTTCCGGGGGTCGGGGTGCCACCGGCTCGGACGGCTCCGGCTCCTGGAAGATCGGCTCGCTGGCCCACTCCGGGCGGACCGGTCGCGGTGCCGGCCGATCGACCGGGCGGGTCGCGGACTCCGGAGCGGGGAACTGCGGTCGTTGTGGGCCCCCGGCGCCGGGCCGGCCGGACCCTGTTTCCGCGGCGGGCCGCAGCGGGCCGGCCGATGGGTCCGAGGGCGGGATCGGCGTGGTGGCTCCGATATCTCCACCGACGGGGCGGGGCATCGGTCGCGGTGGGGCCGGATTCCGTTGCGGGGTCGGACCGGCCTCGGTATTCGGTTCGGACCGGTGTTCCGGTGCCGGTATCCGCGGAGGTGTCGGAGCGGCACCGGGTGTGGGGGCCTCCCGATCGGCGCCGGGAACCCGCTGGTGCAGCGGCCCCGCGGTCTGGGCGCGGTCGTCGGCACCGGGGGTGCGGGTGGGCAGAGGGCCCGCTCCCGGCACGCCGGGGCGACGTTCGTCCGACAGCGGGGTGCGCGGTGGCATCGGCGGCCGTGCCCCGGCCGGACGGGGGGCGGGTATCCGGGCGGGCGGCTGGTCGTTCGGGTCCGCCGGTCGGGGACGGAGCGGCGGACGGGTTCCCCGGGGGCCGGGGAACCGCTCGGGCTGCTCGGGGCCGGTCGAGCGGGGTGGTGCGGCCGGTGCGGCACCGGCACTCGGCTCCGCGGGCGGATTCGGGCGCGGGCGAGTGGGATCGGGCGAGAGCGGCATCGGCTTGGGTGGGTTCACCGTGGGCGGCCGCTGTCCGGTCGGGCCGGCCGGGGGCTTCCCGGACGGGGTGCCCGGTGTCTTCGCCGGGGTCGGACCGGGTGCCGGAGCCGATTCCGCCGGCCGCAGGGAACTCTGCGGGGCCGCCGGTGATTCCTTCGGGAGGGCGGTCATATGCGCGGTCGGCGCTTCCGCCTCGATTTCCTCGCGGGTGCGTTTGCGGTGCGGGGTCTTGCGCTGCTCCTCCGCCGGCATGGCGGGAAGCAGTGTGGTCACCGGATCGGTGACCGGAGTGGTCTTGACCAGGTCCACAACCGGTCCGCGTTGCGGGCGCTCGTCGTCGAGAATGGGTTCGCCCAGGCCGATCTTCTGCTGGATCCGCTTCATCCAGGCAGGCGCCCACCAGCAGTCGTCGCCGAGCAGTTTCATGGTCGCCGGTACCAGCAGCATGCGCAGGATGGTGGCGTCGATGAACAGCGCGGCGATCATGCCGTAGGCGATGTACTGCATCATCACCAGATCGGAGAACGCGAACGCGCCGGTCACCACCAGCAGGATCAGCGCCGCCGCGGTGATGATGCGGCCGGTGTGCGCGGTGCCCATCCGCACCGATTCGGTGGTCGACGCGCCCATGGTGCGGGCCTCGACCATACGGGACAACAGGAACACCTCGTAGTCGGTGGACAGGCCGTAGATGATCGAGATGATCAGCACCAGCACCGGCGACATGATCGGCTGCGGGGTGAAATTGAGAATTTTCGCACCGTTGCCGTCGACGAAGATCCAGGTGAGGATGCCGAGTGTGGAGCCGAGACCGAGCGCGCTCATCAGCGCTGCCTTGATCGGCAGCACCAGTGATCCGAAGGTCAGGAACATCAGCAGCGTGGTGACGAACAGCACCAACGCGATCATCAACGGCATCCGGTCCAACAGCGCATCGATGCTGTCCTTCTGAATCGCCGGCTGTCCGCCGACCAGCATCTGCACATCGTCGGGGATGTCCATGGAACGCAGATAGTCGATGGTCGGCTCGTAGTCCTCCGAATCCGCCAGGGTGGCGCTGGTTCGGAAGACATCGCGCCGCTCGGTGGACGCCGAGGGCACGGCGAAATCGCCCTGCAGACCCGGGGCCTTGTTGGCCTCACGCCACACCTTGCCGATGGACGAGGTGTTCTCGGAGATGAAGACCAGCTGGATCGGGTCGGATTTGCGCAGCGGGAAGATCTGGTCGAAGTGCTCCTGCGCGAGCCGGGTCGTATTGTCCGGGGGCAGATAGCGTTCGTTGATACCGCCGAAGGCCAGATTCTTCACCGGGATGATCAACAGCAGCAGCAGGATGCAGATCGGAATGGCGATCTTGAGCGGATGCTGCATCACCCACTTGGTGCTCCGGCCCCAGATACTGTTCTCGACCTCTTCGGCGCTCTTGGTCTGCCGGAACCGCTTGAGCCCGAGCATATCCACGCGCCGACCGAGAATGCCGAGCATGGCGGGCAGGACGGTGATCGAGGCGAGCGCCGCCAACGAGACGGTCGCGATGGTGCCGTAGGCGACCGATTTCAGGAAGCCCTGCGGGAACAGGAGCATACCGCCGAGGCTGGCGATGATCATGGTCGCGGAGAACACGACCGTGCGCCCGGCGGTCATGACCGAACGGCGCACCGCCGCCGCGGTGTCGTAGCCCTCGGCCAATTCCTCGCGGAAACGACTGACGATGAACAACCCGTAGTCGATGGCCAGACCCAGACCGATCATCGACACCACACCGGAGACGAACGAGTTCACCTCGGTGAAATTGGTCAGGAATCGGATGATGCCCCAGGCGCCGATCACGGTGAGACCACCGACGATCAACGGCAGCGCGGCCGCGACGATCCCGCCGAAGACGAAGAACAGGAGCACGCCCACCGCCGGGATGGCCAAAAGCTCCATGCGCTTCTGGTCGTCGGCCATGGTGTCGTTCAAGGTTCCCGCGACTGCCTGCAGGCCCGCGACCTGCACATCGACGCCATCGATATAGAAGGCGTCCTTGACCGTGCGGAAATTACGCACCATATCGGTGTCGTTGTCACCGACGATGGCGATCGAGGCGAAGGCGTGTTTCTTGTCAGGGGAACCGAACAGGCTCGGTTGCACCGCGCCCGTCTCGGTGGGCCAATAGGCGCCGTTGATCGTCGCGATCTGGTCGGGGTACTCGCGCGGCAGGCTGTTCAGGTTGTCGACGATCTTGCGGCCGAACTCCGGATCGTTGATCGTCTTGCCCTCGGGGGCGGTGTACAGCACGATCACGTCACTGGTGTGATCGCGACCGAACGATGCGTCGGCGATCCGGGCGGCCTGGGCCGATTCGGATCCCGGGTCGTCCCACCCGCTGGAGCTGAGGTGGTCGCCCAGGCTCAGGCCGTAGCCGCCGAGGCCGAGTAGCGCCGCGACGATCACGCCGATGACGGCGTAGCGCAGGCGGTAGACCAAATCGCCCCAGCGGGTGAACACTAAGCGACTCCTTGGGCAGGGCGAGAGGTGAGCAGTGCCGACAGCGGCCGGAACGGCTGCAGCCAGGCACCCTCTTCGGGCAGCGAGTCGAGGCTCACCCTGGGCAGCGGTTCGCGGAACACGCCCGGGATGTCCTCGAGATCGACGAACTCGAGACTATCGGATGTGACCGCCCAACTCGCATGCTCACGGAAACCCAGTACCTGAACGGGGATTCCATCGGCCGCCAACTGTTCGAGTGGTTCCCGGAACGCCTGTCCGTCCGCAGAGGCGACCATGATGCCCGCCAGTCCCGCACCGCGCCTGCGCAGGGCGATATGGGCGAGCATATCGGCGTCCACATCGGAGTCCTCGTCGATCTTGGGTTTGGCGAAAACGGCGTAACCGACATTGCGCAGGGCCTCCACCCACGGTCGGACCACATCCGCGGTACCGGGGGCGATGTTGGTGAACACCGTCGCCTCGGGTTCGATTCGCTGTTTCTCTCCCACCGACAGCTCGGCCGTGCGGGCCAGTAACCAGCGTCCCAGTGCATCGAACCGGGGACGGTAGGCCGCGGTGGGCCGTCCGCCGAGGATCGCGCCGAGGCCCATGTCCAGATTCGGGGCGTCCCAGACCAGCAGTACCCGTCGCGATTCGGCAGAACTCCCGCCGACATCCGCGCCCTCGGGTACGGGCAGCCCCCCGGCAACATCGTCGGTGGCCGCAGCCATCTCACTGACGCTCATCATTCGATCTTGCCCCATATGAACTCGTGGATGGCGCTACCGGCGCGATGTGCCTTGTTCTCGAATTTGGTCACGGGGCGCTCGAAGCCTATCGGTGCGGTCTCACGATAGCGGTCGCTATCGCCGCCGGTTGTCTCGTTGAGGCCGATGAGCAGGGGTTCCGCCGCGCCGACCTCGGCGATGTGCTCCGCGTAACCGGCATGGTCGGTGGCGACGTGCAAAACGCCGCCGGGGCGCAACCGGTCGGCGATCAGCGCGACGGTCGCCGGTTGTAGTAACCGACGCTTGTGATGCCGGGCCTTGGGCCAGGGATCGGGGAAGAAGACCCGAACCCCGGTCAGCGATCCGGGAGCAATCATATTCTCCAGCACATCCACGGCATCCCCGCGCAGCAGGCGAATGTTACCGATCTGCTCGCGTTCGATCAGCTGTACCAATTGGGCGAGGCCGGGCTGATACACCTCGATGCCGATGAGGTTCAGATGCGGTTCGGCCTGGGCCATGGCCGCGGTGGCGGTTCCGGTACCGCAGCCGATCTCGATGACCAGCGGGGCCTCGCGGCCGAACCAGGCCGCGGCGTCGAGTGGTTCGTCGGCCACCTCGCGGCCGACCGACGGCCAGGTCCGGTCCCAGGATTTCTGCTGGTTGGGGGTGAGTGCGCCGCGCCGGGAGCGGAAGCTGGTGACCCGGGGATACAGACGAGAGCCGGTGCGCAGTCGCCGAGCGCCGTGGTCGCCGACCGCCCCACGGTTTCGCGTGGGCCGGGCGCCGTCCGTGTCGGTCGCCGAGGCCATCGACACCGATGGGGTATCGGCGTCGGGTGTCGCGGTATCGCTCAGCGCTGACGCGGTGGAAGGCGATACCGGACGTGACTCGGAGGTTGGGTTCACGGCGGCGTTCACGTCTCCATTGTCCAGCATTGCCGACATCACACCGCACGGGACCGTCCACAGCGAATGGGCCCGCGTGGGCCCGGACCACAGCCGATGGGTATGCCTAGACTCTCGGTATGGGAAGGCCGACGGTGTTCATCACGGGTGCGGCGGCCGGTATCGGCCGGGCCACGGCGCTGCTCTTCGCCGCCCAGGGCTATGCCGTCGGCGCATACGATATCGACGAGGTGGGGCTGAGCAGGCTCTCCGCCGAGATCACCCGCAACGGCGGTGCGGTGAGCACCGGGGTGCTCGATGTGAGCAACGACACCCATTGGACCGAACGGCTGCGCGAGTTCCACACCGATTACGCCCGACTCGACATCCTGGTGAACAATGCCGGGATTCTGCGCGCGGGCCCGTTCGAGTCCCTGGAACTCGCGGAGCACCGGGCCATGATCGACATCAACCTGGGTGGGGTCGTCACCGGCTGCCATGCCGCGTTTCCCTATCTGCGGGACACCCCCGGCGCTCAGCTGGTGAACCTGTGTTCGGCCTCGGCGATCTACGGTCAACCCGAGCTCGCCACCTACGCCGCAACCAAATCGGCGGTCAAAAGCCTCACCGAGGCGTTGGATCTGGAATGGCGGCGCCATGACATCCGGGTGATCGCCATCTGGCCGCTGTTCGTCGCGACGGCGATGGTGCGCGGTCTGGAAACGGGATCGACCCGCTCCCTGGGGGTGCGGTTGACCGCCGAGGACGTGGCGTCCGGTATCTGGCGGGCGACTCGCAAACCGGGACGGTTGCCCAGGGTGCACTACGAGATCGGCACCCAGGCCAAACTATTGGCCACGGTGGCGAAGTATTCACCGAATTGGGCGGTGCGCACCGTCAACAAATACGTCACCGGGGCGTGAACCGCGCCTATATCCGGGGCAGACGATCGAAGTGCGTCCGGGAGTGAGGTGTACGGCCCGATCCGTTGCGATCTCGTCGCTCGACCGTCGCCGCCCTTTCCGAGGTGCCTTCTGAAAGAATGCGCACCGGAAACAGGGGGTGAGTACCCACGGTGACAGTCAGTGGATCGGATGTGAACATGCTCGACCGGCAGGCCCCGGATCAGGGCCGTGATCAACTGGAAGAGCTGGTGGAGGTGCTGAGCCGGGGTGGGGGGTCCGATCCGATGATCGGCCGGCAGGTCGCCGAGGCCATTCGACGCCTGCGTACGCCGCCGCGGATCCAGGTGGCGGGCCGGGCCCGCTCCGGTCGGACCACGGTGCGTCAGGCGCTGACATTGCTGTCGGCGGTGGAAACCGAGCCGGTCGACGAGCCCGGAACACCCGCCCCGCGACTCGACGGGGATCTCGTCGTCTATGTCCTGGCCGGTGCGCCGACCCCGGCGGATCGGCAGGCGCTCGAATCGGTGCCGTCGGATCGCGCGCTCGTCGTGCTGAACAAGGCCGATGCCCTCGGCGCAGGATGGGCCGATGCCGTCGCTGCGGCCGAACGGTACGGCCGGGAACTGCGTTTACCGGTGTTTCCGCTGGTGGCATCGCTGGCGGTGCGCACCAAGGCAGGCACGGTGAGCGATGCCGACCTGGCCGTTCTGCGCCGTCATATCGACGCCGGTCCGGGATTGGCCATCTCACCCGAGGTGTTCACCGCTCCCTCGGTGGGACCGGATACCGCCGAACGGGAAGAACTGTTGCACAGATGGGATCTGTACGGGGTGAGTTGTGCCCTCACCGCCCTACGCCACCAGCCCGATCTCTCCGATCGGGCACTGCTGCAGATCATGCACGCGGCCAGCGCGGTCGACCCGCTGAACCGACTGCTGCACGCCCGCTACGAACAGGTGTCGTCCCGGCGTGCCGGTGAACTGCTCGACGAGTTGGCGCGGCTGGCGGCGCGGTCCGTTCCCGGCTCCGGTGGTCGGGCCCGGGAGTTGTTGAGCGACTATCTGGCCGGTGACGAGGCGCATTGGTTGGGTCTGTGCGCCGGATTGGTCCATCCCGAGGTTGCCCATCTGGCTGCCGGTTACGCCGGGCCCGCGCCCGCGGACGCGGATGAGGCCTTGGCCCGGGCCACCCGCTGGCGCGCCGTTGTCGCGGGGGATATGTCACCCGCGGCCCGACGCGCCGCACTGCGGGTGCACAACGGGTATATGCGCATGTGGGAGCGGATGAGCAGTGTCGGACTCTGACCCGGCCGACCATGGGTCGGCTCCCACCGACCCGGTCGCACCGGCGCTGGTGCCGGAGGCCGTGGCGGCTGTGGTGCAGCGCTGGAATCCGCAGGGTATGGCTCTGTTACAGGCCCTGAAGGGGCCGGGTGTCGCTTCGACGGTGCAGGTGATCGGACCCGATGATGCGAACACCACCCTGTTGCGCACCGAGTTGGCGCGATTCGAACCGCGGGTCGATCTGAGCGTGGCGGTCATCGAACCGGGCGCCATCGAGCCGGCCGCGGGTGCTGCGGTGGTATTGCTGCTGCTCGACGCGGGCGCCGTGCTCGGCGAGGGTGAGCTGGCCATATTACGGCGATTGCGCGCCGATGGGGTGCGGGCGGTGGTTGCCATGAACGGTATCCACGCCCATCAGGATTGGCGGGCGGTGCTGGACCGGGATCGGGCGCTGCTCGCCGCCGCCGGATGCGACCACGACATCGTCCCGGTATCCGCCCGGCTGGCGTCCGTGGCCCGAACGTCGGGTGATTCGGCACTGCTCGACCGTTCCGGGCTGGGACTGTTGCACGCCCGGTTGGTTGCGCTGACCGCCGAGACTCCCGTTCCGAACGAGGATCGCGCGGCCGCGGTGGTCGCCCGGGTCGTCGCGGACACCAGACAGCGGATTCTGGAGCAGCAGGCCGAGCTGGGTTCGGATACTCGGGTGAATCGGCTGCGCGAGGAGCGGATGCGGTTGTTGGCCGAACGGGACGGCGGTCGGGCGGCGGCCATGTCCACCCTGCGCGCCCAACTGAACCTGGCGCGGGTGGATCTGCTGACCGATGTCGGCGCCCGGGTCCGCGCATTGCATACGGCGGCCCGAGCGGAACTCGACCGATTGGGCCGTGCCGAACAACGCGGCTATCCGGCGTGGCTACAGCGGGCAGTGAACGAGCTGACCGTCGAGGTCGACGACGATATCGAGCAACGGCTGGTCGAATTGGCCGTCCGGGTGGACCCGGCGGCGGAGGATTCCGTCGGTGTACGTCGGGATCCCGCCCCGACCGTCGGCCCGGACCCGGAGCCGCGCCGGCGAGGGGTCGAAGATCACTTGATGATCGCTCTCGGCGCCTCGGCGGGCGTCGGTCTGGGTCGGCTGGTGGTGTCGCCGTTGGCGCTGGTGCCCGCCCTGGATGTGGCGAGTGTCCCGGTCGCGTTGTTGTTGGGGGCCGGTGCGGCCGCCTGGGTGGTGCGGGCGCGCAGCCGGCTGGCCGATCGCAACCATCTGCGGCAATGGGTGACCGATGTCATTGCCGGTATCAAGGCCCAGCTCGAGCAGCGGGCGGCGACGGCCCTGGTGGAGGCGGAGACGGCCCTGGCCGATCGGGTGGTGCGCAATGCCGCCGAGCGTATGGTCGATGTCGATCGGCGGGTAGCGGAACTGGAGACCCAGGTGCGTCGGCTGGCGGCCGATCAACCGGGTCGTCTGGCGGCCTGCACCCGCGATCTCACCGCACTCGACCACTGGTCGACCCCGTAACCGGACTGGACTGTCCACCCCTATTGATTGGCCTGTTACCGCTATTGATGAGGATTGATAAGGAACCCGACTCCATACGGGCCGTCATATCGCGTTAACCTCTAAACAGGAACCTGGGCGTCCGCTTCGCCCTCGGTACGGCCCTCGGTACGTCACCTATACCGTGGGACGTACTCGACGGACCGCGGCGGATGCCTTACCGCCAACGGTGGCGCTCGGTGTGTTCGCGCTGGTCATGGGCCCATGGGCCAAGGCGGAGGCACCGCAGAACCGCCCGTCTCAGGAGAGTTTTCATGACCTCAGCCACCATTCCCGGTCTTCGTGGATCCGACGGCAGCGTGCCGACCGAACACAGTGAACTGCTCGCCTGGGTACAGCAGGTGGCCGAACTCACTCAGCCGGACCGGGTGGTCTGGGCGGATGGTTCCGACGAGGAGTGGAACCGGCTGACCGAGCAGCTGGTGGCGGCGGGCACCTTCAAGAAGCTCGACGAGAAGAAGAAACCGAACTCCTTCCTCGCCCTGTCCGACCCCTCCGATGTGGCCCGGGTGGAGTCGCGCACCTTCATATGCTCGAAGTCACCCGAGGACGCCGGGCCCACCAACAACTGGGTCGATCCCGCCGAGATGCGCGCCACCATGACCGAGCTGTACCGCGGCTCGATGAAGGGGCGCACCATGTACGTGGTGCCGTTCTGCATGGGCCCCCTGGGCGCCGAGGACCCCAAGTTGGGTGTGGAGATCACCGACTCCGAGTACGTCGTGGTCTCCATGCGGGTGATGACCCGGATGGGTAAGGCCGCCCTGGAGAAGTTGGGCAAGGACAAGCCCTTCGTGAAGGCGCTGCATTCGGTGGGCGCGCCGTTGGCCGAGGGGCAGGCCGATGTTCCCTGGCCGTGCAACGAGACCAAGTACATCACCCATTTTCCCGAGGACCGCGAGATCTGGAGCTACGGCTCCGGCTATGGCGGCAATGCCCTGCTCGGCAAGAAGTGCTACTCGCTGCGGATCGCCTCGGCCATGGCCCGCGACGAGGGCTGGCTGGCCGAGCACATGCTCATCCTGAAGCTGATCTCGCCGGAGAACAAGGCGTACTACATCGCGGCGGCCTTCCCGAGCGCCTGCGGTAAGACCAATCTCGCCATGATCCAGCCCACGGTTCCGGGGTGGCGTGCGGAAACCCTCGGCGACGATATCGCCTGGATGCGGTTCGGCAAGGATGGTCGCCTCTACGCCGTGAACCCGGAGTACGGCTTCTTCGGCGTGGCGCCGGGCACCAACCGCTCCTCCAACCCCAATGCCATGGCGACCATGGACGCCGGTAACACCGTCTACACCAATGTCGCGCTCACCGACGACAACGACGTCTGGTGGGAGGGCCTGGAGGGCGAACCCGAGCATCTGATCGATTGGCGGGGCAACGACTGGCGCGCGGGGGAGACCGAAACGCCGGCCGCCCACCCGAATTCGCGTTACTGCACCCCGATGTCGCAGTGCCCGATCCTGGCCCCCGAATGGGACGACCCGCAGGGTGTGCCGATTTCGGCGATTCTGTTCGGTGGTCGGCGCAAGACCACGGTTCCGCTGGTCACCGAGTCGTTCGACTGGCAGCACGGCGTGTTCATGGGCGCCACGCTGTCGTCGGAGCAGACCGCCGCGGCCGAGGGCAAGGTGGGTACGGTGCGTCGCGACCCGATGGCCATGCTGCCGTTCATGGGCTACCACGTGGGCGACTACCTCGGCCACTGGATCAATGTCGGCAAGAACGCCGATGCGGCCAAGCTGCCGAAGATCTTCTACGTGAACTGGTTCCGCCGTGGTGAGGACGGCCGGTTCCTGTGGCCGGGCTTCGGCGAGAACTCTCGGGTGCTGGAGTGGATCATCGGTCGGATCGAGGGTACGGCCGAGGCCGAGCGCACCCCCATCGGGAATGTTCCCACCGCCGCCCAGTTGGATCTGGAGGGTCTGGACGTCGATCCCGCCGATGTCGACGAGGCGCTGAAGGTCGACGTGGAGGATTGGCGCGCGGAAATCCCGCTGATCGAGGAGTGGTTCGAGTTCGTCGGCGACAAACTGCCGTCCGGCGTGCGCGACGAGTTCGAGGCCCTCAAGCAGCGGCTGGCCTGATAGCCGGTCCTCGGTGCCGGCCCGCCATGGTGTGATGGCGGGCCGGCACCGACGTAGTCTCCGATCGGGTGGTTTGAACTGAAACATCATTGGGTAACCCATCTGCAGCGATGGTCGAGCCCAGGGGTGAGCGTATGTGGCCCGTGTTCTGCTCCACTCGACCGTGAGATCCGTTACCGACCGACTTGACCTGTTTCCCTGATTCATCTCGGGGGCAGTGCGACCCGCCGAGCTGATCACCACACGAGAGGTGGTTGGAACATGGCCGATGGGTATATCCGGGCGAAGCGGGGTGCGGTGCCGCCGGTGGTGGCGGCCGATGCGGACCTGCCGGTGAGTTCGCCGTTGCATCGGATGGCCGGGCGATTGCAGACGGCGCTACCGCCCGGATGGTCGGTGCGAGTGGTGGATGAGGTGAATTCGGGGAGCGGGTCGCACTCGATTCTGCGGGTGATGGTTCCGGCCGAATAGCCCTGTTTCGGTAAGGGGGCTTTCACATACCTGCCGTTATCCGGTGGCGGTGAGCCGGCCGTCGCCGATGTCCGGCGGTGTGTTCTGTGTGCGCTCGTCGGTTTTCCGTACGGGCGTGTCCGTCTGCGGAATTCTCGGCGAATTACCCTGTGCGCCAAGGTTTGCCGATGGCGATCGCATTCGTGTCCGGTCTCCCGGTGTGGTATGAGGATATTTGCGGGCACCCGCATGCATACGCTCGGCAAACCCCGATGTTTGCTGGATTCGAGGCCCGCTCGCCCCGAAACCCAACCTCTCGGTTCGCTTTTCGCAGAACGCACTATTGCGTTTTGTTGCTGGCGGAGGGATGCTGTTGGCCACATATCAGCTCGCTCCATCCACCGAACCGATTTCCGTGTTGGGAGAGGCGTTCATGGCGGTGCACGTGATCGACCGGTCGTTGATGACCAGTGACCAGACCGAGCATCAGGCGAAAAGCGTTGGCAGCGGCGGTTGGGTCGTGTCCTTCCTACCCGGTCGGACACTGACCACGGAACAGGCCATGGCCGCTATGCAGGCGGCCGAGGCGGTCGTGGTCGTCGGGCACCTGGCGGATCGAGTGGGGTTGACCACCCTCGAGACGGTTGGTCTCGCCATCCAGGAATCACCGTGGACCCGGCCGGACGGCGTCGTTCGGGGCGGGTGGCGCGCCCGGTTCGCCCGCTAATCGGAACGCGGGTCCGCGGCATCCCGTGGTGGTTTGCCGGCGATTACCACAAGATTGCTCACGAGTAGCTCGCGGAGCGGTGGGATACGGACCAACCACCACGCCCAGCGCGGGTGGTATCGGGGAAACGTGAGATGGACCCGGGCCGAGCTGCGCGCGGCCCAGCGCAGACCATCCACGGCCCGAACCGCGAACATGGAGACACCGAAGCGGTTCTTGGGTTCGTGTCCGTGCTTGCGCCGATATCTCCGCGCCGCGTATTCCCCGCCGAAATAGTGCCAGGGGCCGGTTTCATGGCCCCCGAAGGGGCCCAGCCACACCGTATAGGACAGTACGATCAGTCCACCGGGGCGCGTCACCCGGACCATCTCATCGGCCATCAGCCAAGGGTCCGGGACATGTTCGGCCACATTCGACGAGAAGCAGATGTCCACCGCGTCGTCGCGGAACGGCAGCGCCATCCCGGAGCCGCGGACCGTGCCGGGGATCGACAGGCCCGCGGCGTGCATTTCGGACGGGTCCGGTTCGACCGGGATATAACGGGCACCGGCCCGCGTGAACTCGTCGGCGAAATAGCCCGGTCCGCCGCCGACATCGAGAACCGTCGCCCCCGCCAGCTCGCGGCCGGTGATATCGGTATAGAAATCGCCGATCATGGCCGCGCTGTCCGCGGCGAGCCCGCCGTAGAACCGCGCGGGGTCGGTCTGTTCGAAACGGAAACTGTTCAGCAGACGCAGCGACCGGCCCAGGGTGGCGCGGCGCGCGAACCGGAAGTGTTTCGCGCGGCCGGCCGGTCGCGCGGACGAAACCGGTCGTACTGCTGATTCGTCGGCTCTGAGCACGGCGCAGAGTCTTGCACACCCGCGCGACCCGTCGGCGGACGCGTGGATCGTAACGCACCGCTGACCACCGGCCGGCCGGGCGCCGGGTTACTGTGTACCGCGATGTCCACGTCCCGAAGCGGACCCGAAACCGACCGGAGAAATCCCACCGTGCGCGAAGTCCTACTGCTCTGCTGGCGCGATACCGGACACCCGCAGGGCGGCGGCAGCGAACGGTACTTGGAACAGGTCGGCGCCCAGTTGGCGGCGCGCGGTGTGAAGGTGACCTTGCGGACCGCGCGTTATCCCGGCGCGGCCAAACGCGAGCGGGTCGACGGAATCGATATCAGCCGGGGCGGTGGCCGCTTCTCGGTCTATCCGCGAGCCCTGGCAGCGCTGGTACTGAGCAGGTTCGGGCTGGGTCCCCTGCGCGGTATCCGCCCGGACGCGGTAATCGACACTCAAAACGGCATACCGTTCTTCGCGCGGATCGCGACCGCCGCGCCGTCCGTAGTGCTGGTGCATCACGGCCATCGCGAGCAGTGGCCGGTGGCGGGCCGGTTGGTCGGTCGCATCGGCTGGTGGATCGAATCGCGGCTGTCGCCCCGTGTGCACCGGAACAACCAGTACCTGACGGTGTCCCTGCCCTCCGCGGAAGAACTGGCGACACTGGGGGTGGACCGTTCCCGGATCGCCGTGGTCCGCAACGGCGCCGAACCCATCCCCACAGACGCCCCCACCGGCGCGGTCGAGACCCGAACCGCCGAACCCACCATAGTGGTGCTGTCCCGACTGGTCCCGCACAAACAGATCGAGGACGCCCTGACCGCCGTGGCCCGGTTGCGCGACCGGATACCCGGTGTTCGGCTGGACGTGATCGGCGACGGGTGGTGGGCCGACAACCTGAAGGCCGAGGCCGCTGCCCTCGGCATCGCCGATGCGGTGACCTTCCACGGTCATGTCGACGAGCGACGCAAACACGAATTGCTCGCCCGCTCCTGGGTGCATGTCATGCCCTCCCGTAAAGAGGGGTGGGGGTTGGCGGTTATCGAAGCCGCCCAGCACGGGGTGCCGACCGTGGGTTACCGGTCCTCCCGGGGACTCACCGACTCCATCGTCGATGGTGTCACCGGCATCCTGGTGGACGATGTCGAGCAACTCGCCGCCGCGGTCGGTGATCTGCTCGCGGATTCGACCGGGCGGGTGATCATGGGGGAGAAGGCGCGGTCGCGGGCGCGGGAATTCTCCTGGGAGCACACCACCACCGGGGTGCAGCGGGTGCTTACCGCCGCCATGGCGGGCCGGTATGTCAGCGGCCTGATCGCACCGTCGCAGTAGGGGCGGTGATCCGGTCCTCGGTTCACCGTTTCCGTACGCGAATGCGGACCCGAGGACGCAGGGCGAGCAACGGGGCGAACAACAGCACCGCCCACCCGATATGGGCGGCCACGACGAGTCCGCGGTGCGTGGCCCCCGGCTCCGCCCGAACGCCGGGCACCCGATAGAGGTCCAGATCGGCGGTGGTGTGGACCGGTTCCAGCGCCGCGAGGGTGGCGCGGGAATCACCGAGCGGTCCCGGGCTGGTGTTCTCCACCAGAACCCAGCCGACACCGAGCCGGGCCAGTTCCTCGGGGGGACCGCCACGCAACAGCAGATCCTCCACCATTCGGGCGCGGGCCCCCTCGCCGGCCACCGTGCGCCCGTGCACTGGAAGCTCTCCGGTCTGTAGGACATCACGCGGAAGCATTCTGGGCGCCGGATCCAGGACCGGGGCGGAACCGGAGTAGGGGAATCGGCGAAACATCCCGGCCGGTAGTACCGCCACATCTCCCGGGCCGTCGAGCCGCTGGGCGACCTCCCGCCATGCGTTCGGATACCGTATCGCCCGCACCTGGCCGGCCACCCCCCAGCCGAGATCCGCCAGGGGAAGGATCAGCAATGCGATGAACACCATCGCCGTACCCCGGACGACAGCGGGGGCGGAATCGCCCCGGAACAGCCGGGCGAGCGGTACCCGACAGGTGGCGGCCGCGCACAACGCGTAGGCGGGCACCGCCAAAGCGACGTATTTCTGGGTATCGCGCAGCAGTCCCGCGCCGGGGACCTGCCCGACGAGCCATTCCAAGGCGGATATTCCGGGAGGTGTGGCGGCCAGGGCCGGGAGGATGATCGCGGCAGCGGCCAGAAGCAGCAAGGTTCGGCGGGCTCGGGTGCGGACGCGATCGTCGTCGTCGGCGGCCACCGCGCGAACTCCGAGTGCCACGACGAGCAGCAGTAATGCGGTTCCCACCGCTGCAAGCGGAGTGGTTCGGGAATTCGGGACCGCTTCGGCGTTCCAGATACCGGCGAGACCGGCCAAGCTGCCGAGGGTGCCCAGACCTGGTTCGGCGCGGGCGGCGAACGCCGATACCCCCGCGGGATCGGACGGTTCGGCGGCCACCCCGGAGACCGCGGCCGCCACCAGCCAGGGCAGACAGACCGCCGCGACCACCGATGTCATGGGGAGGATCCGTCGCCTGCCGACCAGGCTCACGGCGAGCACCCCTGCCAATAGCCCACCGGTGGGGGTGAGTCCCGCCGCCGCGAGACATCCGGTCACCGCCGCCCAGGAACCGGGGCGGCCATTGCGCAACCGAACCACCGCCGCGGCGGTCCACGGCAGTGCTGCGTAACCGGTGAGCAGACTCCAATGCCCCTGGAGCAGTCGTTCGGCGATGTAGGGGTTCCAGATGGTGAGTGTGCTCGCCACCAGCTGGGTGGCGACCGGGGCATCTATCAGTTGCCGGGACAGTACCGCCGCGCCGAATCCCGCCGCCCAGAGCGCGACGACCAGGATTGCCTTGACCACCAGAGCACCGTCGACGAAGGAGGACAGCGCGGCGAGCAGGGCGTCCTGCGGTACAGCGCGTGGTGCGGCATCGCCCAGGCCGAGGGCGGAGTCGGTGAGATAGGAACGTGGTGTGCTCACCGCGTCGCGCAGCAGCAGATGGCCGGGACCCAGGAGCGGGGCGGTGACGAACAGGGCCAATAGTGCGCTGTAGCCGGCGGGAATCCACCGGGTCCACCGGTGCTTCGCGCCTCTGTCGTCCACGCCTGTGCACCCTAGAGGACGACGGCCGGCAGGGGGTCGGCGGCGGGTCCGCCCGGCTCGGGTCCGTGCCGGGTGGCGTCCGATGAGCCCGGGGAGATCCCGGTGCGTGGCGAGATGGAACACTTGCGGGCGTGCCTGTTGTTCGCCGTATACCCGCCGTGGCGGACATGACCTTGGTGACCGCAGGGGCGATGACCGCGAATATTGCGGGCTACCTGTTGCAGTTACTGGCCGGACGATGGCTCGGGGTCGACGGTTACAGCGAGTTCGCCGGTCTGCTCGCCGTCCAGCTGTTGTGCGCGGTGCCCGCCCTTGCCCTGCAGAATGTCGTGGCCCGGCAGCTGGCGCGGGGAGCCGATGCGGCGGCGCTGCGGGCCCTGGGGTGGCGTTGCGCCGTGCTCGTGGCCGGGGTGGTGGTTGTACTGGTTCCGGTGGTGACCCTGGTGCTGGATGTCGGGGCCGCGGCCTGCGCCGCCGCGCTCGGCGCCGCCCCCGCGCTCGTGTTGTTGTCCGGGGAGCAGGGGGTGTTGCAGGGACTGCGGAGGTTTCGCGGCCTGGCCGTGGTTCTCGGGCTCGCCGGTATCACCCGGGTGGTGCCGGCCCTGATCGTGCTCGCATTCGGCGGCGGTGCGACGCCTGCCCTGTGGGCCGCCGCGTGCGGTATCGCCTGTGCCGCCCTGATCGCCCGATCGATTGCCGCTTCGCCCCGTTTCGCCGGGCGGGTTTCCCCGTCGACCGCCGCCGCCACGGCGGAGGGGCCCGGTGCCGTGGGCATCGAACCGAGCGCCGGTGATGCGACGCCCGGTGGGTTCGCCGGGGTGCTCGCGGTAGTGTCGGCGGCCCAGGTCCAGGCGGTATTGATGGCACTGTCCTCGACGGATCTGATCGTGGTCCGGATCGTTCTGGACGAAACCGATGCGGGCCGTTACGCCCTGGGGACCATTGCCACGAAGATTGCCTTCTGGTTGCCGCAGGCGGTGGGGGTGGTGCTGTATCCGCGGATGGCGCAGCCTGCGTCGTCGGCCGGGGCGGTGCGCGCCGCGCTGGCGGTGCTGTCCGGTATCGGCGCGGTGGCGGTGCTCGGCGCCGTGGTCGCCGCGCCGCTGGCCCCGCTGCTCGCCGGGCAGGATTACGCACCGATCCAGAGTGTGCTGTGGATGTTCGCGCTGCACGGCGCCGTGCTGGCGGTTCTGCAGGGTGCGTTGTTGTCGGCGATCGCGGTGGAGCGCACTGCGATCGCCGGGCCTGCCTGGACCGGTCTGGTGGTCGAGGTGGTACTCATGCTCACGGTCGCCGATAGTGTGGTGGGGTTGATCGGCACCGCCGTGGCGGTGGCGGTGACGACCACCGTCACGGTGTCCGTAATCGTCATCCGAACCGCCGTGCGGCGGCCCGAGACCACCGATGCCCATGTCCGGGGCCCGCTCACCTGATCTGTAGGAGGAAATCGCGATGCTCGTCGCCTTCTCCGTCACCCCGTTGGGCACCGGCGAAAGCGTCGGCGCTGCGGTGGCCGAAGCCGTGCGGGTGGTTCGGGCCAGTGGACTTCCGAATCGAACCGATGCCATGTTCACGACGGTCGAAGGCGAATGGGACGAGGTCATGGCGGTGGTCCGGCAGGCCACCGAGGCCGTGATGGCGGTCGCGCCGCGGTGCAGCCTCGTCCTGAAGGCCGATATCCGTGCGGGAACAACCGACGCGATGACCACCAAGGTGGAGTCGGTGGAGCGGCATCTGCGCGACTCGTAGCGGGCCCCCGCCCGGGCGGCCGGAGATATTCATCGCGGACCGAGGTTCAGCGGCGTCGCGGTAGCGCCATGACCCCGACCACTATTACGGCGATGAGCGCCGGGACCTGCACCCACAGCGAATCACCCATATAACCGTCCCCCGACCGCCATGGACCGGTGGCCAGGGCCGTCGCGGACAGCGCGGTGCCGAACCCGGCGACGGCCACCGGCGCCATTGGCGGTATACGGGCGGCGAATCGGGTGAGGGCCACTCCGGCCACGGCGAGTCCCGCACCGATCGGGCCCGTGATCAGGCCGATGGCGCCTACGAGGCCGACGGCGGCCGGCCATCGCCTGCCCCAGGTTCGCGGGGCCGGTTCCGGCGCGACGGTGGCCGTCCCGCGCGGTATGGCCAGGGCGAGGAGTGGAAGTAGCAGTAGTAGGCCGCCGAAGATGGCCAGGCGATACCAGCGATCCGCCGGGAAGGAGACGGTGACCGGTCCGGTGCTGTCGGCCGGTAGCAGCCAGCCCTGTTGCCATCCGTTCACCACGACCGGGTCCAGGGTCCGTCCATCCGCGGATCGCGCGGTCCACCCGATATTGGTGCTGAGCGGCAGGACGAGCAGGCGGGTTCCGGTGTCCCGGTCGGACGCGGCGGGTAGCGGCGGGTAGGCGGTGTTCTGCAGCCGCAGCCGATCCACGGTGAACAGCTGGGTCGGCGCCACCAGCACATCGACCTGCCCGGGGGGCAACTGGATCGGCGCGACGGCGTCGGAAGTGTCGGGTGCTTCGATGTCTCCGCAGACCCGGGCGGAGACCGGCGCCCCGGTGCGCAGTTCCTCGGCGGTAGCGGTGATGCTCGTGCGTAGTGTTCGGCCGCCCACCGCGATGGTGGGCCCGCTGTCGCAGCCCACGGTGATCGGCCGGTCGGCCGGGGCGGGGGTGGGTTGATCCGGTCCCAGGACGACCACCTCGGCGAGGCCGGTGGGTTGGGGTTGGGAATAGCCGAGGGCGGTGCGGTCCAGGACCGTGGTCCAGCTCTGGACCGAGAGCTCGATCCGATCGGTTACCGTGGGGTGCAGTTCGATTCGGGAAACCTCGTCCGGTTCGTCGAGCTCACGCACCTGGGGGCCATTGCCCAGGTTCACCGCCACCGCGGTCGGGGCGGCCGGTAGCGGACCCGGTGACGGGGTCAGCTCCAGCCCGGTGACCAGGGTCGGTTCGGGCAGTTCGATGGTGAGGGTCGGTTTTGCGCCGGTGGTTTTGCGAACCGAGTCCTCCGGAGCGGTCCAACCGGTTCGCGGGTCGCCGTCCGTGGCGGCCAGGGCCGAACCGCGCAGATCACCGACATCCGATTCACCGCGCGCCACCGGCCGGAGCGGGTCGGTGAGCAGCGCCTCCAGCGCCGGTCCCGGTCGGGCGCGCACGGTCAGCTCCGGTGTCACCGTGACGGGTTCGGGCACCGACAGGGTTCGTTGGAAGGCTCCTTGCTCTTCCGGTGCCAAGGCCAGCCCCTTACCACAGCGCACCCGGTCGGGCGCGTCGTAACAGGCGCTTCGGCCGGGGAATTCCTGGCCGAGATCCCAGGCGCGCACCGGCACACCGGAGGGAGTCGGCGGCAGGACGGTGCGGTGGCGGATATCGACGCGGGTGGGGGCATCGCGAACGGTGTAGTCGTCGAGGCCCACTTCGCTGATCCCGAACTGGCCGCCGGCGCTACCGCCTTCGGTGCGGATGGCGGTGATGGTGACCCAATCGGTGGAGCCGGCGGGCAGCGACACCGCCATTGGTTCCCCGGGTTTGCCGATCCGGGCGGAGACACTGCCCCGGGCGGTCCGCACCTCCACCCATTTCACCGGGTCGCCGATGGCGGCGGGACTGGTGGTCAACCGGAGGAGCCCGGAGCCGAGCGGGCGGTCCAGATCCAGGCGCAGCCACTGGCCCAGCGCGGGTTGGCCGCCATTGCTGATCCAGGCGGTCGCCGGATCACCGTCCACTGCCGCGGCGGTGGAATTGCCGGGGGCGGTGCCACCGAGCTGGGTGGCGTCGGCGGCGGAACTGGAGGCGGTGACTGTGGCGCCGACCCAGTCGCCACGCACCGGCTCGGCGCCGGGCACGGCATAGTCGGCCACCAGGTTGTGGGTGCGGCGGGCGTCGTCCGGGGCGCGGAGCGCGGAATTGTGATTGTCCACCTCACCGAAGTCGGTTTCCCGGTTCATCGGGGTGTCGGTGACCGTCAGCGGCCCCAGCGGTATCCCCGCCCGGGCGGCGTCGGGGGCCAACAGGGTGGGTTGGTGCGAGGTATGCGGGGTGCGGTGCAAGCGTTCCAGGACTTCCGGAGCGCCCTGCACCACGGGCACCGAGGCCAGATCGACGGTGTGGGCGCCAGGGAACTCCGCGGGCGCGCCGAGACCGCCGACCACCTGGGCCGGTTCTCCGGGCACGGATGCTTCGACCCGATAGATCTCCACCGCCGGGTAGGCCGGACGCAGATCACCGTCGGCCACAAGTCCTTCGCCGATGATCGCCGGTTCGATCGGATCCCCGAATTCGGCGACCTTGTGGATACCGGGGGAACCCTCCAACGCCTGATGCGCCAGGATCGGCCGGGTCGAGCGCGAGGTGTCCGGATCCAGGTCGTTGCGCAGCACCACCACCCCGATGCCCTGGCCGATCAAAGTCTGCGCCAGCCCGGCCGAGGGCCGGCCGTCGGCGATCAGCCGCTGTACCGAATCCATGGCTCGGATGGCGCCCGGCGGATTCAGCGGTACCGCATCGCGCACCGCCCACGGGGTCTCGGCCAGCGCCTGAAGAGGCTCGTCCCGGGTCAGGCCCCATATCTGGCTGCCGAAGGGGGCGCCGGGCACCACCAGGGCGCGGGTATCGGCGGCGTTCGCCCGCAACCAGTCGGCGGTCTGCTTCCAGTAGACGGGCACCCGGTCGTAGGCGCCGCGCGGGGCGAGATTGCCCGTCCAGGCCGGTGAACCGGCCAGCGCCAATGCGGCGAGTACCAGCGCCGCCACGGCGACCCGGCGATCCCGATCCGGGTGCGCGAACGCGCGGCGCCACACCGGCAGCGGCACCGAGGCGGGCAACGGAACCCGAGACAGCAGCTGTGCCAGTCCGAGTACCAGCGGCAGCCGGATGAGCGGTTCCAGTTTGTGCACATTGCGCAGGGGCGCGCCGCCGGCGTCCAAAAAGACCCGGAGGGGCTCGGCGAACGGCCCACCCAACTGTCCGACATAGCCGGCGCAGATACCGACCAGCCCGACGCACAGGATCAGCACCAATCGCCCCCGGGCCGGCATCGACCGCATGGCCAGTCCCGCCATACCCGCGGCCGCGATCAGCCCGGTGGCCAGTACCGCGGCGGGCTGGGTCACCAACACCGCCCCGGCGATCCGCTCCGGCGAGACGAACGGTGTCCAACTGTTGGTGCCGCGCAGGACTTCCCCGAGCGAGGCCCACTGGGTGGTGACACCGGACGATTCGATGTAGTCCAGGAACGGCGGACTCACCCGCCCGAGCAGTAGCAGCGGCACCGCCCACCAAAAGGTCGCCAGGGCCAACAGCGGAACCCAGGCGAGGGTGAACCGCCACCAGGCGCGGTTGGGTCGGTAGGACGCCCACCACAGCAGGGCGGGCAGGAACGCGGCCACCGTCGCCACCGCGTTCACCGCGCCCATCAGGGCCAATGCCAGCGCGCTGCCCGCCGGGGAACGCGCGCCACCGTGGCGGCGCCGCCGATATGCGGTGCCCAGGGCCGCCGGTGCCAACAGCACCCACGGCGCCAGCATCATGGGCAGGGTTTCCGAGGAGATCGACCCGAGTGTGGTGAGCACTCGCGGCGACAGCGCATAGGCGAGGGCCGCGACGACCCGGGATCCGCGACTGCCGATACCGAGCGTTTCGCCCAGTTTCACCACGCCCCAGAACCCGGCGAGCAACAACAGCGCCCACCAGACCCGTTGGCTCACCCAGCCGGGTACACCGAGCAGATCACCCAGGAAGAAGAAGGTCCCGTGGGGGAAGAAGTAGCCGTATGCCTGGTTCTGTACCTGCCCCATAGGGGCCTGGCTGCTCCACAGATGAGCCGCCCGTGCCAGGAAACCCAGGGGGTTCTCGGTCAGATCGTATTTGGTGTCGGCGACGGTCAGCCCGGGGGACTGCAGAAAGGTCAGGAGAAAAGCGACGACCACCGAGCCGAGCAACCAGCGTCGGCCCAACGGTGCGGTCGCGCGGGTATCCGGTCCGGAGCTCGACGCCGGAGAGGTATCCGCGTGGGCCTGCTCGGCGGATTCGGACTGCTCGGGCACCGGGGGTCAGACGGTCGGCGTCCACGCCGTGAGGGGTCGGCGTGGACGGTACGGAAGGGTCTGGGGATTGATCAGCGGCTACCGTATTCGACGTTGTTCAGCAGCGAGGATTCGGCCTTACCACTGCGATCGATCTCCGGGCGCGTGTTCTGCTGCAGCGCCGCGGTGACCGCGAATACCGCGACCGCGCCCAGGACGGCGCCGACGACCGCACTCGCAACACCAGGGACAGCAAACTTCATCGCGGCACTCCAAACTTCGAGGCAGGCAGAGATAACTTCGTCAACCTAGCAGCCGGCATATCGATCGGACAGTTCAGGGCGCTGAGCAGAGTTCGGAGTTTCGCGGTCGTCTCGTCCAGTTCCGCTCGCGGTTCGGAGGCCGCGACGATCCCTCCACCCGCGAAGGCGCGCAGAGTTCGGCGGTCGGCGGCGAGTTCGGCGCTGCGGATGGCCACCACCCACACCCCGTCGCCCTGTTGATCGCACCAGCCGACCGCGCCGCCGTAGAAGCCGCGATCCTCCTCCAGTTCGAGGATGGTCTCGAGTGCCGCCGCGGTGGGGGTGCCGCAGACCGCCGGGGTGGGATGCAACAACAGGGCGAGTTCGAGTGCGCTCGGCGCGGGATCGCGCAGGACGCCGCGGATCGGTGTGCCCAGATGCCATACCTCGTGGGTGTGCACCAGTTCCGGGCGGTCGGGGATGGACAGCTCGGTGCATACCGGGTCCAGTCGCTGCCGGATCCATTCGATGACGAACGCGTGTTCGTCCCGGTTCTTGGTGCTGGCGAGCAATTCCGTGGCTCGGGCCGCGTCGGCGTCCGGGTCGGGCAGCCGGGGCAGCGTCCCGGCGAGCGGGTGCAGGGTGACGGTGGGGCCGCGACGGGTGACGAGCACCTCGGGGCTGGCGCCGACCAGGGTTTGTCCGGTGCGTCCCGCCGGGCTCAGGTCGACCGCGAAGACATTGGCGCGCGGTTGCCGACTCAACAGATGGGCCGCGACGATCTGCGCGTCCAGTTCGTCGTCGGCCTCGGCCAGTACGGAACGAGCCGCGACCACCTTGCGCAACGGGAGGCTCGGATCGTTTATGCGCTCGATGAGGCCGGCCACCCGCACCATGTGTTCGTCGGGTTCCGGTTGTTCGCACACCACGCGGACGGGTGGTAGTTCGGGCAGCGCCGCGGGCCGCCAGGGACCGGCGGTGAACAGTGTCCGCTCGGGTTCGGTGAGCGCGGCGGGCCGGCGTGGATCGAACGGAAGCGCCCCCACCACCGTTGCGGCACGGCCGTCCCGCAACGCCGCCACGGCCTGCCGCGCATCGTCGAAACTCGCCCGGACCCCCTGACCGCGGACCACGCCGTCCGCCTGTGCCAGTAAGAACCCAGTCATGGTCCCGACCGTATCCGGCCGAACGGTTCCGCAGGGGGCAACGGGGGCAAGATCACGTCGACACGGAGCTGTTGTGTGCAGACGGTCGTCGTAACCGAACCGATGTTTCGATGCCGGGCCGGGCGGGCTACCGTCGGACTCATGCGCAAGACGATCTTCGTCCTGGTCGCCGTGCTCGCCGCGTTCGCCACCGCGTGCTCGAGCGGTGATACCCGTGAATCGACCGGAACCGTTTCCGCTACACCGGGTACCTCGGGCGCGGTGGGACCCGTCGGTACCGAGGCTCCCCCGCCCGGAGGTGACTGCGCCGCGGGCTACCTGGCGCAATTCACCACTCGGGAAAAGCTGGCCCAGTTGTTGACGGTCGGTGTCACAGGAACCGACGATGCCCTCACAGTGGTGCGGGAGCATCGGGTCGGCGGGATCTTCATCGGCGGCTGGACGGATATGTCGCTGCTGTCCTCGGGGGAGATCGACCAGGTGAAGTCGGCGGCCAACGTTCCGCTCATGGTCACCATCGATGAGGAAGGTGGCCGGGTCTCCCGGGTGGCGGATCTGATCGGCGCGGCCCCGTCGGCGCGGGTGACCGCGCAGACCATGACCCCCGAACAGTTCTACGACGCGAGCCTGGAGCGTAGCCGCGCGCTGTTGGATCTCGGGGTCACGGTCGATTTCGCTCCCGATGTGGATGTGAGCTCCCAACCCGACGACACGGTTATCGGCGACCGCTCGTTCTCCGCCGATCCGCAGGTGGTGACCGATTTCGCCGACGCTTACATTCGGGCCGCGCACGAGGCCGGGCTCGGGACGGTACTCAAACATTTCCCCGGTCACGGCGAGGCGTCCGGGGACTCGCATCTGGGCGCGGTGCGCACCCCGCCGCTGGACCAGTTGCAGCAGCGCGATCTGGTGCCGTTCCGTGAGTTGATCGATTCCGGTTCCGGGGTGATGGTCGGCCATCTGGACGTACCCGGTCTGACCGAACCGGATGTGCCCGCCAGTATCAGCCCGCAGGCCATGTCCCTGCTGCGCGACGGCGTCGGCTACGGCGCTCGGCCGTTCGACGGGCCGATCTTCACCGATGATCTGAGCGGTATGGCGGCCATAACCAACCGGATGTCCATCGAGGAGGCGGTCGAGGCGGCTCTGGTCGCGGGCGCCGACAATGCGCTGTGGATCAGCACGGACGCGGTGGGCTCGGTGCTCGATCGGCTGGAGCAGGCGGTGGCAGCCGGTCGGTTGCCGATGGAGCAGGTGGACGCCTCGGTCATTCGGATGGCGAAGTTCAAGGGTGCGCCGCTAACCTGCTGACACCGCATCGGCCTCGACGACCGACGCCTCCGGTATCGGTCGTCGTCTTCGGGATGGTTGTCCGAGGTCGGTCCGGGTGTCCGGTTCACGAGACGCCGTACGCGTTGCCGCCGGTGGGACGACGGCCGCAACGGTACGGCCGGGAAATGCGACCCCGCGGAACTTACCTTCGAGTAATATAAAAGGTTCACTGCGGTAGGAGAGTGGATGGCGGGCGGAACCAAGCGACTTCCGAGAGCGGTTCGTGAGCAGCAGATGCTCGACGCCGCTGTCGAGGTTTTCGCACGCAAGGGCTTCCACGAAACCTCGATGGACGCCATTGCCGCCGAGGCCGAGATCTCCAAGCCGATGCTCTACCTCTACTACGGTTCCAAGGACGAACTGTTCCGCGCCTGTATCCGACGTGAGGGTATGCGCTTTCTCGAGTCGGTCACTCCGGCGGGTAACCCGCTGCTCACCCCGCACGAACAGTTGCGCACGGCTCTGGAGGGTTTCCTCGGTTTCGTCGACGCCAACCGCAACTCCTGGCAGGTCCTCTATCGGCAGGCCATCAGCCAGCAGGCCTTTGCGTCGGAGATCGAGAACGCCCGGGAGCGGGTTATCGAGCTCACCGCCAAGTTGCTCGAGTCCAACGCCAAGCACGCCGAACCCGGAACCAACTTCGATATCGTCGCCGTCGCGGTGATCGGTGCGGGCGAGGCCATCGCCGATCATGTCGCCGGTGGCCGGATCAAGGTCTCCGAGGCCGTCGACCTGCTCGACGATCTGGCCTGGCGGGGCCTGTCCGGCCGGAAGAAGACCGACCAGGCGGAGAAATCCGAATCGGACGCGGTGCCGGCGGAACGGCTCGACGAGCAGTCGTAGGTCCGCGGCCCCGGGTTGCGGGGACCGCCGGTCGTGCGTAGCTTTCTGGTTTCGGTACCGACGAGGAGGAGTCGGCCGAAAACCGGAGGGAAACAACAATGTTCGGGATGCTGCGGCCGTGCGCGCACAAGGCCGTCGACCATGGAATCGATCCGGGCCTGTGGCAGTCGCATATGTGCGGTCTGTGTCTCGGTCTGCGGGACGGACATGGTCAATCGGCCCGTATCGCGACCAATACCGACGCCATCGTGCTCGCCGTGCTCACCGAGGCACAGACACCCGAACCGGCCCGCCGCCGCACCGCCGGTCCGTGCCTGTTGCGTGGTATGCGCACCGCGTCGGTGCCCGTCTCGGATTCGGCCCCGATCCAACTCGCCGCCACGGCCTCGCTCCTGCTCGGCTCCGCCCGAATGCGCGACCACATCCAGGACGGGGACACCCCGGCGCGCCTGCATCGCCCGCTGGCCGGGGTCGCCGCCCGCTGGGCCGCGAGCGCCCGGACGCAGGCCGAACGCATCGGCCTGGATATCGAGCCGCTCGTCGCCGCCATCGACGCTCAGGTCGAAACCGAGCGCCGGGTACTCGCCGCGACCCGGTCGGATACCGGCACCGCGGTGATATCGCGGGAAACAGCCCTCGACGAGTTGACCGTGGCCAGCCGTCGTTGCGCCGCCGAACTCTTCGCGCACACCGCCGTCCTGGCCGGGCAGCCCGACAATGTCGAGCCGCTGCGCGCGGCGGGTGACGAGTTCGGTCGTATCGCCCACCTGGTGGACGCCATCGAGGACCACGCCGCCGATACCGCTGCCGGACTGTTCAATCCGCTCACGGTGACCGATACGTCCACCTCACACGCATACGATCTGGTCCGCGTATCCGATGAGCGGCTCCGCACGGCGATCGATGCGGCCCGGATAGGACGGATATCCGTTGTCCGCTGGGTTCTGCTCGACCCGTTGGCGGGCGTGCTGCACCGCCTCGGTCGTGCCATTGCCGGATCACCGGCCCGGTCGTGTGGTGTCCCCGCGTCCGTTGTGAGCCATGGGGGTCCCTATAACCCTTCCTATCCGGGCCCGTACCACGAGCCGGATCCCCACCACGAATCCCGTCGCCGGTCGAATCAGCGCCGGAATGCCGAACCGTTGGACGACTTCGAGCCGCCGCCGGATGGTTGCGGGTGTAGGCCGTTGGGGCGGTTGTGCGGCTACTACTGCACCGGTTGCGCCTGCTGTGTGGACCACAACCGACCGTGCAGCGGCCGCCGGAAGAAGGCCTGGTACAAGCGTATGGACGGCGATTGCTGCGAATGCTGCAACTGCTGCAACTGCTGTGACTGACCGGGCGGTCACCGCGTGGTGGGGGCGTCGACCGGTGATACCGAGCGGTGCGGTCGATCGAAGCGGCGCGCCAGCCGCCGGCACGGTTCCTCCACCAGCGCGTGGCTCGCGGCGGCGAGCGGCAGGGTGAACGCGACGGTGAGCACCAGGACCTGGCCGAAGTGGCCGTGGAACGGCAGAATTCCGAAAATCGGGAACATCATTGCCAGTACCGCCAGGTGCCAGATGAAGATGCCGTAGGACCAGCGGCCGATGGTGGCCGCGGTCGGCGATTCCAGCCAGTGGTGCCGTTTTCCCGGCGGACTCAGTACCAGCGGTGCCAGCAGTGTGAAACCGATGATCGCGCCGAGTCCCATTTTCGCGGCGTACTGCCAGGGTTCGGCCCGGGTCAGTCCGGCAACACCGCCCAGCTCGGTGGCCGATGCCACGAACGCCGCCGTCGCCATGGTCCACATCAGCCGCTGATTGCCGAGCAGACGCCGCCACCGGGTCGAATCGTCATCCGTGTATACGAGTTCGGCCAGCAACATGCCACCGGCAAACCACGGCAGATAGCCCGGTAGCCAGTTGTCGGCGTGGATGGCCTCGGGGGTGGGGACCGGCAGGAAATTCCACGTCAGAGCGAGCGACCCGAATACGAGCAGGGTCGGTATCCGCGCCCGGGCCGAGCGCCCCCGCAGCCGGTGCATCGCGAAGGCGATGATCGGCAATACGAGATAGAACGCCACCTCCACCGACAGGCTCCACATCTGGGTGAGGCCATCGGTGAGCGTCAGCGGAACGAACACCTGCAGTAGGGCCAGATTCGACAACCACACCCGCACCCCCGCGGTCCCGGAAGCGGCCGGCAGCAGAATCAGCACCGCGCACACCACCACCCAATAGGCGGGCAGAATGCGGGCGATCCGATGTCGCAGGTAGTACCCCACCGTCGGCGCGGTGCCGAGGTCGCGGGCCGCGGCCGCATGCGGCCGCCACAGCAGAAATCCCGACAGCGCGAAGAACACCGCGACCGCCATATCGAACCGTTCCAACAATCGGCCCACCACCGGCCACGAGGTAGCGGCGGTCTGGAACGCCACATGGGTGACCAGTACCCCGAGCGCCGCCATACCGCGCATACCTTCCAACGCGGGCAGAAAGGCGCGCGAGCCGGGCTCGCCGGCGGCGGTCCCGACGGATACGGTGCTCACTGCGGTGCTCATCGGCTCCAGTCTGCCCTGACCAGGTCTCGGAACCGATCCGGTGGGGGTTTTCGCGTTAGACTCGAGCGATTTCGGTCCGATCCAGGCCTGCGCACCTCTTCGGAGGTTACCGGCTGTTAGGGTCGGGACGCACGAGTGCCGCGGCGCGCCCGCAGTACCCGCGGAACGACCTGTGTTCTACGACGAGGAGACTTTGCATGGCACGGAGTGCCGGAACCAGAAGGACGGTTGCCTGCTTGCTGGTGGGTCTCGGTACGCTGCTGATCGTTGCGGCGTTGATGATCCCCACCTACACCGTGGGCAAGATGGCAAAAACTCCTCTCGACCTCGAGATCACCACGATCGCGGTCAGCCAACAGGACGAGGAAAGCCTGGTGCTCGACGCCAAATCGCTCACCTCGCCCGAGGGCTCGGCCAAGATCGATGAGAACGTTCCGCTGGTCTCGCAGCGTTTCGTCACGGTCGAGGAGCCCTCGGACGCGAACGAGATGACCGTCCAAGCGGGTAACACCCTGCGTCGCATCGACAAGCAGGGCGATTCGGGTCTGCTCACCGCCTACATCGACCGGGTGACCATCGACCGCAAGACCGGCGAACCGGTTGCGTCCGACCCCAACGGTTCTATCGCGGTGACGGTGAACAAGAACATGGAAAGCGTCGCCGAACCGGTGAACCGCACCGGTCTGCAGTACCGCTTCCCCATCGGCACCGAGAAGAAGACCTACCCCTACTTCGACGTCAACGCTCGGGTCACCACCGATATGGAGTTCGTCGAGGAGACCGAGATCAACGGCACCACGGTCTACCACTTCAAACAGCAGGTGCCGGTGACGAATCTGTGGGAGGCCGCCCAGGCCCCGACCAACCGGCTGAGCCTGCCCGCCGCCAAGTGGGGTGCCGAGGGCGGCGACGAGCCCGTCACCATGTACCGCTGGTACACCAACGAGCGTGATGTCTGGGTGGAGCCGGAGACCGGCACTATCGTCAAGGGTGGCGAGAAGCTGCACATCTTCTACGCCCGTAGCGGGGACAAGCCCGAGGTGACCGCCCTGAAGTCGCATCTGGTCTTCGACGCCGACACCGTGGAATCGCAGCTCGCGGTGGCGAAGGAGAACATCGACAAGCTGGCGCTGTTCGGCCGGATCCTGCCGATCGTGCTCGGTGTGCTGGGTGTGATCGCGCTGATCGCCGGTATCTTCCTCGGCATTCGGGATGGCGGGGAGCCCGCTGCCGCGACCGGCGGTGGGTCGCGGCCCCGCTCCGGCGGATCCGGTACCTCTGCCCCGAGCTCGCGGGCCGCGGTCGACGCCGACGCGCCCACGGAGCAGATCAAATTGCCGAAGAACCCGTAGACCGACAGGTCTCACGACCACAGAACCCGACGGCGGCTCCCCGGTACCCCCGGGGAGCCGCCGTCGTTTCCGGCATTCGTCCATTCACCGCGCGGCCTGTGGTGTCGAACCTCGCTCCGGAAATGATCGTGTTTCCAGGCCGGACAAAGGCGAAATCCCGCCCCGGACAGGTGTGTCGGGACGGGATTCGTCGGGGCGTGATCAGCGCAGTGTCGCGGTGAGGTGGGGGTAGCCCTTCTTCGGATGGAGCAGCGACAGCTCCCAGCCCTCGTCGGTCTGATCCGCGTACACGTTCACCGTGGCGGGCAGCAGGATCGGTTTACCGAATTTCACCGCATAGGTGGCCGCGTCCGGGATTCGTCCCTCGACGACACCGAGAATCGCCGCCGCCGACCACATTCCGTGGGCGATCGGCCGGGGGAAGCCGAAGGCCTTGGCGCCCAGTGCCGAGGTGTGGATGGGGTTGCGATCGCCGGATGCCGCCGCGTACCGGTTGATCATCTGCTGATCCACCCGGAAGGTGCGCAGTGGTGGTGGCGGGACCTCTTCCGGTTTGGGTTCCGGTTTCGGCTCATCCGACAGGGAGGTGCGCTGCTGGTGCAGCAGGGTGCTGACCTGCCGCCACACCTGTTCCCGGCCCACGCTGACCTCGCTGATCGCATCGACCAGCAGTCCTTTGCGGTGTTCCCGCAGATTCTCCACGTGCACGCGGATATCCAGGGGTTCGCTCACCGAGATGGGGCGGGTGCGTTCGATGTGGTTCTCCGCGTGCACCGCGCCCACCGCGACGAACGGGAAGTCGCGTTGCACGATCAGTTTCATCACCAAAGGGAAGGTGATGATGAACGGATAGGTCAACGGCAGTTCGTCACCGAAGCGCAGACCCGTCGCCCGGCAGTAGGCGGCCAGGTGATCCGGGTCCACCCGAAAACCGTCGAGCCGTACCTGCCGGTCGGGGATGGTGGATTTACGCGACGGCACCAGCGGCAGCGGAACGGCGCCGAGCGCCGCCTGCGCGTAGAGGTTGCCGTTCTTCGGTGGTTCGGTGAGAACGAAGGTGTCGGTCATCATGCTCCCAGCATGGCCTGGCCGCAGACGCGGAGGGTGTTGCCGGTGATCGCGTTCGAGGCCGGGCTCGCGAAGTAGGCGATGGCCTCGGCGACGTCCACCGTCTCACCACCCTGGTTCAGCGACGACATCAACCGTCCGCCCTCGCGGGTGGCCAGGGGGATGGCGGCGGTCATGGCGGTTTCGATGAATCCGGGCGCCACGGCGTTGATGGTGATGCCCTTCTCGGCCAGCTTCGGCGCCTCGGCGTTCACCATGCCGATCACACCCGCCTTGGACGTGCTGTAGTTGGTCTGGCCGCGGTTACCGGCGATACCGGCGATCGAGGACACGTCGATGACCCGGCCGCCTTCGCGCAGCGCACCCGCGGCCACCAGACCTTCGGTGATCCGGTGCGGTGCGGCCAGATTGACGCCGATCACCGCGTTCCACCGGGCCGCGTCCATATTGGCCAGCAGCTTGTCGCGGGTGATACCGGCGTTGTGCACGATGATGTCGATTCCGCCGAATCGTTCGGTGGCGAATTCGGCCAGTTTCTGCGCTGCGTCGGGCGAGGTGACGTCCAGGGCCAGGGCGGTGGCGCCCACTTTGTTCGCGGTCTCGGTCAGTGCATCGCTCGCGGCCGGGATATCGGCCACGATCACCTGGGCGCCGTCCCGGGCGAATACCTCGGCGATGGTTGCGCCGATACCGCGCGCCGCACCGGTGACCACCGCGACCTTGCCGTCGAGCGGGCGCTGCCAGTTCGCCGGGGCGGTGGAGTCCTCCTTGCCCACCCGGATGACCTGGCCGTCCACGAAGGCGGATTTGGCCGAGAGCAGGAAACGCAGGGTGGATTCCAGGCCGGTGGCCGCCGGAGCCGCCTCCGGGTGCAGGTACACCAGTTGGGCGGTGGCACCGCGCAGCAGCTCCTTACCGACGCTGCGGGTGAAGCCCTCCAACGCGCGCTGGGCGATCTGCTCTTCCACACTGTCGGTCAGTTCCGGTGTGGTGCCGATCACCAGCACCCGCCCGCAGGGCGCGATACTGCGCATGGCGGGCTGGAAGAACTCGAACAGCTGGGACAGGTCATCGATACCGCCGATCCCGGTGGCGTCGAAGACCAGTGCGCCGTATTTGGTGCCCGGGGTCAGGGCATCGGCGAAGGTGTGGTCCGACAGCAGGGTGCGCACCGGTTCCGCGACCCGGCCCTTGCCGCCGAGCAGCACCGGCCCGGGCAGCGGTGCTTCGCCGGGAACGTAGCGCCGCAGTTTCTCCGGCTTGGGCAGTCCCAGTTTGCTCGCGAGGAACCCGCCGGGGGCGGAGTTGACGAACGATCCGTAGAGGTTGGGTGCACCCTTGGTCTTGGCTGCCACTGATCGTCACCTTTTCTGTGCTGTGGATAGCGGACAGGGATGTCGGTAATCGCCCCTGCGCTGCGTTTCTGGCTTCCGACGGGCGATGACCTGCGGGAGTGATCGCTGTCGCGGTGGGCCGGCACACAATCGCAGGCTGCGTGTCGACATTAAACTTACTCCAGAGTAAGTTTAATGTAAACCGAGTGCTCCCGGGCGCCGGGCGACGCGGCACGAGCCCGCGCACCGAGGTGCCGGACCGCCGGAGACCACACTGTCGACACCATGGGAGATCCGAGTGACAAGCACAGCCCGTACACCGAGACAACTGCGCCCCGTCGCGATCGTGGGTGGTAACCGCATTCCGTTCGCGCGCTCCGACCGGGCCTATGCGCACGCCTCCAACCAGGACATGTTCACCGCGGCGCTGGACGGTCTCGTCGGCCGGTTCGGCCTGCAGGGCGAACGACTGGGCATGGTGGTCGGCGGCGCCGTGCTCAAGCGGGTCGGTGAGCACGGCATGATCCGCGAGAGCGTGCTCGGCAGCAAACTCAGCCCCTACACCCCCGCGCACGATCTGCAGTTGGCCTGCGGCACCGGCCTGCAGGCCATCGTCACCGTCGGTGACGCCATCGCCGCGGGACGGATCGAGGCCGGTATCGGCGGTGGTACCGACACCACCTCCGACGCGCCGATCGGGGTCAGCGAGAGCATGCGCGAATGGATGCTGCAGGCCAATCGCGCCAAGACCAATAAAGACCGCCTCAAACTGGTGGGTCAACTCCGTCCGAGCATGCTCGGCATCGAGATCCCCCGCAATGCCGAACCGCGCACCGGTCTGTCCATGGGCGAGCACGCGGCCATCACCGCCAAGGAGTTCGGCATCTCCCGCGAGGCGCAGGACGAACTGGCCTATCTGTCGCACAAGAACATGGCCGCCGCCTACGACCGTGGTTTCTTCGACGACCTGGTCACCCCGTTCCTCGGGCTGACCCGCGACGACAACCTGCGTCCGGACACCTCGGTCGAGAAACTGGCCAAGCTGAAGCCGGTCTTCGGTGTGAAGGCGGGCGATGCCACCATGACCGCGGGCAACTCCACTCCGCTCACCGACGGCGCCTCGGCGGTACTGCTGTCGAGTGAGGAATGGGCGGCCGAACGCGGGCTGCCGGTGCTCGCGCATCTGGTGGACAGCGAGGTCGCCGCGGTGGACTACATCCATGGCCCCGACGGTCTGCTCATGGCCCCCACTTATGCGGTGCCCCGGCTGTTGGCCCGTAACGGGCTGTCGCTGCAGGATTTCGACTTCTACGAGATTCACGAGGCCTTCGCATCGGTCGTCCTGGCGACCCTGCAGGCCTGGGAGTCGGATCAGTACTGCAAGGAGCGATTGGGGCTGGACGGGGCGCTCGGCTCCATCGACCGCGCCAAGCTCAATGTCAATGGGTCCTCGCTGGCCGCGGGTCACCCATTCGCCGCGACCGGCGGTCGGATCGTGGCCTCGGCAGCGAAGATGTTGGCGGAGAAGGGTTCCGGGCGAGCGCTGATCTCGATCTGCGCTGCCGGTGGTCAGGGCGTCGTCGCGATTCTGGAGCGCTGACCACCCGATCCGCGGGGTCACGCTCTGCCGTCTTTCCATGGCGCCGCCCGTCGGGGATATCCCCGACGGGCGGCGCCGGATGCGGGTGGTGACGGATTCACGATTGCAGCGGTCGCGGTAGTTCCCGGTGCCCGCCGAAGGCCTGGCGCATGGCCGAGAGCACCCGGTCGGCGTAGTCCGACTCACCGCGGGACGAGAACCGCTGAAACAGGGCCGCCGACAGCACCGGGACCGGCACTCCGATATCGATGGCGGCCTCGATCGTCCAGCGGCCTTCCCCGGAGTCCGAGACCCGGCCGTCGAAGGAATCCAGACTCGGATCGGCGTGCAGTTCGGCAGCGGTCAGGTCCAATAGCCAGGAGGCGATCACCGAGCCGCGTCGCCATACTTCGGCCACCGCGGGGATATCGATGTCGTAGCGGTAGTGCTCCGGATGGTCCAGCGGGGTTTCCTCGGCGGAGGCCTCGCCGCCGTGTCGCGCTCCGTAATCGGCCCGGCGCAGGATATTGAGCCCTTCGGCATAGGCGGCCATCAGCCCGTACTCGATGCCGTTGTGCACCATTTTCACGAAATGACCGGCTCCGACGGGCCCGCAGTGCAGATAGCCGTGCTCGGCCGGGCTCGGTTCTCCGGTGCGGCCGGGAGTGCGCGGGGCGCTGTCGACACCGGGCGCGATGGAGCGCAGCAGCGGTTCCAGATAGCGCACCTGTTCGGCCTCGCCGCCGATCATCAGACAGAATCCGCGGGTTCGACCGAATATCCCGCCCGAGGTGCCGATATCGAGGTAGTGGATCCCCCTGGGGGCCAGCCGGGCGGCCCGCTCGATATCGTCGTGGTACCGGCTGTTGCCCCCATCGATGACGATATCGCCAGGTTCCAGCAATTCGGCCACCTGATCGATAACCGCCCCTGCCGTTCCCGCCGGGATCATGACCCAGACCACCCGAGGGGTGTCCAGGGCCGCGACGAATTCCGCGAGGTCGGTGCCGCCACGAAAACTCGGTCCCAGTTCGGAGCGCAGTTCGGCGATCCCGGCTGCGTATCGGTCGTAGCCGACCACGGTATGCCCATCGGCCACGACCCGGCGCACGATATTGGCGCCCATCCGGCCCAGCCCGATCATCCCAAGCTGCATCTCGCCTCACCTCGTTCGGCTGTCGAGCGAATGTGTAACGCCGGCTTGCGTCCCCCGATATAGCTGATGGCTCCGTGTAGTTGCCCGACCCCCGACCCGGCAGCTGCGCGGAGCCTCATCATGTCCGTCAGGGGCGCGTTCGGCTTTCGCCGCGCGGTCGGTTGTGACAGATGCTGCACTGACGATATCGGTTCGTGACGTTATCGTGGGCAGGGGCTCGTAGCGCGCGAGCCCGGCAACTCGAACGGGGAAGGACGGTTCGTGATCGGCGAATCGAGCAGCGGCCGGAGATCCGGTCACGATCCGCAGGCGAACGACGCCGACATGCGTCGACTGCTCGAATCCACCCGGTCTCGGCAGGCCCCCCGGCCCTCGTCCGCCTCATCCGAGGCACCGCATCCGACCCCTCGACGGCCGGTTTCGGAGGTCGGGCCCACCGACACCTCGTCTTCAGTTGTCTCCCGACCTTCTGTACCCCCCGGACTCTCCCCGGAAACATCCGGTTGGATGACGGAGACGTTAGGGCAGCTGTCCGAGCACCCCCGCCCGGGCGGTGCCCGCCATACCACCCCCTCGGGTTCCGAATATTCGGACGCCCCGTCCGACCTCTCCTCCGCGTCCGAGGACTATGTGCCCGGCGACGACGAGGTCACCACACAGCTGCCCCAACTCGCGCTCGATTCGATGAGCACCGAGGTCTTGCCGGTGGCGGGCGGCCGAGCCGATGGCACGACCGACGCGCAAACCACGCGGGGGGCCGACCGGGCGGAGCGCGATCCCGCGGAAGACCCGACGGCCGACGAACGCGGCCCGATCGATGAGACCGGCGGTCGTGGCCGCCCTGCCGGCGCCCGCCGCTCGGTTCCCCCGGCCGCCCCCCGCCCCCTGGCCGCGGCATTGCTGCGCTCACCCGGTGTGCTGCTGCAAACTCCCCGGGCCCGTCGTATCGCCGTTGTGGCCGCCGTGGTGTTCGGGGTCGCGCTTCTCGGTTATCTCGCCGATCTGGCCGTCTCCGCCGGTAAGGTGCCGCGCGGTGTGGTCGTCGCCGGGGTCGATATCGGTGGGATGGACACCGCCGAGGCCGATGCCGAACTACGGTCGGCGCTCGACGCGCGGGTCGGTCGGGAACTGCCGATACGGATCGACGAGACGCAGACCGCCCTGATCCCCGCGCAGTCGGGGCTGAGTGTGGATTGGGACGCCACCTGGGATCGGATCGGTGGTCAGCCGCTCAATCCGGCCGCGCGGTTGCTCTCCCTGTTCGGCACCCGCACGGTGCCGGTCGCCAGCGCCGTGGACGATGCCGTCCTGAACGCGAAACTCGAGGAGCTGCGCGTCTACGACGAACCGGCGGTCGAGGGCGGCATCCGTTTCGAGGGCGTCACGCCGATCGCGGTCGCTCCGGTGCCCGGTCGGGTGCTCGATCTCGCGGCCGCCCGCGAGCTGCTGATCGAGCGCTGGGCCACCGCGGGCACCCTGGAACTCCCGGTCGTTCCCGCGCCGATGAACGTGCGCCCCGAGTCCATCGAACAGGCACTGCACCAGATCGCCGAGCCCGCGGTGTCCGCCCCCGTCGCGGTGACGGGTAAGGGCGCCGCCGCGACCCTGCTGCCGGAACAGATCGCCACCGTCATCAGGTTCGTCCCCGACGGCAACGGCGGTTTGAAAGCCGGATACGACCCCCAACTGGCCACCGATCTGCTGACTCCCCAGCTGGTGGACACCGAGGTCGAGCCGAAAGACGCCACCTTCACCCTGACCGGTGGCACGCCGAGCGTGGTTCCGTCGGTGACGGGCGACAAGATCAACTGGCCGAAAACGCTGGAGAAGCTTCCAGCGCTGTTCACCGCCGCCGGCCCGCAGCGCAGCGCCGAGGCGGTCTACGACCGGATCGAGCCCGAGTTCACCACCAAGGCCGCCGAGGACCTCGGTATCACCGAACCTATGGGCGAGTTCACCACCAGCGGTTTCACCGGACCCTCAGGGGTGAATATCCGCCTCGTGGCGCAGGAGGTCAACGGTGCCGTGGTGAAACCGGGCGAGGTCTTCTCCCTCAACAATCACACCGGCCCGCGCACCGCGGCCGAAGGCTATGTCGAATCCGGCATCATCAACCACGGTCGGCCGGACAAGGCGGTCGGTGGTGGTATCAGCCAGTTCGCGACCACCCTCTACAACGCCGCCTATTTCGCGGGTCTGGAAGATGTCGCGCACACCGAGCACAGCTACTACATCTCCCGTTACCCGGCGGCACGGGAAGCGACCGTTTTCGACGGTGTCATCGATCTGCAGTTCCGCAACAACACCCCGAAGGGGATCTATATCCAGGCCTTCGCCGACAGCTCTCAGGTAACCGTCCGGATCTGGGGTACGAAGACCGTCGAGGTGGAATCCATTACCGGTGAGCGCACCAAGCCCACCGAACCACAGACCGTCCGAGTGCCCGCCGGTGAGGACTGCATCGCCAGCGACGGCGCCCCCGGCTTCACGATCAGCGACACCCGGGTCATCACCGATATCGCCACCGGACGCGAGATCTCACGCACCACACGCACGGTGAAATACGACCCGGTGCCGATCGTCAAGTGCGGCGTCGACGAAGAAGAGGAAGAGAAGAAAGAAGACCGGTCGCAGGCCACCGGGGCGTCACATGAGCCGCCGCCGGGACGCCCCCGGTAGATCGCGGTACGGCGATGAAATCGGGACGGGCACACGCCTGTCCCGATTTTCGTTCGGCTGCCTCGATGACCCGGTCCCGGAGCACCGGAATACGGGGTCTGCGAACGCGGAGAACGAGTCCGCGTCGGCAGGCCGGTTCGAGCGCGCGATGCCGGCGGTGGAGAAAGCGCCGGCCACGAGTTCGTCCGGTCGGCCGCGATACACCGGACGACCCGCGTCGGGGGTATCGCGGACCCGTCCGCCGCGATCACTTTTCCGCTAGCTGCCGAGGCATTCCTTGACGATCTTCTGGGTCGCCGAGCGCACCTTGTCGGCGTCCTCCTTGCTCATACCGAGGGTTTCCGGATCGGCCTCCCTGGTGTCGAATTCATCGCTGATCAGGGTGTGCAGACCGTCTTGCGAAATGCCCTCCTGCATGTAGAGCTTCGCCGCGCAGTCGGCGAACCCCGGATCTTTCAAGCCCTTCTCCTGCAGAGATTGGGACAGATCCGTTTCGGTCAGCGCGTCGGAGTCGCTGCCGCAGGCCGCCAGCAGCGGCAGGGCGATAAGGGTCGCGGCGATAAGCGTGATCCGCACCAGGTTCCTCTCTCACTGTGGTTTCCCGGGCAGCGCCGTATCGGCCAAGGGGTTCTACCCGACCTGGGCGGCTGTCCACGGTCGTGTGTAGTCGCAATCACAACCGGATCGCAACTCGAGTGCGGGAATTACCGCGAGATTCACAGCGCGGCGGGTGTTACGTATGGGAGGTCTGGTGAACAACTGAGGGCTGTCGCCCACTGTTCGGCATGGGCGTCCATTAGGGTGATCGGGACGTGTCCTGATCACCGGAGTCGCAGATGACGATCTTGAACCACCATCGCGAGGGCAGCGGCGAGCCGCTGGTCCTGGTGCACGGAGTCGGCAGTCGGTGGCAGGTGTGGGAGCCGATCATCGCAACCCTGGCCGAGTCCTTCGAGGTGATCGCGGTCGACCTGCCCGGTTTCGGTGATTCTGCGCCACTGCCGCGCACCACGGTCGGCACCCTCACCGACGCACTGGCCGATTTTCTCGCCGAACAGGGAATCGAGCGCCCCCACCTGGCCGGCAACTCGATGGGTGGTCTCATCACCCTGAACCTGGGCGCGCGCGGTCTGGCCCGTTCGGTCACCGCCTTCTCGCCGATAGGTTTCTGGGATACCGCCGGCCGGGTGTGGTGCCAGCAGTCGTTGGGTCGGTCCAAGACACTGGGGCGGATACTGCGTCCGAAACTGCCCGCCATCCTCGGCACCGCGGCCGGTCGCACCGCCTTCCTCGGGCTGGTCTTCGGCAAACCGTGGGCGGTGGATCCGCAGGTCGCCCTGGCCACCGCCGAGGGGGCCATCACCTCGCTCGGCTTCGGTCCGGCGCTGGACTCCTTCACCGAGGTGAAAGCGCCCGACCCGGCCGCGCTCGCCGATATTCCGGTGACCATCGCCTGGGGCAACCGTGACATCCTGCTCACCTACGCCACCCAACACCGCCGGGCACAAGCGGTGCTACCCGCCGCCCGGCACGTCACCCTGCCCGGCAGCGGTCACACGCCGTTCTACGACGATCCGGACCGCTGCGCGCGACTGTTGTTGGATCGGCGGTAGCTCAGCGCCCCTGCCAGCGGGGTTCGCGTTTTTCCGCGAACGCCAGCGCGCCCTCGGCCGCGTCCTTGGAAATCAATGCCGGAAGCGCGATCTCGCCCTGTTTGGCGAATGCCTCCTCCGTGGACCAGTCCGGGGATTCGTCGATGATCCGCTTGCTCGCGGCCACCGCGAGCGGCGCCGCCGCGGCGATCTCACCGGCCAGTTCGAGTGCGACCTCGAGCGCGCCACCCGGTTCGGTGAGTCGGTTCACCAGGCCCAGCTGATACAGCCGTTCGGCGCCGATCCGACCACCGGTCAGCGCGAGTTCGGCGGCGGTGCTGCGCGGCAGTCGTTGGCTCAGCCGTAATACTCCGCCGCCCACTGCGACCAGTCCTCGTTTGACCTCGGGAATGCCGAACTGGGCATTACGGGCCGCGACGATCAGATCGCCTGCCAAGGCCAGTTCGAATCCACCCGCGAGTGCGAACCCCTCGACTGCCGAGATCATCGGTTTCACCGGTGGTTTCGCGGTGATCCCGAGCGGGCCGCGCCGCTGTGTCATCGGCATTTCACCGCGTGCGGCGGCGACCAGGTCCATACCGGCGCTGAAGGTGTCGCCCGCGCCGGTCAGCACGAGCACCCGGGCGGTATCGTCGGCCTCGAACTCGTCGACGGCGGCCTCGAGCGCCCGAGCGGTGGGCAGGTCGATGGCGTTTCGCGCCCGGGGACGCGACACCGTCAATACGGTGATGGCCTCGCGTCGTTCCGTCAGTACCGTGTTCTGCTCGCTCATCGGGAGCTCCTCTCGGGGTGGTGCATACGGCCGGTCCGGGTGATCACGCCACGCCACCGGACCGGAAAACGATGCGGTCGGCGGCGGTGATCTCGACGGCGGCGCCGAGTGGGTCGCCCTCGACGAAGGCGGCAACGGTTTCGGGGTCCGTGGCCCGAACCAGTATGCGGGCGCCGGCGCGGTTCAGGGCGCTGATCACCACGGCTTCGGCCTCGTCCCCGTCGTGGCCCTTGCGATAGGGGACGGTGTAGGCCTCGACGGTCGCCGGGCCGGTGTAGCCGAATGCGGTGTCGCGACGGGCGGGCGGAACATCGGCCTCGACGGCGCGGAAAGGTCGGGCCGGCGGCCGTGTCGAGTAGACGCCGACACCGTGTTTGGTGATGTACCAGCCGAGCGCCGTGGTGAGACCGTACTGTCCCGGATCGGTGCGCAGTCGCTCGGCCATGGTCGCGATGGAGTGGGTGGTGTAGTTGTTGCCGGGGCCGCCGGCGAAGGTCAGTCCACCGGTCACGGTGAGTGATCGGGTCGGATCGTCGATCGGCAGTCCCAGTGCCGCGGCACCCACCTGCACCGCCACCGGGAAACAGGAGTACAGGTCGATATGGGCCACATCGTCGATCCCGATATCCGCGCCGGCCAATGCGGCCCGCCCCGCCGCGGCGATGGCAGGGGAGGCGGCCATATCGGCGCGTTCGGAGACGAACCAGGTATCGGTGGCGGTGGCGCCGCTGTGCGGGAATACCCATTTCTCGCGCGGCACCCCGGCGGCATCCGCAGCGGCCGCGCTGCACAGGATCAACCCCGCGCCCTGATCCACCGTCAGGTTCGCCACCAACAGTTTCGGGTACGGACTCGACACCATCCGGTTGTCGGGGGCAGGGGTGAGAAGTTCGGTGGCGGCGCGTTCGGTGGGCAACCAGGCGTGCGGGTTGTGCGCGGCCACCGCCGAGAATCGCGACCACAGTTCACCGATTCGCTGCCGATGGGTGGTCACGTCGAGACCGAGTCGGCCCCGCATCGCGGTTTCCATCAGTGCGTACATGTAGATCGGACCCCAGAGCCCGGCCGCGGTCTCCATCTCCGTATTGGGCGCGTCATCGGCACCGATGATCTCGTCCGGTCGGATTCCGGCGTCCTGCTCGGTCCAGTCGAGTGTGATACCGCTGCGGGAGGCGGTATTCCAGGAGGCCACCGCCTCGGCGCCGGTGAGGAGGGCGATATCGGATTTCCCGTCCGCGATGGCCTGGGCCAGGGCGTTGAGCAGCCGCTGTGGTCCGTCGCCGCCGAACGGCGCGGACTGCAGGGTGCGTTTCGGCGAGGCGCCCAGTTCGGTTGCCACCAGGGCGGCCAGATTCGGGTACGGGCGGCTCACCGGGGCCACCGAGGCCAGCAGATCCGCCGAGCGCAACAGGGTGTCCCCGGTCCCGCTGTCCGAACCCGCCCGACGTAGGGCCTCGGTGGCGAGTTCCACGGGTCCGGGCAGGCCCGTTTCGCCGGTGCGATGCACGATCTGGCCGACCCCCACCAGTACAGGGGTTCGTGGATCCAATCCGGCAGGCAGCATGGTTCCTCCGCTTCGTTGCGCCGTTACCCACTGGAACGACCGGTAACTGGCCTCTGATTAGAACAGAGTGGAACGAGGCATGTTCAGGCGAATGTCGGTTAACCGAAAAGTATTCGGCCAGCTATCGATGTGGTTTGGCTTCGAGCCCCTCGAATTGGACACCTTGCGCAGGTAGTGGCTCAGATATCCGGTATTCGCGGATTGCGCTGCTAGCATTTCCGACGGTTTGCCAGACAGTCCTCCATGTGATGCGAGCCGCGACATCCGACTCGCGTTCTGTGTTTCCGCCTTTTCGACAATCACCCGAAGGGCCGATGGACTTGAACAAGACCGGATCCATCCTCTCGGCCGCGCTGGCGGGCGTATCGGCAGCGCTGCTGGTCGCCGCCACTCCGGCGACGGCCAACCCCAACGCCATCAATCCGATTCCGGTGCTCAACGGCACCCATGGTCTGCCCGATCTGCGCGGTGCCACCAAGGCCGTATTCCAGGTGACCGGTATGGCCAGTCCCAACAACACCCAGACCTATAACGTGATCGGCACCGACCTGGGCATCATGTGGGACAACGGTCGGGGGGAGATGCTCACCGCCTTCGGCGATACCGCGGGTTTCGGATTCCCCAACCTGCTCGCCGGCAGCACCTGGGCCTGGCGCAGCAATATCCTGCTCCGTAGCCGGACCAAGGATCCCGCCAACGGTATCTATTTCGACAGTGTCGTCCGCGATGTCTTCGGCCAGGCCCGTGATCTGATCCCCAGCCCCAAGATTCCGTTCCTGGAGATCAGTCGTATCCCCACCGCGGGTATCGAGGTGGACGGTGTGCAATACCTGAGTCTGATGTCGGTGAAGAGTTGGGACACCGTCGGCCAGTGGACCACCAACTTCTCCGGTCTGGCGGCGTCCGCCGACAATGGTGAGACCTGGGCGGATCTGGCCCACACCCGACGCCCCAACGAGGGCGGGCACGCCAATTTCCAGATGAACGCCTTCCTGAAGGACGGCGACTACGTCTACGAGTACGGCACGCGGTCGGGACGGAACAATCCCGCCTATATCTCCCGGGTGCGCGGGCGCGATATCCAGAATCTGGACGCCTACGAATACTGGGACGGGAAGGGTTGGCGGCGCGGCGATATCGATGCCGCGGCGCCGATCATGCACGGTGTCGCGGAATTGTCGGTGATGTACAACGAATATCTCGGCCGGTTCGTCTCGCTCACCACCGATCCGTGGAACTCCGTGGTGATGCGCACCGCCCCGGCTCCGGAAGGGCCGTGGAGCCCACCGCGGGTGCTGATCGATACCCGAGAGCTGCCCACCGCCTACGCCCCGTCGATCTTCCCGTATCAAACCGGCTCCGACCTGTACTTTCTCACCACGGTACACAGTCAGTACAACGTGATCCTGATGCGAACGCGGTTGTGACCGTGATCTCCCGGTGCTCGCCGCTCTCTTGACCTGAACTATTGTTCAGGTATGAGACTGGCCCGGTGAACGCCGAGATCCGGGAGGATTCAGTGACAATTTCATCGACTGCTGCCGTCACAGGTGACGGCGCCGCGGTGCGCGCATGGCTGCGTACCGCGGCACATCCCCTCACCGGCACCGATGCCGAGCACACCGACACCGATCTGGAACCGCTGATCGAACGTTTGTCCGGTGCGACCGTGGTGGGCCTGGGGGAATCCACCCGCTTTTCCCGGCAGACCTACGGTGTGCGGGAGCGTATCTTCCGCACCCTGGTGGAAGAACACGGTTTCCGTGCCCTGGCCATCCAGGACGGCGCCCGCTCCGGGGAACGCCTCGACGCCTATGTTCGGCACGGCACGGGCGATCCGTGCACCGCTCTCGCCGGTGCCTGGCGGCCGTGGCGCACCGCGGAAGCCGTCGCCACCCTCGAATGGGTTCGTGCTCACAACGAGCGATATCCCGACGATCGGGTGAGCGTATTCGGTGTGGAGCCACCGACCGTGGAACCGGCCGACTATGACGTGGTGCTCGACCATGTTCGCGATATCGCTCCCGAGCGGCTCGCTGAACTACGAGAACATCTGGACCCCATTCGCACCGCGCACCGGATCGACGAACATGTGCAACGCCACCGGGGCATCCACCCCGGACGTCCCTTCGTCGAGCACGCGCGGCAGGCCCTGGCGCTGGTGGAATCATTGTCCGAGCGGTGGGTTGCGGCGGCGTCCGCCGAGGAGGCGGACCGTCGCCGTGCCACGGTATTGGACCGGGCCCGGCGCATCGTGGCCTTCCACGAGAACAGCGTCGCCGGTCAGGGTGGTTTCGCTCGGGACGAGAAACCATCGGCGGATACCGTCATCTCTTGGCACGAACGCACGGGGGAGCGGATCGTCTACTGGGACGGGATCGCGCACACCAGTGCCCTCCCGGTGCGTATGGGTGGTTCCGATCCCGCCGTATTCCGGGGAGTGGGCAGCCACCTGCGCGCGTATTTCGGTTCGCGCTATCTATCGGTGGCGATCGGTTTCCATCACGGCGACCTCGGTGTGGTCGTCGCGCCCGATCCGGCGCCGGATCTGCTCGAGGCTGCCCTGGCCACGGTCGATCTGCCCGCTTTCTACTTGAACCTGCACGGGGAGGCTCCTGCCGCGGTGCGACGGTGGCGGGACGGGCCGGTGCCGCTTCGGGTGATCAGCGGCGTCTACGACCCGGGCGAGGATGATCGGGCCCGCCTCGCACCGGATTCGTTGACGGGTGCCTTCGACGCATTGATCCATATTCGGCAGGCCACGCCCGTGCGGTGGTTGCCGGAGTTCCATCCCGCCTGAACGGATTCGAGCGACCATCTCCGAGTCCGAGAACCGGGCACGTCCATAGACTCGACGTCATGGACGCAGCCGGTTGGGACGAGCGGTACGCACAAAGCGAATTGGTATGGGGCGCACCGCCCAACAGCACCGTCGTGGAGCACGTGCACGGCCTGGACCGACATATCCCCTTGTTCCCGGGGCCCGACGGAACTATTCCCGATCTACCGCGTGCCCTCGACCTGGCCTGTGGGGAGGGACGCAACGCCTTGTGGTTGGCCACGCACGGGTGGCGGGTACGGGCGGTCGACTTCTCTCAGGTGGGTATCGATAAGGCGCGGACCGTGGCGTCCCGCCTGTCGCGTTCGGTCCGGGCCCGCCTCGACTGGCAGTGCGCCGACCTCACCGACCCCGAGACCGACCTCGGCGGCCCTTACGAACTGGTGCTGATGGTTTTCCTGCATCTGCCCGCGCCGCAACGTCGAGCCCTACTGCATCGCGTGGCGCGGTTGCTCTCGCCGGGCGGTACCCTGCTGGTGCTCGGCCACGACACCATCAATCTCACCGAGGGGCACGGCGGCCCGCAGGACCCGGCGATCCTGTTCACACCCGAGGACATCACCGCCGACCTCGCGCCGGAATCGGATCTGGACGTCCATATCGCGCATCGCGTCACCCGTCCGACGGAAGCCGGGAACGCCATCGATGCGCTGGTCGTCGCCACCAAACATGCCGGCCCGAAACCTCCGCCGCACGACTGAAACCGTGCCGCGGTCCGGTCCTCATCCCGAAGGCGTGTGGCTCACCCGCGCCAGCGGTCGAGCCACGGGGTGATCGTCTCCTCGATGATGTCGAACCCTTTCCGGAACGAGTGCCCCTGTCCCGGGATCACCCGGACCTCGGCCGCGTCGTCGAAGGCGGGGATGCCGAACGGATCGCTGCCGCCGTTGATCACCACGACATCGATATCTCCGGTGGCGAGGAGTTCCTCGCGTCGGGATCGTTCCGGCTTACCGGGCGGATGTAGCGGGAAGGACAGCGCGATCACGCCGCGAGCTCCCGCCGCCACGGCGGTCCGGCAGGCCACGCGGGCGCCGTTGCTGCGTCCGCCCTGGATGAGCGGCAGATTCGCGCCGATCTCGGCCCGCAGGGCGGTGACGATTTCCAGCCAGGCCGCGTCTTGGGGACCCGATGAGCCGGGAGCGCGTCGGCCCGCCACCCGATAGGGCTGAAGGACCAGGGCTGCCGCCCCACCCGCGTCGAGGGCGATATCGCGAATGGTCAGAATGTCTCGCGAGTCCACACCGCCGCCCGCGCCGTGCGTGAACACCAGGAGGAACGCGGGGTCGGTGGGAATTTTCAGATCTATTTCGGCGGGGCCGGTGCTCGTCTCGATCCGCATGCCTCACCGTATCCGTCCGCCGCGGTCTCGAATCATCGTGTTCGTCGGGTCACAATGCGTGATCTCCCCTTTGCCTACTTCTTTACTCGCCGGTAATATCAACAATAAGTTACCCGCGAGTAGTCTGCTTTTGTTCGGCACGGCTACCCGTATGGCAAGACGGGCGGGAACGGCAACCACCGACCGCACCACCTCAACGGAGAGTGAGTACTGAAATGGGTCACTACAAGAGCAACGTCCGCGACCTGGAATTCAACCTCTTCGAGGTACTCGGCCTGGGCAAAGTCCTGGAAACCGGCGCATACGGGGATCTGGACGTCGACACCATCAAGGAGATGCTCAACGAGGTGCGTCGTCTGGCCGAGGGCCCGCTGGGCGAGTCCTTCGCCGACGCCGACCGCAACCCGCCGGTCTTCGACCCCGAAACTCACTCGGTCACCCTGCCCGAGTCCTTCAAGAAGAGCTACCGCACCCTCCAGGAAGGTGGGTGGGACACCTACTCGGTCGATCCCGAACTGGGCGGTATTCCCGTCCCGCGCGCCGCGTACTGGGCCATTGCCGAACTGATCCTGGGCGCGCAGCCAGCGGCCTTCATGTATGCCGCCGGCCCCGGCTTCGCGAACATCTTCTTCAACAACGCCACCGAAGAGCAGAAGAAGTGGGCCAAGATCGCGGTCGAGCAGGGCTGGGGCGCCACCATGGTGCTCACCGAACCCGACGCCGGATCCGATGTGGGCGCCGGCCGCACCAAGGCCATCAAGCAGGAGGACGGCTCCTGGCACATCGAGGGCGTGAAGCGCTTCATCACCTCGGCCGACTCCGACGATCTGTTCCCGAACATCATGCACCTGGTGCTGGCCCGCCCCGAGGGCGCCGGCCCCGGCACCAAGGGGCTGTCGCTGTTCTTCGTGCCGAAGTTCCACTTCGACCCCGAGACCGGGGAGCTGGGTGAGCGCAACGGTGTCTTCGTCACCAATGTCGAGCACAAGATGGGTCTGAAGGTCTCGGCCACCTGTGAGGTCATCTTCGGCGGTCACGGCATCCCGGCCAAGGGCTGGCTCGTCGGCGAGGTGCACAACGGTATCGCGCAGATGTTCGAGGTCATCGAGCACGCGCGCATGATGGTCGGCACCAAGGCCATCGCCACCCTGTCCACCGGCTACCTGAACGCACTCGATTACGCCAAACAGCGTGTCCAGGGCGCGGATATGACCCGGATGACGGACAAGACCGCGCCGCGCGTCACCATCACCCACCACCCGGACGTGCGCCGCAGCCTGGCCCTGCAGAAGGCCTACGCCGAGGGTCTGCGCGCGGTGTATCTGTACACCGCCGCCCACCAGAACGCCGATGTCGCCGAGCTGGTCTCCGGCGCCGACGCCGAGACCGCGGCCCGCGTCAACGATTTGCTGCTGCCGATCGTCAAGGGTGTCGGTTCCGAGCGGGCCTACCAGTACCTCACCGAGTCGCTGCAGACCCTGGGTGGCTCCGGCTTCCTCCAGGACTACCCGATCGAGCAGTACATCCGCGACGCCAAGATCGACTCGCTGTACGAGGGCACCACCGCCATCCAGGCGCAGGACTT
>NZ_BAGE01000061.1 GCF_000308675.1 Nocardia paucivorans NBRC 100373 | reverse complement strand
CGAACCCCATCAAGTGCGCAGTATGCGGATGGTGGACCACGAGGGAAATCTCATCGGAGTTTCGTTCCCCACCCAGGACGGGAGTCGACAGGGCATCTCG
>NZ_BAGE01000062.1 GCF_000308675.1 Nocardia paucivorans NBRC 100373 | reverse complement strand
TCGACGGTATTACCGAGTACGAATCCGTACGCGGCGGTGATACTGGACCCCGACGATCCCAACGTCACCGATCGCGACCTGGCCTGTATCTCCGCGATGAGATA
>NZ_BAGE01000063.1 GCF_000308675.1 Nocardia paucivorans NBRC 100373 | reverse complement strand
GCACCGGTGGCGAATCACCTGCCGGTTATCGGGTCGGCTACCGGCGAACTCCCATGACACCGCAGACGGGTGCGGACCAGTCGACATCCGCCGGAGCGCAGTTCGCGATCTATCGCGGCGGC
>NZ_BAGE01000064.1 GCF_000308675.1 Nocardia paucivorans NBRC 100373 | reverse complement strand
ATGAAGAAGGTCACCGTCGAGCTCATGACGACGCGTGAAGACCTGACCCGGTTGAGGGACCGGCTCGACGAGCCGATCGCGATCGTGGGAATGGGTTGCCGGTACCCGGGTGGCGTCGAATCACCGCAACAGTT
>NZ_BAGE01000065.1 GCF_000308675.1 Nocardia paucivorans NBRC 100373 | reverse complement strand
CGCGGTCACCGCCAGGCACACGGCCAATGTGGCCGTGTAGGTGAGCACGTGCGCGAGGCAGGCCCGATGGCCGGCCCATCCGGGCAGCGCCTTCGTGGTGGCCTGGCGGTGGGTCTGTATCCAGTAATCGCCGACCTGGTGACCGACGACGTAGGCG
>NZ_BAGE01000066.1 GCF_000308675.1 Nocardia paucivorans NBRC 100373 | reverse complement strand
ACCGCCTCGGCGATACCGGCGCTGGGGTGTCTGGTGGCGAAGAGGTTCTCGCCGTACCGCACCGGCCACTGCGCGTCCGGGAACCGGCAGCTGCGGGCCTGCCGCAGCACCCCGGGGTACAGATCGGAGCTCCAGGTCAGCGGAGCCGCACCGTATTGCGCGCGGAC
>NZ_BAGE01000067.1 GCF_000308675.1 Nocardia paucivorans NBRC 100373 | reverse complement strand
CGCAAGCCCCTGAGGTGGAGAGCACCGAGGTGCCGACCGGCGGGACGCGGCCTGCGCGGGTGGTGGACTCTGAGACGCGGACCATCGGGACGATGGACGCCGAGATCTCGACCGGTGGGACGTGGCCTGCCGGGGGCCCGGCCTTAGGAGCGGTGGACGCTGGGGCAGGGAACGCTGAGACGGTGGCCGTCGGGTCGGTGGTTGCCGGTTCGGGGGCTGTCGGTG
>NZ_BAGE01000068.1 GCF_000308675.1 Nocardia paucivorans NBRC 100373 | reverse complement strand
GCCGTCGCTCGCGGTACTCGCGGACACCACGGTCACCGGAATCGAGACCTGTCACAGGTCGATCGTCGATGCCGTTGCGGCCGAGGAGGTTCCCGGTGCGCTGATCTGGCGGGTGATCGGGTCGGTGGCCGGGTCGGTGGCCGACACCCCGGCCCGGGTGCGGGCGAGGGTGCTCGAGACCCTCGAGGTGGTGCAGGCGTTCCTCGCGCAGGAACGGTTGGCCGAAACCTGC
>NZ_BAGE01000069.1 GCF_000308675.1 Nocardia paucivorans NBRC 100373 | reverse complement strand
GGTGGAAGCGTTACGTGCCCATGCAGCGCGGCACCCGCACCGACCTGCGCCCGATCGAACCCCCGCCGACACCGCCGACGCCGCCGCGGTACCTGACGCTCAAAGGCGTGGCCGACCTCACCGGATACAGCTACAACACGGTCAAGGGATATTGGCGCGACGGGCGCCTGCCCGATCCCGATATCGAGGTCGGCGGGCCGCTCGAGCTCGACGGCACCGACGACGCCGTTCCGGTGACCCCGGTGTAC
>NZ_BAGE01000070.1 GCF_000308675.1 Nocardia paucivorans NBRC 100373 | reverse complement strand
CCCCGACAGCCCGCGCCCTGGTGCTCTCCGACACCGGCACCCGCGTCAGCCGGGGAACCCGAAGCTCCGCCCCACGCACCGCCACCTGCGGCTCCGCCGACCGCACCACCTCCGCGATCCGAACCGCATCCACCGGATGAGCCGCATCCTCGTCGACCAGAACGAACCGCCCCGGATGCTCCGACTGGGCACTGCGCACCAAACCCCACACCGCAGCCGCCACCGGATCCGGAACCTCACCGAACACCCCCACACCCTCGGTGGTCACCACCACCAA
>NZ_BAGE01000071.1 GCF_000308675.1 Nocardia paucivorans NBRC 100373 | reverse complement strand
CCGGGCATGTACGCGATGTCCGGACCTGTCGGAACCGCTCGTGGTTATCGGCGCGCAGCGCGCAACAGAGCCTCGATCACTTCGGCGGCGCGGGTCGGTCCGGGCGATACCGGGTCGCACACCACGCAGTCGCCGGGCGGCGGAGGTGGGGGCGGGTCGCAGAACATGACACATTCGGCAGGGCCGGGATCGGCGGCCGCAATGGCGGTGGTCGGCATGACCGGGCCGTGGGCGACGAATTCGACGACCTGATGAGCGGTCGCAGCGACCACGGCGGCGGT
>NZ_BAGE01000072.1 GCF_000308675.1 Nocardia paucivorans NBRC 100373 | reverse complement strand
GCGAGCTCACCGCGGTCGCTGATCCCCCTGTCGAACCACAACTCACCCAACCGACGTTCGATCTGCGAGTTCAGACCTCTCGCGAGTTCCGCCAGCCACACCCGCGGCGCCCGATCGACCAACTCCCGCGCCCGCCCGGTCGAGAGCCCGGAGCCGGCACCGAGCTCCCGCAGCTCGGCAAGGAAAGCCCGAACCTCCGGCGTATCGGGCACCGCCGAAAGCCCCCGCAACGGACCGGACGAATTCTCCGGCACGAGGAGATCGGTGGTTCCGCCACCGGCGGTGACCTCGAGCAATTTCCAGGTCAGTTTCTGGGCCACGCGGTTT
>NZ_BAGE01000073.1 GCF_000308675.1 Nocardia paucivorans NBRC 100373 | reverse complement strand
AGATACTTGGTCATGTACCCGATGTGCCGGTTGACCTCCTCGGTGCCGCCGAGGATGCCCTTGGAATCGACCTGTACCCCGAACCGCGCCACATGCGCCGGTTCCCAGTTGTCGACCTCGGCGAGGATGTCGAGCGCGTCCTCGAACCCGGTCAACGGCCGCCCGCTGGCCGGGTCGACGAACGTGCCAGTCCGGTGATCCCACACCGGCATGTGCTCACCGTCGTAGACCTCGTTCTCGGGGTCGAAGTGGGGCCACCAGGCTTGGAAGTAGGTGGCCTCGGTGACCTGGCGGATGACCTTGTGGCCGATCGCGCCCCGAATCGCCAAATGCAGGTGGGGGGCGCCGCGCTTCTGCGGTTCGACGGTGCCCCAGTACTGGACGTTGTAGCCG
>NZ_BAGE01000074.1 GCF_000308675.1 Nocardia paucivorans NBRC 100373 | reverse complement strand
TCAGGGTGTTGGGTGTTCGTCGGCCGAGGATGCGCTCGGCGGCGGTGAGGGTTTGTTCGTAGAGTTCGATTGCCTCGGTGAGCCGACCCGCCGACCGGTAGGCGGTGGCGAGGTTGTTGCGGGAGTTCAGGGTGTCGGGGTGTTCGTCGCCGAGGATGCGTTCCCGGTGGGTGAGGGTTTGTTCGTAGAGTTCGATTGCCTCGGTGAGCCGGCCGGCCGAGTCGTAGGCGCCGGCGAGGTTGTTGCGGGAGGTCAGGGTGTCGGGGTGTTCGTTGCCGAGGATGCGTTCCCGGTGGGTGAGGTTTTGTTCGTAGAGTTCGATCGCTTCGGTGAGCCGGCCGGCCGAGTGATAGGCGGCGGCGAGGTTGTTGCGGGAGGTCAGGGTGTTGGGGTGTTCGTC
>NZ_BAGE01000075.1 GCF_000308675.1 Nocardia paucivorans NBRC 100373 | reverse complement strand
CGAATCGCATGCTCCGGCAGATCACCCACCACACCCCCCGAACCCACGGACAACCACCGCAACAACGCCCCCCGCTCCTCCACCGTCAACCGACCGGTCACCTCCCGCCACCGCCGCCGCGACGCCTCCACCAAACCCCGACTCCGCACCTCCTCCCCACTCAACACCCCCATATCCAGCAACGCCTGCCACACCAACTGCCGATGCCGCGCGAACTCCACATACACCCGCGTCACATCACCGACCACCACCCCCAACCGACGCCCCACCTCACCCCCACGAAGACCACCGAACTCCGCACCCACCCGCTCGAAGGACTCCGCGACGATCTCATCCACCAACAACACCCGCTGCCGCTCATCCAGCCCCACCACACCACGCTCGACAAGACCGGCCACCACACCCCGCACCCGCTCACGCACCGCAGACCCGAACTCCCGCTCCAGCCCGGCCACCACCCCCGCCCG
>NZ_BAGE01000076.1 GCF_000308675.1 Nocardia paucivorans NBRC 100373 | reverse complement strand
GTCCTGGCGGCGCCCCTTGCCCGTTGCTTCAGCTGAGTAGCCACTTGCCCCGCAAGGATGTCTTGCTGCTGCTCGATAAGCACCGTACACTGGATAATCATTAGCGGGCACTCTACAGGAGCTTGTGGCTTACCAGTCGGCTGATATAGACTTCCCGTTGGAATTCACGTGCAAATGTGATTTCCATTTCACCTCGCTTATGATGATTACTTTGGAATGACTTCAAGATCTTGTTCAACCTCTCGAACAGGAAAGTCCAGAATCCATGGACAGGGCCATAGCGCCGAATCTGCTCCGGCATATGAAGAAGCCAATGGAATGTCGGAGTGATATCGTCAGGGCCATAGATCTAACGGATTGTCAGATGTAGGAGTAGTGAGACGAGGTTAGAGAGTAGGAGTAGTGAGGCGAGGATTGAGAGTAGGAGTAGTGAGACGAGGATTGAGAGTAGGAGTAGTGAGGCGAGGATTGAGAGTAGGAGT
>NZ_BAGE01000077.1 GCF_000308675.1 Nocardia paucivorans NBRC 100373 | reverse complement strand
TATCGCGGTTCGATCTGCAACTGGTTTTGTCGGATCGTGTCGGTGGTGGGATGTCGGTGGCGTTCACCTATGCCACCGATTTGTTCGATGCGGTGACGGTTGAGGCGTTGGCGCGTCGGTGGGTTCGGGTGTTGGAGTCGGTGGTTGGTGATCCGGGGGTGGTGGTGGGGGAGATCGAGCTTTTGGATTCGGTGGAGAGGGCGGATCTGTTGTCTCGGGGTGGTTCGGGGGTGGGGGAGATGGTGCCGTTGGCGGATGTGTTGGTTGCGGCGGCGGGTCGGGATCCGGAGGCGTTGGCGGTGGTGTGTGGGGGTCGTCGGGTTTCGTATGGGGAGTTGGATGGGTGGTCGAATCGGTTGGCGCGGGTGTTGATTCGTCGGGGTGTGGGGCCGGAGGATGTGGTGGCGGTCGGTGTGCGGCGTTCGTTCGAGTCGGTGTTGGCGGTGTGGGCGGTTGCCAAGTCGGGGGCGGCGTTCCTGCCCATCGACCCCACCTA
>NZ_BAGE01000078.1 GCF_000308675.1 Nocardia paucivorans NBRC 100373 | reverse complement strand
CACGCCAAATGCACCGCCACCAACGACGACGAACACGCCGTGTCCACCGTCACTGCCGGCCCTTCCAGGCCGAAGAGGTAGGCGACGCGCCCGGAGATCACGCTGTGGGAGGTCCCGGTCAGCCGATATCCCTCGTACTCACCGACAACCGCGTCCTGATACCCCGACGCACACGCCCCCACATACACCCCCGCATCCGTGCCCCGCAGCCCGGTCGGATCGATACCCGCCTGCTCCAACGCCTCCCACGACACCTCCAACAACAATCGCTGCTGCGGATCCATCGCCGCCGCCTCCCGCGGCCCGATCCCGAAAAACCCCGCATCGAAAGCGGCCGCATCCACCAAGAACCCACCCTCACGGGTGTAAACAGTGCCGGGGACATCCGGATCCGGATCGAACAACCGCTCCAGATCCCATCCCCGATCGGTGGGGAACGCACCGATCACATCCCGGCCCTCCGCGACCAGCTCCCACAGGTCCTCGACCGACCCCACACC
>NZ_BAGE01000079.1 GCF_000308675.1 Nocardia paucivorans NBRC 100373 | reverse complement strand
CGAATCTGAGCTCTGATCTGCAACTGATGCGCATATCTTGGGAGGTCGTACCCGCGCCAAAGGCGTGAGGGAGTTATCCCTTGGATCACCACACAATACGTTTCCGCAGACCGCCGGAAAAGAGAATGGACTCGAAAAGCGTATAGACCGCTCGCGCCGAAGCTCGCTCGGCCCGAGCGGTTCCCGCATCTCGAATCGATTCGGTCGACGAACTCATGGTCTCGCGGCGCGCGGTTTGTATCCGACTCCGCCGAGGACCAGTCGTTCTTCGGGGTAGTGGGTGCGGGTCGGGGGGCCGGCGGGCCACCAGTCGTCGAGTTCGACGAGGCCGGGTTCGAGAATCTCCAGGTTTGCGAAGTATTCGGCGATCTGTTCGGTGGTGCGGTACCAGCCCGACCCCAGACCGTGTTCGGTGAACCGGCGCTGAAGTTCCATTGCCAGGCCGTGGAGTTCGGCACCTTCGCCCGGATCGTGGAAATGGGTGATGGCGACATACGATCCGCCGGG
>NZ_BAGE01000080.1 GCF_000308675.1 Nocardia paucivorans NBRC 100373 | reverse complement strand
CGGGTTGACCGCACCCAACGGGCCTTCGCAGGAACGGGTGATCGAGGCCGCGTTGGCGAGCGCCGGCCTGGAGCCGTGGGATGTGGACGCGGTGGAGGCGCACGGCACGGGCACCATGTTGGGTGACCCCATCGAGGCGCGGGCCTTGATCAATGTCTACGGTCGGCGGGGGGACAGCGGGCCGTTCCGGTTGGGGTCGTTGAAGTCGAATATCGGTCATACCTCCGCTGCGGCGGGTGTGGGGGGTGTGATCAAGATGGTGCAGGCGATGCGGTATGGGGTGTTGCCGAAGACGTTGCATGTGGATGCGCCGACGCCGCATGTGGATTGGTCGTCGGGTGGGGTGCGGTTGTTGACCGAGGCGGAGGCGTGGCCTGTGGGGGAGCGGGTGCGTCGGGCGGGGGTGTCGTCGTTCGGGGTGAGTGGGACCAATGCGCATGTGATCGTGGAGGAGGCGCCCACCGAACCCGCCACCGAGGAGTCCGGTGATGCGCCCGCGCAGCCGGAGGACACGCGCCCCCTCGAGACGGGTTC
>NZ_BAGE01000081.1 GCF_000308675.1 Nocardia paucivorans NBRC 100373 | reverse complement strand
GATCTTCGAGCCGATGGGCTTTGTGGCCGGCCCGGAATCGCCTCCCGATGTCACGGGTATCGGATCGGTGGGTGCTTCCTCGAGTTCGGTCGGTGCTTCCTCGAGGATGAGGTGAGCGTTGGTGCCGCTGGCCCCGAACGACGACACCCCCGCCCGACGCACCCGCTCCCCCACAGGCCACGCCTCCGCCTCGGTCAACAACCGCACCCCACCCGACGACCAATCCACATGCGGCGTCGGCGCATCCACATGCAACGTCTTCGGCAACACCCCATACCGCATCGCCTGCACCATCTTGATCACACTTCCCACACCGGCCGCGGCGGAGGTATGACCGATATTCGACTTCAACGACCCCAATCGCAGTGGGGTGCCCGCATTCCGCTTCCCGTAGACGCTGATCAGTGCCAATGCCTCGATGGGATCACCCAGCATCGTGCCCGTGCCGTGTGCGTCGACCGCATCGACATCGGCCGGCTCCAGGCCCGCATTCGCCAATGCCTGTGTGATGACGCGTTCCTGGGCCAGACCATTCGGTGCGGTCAGGCC
>NZ_BAGE01000082.1 GCF_000308675.1 Nocardia paucivorans NBRC 100373 | reverse complement strand
AACAATTTCACGTACTATTTAACCCTCTTTTCAAAGTGCTTTTCATCTTTCGATCACTCTACTTGTGCGCTATCGGTCTCTGGCCGGTATTTAGCTTTAGAAGACATATACCTCCCATTTAGAGCAGCATTCCCAAACTACTCGACTCGTCGAAGGAGCTTTACAGAGGCTTGGTGTCCAACCAGACGGGGCTCTCACCCTCTATGGCGTCCCGTTCCAGGGAACTCGGAAGGCACCGCACCAAAAGCATCCTCTACAAATTACAACTCGGACCACAAGGGCCAGATTTCAAATTTGAGCTGTTGCCGCTTCACTCGCCGTTACTGGGGCAATCCCTGTTGGTTTCTTTTCCTCCGCTTATTGATATGCTTAAGTTCAGCGGGTATTCCTACCTGATCCGAGGTCAACATTCAGAAGTTGGGGTTTTACGGCGTGGCCGCGCCGCGTTCCAGTGCGAGGTGTGCTACTACGCAGAGGAGGCTACAGCGAGACCGCCACTAGAATTAGGGGACGGCCACCGGGTTTAGCGGCGGCCGATCCCCAACACCAA
>NZ_BAGE01000083.1 GCF_000308675.1 Nocardia paucivorans NBRC 100373 | reverse complement strand
CGGTGGATGCCGGGGTGTGGGCCGGTTCCACCGTGGTCATCACCGGTGGTACGGGTGGGTTGGGTGCGTTGTTCGCCCGGCATCTGGTGTCCGAACACGGTGTGCGTCGGTTGGTGTTGACGTCTCGGCGGGGTGTGCGGGCGCCCGGTGTCGGGGGACTGGTGGCGGAGTTGCAGCGGGTCGGGGCGCAGGTGCGGGTGGTGGCCTGTGATGTCGCCGACCGGGAGGCGGTGCGGGCGCTGGTGGCCGATATCGATGCCGCACATCCGCTGGCTGTGGTGCATGCCGCCGGTGTTCTCGACGACGGCACGATCGAGTCGTTGACCGTGGAGCGGGTGGGTCGGGTGTTGGCGCCGAAGGTCGACGGTGCCTGGTATCTGGACGAGGTGACCCGGGATCGGCGGGTGTCGGCGTTTGTGGTGTTCTCGTCGGTGGCGTCGGTGTTGGGGTCGGCCGGGCAGGGTAATTATGCGGCGGCCAATGGTTTCCTGGACGCGTTGGTGCGGCGGCGGCGGGCGGCGGGGTTGCCTGCGGTGTCGTTGGCGTGGGGGCCGTGGCATCA
>NZ_BAGE01000084.1 GCF_000308675.1 Nocardia paucivorans NBRC 100373 | reverse complement strand
CAGTAGGTCGATGTAGTGTTTCGTGAGGCCGGCGGGGTCGTCTTCGTCGCTGAGGTGGTGCAGGATGCCGCACAGGATCAGGGCGATGGGGCGGTTCATGTCGAAGTAGCGGGTGATCTTGTCCTTCGACAGGAGGGTGCCGTCTTCGGTGAGGTCGCCGGAGACGAAGTGGGTGTATTCGTTTTGCTCGAGTAGGACGCGGCCGTGGGCGTTGCAGACGGGGTCGTTGTCGACGTAGACGACTCGGGCTTCGGGGTTTTGTTGTTGGGCGATTTCGTGGGTGTTGCCGACGGTGGGTAGTCCGGCGCCGATGTCGAGGAACTGGTCGATGCCGACGGTGCCGGCGAGGTAGCGGGTGACGCGGTGTAGCCAGCGTCGGTTCATCTTGGATACGTCGCCTTGGCGGGGTGCTACTTCGAGGATGCGTTGGAAGGCCGCCCGGTCGACGTCGTAGTTGTCCTTGCCGCCGAGGCTGCAGTCGTAGACACGGGCGATACTCGCCCTGGTGGTGTCCACGCCGACCGGTTTGCGGTCGGGCCGGGAAGCGGACTCGGGCATGAAAACCTCTTTC
>NZ_BAGE01000085.1 GCF_000308675.1 Nocardia paucivorans NBRC 100373 | reverse complement strand
CGGTGAGGGGAGCCTTCGCCGAATCCGAGCGCGCCCTGATCCTGGAACGCCAACGCGAAGGCATCGCCGCCAAGGCCCGCGGCGTCTACACCGGTCGCGCACCAGCGCCGACCGCCGAGTTCGGCGTTACCCGCCAGACCGTGCACAACTACCTGCACGCCCCGCGCCGAAATGACCACGATCGGTCACACCGTTCACCACCGCATGGCCGTGGATCACCGGCCGCTTTCGGACTATGCCTCGAGCTGCTTCCGGATCCGGTACACATACTGCCTACAGCTATTGCCACAGGTCCTCCGCCGAGGCCCCGCGCTCCGGAGAAGGCCTACGCTGACACCGCCCTTCACCCACCTGCGGACTACGCAGTAGAACTTTCCTCATCAGCACCTCAAAATACCGAACAACCAGCGCAAAGCACTCCTCCTCCCCATCCCACGCACTCGTTCACGGCACCTGTTCGATGACCAGGCAACAGGATGGAACCGAAGCCGACCCCGGTGCGTCATATAGTCATAGCGGGGGAAATCCCGCACCACGGCCCACGGGGAGACATCCATGCGCATCGCCACCGCCCTACGCACCACACTG
>NZ_BAGE01000086.1 GCF_000308675.1 Nocardia paucivorans NBRC 100373 | reverse complement strand
CCCGGCCCAACGCATCGTCCACATCATTGCCGACGCCGGTGCCGCCCTCGGCCTCACCACCGCCTCCGTCCGTGCGCAACTACCCGACACCGTCGACTGGATGACACTCGACGAGCTCCACGAGCCCGATGACCGGCCGATCACCGATGTCGATCGAGTGCGGCCATTGCGTGTCGACGATATCGCGTATGTGATCTACACCTCCGGGTCGACGGGTGTGCCCAAGGGGGTAGCGGTCACCCATCGAGGTCTGAGCAACTGCGCCGCCGTACATCGGGACACCATGGGCATCCGCCCCTCGTCCCGTATTGCGCATTCGGCGTCGCCGAGTTTCGATGTGGCGGTTCTGGAGCTGTTGCTGGCGGTGTGTGCGGGCGCGACCATGGTCATCACACCCGACGATGTGCTCGGTGGAGACGAGCTCGGTGAGCTGTTCGATCGGGAACACGTCAGCCATGCGCTGCTCACCCCGTCGGTGCTGTCCACCATGGATCCGCGGCGGTGGCCGTTGCCGGATTTGACCCATCTGGTGGTCGGTGGGGAGGAGTACGGCACCGAATTGGTTGCCCGCTGGAGCGATCGTCGCCATGTCTA
>NZ_BAGE01000087.1 GCF_000308675.1 Nocardia paucivorans NBRC 100373 | reverse complement strand
TCCCGATGAGCGCATCATCCATATGGTGACCGATTCGAAAGCGACAATCGGTCTCACTGTTTCCTCCGTGCACGCACGGCTACCCCACGTCGTCGACTGGTTGGTGCTCGACGACCTTCTCACGGCCGACGAACCGGAGGAATCCGATGACCGGCCGATCACCGATGTCGATCGAGTGCGGCCATTGCGTGTCGACGATATCGCGTATGTGATCTACACCTCCGGGTCGACGGGTGTGCCCAAGGGGGTAGCGGTCACCCATCGAGGTCTGAGCAACTGCGCCGCCGTGCACCGGGAGGTACTGGAGCTCGGGCCTTCTTCACGGGTCGCGCATTCGGCGTCGCCGAGTTTCGATGTGGCGGTTCTGGAGCTGTTGCTGGCGGTGTGCGCAGGCGCGACCATGGTCATCACGCCCGGCGCGGTATTGGGTGGTGACGAGCTCGGTCGGTTGCTGGATCGGGAGCGTGTCACGCATGCATTGGTCACCCCGTCGGTGCTGTCCACCGTGGATCCGCGGCGGTGGCCGTTGCCGGATTTGACCCATCTGGTGGTCGGTGGGGAGGAGTACGGCTCCGACCTGGTCGAAAGTTGGGGTCGGGGGCGTCGTATCCA
>NZ_BAGE01000088.1 GCF_000308675.1 Nocardia paucivorans NBRC 100373 | reverse complement strand
AACCAGAGACGGTGACCAGATAACCCGCCTCGGACAACGCCCGATATGCCAATACGACAGTGTCTTTCGACACTCCGAGATATTCGCCGAGTTCCGAAGACAGCGGGAGCCGGTCGCCCGCCTCGAACGCACCGTCGAGAAGCGCCCGATGAAGCATCGTAACGAGAACGGTCTGCCAGTCATTTCGCTCCACAAGCCGCACGAAAGACTCCGGAGTGGATGCTCCGGTGATCTTCCGAACGAACTCCTCCGGAGTAAGCATGAGCCCCACCGGTGGACGCCAACCCTCCGGCCACTGATCCTCACTCGCCACAGCGGTGACACGACTGCCGACGACCAGATAACCCGCCTCGATCAGCTCCCGATACGCTCGTAAAACAGTGTTCATCGATATACCGAGGTATTCGGCGTTTTCTCGGGGCAAAGGCAATCTATCGTTCACTTCGAACGCACCGTCGAGAAGCGCCCGATGAAGCATCGTAACGAGAACGGTCTGCCAGTCGTTTCGCTCCACAAGCCGCACGAGAGACTCCGGAGTGGATGCTCCGGTGATCTTCCGAACGAACTCCTCCGGAGTAAGCATGAGCCCCACCGGTGGACGCCAACCCTCCGGCCACTGATCCACCCCCGCCACAGCGGTACCCC
>NZ_BAGE01000089.1 GCF_000308675.1 Nocardia paucivorans NBRC 100373 | reverse complement strand
TACGGGGCCTGCTCGCCGCGCTGTAGGCGCTCGTATCGACGCTGAGGCGTGGAGCGGTAGTCGACTTCGAGGGCGAGGGCGATCTCTCCCCAGCTCAGGAGCGGTTTTCCGTCGACCTCGACGCGGGACGCCTTGAGGAGCTCGTCACCAAGCGCGGCGAGGGTTTTCTGCAGTTTGGCCACGTCCTCCAAGGCGGCGCGCAGGAATCGCCGGTCGCGCAGGTCCGGCGAATCCGCCTGCACGGCCTCGATCGCGCGAAGGGCGGTGTCGGCGCGGGCGGCGGTGGCGAATCCGGCCACCCAGGTGATTTTCCGCCAGGACAGGGTGTAGGTCTGCAATCCGCCGGGGGCCCACAGCGCCCAGGGTCCTGCGGCATCGACGATGCGATGCCCGGGTCGGTGAGGGATCAGGGTCGGTTTGTCGAGCATGTGTCGACCTGCTTTCTGTGTCGGGTGGATTCAGGCGGCGGTGACGAGCGCGGCGACGCCGAGCCACATCCAATGCCAGGACTGATCCAGGTAGGCGGCTCCGGAGGCGAGGGTGCCGGAGCCCAGACGCCAGTAGTCGGCCTTGCCGATCCACCGGGCCACGGCCGCCAGAGGCGCGCGGCGGTCGGCGACGTAGTGGGTGACCGCGGAGACGGCGAGTCCGACGCCGGCCTGCCTCGCGTCGACCGCCAGCTCGAGCGTCCA
>NZ_BAGE01000090.1 GCF_000308675.1 Nocardia paucivorans NBRC 100373 | reverse complement strand
AACGAACACCCCGACACCCTGACCTCCCGCAACAACCTCGCCACCGCCTATCACTCGGCCGGCCGGCTCACCGAAGCGATCGAACTCTACGAACGAACCCTCACCGCCGCCGAGCAGATCCTGGGCCCCGACCACCCTGATACCGCTGTAGTCCGTGACAATCTCGCGGCTGCGCGAAGGCGGCAGACTTCTCACTGAACCGCCGCTCGGCGCTTCCCCTCACCTCATGCGAGGCGCCCGGATTGAGCACACCCCAAATAGACAGCGGTCTCCGAGACGAAAAGCGTCGAAACAGAGTCCAGTTTCGAATTATTCGACCCTTGCCATCGGACTCCCCGAGTCCAGATCGACAGTCCGCCGGCGGGAAGGGATTTCGAAGATGCGGGTCGGCTACATCCGGATGAGCGCACTCGACCAAAACACCGCCCGCCAACGCGACGGCATCGACGTGGAAAAGACCTTCGTCGACACCGCCTCCGGCAAGGACACCACCCGACCGAAGCTCGACGAGTTGCTCGCTTTCGTCCGCGAGGGCGACGAGGCGATCGTGCACTCCATGAACCGCCTGGCCCGCAACCTCGCCGACCTGCGTCGCCTCGTCCGTATCCCGACCCGCAAGAGCGTGGAGGTGACGTTCGTCAAGGAATCGCTGACGTTCACCGGCGAGGACTCCCCCCATGGCGAACCCGCTGC
>NZ_BAGE01000091.1 GCF_000308675.1 Nocardia paucivorans NBRC 100373 | reverse complement strand
GACGAACACCCCGACACCCTGACCTCCCGCAACAACCTCGCCGCCGCCTATCACTCGGCCGGCCGGCTCACCGAAGCGATCGAACTCTACGAACAAAACCTCACCCACCGGGAACGCATCCTCGGCGACGAACACCCCGACACCCTGACCTCCCGCAACAACCTCGCCGGCGCCTACGACTCGGCGGGTCGGCTCACCGAAGCGATCGAACTCTACGAACGAACCCTCACCGCCGCCGAGCAGATCCTGGGCCCCGACCACCCTGATACCGCTGTAGTCCGTGACAATCTCGCGGCTGCGCGAAGGCGGCAGACTTCTCACTGAACCGCCGCTCGGCGCTTCCCCTCGCCTCATGCGAGGCGCCCGGATTGAGCACACCCCAAATAGACAGCGGTCTCCGAGACGAAAAGCGTCGAAACAGAGTCCAGTTTCGAATTATTCGACCCTTGCCATCGGACTCCCCGAGTCCAGATCGACAGTCCGCCGGCGGGAAGGGATTTCGAAGATGCGGGTCGGCTACATCCGGATGAGCGCACTCGACCAAAACACCGCCCGCCACCTCGACGGCATCGACGTGGAAAAGACCTTCGTCGACACCGCCTCCGGCAAGGACACCACCCGACCGAAGCTCGACGAGTTGCTCGCTTTCGTCCGCGAGGGCGACGAGGCGATCGTGCACTCCATGAACCGCCTGGCCCGCAACCTCGCCGACCTGCGTCGCCTCGTCCGTATCCCGACCCGCAAGAGCGTGGAGGTGACGTTCGTCAAGGAATCGCTGACGTTCACCGGCGAGGACTCCCCCCATGGCGAACCCGCTGCTGT
>NZ_BAGE01000092.1 GCF_000308675.1 Nocardia paucivorans NBRC 100373 | reverse complement strand
CCGATTGCGATTGTCGGGATGGCCTGCCGTTATCCGGGTGGTGTGCGGTCTGCGGAGGATTTGTGGCGGGTGGTCGCCGATGGTGTGGATGCGGTGGGGGAGTATCCGTCGGATCGGGGGTGGGATCTGGAGCGGTTGTTCGATCCGGATCCGGGTGTGCCGAATACCGTTTATGCCCGGGAGGGTGGGTTTCTCGACGGTATCGGTGATTTCGATGCGGGGTTTTTCGGGATCGGTCCGCGTGAGGCGGCGGCGATGGATCCGCAGCAGCGGTTGATGTTGGAGGCCTCCTGGGAGGCGTTGGAGGACGCCGGGATCGATCCGATGTCGCTGCGTGGGAGCGAGGTGGGGGTTTTCGCGGGGGTGATTCATCAGCATTATGGGCCGCGGGTGGGTTCGCCTGCCGTTTCCGCCGAGACCGAGGGGCATGCCTATTTGGGTGTGTCCAATAGTGTGTTGTCCGGGCGGATCGCTTACACCCTCGGATTCCAGGGGCCGGCCGTTTCCGTCGATACGGCGTGTTCGTCGTCGCTGGTGGCGTTGCATCTGGCGTGTCAGGCGTTGCGGCAGGGGGAGGCCGGCCTGGCGTTGGCCGGTGGTGTGACGGTGATGTCGGATCCGTCGTTGTTGATCGCGTTCGCGCGGCAGCGGGCCTTGTCACCGGATGGGCGGTGTAAGGCGTTTGCGGCGGCCGCGGATGGGACCGGTTTCTCCGAGGGGTTGGGGATGCTGGTGTTGGAGCGGTTGTCGGATGCCCGGCGTAACGGTCATCGGGTGTTGGCGGTGATCCGGGGTAGCGCGGTCAACCAGGACGGCGCCAGCAA
>NZ_BAGE01000093.1 GCF_000308675.1 Nocardia paucivorans NBRC 100373 | reverse complement strand
TGACCTACGGGGTGGTGGTCGTCCCCAGCGCCACCATGATCGAATTCCTGCTGGTCGCCGGAGAACGAATCGGCTGCGAGGTGGTGGAGGAACTCACCCTGCAGACGCCGATCCTGCCTCGTGAGGACGACGAGATCGAACTCCAGGTGCTGGTGCAGGCGGCCGACGAATCCGGACGGCGACCGTTCGAATTCTATTTCCGCAGGTCCGGCGACACCGAATGGGCGCACCATGCGACCGGCGCGCTGGCCGCCCGCGCCGACGACGACTCCGCATTGCTGTCGCTGCTGCGGGAACGGGAATGGCCACCCGCCGATGCCGAAGTCCTGGACAGCGCACGGTTGCCCGAGCGGATCGCCAAGGACACCGGCCTCGAATACGGCCCCGCCTTCATCGGTGTGCGGGGGGCGTGGCAACGCGGCGATACGGTCTTCTCGGAACTCGTCCTGGATACCGATGCCGCACCGGAACCGGGACGGCACGAACTCCATCCGGCCCTGCTGGATCTGGTGATGCACGCCGGCTTCGCCCGCCTGCTGTGCGGCGACGACGCCGACCCGAACACCGGTCAGCTGCTGTTCCGGTGGGGTGGGGCGCGGTTCCACAAATCCGGCGCGGACGGCGGCCGGTGGCCCGCGGAGGTGACCTCGCTGCGAGTGGTGGCGGTCGCGACCGGCGCACAGACCATATCGGTCGCGACCGTCGACCCGGAGGGCACCCCGATCATCTCCGTCGACGCGGTGGTGATGAGGTCCTACGACGTCAAGGAGTTTCGCAGCGGTCTCGTCCGCGACGAGGCGAACCTGTACCGGGTCCAGTGGGAAGCCGCCCCGGCGGGAACGGACGCCGCCCT
>NZ_BAGE01000094.1 GCF_000308675.1 Nocardia paucivorans NBRC 100373 | reverse complement strand
CCCCACCACCCACCCGATACTGCTCACAACCCTGGCCGAGCGCCTGGCCGCACTCGGGCGCCTGCACAATCTGGGGACCCTGCGACGCCGCCCCGACCTGCCCCCGGTCTCCGCGGCCAACTCCGCCCACCGCGTCGCCGCCCTTCACGATTCCTGGCAACTACCCGAACTCCCCGCCGGTACCGGCCCGATACTGCTCGTCGATACCGTCACCGACACCGGCTGGTCCTTCACCGTCGCCGCTCAAGCCCTACGCCGCGCAGGCGCCTCCGCGGTCCTCCCTTTCGCCCTCGCCACCCCGGTCTGACCCCGCGGCAACAAGACCCACCCGTGCCCGGGAAGACCTCGTTCTCACCGCGCCGGAACGGCCTCGAGAATGTTCTCCGGCGACAACGTCGGGGTACACGCGAGCAGAGTGAAGCCGGCATCGGCGAGCAGAGCACGGTACTCGGCTTCGGTGCGCTCTCGGCCCCCGGTATTGACCAGCATCTCGAGATCGATGTAATTACCGGGATGCGAGCCGTCACGCTCGGGGAGTACGAGTTCGATCAGCAGCAACCGCGCATCCGGCGGCATCGCCGCGCGAAGCGTCCGCAGGATCTGCCCGGCCTGCTCGGCAGGCCAATCGTGCACCACATGTTTGAGCAGGTAGGCATCCGCGCCTTCGGGCACCGCCTCGAAGAACGACCCTGCAACCACCGTGCACCGGTCGGCCACCCCGGCCTCCGCCAACCGGGCCGGCGCATCGGCAACGACCTCGGGCAGATCGAACAGAATACCGCTACACATCGGGGCGCGACGCAGAATCGCACACAACAGGGCCCCGCGTCCGCCGCCGACATCGACGATCGTGCGGTAGCGGG
>NZ_BAGE01000095.1 GCF_000308675.1 Nocardia paucivorans NBRC 100373 | reverse complement strand
AGGACAGGTACGTGCCGATCATCCGATACCGCCGCAACAGGCTCCCACCCCACCCGATACAGACCGGCCCCCTCCACCGACAAACCACGCCGGAACTCCTCCACGTCATACCGACGCATCACCACCGCATCAACCGACAAAACCGGACGACCACCCCCATCGACGGCCGCCACCGCCACACTCTCCGCCCCGGTCCGGACCGCGACAACCCGCAACGAGGTCACCCCCGCCGGTCGCCGCCCATCGTCCATCGGCCGGTGGAACCGCGCCCCACCCCACCGGAACAACAACCAACCGGTATTCGCCTGTGGGTTCACATGACGGAAAAACAACCGGGACAGACCCGCGTGCACCACCAGCTCCATCAAGGCCGGATGCACCTCGTAACGTCCCGGGTCCGGTGCCGCGGCGGTATCCAACGCAACCTCCGAGAACACCGCATCGCCGCGTTCCCACACCGCCTGCACACCGATGAAGGCCGGACCGTATTCGAGCCCGGTGTCCTCGGTGATCTGTTCCGGCAAGGTCGAGCTGTCCACGAGCTCGGCATCGATCGGCGGCCATTCTTCGTCCCGGAGCCGCGACAGCAATGCCGTATCGTGTTCCGGCCGTGCCGCGAGCACACCGGTCGCATTGCGCACCCACTCTGCTCCGGCGTCGGGTGACTGCCGATAAAAACACTCGAACTGGCGGCGTCCGGATTCGTCGGCCGCCTGCACCAGCACCTGGAGTTCGATCTCGTCGTCACCGGGTGTGATCGGCGCGTGCAGCATGACTTCCTCCACCGCCTCGCAGCCGATTCGGCCGCCCGCGGCGAGAAGGAATTCGAGCAACAACACACCCGGTACGACCACCACACCGTGCGCCC
>NZ_BAGE01000096.1 GCF_000308675.1 Nocardia paucivorans NBRC 100373 | reverse complement strand
GTGACCGCCGCCGCGGAATGACCGCCGCGGGCACCGGACCCCGCCGGCCACCTCATCTCACCTCTACCGAAAGGATTTTATTCGCAATGTCTCTCGTCTCTCTCACCGTGACCATGAGCGACCGCTCCACGGTCACCGTCACCGGCGACCAGGTCAGCCCCCATTTCGCCGTCACTCCCGCGGTGGCCCGCCGTAGCGACGGCACTGTGGGCCTGGCCACCGACGGTCGGGTCCTGACCCATATCCCGACCGGAATCGCCGTCACCAGCGATCCCTATATCCCCATGGATCGCTTCGCCGCCGCGCTGGAGGCCCTGCCGATCGACTGGGCGCACCTCGCCCTCCCGATCACCCGTGATCTGCGCGATCGGATCAAGGATCTGCATCGCCGGCTGTGGGAGGGCGCGGGTCGCGAAAGGCCGTGGCCGGAATGGGTCGGCCGGGTGGCCGACCCGGCGCGATCGCTGCTGGTCGAGGTTCTCGACCAGCAGCTCGAGGAGAAAGTCCCCCTCTTCGAGCTCACCCGCACCTACGGGTTGGCATATCTGCTCGGTGTCCTGATGCGCGTCGACCCCGCCGCGGCCGACCGTGCGGCTCGTCATCTGACCCACATGTGGGCCCGCGAGGACGAGGCGGCAGGCGAAGACCTGTACCGGTGGCGTCAGGCACTCGCCGAGGGTCGGCCCCTGCGCCTGCCCGGCGGATTCCCCGACCTGCCGGTCCCCGCGCCGAAGGCCACACCGGCCGAAGCGCTCGACCACGCCGACGCGCAGGGGTGCTGATCCAGGGCGACGAGCACGGGTGAGATCTCGACCGAAGGACCGGGGTCCGGGCATCGCATACATGCCCGGACCCCGGTCGTGACGACGATAG
>NZ_BAGE01000097.1 GCF_000308675.1 Nocardia paucivorans NBRC 100373 | reverse complement strand
AACATTCGGGTCGTAGTCGACGACCGGCGTGCCATCCGGGTGTTCGTCCCGGTCGATACGAGCTCCCACCAGAACATCCGCGAAATCCCGAGCATGCTCGGGAAGTTCCGCCACAACCGCGTCCGCGTCATCTTTCTCCGCCCGCAACGCCAGCACCACCCCGACCTCGGTGGGCGGCGACCATTCACCCAACGGCGTATCCACCCCGAATTCGAATACCCGCACAACACCATCGGCCGCTCGTTTGATGCTCACCGCATGCCCCCACTGCGGCGGCCGGCCGTCGCGCCCCTCATACACCAGCACGACAACCATGGGCCGTCCGGTGGCGGCGACCAATGCACCGGCCCCATCGAACGAAGTGACGGCCGGATCCCACCTCGCCCCGGTCACCGCAACGGCATCCCGCAGTAACACCCCACCCGGACCGGACGCCGACAGATCCACTGGCGGTTCCTGCCCCGACGCCTGCCACATGTCCCGGGCTGCTTGCACCAAACAGTCCAACCCGGCGTCGGGCGCATGGTCGGGAAGATCGACACCGGGACGCCGATAGGAATCGCGCGCCTCCGGGACCTGGTCATCGGGCGACGCGAGCCGCCCGAACCCATCCTGCGGGACGGGGGCCGAGGGCAGTGGCACAGGCGATACCATCGGCTGCCCCTCCGGAACCGACCTACCCGCCCCGACATCGGCACCACGCCGCACAGCAGAACCGGGGCGCTCGGCGGCTTGCGCCGACCGACCGTCATCGGGATGGTTACCAACCACGGATTCACCGGTTCCGTCGTCGACAGCGGCCTCGAGCAGTTTCCGGATCACTTTCCGGACCACGCGGTGCTGCAACGCGTTGATGGATTCGGGACTCCTGTGGAGATGGGTC
>NZ_BAGE01000098.1 GCF_000308675.1 Nocardia paucivorans NBRC 100373 | reverse complement strand
GGGCAGTGGGATGACCGGCGCTTTGGATCGGGCTGCTGTTGCTCGGTGGGAGCGGTTGGGGTTGGGCCGGCTCGGGGATGCCGAGGGTGTGCGGTTGTTCGATGCCGCGGTGGCCGGTTCGGAGTCGGTGGTGGTTCCGATTCGGTTCGATGCGGGTGTGTTGCGTCGTGGGGCCGACCCCGAGGAGGTTCCCGCGGTGCTGCACGGGTTCGTGCGGCATTCGGCATCTCCGATACGGGCTGCGAAGTCTTCGGTGGGTGTTGCGACGGGGGCCCTGGGTGCTCGGTTGGCGCAGGTGCCGCAGGCGCAGCGTGGTGATGTCGTGCTGGAGGTGGTGCGTGAGCAGGTGGCCGCTGTGCTCGGCCATGATTCCGGTAACGACATCCGTCCCGATCAGCGGTTCGACGAGATCGGTTTCGATTCGTTGGGTGCGGTGGAGTTCCGTAATCGGTTGGGCAAGGCCACGGGTGTGACGCTGCCGTCGACGTTGGTGTTCGATCATCCGACTCCGGCGGCGGTGGCGGCGTTGGTGTTGGCTCGGGTGGAGCCGGAGTCGGTGGGGTCGAGGCGGGGTGGGCGGTTCGGGAGAGTGGGGCGTCGGGTGGGGGTTGATGAGCCGATTGCGATTGTGGGGATGGGGTGTCGGTTTCCCGGTGGGGTGGGGTCGCCGGAGGATTTGTGGGATCTGCTTGTTTCGGGTGTGGATGCGACCGGTGGGTATCCGGTGGATCGGGGGTGGGATCTGGAGCGGTTGTTCGATTCGGATCCGGATAGGCCGGGGACGGTGTATGCGCGGCGTGCGGGGTTTTTGGATGATCCGGGTGGTTTCGATGCGGGGTTTTTCGGGGTGGGTCCGCGTGAGGCGGCGGCGATGGATCCGCAGCAGCGGCAGTTGTTGGAGGTGTCGTGGGAGGCGTT
>NZ_BAGE01000099.1 GCF_000308675.1 Nocardia paucivorans NBRC 100373 | reverse complement strand
AAGACGCCGCCCGGCGCAAGCCCCGCTGCTGCGCCAAACAGCCCCCGCAATGCTGCGGCGACGCGCTCTCGATCAGTTCGATCCGGCATGTGCTGCGAGTCCTGCGCGCCGCACTACAGGACGCGGTCGATGACGAACTGCTCAGCCGCAACGTCGCCCGCTCGGTCCACATCGCCGGCAGCGACAACTCCAAGGTCCGCCGCTTCACCTTGGCCGAGGCCCGACGCTTCCTCGCCACCGCCCAGCACCACAGGCTGCATGCCCTGTGGGCGGTGGCCCTGGCCCTAGGCCTGCGGCGCGGCGAAGCCCTCGGCCTGGCCTGGGACGACGTGGACCTGGCAGCAGGCCGGATCACCATCCGGCAGGCCTTACACCGCATCGACGGAAGCCTGCAACTCACCCCGGTCAAGACCGACGGCTCGAACACCACCCTGCCGCCACCCGCGCCGTTGATCACGATCCTGCACGATCACCGCCGCAAACAGGCAGAACAGCGATTCGAGGCCTGCAACGACTGGATCGACTCCGGACTGGTGTTCACCACCGTACTCGGCAGCCCGATCGAACCCCGCAACGTCAACCGCATGTTCGCCCGCTTGTGCGAGCGAGCCGACGTCCCACAACTACGGGTGCACGATCTGCGGCACTCCTGCGCGACCCTGTTGTTCTCAACCGGTGTCGATGCCGCGACAGTGCAACGCATCCTCCGGCACAGCTCCATCAGCGTGACAACAAACACATACATGGAGGTGATCCAGCCGGTGCAACGCGACGCCCTCGACACCCTGAAACCGCTGTCCGGAGGCTCGCACAACGAATCTGCCGAATATACGGAATAACGCGTTGTCGTCAAAAAGTGTCGTCAAAATGGGTTATTTCGCCATGCGAAAAACCTATAAAACCTGGTGGAGCTAAGGGGACTCGAACCCCTGACCCCCACACTGCCAGTGTGG
>NZ_BAGE01000100.1 GCF_000308675.1 Nocardia paucivorans NBRC 100373 | reverse complement strand
TCCCCGCGACCGGTCCTCCAACTCTCGAATATGACGGTTGGCCGTGCGCAGGTCTCCGGCGAGTTTCTGTAGCGAGCGGGTAAGCCGTTCTTCCATGCTCATGCCCGACCAAACTCCTCATCGATCAGATCCAACAGCTCGCTGCCGGAATATGCCGTGAAATCCGTATCGTCATCGCCCTGCCGGTGGGCATCGGAATGGGCCCGCAGACGGTCACCGATATCGCGCAGTGCGGTAACGGTTGCCTCGTCGTCGCCGGCAGTGGCAAGAATGCGTTCGACCATCGCTTCCAAATGCGCCAGATCGTCGGAAGTGGATCCGGACACGGACGTGGCGTCGGGTGGTTCGGCGGTGTTCTCGGGGGTCAGATGGTCGTAGAGATATCGGGCCAACTCGGACAGGGTCGGATAGTTGAACACGAGCGTCGGTGGTAATTCGAGGCCGGTCGTCCTCGACAGTCGGTTCCGCAACTCCACACTGCCCAACGAATCCAAACCGATCTCGTCGAATCCTTTGTCCGGCCGAATATCCTTGCTCGACGAGTAGCCCAGAACGGCGGCAGCCTGGTCGAGAACGAGATCGAGCACAGCCTGTTCTCGTCTTTCCTCGGGAATGTGGGCCAATTCGAAGACGCGCGATCGCCTGTCGGGTGCGACTTTCTGCGCGGAACGCCGCATGAACCCGAGTAGTGGCGCGGGGACGCCGGCGGTATCGGTTCCCTGGCGTAGGGCACTTCGGTCGAAGCACATCGGTACCGGCGTCGCGGCGCCCACGGGGGTCAACTCGAGACCCGCAACGGTGTCGAACAGCCGGAGGCCCTCCGACTGTGATAGGGGACGCAACCCCAACCGGGCCAGCCGGGACACCCCCCTATCGTCGAGGGTGTCCGTCATACCGCCCGACCCTGTTTCCGTCCGCTCCCACGGGCCCCATGCCGGCGACACCGCGGGCAGCCCCTCGGCACGCCGCCGGGCGGCCAATGCGTCCAGGAAACCGTTGGCCGCTGCGTAGTTGGCCTGACCGGCCGTTCCCAATACCCCCGCGGCCGACGAGAACATCACGAAGGCCGACAAATCCATCCCCCGTGTCGCCTCGTGCAGATTCCATGCCGCATCGACCTTCGGCGCCAGGACCCGATCCACCTGTGCCTCGGTCAATGTTCGAACTGTCG
>NZ_BAGE01000101.1 GCF_000308675.1 Nocardia paucivorans NBRC 100373 | reverse complement strand
TCTGTTCGCCACCCTGACCCCGGAACGATTGACCGAGGTGCTGCGACCGAAGGTGGATGCCGCATGGAATCTGCACGCGGCCACCGAACACCTGGACCTGTCGGCATTCGTGCTCTACTCCTCGATCGCGGGGGTGATCGGCAACCCCGGTCAGGCGAACTACGCCGCCGCCAATACGTTCCTCGACGCCCTGGCCCACCACCGCCACACCCGCGGACTGCCAGCGACCTCGGTGGTGTGGGGGCCATGGCAGCAGAGCAGCGGTATGACGAGCGGTTTGGGCGAGGCCGATCTGGTTCGTCTGCGGCGGGAAGGTCTGCTGCCGTTGGGAGATACGGACGGTATGCGGATGTTCGACGCCGCGATGGCGGGCGGCCGGGCGGTATTCGCGGCGGTGCGGATCGACCGCGCCGCACTGGGAGAAGCGGACCCGAACCACGTGCGTGCGGTCATGCGCGGTCTGGTCCGTCCGACACGTCGCCGGGCGGCCGAGGCGCCGAGCGAACCGCCGAATCCGGCGGCGCAACTGGCGGGCCTTTCCACCGCGGAACAGGAACGGCTCATTCTCGACGTGATCCGCACCCAGGCCGCGGCCGTACTGGGACACACCAGTGCGGACGCCACCGCCCCGGATAAACCGTTCAGCGATATCGGATTCGACTCGCTCGGTGTCATGGAATTCCGCAACCGACTACGCACCGCGATCGGTCTGCAACTGCCCACCACCGCGATGTTCGACTACCCCACCCCGGAAGCGTTGGCCGGGTTCATCCGCCGGGAGATAGCCCCGGTCGACGACCCGGCACAGCGCCTCGGGGCCGAGATCGAATCGCTGGCGCGCGAGTGCACAGCGGCCGCGCTGTCCCCCGAGGACCGTGCGGAACTGGCAAGCAGATTGACCGCGCTCGTCCGCGAACTCGAAGGCAAGGACGTCGGCGGAATCGACCCGGACGACACCGTCGACAACCTCGACGACGCGGACGACCGCGAATTGTTCGACTTCATCGACAACCTCGGCTGAATCACCCCGATCACCTCAGCCGAACCAGCAAGATCAGGAGCCCCACCCCGATGGCCGACAACGACGAGCTACGCCGGTATCTGAAGAAAACCGCGAAAGAGCTTTACGAGACCAAACAACAACTGCGCGAGCTCACCGACCGGTCGCGGGAA
>NZ_BAGE01000102.1 GCF_000308675.1 Nocardia paucivorans NBRC 100373 | reverse complement strand
CCGAACACGGCGGCGAAGACCACGGCGGGGTCGATCATCGAAACCCTCCTCATCTGTAGCATCAATACTACAGAATAGTGTAGCATCAATGCTACACACGAGGTGTGGGACAGACAGAGACGGAGACGGAAGACGGAGACCGCGATGGAAATTCTGGTGATCGACCTCCCGGACGGGACGATCCGGCGAGCGTTCGACCGCGGACCGGTCGAGATCGACGGCGAGATGGTCACCCCCCGACCGGCGACAAGAGACGAACTGGCCATGATCAGGCGGATGTACGCACAAGCGGCCGAACGCGAACGCGACCGCGACGAAAAAGAAGCCGAGCGATGGAGGAATACGCCGCCCGCCGCCCGACCGGCCACACCCAACCCGACACACCGAGACAAAGCCGACCATTACGATCGCGTCGCCAACGCCGCCGCCCAGGAATTGCACGCTCGCGAGAAGCGGCGACTGCGCGGAGATCCTGAAGAATTGAGCCGCCTGCGCTCGGATATCCTCCGCGAGGCCCTCAAGGCCCTCGACCGCTCGAAATCGGAGCGGGACCGACGCCGCCGACAGAGGCCGGAGCATCGACGGCAGGAGCCGCAGGGCCGAAGCCGCTAAACCTTGCGCACGTCGACCCGAAGAGCGCCGAAAACAAAGGGCCGGGCGAATCGCCCGGCCCTTCGCCTGCCCCTGCCCCACATGAGCCGGGGCGGTGGCGGATCGGCGTCTCGGCCGCTCCCTCGGCCCGCGGCGCGGCGACGGCCACCTCCGGACCCCACCGCATCTGCGCATGCGACCCCCGAGACGGAACCGGCCGGCCAGGAACCGGCCGGCCAGGTCCCGGCCGGTTCCCGCTGTCTCACCCGGCGAGCGCGGCGCGGTAGTCGGTCCAGCATGGCCCGCATATCAGCTCGCCGTCCGTGGGGTCGACGTGCCCGCCGCATTCGGCTATCGCGTAATCGATGGCGGCGGCCGGAGACTCGGCCAGCGCCAGCGCACCGTCCGTCGCGCCGAATGGATGGTCGCAGCCGTCGCATTGCGTCCAGAACCCGAACGCGGCCCCGTCCTCGGCGGCGGGGTCGAACTCGACCAGGGGCGGGGCGGCCTCGATCGGCGGCAATGCGGCGAACACCATCGGCGCACGCCGGACCATGACCGTACGGCGCGGTCGGTCGGCGGGGAATCGCTGAATCGTCTCGGGCATGGTGAATTACCTTTCGTT
>NZ_BAGE01000103.1 GCF_000308675.1 Nocardia paucivorans NBRC 100373 | reverse complement strand
CTGAGGTTCACCCCGAATGGTGGACAGGGGCTCAAGCAGCTGTAGCAGCTGCCGACAGTGATTGTTCATAAGCGATCGGGCTGATCATCCCGATCGTGGAGTGACGGCGCCGAGTGTTGTACCAGTGCATCCATTTGTCAACCGCGGCAACAAGTTCGGTTTTCGTCACGTAGGTATGCCGGTAGTAGTGTTCATGTTTGAACGTCGACCACAGCGATTCCGCGCCGGCGTTGTCCCAGCAGATGCCGGTAGCGCCCATCGACCGGTGCAGGCCATGCCGACGGCAGGCCGCGGCCATGGCCGAAGCAGTGTATTGACTGCCGCGGTCCGCGTGTAGAACAGTTCCGCGGCCGTGACCGCCGCGTGTCGCGACCGCCTTGTCGAGGGTGTCGGTCACCAGTTCGGTGCGCATATGGTCGGCCACCGACCAGCCCAGCACCCGTTTGGAGTGCTCGTCTTTGATCGCGCACAAATACATATCAGCTTCTCCGCAGGTCAGGTAGGTGATGTCGCTGGTCCACACGGCGTCGAGGCGACCTTGGTCGAACCGGCGACCGACCAGATCCGGCGGAAACGACGCACCCGCATCGACCACCGTGGTCGCGACCTTGAACGTCCGTGGGCTGATCCCCTCGATCCCCATTGAAGCCATGATCTTGGCGACGGTCTTCTCGCTGACCTTTTCACCGGCCTCACGCAGATCGGCGGTGATCCGCGGGGCGCCGTAGGTGCCGTCCGATTCGCGGTGATGCACCATGATCTTGACCGCCAGATCCGCATACCGCTGCGCCCGCGGCGTCAACGACGTCGACCGGGCGCGTTTCCGATACTCGTAGTAGCCGGACCTGGATACCTTCAGCAGTCGCGCCATCCGCGCGACGTCCTCGCCAGCACCGCCGGTGAACGCATTCGGGGCGGCGCACTCTGCCATCAGCTCGAACCGGGCCGGTTCTGCTGCATCGCGGCAAAGTACGCCGAGGCTTTTTTCAGGAACGCGATATCTTTGTCCTGCTCGGCGACCTGCTTGCGCAAACGCAGCAACTCTGCCCGCTCGGCACCGGACAAGGGCTGCTCCCGATGGACCGCGGCTGCTTCGATGCGGCGGCGTTCATCGGCAACCCAGCGGCCCAGCAGGCTCTCGTGCACGCCGAGTTCTCTCGAGACCTCGGCGACCGTGCGACCGGAATCGATCACCCGATGAGCAGCCTCGACCTTGTACTCGGCCGTGAACGACCGACGTTTCCGAGACACACAGACATCCTTCCGCAGGATCAACGATCCTGCTAACTCGGTGTCCACTACCCGGGGTGAACCCCAC
>NZ_BAGE01000104.1 GCF_000308675.1 Nocardia paucivorans NBRC 100373 | reverse complement strand
CGTCGTCCAGCACACCCGCGACGTGGAAGACACCGGTCAACGGATACTCCGTCGGTATCGACGCCACCACCGCATCCACCGCCGCCCGATCCGCCACATCACAGGCCACCACATCCACCCACGCACCCAGCCCGGTCAACTCGGCGACCAACTCGGACGCACCCGGCGCATCCAGACCACGCCGACTCACCAACACCAACCTGCCCACCCCGTACACGGTCACCAGATGCCGAGCCAACACCGCACCCAACCCCCCGGTACCACCAGTGATCAACACAGTGCCATCGACACGCAACGGACTCGGCACGATGAGCACGTTCTTACCGACATGCCGGGCCTGACCCAGATACCGATACGCTTCCGGCGCCTGCCGCACATCCCAGACGGTGAGGGGACAACAACCCAACACCCCGGCATCGAAAAGTTCCACCAACGCCGCCAGGATCTGACCCAACCGATCCGGACCCGCCTCCATCAACATGAAACTGCGATACACCACCCCCGGATGAACAGCAGCCACCTCGTCCGGATCCCGCCGATCCAACATGCCCATCTCGACGAACCGACCACCCCGCGGCAACAACCGCAACGACGCATCGACGAACTCACCGGCCAACGAATCCAACACCACATCCACCCCACGACCACCGGTGACGGCCCGGAACTTCTGCTCGAACTCCAGACTGCGCGAATCGGCGATCTCCTCCTCGGCCAACCCCAACCCCCGCAACACCGGCCACTTGGGTCGACTCGCCGTCGCCAACACCCGCAACCCCAACCACCGCGCCACCTGAACGGCCGCCATCCCCACCCCACCGGTGGCCGCATGCAACAACAATGTCTGCCCCGGCCGCGCCCGGGCCAGATCCACCAACCCGTAATAGGCGGTCGCATACACGATCGGCACCGCCGCCGCCCGCGCGAACGACCACCCCACCGGCATCCGCGCCAACAACCGATGATCGGTCACCGACACCGACCCCACCCCCTGCACGAACCCGAACACCCGATCCCCCGGCACGAACTCGCTCACATCCGACGCCACCTCCAACACCACACCCGCACCTTCGCCCCCGATCCGCCCCTCCGGATCCGGATAAGTACCCAACGCGATCAACACATCCCGAAAATTGAGACCGACCGCCCGCACCCCCACCCGCACCTGACCCGGCGCCAACGGCGCCACCGCCTCCGAAGAGTCACAAACCACGAAGTTGTCCCCGGCCAACGTCCCCCGACCCCGCAAGGTCAACCCCCACGCCGCAGCATCGGCGACCCCGACCTCCAACCCATCCGAACCGATACGACCCAACCGCGGCACATACACCACCGCACCACGAACAGCC
>NZ_BAGE01000105.1 GCF_000308675.1 Nocardia paucivorans NBRC 100373 | reverse complement strand
TTCGGGAATTCCGTCGCCATTTCTCGATATTCTATTTTGTATTTCTCGGTTTTTGTTTTGCTATTCCTGAACGTTAAACCCGAGGTAATCCAAAGTGGGATCAAGTGTTTTATGCCCGAGCACATCCCCTTTGTATCGGATTTCGGTAACCTGTTTCGGGGCGAATTCATAAAAGGACACTGCCGCGTATGCTTCCCGCAAGTCGGACGGCATTATCGGTTTGCCGTCGAGGTCTTTAAATACCCTTTTCGATTGTATCCCTATTTCTTTCGCATGGCGAGAGTTGAATTTCTTCGGGTCCATTGTCATGTCGATTTCCGCACGCAATCGCTCGATGCCCTCGAGGAACAGCGCCCGGTCGCCCAGGATCGGGATCACGTAGGGCGCCTCGGCGCGCTCGTCGTCCTTGGTCTTGGCCTGGCCGGAGAACACCACCTCGTGGCGGGTGCCCGGTGTGGGGGTGAACTTGCCTGTCAGGGCGATTTCCACGGGGCGGCGGCCGGACAGGGCGCATAGGGCGGCAATCGCGGCGTTGGTGGACCAGCGCAACCGCAGGCAGTTGCCGAGCAGCAGCATGGCCGAGGTCACGTAGTGATCGGCATCGAGCGGGCGCACATTCCGGTGCCGTGTTTCTCGTGCCGCTTCCTGGTGTGCGTGGTATTCGTCGATACGAGCATCGGAGTACCGGAGGTAATCCAGCAGTTTCGACCTTTCGCCGAATTTCTCGATAATGGCGTTTCGGTAGGCGATTATTAGCTTCCGATTCGTGAGCTCCGAATATTTTTCGCCGTTGGCCTTCCGCCGGTTGTGAATCCAGGACAGTTCGGACAGTGCCGCCATTCTCCATTTATCCGGAGACATTCCCGACATGCGCTCGACAAACGCGGTGATCCGGTCTTCCTCGGCTTGAGATATCGGTCCGTACTTGCGTTCCGCTGCCATTTCTACCGCTCCTATCTATGGGGATTTCCCCCATGGTATCACGTCATGAAGTTTTATAGTGTTCCTGTGAATCACGCATTCATGAGGAGTGTGGCGTATTCGGTAGTGGGGTGGAGCAACGACAGAGCGCCCCGGCCATAGCCCCATGGCCGGGGCGCTCTGCGGTTTCCGGGTCTGTGTGCCCTTGTGGCGGTCCGGGCGGGCCGGGCGACTCTTCGGGCACCCCCGAGTGGCGTTCGACGTTCAGATCGACAATCAGCCGGTTGTGCCGTACGACCTCGAGGCGGTGAGCGCGCCCGGCGGCGACGGCAAGCTGCCTCACCACCGCCTTGCCGGTGGTCGCGTTGGGCGGAGACCCACACCAGGCCGTCGGTCATCACCTGGACGAGCAGGTGACTGCCGTCGT
>NZ_BAGE01000106.1 GCF_000308675.1 Nocardia paucivorans NBRC 100373 | reverse complement strand
CCCGTTACCTTTTTCGTGGGCCCGGAACCAGGCCCACGGTCGCCAGGCCCGGTATGACTTCTTGCCCCTGTCTCTTCCATGATCCGGGGGGTGGTGTCGCCGGGTCCTGGTGGCGTCGACGGACCGCTGATGGGGACAGGGCCGCTGGTAGGTCTCTTCGTAACGTGGGTGCCGGGCGTTGACGCCAGATCCGGCGACCGTCCGACTGAGCGTTTCCAGGCAATTGAGGACCGAGCAAGGTGACACAACCTTATGCCGTGTTCTGCGGCGTTGACGTGGGAAAAGGCGAACATCACGCGGTCGGGCTCGACCCGGCCGGGAAACGACTGTTCGACAAAGCGCTACCCAATGATGAGTCCCGGCTGCGGGCGGTGTTCGACAAGCTCGCCGCCCACGGCCGGCTGTTGATCGTGGTCGATCAACCCAACACGATCGGCGCCCTGCCGGTCACCGTGGCCCGCGCCTGCGGCCACGACGTCGTCTACCTGCCCGGGTTGTCGATGCGCCGCATCGCCGACCTCTACCCAGGTCAAGCCAAGACCGATGCCCGCGACGCCCACATCATCGCCGATGCCGCGCGCACGATGCCGCACACGCTGCGCCGCGTCGACGTCGGCGATGAAACACTCACCGAACTCGGTGTCCTGGCCGGGTTCGACGACGACCTCGCCGGTGAGGCAACCCGCACCAGCAACCGCATTCGCGGTCTGCTCACCGGCATTCATCCCGCCCTCGAACGAGTCCTCGGCCCGAGAGTCGCCCACCCGGCGGTGCTGGAGATCCTGTCGCGTTGCGGCGGTCCCGAAGGGATCCGGGCTGCGGGTCGGCGCAAACTCACCGCCATCGCCACCAAACATGCCCCACGCATGGGCGTCCGGCTGGTCGACGAGATCTTGACCGCACTGCCCGCGCAAACCGTCACCGTTCCCGGCACCAAAGCCGCGGAAACCGTGCTGCCGAAGCTGGCGGATTCGTTGAAAGGGGTCTTGCTGCAACGCAAGCAGATCGCCGCCGATATCGAAGAGATGTTCGCCGATCACCCTCTTGCCGAGGTCCTGACCTCGATGCCCGGCATCGGAGTCAGGACCGGCACCCGCATCCTGCTCGAAGTCGGCGACGGCACCGCGTTCGCCTCGGCCGGGCACCTCGCCTCTTACGCCGGCATCGCCCCGATCACCCACCGATCGGGGAGTTCCATCCGCGGTGAACACCCTGCCCGATCCGGCAACCACAAACTAAAACGGGCGTTGTTTCTGTCAGCGTTCGCCGCACTGCACGACCCGGTCAGCCGCGCTTACTACGACCGCAAACGCGCCGAGGGCAAGAAACACAACGCCGCCCTCATCTGCCTGGCCCGGCGACGCTGCGACGTCCTCTACGCCATGCTCCACAGCAAACAGCCCTACCGAGCCCCGGCGGCCTCAGCCGCTTGACGAACACCATAGGGACA
>NZ_BAGE01000107.1 GCF_000308675.1 Nocardia paucivorans NBRC 100373 | reverse complement strand
CGCCGTCCTGTTCACCGAACAGAACATACAGAACATATAGATAGCCGGGACGGACGTGGGAAGGGCCCCGGTGCTCGCCGGGGCCCTTCTTCTCGTCCTCGCCTCGGCGAGGACGTCTCCCCGCATGCGCGGGAGCGCCCTCTCGGGCGCGGTGTTCTTCTCATCCTCGTCTCGGGATGACTCCCGCGTGCGCGGGTCTGCCCGTATGTTCGGGGTCGGGCGATGCCGGCAATCCGCCCCATCGCCGGCGCATCGATGATGCCGTGCCCGACGCGAGCGGATTCGGCGCGCCGGGCACGGGTGACGCCACCGGCGTTCCGGTGGCCATGGTCGCGACGATCCCCAAAGGTCACAGCCTCGGCGGGAAAAGGATCAGGGGGCGAGCTCGCTACGTACGCGATAAGATACGCGAAAATGTACCTAAAAAAGTACCTTTTTGATAAGGTTGAGGTATGACGTTTCTGAAGGTGTTGAGCGTGACCGAGCTGCGCGAGAGGCTGCCGCAGGCCATCAAAGAAGTATCTGAGCCAGGGAGGCGGCGGGTGTATGTGGGGCCGCACCGGCGTCCGGAGGCGGTGTTGATGGGCTTGGCCGCTGATATGCCCGACGACATCCGCGAGATGGTGCTGGCCGGATTCTTCGCCCGGCAGGCCGATACGGCCATCCGCGCCGGTGCCCGGCGGGGCGAGTTCTCCCACGTGGGAGATGAATTCGGCAAGGTGTTCGCCTGGCTGTGGCGAGTCGACCGCCACGAGGCCCTCGACCACCTCGCCGGATATCTGGTCGCGCTACGCCGCCACCCCGACTCCCCGACGCCGCCGGTGCGCCTGGACGACGTGCTGGGCGCGCTGGGCCTGGCCGCCGACATCACCGACGACGAATACGCCGCCATCTGCGACCGCGCTCGCCGTGCCGGTATCGACCCGACCGAGTGAATCGAACAAGAAAAGAGAAGGAAAGGATGAGAGAACAGATAGACATGGACAGGGCGGGTAAGGACACCGCCCCGGCGAACGGCGCCCCGTCGCGCCGCTTCGTCGGCCGCACCGTTCCCAAGCTGGCGGTGAAGTCCAAGCGTCTTGGAGCGATACTCCACCCCCACCTACCGGTGCAGGTGGGACGCTGGGTGAGGCCGGATCGGTCGGGCCGGGATGTGATCCTGCTCGAGGTCACCGCGGCGCCGTGCCCGCGCTGCCCGGACTGTGCCGGGACCGGCGGCGGGGTGAGCGCCGGTGCCGATCCCCTTGCCGACCCGGACCCCTGGCTCTGTGACCGCTGCGCCCGCCCCCTGCTCACACTGCACTATCCGGCCTGGCTGGATCGGCGGCTCCCCGGCTCCCTGTCCCTGCTGCGCCGCAGCGCCCGCAGCGCCCGCGACACCTTCCCGCCGTTCTGACCCCTCGAAAGGTGGGCGACTCAGGCCCACATCGAAGAGCTGCCCGATAAATCGGCCATCGCGTACATACCCGACCCGAAAGGAGACCGCCCCGCCGAACAAGCGAAAGCATGTGCTCGCCCCGGGGGC
>NZ_BAGE01000108.1 GCF_000308675.1 Nocardia paucivorans NBRC 100373 | reverse complement strand
GTTCCCCTGGTGTTGTCGGCCAGGTCCGAGGAGGCGTTGCGGGGGCAGGCGCAGCGGTTGTGGGAGCGGTTGGTCGCCGATGCCGGGGTGGATGTGTGGGATGTGGCGTATTCGCTGGTGGATTCGCGGGCGTTGTTGGAGCAGCGGGGGGTGGTGGTCGGTCGGGACCGGCAGGAATTGTTGGCCGGGTTGGCGGGGTTGGCGGGGTTGGCCGCCGGTGGCCCGGGGGTGGTCGAGGGACGTGCCGGGTCGGGGCGGACGGTGTTCGTGTTCACCGGTCAGGGTGCGCAGCGGGTGGGGATGGGTGCCGATCTGTATGCGGTGTTTCCGGTGTTCGCGGCGGCGTTGGACGAGATCTGCGCCTGTATCGATCCGCTTCTGCGGCGGTCGTTGAAAGAGGTGATGTTCACCGATCCCGAGGGGGTGTTGGATCGCACCGAGTTCACGCAGCCGGCGTTGTTCGCGTTCGAGGTGGCGATGTTCCGGTTGTTGGAGTCGTTCGGTGTCGCTCCGGATGTGGTGATGGGGCATTCGATCGGGGAGTTGGCGGCGGCTCATGTGGCGGGGGTGTGGTCGCTTCGGGATGCGTGTGCGGTGGTGGTGGCGCGGGGTCGGTTGATGGGGGCGTTGCCGGAGGGTGGGGCGATGGTGGCGGTCGCGGTGGCCGAGGCCGAGGTGGTCGAGGTGGTGGCGCGGTTCGCCGGGCGGGTGTCGGTCGCGGCGGTCAACGATCCGTCGTCGACGGTGGTGTCCGGGGATGTCGATGCCGTTGTCGAACTCGAGCGTCACTTCGCCGAACGTGGGGTGAAGACGACCCGGTTGCGGGTGTCGCATGCGTTTCATTCGCAGCGGATGGATCCGATGCTGGTGAAGTTCCGGTCGGTGCTCGAGCGGGTGGGGTATACGCGGCCGCGGTTGCCGGTGGTGTCGAATGTGTCCGGGGGGTTGGCCGGGGACGCGGTGTGTGAGCCGGAGTATTGGGTGCGGCAGGTACGAGACTGTGTTCGGTACGCGCCGGGGGTGTCGGTGGCCGTGGCCGAGGGGGCGCGGCGGTTTGTGGAGGTGGGTCCGGATGCGGTGTTGGCGGCGGCCACGCGTCGTTGTTTGGCCGAGAACCCGCAGGTGGAGGCGTCTACGGTGGTGGTCGCGACGTCCCGCCGGCCCACCGGCGGCAACACCGATGTCGCCCACAACACCGGTGTCGCCGACAACATCGGTGACGCCGACAACGCGGGTGACACCGGCAATGTGGGTGACACCGGCAATGTGGGTGTTGCGGGCGCGGGCAGCGGTGGGGGTGGCGGTGCCGAGGTGGGGTGGTTCGTCACCGCGTTGGCGCAGGTTCATGTCGCCGGTGTGCGGGTGGATTGGTCACCGGTGTTCGCCGGTCGCCCGGTGCGGCGGGTGCCGTTGCCGACGTATGCGTTCCAGCGGCGGCGGTTCTGGTTGCCGTCCGATAGCGGCGTGGCGGTGTCGATGTCGGATCATCCGATCCTGACCGGTGTGGTGGGTTTGGCCGGTAGCGACGAGTGGTTGTTCACCGGACGGTTCTCGTTGCGGACCCATCCGTGGATCGCCGACCACA
>NZ_BAGE01000109.1 GCF_000308675.1 Nocardia paucivorans NBRC 100373 | reverse complement strand
ACGACGATGACGGTTCGGGGTGGGCGGCATGAGCGACACCCAGCCCGATCGGGTGCGTCTGGTGATCGAGGCCACCGACAAACCCACCGGCAGACGAGGCCGTCCCCGTCGCTCTCGCACCGACCAGTTTGCCCCGTGTCCGGGGCAGCTGTCCCTGTTCGACCCTCCCACCAGCAAGGAAACCCGATGAGCACCACCACGAAGACCGAGCACCACGACCCGTTCGACCTGGTCGGCCTGGCCGTGCTCAACACCACCTGGTATGCCCTGATCGGCCTCGCGGTGGCGCTGCACTGGGCGCTGTTATTCCCGGTCGTCTCCGTCCCCGTGGCCCTGTCCCTCACCGCCGGTGTCTGGTTGGGGTGGCCGGTCGGGCTCGTGACAGCGGCGTGGTTCACTGCGGGGATCATGCTCTGGCGTCGCAGGCGTCCGGAGATGTTCGAGCGGTGGGTCACGCGCCGGGCACGGGCACGGTTTTTGACCTGGTGGCGGTATCGGCGGCGGTGGGCTCGGCTGATGACCGCCTGTGGTCTGCGCATGACCTACGACAACGGCACCCTGGTGCCCCGCCTGCTGTCGGTCGCTATCGGTGAGAGCTCCGATCGGGTGCGGGTGCGGATGCTGGAGGGCCAGTGCCCCAACGACTACGAGAACCGCACTGACCATTTGGCGCATGCCTTCCGCGCCCAGCAGTGCCGGGCGGTGCTGGCCGGTCCGGGGGTCTATGAGCTCACCTTCCGGTATGCCGATTCGCTGGCCGAGACGGTGATCCTGCCCAGGGTGGATCACTGGACCAAACCGGCCGAGCGGCGGGGACGGGAGGCGGCCTGATGGAAGCCGCGACTCCCGTTCAGGAGTCCCCGAAGGTCCGGCAGACGGCGGCTCAGCGTCGCGCTCTGCCGGATTTCCGGGATATCGCCGACGCGGTGGCCGACCAGGAGAAGGTGTGCCGTCGCCCGATCCCGATGCGCGTCTACGACCCGCACACCTTCACCGTGGAATACGTCGGCGCTCCCTGCAAGTCCACCATGGCCTCGGTGTGCCCGGCCTGTGCGCAGCGCAACCGGTATCTGCGGATCACCCAATGCCGCGAAGGCTGGCACCTGGACACCGACCCGGCCACCGAGAAAACCGCCCCATCGCAGCGGCAGCAGGAACTGTTGGCGCAGCGGGCGGATGTGTGCGACGGCTACCGGGCGGCCAAGGCCGAGGATGACACCGAACTGGCCGAGTTCTTCGCCGAGACCGTCACCGGCATCGATGCCGAGCTCCGCGCCCTGGGGTTGCGCAAGCGGCTGCCGCCGTTGGACCCGCCGGCCAAACAGCGTCGGGTGCGGTCGACGCGGCGGCGTCAGGATGTGCCGAACCTGCCCCGGCTCAAGGTGTCCAAGCACACCATCGGCCGCCAGTTCGCCGGCAAGTACCGGCCCTCGATGTTCGTCACCCTGACCCTGGACTCCTACGGGCCGGTGCGCTCGGACGGTTCGCCGGTCGACTTCGACTCCTACGACTACCGGCGCGCCGCTCGGGACATCGTGTTCTTCTCCAACCTGGTGGATCGGTGGTTTCAGAACCTGCGCCGGGTGGT
>NZ_BAGE01000110.1 GCF_000308675.1 Nocardia paucivorans NBRC 100373 | reverse complement strand
CCCCGGACCGAACCAGAGGGGTCAGGTCAGTGGGTTTGTCGGCATGTTGAGGCGGCTGCGGTCGAACACTGTTGTGGTGGCGGGTTTTTCGGTTAGATCTTGTGTCCGGTCGCAGTGTCCGGTGATGGGTGGGGCGGTTTCCGAGGGAGAGGGGTGGCCGGGTGGATTCGGAGGTCATAGCGGCGGCGGTGGCTGCGGCGTCGGCGGTGTCGGCCGGTTTGGCGGCGGGGGTGAGCGAGACCGCGAAGCTGGCGGTGGGTGATGCCTACCGGAAGGTGAAAGACGTGCTGGGGCGGCGGTACTCGTCGGTGGACGTGGAGATCGTCGAGTCCCGCCCGCAGGTTTCGACACGTCAGGTGGTGCTGGCCGAGGAGTTGGAGGCGGCAGGCGCGGGCACGGACGAGGAGCTGGTGGCAGCGGTACAGGCGTTGTTGGAGGTGATCGGGCGGCATTCGCCTCAGGCCGCGGAGCTGGTGGGCGTGCGGTTGGAGCGGGTGGAGGCCGATCGGGTCGAGGTCCGTGGGATCCGCGCCTCCGGCGCCAGTGGCGTGATCGCGAAGGACGTGAAGGCCGCCGGGGACTTCTCGGTGACCGACGTGCAGGTGGTCTCGGAGCCGCCGCACCCTCGCTAGGCGCGGCGGCCCCGTCCGGGACCGCCGCGCCTGCCATGTTCTCGGCCGCCGCGGTCGAGGTCGGCGGTGATTTCACCGCCCAGATCACCACCCGGGTGGTGCAGCCGCCGGCGGAGGCGTTCCGACCGGTGGCCGAGATCGAGGCGCCGCCGGGGATCGACAATCTGGAGTCATGGCCGGGGTGGTTCGTGGGCCGCGAGGCCGAGCTGGCCCGGCTCGACGCCGCCCTGGCCACCGGCGAGGCGCCGGTCGTGGTGGTGGCGGTGCACGGGCTGGGCGGGGTCGGGAAATCCAGCCTGGCGGCCTATTGGGCCGGCACCCGCGACCACGGGTGCACGCCGATGGTGTGGATTCACGCGGACTCCGAACAGGGGGTGGAGCGGGGACTGGCGGGGCTGGCAGTGCGGTTGCAGCCCGCGGCGGCCGAGGCGCTGACCGTCGAGCAGCTGGCCGAGCGGGGGTTGCAGTGGCTGGCGACCCACACCGGGTGGCTGCTGATCTTGGACAACGTGGAGGAGCCGGCCGATATCGCGCCGGTGCTGGCACGGGCCCGGACCGGGAAAATATTGATCACCGGCCGGTTGTCGATGCCCTGGCAGGCCGGAGCAGTGATCATTTCGCTGGATGTCTTGGCCGCCGACGAAGCCGAGCGGCTGCTGACCGGGTTGATCACCGCGGGCGGACCGCGAGATCTCGACGGGGTCGCGCAGCTGTGTGAGGCGTTGGGGTATCTGCCGCTGGCGGTGGAGCAGGCCGGGGCGTATCTGGCGCATCAGCGGTTCACCACCCCACGCGCCTACCTGCGCCTGCTCACCGACCAGCCCGGCCCCACCTTCGACCGGGCCGCGGCCGGCGCCGACCCGCAACGCACGATCGCCCGGATCTGGCGAGTCACCCTGGACCGCATCATCGAGACCGAGCCCGCGGCGGTGGAGCTGCTGCGCACCCTGGCCTGGTACGCGCCCGACGACATCCCCCTCGACCTCTGCCGGGACCCCGCCGACCAGATCACCGTGGATGCCGCGCTCGGAGTCCTGGCGGCCTACAACATGATCACCCCCGACCCCACCGGGACAACCCTGTCGGTCCACCGGCTCGTCCAAGCAGTGGCCCGCACCCCCGACCCCGCCGACCCGCACCGCGACCCGGAAGCGATCGAACGCGCCCACGCCCGCGCCGCCGAGACTCTACACGCCGCCCTGCCCGACCGTCAGGACCCAGCCACCTGGCCGACCTGGCGAGCCCTGCTGCCCCACATCGACGCCCTCACCAACCACACCACCAGCAGCGGCAGCGGGTCCATCACGGCCACGATCGTGACGATCCGCAGCCACACCGGGTTGTTCCTGGCAGACCAGGGCCTGCACGACAGCGCCCTCCACCACCTTCAGCAAGCCCTCACCGCCGCCGAGCGGATCCTCGGC
>NZ_BAGE01000111.1 GCF_000308675.1 Nocardia paucivorans NBRC 100373 | reverse complement strand
CGAAGCAGGCCGATGTGCCTGGGACTTATGCCCAGGCGGGACGCGAGCTCATCGCGGTCGCTGATCCCCTCCCCGAACCACAACTCACCCAACCGACGTTCGCTCTGCGAATCCAGATCCCTCACAAGTTTCGTCAACCACACCCGCGGCGCCCGATCGACCAACTCCCGCGCCCGCCCGGTCGAGAGCCCGGAGCCGGCACCGAGCTCCCGCAGCTCGGCAAGGAAAATCCGAACCTCCGGCGTATCGGGCACCGCCGAAAGCCCCCGCGACAGGCTGGGCGCATCCCCCGACGTGGAGCGATCGTTACGGTTGTCGGCCGCATCGAAGAGAGAATTGGAGAATTCGGGGTCGAAACGCAGCACGGCCGAACGCATGATCTCCGGCGGAATGTCGAACGCGGTGCGAACCCTCCGCAAGTGTGCGTTTGTGATCCGCCGGTCTTCCTCGGTGATATCAATGATGGTCACGCTGGTGCCGAGGATTCTGGCGAATTCCGAGCGAGTCAGCCCGGAGGCCTCTCGGATCGCCGTCAACCAATCACCCAACGACCCGAGGCGGTCGTCCATCGGATTCGGAACCGACTCGTCGAAATGAACAGCAAGACCCGGATCGAAACGCTCGGCGGCCACCCGCAGGGTAGCGACCGGAATATCGAGGGCCGTACCGAACAACCGCAGATATTTGACGGAAACCGGTCGATAACCGTTCTCGACGCGCCGAACAGAATCCGAGGACCACCCCATCAACTCGCCGAGCTGCCGTTGGGTGAGGCCGTGATATGTCCGGGTCGTACGCATCCAGTCGATCAGCGATTCGTGGCCGAGGTGCCGCGGATCGGTGATCGGCACATCCGCAAGATCCACGCCGGATCGCGAATTCCGCAACGCCACCGCCAATTCACCGACGAGCCGACGCACCTCCACATCCGGCTCCCCGGCCCGTATCCCCAACCCGAACCGCCGCCACAACAACTGGCCGCCCGCCGCCGACACCGCACCCAACGCCCGCGCGATATCGGCATCCCCGGCCGCCGCGATCAACCCACGTGTCTCCACGACCCCGGCATCATCCGCCTCCGCCAATACCTCCACGACGGCCGACCGCATCCGCTGCACCACACCCGGATCGAGATCCACCGGGCCGGCGGCCAGATCCTCGACCACATCGTCTGCAACACGGCGCAACCACCTCAGAACGGTTCTTTTGGTGTTCCCCACCTGCGCAGATATCTCCGGTACCGTCTTCCTCTGAACAAGCAGTTCGAGGATTTCCGGGGGATACCGGTGGGCCACCCGATCCAGGGCCTGCCGCACCGTCTCCGGGTCCTCCCGCAAACCGACCCGAACCACGAACACCGGATCGACGCGACCGGTAACGGCAGCTGCGGCGGCGACTCGTACGGAGATGGGCGGCAGTTTCGTGGCCAACTCGACGACGATCTGCCGTTGCAGCCGGCTCATCCGATGCAGTTCGGTCCCCGTCTCGGCCGCTGCTCGAGTCGGCGTCGGCCTCTCCAGAAAGCGCGGGACAGCACCGGTCCTCTGTTCCTCGGGCAACGTCTCGATCGCCGCCACCAACGCGAATCTGTCCACCACGCTCGCGATATGCACCTGGGCCCACGCGTCCTCCAAGGACCTGTCCACACCGCTGTCGGCGCTCGGCACCACAGGCAACGCCTCGACACGAGATTCATCGTGTTCCGTTTCCACGGGGTGGCCCGGGCCGGACGGCGTCTCGACTCCGGACTCGACCGACGGTGTTCCCGACTCCTCGGCTTCGGCTCGAAGATTTCTCAGCGCGGCCGTCAATTCATCGACGGCTCGGCGCATCTCCACATCCGGCTCCCCGGTCCGTATCCCCCACCCGAACCGCCGCCACAACAACTGGCCGCCCTCCGCCGACACCACCCCCAACGCCCGCGCGATATCGGCATCCCCGGCCGCGGCAACCAACCCACGCGCCTCGACGACCCCGGCGTCGTCTTCCCCCGCCAATACCTCCACGACGGCCGACCGCATCCGCTGCACCACACCCGGATCGAGATCCACCGGGCCGGCAGCCAGATCCTCGACCACCAATTCCGCTCCACGGCGCAACCACTGCCGAACGGTTGCCCTGCTCTCCCCGGTTCGCGCGGCTATTTCCTCGGTCGTCGGCCCCTGAACGAACAATTCGAGGATTTCCCGGTAATGCAGATGGGCCACCCGGCCCATGGCCACCCGGTTCACGGCCTGTCGAACCGTTTCCGGGTCCTCCCGCAAACCGACCCGAACCACGAACACCGGATCGATGCGACCGGCAACGGCAGCAGCGGCGGCGGCTCGTACGGAGATGGGCGGCAGTTTCGTGGCCAGCACCCGAAGGACCCGCGCCCGGGGCATGGGAGTTATTTCCGTCTCCGCCGTCGCTCGGGTGTCCGACATACTCGCCGACAGCCGCACAGTAGCGCCGGTCTTCTGGTCCTCGGGCAGCGCGTCGATCGCCTTCACCAACGCGAACCTGTCCACCACACTCGCGATACGCACATAGGCTCGCGCTTCTTCCGAAGACAGATTCAGCCTGCTGTCGATGACCCGGTTGGCGGCGAGATCGATCGAGAACCCCCGAGCGATACGG
>NZ_BAGE01000112.1 GCF_000308675.1 Nocardia paucivorans NBRC 100373 | reverse complement strand
CCGGACCTCGGACAGACGTTCTTCGGCAAGCCAGGACTTCAGCACGGTCAATGTGGCGTGCACCCGTTCCCGCACCGCGCCCGGTCCCTCGGCCACCGAGCCGGTCGGCCGCCAGATCAGCGCACCGGGAACCTCCTCGGCCGCGACAACCTCGGCCACGGACCCATAGGCCACCTCGACACCTGACACCCCCACCTCTCCCAGCACCGCCAGGACAGGCACGTGCCGATCATCCGATACCGCCGCAACAGGCTCCCACCCCACCCGATACAGACCGGCCCCCTCCACCGACAAACCACGCCGGAACTCCTCCACGTCATACCGACGCATCACCACCGCATCAACCGACAAAACCGGACGACCACCCCCATCGACGGCCGCCACCGCCACACTCTCCGCCCCGGTCCGGACCGCGACAACCCGCAACGAGGTCACCCCCGCCGGTCGCCGTCCATCGTCCATCGGCCGGTGGAACCGCGCCCCACCCCACCGGAACAACAACCAACCGGTATCCGGATCGGAACCGCCGGGGCGGAAAACCAACCGGGACAGACCCGCGTGCACCACCAGCTCCATCAAGGCCGGATGCACCTCGTAACGTCCCGGGTCCGGTGCCGCGGCGGTATCCAACGCGACCTCCGAGAACACCGCATCGCCGCGTTCCCACACCGCCTGCACACCGATGAAGGCCGGACCGTATTCGAGCCCGGTGTCCTCGGTGATCTGTCCCGCGAGAGTTGCGCCGTCGACGGCTAGGAGATCGGCATCGGCCGGCGGCCATTCTTCGTCCCGGAGCTGCGACAGCAATGCCGTATCGTGTTCCGGCCGCGCCGCGAGCACACCGGTCGCATTGCGCGACCATTCCCCACCGGGGGACTTCCGGTAATAGAACTCGAACCGACGCCGTCCGGATTCGTCGGCCGCCTGCACCAGCGCCTGGAGTTCGATCTCGTCGTCACCGGGTGTGATCGGCGCGTGCAGCATGACTTCCTCCACCGCCTCGCAGCCGATTCGGCCGCCCGCGGCGAGAAGGAATTCGAGCAACAACACACCCGGTACGACCACCACACCGTGCGCCCTGTGGTCGGCGATCCACGGATGGGTCCGCAACGAGAACCGGCCGGTGAACAACCATTCGTCGGTGTCCGCCAAACCGACCACATCCGTCAGGATCGGATGATCCGACATCGACGCCGCCACGTCGTCGGGTTGCAACCAGAACCGCCGCCGCTGGAACGCATACGTCGGCAACGGCACCCGGCGCACCGGGCGACCGGCGAACACCGGTGACCAATCCACCCGCATACCCGCGACATGCACCTGCGCCAATGCGGTGATCAGCCACTCCGCTTCGGTTTTTCCCGCCCGACCGTTCACTTCCCGGTCGCCGACCCGGCGTCGGGAGACCGCGATCACCGTGGTGTGGTCCTCGACCTCCGGATCTTCGGCCAGACATTGCCGTGTCATCGCCGCCAACACCGCGTCCGGTCCCACTTCGATGAAGTGACACACGCCTTCCGTAACGGCCGTGTCCACCTCCGTTGCGTACCGCACGCACTCCCGCAGCTGCCGCACCCAGTACCCCGGATCGGTCGCCGCGTCCCCGGCGAGCTCACCGGACACATTCGACACCAGCGGCAACGACGGCTCCCGGTACGTCAAACTCTCGGCCACCGCGCGGAATTCGTCGAGCACCGGATCCATCAACGCCGAATGGAACGCGTGGGACACCCGCAACCGGTTGGTTTTCACACCTCTACCGGTCGCCACCGTCTCGATCTCGTCGATGGCGTCCGTGTCCCCGGACAGCACCGTCGACGACGGTCCGTTCACTGCCGCCACCGACACCCGATCGCCGTATCCCGTCGCCAGCTGTGATGCCTCGGCTTCCGGCATTGCGACCGCCACCATCGCACCGCCCGCCGGCAGCGCCCCCATCAACCGTCCGCGCGCCGCCACCAGGGCACAGGCGTCGGCGAGCGACCACACCCCCGCCACATACGCGGCGGCCACTTCACCGATCGAGTGCCCGATCAGCAGATCCGGTGCGACCCCGAACGATTCCAGCAGCCGGAACATTGCGACCTCGAAGGCGAACAGCGCCGGCTGGGTCCATTCCGTGCGATCCAACACCCCGTCGGGGTCGGTGAACATCACCTCCCGCAACGACCGCCCCAGCAGCGGGTCCATATGGGCGCAGATCTCGTCCAAGGCCGTGGCGAACGCGGGGAACGCCGCGGACAACTCGCGGCCCATCCCCACCCGCTGGGCGCCCTGACCGGTGAACAGGAATGCCGTCTTGCCGGCGATGACCTGTCCCTCGATAACGGAGGGCGCCGTATCGCCCGAGGCGAGTTCCGTGAGGCCTGCCACGAGCTCTTCCCGACCGGCACCGATGACCGCACCACGCCGATCCAGATGTGCGCGCGTCTCGATCAGAGAATACGCGATATCGACGACATCGAGATCCGGGCGGTCGATCAGCCACTGTCGTAGCCGGTCGGCCTGCGCCCGCAGCGCGGCATCGGACTTCGCCGAAATCAGCAGCGGCACCGGGGCACTGCTCGCACCGGGTTCGAATGCCACGGTGCGAGCCCGAGCGGAGTTTCCGCCGGAACGGTCGACCTGCGATGTTCTCGTCGAGTTCGTTTGTCGGGGTGCTTCCTCCAAGATCACATGCGCATTCGTGCCGCTGATCCCGAACGACGACACCCCCGCCCGACGCGGACGCTCACCCACCGGCCACGACCGAGGCTCGGTCAACAACCGCACCACCCCCGACGACCAATCCACATACGGCGTCGGCACATCCACATGCAGTGTCTTCGGCAGGGTTTCGTGCCGCAGCGCGGCCACCATCTTGATCACCCCACCAACACCGGCAGCGGCCACCGCATGCCCGATGTTCGACTTCACCGACCCCATGAACAACGGCCGATCCCGATCCCGGTCGGCGCCGTAGGCCGCGATCACCGCCTGCGCCTCGATCGGATCCCCCAACCGGGTACCGGTCCCATGCGCCTCCACCACATCCACATCCGCCGGCCCCAACCCCGCATCGGCCAATGCCGCGGCGATCACCCGCTGCTGCGACGGACCATTCGGCGCGGTCAACCCGTTGCTGGCCCCGTCCTGATTGATCGCGCTCCCCCGCACCACCGCCAATACCTGATGACCCAGCCGCTGGGCGTCGGACAACCGCTCGAGCACCAGCACCCCCACCCCCTCCGACCACACCACCCCATCGGCCGCGGCCGCGAACGCCTTCGACCGGCCATCGGCGGCCAAACCCCGCTGGCGGGCGAAATCCACATACAAACTCGGGCTCGCCGCCACGCTCACCCCACCGGCCAACGCCAACGACGACTCTCCTCGCCGCAACGCCTGA
>NZ_BAGE01000113.1 GCF_000308675.1 Nocardia paucivorans NBRC 100373 | reverse complement strand
ACCTGCGGCTCCCCGGTCGCAAGAACTTCTCGCACTGTCTCGGCCGATAGCGGTTGGGTGTCCGGCGAAGCCTGCCAGTCCAGCAATACGATCCGATCCGGATATTCGGTTTGCGCGCTGCGCATCAATCCCCAGACCGCGGCGGCGGCAAGGTCGGGCGACTCACCGGGCATTCCGACCGCATTATGGGTGATCACCACCAGACGCGAACTCTCCAAGGCATCGTGGTCGAGCCATGCCTGTAGCGTTCGCAATGCCGAACGCACCCGGTCGTGCGTTACGGCCGCTACGTCACCGCTTCTCACGGTCGCGGGTACGGAGTCATCGTCGAAGACGGTTGCGGCCGACCACACCACGATCTCCGGTGGCGTGCCACCGCTCGTGATCAGGCCGTCGAGGTCCGAATATCTTTCCCGGGCGCCGGTGAGCGGGAACCGGCCCAGTGCGACGATCTCACCGGACACCGGATCGGCGGACGAAGTATGCACCTCGGTCCACTGCACTTCGTATGCCGCGGCGTCATCGACCGACAGCGAATCGCGGAACCGGGCGACATCGTAGGAGCGCAGGACTATTTCGTCGGCGGACAAGATCGGGTTGCCGCCGGTGTCCATTGCCGCGAGGGCCATGGTGTCCTCGCCTTTCGCCGCCGCAATCACCCGCACCGGTCCGGGATGTGTCCCCTCGTGGAATCGGAGACCACCCCATCGGAACAACAGTTTTCCCGTATTCGGATCCTCACCGAGTTCCGGCCACATCAGACAGGCGAGCCCGGCATGCGCGAAACCGTCCATGAGGGCCGGGTGCAGCGCGAAACCGTCGGAATCGACGGTTGGATCCAATGCAACCTCGGCGAAAACGGTGTCGCCCCGCCGCCACGCACGGTCCGTGCAACAGAACGAAGGGCCGTACTCGAGACCCGCCACTGCTGCGATATGGGCGGGAATCCAGTCCGGATCGACCGGTTCGGCATCCACCGGCGGCCAAGGTTCGTCCCGAAGCCGATCCAGCAACGGTTCGGCGGCCGGGCGGGTAGCGGCCAGAACACCGCCGGCATTGCGCACCCATCCGTTGTCGTCGTCACCGGCGGTGCGATAGTGGAAGGTGAAGTGACGTCTGCCGGTTTCGTCCGCCTCTTCGACAAATACCTGTAGGTCGATATCACCGTCTTCGGGTGGGAGAATCGGTGCCTCCGCGGTGAACTCCTCCACACCGACGCAACCGATCCGTGGTCCCGCCGCCAACAGCATCTCCAACAGCACCGTACTCGGCACCACCATCACGCCATGGCTCATGTGGTCCGCAAGCCAGGGATGAGTTCGGGCCGAGATCCGGCCGGTGAGCATCCACTCGTCCTTGCTCGCGATCCGCAGCACATCGGTCAACACCGGATGACCGGACGGCGCCGGCGTAGTGATCGGTCGCAGCCAGTACCGCTGGTGTTGGAATGCGTACGTGGGCAACGAAACCCGAGCAACCGAGCGGCCCACGAACAAGGCCGTCCAATCCACGGAGATGCCCCGCACATGGGCCTGTGCCAATGCGGTCACGAACTGAGTGGGTTCCTCGGTGGCTCGGCGAGCGGTCGCGATCACCGTCGACTTGGCCTCGACATCCGGGCTCTCGGACAGGCACTGCCGAGTCATTGCGGCCAACACGGCATCCGGGCCGATCTCGACGAACCGCCGCACCCCGGACGCGACCAGGGTGTCGATTCCCGACGCGAATCGGACGCATTCGCGCACCTGGTTCACCCAGTATTCCGGATCGGTCGCTTCCGTCCCGGCCACGGCCCCCGATACATTCGACACGATCGGGATGCTCGGCCGGTGATATGTCACGCTTTCGGCCACGGCGCGGAACTGCTCGAGCATCGGATCCATCAGCGCCGAATGGAAGGCATGACCGACCCGCAGGCGGGAGGTCTTCACCCCTTCCGCGGCCAGCTCGTCCTCGATCCCGCGAATGGCGGACGTCTGCCCGGACAGCACCACCGACGACGGACCGTTCACCGCGGCCATCGACACCCGGTCCCCGAACTCGGCGAGCAGCGCGACCGCTCGTTCCTCCGATACCGCCGCCGCCAGCATGGCACCGTCTCCGGGCAGCGCCCCCATCAACCGCCCACGCGCTACCACCAGGGCACACGCATCCGGCAAGGACCACACCCCGGCCACGTATGCCGCGGTCAGCTCCCCGATCGAATGCCCGATCAGCATGTCCGGCACCACGCCGAACGACTCCAGCAGTCGGAACAACGCCACCTCGACCGCGAACAACGCCGGCTGCGTGAATTCCGTGCGATCCAACAGATTCGCGTCGGTCGGATCGAACACCAGCTCCTTCAGCGACCGGCCGAGCAGTGGATCGATCCGAACGCACACCTCGTCGAAAGCCGACGCGAATACCTCGAACGCCGCATACAGACCAGCGCCCATACCGGCCCGCTGCGCCCCCTGTCCGGTGAACAGGAACGCGGTCTTTCCCGAGCCCGCCAATGCTTCGATGGTTCGCGGTGACCCCGACGCCATATCGGCCAGAGCGGCCATCAGTTCGTCCCGGTCACCACCGATGGCCGCCCCACGCCAATCCAATCGGGCACGGGACACCACCAAGGAATACGCGATATCCCATACGTCCGTGTCGGGGTGATCGATCACCCACTGTCGCAATCGGTCCGCCTGCGCTCGCAAGCCGGATTCGGAACTCGCCGAGACCAGCCACGCCACTGTTCCTTCGCTCTCGGGACGTGACGCCGGATTCCGGTTGAAGGTGCTCTCGTCCGGGCGGAGCACCTCATGATCACGCCGGGCTGCCTCCTCCGGATGCGACCGTGCGGGTGCGGACGGCGCCTGTTCCAGGATGGCGTGCGCATTGGTGCCACTCACCCCGAACGACGACACCCCCGCCCGACGCGGACGCCCACCGACCGGCCACGGCCGGGCCTCGGTCAACAACTCCACATCACCGGCCGACCAATCCACATGCGGACTCGGCGCATCGATATGCAAGGACTTCGGCAGCATCTCGTACCGCAACGCCTGCACCATCTTGATCACACCGGCCACCCCGGCCGCGGCCACGGTGTGGCCGATATTCGACTTGAGCGAACCGATCCGCAACGGCCGATCCGGCCGATCCTGGCCGTAGGCGGCGATCAATGCCTGCGCCTCGATCGGATCACCCAGAGTCGTGCCGGTGCCGTGCGCCTCCACCGCATCGACATCCGCCGGTTCGAGCCCGGCATTGGCCAGCGCCGCCGCGATCACCCGCTCCTGCGACGGACCGTTGGGCGCGGTCAAACCATTGGACGCACCGTCCTGGTTCACCGCGGTGCCACGCACCAGAGCGAGGACGTTGTGTCCCAGCCGCTTGGCGTCCGATAAGCGTTCGAGCACCAGCACACCCACGCCTTCGGAGAAGGCGACACCATCGGCGGCAGCGGAGAACGACTTGCACCGACCGTCCGGGGACAGACCGCGCTGCCGAGCGAAATCAATGGAGAGATACGGCGTGCCCGCGACCGTCACCCCGCCTGTCAACGCCAGTGAGGTCTCGCCCTGGCGCAGCGCCTGGCAGGCCTGGTGCAGGGCGACCAGCGACGACGAGCACGCGGTGTCCACCGTGATCGCGGCCCCCTCGAGTCCCAGATAGTAGGCCACTCGCCCGGAGAGCACGCTGCTCTGCGTTCCGGTGAGGCGGTAACCCTCGAATTCACCGGCCACTCGATCGAAGTAGTCCGAATAGCATGCGCCGACGAATACGCCGGTATCACTACCCCGCAACGACAACGGATCGATACCCGCGTTCTCC
>NZ_BAGE01000114.1 GCF_000308675.1 Nocardia paucivorans NBRC 100373 | reverse complement strand
ACCTGCGGCTCGTCGGCGAATGCGGCGGCGGTCGCCACCGCCGACCGCCGATCGGTCTGCTCGTCGATATCGACCAGCAGAATCCGTTCGGGGTGTTCGCTCTGCGCCGTGCGCAACAGCCCCCAGGCCGCCGCCGCGGGCAGATCGATCGGTTCACCGGGATGAACGGCCACCGCCTGCCGGGTCACCACCACGACGAGCCGATCCCCGGTGAGCAGGCGCTGGACGCGTGTCGTCAACTCCGTCACCGAATCCCGCACGAGCTCCGGCAGCGCCGAATCGTCCACGGTGTGTGTGGTTTCGCTCCCGGAACGGGGATCGAACCACACCACCATCGCCTCGCGTCCCGAGACGGTGACGGTTTCCTCGTCACCGGCCGATCCCCAGGTGAGCACCGGAACCTCCGCACCCTCGGGCTCACCGAGCGTCGTCCAGGTCACCTCGTAGCCGATTCCGTCGGTCCGCCGGTGTGTCGACGCGAATGCCTCGACCGGCAACGGCCGCACCGTCAGCGATCGAACCTCGGCCACGACCATGCCCGCCGGATCGGTGAGGGTCAGCGTGATCTGCGTACTGCCCGGCGCGGAACCGGTCACCGTCGCGTGGACCCGCACGGCGGTCGCACCGGTGGCGTACAGCGTGACGTCCTCCCAGGCGAACGGGACGACCAATGCGCCCTCGTCGATATCGGGCACCAGACCACCGCGCAGGACGGCATGGAGCGCGGCATCCAACAGCGCCGGGTGAACACCGAATTCCGCGGCGCCCGCCCGCACGGTTTCCGGTAAGGCGACCTCGGCGAACACCTCGTTGTCGCGGCGCCACAGCGCGGTCAGGCCCTGGAACGCCGGTCCGTACCCGTAGCCCAGTTCGGCCAGTTCCGCGTAGGCGTCACCGAGATCCGTCGCGACGGCGTCGGCCGGCGGCCAACTCGTCGGAACCGGTCCCGCGGCGGGGGTGTCGCGCTGCGCGATCACGGTGGCCACCGCGTGTCGCACCCACTCCGACCCGAGCGGATCCCGATCGGCGACCGAATCATCGGTTTCCCCATCGCCGGAGCGCGAATACACCGTGATCGTGCGCGCACCGGCGTCGTCGGGTTCGCCCGCCACCACGCGCAACTCGACGGTTCCGGTGGACGGTATCGGCAGGGGCGCCTCGATCACCAACTCGGCCACCCGGGGGCATTCCACCAGCGTTCCCACGTGCAGGGCCAGTTCGACCAGGGCGGCCCCGGGTAGCAACGCCACCCCGGCCACGACATGCTCGGCCAGCCAGGGATGTTCGGCCGGCGACAGCCTCGCGGTGAAGACGAGTTCCGCCGAATCCGGCAGTCGCACCATGGCGCCCAGCAGGGGGTGCCGGGGATCGTCCAGGCCCGACTGCCACACATTCGGTGCGGCGACGGGACGCGCCCAATAGCGCTGATGCTGGAATGCGTAGGTGGGCAACGGCACTCGTTCCGTGGGACGGCCCGCGAACAATGGCGACCAGTCCACTTCCGCGCCCGCCGCATGCGCCCACGCCAGCGCCGAGAGGAAACGGGTCGCCTCCGCGTCGGCGGGTTCTTCGGTTTCTTCCGCACCGGCGCGGCGCGCCGTCGCCACCACCGTGGATCGGGCCTCGACATCCGGGGTCTCGGCCAGACACTGCCGGGTCATCGCCGCCAGCACCGCATCCGGTCCGATCTCCACGAACCGGCGGGTCCCCGCCGCGACGAGGGTGTCGATTCCGGGGGCGAACCGGACGCATCCCCGCAGCTGCGCGACCCAGTACTCCGGGTCGGTCGCTTCGGCGCCGATCAGGGCCGCCGACACATTCGACACCATCGGCAGCAACGGCTCCCGATAGGTCAATCCCTCGGCCACCGCACGGAATTCGTCGAGCGCCGGATCCATCAGCGCCGAATGGAACGCGTGGCTCACCCGCAGGCGGTTTGTCTTGACACCGGTTTCGGACAGCTGTCGCTCGACCCGGTCGACGGCGTCCGCCTCCCCGGACAACACCACCGACCTCGGTCCGTTCACCGCCGCCACGGCCAATCGGTCGCCATAATCGGCCACCATCTCGGCCACCTCGGCCTCGGGGACGGCGACCGCCAGCATCGCCCCACCCGCCGGCAGCGCGCCCATCAACCGGCCCCGCGCCACCACCACCGCACACGCATCCTCGAGCGACCACACCCCGGCCACATACGCCGCTGCCAGTTCCCCGATCGAATGCCCGATCACCACATCCGGTGTGGCGCCGAACGATTCCAGCAACCGGAACATCGCCACCTCGAACGCGAACAACGCCGGCTGCGTGAACTCGGTGCGATCCAACACCCCGTCGGGGTCGGTGAACATCACTTCTTTCAGCGACCGCCCCACCAGCGGATCGATATGGGTGCAGATCTCGTCCAACGTCGCCGCGAACACCGGGAACGCCGCATACAGTCCGGCGCCCATTCCCACCCGCTGCGCGCCTTGACCGGTGAACAGGAACGCGGTCTTTCCGGGGCCGGCGGTCGTCTCGATCGTGCCCGGCGCTCCCACCGCCAGATCGGCCAGACCGGTGAGTAGTTCATCGCGGTTTCGTCCGACGACGACTCCGCGCCGTTCCAGCGAGGCCCGGGTATCCACCAGTGACCGGGCCACCGCCCACATCTCGGCATCCGGACGGTCGATCAGCCACCGGTGCAAACGGTCCGCCTGCCCGCGTAGCGCCGCTGCCGATTTCGCCGACACCACCCACGGCACGGCCGCGATATCGATATCCGGCCCGTTCGTGGTCAGGTCGGGTTTCGTTTCCGGGGCGGGGGGCGCTTCCTCGAGGATCACGTGGGCGTTCGTGCCGCTGATCCCGAACGACGACACCCCGGCCCGGCGCACTCGCTCACCCGCGGGCCACGACCGTGGCTCGGTCAACAATTCGACCTCACCCGCCGACCAGTCCACATGTGGGCTCGGCGCGTCCACGTGCAGTGTCTTCGGCAGGGTTTCGTGCCGTAGTGCCTCGACCATCTTGATCACCCCACCGACGCCGGCGGCGCCCTGGGTGTGACCGATGTTCGATTTGAGCGCACCGAGCCACAGCGGGCGTCCGTCCCGGTTGCGGCCGTAGGCGGCGATCAATGCCTGCGCCTCGATCGGGTCGCCCAGGGCCGTCCCGGTGCCATGGGCCTCGACGACATCCACATCGTGCGGCTCCAACCCGGCGTCGGCCAAGGCCGCTGCGATAACCCGTTCCTGCGACGGACCGTTGGGGGCGGTCAGACCGTTGCTGGCGCCGTCCTGGTTGATGGCGCTACCCCGGATCACCGCCAGCACGTTGTGTCCCAGCCGGCGGGCATCGGACAGCCGCTCCACCACCAGCACGGCCGCGCCCTCCGACCAGGTGACGCCGTCGGCCGCCGCCGAGAACGACTTACAGCGTCCGTCGCGGGCCAAACCACGCTGGCGGGAGAACTCCTGGAACACCATGGGTGTCGCCATGACCGTCGCCCCACCCACCAATGCCAGCGAGCTCTCCCCCTGCCGCAGGGCGCGAGCGGCCAGGTGCAGGGCGACCAGGGACGACGAGCAGGCGGTGTCCACCGTGACGGCGGGCCCCTCCAACCCCAGCACATAGGCCACCCGACCGGACACCACGCTGCCCACGGTTCCGGTGACGACGTATCCCTCGACCTCGGGTCCGGCCTGCCGGGTCACGGTCTCGTAGTCCTGGTACATGACGCCCGTGTAGACACCGGTGTCGGTGCCGCGCAGCGAGGTGGGGTCGATACCCGCGTGTTCCAGCGCCTCCCATGAGACCTCCAGCAGCAACCGCTGCTGCGGATCCATGGCCACCGCCTCGCGCGGTCCGATCCCGAAGAAACCGGGATCGAAATCACCCGCCTCGTAGAGGAATCCGCCGCGACGCGAATACACCGTGCCCGGTTCGGTCGGGTCCGGGTCGAACAACCGCTCCAGATCCCAGCCTCGGTCCGTGGGGAAGTCACCGGTCGCGTCCGTGCCCGAAACGACCAGATCCCACAGGTCGTCCGGGGAGGCGACACCGCCGGGGAACCGGCAGGCCATGCCCACGATGGCGATCGGCTCGTCCGTCCCGACCCGGCGGGCGACCTTCTCGGTGGTGGGTTCGGTCTCCGGTTCCGATTCGATACGCGACAGCACCAGCTTCGCCACCGCCGCCGGGGTCGGGTGGTCGAACACCAGGGTCGAGGGCAGTGTCACCCCGGCGGCCTTGGCCAACCGGTTGCGGAACTCCACTCCGCCCAGTGAGTCGAAACCGATTGCGTCGAAACGCTGATCAGGGGCGATATCGTCGGCCGAATCGTGTCCCAGCACGGCCGCCGCCTGCGCCAACACCAGTTCGAGCACCGCTTGGGCCCGCCGCGCCGGGGGCAGTACCGCCCACTCGGATGTCGGTGTGGTCGGCGCCGGACGCGGGGACGCGGCGCGCGGCGCGCGTTTGCGCACGTATCCGCGCAGCACGGCGGGAACCATGGTGGGATCGCTTTCCCGCCGGAGCGCACCCGCGTCGAAACGGATCAGCGCGGGGCGCGCGTCCTCGCACACGAGCGCCGTGTCGAAAAGTCGTATGCCCTCGGCATCGTCGAGTTGTCCCAGCCCCATCCGCTCCCAGCGAGCGAGGGCGGCGCGGTCCAAGGCGCCGGTCATTCCGCTGCCCTGGTTCCACGGACCCCAGGCCAGGGCGGTCGCCGGCAATCCCGCGGCCCGCCGCCGCTGCGCCAATGCGTCCAGGAAACCGTTCGCCGCGGCATAGTTGCCCTGTCCGGCCGATCCGAGTACACCGGCGATCGAGGAGAACAGCAGGAATACCGATACCGGACGGTCGCGGGTCGACTCGTCCAGCAGCCGGGCACCGTCGACCTTCGGCGCCAGCACCCGGTCCACCTGTTCGGCGGTCAGCGACTGCACCGTGCCGTCGTCGAGCACCCCGGCGGTGTGCACCACCGCCAGCGGGTGTTCGGCGTCGATACCGTCCAACAGCGCCTGCACCGCCGTCCGGTCGGTGATATCGCAGGCCACGACCCGCACCTGTGCCCCGGACCGCTCCAGTTCGGCGATCAGTTCCGTGGCGCCGGGCGCCTGCGGACCCCGGCGCGAGGTGAGCACCAACCGGCGCGCCCCGTGTTCGGTCACCAGATGGCGGGCGAACAGCGCACCCAGTCCCCCGGTGCCCCCGGTGATCAATACCGTGCCGTCCGCGAGGTCGACCGGTGTCGCGGAAACATTCGCAGCCTGCACGCGAACCAATCGGGGCACTCGGATCTCACCGGCGCGCACGGCGACCTGCGGCTCCCCCGTGCGCAGTATCGCCTCGACCAGTTCCCTGTCCATCGGAGCGGCGGGGTCCTCGTCGACGAGCACGAATCGACCCGGATGCTCGGACTGGGCGCTGCGCACCAGGCCCCATACCGCCGCCGCGGCCGGATCCGGAACCTCACCCGGCAATCCCGCGCCCTCGCGCGTGACGAGCATCAGGCGGCTCTCGGACAGTCTCTCGTCGGCGAGCCACGATTGCAGTAGCGCCAAGGTGGTGTGCACCCGGGCCCGCACCGCATCCGGGGCGTCGGTGTCCGATGTATCGGAAGACCCGGGCACCCGCCACAGAACCGTACTCGCGACGACCGGCGCCGCGACGAGTTCCGTCACCGATGCGTGGACCGCCTCGATTCCCGGCACCGCCGTGTCCCCGAGCACCGCCGGTGTGAACGCGAACCGTTCCGCCGCACCCGGTCGGACCGGTTCCCAACGCACCTCGTACACATCGGCCGCGTCCGCCGCATTCGCCGCGCCCAGGGCGGCGAGGGGGACCGGCCGCAGGGTCATCGCCGCGACCTCGACAACAGGTGTGCCCTGGGCATCGAGCAGTGTCACGGTGATCCGCCGGTCGTCCGCCGCCCGGTCGGCGGTCAACCGAACCCGAACCGCTTCCGCCCCGACGGCATGGATATCGACCGTCTCCCACGCGTACGGCACCAGAATCTCGCCCGGCGCGGCGGGTTCGGTCAGATCACCGAGGAAGATCGCGTGCAGGGCGGCGTCCAGCAGGGCCGGGTGCACACCGAACCGATCCGCGGTGGACCGGACCGCCTCCGGCAGATCCACTTCGGCGAAAATCTCGTCACCCTGACGCCACAGCGCGGTCAACCCCTGGAAGGCCGGCCCATAGCCGTAACCCCGTTCGGCCAGCTCCGCGTAACCGTCGCCGATCTCGATCGGCCGCGCTCCGGTCGGCGGCCAATGCCGTGTCTTTGGCGCCGGCCCTTCCGGTGTCACCGCGTCCGCCACGAGGGTTCCGGTGGCGTGGTGGACCCATTCCGCCCCGTCCTCGCCTTCGTCGCGCTGTGGGCGCGAATGCACCGATATCGTGCGCTCACCCTCGGGGGTGGGTTCGGACACCAGCACCCGCAGCTCCACCGCGCCCGTCGCCGGCAGGATCAACGGTGTCGCCACCACCAGTTCGGCCAGTCGCCGGTCACCGGTCACCGCCCCGGCCGCCAAGGCCAGTTCCACGAACGCGGTTCCCGGCACCAGCACCACCCCGCCGATGCGGTGATCGGCCAGCCAGGGCTGGGTCGACAACGACAGTCGTCCGGTCAATACCACGCCCCGGCCGTCCGGCAGCCACACCGCCGACCCCAGCAATGGATGGCGCACACCATCCAGACCCGAGGTCCGAACGTCACCCGTCTCGGTGGGTGTCAACCAGTAACGCCGATGCTCGAACGCATAGGTCGGCAATGCGACCCGAACCGGACGCCGGCCGGTGAACAACGGACGCCAGTCCACCCGGCCGCCCGCGATATGGATCCGCGCCAAGGTGGTGACGAATTGCGTCACCTCACCGTCGGCGGCCGCGCGTTCGTCGGCCGAGTCCGGGGTCGGTCGCCGGGAGGCCGCGGCCACCGACGACGCCGACTCGACCTCCGGATTCTCCGCCAGAACCCACCGCACCATGGCCGCCAGCACCGCATCCGGGCCGACCTCGACGAAGTGCCGCGCCCCCGCCTCCACCAGGGCCGTGACCCCGGGGGCGAATCGGACACATTCGCGCAGCTGCCGCACCCAGTACTCCGGTTCGGCCACCGCCTCCCCGGCGAGCGCACCGGACAGGGTGGACACCACCGGCAGGTTCGGCGCCCGATAGGTGAGCGATTCGGCCACAGAACGGAATTCGGCCAGCATGGGTTCCATTCGCGCCGAATGGAACGCGTGGCTCACCCGCAGCCGGTTCGTTTTGACACCGGAATCGGACAATTGCCGTTCGATCCGGTCGACGACGTCCGCGTCACCGGACAACACCGTCGACGCCGGCCCGTTCACCGCCGCGATCGACACCCGGGTACCGAGATCGGCGATGATCTCCTCCACCCGCGCCACCCCGAGCGCGACCGCGAGCATCGCTCCGCCCTCGGGCAATGCCCCCATCAACCGTCCGCGCGCGGCCACCAGGGCACAGGCGTCGGCGAGCGACCACACCCCCGCCACATACGCGGCGGCCACTTCACCGATCGAGTGCCCGATCAGCAGATCCGGTGCGACCCCGAACGATTCCAGCAGCCGGAACATTGCGACCTCGAAGGCGAACAGCGCCGGCTGGGTCCATTCCGTGCGATCCAACACCCCGTCGGGGTCGGTGAACATCACCTCCCGCAACGACCGACCCAGCAGCGGGTCGAATGCCGCGCACACCTCGTCCAATGCCGACGCGAAGACCGGGAACGCCGCATACAATCCGGCACCCATTCCGGTCCGCTGCGCGCCCTGACCGGTGAACAGGAATGCCGTTTTCCCGGCGACGACCTGTCCTGCGACGATATCGGTCGAATCCGATTCGGCGGCGAGGTCGGCCAATCCGGCCAGCAATCGTTCCCGGTCGCCGGCCACCACCGCGGCGCGGTGGGACAACTGGGCGCGGGTCTCGAGCAGAGCGCGCGCGACATCCGCCGACCCGAGATCGGTGTGTTCGATCAGCCATTGCCGTAGCCGGTCGGCCTGTGCCCGCAGCGCCCGCTCGGAGCGGGCGGAGATCAGCAGCGGCACCACCGTGGTCGCGGCACCGAAACCATCCGCTCCGGTGGCCGATTCGGCGGTCGAATCCGTTTGTCGGGGTGCTTCCTCCAAGATCACATGCGCATTCGTGCCGCTGATCCCGAACGACGACACCCCCGCCCGACGCGGACGCTCACCCACCGGCCACGACCGAGGCTCGGTCAACAACCGCACCACCCCCGACGACCAATCCACATACGGCGTCGGCACATCCACATGCAGTGTCTTCGGCAGGGTTTCGTGCCGCAGCGCGGCCACCATCTTGATCACCCCACCAACACCGGCAGCGGCCACCGCGTGCCCGATGTTCGACTTCACCGACCCCATGAACAGCGGTCGGTCCCGATCCCGGTCGGCGCCGTAGGCGGCGATCACCGCCTGCGCCTCGATCGGATCCCCCAACCGGGTACCGGTCCCGTGCGCCTCCACCGCATCCACATCGGCCGGCCCGAGCCCGGCATCGGCCAATGCCGCGGCGATCACCCGCTGCTGCGACGGACCATTCGGCGCGGTCAACCCGTTGCTGGCCCCGTCCTGATTGATCGCGCTCCCCCGCACCACCGCCAATACCTGATGACCCAGCCGCTGGGCGTCGGACAACCGCTCGAGCACCAGCACCCCCACCCCCTCCGACCACACCACCCCATCGGCCGCGGCCGCGAACGCCTTCGACCGGCCATCGGCGGCCAGGCCCCGCTGGCGGGCGAAATCCACATACAAACTCGGGCTCGCCGCCACGCTCACCCCACCGGCCAACGCCAACGACGTCTCTCCTCGCCGCAACGCCTGG
>NZ_BAGE01000115.1 GCF_000308675.1 Nocardia paucivorans NBRC 100373 | reverse complement strand
AGGGTCTATGCGGCGGGTGGAGCGGGGTATGTGGAGTTGGGCAGTCCCTTGCCGGAGGTTGTCGCCGCCTGGTCGGTGGCGTTGGCGCGGTGTGGGGTGATTGATTGGGGTGGTGTGGCGTTGCGTGTCGACGGTATCTCTCTGGTTGAAACCGAATCCGATGCCGAGACTGTCCGGTGGCGCACACGAACTCCGGTGGTGATGAAGGGTTCCGGGCGGGACGACAACGGCATCCGAAGCACTCGTCAGGCGTGGCTGTTACCGAGGGAACCGGAATTTCATTTCCATTTCGAGAACAACCTGCGACGCAAGGCCGAGACCTTGGGCCTGGCACCGGATGTGGTGTTGGAGCAAGTTACGTGGGTGGGGCCGAAGCGGTCATTCACGGTGGGCGATGGATTGAAGCCGGGCGCGTCGGTTGAGGTGGTCTTGCGCGGGGATAGGAAGGTAATCAACGGTATCCGTGACTGGGGTCTGGGCCAGGCTAATTCCGCTGGATTCGGTTGGGTGGCTGCCTAATGTTTTTGTCAAGCGGCGGTAGCGGCGCGGTAGGGCTGGCGGGTGTGCAGCAGGGCGTGCAGGACGTTGATGCGGCGTCTAGCCAGCGCGATGAGGGCTTGGTGATGTCGTTTGCCTTCGGCGCGTTTTCGGGCGTAGAAGGCTTTGCTGGCCGGGTCGGAGCGGATAGCGGCGAACGCCGACTGGTAGAAGACGAACTTCAGCGTCTTGCTGCCGGTGGTCGCGCGTCGCAAGTAGTGCATCTTGCCGGACTGTTGCAGCACCGGCTCCAGCCCGACGGCGGAAGCGAGCTGGTCGGCGCCGGCGAACCGGGCGAGATCGCCTGCCTCGGCGAGGAATTCGGCGGTCAGGATGGCCCCCATCCCCGGCATGCTGGTGATGAGGGCCGCGTCAGGGTGGCGGTCGAGATCCTCTCTGATCTGGGATTCGAGCTCACCGATGCGGCGTCGGGCCGAGACGGCTTCGGCGGCGATTTCCCGGGCGAACTCGGCCATGCGGGCTTGTCCCGGCACGACGGTGCGTTGGACCTGGGCCGCGGTGATCGCCTTGGTGACCAGCGGTTCGGCATACGAGCGGCGGACACCGACGCGCAACAGGTACTCGGTGATGCGGCGGCGCCCGGCGCGGCGGATCTCGTCGGGGGTCGCGTAGCGGGCCAGCAGGTGCAGGTCACCGAGATTGGTGACATCGACCGCGCGTTCCAAACCCGGGAAAATGCTGGTCATGGTCTCCCGCAGTCGTTGCAGGCGGCGAGTTTGGTCCACGACCAGGTCGCGTCGGCGGCCGACCAGGATGCGCAGATCCACAGTGGTCTCGTCCTCGGCGGTGACCTCGCGCCAGTCGTCTCGCAAGCGCAGCTGGTCGGCGATGGTTTTGGCGTCACGGGGATCGGATTTGGTCTCGCCACCTTTGGTGGCGCGGCGGGCGCGGTTGACCACCAGGCCCGGGACGTGGACCAGGCGGATATCCGCCTCGATCAGCATCGCGGTCAGCAGACTCGCGATCCCGCCCATCAGGTCGATCGCGACGGTGATCTCACCGTGGTCGGCGCCGATGCCGCACAGTCGGCCGATCAGCCCGTCGATACTGTCGGGATCGTTGTTTATCCACTGGGAGACAAGGACTTTCCCGGTTTCGGCGATGACGATCGCGACCCAGTGGAACTCCTTGGCGACGTCGATTCCCACGACAACTGCCATGTAACCCTCACTCGTTTCGGCGTGCGTGTGGTGCGTCCCCGCTCCGCCGGCAACGCCCTACACAGCGATGGTCCGCAGTGCCTAATCAGCGGTCGGAACAAGGGGGCGGGACGGCCGGCCGAGCCATCTGAGCCATCAAGGGCAGCACGCATGAAAGCCATACCCGCCCCGCCTGCACACTCCGATCATTCCGGACGACCGGGGGCACACCAGAAAGGTAGGGCGGCATGAGTATCACGGCGACTCCTGCCTGGCCGAGTGTACGGTTGACGCCGCATCCGCTACAGCGGGTCGGCGCCCATGCACTGCTTGGTCTGGCCGGTCTCACGGGGACTCAACGGCATCCTGAATCGCTGACCGACGCCGAGTTCAAGGCGGCGTGGGACAAGATGACCGAGGATGTGGTTGCCACGGCCTGGCTCGAAGATACCAAGGCACCGCGGGCGTTCTGGCTGGCAGCGAGCTACTTGTTCTGGCCGAATTCGAAGATGAACACGACCAACCGCAGGTCGCTGACCGAGCAGCAGCGGATGGAGTTGATCAGAAGCTGGCGGAAGATGCCTGAATCCGTGCCCTCCGGGTTATCGGGTGTGCCGTGCACTTTGTGTGCACAGATGGCGTGCGGGTTCTACGGCAAGGTCGATGTTCCGTTGGCGGCCAGTGTCGAACATCGCAATTCGACGGTGCCCGGGCATGAAGGGTTGGCGTTGTGTCGGGGTTGTCTGGCCAGCTTCTACGCGATGCCGTACGGGTGTTCGATTCGTGGCGGTAAGGCGTCGGCGTTGCACAGCTGGGACGATGCTGCGCTGGCAAAGTTCACCGCTCGTCAGGTGCGCCTGACACGGAACCGAATCAATCTGGAGTCGATATCAGCTTCCGAGCAGCGGTATTCGCGTGAGACCGAGGCACTCCGTGCGCTGCGTTCCTATGAGGATCGACTGTGTGACGGAGTGGAGCTGTATGTGTTCAGCAATTCCAACAAGCAGCAAACTCTGGATGTGTACGGGGTCGAGCAGCCGTTGGCGGAGTGGCTGCGATCTACGTTGCACTCTCCAGTTCTGAAGGCAGGGTTTCGGTATCTGACCCGGGCCCATTATTCACCCAAGGTTCCGGGTTCGGTTCTCTTGGCCTACCACGTGTTCCGTTATCCGCATCGTGTGCCGATCACCGCTGTCGACTTTCTGTCGCGGCTGACGGCCGAGTTGGGCGCGCCGCCACCGGAGACGGAAGCGCTCGCACAGGTGCATCGCTCGTTCATCAAGGAGGTACTCGGCGTGGCGCAACGTGATATCGACCAAATCACAGGTCTCGGCAACAAGATCGGAGCCCTCCTCCGGAAGAACCCACAGCGGGGCACGCTCACAGAGTTCAAGCATGCCCAGTCCGATGCCGGGCAACTACAGGCGTGGCTGAAGCGCCAAGCAACCAGGTGGACGCTCGACCCGAAGGCGACCGAGCCGCTGGTGACCACCGAACAGTGGCGGTTGTTGTTCGAGCCCGGCGACCGGGTGCGATTCAACCGTGACCTGTTGTTCGTCGCAGTGCTCGAGGATCTGACACGACACCAGTGGCTGGCCGGCATACCTGAGGATCGCGATGAGCAGGACGACGACATTCTGACAGAGGAAGAGGATCAGTGACCTATCTCGTGGGCAAGATCGCCCTGGACATCACCGCCGGCGCACCGAACAACGGTCGCGGTGAAAGCAATGTCGGTGAAGTGAAGAAGATGTACATCGGCCGCAATCTGCACCCATACGTCTCGGCACAGGCGTTTCGTCGCTGGGTACGTGACAGTTTCCCCTCCGAAGTGGCCTCGTCGCCGGTCACTCGGTCCGGTTCGGGTACGAACCAGCAGGCCTATACCGCCGGGCGTCCAGACCTGTATGTCGACGACGATCTGTTCGGCTACATGGTCGCGAGCAAAAAGGGGAACTATCAACGCGACACCGTGTTGGCGACCGGGACGCTGGTGTCGGTGGCGCCGCGGCGGCCGACCAGGGATTTCGGGACAATGAGTCGTGGGTTCGGCCCCGACGAGAATCCGGTGATCCATGAGCACGAGCACTACTCGGCCGAGCTGGCCGGCGACATCCTGATCGATGTCGCGCGGATCGGGGTCTTCCAGGTGCAAGGCAGCGGGTTGCGTCGCAATCTCACCGACGCCGCAGCCAAGGACGCGGAGGAAGCCGGTGCCGAGCGGGTGAGTTTCCGTGGTCTGGACAGTCTGCGATTGCCGCTCGCGGAGCGTCGGCGGCGACTGGCGGTGCTGTTGAACACTCTCGCCGAGGTGTGTGGTGGGGCGAAGCGGGCTCTGCACTATGGGGAGCGGTCACCGGCGATGACGTTGCTGGCACCGATCGAGGGCGGTAACAACCCGTTCACACGGGTACTCACGGCCCGGGCCTCGCGCGAGGATCAAGGGTATCCGCACCTGGAGACCGCGTTCGAGGCTGGTGTGTTGCGCGAGGAGATCGCGGCGTGGGCCGATGTGCTGGGCAAACCCGTGCTTGTGGGGTGGGCTCCGGGGTTCCTCGCCGATCAGCGCGAGCAGGTGCGTGCAGAACTCGACGATCTGGTCGATGACGGCACGCTGGTGATCGATCATCCTCGTGTGGTGCTACGGGGGCTGGCCAAGGAAGTCGAAGCCGGGACCCGCGATGAGTGGTTCGAGGACGCGCCGCGGTGACCAAGGCGTTGCAGGCGACGGTCACCGCAGCCATCGCCTCTTTCCGTAACCCTCTGTATACCGGAGTGCAGGTCGGGTTGCCGTGTCCTCCACCGTCGACCATCGCGGGTTTGTTGGCGGGCGCCGCGGGTGGCTGGGACCGGGTTCCGGTGGGTTTGCGATTCGGCGCGGCGTTCACCGCGGGCGGGTCCGGGACCGACCTGGAAACCTATCATCCACTCGATGGACGGGGGCGGGCTACTGCGGCGACGCCGAAGGATCGAGAGTTCCTGGCCGATGTGGTGCTGACCTTGTGGCTGGTCGACGACATCGAGTTCTGGGCCGACAGGCTGCGTCGACCGGTGTGGCCGCTGCGGCTCGGTCGCAGTCAGGACCTGGCGACCGCACGCACCACGGAAGTCGACCTTGTCGCTGGTGCCGGTCGGCAGGGTCACGCGATCGTGCCGGAGACGCTGAGCACGGCAGGGATGCGGTTGCGGTTGCCGACGGCGGTGAGTATCGACCGGGCGCGCAATCGCTGGGATGGATACCGCTATGCGCCCAGCGGTAGCGAGGCAGTGATCGACACCGGTTGGAGTGTTGTCGACAACAAGACCGAGCCGGGTCAGGCATTGGCGCTGTTGGGGGCTGTTCACCCGGCGCATTTCGACAGGAGCCTCGGTGATGAATGAGCTGGCCACGTTGCGGGCGAAGAGTCCGCGCACCGGATTCCCGCACGGTGAGCCGTTGACGGATCATCTGTCGGCGACACTGGCAGGTGCGCGACGACTCGAGCGACGGGTGGGTCGGATCGCTGCGGTGCCGGAGGGGTTCTGGCGCTGGGTGATGGCGGCCGCGTTGACCCATGATGCGGGAAAGGTGCCGGCCGGTTTCCAGGCGATGGTCGCCGGGGGCGCCGGCCCGGTGTGGGGGCAACGTCACGAGGTGTATTCACTCGGTTTCGTCGCCGATCTGCTCGCGTCGTGGCCGGAGCCGGACAGGGGTTGGGTGGGTCTCGGGGTCGTGACCCATCACCGACCGTTGACCGGTGTCGCAGGACGATCGATCCTGTCGCTCTACAACGACGGTGACGCCGCGGCTTTCGCGGCGCGATTCGGTCCGGTCTCCGCGGTCGCGCAGCGGCAGCTACGACAGTGGCTCGCCTCCGTCCTGCGCGAGGAGAAACTGGCAGAGCCGGCTCCTGACACCGACACCGATCTCGCCGAAGCCGGTTTCCGGCTGCTCGAACAACTCCGTGCGCAGTGGGAATACCCCGATGACGTCGACGCCGACCACAACTTGACCGCAGTGCTGATCCAGGGGGCTGTCACCTTCTCCGATCATGTGTCCTCCGCCCATGGGCAGTTGCTCACCGACCAGCCGATCGATGCAGGCTTCGCCGAGAGGCTCACCGTCGCGATGGCCGCCTCCGGCAAGCCGTTGCGTCGGCATCAACACGAGGCCGCCGCGCTTGCAGGCCATCTCATGCTGCGCACCCCGACCGGGTCGGGTAAGACCGAGGCCGCGCTGTTGTGGGCGGCACGGCAGGTCACCGAGCTTCGCCACCAGTGCGGTGGGCAGCCACGTGTCTTCTACCTGCTGCCCTATCTGGCGTCGATCAATGCGATGGTCGATCGTGTCGGCCGCATCCTGGGCGATGAGGATGCTGTCGGGGTGGTGCATTCCAAGGCTGCGGCGTACCACCTACATCGTTCCCTGTGTGGCGATGAGGATGACTCGGACGCGGCGCGCCGTGCGGTGTCGCGTGCTGCGGCGACGCGGCTGTTCCGGGAACTCGTACGTGTGGGTACCCCGTATCAGCTGTTGCGGGGTGCTGTCGCCGGCACGGCGTGCTCGTCGATCCTCATCGATGCCGCGAACTCGGTGTTCGTACTCGACGAACTGCACTCCTACGAGCCGCAGCGGCTGGGTATGATCCTGGCCAGCACCGCGTTCTGGGTTCGCTTGGGCGGGCGGATCGCAGTGGTCACGGCGACGATTCCGCGCCGACTCGTCGAACTTCTCAACCAGTGCGTCGATGGCGAGGTTTTCCAGGAGATACGGCCGGAAGGCACTCAATGGTCGCAACGGCATCGCCTTAAGATCGGCACCGATCACCTGACCGGCGGCGGCGCGCTCGCCGAAATCGGAAACCGTTTGCGGGCGGGACAGTCGGTGCTGGTGGTCGCCAACAATGTGGCCGATGCACTATTCATGGCAGAGCGGCTGGGCACACTATGCCGCGAGCTGTACGGCGAAGATCCGATGCTGCTGCATTCGCGATTCAAAACGATGGACCGCGCCGACATCGAGTCTCGGATCCGGGACCGGTTCGGCACCGATAGGCCGCACCGGCCGGGGCTACTGGTGGCCACCCAGGTGGTGGAGGTCTCCCTGGATGTGTCCTTCGACGCGTTGCATACCAGCGGAGCACCCTTGGAGCCGTTGATCCAGCGATTCGGGCGTATCAACCGTATCGCGGCCCGCCCTCCCGCCGATGTTGTGGTGCACCCACCTCGCTTCGGGCCGCGCCCGGGCAGCGTCGCGGAGTGGGCCGACGGCGTCTACGAGAAAGAACCCACCGCACTGACCATGGCCATCCTGCAAGCGCACGATGGCTCCGTCTTGGACGAACAGATACTCGGGGCCTGGCTCGATGAACTCTACGACTCCCCGTGGGGCGAGACATGGGCCATGAAGGTCACGTATTTCAAAGACTGGTTCGCTCGTTATCTCCAGTTCGAGGGGGTGTTCGGCGGCAATCGCGACAAGCTCGGCGAGGAGTTCGAGGAGCTGTTCGACGGGGTGGAGGCGATCCTCGCCGAGGACGTGGACGCCTACAGCGAAGCGCTCAATTCGGTCTCCAACCCACAGGCGGGGCGACTGCTGGGAAGCCAATACCTGATCCCACTCCCCCACTATGCGCGGCGGTTCGCCCGTTACGATCGCGGGCTCGATGTCCTGATCATCGACGGCGTCTACGACCCTGACCACGGGCTGACCAGGATCGAGCACGAACGTCGCGACACTTACCAGCTCGGCGAGCTCATCTGACGCGATGCTCAACGCAGACGATATCGGCGGGGTGCACATCAAATACCTCGAACACTGTCCTCGCCAGTTGTGGCTGTTCGCACGCGGGATCCGCCCCGAGGCATCGAGTGAGCGTGTCCTGCTCGGTGAAGCTGTCCACGACACCAGCTACCGCCGAGAGCAGGGCATCGATCTGGGCGCGGCGAAACTCGATCACTTCGACGGTCACCGGTGGGTCCATGAGGTGAAGTCGTCGTCGTGCCTCACCGCAGCGGACCGCGCCCAAGCCATGCACTACTGCTACCGGTTACACCACCTCGGTGTCGAGGTCGAGGGTGCGATCCTGAAGTACCCGAAGATCCGACGTACCGAACGAATCCCCTACACCCCCGCCGAGGACGCCGCAGCTGCGGCCGCAATCACTCGCGCGCTCGACACAGTTCACGCCCCGCTGTCTCAGCCCCGGCAGGCCCGACGGGCCTGCCACGGCTGCAGCTACTTCGACTACTGCTGGACGGACTGAATGCCTGCCGCCACCCGCACCTACTGGCTGACCTCCGCGTGCCGGATCCGACGCAAAGATCAATCCCTGGTCATAGAACGTGCCGACGGAAAACCCGTCCACATTCCGATCACCGACATCGCCGATATCGTCGCCTGCGAATCAGTCGACATCAACACCGCGGTAATCAGCCTGCTCAACACCCACCGCATCAACGTGCACCTACTCGGCCACTACGGCGATTACACCGGATCACTTCTCACCGCCGAATCCAGCACCTCTGGTCAGACGGTCCTCGCGCAAGCCCGCCTCGCCACCAACCCCACCACCGCACTCGACATCGCCCGTCAGATCGTCCGCGCGACCGCGTTCAACGTTCGCCGCGTAGTCGACCGCGAACTCCTCACCCACCCACTCGAGGTCCTGGAATCCTCGGTGCGGCAGGCCGAGACCAGTGAACAGCTGATGGGCGCCGAAGGAACCTTCCGACGCAGCGCCTGGGAAGTGATCGACACCCAACTACCCGGCTGGCTACAACTACGCGGACGCATCCGCCGCCCACCCCGCAACGCCGGCAATGCCTTCATCAGCTACGTCAACGGAATCATTTACACCCGCACGCTGTCCGCCATTCGCCTGACTCCCCTGCACAGCGGCATCGCATTCCTACACGCAAGCATGCAGCGCCAGCGTCATTCTCTGGCTCTGGACCTCGCCGAAGTCTTCAAACCCCTCTTCGCAGAACGAATGCTGCTACGACTGGCTCACCGCAACCAGCTCACCCCGCAACATTTCGAAAGCAGCGTCGACCACGCCACGCTCAGCGACACCGGACGCAAATTCGTCGTGGCCGCCGTCCGCGATGAACTCGGCACCACCATCACCCATCGCACCCTCAAACGCAAAGTCGCCTACGAAGAACTGATCTACCTCGACGCCCTCAAACTGACCCGCACCGCGCTCGAAGAAACACCGTACACGCCGTTCCGGATCTGGTGGTGACCATGTACGTCATCGTCGTCTACGACACCGCCGTCGAACGAAATCCTGTCGTCCTACGCACCTGCCGCCGATACCTACACCATGTGCAACGCAGCGTATTCGAAGGTGATCTCAGCCCGGCCCAGTACCGACACTTCCGCGCAACCGTCGAGACGGCCATCGACCGCACCTACGACAGCGTCCTGGTCTACACCTACCCACCAGGCGCGAACCCACAGCGCGAATCCTGGGGAACCACCCAGCCCGCACCATCGACGATCATCTGACAACAAGATCATTGCAGCGACACGCCGAACACATCGACACTACCAGCAGTCCACTGCAGATCACCCCCGAAAGTCACCCTTCGATAAAGCCTTTACCAGCGGCTTTACCGTGGGGTCCTCATCGGCCCTACGAGGGTTGGCAACCCGAAGCGCTGCCGTATCGCGCGCACCGCCCGCCGGAGTCCTCATCGGCCCTACGAGGGTTGGCAACAAGGTGATCACCTCCGGCACCGGCGCGGGAACCGGGGTCCTCATCGGCCCTACGAGGGTTGGCAACGCGATATCGGTTCGGGAGGTGTCGGGGTCGTTGCGACGTCCTCATCGGCCCTACGAGGGTTGGCAACGCGGCGGCCAGCGGCGGTATCCCGAGTTCGTACAGGTCCTCATCGGCCCTACGAGGGTTGGCAACTCGAAGGTAAGC
>NZ_BAGE01000116.1 GCF_000308675.1 Nocardia paucivorans NBRC 100373 | reverse complement strand
TCGAGGCCGCGGCCACCGCGCGGTGGTGTCCTGCCGTGCAGGTGTGACCCCTGGGACATGGGAAGAGCCCCGGTGTTCACCGGGGCTCTTCCTCTCATCCTCGTCTCGGCGAGGATGACTCCCCGCGTGCGCGGGTCTGCCTGCATCCTACGCCTTTGCTGGTGTCTCGGGGCGGTGATTCCCGGCCCCACCGGCGATGTCGCCGTCTCTGCTTCCGGCCCACCGCAATCGCATCCGGGCCGTCGTCCAGTGGGATCGGCTGATCCTGCGCAGCGGCCGCCAACCCCTGGCATTTTTAAACCATAGGGTTTAAAATAGAGGGTACGGTGCGAATCTCGACCCACCCCTGGAGGACTCATGCACACCGCCGACGACGCCCGCCGATTCGTCATCGAAGCCATCGACGCGGGGGACGCCCACCACAGCCAATACGACCTCGACGCCATCGTCGCGGGGATCTACGACGCCACCGGCGACTACGATCCCGAAGCGCTGGGCCACGATGATTTCTGGGCGCTGGTGGAGGCCCACGACCGCATCACGGACCCGATAGAGCTCCACACCTATGCGATACCCCCGACGGAGACCGGCGAGGTGCAGCGCGTGAGCGTCGAATCCGCCACGCGGGCGGCGCTCCCGCTCGCCGATCGGGTGGAGCCGTCGGCGCACGACCTGGGGTGTGAGCCCGGCGCCGAATACCGCGTCCTGGCCGTGACCCCCGACGGCGCGGTGCTCGACTCGGTGATCGTCACCGCACGCTGACCGATCCCCGCGCGAGCCGAGCGACCCCCGCTCCCGTCGCCCCCGGGGACGGGGCCCCGGCCCCGGGGGTCATCATTCTGGAGGTGCCCCATGTACAAGCCGACCCCGACCGGCAGTCCCTGGCAGGACCTGGCCGTCGCCGCCCGTGAGCTCGCCGACCGCGCCGACGCCCTGGCGCGGTCCCGACCCGAGGACCTCGCCCCCGGCGCGGGCGCGGATAGGGCGGCTTTTCCCGACCCGCTCGCCGACCTGGACGCCCGCGCGCTGGGCATCGGCTCCCTGGTGGCAGACTGCCGCCGACTCATCTGGCGGACCCTGCACGAGCAGGGGTGGAGCTGGTCGGACATCGCCCGCGCATGGGGCAGCACTCCGCAGCACACGCGACAGACCGTGTTGGCGCCGCACCGACCCCGCCGCTGAGCCGGGAAGAAAAAAGACGCGAGATGAGTCACCGGGCCGGCCGAGCGGCCGGACGCCGCGCTGTGCACTCCCGAAGACCCCGACGCCGTGATCCGGCGTCGGCCACACGAAGAAGAAGAGGAGAAACACCATGAAAACCCCCCACGTGGAAGCACTACGGGACACCGCCCGCGCTCTGGCCACCACCGCATGGCGGTGGTGGCATGGCGGTGGTGGCTCGGCGGTGTCGGCGCCTCCGCCGCCGGCGCTGGATCTGGATGAGGAGGAGATGCGGGAGCGCGCCACCTATCCCCCGGACGCCGCCACCCGCGCCGATGCATTGGTGGCGCTCGCCGAGCAGGCGCGGGACACCGGCGCCTTTCCACCGATCCCGACAGAGCTGCTGCCGGATTGGCTGCTCGAGGCCCTCGACCCGGCCCGGTTGCAGACACCCGAGATCGGCTGGCCGGAATTCGCCATCACCGAGCACCCCATCGACTGGCCGACGCTGGTGGACCGGTATCGAGGCGACATCGCCTGGAATTACACCGACCTCGAAGCCAACGCCGCCCCCTGGCCTCAGGTGATCCTCGCCGCCCACCGGATGCTCGGCGACCGCGGGGCGACGCCCATACTGCGGATGAGCGTAGGCATTGCCCGCACGGGGCAGGTGCTGTTGACCCCCCTGGGACTGTTCTACGACGGCATCATCGATGCCGCGACGAAAGCCGAGGTGAGCGAGGTATTGCGCGCCGGCGGCGGGTGGGTGCCGGAATCGATCGAGGTGGCGACACGATGACATCAACCGAGACCCGGGGCGGGAGGTTGGGCATGACCGGCGGTGACGGTCGCTCGGCGGCCGAGCGGGCGGCGGAGTTGGACATCGTGTCCGGGATCGGGCAGATGGCCGAGGCGTGGGCCGAGGTGGTGCGGGCTGCCGCGGCGGGGGATCTGGCCGCGCTGGTAGATGCGGCGCGGTGGATGGAGAACGCGGCCGGGGAGGTGTGCACACGGGCCCTGGACGCCACCGAGCACGTCGACGACCGATGCTCCCGCATCCTCGACCGCGTGCCGTGGAATCCGGCTCTGGGGCTCGAGGGCCGCAATGACCAGTATCGGCAGGTGCGGGCCGCTGAAGCGGCGGCGATCGGACGCCGCCTCACCGCCGCGCTGCGCACCCTGGTGCCGCCGGCGATGTGGGTGGCCGCCGACTGGGCGGGTCAGGGTGATGACCCTGGCCTATGACATTGTTGCCGCCATCTGACCCTATGGAACAGGTGGGACCGGCCGGGACCTGGCCGGCCGGTCCCTTCGTTATGGTCGCATACGCGGAAGAAGGTATGGCAACGGGCCGGTGGGATTTCCCACCGGCCCGTTGCCGTGTCGACCCCGGTCTGCCGGTACCCCTCGGCGCCGATAGCGGTCCGGTAGCCGACACCTGTGCACGATGGCGGCCGCGGCGCAGGCCTGCGCCGCCCGGGCATGACCGTGTGCGCAGGTCATGACGACGACACGGTGATAGGCGTGCGAAACCGTGACAGATGCTGTGCGGTGACCGAACTGCGTTTTAGGAGGCGGTGGTTTCGGTGGAGCGGCGCCGCCCGCCCGGGTGCGGGTGCAGGTCGGTGCGCGCACCGCGGCCGGGGCGCCCTTCGCGCATCCAGGTTTCGATGGTCTCGATCCGGTACACCGGGGTCACCGGAACGGCGTCGTCGGTGCCGTCGAGCTCGAGCGGCCCGCCGACCTCGATATCGGGATCGGGCAGGCGCCCGTCGCGCCAATATCCCTTGACCGTGTTGTAGCTGTATCCGGTGAGGTCGGCCACGCCTTTGAGCGTCAGGTACCGCGGCGGCGTCGGCGGTGTCGGCGGGGGTTCGATCGGGCGCAGGTCGGTGCGGGTGCCGCGCTGCATGGGCACGTAACGCTTCCACCAGTCGGCGATGGTGCTCGGCAGGTAGGCCGGGCGTACCCGGTCGGCGCCGTTCTCGTCGTCACGGTCGGGCAGGCCACCGATCTCGATGTCGGGGTTCGGGAGTCGCCCCAGTTTGTGCAATCGCTTGACCTCGGGATAGGTCGGGTCGATGACAGCGGCCACCCCTCTCAGGGACAGATAGCGGGTCGGTTTCGTATTCGTCATGTCTATGACTGTAAGCCCAAGTGGCTAGACTTTAAACCCTTATGGGTAGACATGCAAACCAATGAGGTCTATTGTTGGGTGTGTCGCACGGTCAACCCCTCACCAAGGAGAGTCGACATGCCCGCCATCAACCTCCCGCAGAGCATCGAAGCGGCCCTGGCCGAGTTCATCGAGGCCGCACGGCTCCGCACCCTCAACCCGGACACCTTCCGCGAGGGTGACGACGCGCTACGCAAGCTGCGCGCGATGATCGCCCTCGGGCTCGACCGCATCGCCGCCGGTGCCACCGACGACACGGACCTCGATGACACCGCCGAGGACGCGGCCAAGCTGCTGGCCTACGAGTCGGTGACCCCCGCTACGGGGGTCGGACTCGGCCCCGACCTGCGTGTACTGGCCCTCGGCAAGGGCCGCACGGTCGCCCGCATGATCCCCGATGTGGCCGAGGAGTTCGCCGCACAGATGCACCGCGGCGTCGACACCGAAGGCGGCGCGGCCTTGGGTGGTAGCCATCACAGCACCGACAGGGCAGAGGCCGGGGTAGCGCGTACCTACCCCGGCCTCCGCCTGTTCGGTGTCCGGGTTCGTTTCCTACCTCCACGTGTCCATACGGATTGACTTGCAATCCGAAAAGGTGTAATGTTTTGGGTGTTGGAGGGGAAGGCTCCCCCGGAAAGGAAACACGTGGCCATCACCCGCGAAGAGCGCCACGCCATCGCCCGCATCATCCTTGAGCAGCTCGCAGGCGGACAGCGACGCCTGACATCCCCGCCCGGCCCTCGGATGCTTATGCGGGGTTACTCCCTCGCGCATCGAACCCGCACCGGAAGGACCACCATATGACCACGAACCAGCACGCGGCAGGCATGACCGCCCCCATCGAACGGGGAATCGAGACGGATCGAACGCTGACGCTGTGGGTGCACACCGAGGAACTGTGGCGAGACCTCGAGGCTGCTGCCGGTTTGCCCAGGTACGGACTCGGCCGATTCAAGGAGTGGGCTGCTCTGGGGCCGGCTCACTTCTGGGCGGATCGATACGACCTGGACGCGATGATCGGTTGGGCTCGCGCGCACGGTATATCGTGGCCGATGCCTATGACCGGCGCGTCGAGGCATTACATGACGCCGTCACCGCCTGGGCCACGGCTCGCGATGTCGCGGTCGCCCCGGCCGACTCGTGGACCGTCCCGGCGGGCGCGATACCCGATTCCGGGCGCTACAGCGTGGATTTGATCCGAGGTGACCGCCGCGCCACGGTGCGGTTGATACCCAGCTGGGAGCTGGAGGAGGTAGGTGACGCGTCGGTGATCGTGGAGGACGACAGCAGCGGCCTACGGATGCAGGCATTCACCGGTGACAGCGGGATGCCCACCGCCGCCGCCCTCAAAGGGCTGCTGACGGGATTGCTGTTTCCCGAGGAACCGGCCCACTGACCTGAGCCCATCACCTATCCGACGGACCGGGGATATCGGCACCACGGCCCGGCCGCTCGATCGACCGATTCGAACGCAGGAGAACGAAATGTCCGACGACCACATGCTGACACAGGCCCGCGCCCTGGCTGATCAACAGTTCGCGCACGTGATGGCGACACTCGAGGAACGGGTGAACGCCGCGCGTGACCTGTTGGCCACCCATGACTCCACCGAGGCCTGGGCTCTCATCGGCAACGACATCATCGCCCAGACGGGTGTAATGACCCGCACCCAGAAGTTCGTGATGGAGATGCTCTCCGCCGCCATCGTCACCCTGGCCCAGGGTGACACGAAGTAGGCGGAGATGGAGACGCTGCTGCTGGCCGATGCCGCCGAATTCGCCCAGTTGGCGCAGGAGTCGAAATAGCAGGACGAGGGAACCGGCCGGCCGCTATCCGGCCGGTTCCCTCTATGAGGGTCGCATAGGCGGCCGGGAAGGAATCGAGCAGATGAGCCACAGCAAGGCATCCGGATCGCGGACGGGGATGAGCGCATGATCACCGCGCGGCAACTGTTCGAGGTGACCTGCGACGGATGTGGGGAGAGCTTCGAAGACGGTGAGGACGGCGCGGTCCTGTTCTACGACGTCGATTCCGCGCGCCGGCGTGTCGAATCGTGCGGGTGGACGGTGACCACCGACAGGGTGCGGTGCTCCGACTGCATCGCACGAGCCTTGTGTGCGTTGGCCATTCACCAGTGGGGCGAATGGGCGCCCCTCGACCCCGCAAGGCCGGAGAGCTGCGTGCGCGTATGTCTCGAGGTGACGGGGGGTGATCGGTGATGGCCGCACGGACCGCGGCACGTCCGCATGTGGACGAGGTGGCGTTGATCATCACCACCGACGGGTGTTGGATGCCGACCGCGCCGGCGGCCAATGACCCGAAGTGCCCGGGTATCCCGGTGCGTCCGCCGGTCACCTCGGTGGGCCAGTTGGCGCGGATACTGACCGAGGCGACCGACGCGGGCCGGTTGCAGTCGGTGGGCGTCGTCGCTCAGGTGTGGGTGCTGGGGGAAGCCGCGGATGCGTTGGGGTGGGTGCCGGAGCCTGTGCAGAAGGTCAAGGGCATGACCGATATCCAGGTTCGGGACGAGACGCGCCGCCGCATCGCCGACAAGGTGGCCGGCTCCGCTGCGGAATTGGAGCGGTTCGGGTGGCGACTGCGGGAGGGGTGGCGCGAAGGCGGGGCGCGGGTGCGCCTCGAGCGGATACCCGATCCCCGAAAGGGTAAGACCGGTGCGCGGTCGGTGCGGGTGGATGTGGTGCTGGAAGTGCTGGCCTGGACCACCGGCGGAGCGACCGCCGACGGCAATGCCCGCGAAAAGCTCGGCGTGCTGGGCTCACCGGCGGCCGGCACCGGCCTGCCCGACTCGGACGCCGACCCGGAGGCCGCGCGGCTGGAGCTGGCGCGACGGCTGGCCTGGTGTGTGGAGGTTTTGGGGATGCTGCCGAGCGTGACGGGTGCGGCCACCGGCGCGGCGCTGGTCGACCGCGGGTGGAAGGCCGGCGCCAAGATCAACGAGTCCAACGCCGCCAAACGCGGCGGCGCCGCGGCTCGAGGCGTCCAGTTCAAGGGCCGTGATGTGGTGATCCCGTCGGGGCCGGGCCCGATCCCGCCGTTCACCCTGTGCCCGCCGGTCGGGGATATCGAGCCGCGTCTGTCGTGGTGGCGGCTGCCGTCGGTCGCCGAGATCGAGACCGCCGCCGCGCTGGTGGTGCCGGATCGGCGCGGGTCCTACCTCGGGTCGGCGGGCGCGTCGCTGGTGTTGGGAAAGTCGATGCCCCTCGAGGGCGACCGACTCGATTCCGTGCTGTGGTTCTCCGATGAGCGCAACCCGAATAAGTGGCCGCGGGGACTGTGGCTGCTGGGGCTACCGCACCCGGACCTGGTGCCGGACTGGGATGTGCTGCCGCCGCTGCACGACAGCTGGTGGCGAGCGTTCGGCACCCCGTTCAACGCCCCGGCCCCCGACGCCGCTGCCGGGGTGATGCCGGTGTGGGTGACCACCGAGACCGCCGCCGCGCTGGCCGCCGACCCGACCCTCGGCGGCTATGGGCTCGATTGGTGCCGCAACCATGTTTCCGTCCTCGAGGCGTGGGTGTGGGAACGCTCCGGGACCGCGCTCAAACCGTGGCAAATGCTGATGTCGCGCGCCTACAAAACCGCCGTCGCCGAAAACGACCGTGTCATGAAGGCGTTCGTGGGCGATATCTACAAGTCCTATATCGGCCGGCTGCACAAATCCCCCGAGGACTGGGGCCCGTGGCGGCGCCGCCACTCCCAACCGGTGTGGCGGGCGCAGATCCAGGCGTTGACCACGGTCAGCATCCGCCGCAAGACCGTGGAGGCCCGCGCCCGTATCCGCGCCGCGACCGGCCGGGAGTGCTCTCCGTTCGCCGCGACCACCGACGACACGACATGGCTGCTGCCGGCCGGAGTGGACCCCGCCTTGGTCTCCGACGACACCGACGGCAATTTGGGGCGGATGGTGCTCAAGGCGGTGACCCCACTGTCCGATACCGACCGCGCCGCCCTGATCACCGCCCGGGAGACCACCCTGGCCGAGGGCAGGCTGTCGGCGTTCACGACCGAGGTGATGCGTCTGCGCAAGACCGGCGCCACCGCCGCCGACGACGATATGACGGATATGGAGGTGTCCTGATGGCGCAACGCCGCCCCTTGCCCCCACCACCGGACCAGACCCCGACCCCGGCCGCGCTGCACGTGACCCGCGGCGGGTGGCGTTACAGCGTTTCCGGCGATGCCGTCGACACCCTCGAAGCGGCCCTGCGCATCTCGGGGTCGACGGGCGCGGCCGAGCTGGCGCGCCTGTCGGATGAGGTGCCGCTGGCGCGGGTGTGGGCCGAGATCGGGTGGCGGGGTGTGCAGGCCGCTGCCGCCGACGCCGGCTTTCCCCGCTCCCGCTCCACCATTTACGCCTGGATGCGCCGGACCCGCGCCGGTAAACGGGGGTTCCATCCGCGTATCGGTGAGCTGATGCAGCGCCGCGCCCTGGTCGCGCGCCGCGGCGGTGTGGAGGAGCTGGCCGCCGCGCTGGGTGTCTCGGCCTCGGCGGTGTCGCGCTGGCAAACAGGTCACACCGAGGCCTTCCGGGGGGCGGCCGGTCACGCGCTGGATCGGGTGCGTCTGGTCGACGCCCGCGAGCGGGCCGCGTTGCCTCCGATCCGGGGCGCGCTGGTGCGCATCACGGCCTCGATCGAATACCGCGACGCCGGCGACGCCTACCAGGAACTGGGCCGGGAACATCGCAGCGCCGCATTGAACCTGGACGCCGGCGGCGCCGGCGAGCTGGCCGCCGCGCTGCACGCCGGTGACCACGCCGCCGCCGCGATGCTCGTCGAGGACGCCTGGACCCAGGAATGGGGCACCTTCGGCTCCTACTCCGACGCCGAGGGCGTGCACCTGGTCGAAGTCGAACGCATCGACATCACATGGACATGACACCGCAGGCCGGACGGCTGAAACGCCGGCTCGACGAGCTGCACCGCTTCAAGATCGACGCCGCCGATTGGGTCATCGTGGTCACCGATGAAGCCGGATACAAGAGCGAGTCCACCAAAGCCGAAATCGCCTATGCGCAGGCCACCGGCAAACCGGTCGAGATCCGCGTGGTCCCCGACCCGGCCCCGGAAAGAGCTCCCGGCGCTGTGTCCCAGCGCCGGGCAACACAAGAGATAGAGATGGAGGAGAAGTGCCATGAAAGATGTGTCCGCCGCCGCCCGGCTGCTCGACAACCGGACGCTGCGGAGCACGGCCCGTGCCTGCCTTTCGGCCGTGGTGACGTCCCTACGCCCCCGACGCCGGATGGGGGTGCATGCCGTCGTGGGGGCTCCCGAGACGGTGATGCCGATACCGCCGATCGAGCTGGCTCTGAATGATGAGAAACGGCGGGTACGCGCCCGCTACACACCGGCCGCGGCGCGGTTGGCCGACGCGCTGCTGATGGCAGCGTTGAAAGCCCAGGGCCGCGAGTATCGACTCCCCGACGGGCTGCTGCCGGAATGGCTGATGAAGGTCCTGGACCACGGGGCACGGCTGGACCCCCCTGAGATGGGGTGGCCGGAGATCGGGCGCATCGATCACCCGATCGACTGGCCGGCGCTGATCGAGGCGCACCCGCAGGTGTTGGCGTGGCACGAAGGGGATCTGCTGGGCAACGACGGCGCCTCGCCGGAGTCGATCACCGCCGCGTATCGACTGCTCGTCGAACGGGGGTGCCGGCCGTATCTGGATGTGGCCCTGGAGGTCGGTCCCCATGGTCACATCCTGGTCGCGCCATCGTGGTTGCGCGCCGCCACCGATGTCCTCGACAACGAGGCGGCGAACCAGGTGGACGAGATGTTGACCGCCGGTGGCCGGCCCGAGGAATGGTTGGTTGGCGGTGGCAACTGGGCGCTGGCAGGCTGAGCGACCCGAAGACGAGCGGAACCGGCCGGGAGGTATCCGGCCGGTTCCTGCTCCAGGATCGCACACACGATCGACCAGCGCAGTCGACAGCCGCTGTCGGCGTCGCGTTGGGCCGCTCGGTCGGCACGCGCGACTGTATGCGTCGGTCCGCGGCGGCGGGGATCGTCGTGCGGGTGTTCGAGGGCCCGGTGAGCGGCGGCGGTGTCGGGTCGGGGCGGTCGGCGCGCCGGATTGGCGTGTGATCGGGTTTGGTGGAAGGATCAACCTCGAGCACACCCCGGGAGCACCTGGCCCGGAAAATGCGAAACGCGCCCCATCTTGGCGGACCGGGCGCGTTTCGCGGAAGCCACAAAAACTTCAGGGACAAGGATACCCCAGGAAACCTTGGCGTCCCAAGCACCGGTCCGGTGTGGGTTGTGGACGTGGGCGACAGGTGGGACGGCACCCACCGTCACCGGCCCTTTTCGCCCCCCGGCTGGCCCTCCGGTAGGACTCCATGAGGCTTTTGAGTTCTCGGCGTCGCGGGGTGAAGGTGGACCCGACCCGCTGGACGCGCAGAGCGACAGAGGACCGCACGGGCGTGGTGTGCGCGCGGCCTCGACAGCCGAGGACATTGACCGGTCCCAGCGCAGGCGAGTAATACCCGTAGCGCTCCTCAGCGGCTCCATACGCCCGGCTCCATACCGGAGACGACGACGTGTCAGCCTGCCGAGGTTCCCCCAGAGGCGACGCGACGAGACACCGGTGTGCCTTGATCCGCCGTCGCCTCCGGGGGGGTCCTGCGCTCACCACCACCCCTCCACCCGGAGCCGGCCGGCCCGCCACCCGACCGAGGGTGATGGGGAGCGCCGAACCACAGCACGCGCTGCGCGCGTTCCTTTTCCTGTCGGTGCCCTGGCGTGACGTCTTCCCTACTGGGGTTGTGGGGTTCGACTGCACCACCGGGTAGCCCGAAACGTGGATAAGGGTCCAGCCGGCCCGGGACACCGGGCGGAACCGTCCCACATCGGTCCGGCTACGCGCTCTGCCGTAGGGAGCGTGCGACATCCCCAGTGCGAGAGCCGGGTCGAGGTCACATCCCCTGTTCTGCGCCGAGGTCCGCCCGCGCGTTCCCGGGGTCGTCGGTGTATCCGACCCGGAATTAAGGTCCTGACCAGTGCTTTCGTGTCGATGTCGTGGGTCGGTGCCCTTACTTGTCCGCCACCCACCCCCTAACGATAAACCTATATGGATTGACTTACAGTCTAATTAGGCGTAATGTTGAGGGTGCCGGAACCATTGAACAAGGGAGCAAGCCATGAATCTCTTTCGCCGCCCCGCACTCTCGACCCCCACGCCGCCGGGTCCGCGTCGTATCCATCCGCCCCTGCCCGGTGGGCCGTCCCGCCGGCGCGGCACCGGCCCGACGCCTCTCCTCGGGCCCGAGGTCCGGGGGCTGAACGTCGAGGTCCTGCGTCCCGTCCGCGGAGGCCGCGGCGGAAAGAACCTCACGGCGGGGTGCGCGTCGTTGACCCTGGTCGCCATCGTGCTCGAGGGGCCGGAGGGACTGGAGGCGACGTTGCCGCGTGACTGGCGCGTGCTGGGCCCGCACGAGAAGGCCCCCGCGGCGGCGGTGGTGATCGACGGTGCCGGAGCGCACATCGAACCGATCGACGCCCCCGACCCCACGTGGGTGGACCGCCGCGACGGCGCGATGTTCGGCGGCAACTACGCCACCACCTGCGATAACCGCTTCGTCGTCGAGCTGAGCGAGATATTGCGCTACCCGGCCCCCCGCGCGCTGCCGGTGTTCGACCGCTACGACGACTAGGCCACTCACCACGACGCGCCCCGGGTGAGGGTGCGTGGCGCCGCTATCGCCGCGCACCCCTCACCCGAGCGGGTCACCCGGTAAGAGAAAGGAATTGCAGTCGATGAAGATCCACGGCCGCGCCGCGCGGAGAACCGTGCGTGCCCTCACCCTCGGTCGTCGCTACACCGACCAGGGCATTCGAGGAGAGAACCGCGCCGGCTCGGCGGTTGGTAAGGCCGATTGCGGCGCGATCACCAGCGCGGCGGCCACGCTCACCGAGGAGCCGGTTACCTGCCGGCGGTGCCGGACCTCACCCCGCGCAGGTTTGAACGGGTAGCGCGAGGCGAGTGACCCGGCCTTTTCGTGTGCTCGAGACCGCCCTCGGCGTGCCGGGGGTCGTCCCTGCGTCGCCCAGGCCTCGGGAGGGCAGTCGAGAGCGCGGGCTGCTTCGAGGGCGACCGGAGCGGCGCCGCCCGCGAAATCAACGGCCTGACCAGGACTTTCGATCGGTGGGTGCGTCATCCGCTACCCCGCCGCCCATTCACCCCACACATTAGACCCAATTGGATTGACTAGCGAGCTAATTGGGTGTAATGTTTGGGGTGTCGGTCGGACAACACGAGAAAGGAGGCCCCGCGCATGGTCGGGATATCGCTGATCGGAGCACTGGCCACTGGCCCCGGAGCGGGCGAGTCCCGACGCAACCGACTCACCCGCCCCCGGGCGGTACTGGCCGCCGCGGGCGCGCTGGCCGTACTCGGCGCGCTGTGGGTGGCCGCTTATATGGCGTGGGCGCTATTCGGCCCCGTCCTGGCCGCCGCGTTAGCCGGCTTCGGCCCGTCCGGGGTGCTGGGCACGCTCGCCCTGTCCCCGCTGGCGGTGCGCGCCTACCGGCAGGAACGCGCCTGCCGCCGCGCCGCCGAGCTGCACTATCGGTCTGTCGGACATCGCCGCAGAAGCGCTCGCCGATGCCGTCCAGTACATGGCCGAGTGCAACCACATCGTGTCGATGCGCATCACTAGCGGGGGCGCGGGGTGCCGCTATCACCCCGCGCCCCCGGTCGACGGCACCGAAATTCACACAACAACAACAGAGGGACATGACCGACAACCTCGAAGCCGCCGACCGTGTCATCGACCTCATCGATGGTGCGTTCGCTGACTGGGTCGTCAGTGAGGACGCGATGCGGTGGCGCCCGAATCCGAATCCGGAACCGGCCGACAAGGCGCCGGCGGGCGAGGTCCTGGCCGATCTGCGGGTCGGGGATGTCGTCGGCTATCACGGGTCGATCCGTTGCGCGCACGGTGAGTACGTGCTCACCACCATCGGTGAAGATGGCCGGCTGACCCTGCGCGATCACTACCACCCGGATAACCGACTGCGCTCGGTGCGTCCGCAGTCGGTGACCCGGACTGGTGACTGGGTGCCGGTGTGCCGGTGTGAACACCCATATCTGCACCCGGTGACCGCCCCGAACGGCCGGTGCCCGCGCTATGGATGCGCGTGCCCCCATCACCCCGGCGAGGCGGCGGCGCGAACCGCGTAGGCCACCTGCGCGGCGGTAGGGCGGCGGTAGGGGTGGCGCGTACCCGCCCCGACCGCCGCGCTGTTGATTGTCCGGTATAGCTCTCGCATTGCTCGGCCGGCCCCGAGGCGCGCACCCCTTGGCCGCGCCCCGCCGCCGGCCCCACTTGCCCCGAAAACCCGTACGGATTGACATGCAATCCAAAAGGGTGTAATGTTGTGGGTGTCAGGAGGGGGAAGCGCCCCCGGGAAGAAGGAGTTTCGGCCATGATCTGCACCCTCTACCGTCCGGCTCGCGCGGCTCGCCTGGCTGCGGCGAAGGCGCACCTGCGCCGCGTCGCTCGGATTCAGGCGGCGGCGATCACGCGGTTCCGCAACGGCGCGGCGGTTGCGCGGGCGCTGGCGGGTGGGTTGTTGGTCACGATCACCGCGCACATGTCCGCCTTGGGTGCGGATGCCGAGATGTGCCGGCGGTTCGGTTCGCACGCCGGTAAGCGGGTCAAGGCCGCGTTTCGGGCGCGTACAGGCCGTGATCCGGTGCAGGTGTGGACGGTGCGCGCCGGTCGCCTGATTCAGGTGTGCGCGTATGAGCCGAGTGATCCGAGCCTCGCGGCCGGTCTGGCCGGTTACGCCCGTACCGCGCATCTGGTCGCGGTCTGATCTGTTCGTTTTCGACCCGTTGGAGGGGATCTAGATGGAGTACATACCGAACGAGTACCCGGCATGGCCGGGTGTGTGGCGGCTGGACGGTACCAAGACGGCGGAGGAGGCAAAACGGTGGATCGAGGCGGCCGAAGCTGCCTCGCCCGGTGAGTGATTCGACCGGGCCGCGTGGTGGGTCGGGGGCACCGCTATCGCCCTCGGCCCGCTGGGGCGGCAACGGTTTTCGGCGTGGGTAAGGATTCGTTGCGAGTAAGGAGGTTTGGCAGAGCATGGGCAAGTGTGAGCACTGTGGGGCGGCCGATTCGGGACCGGTTGACCCGGTGAAGTATTCGTTGCCGGTGGAGTCGGTGACGGTGGGTATGTCGACCGATGACGGCCGGGACGTGACCGACGTGACGGTCTGTGCGGACGGTTCGGTCCTGGTCGAGGTCTACACGCCACGGTCGGACGATCCGGTACAGGACATGATCAACCGGCGGGAGCCCGAGACGCGCGTGTTCCGTGTGGGTGAGCGGATCGGGCTGGCGGTTTTCGGCGATACCCGGGTCGATGGGTCGACACTGCCAGACGCCCGACTATTTGACCAGAACAAGGTAGCATAATCTACTGTGCAGCAATGGTTTTGCCTTTCAGTGCAAATCGAGCAGGATCGAAAGCTGTTGCGGCACAACGATTCACCGGAATCCGCTCCGAGCCGATCGGTTGCGGCCTCTCTGCTTCATCGACTATCATTGAGGCATGAGCAACGGATTGGCGATCACCACCCGCGAAGCGGGTAGCGCG
>NZ_BAGE01000117.1 GCF_000308675.1 Nocardia paucivorans NBRC 100373 | reverse complement strand
ATTTTGAATTCCAAAATCGGAAATTGCAAAAGCGTAATTTATATAATGGATGTTTTTAAAAGAGTGTAAAAAATTCCTTTTTGCAGTATCATGCATGTCAAATATTTTCCTTGTCGTTAAAAGAGTAAGTGATGGAATTGCCTAAGTATTTCCATCACTTACTTATTATTGAGTTTCTATACTCGTTGCACTCTCCTTTTGTCTGATTCGACCCTATCTGATATAACACCTTTGAGCACATCAAGATATTGATCCAAAAACCATTTATACAATTCCTGCAACTGCTTTCGCGAGCTTTCGTCAATCTGTTTTTGGTCTGCAAACTCATCAATCAATTCTGGACTTGACGCTCGAATAATGAGTTTAACAGCCGCATTCAAGCAATGTGACTCTTTAAGCTCGATCGGAAAGTCATATTCATCTTCCCAGTCGAGAATGAGTCGCTTGAAATCTCGAATATCCTTTCGATTCAAGGTGACATTTGTCTTGCGGATCTTGTTTGTTTCAGTCATGGTCGGCCTTCCCTTCATGCTCGTTGGCTACACCTGAGTGTAGCACTTGATAATTGCAATTCTCGTATACTTTATTCCGTGCTTCTTAAGATGTGTTTATTCATCTCCTCCAATTATTTGTTTGTGGTGAATGAGTGTTATGAAGTGAAGGACGGGCGGTGGCTTATAAGGGTTGCGCCCGGATTGCTACTCGGTGCCCGTATCTTCATCCGGCGGGGTGGTAGCGGGCGGCGGGGTGACCTCGGAGCGGTCGTTTCGGCCGGTGCGATCGAACGGGATAACCGTCCCGTCCTGCCCATCTATCTGCGGAATGGATGGCAGCGCCGAGCCGCCGCCGGTCGTGGGTAGCTGGAACTCCGGGACCGGTTTCTTGCGGGTCGTGGCCTGGCTCGAGTCGGTAGCCGACTGATTGCTATCGGACTGGCCGGAGGGAAGTTCTGGCGCGGTTCCGGGCAGCGGTCGGACCTGTCCGCGCACGGCGACGATGGCGTCGGAGATGGCCCAGCACAGTTCGGTGGGCAGGTAGGCCGCTCGAGCCCGGCAGGTCTCGGGGTGGCTGCGGGTGCGTACCAGCGCGGTACCCTGGGGCATCGACTCGTCGACGGCGGTGAGCCCCCGGGCTTCGAGGTCGGGGTAGTTCTCGAACAGGTGCCCCATGTCGTGGCGGGACTCAACGCGGAAGCAGAACCGGTCGAACAGGTTTGCCCTGGTCGCGGTGGACAGCGAGCCCTCTTCGAGTTTCTGTCCGCTGGGGTAGACTCGGCCGCCGAACTTGGCTGCCTGCCCGCCGAACCGCTTCAATTCGGCTTGGAAGTCCTTGTCTTTGGCGTACTCCGGCACTTCGTCGATGACCAGCAGGTATACCGGCATCTGGGGGCTGAATTCGCTGATCTGGTCGGTTCGTGAGGCCCAGAACTCGGACTCGCGGGCTTTCATCTCCTCGTTGACCTGCCGGAGCACCGCGGTGGCGTCGGCCGCGTCGTTGCTGTTGCAGACCAGATAGGCGGTGCGCCACCACGGCGCGACGGCGGCGGTGTTCGGGTCGATGATGATCACGCGGACATCGCGCATGAGCGAGGCGTACGCCAGCAGGTTGTTCAGGAAAATCGACTTTCCCGAGCGGCTGGTGCCCTGTACAGCGCCGTGTGCGCCGGTGGCCAGGTTGAGGGTCACCCAGTCACCGAATTCGCTCATCAGCAGCGGTATCTGCATATCGGCCGATATCGAATCGGGGGCGACCGTGATACGGGCAGTGCGGGCGATAGCGGCCAGCGCACGGCCCTGTTCCTGTTTGGTCAGGTTTGCTTTGGCAACCGCTTTGATCTGCTCGGCGGTCGCCTCGTCCAGCAGTGGCGAGACGTGAATCTCGGCCAGCGGGTTGCGCACCTGTAGATCGACGGTGAGGACCTGATTGTCGGCCGCGATCACGCGCACCGCCGCAACGTGCAGCGCGTTGGCTATCTCGTCGCGCTTGGCCGCGAACGCCTTGGCGGCGTGGCCGTCGAGGATGGTCAGCCGGACCCGGGCACCGATGGCGGTGGGTTCGGCGTCGATGAAGGTCGGCCACGCGCCCGGGTCGAGTTCGCGCGGCAGCCGGCCGAGGCCGAGGCTGGCCCACAGTTTGGCCGCCTCCCAGGTGCTTTCGAGCCGGTCCAGCGCGTAATGCAGCTCCGGCAGGAACCGCGCCCGCTCGGCTTCGTGTGCCGCGCGCTCGGCGGCCTCGAGCGCGCGGCGGCGCTGGGTGCGCCGGTCGCGGCGGACCAGTTCGGCGCTGAGGCCCAGAGCGGCCAGGCCGCCGGTGGCCAGGACTCCGGCCGCGCCGAACATCACGCCGAGGAACAGCAGGCCCAGCCACACGGCACCGACCGCCAGGCCGACGCCGAGCGCCAGGCCGAGGCCGCCCTTGTTGCGGGCGACGCTGACCAGGAACGCCGCGTCCATCATGTTGCGCCCAGCCATCACGCACCCCCCACCATGTAGTAACCGCTTCGATCCAGCATGTGCCACCTCACTCGGCCGCCGAACCACCAACGGCCGGTTTCATTGTCGCCACCGACGCGGATACGCGCCCAGACGATTTGCAGCGACCAGGCCCGGACCGCGACCTGTTCGCGGCGGGCACCCGCCTGTGCCGGGTCCAGCACCAGACCGGGCAGCGTGGCCGAGGCCGGGGCGGGCAGCGCCTTGCGGTCGGAATCGCCGCCGCCGGCGGCGGAGCGCTCGAGGATCACGTCGATATCGGAGCCAGCGCCCTTGGCGGTGATCTGGATTCGGCCCGAGGCCGCGCCGAAGGCGTGCGCCAGGGTGGTGGCGCGGCGGTCCCAGTCGGCCGGGCTCTGGCCGGGCAGCATGGTCACGGTCAACACGTCGGCATCCGGGCCGAGGGCGACACCGCGCAGCACCGGCAGCGGCACCGCGCCGTTCTTGGTCGGCTTGCCGGCCAACTCGGCGGCGGTCATCACGTCGGCCCAGCGGCGCCTGTAACGCCACCACACCGCCGCCGTGGCCTTGACCATGCCCCGGCCGTGTCGGGCCGCCAGAATCGCGCACAGCACCGAAACAAGGGCAACCGCAGCCGATCCCAGCACCAGCGGCACGTAACCGAGGATCGTGTCCTTCCAGACCGGGATATCGGCCGCGATCTCGACCGGCCGAATGCTGCCGGTACGCAATCCGTCCATCACGAATATGCCGACCACGATCAAACCGAGCATTCCGACGCCTTGAACCATCGCTTTGGTGGCTTCGCTCGGGGGTTGACGGTCACTCATCGCGCACCGCCCCGGGAACGGCGCACGCGGCGCGCGGTGATGTCATCCGGTGTCGAGGTGTCGCCGGCGCGGTCCCAGTACCAGACTTCGGTCTGGTGGGTTTTCGGTGAGTGCGCCGAGCGGGCCGCCATACCGACGACGGCGGAGCCTATGACCACTGCGACCACGGCCGGCCACCCGGCCGCGCAGCAGGCCACCAAGAGCACGAACCCGGTAGCGAGCGAAGCCAACACGGCCAGCACCAGGGGGTAGTCGCGTTTCATCGCGCACCCCCCGGCAATTGCAGTCGCACCGGCCAGGTTGCTGCTGGCGGGGGCGAAAGACTCGAGCGAGCGGAACGGGGTGGCGGCTACTTTCGGGCGTCGCGTGCTTTGCGGAACAGTTCGGCGCGCAGCTCGATCAAGCTGGGGATTAATTCCGCGCCCAACGCTTCCACGAGCGTTTCCACTGCCTTCTGCTGCGACAGGCCCGATTGCGCGAGTGCGTCCTCCCACATCTGGGCTTGCTGCTCGTTGAGGCGGAAGGTCCGCTGACTGGTGCGTGGGGGCATGAGCCCATGTTTGCAGTTGGTTGCTGTTGCTACCAAGTGGTCCGTTTTCGTGTTGCTCTTCATTTCTCTCATTCATCTCTGGTCCTTACTGCTTGCTTCGATGTACCATCATGCTACCAAGTCAATGACTTTGGTACCAACTGGTTGAAGAAAGAAGCGAGGAACACTTCATGAGCACACCCACTCTCACCCCCGCCCTCGCGGACCACGGCGAGCGCGAGGCAACCCCATCCGCGCTGGTCGACGGCCCGGTGTTCGGCATCCTGCAGCCGAACGGGAAGTTGTATCGGGCGCCGTCCGTACGACGGGCCGACCCCTACGGGCAGCAGCCCACGATCTGGCTGCGTGAGGCGGACGCCCGCGCCGAACGGACCGTCGTCGCCGCCGAGGTCGAGTGCCTGTACGGCATGCGTCGCGACCAGACCGCAGAGTTCCGGGTGGTGCGCCTCGAGCTGGGCAAAGACGGCATATGGAAGCTGCCCGCACCCGACCGTGACTATCGCGGGCATCGGCCGATCGATCCGGATTCCGGCCGGCCCTCGGCGTGGCCGTGCGTCGGTGGCGAAGAGTTGACCGTGGACGAGGCCCGGCAGGTGATGCGCGAGCATCGCGCGTGCGCGGGGCCGATCCCGTGCCGTGCCCGGGGCCGGGCGCGTGCGCTGCTGGCCCGCGCGGGTGTGATGCGCCCGGTCGATGCGAAGCGGGCGGCGCACCTGTGGTTGAACCTGGACCTGCCCGAGCGGGCGGGGCGGTGATCCCCGTGGCGACGCTGGGCTATCACGTCCTGACCGACGAGTGGTTGGTTATCCCGTGGGAGTGCTGCTACCCGGGGCGGTTGACCGAGGCCGAGGCCCGCAACGTCCTGGCCACCCACGGGCAGCACTCGCCGAAGCGCTGCCGTATCGCGCGCACCGCCCGCCGGATCGTGCGGGCCGCAGAGGAATCCATCCAGAAATCCGCCGAGACATCGGCTGTGTAACCCCCTCTTGGGCGGTCCCTGCCCGCAGCAACCGGGCAGGGACCGCCCTCGATCTTTCCAGAAGGAACCAGAAGATGAACGTTGCAACCCTCAACGGCGCGCACCTCGATACCGTCCCGGTGACGCCGGAGGACACCTCCACCAGCGCCGGCGACGACACCAGGCCGGCCGCGCCGCAGTCCTCGCCCGCGCGGCACGACGGTACGCGGGCCAAAACCCGGGCGACGCGCAAGCCCAAACCAGCGTCCGCGCCCAAGTCCCCGACCCTGGCCGACCAGGTGCGCGAGGTATGCGAACGCGCCGGTAACCCGAACATTTCGGGAGAACAGGTGCGCGCACTGCTCAACCTGCCCGAACCCAAGGACGAGACCGAGGCGGCCAACCGCCGCAACTACGTGGCCCGACTGGTCCGCGAGTGGAAGGCGGAACTGAAAACCCAGGTAGACCACACACCCCAGGTTTCCCAGGAAACTTCTTCCCTTCCCGCAGCACGGGAGGTGAACAGCGACCCGGGCGGCGGGGGCGTGGACTCGGCGGCGAAAACCGCCGCGGGAACCGATATCGGCGTCGACGGCGGCGCGGCGGGCTCGGCCGCTGCCTCGGCCGTGTCTCGGCAGTCCCCGACCCCGGCCCCGCCCCGGAACCGGGCCAAACGTGTTCGGCGACAGAGCGCGGTCTCTGCTCACCCGGTCGACAAGTCCGCTCGAGTGGCCCCGAGTCCGACCGTGCTCTCATTGGCGGAAAGGGTCGCCGAGGCCGAGCAGCGCTTGCCGTTCCAGTCCGCGCCCGCACTGCTGGAAGCGCTCTCGGATGAGGAGCTGGCCGCCGAGCGGGAACTGGTCGAGCGGATGCGGGCGGCCGAGCGGGCCGAGAAGTGGAAGACGGCCAAGGCTCGCGCCGCCGAGCGCGAACAGCAGCGGCGCGCCCGCCTCGAGATCGCCCGCCAGGACGCGGCCGACGCGCTGGACGCGCGCAAGGCGTTGGCGCATCAGCGGCGCGTGTCCAGTCCGCATGCCCGTCTGGCGTCGCTGTACCGGCGGCGTATGTGGACGTTGCGGGCATTGGCCGGGGTCGTCGTCGCGGGTATGGCGTGGTCGGCGGTCAACGTGCAGCACAACGTCGCCCCCACCGGGGCGACGGACCCGCTGTTCTGGTTCAGCTTCCTGCTCGAGGGCATGATCAGCGCGATCCTGGTCGTGATCATGACCGGCACCCACACCGTCGCCGAGTACGGAATCGTCGACGACAAGCGGATGGTTGCCGCCGCCGAGCTGGGACTTTTGGGCCTGACCCTGACCTTGAACACGTTCCCGTACGTGGACGACCGGGCGTGGTTCGACGTGTACACCCACTCGATCGCGCCGGTCATGATCGGCGTCGCCCTGATGGTGCATCACGGCATGTCGGACCGCTACGGAGCCGCGATCGAGAAGGCCGCCGCCGCCGTGGCCGACACCGGAAACGACACCGCCCCCGCCGCCGCGGTCGCAGACGAACCGAACTGACCCCCGAAGGCGGTCCCTGCCCGCAGCAACCGGGCAGGGACCGCCTTCGATCATTTCCGAATCGAGGAACGATGACCAAACCGCAGACCTCCGCGCTGGTGGACATCACACCCGTCACCGGCGCGCCACTGTCGCAGGGCTACGACACCCCCGAATACCGGCTCGACCGGAGCCGGCCCAAAGCGAGCTGGGCGAAACTGTCGAAACCGCCGGCCAAGGCGCACTGCGACGAATGCGCCCGGCTCCAGCACGAAACCCGGGGTGCGGCCGGACCGCGCATGCAGCCCCGCTACCGCCGCACCCTTCCCGACGGCGGGCCGAAACTGCTGCTGTGCGGCCGTCACGCCGAGGCCTGGCGCGACCGCGACGACACCGACGCCCCCGCCGGCGCCACCGCGCGGAAGGGCCGCCGATGACCGTGTTCACCCCCGACCCCGCCATGAACCTCGAGATCGTGGCCCGCATGCCATGGCTGGTCGCCGAATCCGGCTCCATCTGGGCCGTCACCGGCACCACCGCCACCGGCCGCACATTCGCCCACGAACCGGCCATCGTGGCGCCGTATGACCTCGCCCAGGGCGGTAAACCGCTGTTCGTGCTGGTGCACCCCGACATGTACCTGTACGAACTCGGAACACCACCGCTGGTCGCCGCCGACCGCATCAGCGCCGCCTATCGCCTGGTCCTGGTGCACGCCGACGAACCCACAACCGCCTACTACCTCGACGACCAGGACCTGATCAACAGGGGGTGGACCCGATGACCGTTGATCCGCACGCACACGCGCTCGAGCTGCGCCGACTGCTGATGCACCTACACACCGCCTCGGACGGCTCGGACCCGGCCACGGCCGCCGATATCGCCGCCGCCGAACTGGCGCTGTTCACCCACCTGCGTGACCACCGCGCCACCCTCGGCCGGACCTACTTCTGGTCCGGCTACTACGCCGAACTCGACGACTTCGACCGGAGGACGAACCGATGAGCCTTCCCCACGAGTGCCCGGAATGTCGGGTCACCCTCGACGACCACGACACCGAGGTCCGCTGTTGGAGATGCGGCTGGACCGTCCGAGACGTGGACAGCCCCCTCGAATACCAGGACCGCGCCGACGCAATCCGAGAGGCCACCCGATGACCACCACAGAATCCTGCACCCAGACCCGGACGTGGACATTCGTGCTGCGCCGCAACGATCCCGACACCTCACGAACCGATATCGCCGATGGCGCGGTATTCGACGACGGAACCACGGTCCTGCGCTGGCGACGCCGCGACGGACATGCACCGGCGACCGTGGTCGCCGACCTGCGCCACATCGTCGAACGGTATTGCTTCAGCGGTGGTGTCCGGCTGATCTGGGTGACCGGCGGACCCCAACCCGAGGGGCAGGGTCGACACACCGACTCGATATGCCTGTCCTGCTACGCCCCCATGCTCGAGGTCCCCGTGGACCATGGCGTGATCCAGCACGAAGGGCATTGCCCCGACTGCGGTATCCGCGAAGTGTGGGAACTGTATTTCTGATCATCGACCGGCCCGAATACCGCCCCCGAACGGCGGTTTTCGAATCCGGTGCGCCTGAAACCACACGCCTGTGATTTGTGGCAGGCTGAGCACCGGTAAAAGGCCAAAACCCGCCCTCTCCGACGTTTCGCACCGGAAGAGAGGGCGGGTTCCGCTAAGGGGTGGGCGAAACCTCGGCGGGGGGGATGCCGAGGTCCGTTTCGTTTCATCGGAGTGAAGTGAAACGGCCCGAGGCAAACGATACCCGGCGCGGCGCGGCTCGAGTACACGACGCGCCCCCGGTGACCTCGCCGAGGCGTCGCCCACCCCTTCACCAGAAGGGATGAACTTGACCGCCGAACACCTGGCCCTGGTCTTCGCAGCCGAAGGCATTGCGCCCAGTCAGAACCATCTTCTGCTCGCCTACGCGGACTTGAGCGATGCGTACGGCTATTGCGCGAACGCCAGCGTTGAGCGCCTGATGGCCATGACCGGTATGTCCGAGCGCACCATCACTCGGACCAACAAGGAACTCGAGGCGGCCAACCTGCTGCGTCGCCAGCGCCGCACCCGATCCGATGGACAGACCGATACCAGCGTCTACCGCATCAACATCGCCAAGCTGGCCGCGATGCGTCCCGCCCGGCCGCGCCGATTCGACGACAACACCATGGCCGGATTGGGGTTCGCCGACGAGCACCCGCCGTCCCCCGAAGTCCAGATTTCGGAAACTGCCCCTGAGCTGCCCATCCGTCATTTTGGCGGGTGGTCTGAGCTGCCCATCCGTCAAAATGACACCCACCCTGTGGATAACTCCGTTCCGGAGCCGTCCACCCGTCAAAATGGCGGGTGGTCTGACCTGCCCATCCGTCAAAATGACACCCCTAGGAAGGAGGAGGTATTTAACCCTCCCCCTACCCCCTCCCGCGTGGACAGCGTGAGCGCCGAGGCGATCGAGGAGCGCGGCGCGCGGTTCGTCGAAGAACTCCCGCCGGCCGTGCTGGCGCGGCTGAACGGTCTGCACCGGAGTCGGCTCGCCCGCCTGATCGGTCCGGCCCTGGCCGCTGGGCACGATCCGGGCGCACTCGCTCAGTTCCTGGCTACCGAGTTGGGCGGTGCGCAGTCGGTGTATGCGGTCATCAAGCGCCGTCTCGAGGTCGACCTGCCCCGTACGCCACTGGCGCCGCTCACGGCCCAAACCGCCCGTTCCGAACGGCCCGACTGCCGCGCTCATCCGGGTGCGGGGTGGCGGCCGGATGGCGAGTGCGCCGGTTGCTACGTCGACCGCATCGCCACCGATTGACCAAAAACCGTCTCAGCGCCTCTCTGAGCGATGAAAACGCCCCTGCCGACATTTCCCCTCCCTCTTGATATTTCCGCGCCTCTGAGAGCAAATCAGGCGGCAATACGAACGATTGGAGAACGACCATGGGACGACGCCCCCGCCGACCCGTCGAAACCGATTCCGGGATGGCGCTGTTCGATGCGCCGGGTACCCGCCGCGATCCCGCCCCGGCACCGGCGACCGTGGTCGCCGACCTGCGCCACATCGTCGAACGGTATTGCTTCCGCGGTGGTGTCCGGCTGATCTGGGTGACCGGCGGACCCCAGCCCGAGGGGCCGGGCCGGCGCACCGACTCGATCTGCCTGTCCTGCTACGCCCCCATGCTCGAGGTCCCCGTGGACCATGGCGTGATCCAGCATGAAGGACATTGCCCCGACTGCGGCATCCGCGAAGTGTGGGAACTGTATTTCTGACCCCGAATACCGCCCCGAGCGGCGGTTTTCGAATCCGGTGCGCCTAGAACCACACACATGTTATTTGTGGCAGGCTAGGCCCCGGTAAAAGGCCAAAACCCGCCCTCTCTTCTGGTTGGCAAACTTCAGAGAGGGCGGGTTCCGTAAGGGGTGGGCGAGGCCATCGGCAGGGGGAAGCCGGTGGATTCGCTCCGAGGTATGACGATACCCGGCGCGGCGCGGCTCGAGTACACGACGCGCCCCCGGTGACCTCTCCGAGGCTTCGCCCACCCCCTTCACCAGAAGGGGTGAGATTTGAAGAACACCGTTCCCGCCGACGAGACCACCGAGCAGTTGCATTTGCAGGCCGGTCGTCGGGCTCCCTACACCCAGGTGGGCGACTGGGTGCTACTGGCACCGATCCGACCTCAGGCCCGGTTGCTGTACTGGGCGCTGAGCGCTCACATCAACAGCAGCCGTGAGGACACCGCGGTATGGCCCACCCAAGACGTGTTGGCCGAAATGCTGGGCTACAGCGACGGTCGCAAGGTCCGCCCGCTCCTGGCCGAACTCGAGGCCATCGACGCGATCACCATCCGCAAGTCCCGACGCCTGGTGGGTGGTCTGCGCCGTGAACGCAGCATTTACGTCGTCCACCAGTCGCCCCCGGAGGGCTATGAGGGGCATGAGTCGTTGCGCGACTTCTATGCCGCCCGCAAGGCCCGGATCGAGGCCGCCCGAGTCGCATGCGACGGCCCCGCCGGCACCCACAACGACACCGAACAGGCCCCAGGGGGCCGAAATGAGCCCCCTGGGGCCTGTGGGGTCGAACCAAAGCCCCAGGGGGCCGAAATGAGCCCCCTGGTGGGGGGCCGAAATGGGCCCCCTAATAAGACGAAGGGCAACGAGACAGAACGCGGGGGGCATCCCGCCGCCCCCCGCACCCCGGCGGAACTGAACTCTGGTCGCCTTTCTGAGGTGGTCACTGATCAACGCAAGTTGGTACGTAACCAACAGACCGCGCGCGCGAAATTGAGCGCGCCCGGCGAATCGGATCGGGCGGGAAACGACGAATCGACCTCGAGCGGATGGGTGCCTCCGGCGGGGGCGGTGGTCGGTGGGGACGGGGCGCAGCTCGAGCCGGTGTCGTCGCGGCAGGCGGCTCTCGCGGCGGCGGCCGAGGCCCGGGCGCGGGGCACGGTCCGCAACAGCGCCCGGAAATCGGCCCTGGATTCCCCCAGGAGGGCCTTAGGGCGCGCGGGTGAACAATTCCCTACCCGAGATGTTTTCGTGCCTCAGCGTGCGAAATAGACGGCAATACGAGCGATTGGAGACTGAACCATGGGACGACGCCCCCGCCGGGCAGGCGAAACCGATTCCGGCATGGCGCTGTTCGATGCGCCGGGTACCCGCCGCGATCCCACCCCGGATTGCCCACACTGCCGGGGCGACGGGTGGGAGTTGGACGCCGCCGGTGATCCGGTCGAGCCGGCGATCCGGTGCCGCTGCACCGCCCCGGCTCATGTCTGAATCCGCCCGCCCGGCCTCAGTGTTCGGGACCGGCGGTTTTGGATTGTCGGGCCGGGCCGGTGGTGTCACACTGGCTGTTCCAGGGAAAGGGGTTGATCGCGTTGACCATCGGTTATCAGCAGGCGTACGGGCCTGCCGTGCTACCGATTCCGACCCTGGGGCCGCCAAGGGTTCCGGGTCTGCCGTCCCCGCCGCCGCTGTCCCAGGTGGCCCGGGCAGCGGTCGATCGGCCGATGTTGCTGGGTGCGGCCGTGTCCGGCGGGCTTGGCGCGATACTGCTGGGGTGGGCACTGGTGTTGGCCGGAACTGACACAGCCGGGGCCGAACCCGCCGATTTCGCCCCGCCGCCGGCGGTCGCGCCCGCCGAGGTGCCACCACCCACCGCCCCGGCCCCGGACTCGGTGCCGGTCGCGCCGCCATCCGCCCCGGTCGCCCCGATCCCGACGCCCGCGCCGGAGGTGATCACCTTCGACACCGGCGGCGCGGCGTGTTTCCCGTTCCAGCCCTGCTGAGTCCGGATAGTCGGGGTGGTTACCGGGCGAGTTCGTCGGCGATGTCGGCGATGCGGCGAGCGGCTTCGACTAGATGTGACTGCGGTGCGCGCGGTGGCCAGGTGTCGGCCACGTGGCGGGCGACGGTGGCCAGTGCGGCGGCCAGGGCGCGGTTACGGTCGTCGGCCACGCCGTGGCCGTTGATCAGTGGCGTGGCGGCATCGCGGATGGGGTTCCACAGGTCGCTGGTGTTGTAGGGGTCCGAGTCGTAGGTCAGGCGCATCAGCTCGCTGGTGAGGGCCTGTCGGGTGGGGTCGTATTCGGCGTCGGTGAGCATGCCCCCATCCTAACCCGCAAAAATTCATTTACGCAAATGAAGTTTTGCGGTAGCATCGGAGGGGTCGGGACGACAGCAACCCGCCCCGGCTCGAACCGAAAGGGGAAACCGATGACCAACGACATCGACACCGAATTGGCCGCCATCACCAGCGGATACGCCCGCCTCGGGCAGCGCCTGGACCGTATCGACGCCGAGCTTGCCCGCCTCGAGGACCGGCAGCGCCGCCGCGAACAGCGAGACCGTGAGCAGCAGTACTGGCGTCGGGTGCAGCGCCTCGAGTGCTCGCGTGATCACGCCGGCCGGGGTGTCGGCCGCGATCGTTAGGCCGGGCGAGATGGACGAACAGAAGATGTGGCCGCCGGCGCGTCGGCAGGTGGCCAGGCTCGAGACGAAACGCGACCGCATTGTCGAGCAGCTACGCGAGATCGAGGAACGCGAGCGCCGGGCCGCCGAACTGAGGGCGTCGATGGCCCGAACCGAGGCGCGACTGAAGGAGTTGGCCGAGCTCAAACGAGCCTCCGATCAGCGGATTCGGGAATTGGAACAGCGGCAGTCCCGCGACCGCCACCGCGACCCGAGGACCGCCGATCCTCGCGCCCGAGGCGCGGGCCGGGAGCGCTGAGCCAGCGGAGGCGACATCACACCACTCCGAAACACGCAAAACTTCTTGTAGCGCAAATGAAGTTTTGCGTGTTAGGATGGTGTCATGACCAACGCCAAGAACCTGCCGGCCATCGACCCGCAGATCGCCGACAACGCCGCCGCGCTCATCGACGCGGCCGTAGCCATCGGCTCGGCCTATGACCTGGTCGCCATGCGCGATCAGGCGTACGAGGCCGTGAAAGCCGCGAAAGCGCTGGCCGAAGCGCTCGAGATCGAGACCCAGGGCGGGCGGGCCGCGCTCGAGTGCGGCTACCGCCCCGCCGACCGACCCTCGGTGTTGGCCGCCGTGCGCCGGCACCTGATGCGCGCGGTGATGGACCGGCTGACCTGGCGCGACGACGCCGGGAACCTCCACATGCTGTGGAGCACCCGGTAACCCATCCATCCATCCATCCACCCACCCACCCATCCGGCCGGGTCGGGGCATCGGCAACATGCCTCGACCCGGCCGGCTCGATCGAGAGGATATCGATGAGCACGACACACGAGACGCGGGCCGACCATTACCGGTCGTTGGGGCGCTTCCTGGAGGACTTCCTCGCCCCGGCCTATGCCCGCTACGTCACCGGCAACCCGCTGCGGGCATGGTGCCCGGAGCCGTGGCTCCACGACGAAGGCGTGTTGCGGCTGTGGGAGATATGGCAGGGCTACGAACAGGCCATGGCCGCCCCGGACCGTACCGCCGTATCCGAATGGTGGCTGTTGTGCGCGGACCCGCACATGGCCGCCCTGATGGACCCGGACGGCCCGTTCAAATTTTGCAGCGTGCTCCACGGGCACAAGGACATGCTCGCCCCGCTGCCGATGCGGTTCGACGCCGCCCCGGCCGAGCTGTACCGCGAAATCCCCCAAGCGTCCGCCGCATCGGATGCGGCGGCATGAGAGAAGCGCATCGGCCGCTTCGCTCGGTGGTGAACCCGGAGGAATCGAACACCGGAGAACACAAAACTTCTTATATCATAAATGAAGTTTTATGGGTATGATGGTGGTATGCCCGACAAGGAGGACAAGGCAATGGATCACATGGTGTTGCGCAGCGTGGAAGACGTGACCGGGGATGTACTGCTCGCCATCCAGGAGGCCGAGGACGCGGTAGCCGAAGCCCTGCGAATGGTGGGCGTGCTCGACTCCCACCCCGACGAGCCGGACACCTACTACGTACGCGAAGGGGTGGAAAAAGCCGCCGAGGCGCTCGAGCGTGCGTATACCGCCTGCCCGGCGGACGGACTCGTCAAACGCTTCACCGACTGACCGCATCTCGACCCGCGACGGGTCGAGGCGCAACCTCGAGCCGGTGTCGGTGGTCCTCAGCAGGATCACCGACACCGGTCCTATCTCGTTACGGCCTGACACACCTGGTGCGCCGGGCTGTTTCCTGTTCGCTCGTCGCCAGGACGTAGCGCCGCTGGTTCGAGGTCCGCGTACCCTTTGTGACCATGGCAGCGGAAGACCTCGCCGAGGCCGACGCGGCGGCGGCCGGGCACACCCAGATCGTGGGCCTGTTGACCACGCTCATCGACCCCGAACCCGCCCGCCCGGCGTGCGGGCATCCGTGGCTCGAGGTCTGCGACGGGTGCCGCGCCTGCACCGCGTGCACCGAATGCCGTTGCCGGCCGGCCGAGAATGACTGACCGCGTGACCGGACCGACCTCGGCCCGCATGATCGAGTTCTCCGGCCTGTCCTACGCCGAGGCATTCCGCCGCGCCGCCGACTGGTTCGCCGCCCACGACGGCGAAGTGCCCGTGATCCGCGCGATAGGACACGCGATCCTTCCCGCCACGATCCGCGAGCCCGAAACCTGGTTTCTACTGAGCGTCTACTACGACGACTGAACCGCCCCACCCCATGCCCCGGACTGCGGACCCATGCCCCGGACTCCGGGTCCGGACTCCGGACTCGGGTCCAAAGGTCCGGACCCGGACCGGACTTCCGGACCCGGACTCGTCCGGACTCCGGACCGGACTTCCGGACCCGGACTCGTCCGGACTCCGGACCGGACTTCCGGACCCGGACTCGTCCGGACTCCGGACCGGACTTCCGGACCCGGACTCGTCCGGACTCCGGACCGGACTTCCGGACCCGGACTCGTCCGGACCTTGGACCGGACTTCCGGACAGCATTCGGCCCGGAACCCTGATAGAGGATTCCGGGCCGATACCGACTCGAGACCGGGAGGCTACCCGCCCGCTGTGGCGCGTTCCTCCGCGTCGGCCAGATCGTTTTCGGCCTTGACCATGTGCGCCAGCGCCAGGCCCAGCCCGACCACGATCACCGGCAGGAAGGACACGAACATGGTGATCCACCACGGGGCATGAATGACCACCTCGGCCGCCTTCTGCCCGGTGGCCTCGGCCACCGCGTCGGCCATCTTCTGAGCCTCGGACTTCTTGGTCGCGTTGGACTGTTCGAGCAGGTGATAAGCGATCTGACCCATGCTGCCGAGCAGCAGCGCGAACAGGCTCGACCACTTCGCGAACTCCTTTGTCCGCTCGAGCCGGCACCGCCCCGACAGCCATACGTACATGGCATAACCGGCGTACGCCTCCACCCCGATCGGCAGCACGATAGAGGTATTGATCTCGACATCATCGACCACGCCGGGGAAGGGCTTGACCACCCCGAACCCGGTCATCTCGCCCAGCCCGACCCACCCGGACCACACCGCGACGAACGCCGACAGCGCCATCAGCAGGACCGGCCAGACCACCAGCTTCCCCCCGGGCCGTGTCGGAGTCCGGACCGCCCCCGGACCGGATTCCGGTCGGACTTCCGGACCCGGACCGTCCGGACTCCGGACCGGACTTCCGGACTCGGACCCGGACTCGTCCGGACCCTGGACCGGACTTCCGGACTCGGACCCGGACTCGTCCGGACCCTGGACCGGACTTCCGGACTCGGACCCGGACTCGTCCGGACCCTGGACCGGACTTCCGGACTCGTCCGGACCCGGACCGGACTCGAGTTCCGGACCGGACCCGGACTCGGATGCTTCGGTCCGGCCGGAGTCCCCGACCACCGGACCGCCGGACCCGGACTCCGGACCGGACTCGCCCCGACCGGCGGACGGGTCCGGACCGGCGACCAGGGACGCCGCCGGGTCCGTCTCGGCGGGCTCCGGCCGGGGCACGGCCGGGGCGTCGGCCGCTTCCTCGGTCCGACTGAATTCGGCCTCGAGCGCCGCCAAGCGCTCATCGGTGAGCTTGGGCAGATCGCGGGTATCGGGGCCGGTGCCCGGCACCCGCTCGCCCTGAACTTTCGCCACGTTCTCATACAGCGTCGATTTCGGAACCGCGATGCCGAAGCCGGCCAGCCAGTCACGCACGTCCGGCCGGCTCGCGTCCGGGCCGAGCACCCCGGCCGCGTAGCGCACCTGCGCCGCCTTGCTCGGCATCGCCTCCAACTCGAGGCGGTGCACGTCGATATCGGCGGTTTCGGTCATCGCGATCACGCACTCTTCCTGCGGGTGGTTCGGGTGGTCCGCAGCTTGGCCTCGGCCGCCTCGGCGGCGGCGCGGTCGGCCTCGAGCTGGTGAACCGCAGCGTCCAACAGTTCGGCGGGCAACGGCTCCCCGGACTCCTTGATCTGCGCCAGCACCAACGCCACGACATCGGCCGGCCACGGTGCCAGACCATTGCGCGCCCGGCACATCTCCACGATTTCGCCGATCATGGTGGACCCGCGCGTCGCCGCGCCGATTTTCGTCGCCCGGTGCACGGACGCGGGGAACTCCAAGGACAGCTTTTTGGTCGGTTCCTTCTCGACGGGCGCGGCCGGGGCGGTGGCGTCGGTCCATTCGTCCGCGCTGGCCCGGGTGCGACGCGGCGGAATCTCGGTGTTCTTGCGGGCGGTCATTTGTTCTCTCCTGCCAATGTCAGTAGTTCGGTTGTCAATGCCTCCACCTCGGCGGCGGCGGTGCTACGCGGCGCGTACTCGGTCACCGACAGCCCATGCGTCGGGGCCAGTACGTACTCGCCACGCTCGTGGATCACGGCATTCAGCGTCGGCAACGGCGCGGCCTCGAGCCGCGACCGCGCGGCGGTCACGATGCGCGGCACCCGATCGGGACGGCCCTTGCCGCCGCGCCGAGTCACCCCGGCCCGATTGAGCAGCACCACCGACCGCGACCGCGCCCCCGGTGCCGCCGCGTCGTGCTCCCACGCCTGTTCGATCACCTCCATGAGGTCATCCCCGGCCCACAGGTCCCACGGCGACGGCGTGACCGGCACGACCACCACGCCGTTGTCCTCACTCAGCGCCGCGAGAATCGCGCTACGAGTGATCCGGATACGCCCGTCGGGGATCGGCATGGGCTTGCCGGTCCCGGCCGGGGCATCGATCACCAAGTCGTCGGCATCGCCCAGCAGTGCGGGCAGGTCCCGATGGATCGTGGGCTCGAGATAGGCGAACGCCTCGAACAAGGGCGGCTCGACCCGTTGCGCGGCCCACTCCGAGGCCGAGCCCTGCGGGTCCGCGTCCAGCAGCCGCACCACCCGCCGCCGCGACGAACGCCGCGATATCGGCCGCTGCGCCAGCGCCGAGGCGACATTGACAGCGTTCGTCGTCTTCCCGCTGGACTTGCCGACGAAGACCAGAATCACGCGCTCACCTCCTTTCTGTCAGTTCCAATGAATGAATATTACCACGCAAATGAAGTTAGTCGTGTAGGGTGGGAGATGTCAGCAACGCACCCATTCGGAAGGGTCAAACATGTTCCGCGGCAAGAAGAAACGCCACGACGAACCCACACCCACCAGCGAT
>NZ_BAGE01000118.1 GCF_000308675.1 Nocardia paucivorans NBRC 100373 | reverse complement strand
GCCGGGGAACCGGCACCCTATTCCGACGATCGCGATCGGCTCCTCGGACGCGACACCACCCACCACCTGCGGGACAGCGGGGACCGTTCCTTCCAGGCGTTGCCGCAGCAACCGCGCCACCGCCGTCGGGGTCGGGTAATCGAAGATCAACGTCGCCGGCAACTCCACCCCGGTCACCGCCACCAACCGGTTACGCAGTTGCTGCCCGCTCAACGAATCGAACCCGAACGCGGTGAACGCCCGCTCCGGATGAATGGCGGCCGCCGAATCATGACCGAGCACCACCGCCGCCTGCTCGGCCACCACCCCCAACACCAACCCGTCACGATCGCGTTCGGCGACAGCCATCAACCGCGACGCCAGGGCTCCCGCCACTGTCGAGCCGCCGGCATCGGACGCCATCGCCCCCGCGTCGAGCGTCCCACCCGACTCCTCGTCCGTCACCGGATCGCTAACCGCCCCACCCGACCGATCCGCGATCAGGCCGGACGCATCCCCCGGAACCCAACACCGCCGCCGCTGAAACGCGTAGGCGGGCAAATCCACCCAGGCGCCCGAGCCGATCCCACCGGCCGACCCCTGACCCGCGGGACCGGATCCCGCGAGGTCCAACACCACATCCAATCCCGCGCAGTACGCCTGTGCCGTGGCGGCCGCGAGCCGATCGGCGCCGCCCTGCTCGCGCCGCAGTGTGCCGAGAACGGCCACCTGCCCGGATCGACCGATCGAGTCGGCCGTCACCTCGATCGCCGAGCACAGCACCGGGTGTGGACTGATCTCGACGAAGGCGTTCATATCGGAACGCAGCAATGCCTCGATCGCTTCGGCGAACCGCACCTCACTGCGCAGTCCTCGATACCAGTACTCGGCATCCAGCCCGACGGTGTCCACGAATTCCGCGGTCACCGTGGAGAAGAACGGTATCGACCCGCTTCGGGGCCGAATCGGCGCCAGATCGGTCAGCACCCGTTCCCGAATGCGTTCCACCGCCGCCGAATGCGATGCGTAGTCGACCGGAATTCGCCGGGCCCACACACCTTCGGCCGCACAACCGGCGAGGAATTCGTCGAGCGCGTCGGCCGCACCCGACACCACGGTCTGTCCCGGGGCGTTCACCGCCGCCACCGACAAACGGTCCCCGTAGACGGCGAGCCGCGGGGCGAGTTCGGATGCCGCGAGCCCCACCGATGCCATACCGCCCGACCCCGCGAGCATCTCCGCGACGGCCCGGGACCGCAATGCCACCACGCGCGCACCGTCGGCCATCGACAACCCGCCGGCCACCACCGCCGCCGCGATCTCCCCCTGGGAATGGCCCACCACGGCATCCGGTCGCACTCCGCGCGCCTGCCACACTCGGGCCAGCGACACCAACATGGCGAACAGCGCCGGCTGCACCACGTCCACCCGGTCCAACGAGGCGGCTCCCGCCGCTCCCCGCACCACATCGGTCAGCGACCACTCCACGAACGGCGCCAGCGCCGCTTCGCATTCCGCGATCGACTCGGCGAACACCGGTTCCGAATCGAGTAGTTCGGCGCCCATACCGAGCCACTGACTGCCCTGGCCCGGGAAGACGAACACCACGCGCCGCCCCGCGGCACGACCGGTCACCGCCACGGATTCGAGCTCGGGGGCCGCGGTCGGGTCGATCAATGCGGTCAGTCCGGCGTCCAGCTCGGCGATATCGCGGCCGACGACCGCGCCGCGCCACTCCAACGGCGTCCGGGTGTGCAGCAGGGAATACGCGATATCCGTGGCGCGGGCCTGCGGCCGATCCGCGAGCCATGCGCGTAGTCGGGCCGCCTGGTCCCGCAGGGCCGCCGGACTCTGCCCGGACAGCACCCAGGTCAGCGGCCGGGCCTCGTCCGCCCCGGGGGTCGGTTCGGCGGTGACCGTCGCGGGGGCTTCCTCCAGGATCAGGTGCGCATTCGTGCCACCCATACCGAACGACGACACCCCGGCCCGGCGCGGTGCGGTGTCCTCCGGGGAACCGGGCCAGCGCCCGGTGTCGGTTTGTACCCGCAATCCCAGCTCGTCGAGGGGTATGCGCGGGTTCGGCCGAGCGAAGTTCAGGCTCGGCGCCAGTTCGCCGTGTCGCAAACAGAGGGCGGTTTTGATCAGGCCGGCGATTCCGGCAGCGCCTTCCAGATGCCCGATATTGGTTTTGACCGAGCCGACGGCCAGCGCGGACCCCGCACCGCGCTCGTCGGGGGCGACCCCGGACCGCGCGGCCCCGTAGACCCGGCCGAGCGCTTCCGCTTCCACCGGGTCGCCCGCCGGGGTTCCGGTGCCGTGCAGTTCGACGTAATCCACCGACGCCGATTCCACTTCGGCCGCCGCGAGCGCGTCCCGGATAACCGATACCTGCGCGGATACGCTCGGTGCGCTCAACACCCGACGTTCGTTGCCGGTGTTGACCGCGCTGCCGCGGATCACCGCGTATACGCGTCGTCCCGCCTCGAGGGCCCGCGCCAAGGGCTCGAGCACGACGAAACCGCCGCCTTCGCCCCGGACCGTTCCGTCCGCGCGTTCGTCGAAGGTGTAGCACTTCCCGGACGGTGAATGCGCGCCGAACTGTTCGTAGCGTTCGCCGCTCAGCGGCGAGAGGATGAGGTTCAGACCACCGGCCAGGGCGACATCACATTCCCCGCGGCGCAGCGCATCGCATGCCAGGTGGACGGCGACCAGTGAGGAGGATTGGCCGCTGTCGACGACGAGACTCGGCCCGGTGAACCCGTAGTAGTTGGCGATCCGGTTGGCCGCCACTCCCCGGCCGAAGGCCCACAGCGAGTGCCGGCTCATACCGGCGCGCCCCCGGGCGGCCGCTGTTTCGGCGAAATCGGTTCCGGTCGCTCCCAGGAAAACACCCGCCCGGGCGCCGTCGCGATGCCGATATCCCGCGTCTTCCAATGCCTCCCAGCTCAGTTCGAGGCCGAGCAATTGCTGTGGATCGATCGTGCGCGCCTCATTGGGCGGTATGCCGAAGAAATCGGCATCGAATTCGGTTGCCGTGTCGAGGAATCCGGCCGTCTCGTCGATTCCCGGACGATCCGCGGGCGCGGAACCGATGGCGTCGCGTCCTTCGCGCAGCAACTGCCAGAATTGTTCGAGATCGCCGGCACCCGGCATCCGGGCCGACATACCGACAATGGCGATGGCGTTCGCCGATTCGACCATGACGTTTCCCCTACCTCATCTACTCGGTGCCCGGCACCGCGCTGCGAAGACTTCGACCGGCCCTGTCCACCGCCGTGACAAACCGGTGGATTCGCCGGATCACCGGTTGCGGCCCATCGGCACGGCTCATCGGTCGGCCCTGTCGTCGGCCGGACCATCGGCCAGGTGGTTCAGCCACTCCCGCAGCCGCGCGGCCACATCCGGTGCCGCCGCGTCGATGGCGGAGAGGTGGTCGGCGGCTATCTCGACCGTGCGACCTCGGTGCTGCCAGGCCGGGACCGGTTCGTCCAGATGCAACCCCGGCATGGTGGTGGTGGCCCGAAGCACCAAGGTGGGCGCGGGAATCGACCGGGCCGGGCGGTCACCGTAGATCCGCGCGTAGTGGGTCATCACCACCAGGGCACGGTCGTCGACGGAGATCAACTCGTGGCCGCTGTCGAGCGCCAATCCCAGGGCGCTGGCGAAAACGGCCCGGTTACCGTCCTCGTCGTCGGGCGAATAGGTGTCCAGCATCGCGACACCGAGCGGGTTTCTGCCGCGCTCGGCGAGCCGGCCGCCGAGCCCGTGCGCGATCGCACCACCGATCGAGTAACCGATCAGCAGGAACGGATCGGCACCGACGGTCTCGAGGGTGGTGTCGGCCAGATGATCGAGCAGCGCGTCCCAATCGGTCGGCAAGAAGTGTCCGGGTCGGGTCCCGGGCAGCCATAGCGCGGACACACCGAATTCGGCCCCGAGTTCACGTGCCAGACGACCGAACTGGTGCGGTCCGTTGCCGATCAGGAAGGACGGCACACAGATCACCCGCGGACCGGCCCCACCCCGAGACAGCAGCATCGGTTTCGGTGGCGCCACGTCATCCGGCGCCTCGTCGAAGGCGACGGTGAGTCGGGCGGTTTCCATCAACATCGGCAGGGCGGCATTCACATCGCCGCGCCGATGCGCCGCCACGACCAGTTCCGTGAGGCTGCCGCGTGGACCGGTGGAGGTGGGTGCCGGAACCGGTTCGTCCGTAACCTGCTCGGCGCCGGCCAGTTGCGCGCACAGTGTCTCGGCGACCGCCGCGGCGGTGGGATGCTCGAACACCAGCGTCGACGGCAGGGACAACCCGGTGATCGCGGCGAGCCGGTTTCGGAACTCCACTCCCCCCAGGGAATCGAATCCGAGTTCGGCGAAGAGCGCATCCGGGTTCACCGCATCGGCCGAACTGTGCCCCAGGACGGTGGCGGCCAGCGACCGAACCTCGTGCAACACGATGTCGTAGCGGTCGGATTCCGGTGCCATCGACACCCGCCGGGCGAGCGAGTCGCGTTCCTCGACGGACCGAGCGGCCACGGGAACACGCACGATATCCCGCAATACCGCCGGCAGGGCCCCGGAGTGGGCCAGCGCACCGAGCGCTTCCATATCGAGCAGTGCGGTCAGTACCAGCGAATGGTCGGTGGCCAGGGCTTTGTCGAAGAGTCGCAGGCCGGGTTCCGGGGTGAGCGGCACCAGCCCGAGCCGGGTGCGGATCTGGCGGACCACATGTTCGGCCCCTTCCCGACCGAGCGCGCTCGCCATGCCGATGGTCCACAACCCCCACGCCAGGGAATGCGCGGGCAGACCGGATTCCCGACGGTGCCGGGCCAGGGCGTCCAGGAAACCGTTCGCCGCCGCGTAGTTGCCCTGTCCCTGCCCGCCGAGCAGGGGCGCGGCGGAGGAGAACATGACGAACGCCGAAAGATCGTGGTCACGGGTCAGTTCGTGCAGATTGAGCGCTGCGTCGACCTTCGGTCGCAGTACCCGATCCATCTGGTCGGCGGTCAGCGTCTCGATCGTGCCGTCGTCGATCACACCGGCGCTGTGCACCACGGCGGTCAGCGGATGCTCGGCCGGGATACCGGCCAAGAGTTCGCCCAGTTCCGCGCGGTCGGCGACATCACAGGCGGCGACACCGACCTCGGCGCCCGCGGCGGTGAGTTCGGCGACGAGTTCCGCCGCCCCTTCGGCGGCCGGCCCGCGCCGCGACACCAACAGCAACCGTTCGACCCCGTGCGTGGCGACCAGATGCCGCGCCACCAGGGCACCCAGCCCGCCGGTGCCGCCGGTGATCAGCACCGTTCCGGGGCCGAACGACACCGGTTCGGTATCCGGGGCGGCAGCACGCACCAGTCGGGGCACCAGCGCCTCGCCACCGCGCAATGCCACCCGCGGCTCACCGAGGGCCACGGCCTGCCGGACCGCGTCGACGGTAGGCGCCGTGGCTCCGTCGAGATCGATCTGGACGATTCGACCCGGGTATTCCGACTGCGCGCACCCGACCAGCCCGGACACCGCCGCCGCGGCCGGATCGCAGGCTCGGCCGGGAATCGTGGCGGCATTGCGGGTGAGCACCACCAAGGTGGCCGCCTCGGTGCGCCCATCCGCCACCCAACCGCGCACCGCGGTCAAGGCCGCGTCGACCCGCACCCGCGCGATCTGCGCGGCGTTCCCGGCCGCCGGTGTCGCGTCCGAGTGCCAGACGACGATATCGGGGACGGTCGGTGCCGCGAGCACGGCACCCAGATCGGAAAAGGTTTCGATACCGTCGGACGCCGCCGAACCCGAAATCTCCACCACCCGCCGCGACCCGGCGGCGGGCAGCGACACTTCCGTCCACCCGAGGGTGTAGAGGGGGACAGCGGCGCTGCGGGCCCGATGCAGGGTCTGCGTATCGACCGGACGAGCTCGGACGGCATCGATCGTGACGACGGGCGCCCCGGCGCCGTCGACGGCATCGACCCGAACGGTGCCTTCGTCGACGCGGCCGACCCGCACCCGCACGTTCCCGACCGCTTCGCGATACAGCCGTATCCCCGCGTAGGAGAACGGCAGGGGCACCCGACCGGCGTCGGTGTCGGCGAGCCGATCCAATGCCGGGTGGAAGGTGGCGTCCAGCAATGCCGGATGGACGCGGTACTCACCCGCTTCGAGACCCTCGGGCAACACCACGTCCGCGTACACCTCGGTCTCGGATGTCCACGCGGCACGCACACACCGGAAGGCCGGCCCGTAACCGAAACCCATCTCCGCCAACCGCTCGTACAGCCGCGTCGGATCGATCGGTTCGGCGGCGGCCGGTGGCCACACCCCTGTATCCCGGTTCGGCTCGCCGCCGGTCGCGCCGGCGGGGGCCAGCACCCCCTTGGCGTGAACAACCCACGGCACGTCGTCACTGTGGGCGTCGGAGACGGTTCGCGAGTGCACCACGAACCGTCGGCACCCGGCGCCGTCGGCGGGTTCGACGACAACCTGCACGTCGACCGGGGTGTCGTCGTCGAACAGCAGCGGAGATTCCAGCACCAGTTCCCGGATCTCGCGCACACCGACACGAGCACCGGCGTGCAATGCCAACTCCACGAATCCGGTGCCCGGGATCAGCACCGATCCGAATACGACGTGGTCGACCAACCAGGGGTGGGTGCGCGTCGAAACGCATCCGGTGAACACCCATTCGTCGCGGCCCGCCACCGGCACCGCCTCGGTGAGCAGATGACCCGACGACCGCACCGCCACGGTGGGCAGCGGATCCAGCCAATACCGCTGCCGTTGGAACGCATAGGTCGGCAGGACGACGCGACGGATCTTTCGCCCCGCGAACAACGGCCGCATATCCATCCCGACACCCGCGACGTGGGCCTGCGCGAGCAGGGTCACGACCTGGTCGGCCTCATCGGTCGAGCGGCGGGACGCCGCCGCCACCAGGGATCCGGCTTCCACATCGGGGCGGTCGGCCAGACATTCTCGTGTCATCGCGGTCAGCACCGCGTCGGGTCCCACCTCCACGAAGCGACGCACCCCCGAGTCGACCAGCGCGTCCACCCCCGCCGCGAACCGCACACACCCGCGCACCTGGTCCACCCAGTAGCCGGGGTCGGCGAGTTCGGCGCCGGCCACGGAACCGGAAACATTCGACACGACCGGAATCAATGGCGACCGGAAGGTCAGTCCCTCGGCGGCGGTCCGGAACTCGGACAGCATCGGCTCCATAAACACCGAGTGGAATGCGTGGCTCACCCGCAGTCGGGAACTACGGACTCCCGCATCGGCCAGCAGTTTCTCCACCGCGTCCACGGTGTCCACGGCACCGGAGAACACCACCGACGAGGGGCCGTTGATCGCCGCGATCGACAGTCGGTCGGGGTATTGCGCCAGGATTTCGACCGCGCGGGTCTCGGGGATCGCCGCCGCGAGCATCGCCCCACCTGTCGGCAGGGCGCCCATGAGCCGCCCCCGCGCCGCTACCAGTGCACACGCGTCCGACAGCGACCACACCCCGGCCACATACGCGGCCGCCAACTCCCCGATCGAATGCCCGGCCAGCACGTCCGGGGTGAGGCCGAACGATTCCAGCAGCCGGTACATCGCGACCTCATAGGCGAACAGCGCCAGCTGGGTGAATTCCGTCCAGTTCAGCGATTCCGCCGAATCCTCGGCGAACATCAGCTCCCGCAGCGACCGTCCCAGCAGCGGATCGAATTGGGCGCACACCTCGTCCAATGCCGCCGCGAACACCGGAAACGCGCGGTACAGGCCGGCGCCCATCCCCGGCCGCTGCGCGCCCTGACCGGTGAAGAGAAACGCCGTGGTACCCGTTGCGGTTCTGCCGCAGACCACGCCGCCCCCGGAACCACCGGAGGCCAACTCCGCCAGCCCGGCCAGTATTCGATCCCGATCACGGCCCACCACCACGGCGCGCCGGTCCCACTGGGTTCTGGTCTCGATCAGGGCCGAGGCCACATTCCACAGATCCTCGGTGGGGTTGTCGACCAGCCACTGCCGTAGTCGTCGCGCCTGTGCTCGCAGCGCATCGTCGGTTTTCGCCGATATCGGCAGCGGCACCGCCGACACCCGAACGGGCGCCGTGCCTTCCGCCGCGTCCTGCTCGGCCGGAATCGCAGGTGCTTCCTCGAGGATGACGTGCGCGTTCGTGCCGCTGATCCCGAAGGAGGACACCCCCGCCCGGCGCACCCGCCCTTCCGCTGCCGGCCATGGTTCGGCCTCGGTCAATACCCGCACCGATCCCGCCGACCATTCCACATACGGCGACAGCTCGTCGGCGTGCAGGGACTTCGGCAGTACCCGATGCCGCAATGCCTGCACCATCTTGATGACACCGCCTACCCCCGACGCGGCCTGCGAATGACCGATATTCGATTTCAAGGACCCGATCCGCAGCGGCTCGGAGCGATTCTGTCCGTATGCCGCGAGCAGCGCCTGTGCCTCGATCGGGTCCCCCAGCGCCGTCCCGGTCCCATGCGCCTCCACCGCATCCACATCCGTCGGCGACAATCCGGCATCGGCCAGCGCCGCCGCGATCACCCGCTCCTGCGACGGACCGTTCGGCGCGGTCAGACCGTTGCTCGCCCCGTCCTGATTGACCGCCGAACCTCGGACCACGGCAAGGACGTTGTGTCCGAGCCGGCGCGCGTCCGACAGCCGCTCCAGCACCAACACTCCCGCGCCATCGGCCCAGGCCACCCCGTCCGCGGCCGCGGAGAACGACTTGCACCGCCCGTCGGGGGCCAGACCCCGCTGCCGCGCGAAGTCCAGGAACAGCGTCGGCGTCGCCATAACGGTCACCCCGCCCGCCAGGACCAGCGAGGTCTCCTGACGCCGCAGAGCCTGGCACGCCAGATGGATCGCCACCAGCGACGACGAACAGGCGGTGTCCACCGTGAGCGCCGGTCCTTCCAGACCCAGCGCATACGACACCCGTCCCGAGGCCACACTGCCCGCCGAACCGATGGACACATACCCCTCGGCGGCCGGCCCCGAGTCCTTGGCGATGGTCCCGTAGTCCTGGTAGGCGACGCCGGTGATCACTCCGGTGTCACTGCCCCGCAGGGATGTCGGGTCGATCCCGGCGTGTTCCAGCGCCTCCCAGGAGACCTCCAACAGCAGTCGCTGCTGCGGGTCCGTCGCCGCTGCCTCGCGGGGACTCATACCGAAGAATCCGGCGTCGAAATCCCCGGCATTGCGCAGGAACCCGCCCTCGCGGGTGTAGATCGTGCCGAACCGATCCGGATCAGGGTCGAACAGTTCCGCCGGATCCCATCCCCGGTCCTCGGGTAATGGCCCGATCGCATCGGTTCCGGTCGCGACCAGTTCCCACAACTGTTGCGGTGATTCGACGCCACCCGGGTACCGGCAACCCATTCCCACGATCGCGATCGGCTCGTCGAGCCGGTCCCTCAACCGGGTCAGGTCTTCACGCGTCGTCATGAGCTCGACGGTGACCTTCTTCAGATACTCCAGCATGCGCTGATCGGACGAACCGCCACTGTGTGTGTCCACGTTTCCCATCCCGGGGTTTACAAGGTTGCCGAAGTAGCCCGGTACCGCGAATTGCGATACGGGCGACAGAGGGGAACTACCGATATCGTTCGGTCAGACGCCGGTTGTGAGCAGACGATCGCGGGAAACGGTCGGGAACACGTTTCCGCGCATCATGCCCCGGGCCGGCGAAACACCGGCGAAATCGGATTTCAACCCGACGTCACGAACGAGAAACGTATTCGTCCATTCCATTCACCGAGACGAAAGGAATGTCCGACCGTGGTCTGGCGATTCCACGGCCCGATTCCGACCGTGAGCGTCCTACTTCCCCCTTGCCGATCAGGCGAAATCATCACTCACTCAATCTTTCTTCACCAAGGGCAGGACACAGGACGTTTGTCCAACTGCGCTGAGGGTTAGCCTGCCGGCCGGCATCGCGTTGCGCAACCGTTCTACATCACTTCGGATTCGACAGGATCGAAGCGTCGAGCAGATCTCGAGACCCAGAGATACCAACCGGAAGGATTGTTCTGCACCCGGCGCGGCTCGTGCGATATCACCCGAACCACCCGCCGCCTCGCGTGCGACATTCCACCACCTCCACCCGAGGATCCATCCGACAGAGCCCCGCTACTAGGCGGAACGGCAACTCTCCCTGCCACGCCCAGACCCTACACTCACCACCACCCCATTGAAAACCGACCGGTAACCCCGTAAAGAACTCAACCCGCGACGCCTTCTATCAAGCCCATGGTTCCGATAAAGCAATGAGCATCGAACTCGAGCACAACTACTTAAGTGGTTGCAATGCGCTTACCTAGGTAGCCGATGCGCGCCCACCAATGTGGTAGCCAGAAAGTTGCCGCTGATGTCTCGCCGAGGGCGATCGTCGACCAAATTGCAGCTCTGACAACACATTCCGTCGCACCAGCGCACCTTCCTACGACCAAAAACATTGGAAACAAATAATGTCGATCAGAAGACGGACTACCGAAATCATCGAACAGGTTCAACTACAATGGAGCTCGGCACGCACTCGTCGAATTCGCGGTTTCGATCCGGCCATCGAGAGCGCATAGCACATCGAAGGATGGTCGCTTCGATTCCGGTTCCGCCGGGCCCGGATACCGCCCGACCCTTTCGAAAACCGGCCCGGGAAACTTCTCTAGGTATTCTCTAGGTATACGGATGCGACATTCCATGAGCGACATCTCTCGGAACCATCGCGTACCGTTCACGAGGAGAGCGGCACGACCGATCGAGTTCGACCCGACCCGCCACACCACTGCGACCGACGCCGTTTCCCGGGTGCGGTACGCCCACCCCGCACCGCACACCGACCCATCGCCCCTCACTCCACGGATGGAGCCGCCTGCACTCGTGGAGCACGGATCTGCCGGACCGAGAAACGGTAATCGGCCTGGCGCAGCAGTTCGTCCGGATCGTCGGTGGGTGGATAGATCCACAACTCGTTCACCAAACGCTTACGCGCCTTGGCGACATCTCCGACAGCGACGACATCACGCGCCCACCCATTGGTGAACACCGCTCCCCCGGGCCCCAGGTCGAGGCAGGTGACATAGGGTGTCGCCGCGAACGGCGCCACCGGCAGACCCAACAGATCGGCGGCCGCGTTGTGTCCCGCGAATTTACCGAGTTGCAGAGCGTGCTGACAGCACTGCAACACCTGTCGCCCCGGTTCGGCCATCGCGGCGGCGGTATCGCCTGCCGCATAAACCCCCGGCACACCGACGACCTGCAGATCCTCCCCCACCTCCAGCCGACCCAGCCGATCTCGACCACCGGGGATATCGGCGGTGAGCGGACTGGCCTGCACTCCCGCCGTCCAGATGACGGTGCGGGCCGCGAGGTCCGTGCCGTCGGAGAGGATGACCCGATCCGGCGACACCGCCGTCGGACTCACCCCGAGTCGTCGCTCCACACCGATGGCCGACAAGGCGGCAAGGATATGCGGTCGAGGCCCCGGGCCGAGATCGGGCCCGATGGTATCGGCTCGCTCCACCAGGACGATCCGAACCCGCTCGCCCGGCGCCCGAACCGCGACCATGGCGCCGAGACGATCCATCAGTTCGGTGGCGATCTCGAGGCCGGTGAAACCCGCGCCCACCACGACAACGGTGAAACGCCCCTCGCTCGGCGGCAGATCCGGTAGGCGGTGCAGATGCGCCTCCAATGCGGCGGCCGTCGGGAGAGTATCCACATCGTGCAGTAGGTCGGCACCCGGAAGATCGGGCCGGACGATTTGGCTTCCGGTGGCGAGAATCAATCTGTCCCAGTCGATTTCCCCACTGCGGCCGTCCCGCCCGACGACACTCACCCGGCGGCGCGCGGTATCGATCCCCGTCACGGTGGCCGCGACCCGCCGCACCCCGATGGGCCCCAGAATCCGATCCAACGCCACCCGCATGCGGTCGGGTTCGGCCTGATACAGGCGCGGACGCACAACCAGATCATCTCCGGGGTCGATCAGGGTAACCGGCAGCTCACGCCCCGCGCTCCGGGCAAGTCGCACCGCACCCGCGGCACTCCACACACCGGCGAATCCTCCACCCACCACCACAATTCCGGACATGAACTCACTCCTCGACGATCAGAGATATTCGGCAGGGTTGCTTCCGCCGTTCGTTTCCCGGCCGGAATCAGGTACCCGAACTCGCGAACCCCCGCCGGGTGCGCTCCGCGGAGCTCTCGGGAGCTCCGGCGACAAGGTCTGCAATGGTCTGCGCGGCCAACTCGCGCCGCCACGCCAACTCCGCGCGACGCATGGCCATCGCGATCCCGCACGGCTTGGCGAACTCCGCACCCGCCGTGCGGCCGCTGCGCCCCCGGCGGCGGATCTCGGTGCACCGGAACGGGTCCACCCCGCCCTCGACGGCTGTCACCACATCGAGCAGCGTGATGCGCTCCGCCGGTCGAGCCAGACCGAAGCCGCCCCGCACCCCGGGAACCGAGGTCAGAATTCCGGCGCGCACGAGAGCCTGCAGACGCTTCTTCAGATACTCCACCGGCAGGTCGAACCAGGCGGCCAGCCGGGCGATCGGCACCGGCCACTGATCCTCGAGCCACGCCAGCGTTACACAGCAATGCAGGCTCCACTCGACGCCTTCGCCCATCTTCATAAAAGGGATATTAGATATCCCGATTAGTCGTCGCAATAACGATCTCGGTGTTCGCCACCGACCGCCCGATCACCCGAGGCGCGTCACCACCCGAATCCCGCCTCGATCACGAGCGCCGTACCACCACCACTCACCCCGCTCCAGACCATGACGGCATCCCGGCCGCCCGCCACGGCGGCGACAAGTCCGCCGATCGCGGGCCGGGGAATGCCACGGCGGCGGCCAATCCCACTGCCGAAGCACCCACGACCAGTGGAAATGCTCGTACCCTGGTCAGATGTGAGCCAGATCGCCGTTGCGATAGGGGTTCTCGACGCGATAACGGGTAGCCGGTCATCGACAGCGGCACACACTCTCGAAGGAGGACGCCGTGCACACTTCCACCACCGCACCGGAGATTCGTCGACACGACTCCCGCCGTATCGTGCCGAACTTCGGCACCCCACGCTCCGCGGGCGTACTGATACTGCTCTGGATCGCACTGATGGCCGCCCTCAGCGTGATCCTGGTCCTCTTCTGACCACCCGAAGGTCGAGCGCCCGAACGAAACCGCCGTACCGCACCGGTCTACAACGCCCCACCGGCATCGATCAGTTGCGTGGTCCCGGTGATGTATCGCCCCTCGTCGGAAACCAGGTGCAAAACGGTGGCGGTGATGTCCTCCGGCTCGAGCACGGTCACGGGGAGCCGGTTGAGAGCCCGCGCCGCCTCCTCGAAATCGGCGCGATCGGGGTTCTCCAGATCCGGACGGAACAGCCGGTAGGTGGCCTCGTTGAGGACCATACCGGTCGCCACGGTTGTCGGATGTACAGTGTTAACTCGTATTCCTTGCGGGGCAAGCTCTTTCGCCAACACCTTCATCAACATGACCAACCCCGCCTTGGACGCGGAATAGTGCGCGGTGTTCTCGTTGGCATAGACGGCGGCCAAGGAACTGATGATGACGACCGACCCGCCGCGCCCCCCATCGATGATCCGCGGCACCGCTGCCTTCAGCGTCTTCCACACCCCGGTCAGATTGATATCGATCATGTCCTGCCAGGTTGCCTCGCTCATCTCCAGCGTCGGCGCCGGACTGGAGATACCCGCGTTGGCGACCACGATGTCGAGCCGCCCGAAGTCCGTCACACCGGCTTCGACCGCGGCGGCGAGAGCGTCGTAGTCGCGAACATCGGCGTCCCGGGCCACGATTCGCCGTCCCGTGGCCTCTACCTGTCGCACCGTTTCGGCCAGATCATCCGCGCTCGCCAGCGGATAGGGCACGCTCTGCACGCTCGCGGTGGTATCGATGGCGATGATATCGGCGCCCTCGCGCGCGAATCGCACCGCATGACTGCGTCCCTGACCCCGCGCGGCTCCGGTGATGAATGCAACCTTCCCGTCCAACTTGCCCATGGGCCCCTCCATATTTCACCCTGACGGTTATCGGTCGCCAGTGAAAGTTATGACCAATTCCGGATACGACACAGAATATGACGTCGACTGTCAAAAGTCGATTGATGGCAATGCCCTCCCACCAGCGAAAAGTTAAGTGGACAAACATCTTTGGTGATGTCTTATGATCCGGTGACCCGCAACGCCGCGGCACCGGCCATAAGCACTCCGGCCGGGTTTTCGTTCTTCCCCATCGAAATCCGACAGTGCTTGGAGCAGATTGTGACCACGTCACCGGGGCCGCTGTCGCCCGGATCAGCCGAACAGCGACGAGTGCCGCTGTACTCCCCCGAATTCACCGCCGACCCCCTTACCGCCTATCGCGAAATGCGCGCCCGATACGGCACATTGGTACCGGTCGAACTGGCACCCGGCGTCCCCGCCACGCTGGTGCTCGGATACCGCACGGCCCTGAACATCCTCAACGATCCGGCTCGTTTTCCGGCCGATCCCCGGCTCTGGCAGCGAGAGATACCCGAAGACTGCCCGGTACTGCCCGTCCTGCAATGGCGCCCCAATGCGCCGCGCAGCGCGGGAGCCGAACACCAGCGCTACCGTGAGGCCATCGTCTCCGCTCTCGGGGCGGTCGACCTGCACGGCCTGCACAATATGGTGGAGCGAATCGCCGTCCCGCTGATCAACTCGTTCTGCGCGGACGGTCGGGTCGATCTGGTGAGCCGATATGCATTCCCACTCACCTTCGAGGTCATCAACACCCTGCTCGGTTGCCCGCCGGACATCAGCGAGAAAGCGGCCGTGGCCACGGCGGCGATCTTCGACGGCGTCGACAGCGAGAAGGGCAACATCATGTTCGCCGAGGCGATCACCGAGCTGGTCGAGTTCAAACGCGCCGAGCCCGGCAACGACATCACCACCCGATTGCTGAACCACCCGGCCGAACTCGACGAAGAAGAGATGCTCCACCAGGTGGTATCGCTCTACGGCGTCTGCATGGGGCCGATGCAGAGCCTGATCATCAATACCTTGCGGTTGATTCTGACCGACGACCGATTCGGTGACGATGTGATCGGTGGTGCGCTGCCCACCCGGGATGCCCTCGACGAGGTGTTGTTCGAGGACCCGCCGCTCCCCAACGCCAGTGTCACCTACCCACGGCAGCCCATCCTGATCGACGGGGTCTGGCTACCCGCCCATCAACCGGTGGTTATCAGCCTCACCGGATGCAACCACGATCCGGAAATCGGCACCGGCGACCACACCGGTAACCGCGCCCACTTGGCCTGGGGCGCCGGACCACACTCCTGCCCCGCACAGTCCCTCGCCTATCTGACCGCCCAGGACTCCATCGATCAACTGCTCGACGCGCTGCCCGAAGTGCGGCTCGCGGTACCGGTCGAGGAACTCGAGTGGCGGCCGGGGCCGCTGCACCGCACTCTCGCGAGTCTGCCGGTCACCTTCCCACCGTCGTCACCGTTGCCCGTCCACTGACGCCCTCGGGGCTCGTCTTCATCGAAATACCACCCCTCCGGGGCAGTGGGCCGTGCTCGATCGGCGCACTGCCCCGGAGACAAGAAAGATCGGGACAGCGACGAACACCGTATTTCCGGTTCTCGCCGACCTACTACGGACATCGGACCCGAGAACGTCCGAGTGACCTCATCGCGGCCTCGCCTCGTGACCGGGAAGACCGTTCGTGCGACGCGCTTCCTTCATCTCGGCCTCGTAGACATGACGGCGACCTTGTAGCAGGGCGTCACGAACCTCGCGTTCGATACTGCGAAACAGGTCGTAGTAGCCGTCGTCGTACTCCTCGACGATCTGGAAGGTCCACCGACCCGACAGGACATTGCGACCGACCAGCTCGGTCGAGATCCGGTCGGCGATCCGATCGTGACCCGCCTCCCGGAACAGCTCGGCCGCCCGCTCCAACGCGAAATCGGCACCCCCGGTCAACTGGTGGAACGTGTACAGGTGCCCACGCGCTCGCTCGGTTGTCTCCAATGCTTCCGAGAGTTTTCCGGCGGCCGCGACGGTGGTGTCGTCGACATTCGCCGGTCGCCGATGCCGCTCGGCGGGGCCGTCGCTGCTACCGGACCGATCATCTGTCATACCCATAGGCTATCGACCCGGGTGGGTGAATACGGCCACCCGCGCCGAGCGTCAACCCACCGCGATGGATATCGATCCGCACCATGCCGGCCACATCCACGGAACCGACACCCGGAGGCGGTTCGACACCGACCGGTGGGGCGTGGCCCCGCGGATGTCGGTGAGCCCATGCAGTATGGAGCGCATGACTACGGCACCCGGCGATACCACCGTGGCCACCGGCGTGGCGACGACGGAACTACGTGAACGCGCCGAGGAACTGCTCCGTGAGCTGGCGGGCCCACAGGCGCGGCTACGCGCGGAGCAATGGACCGCGATCGAGGCCTTGGTCCGGCATCGGCGCCGGGCATTGGTGGTGCAACGCACCGGGTGGGGTAAATCCGCGGTCTATTTCATCGCGGCGAAGCTGCTGCGTTCGACCGGACACGGGCCGACGGTGATCGTGTCCCCTCTGCTCGCGCTGATGCGCAATCAGGTCGCGGCGGCGCACCGGGCCGGGGTGGTGGCGGCTACCATCAATTCCGGCAATGTCACCGAGTGGGACGATATCCACGACCAGGTGGCAGCCGGCACGGTCGACGTACTGTTGGTCAGCCCCGAACGGCTGAACAATCCGGACTTCCGCGACCGGGTACTCCCACGACTGGCGGCCGACGCAGGGCTGGTCGTGATCGATGAGGCGCACTGTGTATCGGACTGGGGTCACGATTTCCGACCCGACTATCGACGTATCCGAACCCTCATCGACGACCTGGGCGTCGACGTCCCGGTGTTGGCCACCACGGCCACCGCCAACAACCGGGTCATCACCGACGTGGCGGCCCAGATCGGTACCGACACCCTGGTACTCCGGGGCGGCCTGGACCGGAAATCGCTGCACCTGTCGGTACTGCGGTTCGACGACACCGTGGAGCGCACCGCCTGGTTGGCCGGCCACCTGCACGATCTGCCGGGTTCCGGGATCGTCTACACCCTCACCGTCGCCGCCGCACACGATCTCGCCGAGGTGTTGAACGCACAGGGCCATCGCGTGGCCGCCTATACCGGCCGGACCGACCCGGCCGAACGCGAGATATTGGAAACCGCCCTCCTGAACAATGAGGTGAAGGCCCTGATCGCCACCTCGGCGCTGGGTATGGGATTCGACAAACCCGACCTCGGCTTCGTGGTGCATGTCGGCGCGCCGTCGTCGCCCATCGCGTACTACCAGCAGGTGGGCCGCGCGGGCAGGAGCACCGACCACGCCGAGGTGGTGCTGCTGCCCGGCCCGGAGGACACCCGGATCTGGAGCTACTTCGCCTCGGTGTCCTTTCCACCCGAGCACATCGTGCGCTCGGTGTTGGCCGTGCTCGATACCGAGCGAGCGCAGTCGACGGCCGCCCTCGAACCCGTGGTGGAATTGAACCGCTCCCGACTGGAGATGGTCCTGAAGGTGCTCGACGTGGACGGCGCGGTGCGGCGGGTTCGCGGCGGCTGGGTGGCCACCGGCGAACCGTGGCACTACGACACCGAACGGTACGCCCGACTGGAAGCCGCCCGCACGGCCGAACAACGGGCAATGCTCGACTACCAGACCACCACCGGCTGCCGGATGACATTCCTGCGCACCCAACTGGACGACCCGGAAACGGCCGACGCGGCCCCCGAGACGATCACCTGTGGTCGATGTGACAACTGCACCGGCATCCACCGCGACACCACCGTCGACCCCGACGTACTCGCCGCCATCCGCACCCGCCTCGACCGTCCGGGGATCGATCTCGCCCCACGCAAACAGTGGCCGACCGGGATGAACAAACTCGGAATCCCCCTGGCCGGGAAGATCACCGACGGCGCCGAACCCGGACGTGTCCTCGGCAGGCTCGGCTCCCTCGGCTGGGGCCCACGACTGCGCTCCCTGCTCGACGGCCCCGACGCGCCCGTACCCGACGCGGTGGTGCAGGCATGCGTCGCCGTGCTGCGGGAATGGGATTGGGTCGAACGACCGACCTCCATACTGGCCATG
>NZ_BAGE01000119.1 GCF_000308675.1 Nocardia paucivorans NBRC 100373 | reverse complement strand
GGAGGACGCCGGTATCGACCCGGCCACCCTGCGGGGTAGTGATACCGGCGTATTCGTCGGCGCATGCTATTCGACGTACTACACCCGGGTATCCGGCGACCTGGAAGGCTACCGCCTTACCGGCTCCCAGTGCAGTGTGACCTCCGGCAGACTGGCATACGTCTTCGGTGCGGAAGGCCCCACCGTCACGGTGGACACCGCATGCTCGTCCTCCCTGGTGGCCTTGCACCTGGCCTGCCAGGCGCTGCGCCAAGGGGAGACCTCACTGGCGTTGACAGGCGGGGTGACGATCTACGCCGATCCCTTCCTCTCCATTGATTTCGCTCGGCAGCGCGGTCTGTCCCCGGACGGTCGGTGCAAGTCGTTCTCCGCTGCCGCCGACGGTGTCGCCTTCTCCGAAGGCGTGGGTGTGCTGGTGCTCGAACGCCTGTCGGACGCGCGCCGAGCAGGCCATAACGTATTGGCGGTGGTGCGCGGCACCGCAATCAACCAGGACGGCGCGAGCAACGGCCTGACCGCGCCCAACGGTCCCTCACAGGAGCGGGTGATCGCGGCGGCATTGGCCAATGCCGGGCTCGAACCGGCGGATGTCGACGCGGTGGAGGCGCACGGCACCGGCACGACCCTGGGTGATCCGATCGAGGCGCAGGCATTGATCGCCGCCTACGGCCAGGACCGGCCGGATCGGCCGTTGCGGATCGGTTCGCTCAAGTCGAATATCGGCCACACCGCGGCCGCGGCCGGGGTGGCCGGTGTGATCAAGATGGTGCAGGCGTTGCGGTACGAGATGCTGCCGAAGTCCTTGCATATCGATGCGCCGAGTCCGCATGTGGATTGGTCGGCCGGTGATGTGGAGTTGTTGACCGAGGCCCGGCCGTGGCCGGTCGGTGGGCGTCCGCGTCGGGCGGGGGTGTCGTCGTTCGGGGTGAGTGGCACCAATGCGCACGCCATCCTGGAACAGGCACCCACTCCGGTGCCCATGCCGTCCGTGCCGGCGCGCCCCACCCCGGTTGTGCCGCTGCTGATATCGGCGAAATCCGAATCGGGTTTGCGGGCGCAGGCGCAACGACTGAGCCAGTGGGTCATCGACAGACCCGATCTGGACATATGGAATATCGCGTACTCACTGGCCGCTTTCCGTGGCCGGATGGAATACCGAGGGGCGGTTGTCGGCACAGACCGTGATGAGCTGCTGGCCGGTCTTGCCGATCTGGCGGCGGGGATGACATCTTCCGGTGTCGTCGAGTCGGTCGTCGGATCGGGCAGGACGGCGTTGCTGTTCACCGGGCAGGGTGCGCAACGTGGCGGAATGGGTGCCGGCCTGTACGACTCGTTCGAGGTGTTCGCGTCGGCCCTGGACGAGGTGTGCGCGGAGTTCGACCCACTGCTGGGCCGGTCGTTGCGGGATGTGATGTTCGCGCAGGGTGACGATGCGGCGTTGCTGGACCGCACCGAACTCACCCAACCCGCGCTGTTCGCGTTCGAGGTGGCGCTGCTGCGGCTGCTGGAGTCGTTCGGCGTGGTGCCGGACATGCTGATCGGGCATTCGATCGGCGAGTTGGCAGCCGCCTACGCGGCCGGGGTGTGGTCATTGCCGGATGCCTGTCGTGTGGTCGCCGCGCGTGGTCGGTTGATGGGGGCCCTGCCCGTGGGCGGGGCGATGGTGGCGGTGGCCGTGGGGGAGGCGGATGCGGCAGAACTCCTCGCCGGATATGGGGACAGATTGTCGATCGCGGCGGTGAACGGCCCATCGTCGGTGGTGTTGTCCGGGGACGCGGACGCCGTGGCGGAAGTGGAGCGGCGTGCCGAAGCGGACGGCCATCGAACCAGCCGACTACGAGTCGGTCATGCGTTCCATTCGGCGCATATGGACGCGATGCTGTCCGAGTTCCGTTCGGTCCTCGAAAGCGTGACCTATCACCTGCCGAACCTCCCGATCGTGTCGAACCTCGACGGTGTCGTGGTGGGCGCGGAGTTGACCGATCCGGATTATTGGGTGCGCCAGGTGCGAGCGAGTGTGCGGTTCTCATCCGGAATCGACACCCTGGTCGAGGCCGGGGTGCGGCGATTCGTCGAAATCGGCCCCGATGCCGTACTGGCGCCGATGACGCGGCAGTGCCTTGCTCCGACCCCGGATATCGAGGCCCGTTCCACGATCATCGCCCCGGCCCGTCGCGCAACCGACGAAACGACACAGTTCGTATCCGCCCTCGCCCACGCCCACATAGCGGGAATGGATATCGATTGGAATCCGTTGTTCGGCAACCGCGGCGCGGTACGGGTTCCATTGCCCACCTATGCCTTCCAGCACCAACGGTATTGGCTGCCACCGGCTCCCGAGGTCCCGGCACCGTCGGGCCATCCGCTGCTGACCGAAGAGGTGCGGGTCGCCGGCAAGGACGAATGGTTGTTCACCGGCCGCCTTGCGGTGGCGACGCATCCGTGGCTCGCCGATCACACGGTATTCGGCACGGTCCTGCTACCGGGCACCGCGTTCGTGGAACTGGCATTGGCGGCCGGCGCCCGTTTGGGTATCGAGGTCGTCGACGAACTGGTTCTGGAAACACCGCTGCGACTGGACGACCGGACCGAGGTCGATATCCAGGTCGCTGTCGAGGAACCCATCGCCGACGGACGTCGCCGCTTCCTCGTGGTGTCTCGCGTCGTCGGCGAACGCTCCGACGACGAACCCGAAATCACCCACGCCCGTGGTGTTCTCGCTTCTACCTCCGTGCGAGAGGCCGTCGTCCACGACGACCTCGGCGGTCCCGTAACGGCTCCGCCCGCAAACGATGTGGTGTTCGGTGACTCGCTGTATGCCCGGCTGGCCGCACGTGGCCTCGACTACGGTCCCGCCTTCCGAGGCGTGAATCGCCTGTGGCGCGACGGTGGCGGCGATGTTCTGGCGGATGTGCGGCTGCCGGCCGAAAGCAGCGTCGCCGCCGGACGGTTCCGCATCCATCCCGTACTGCTGGACTCCGCGCTGCATGCCGCAGTGGAGGAACTGACCACCGACTTCGCCGCCGACCGGGCGCCGCTGCCGTTCTCGTTCACCGGGGTGCGGCTGCACCGTCCCGGGGTGACGGTCGCGCGGGCAAGAATCCGGCGCACCGAAATCGCCGACGATACGAGTGTCGAATCGCGGGCAGAAGCGGCGAATCATGCGAACGCCGCTCCCCGACGGAGTGGTGCCATCCGGCTCGAGCTCGGTGACGACACGGGCGCTCCCGTATTGACCGTCGAGTTGCTGCGGGCGCGTCCGGTGGACGCCGAAGCGGTGCACCGGACCTGGCCCGTCGGACACGACCGGCTGTTCGATGTGCAGTGGAGCCCGGTCGACCGCATCGAGGCCCGACCGCTGTCTTCCTCCCCATCCCCCGATAGGGATCGCCGGCGGATCGTCGCCGTGGGCTCGGTGCCCGCCGATGGACCCACGGCGGAGGATTCGCGGCCGGAGGACCGCTGGGACGAGATCTACCCGAGTATCACCGCGTTGAGCGAGGCCGTCGGCGACGATATCCCCGATGTGCTGGTGTGGTTCGTCGACGATATCGCCGAGGAGAACGGCGCGTTGTCGGCGGACGCCGTGCACGAACGAGTGCATCTGGTGCTGGCGGCCGTTCGCTCGTGGTTGCGCCTGCCCGCGGCGGTGAACACCGCATTGGTCATCGTGACCCGCAAGGGCGTGGGCCTGCCGGGCGAGGGTCCGGATCTGGCCGCGGCGGCGACATGGGGGTTGGTGCGGAGTGCCCAATCGGAGCATCCGGGCCGACTCGTATTGGTGGACGTCGATACCGCAGATGATGTGACTCCTCGGCTGATCTCGGCCGCTCTCGCCACCGGCGAGGCGCAGTTGGCGGTACGCGCGGGTGTGTTGTCGTCGCCGCGGTTGGTCCGGCGCGACGTGTCCGCGACCGGGTCGGGTATCGGATTCGGATCCGGTGCGGTGCTCATCACCGGTGGTACCGGCGGGTTGGGCGCATTGGTGGCGCGGCATCTCGCCGGGACGCACGGTGTGCGCGATCTGGTGTTGGTGTCGCGGCGTGGTGAACAGGCCGAAGGCGTCGCCGAACTCGTTGCCGAGCTGTCCGAACTCGGCTCCCGGGCGCGGGTACTGGCATGCGATGTGAGCGATCGAGCCGCTGTGGCGGCGATGCTCGAGGCGATATCCGACGGCCCGGCATTGACGGCGGTCGTGCACGCGGCGGGTGTGCTGGCCGATGCCACCGTGGAAACCCTCACCCCACAGCAGGTCGACCGGGTACTCGCGGCGAAGGTCGACGCCGCGCTGAACCTGCACGAATTGACCTCGACCCATGACTTGTCGGCGTTCGTCATGTTCTCGTCGGTGGCGGCGATCCTCGGCTCGCCGGGGCAGGGCAACTACGCTGCGGCGAATTCGGTTCTGGATGCGCTGGCACGCCGACGGATGACCGCGGGCCTGCCTGCGCTCTCCGTCGCGTGGGGCCCGTGGAGCCGAACCGGCGGTATGGCGGACGGTATGGGCCACGCAGGCCTGGATCGACTGTCACGCATGGGTTTTCGACCACTGTCCGACGCCGAGGGGCTCGCGTTGTTCGATGCCGTCGGCGGGGTGGATGCGCCGTTCGTCGCCGCGGTCGATTTCGACCCGACCGCATTGTCGCCGCACGATCGCGCGGGTTTGCTGCCGCCGTTGCTACGACAGTTGTCGCCGTCGAAGCCGGTGTCGCGCCGTGCCGACGACGGTGGGGAACTGCCCCTGCCGTTGGCCGAGGCGCCGCCGGACGAGCACGACTCGGTTGTGGTGGATTTCGTGCGGGATCAGGTCGCCGCGGTACTCGGTCACCCGTCGGGAGACCTGATCGACCCGGAGAAACCGTTCGGCGATCTGGGCTTCGATTCGTTGGGTGCGGTGGAGTTGCGCAACCGGCTCGCCAAGGCCACCGGTTTGCGGCTGTCGCCGACCCTCGCCTTCGACCACCCGACGGCGACGGCGACGGCCCGGTATCTGCGTTCGCGGCTCGACGAGTCGAACGAGCAGGCCGCGCCGGCGCGGCCTCGGGTGTCCACCGACGAACCGATCGCGATCGTCGGTATGGCCTGCCGGTACCCCGGCGGGGTCGAATCCGCCGACGCGTTGTGGGATCTCGTGGCATCGGGAACGGATGCCATCGGCGAGTTCCCGACGGATCGCGGGTGGGACCTGGCTCGTCTGATCGATCCGGACCCGGAGAAGCCGGGCACCTCCTACGCCCGGGAGGGCGGTTTCCTGACGAACGCGGCCGATTTCGACGCGGCCTTCTTCGGGATCGGCCCTCGTGAGGCGATTGCGATGGACCCGCAGCAGCGGCTGCTGTTGGAGGTGACGTGGGAGGCGCTGGAACACGCCGGAATCGACCCGACCTCGCTGCGGGGCAGCGATACCGGTGTCTACACGGGCGTGATGTATCAGGACTACGAAACCGTGACCCGCAAGGGCGGATCCGAGGTCGAGGGTTATGTCGCGACCGGTGCCGCGGGAAGTGTGGTGTCCGGGCGGGTGGCCTACGCGTTCGGGCTGCAAGGACCGGCGATGACGGTGGACACCGCGTGCTCGTCGTCGTTGGTGGCATTGCACTTGGCCTGCCGTGCTCTGCGTCAGGGGGAAAGCTCCCTGGCGTTGGTGGGCGGTGCGACGGTAATGGCGACACCGATGGTTTTCGTGGAGTTCTCCCGACAGCGGGGTTTGGCCCCGGACGGGCGGTGCAAGGCGTTCTCGGCCGCCGCCGACGGTGTGGCCTGGTCCGAGGGCGCCGCGGTTTTGGTGGTGGAACGCCTGTCGGATGCGCGCCGTCTGGGTCACAACGTATTGGCGGTGGTGCGGGGCAGCGCGATCAACCAGGACGGGGCGAGCAATGGCTTGACCGCGCCGAACGGCCCGTCACAGGAACGGGTTATCGCCTCGGCATTGGCCGATGCGGGGTTGCGTGCGGCGGATGTGGACGCGGTGGAGGCGCACGGAACGGGAACAACATTGGGCGACCCGATCGAAGCGCAGGCATTGATCGCCGCCTACGGTCGGGACCGATCGGATCGACCGCTGCGCATCGGCACGCTCAAATCCAATATCGGTCACACCCAGGCCGCTGCCGGTGTGGGTGGGGTGATCAAGATGGTGCAGGCCATGCGGCACGAGATACTGCCGAAAACCCTGCATGTCGACGCCTTGTCGCCGCATGTGGACTGGTCGGCGGGAGCGGTGCGGGTATTGACCGAGGCCCAGGCATGGCCCGCCGGCGGTGCCGTGCGGCGTGCGGGGGTGTCCTCGTTCGGGATCAGCGGCACCAATGCGCATGTGATCCTCGAGGAGGCACCGGCACCACCTTCTCCTCGCATGGGCGGCAGTGGTCATCCCGCGACCGCGGAACCGGATATCGATATCACCGTGGTGCCGTGGGTGGTGTCGGCGAAGACGGAGACGGCCTTGCGGGGGCAAGCGGACCGTTTGCGGGCCTGGCTGGCCGATCACGCGGAAGTGGACCTGTGGGCGGTGGCGCGGTCGCTGCTGGACTCGCGGGCCGCGCTGGACCGCCGGGGGGTGGTCATCGGCCGTGACCGGCAGGAGCTGCTCGCCGGCCTGGAAGCCCTGGCCGGCGCGGCCCACCGGGATGCGAGTGTTGCGGAACGAGCGGCGTTGGTGCTCGACGGTGTCGCGGGTCCGGGGAAGACGGTTTTCCTGTTCACCGGCCAAGGCGCCCAACGGGTGGGGATGGGCGCGCAGCTGTACCGGACGTTTCCGGTGTTCGCGGCAGCATTGGACGAGGTCTGCGGTGAGTTCGACCGGCAGCGCGACCGGCACTCCTCGCGAAACTCCACACTCTCGTTGCGGGAGGTGATGTTCACCGATCCGGAGGGTGTGCTGGATCGCACGGAGTGGACGCAACCGGCGCTGTTCGCGTTCGAGGTGGCGATGTTCCGGCTGCTGGAGTCGTTCGGGTTGTCCCCGGACGTTGTCGTGGGGCATTCGATCGGAGAGTTGGCCGCGGCATACGTGGCGGGATTGTGGTCGCTGACGGACGCCTGTGCGCTGGTGGCGGCGCGAGGCCGACTGATGGGCGCGCTGCCCGGGGACGGGGCGATGCTCGCCGTCGCCGTGGCGGAATCGGAAATAGCGGAGCTGATCGCCGAGTACGACGGACGGGTGACGATCGCGGCGGTGAACGGCCCGGAGTCGGTGGTGTTGAGCGGCGAGGTCACCGCCGTCGACGAGATGGAGCGGGCATTGTCGGCCCGCCGCCACAGCACCACCCGATTGCGGGTCTCGCACGCGTTCCATTCGTCGGCGATGGACCCTGTGCTGGACGAATTCCGTGCCATGGCGCGGCGAGTGACCTATCGGGAGCCGTTGTTGCCGATCGTGTCGAACGTCTCGGGTGCGCAGGCCGGTGACGCGATGCGTGACCCGGAGTACTGGGTGACGCAGGTGCGTGATTGCGTGCGGTTCGCCGACGGAGTGAACACACTGGTCGACACCGGTGTGCGCCGGTTCGTGGAGGTGGGACCGGACGCGGTCCTCGCCGCAATGACCCGTGAATGCCTGACGGAAAACCCGGACAGGCAGACCGGGTCCACGGTGGTGGCGTCGTCGCGCCGATCGACCGAAGAGTCGGTGCAGTTCGTCGCGTGTCTGGCTCAGGCCCATGCGGTGGGACTGCCCGTGAACTGGCGACCACTGTTCGTGGGACGCGCTGCGGAACGGGTGATGCTGCCCACCTACGCATTCGAACACCACCGCTACTGGTTGCAGCCGATGTCCGAGGCCGCAACCGGCACGTTCGGGCATCCGCTGCTGGCGCACGCGGTGCCGATCGCGAGCAGGGACGAATGGCTGTTCACCGGCCGGTTCTCGCTGCGGACCCATCCGTGGCTCGCCGACCACGCCGTGTTCGGTTCGGTGTTGTTGCCCGCGACGGTCTTCGTGGAAGCGGCATTGAGCGCGGGTACGCGACTTCGGACCGAGGCCGTCGAGGAGCTGTTCCTGGAGACCCCGCTGATACTCGCCGACGACACCGAGGTCGACCTGCAATTGAGTATCGAGGTGCCCGATGACGCGGGCAGGCGCGCATTCGCGATCCACTCTCGCCCCGCCGGCGACGGGGATCCGTCCGACGACCGGCCGTGGGCATTGCACGCAAGAGGCATCCTGGCCGCCACCACCGATACCACCCCGTCGTGGAACGAACAGACCTGGCCGCCTTCCGGGGCCGTGCGGTCGACGGAGGTCTCCTTCTACGATCGTCTGGCGCGGCAAGGTTTCGAATACGGTCCGGCGTTCCGGGGTGTGACCGCGACATGGACCCGTGGCGAGCAGATCTTCGCGGAAATCTCTCTCGACGAATCGGTGAGCGGTTCGGCAGCCGCGTTCGGCGTCCACCCGGCGCTGCTGGACAGCTGTCTGCACCCGGCCGTCGACCGACCGACCGACCCTTCGGCGACGGACCGAGCGCTGTTGCCCTTCTCGTTCGCGGGGGTTCGACTGTGGCGTACCCCGGTCGGACCGGTGCGGGCACGGGTGACCCCGAGCGATAACGGATCGGTCGGAATCGATGTCGTCGACGACACCGGTTCGATCGTGTTGACCATCGATGCGGTCACCGCGCGCCCGGTCGACACCGCAGCCCTGCACGCGGCAACCGCAACGCGCCGGTCCTCGCCGCTGCACCTGCGATGGGTTCCCGCGGAACCGCCCGCCCCCACATCGATCGGTGCGATGGCGACGGTAGGGTCGGTGCGAGTGCCCGGCATCGACCGGCACTATTCCGATCCAACGGAATTGGTTGCGGCCGAGGATATTCCGAACCTGGTCGTCTCGTCGTTCGCCGATGATCCCGCCGCGCTCGACCCCGCCCGGGAATCCGAGCGAACCGATGCCCTCTCGTCCGGCGCGTGTGCGGCGCGCGTTCGGGCATCGGTTCACGCCGTCCGGGAGATCCTGCGATCGTGGTTGTCGAGCGAGCGGCTGGAGGACTCCCGACTGGTGGTGGCGACCCGGGGCGCGACGAGGGTGGCGGACGAGCCGGTCGATGTGGCCGCTGCCGCGGTGGCCGGTATGGTCCGCACCGCCCAATCGGAACATCCGGGTCGGATCGTGCTGCTGGACCACGACGGCCTGCCGAGCGCAGAGGTCGTACGAGATGTCATCGCCTCGGAGCAGGAACAGGTGGTGGTGCGCCGATCCCGGCTGTTCGTGCCACGACTGGCCCGTGGTGTTCCCACCGACGCACCGCGGTCGCTCGACGGCGCGGCGATATTCGGAAACGGCACGGTGCTGATCACCGGCGGCACCGGCGGCCTGGGCGCGGTGCTGGCCCGGCACCTGGTTTCCGCGCACGGGGTGAAACACCTGTTGTTGGTGTCACGTCGAGGCGAAGCGGCTCCGGGCGCGACGGAACTGGTGGCCGAATTGACCGATATGGGGGCCGAAGCACGTGTTGCCGCCTGTGATATCGCCGACCGCCCGAGCCTGGCCGCCGTACTCGACTCGGTCGGCGCCGAGCATCCGGTGACAGCGGTGATCCATTCCGCCGGTGTGGTCGACGACGCCACCCTCGAGAAGCTGACCGCGGAACAGATCGACCGGGTGCTCGCACCCAAGGTCGACGGTGCATTGAACCTGGACGAGCTGACCCGGGACCACGATCTGGCGGCGTTCATCGTGTTCTCCTCCGTGGCGTCGCTGTTCGGCGCGCCGGGACAGGGCAACTACGCGGCGGCGAACTCGTTCCTCGACGGCCTGGCCCACGCCCGTCGCGCACGCGGACTGCCGGGCCTGTCGGTGGCATGGGGCCCGTGGCGTCAGGAAGCCGGTATGACCGGCGAACTGACCCGGTCCTCCCTGACCCGCTTCGAGCGGCTTGGGCTCGAGCTCATCGGCGACGACGACGGAGTCGCGCTGTTCGATGCCGCGATCGCCGCGAACGAACCCGTCGCCGTCTGCGCCGAATTCGATCGGTCGAGACTGATGGTCCACGACCGGGCCGGAGTGCTTCCCGATCTGTTCGGCGATCTGTTGCCGGCTCGCGCCCGGCGCTCGGCGAGCGGTACCGCGGGTGCCGGCCGGTTGGCCGACCGGCTCGCCGCCGTACCGGAGAACGAACGGGACGCGGTGGTGCTCGGCTTCGTGCGGGAACAGGCAGCGGCCGTACTCGGGTTGCCCTCGGCCGCCGCCATCGAACCCGACGCCCCGTTCAACGAACTGGGATTCGATTCACTCGGTAGCGTCGAGCTGCGGAATCGCCTCGCCGAGGCGACGGGTTTGAAACTGCCGTCGTCCCTGGTGTTCAGCTATCCGACCACCACCGCTGTGGCGGAATATGTGCGGTCCCGTTGGGAGGCCACCGCGAGTGTGTCGATGGTGGACGATCAGATCTCCTCGTTGCAGCGGTTGTTGGCGGCCATATCGTCTCCCGAGGAGAAGGAACGAGTGGTGGAGCGAATCCGTTCGACATTGGCCGAGGCCGTGACCGACCGTGAATCCTCGACGACCAGCGCTCGTGTGGCCATCGAGGCGGCGGACAGTGCCGATGAGCTCTTCGCCCTCATCGACCAACAGATCAAAGGCTCCTGATGGGGTGATCTCGGAGGTTTCCACCACATCACGGACGCCGCGTCGGGGGCGCGACACCGACGCGGCGCCGTGGTGTTCGGGGGCGATGCTCACATTCTCGACGATGCGGTGCTCGTATGCCGTCTGCGAGACCACCTCGTCGTATCCCGTGCGACCGAGGAATCCGCGGTATTTCCTACCCGTAACATCTCGGGCGTGAACCAGCCATACCCCCACCAGCCTCCGCCGCAACCCTATGCGCAGCCACAGCAGCAGCCGATGCCGCAGTTCCCGATCCTGGTCTCCACCATGAACGATGTGCCGGGGCACCAGATTGTCCGAGTGTTCGGTGAGGTCGCCGGTCTGACGGTACGCAGCCGCAGCTTCGGCTCCAATTTCGCCGCCGGTTTCCGGGCTCTCGGTGGGGGTGAGATCCCCGAGTACACGCAACTGCTCTATCAGTCCCGACACGAGGCGATCATGCGGATGTGCCGGCAGGCCATGTCCATGGGCGCCAACGCGGTCATCGCGATGCGTTTCGACTGCAACGAGATCGCCGGCACCATGAGCGAAGTGGCCGCTTACGGCACGGCGATCGTGATCCAACCCGCCACATAACTCCCCGCCTCCGGACGGTCGGAGAACGAGGAAGTCCCCGACATCGGCCGGAGGGGCTTCCTCGATCTTCTCCGAGAAGTCCTCCGAGAAGTCCTCCGAGAAGTCATCTGAGAAGTCGATGAACTCCTCGATCTCGATGTGGTGCTCGGGTGTGTCGCCCCATTGTCGGACGGCGCTCTGCGCATGGTGCCGGCTGTTCATCGGTGGTGCCTGTACGTGTCGACGATGATCACCGACCGGTTGCCCCGTATGCGTACCCGGTATTCGAACGCCTCCAACAGCGCATCGCCGAACCCGCTGCTGTAGAGAGCGCATCGGCGAGGGCCTTGCACAGCTTGCGCCGCTCGACGATCTCGGCATCCCGCTCGACCGATACGAACCACGGGCACGTAGTCGTATTGCAAGGGAGACAGCGTCGGGTGATAGCTGACCCGTAGCTCTCGTCGAGCTCGTCCTCCTTGGATGGAGGCTCGGTGGTGGTGCGGAATCAAAGTCCGTGGACGCCGAACATGCACTCGGCGCCGTCGTTGAAGTGGGCGTGTACTGGGTCCGGCCGGACGAGACGATCTCATCGTCGACGATCGCCCGCAGTATCGGCTCCAGGTCGGACAACGCACGCCGGACGGGGCGGGGTCGGCCGGGAGGCGCGTCGATCTCGACCGGGACACCGAGGAACGAGCGGCGGTTGGTAGCGGAATCGGTCATAGGTGGTCTCGGTTCACGGTTCGGTTGATCACATCGGTCGGCATAGAGATGAGACCGGAACAGGCCTGGGATCTTTCGGTGCTGCCGGGGGATGTCAGGTGTGAATCACCTTGGCTCCGAGTAAGACTCGAATTCGTCCCGCACGGAAATCGAACATTGTGTTCGCTGCGGAGGTATCGCCATCGGATTCGGCGATGAGATATACGCGACATCGGGCCGGTGCACCGTATGAATGGACTGTGATCGGATGAGAATTCCGATCAATCCCGACGTTTTCTCTTACGCCGCAAAGGTTTTCGAGGCTATTTCAATGATTTGTCTGGTATTCGAATGGTTTCGATCCGGATCGTAGAGGATTTTCCACCTCGGGCCGACCGGGTGCTAACCTGCGATCACTCGGTTCTCGGTTCTGTTTCGAGGACGTACCGAAACCGGAGCGTATTCGACGATGTCCGTCGCCGGACGAGGTGCGCCGATAACGGCCAGTGCATTCATAACAGTGGCTGCGTTCGGGATGACGGATGGCGTGCCTTTACGGCATCACGCCGCAGTTTCGCGCCGATGGTGTCCATAACACCCCACATAATGACAACCGTTTTCATTCTTGTTATGCTCGTGCCCTCCCGGAACTCGGGAGAGCAGTGATTGATGACAACAACACCGGATATTCGCCGGTGCAATACTTGCCGCGCTCACGTCTTCGATCGACGGCGAGCTCGTCAGTGGGTCGTTCACACTGCGTAGTTGGTACATATCGGAGATGAAGGCCCATACATGAACAGAATCACCCGCGCTGGGGTTGTTGTCGTCTCGGCTGTCGCTACCGTGGTGGTTGGGTCCGCTTCGGCAGCGGCCGAGCCGGTGAACTCGGATGGGCGCACACTCGGCACCGAGATCATGCCGGGAGTGCAATACACCAGCAATACCGCTGATCGGTCGGTGGTTATCGAAACCGGAATGGCCACCCTTATCACCCAGGGCGGGCAGTATCAGGTCAAGGATTCGACCGGTAACACGGTGGCCGGGGTCGAAAACTTCGCGGTCAAGCCGAAAGCCCTCGAAGCCGCCGAGGCCCCGGAGCAGGTGAAAGCCGCCGTGCGGGCCGCGACGCCGAGTATGCACCTCGACGAGATCAGCGTCGATCCGCGCACCGAGCGGTTCGACATGGCGGTACAGGCCGCCCTCAACGAATTCGACATGGCCGTCGGAATCGGAACCATGGGCGGTGGAGTGATCGGCGCGGCCGTCGGCTGTGGCGTCGGCGCTGTGGCCGGCGCGGTATTCGGGGCCCCCATCCTCGATGCCGCCGGCCTCACTCTCATCGCTGGTTGCCTCGCCGGTGCGGGCGTCCTCGGTGGGTTGGGCGCCATCATCGGTGCCGCGCTCCTCGGCATCCCGGTGGGAATCGCGGCCGCGATCAAATTCCAGAACACCATGAACCAGCCGTACGACGAAGATTTGCCGGGCAACGCCGAGGGGTGAGGTTTCCCGCGTGGACGGGCCGGGGGCGCCCGCAGCGGCGAGTATCTGCCGAATGCTCCGGGCTGTGGAGGTTTCCGCAGGTGGGTGCTGTGTGCAGCAGCGCCCACCTGCGGGTGGCGAATATGCCGACAGCAGCAACTCGATTCGCGATCACATGATCACCGTTTCGGAGAACATCCACGTGGGGGTCTCGACATCGTGCTCCCCGCGCTCGAGCGCGTGCGTATGCCGGTCAGGACCGGGATATCAGATCGTGGGCCAATGCCGTGAGTTGGACGGCCGGTCCACCGCTCGGGTATATACCGCCGACCGCGAAGGCGCCGACGATGGCGAGATGGAGTTGATCGGCCAGGCGTTCGTGGTCGGGGATATCGAGGCGTGCGGTGAGTGCGCGGAGACGTCGAGCGAGCTCGCGTTCGTGCTCGAGACAACGCTGCCGGATTTGCTCCGATTCCGTGTTGCCGAACTCCGCGGCGGTGTTGACGAAAGCGCAGCCGCGGTAGTCGGCCCGGGTCGCGACCTCTTGGATCCAGGTGAGTTGGGCATCGAGTTCGGCGCGCGCATCGGCGTGGCGCGCCGCGGTTTCGTCCCACCGGGCCCAGAAATTGTTGTCACGCCGTGCCAGTACCGCCAAAACGAGATCGTTCTTGGTGGGGAACCAGCGATACAGGCTCGCTTTCGCCATCCCCGCCTGTCGTACGACCTCATCGACCCCGATGGCATGCACGCCGTGGTTGTAGAACAGTTCGGCCGCCGTGCCCACGAGCTTGTCGCGCACCGCGGCACCGCGTAACTGTTTGGGTTTATCGCTCATATGTGCTCCTGTGTGTGCACCACAATCGCAGATTTTCCGAAGCCGTGCCGCTCGGTGACCCATCGTTGGGCATCGCCGGCGTGGTCGAGATCGAATTCTGCGCCGACCACGACGCGAACCGCACCCGAATCGACCAGTTCCGCGATTGCCGCGAGTGCCGCCGGATCGGGTTCCACCAGACACGACACCGCGCGGATACCCCGCTGCGCCGCGAGGATCTCGTACTCCGGGATCGACCAGGCCGTCGCCAAGGCGATCGCCCCACCGGGTGTCACCCGGTCGAACAGCGAGGCGCCGAATTCGTGCCCCACCAGATCGATTACCGCATCGACCTTTCCGATCGCGGTGACAGCGTCGAGGTCGGTGTAGTCCACGCAGATGTGCGCACCCAGATCGTGCAGTGTGGCGTGATGGTCGGGACGGGCCAGAGCGGTGACGGTGGCGCCGCGCGCAATGGCCAATTGCACCGCGAGATGTCCGACACCGCCGGACGTTCCGCTGATCAGAATATGGTGACCGGCGCGCGCCCCGACGGCGGCGAGCATCTGCCATGCCGTCAACGCGGCCATCGGCAGGCACCCCGCCTCGACGAAGGATGCCGACCTCGGCATCGGCGCCAACTGATACGCGGGAACGGTCAGATACTCGGCGTAGGTGCCCCCGGGATAGGGGAACCAGGGCATCCCGTAGACGCGGTCTCCCACGGTATAGCGGGTCACCCCGTATCCCACCGCATCCACCACACCGGCGACATCCCATCCGGGGATACAGGGCAACCGCATGGATTGCTCATAGCCGGAATTCGCGCCGGTGTGCATATCGATCGGATTCACACTGGTCGTCCGCACCGCAACGCGGATTTCCCCGGCGGCGGGCTCCGGCCGTGCGATATCGGCGATCTCGAGCGGTGATCCCCAGCGCTCGTGCAGGGCCGCCCGCATCATCGCACTGCTCGGCCGGCGGGTACCGACGATCATGACGCCCGAACCAGAGCACTCGCCTCGACGCCGCACTGACGCGCGACCCCGGCGACGTCGAAATGGAAGCTCTCCCAACTCACTCGACCGTCGCGGAACCGGAACAGAATGAAAACCGGCACCGAGACCCGGTTGCCGTTGGGTGCCGCGCCACCGAAGGCGAACGCCGGAGTGAATGCGATCTCGCCCCAGCAGCACAGCGTTTCCCCATCGAGTCCGTGTCCGTCCAGTCGGACCTCGTAATCCGGAGCGAACTCGAACCACCTCTCGACGGCGCCTTCGATCTCGCCGCCGACGTAGTAACCACCGAGCGAAGGTGACTCGAGCACACCGTCCGGGTGGTACACCTCCATCGCGGCCGCCACATCCTGCCGGCTCTTCGCCTGCGCCAACCGTTCGACGATCTCGACGGCTTCCCGCACGTCCAGGGTCTGCGTATCCATGTCCTACTCGCCTCCATCGGGCCAAAATCGAGACAGATCGGTCTCGATTTCAGGTTAGGGGTGGGTCGGTGAGGCTGTCAATCCGCGGTTGGTGGATAGGTGCTTTCCCGCAGAAACGGTGGCGTATCGTCTCGGCTCGGCCCGAACTCGGTCCGGTTGAAGGCCAACGACCCGACCTTGAACGATGCGGGAACCGCAAAGGTCGATTCGGTTCGATGGCATGCGTCGACGCTGCACACCCCACTGTCGGCGTCGGTGATGGGTCGGTTACTCGCTCGACTCCGGCGGAGTCCACGGCAGCCGGTATTCCGGCAGTTGACCGGAGATGTCGCGGCGGTCTCCGGTGTAACGAATTCCCCTGCTGCCTATGACATCTCCGATGCCCATGATGCACGTACCCACCGACAGGGCGTCATTGCCGCAGGTCGGATGCTATCTGCCGGAATCTGCTGTGGGGGTGAGGGTTTCAGATCTCGAGGGTGAGCAGCCACGAGAGTGTGCCGACTGTTCGGACCGGTACGGCACTGTTGGAAGAGACCCCGGTGATCGGTCCACGATCGCTACGCTGCGGCGGAGATGTTCGGTGACTCGCTCGGCAACCCGAGTACTGCCCGGAACTGCGGGATCGGGGTAAGATCGCTGATCGGATCGCCGAACTCACCGGCCCGCCCGTCCGGAGATATTCGCCGTCGAAACTGCCGCCCGCCAGGGTGGGTCGCGCGGGCGGTGCTGTTCGAGTGGCGGGGTTCGTATCCAGAAGACGTGACCGTTCTCGGCCGCCGGAAGAATGGGTGAGGAGGCTGCCGAGAACGGGAAGGGGCGTCAGCCTTGGCGCCCTGGGAGCATGGCCAGGGCCTGGGAGCGTTGCGCGACGAGGTCGTCGTAGGTGCCGTCGCGCTCGGCCCAACGGTGCATGAGGACGCCCTTCACGAGAATCTCGCGAGGGGTGGGCTCCTGGGAGAGCAGCTGCATGACCTCGGTGGCGAAGTCGTCGAGTGGCAGCGCGTGCGGGTTCACTTTCTCCTGACCCGCGGTGGCGACGGCCGGGGGAACGAGCTCGACGACATCGACGCCGGTGCCGTCGAGCTGTGCGCGCAGCGCCTCGGAGTATGCGTGCACTCCGGCCTTCGACGCGCCGTAGCTGGGCATGGGTGGGAACGGCAGGAAGGCGATACCGGAGGTCACGGTGATGAAGGTGCCGGCACCCCGTTGAATCAGGTGTGGGGTGAAGGCATCGATGACCCGGATCGTGCCGAGCAGATTGGTGTCGATCGTCGTTGCTGTCGCCTCGAAGTGTGCGGGGTCGCGCAGGTCCTCCATGAGCATGACACCCGACATCGTTACCACCGTGTCCAGCTCGGGGTACCGGGCGAGCACGGTGTCCCGAGCAGATGTGACGGAGGTGCCGTCGGTGACGTCGACGGCGACCGTCCCGAAACCCTCCCCGGCGAGTTCCGAGAGCGACTCCGGGTTGCGGCCGCCGACGACCACGGTGCTGCCCGCCGCCGCGAACCTTTGGGCCAGCTCCCGCCCGATACCCGAGGTTCCGCCGACGATGAGAACGGTGCGGTTGGACAGATCCACGAAATCTTCCCTTCGATGCAGGGCGCCGTTGGCGCGCAAGCCTGCGGCGCGGACGGTGTTCTCTGCTTGTTTCGTACGGTGCCATCACAGTCTCGGTCGTATCCGCCGGATGTGACAGGTCCTCGTTTTACCTGGTCCTGCCAGGACCCCCTTCGAGACGCACGCACCGCATTACCGTGTCGGTATGAAGGATGAGGAATCCGACAACCGGCTCGGCAGCTACCTACGCGCCCGGCGTGGGCTGGTCTCCCCGGCGCAGGTGGGACTCCCGCCCGGCGGTAACCGCCGCGTGCCCGGCCTGCGACGGGAGGAAGTCGCCCTGCTCGCCGGGATCAGCCCCGACTACTACCTGCGCCTGGAGCGGGGTCGTGACAAGAACCCCTCCCTACAGGTCCTCGAATCACTCGCACGCGTTCTGCAGCTCGACGATGTCGAGCGGACATATCTCCTCGGCCTCGCCGCGGCCCGCCCTCGTGCGCCGCGCCGCAAACGACCCGAGCACGTCCCGGCGCGGGTGCACCAGCTGCTCGCCCACCTCCAGATCCCCGCGTTCGTCGAAGGACGCGCGTTCGATGTCCTGGCCTCCAACCCCATGGCGGTCGCGCTCTCACCCCGCCTGCGACCCGGTCAGAACCGGCTTCGTTCTCTCCTCCTCGATCCCGAGGAACAAGCCTTCCATCAGGACTGGAACAAGGCCACAGCCGATATCGTCGCCGCTCTTCGCACCACCATCGGGGACGACACCGACAACCCTCGGTTCGTCGAGCTCGTCGGAGAACTCGCACTGTCGAGTCAGCGGTTCCGCACACTGTGGGCCCGCCACGACGTCCGCAGACTCGACGGAGGTACGACCACGGTCCACCACCCCATCGTCGGTGAACTGCGCCTCCACCGGGACAAACTCCCCATCGACGACGTTATCCTCGTTGTCTACTACCCCGACAAAGACAGCGACAGCGACGAGAAACTGCAGCTCCTCGCCGCACTCTCCAGCACCGGGTCCGCTGGTGCGGCCCACGACGAACCGGCGGATGACTCGCTCCCGAAGACGCCCTGACGAAGACCGGATCCGCGGTATCGCCCTCGGCCCCGACCTGCCCGACCTGGCGGCGATATGCGCTCGTGCCGGGTGCCGTTGATCGAGGACGCCGCCCATGCCCGTGGTGCGCGCCTGGCCGGAACACCGGCGGTCGGGTTCGGGCCGGCGACAGCGTGGTCTCTGCGATTCCGGCCTCGAACTCGTGTTCGGGCTGCCATCGGAGTTCGGTTTCCAATTTGGGCGGGTCGATCAGATACCGGCGGTCGTGGTTCGGTCGGTCGGGGATGTGTTCGATCCACTCGTCCGGATCCAGATCCAACGCCGCCGCGATACGGCGAGCGATATCGAGGTTGGTGACCTCACAACGCGCGGAGATATCGAAGATCGGCAGCAGCCCCGGGTCGATACCCGCTGCGGCGGGAATCGGACCCAGATCGGCATGCAACATCCGGTGCACCGCAGCACAGTGATCGGCCACATGCGGCCAATCCCGCGACTGCAATCCGTCTCCGTAGACCGGGATCTTGCGTCCACGCAGCAGATTCGTCACCGTAAACGGAATCAGCTTCTCCGGCAACTGGTAGGGGCCGTAGTTGTCGGCGCAGCGCGTGAGCCGGATATTGCACTCCGGGCAGGTCGCCATATACGCGCGTATTATCTGGTCCCCCGGCTGCCTTCGCTGCACTGTAGGGGTCTTCGCGTTCAACGGTGAGCGTTCGGTGAACCACTGTTGCCCTGCGACCAACTCGCCGTACACCTCGATCGTGGACATGTGCACATGCGAGGTCACCGGCATCAACCGGCTGCATTCGGCCAGCACCTGCGCACCGAGCGCATTGGAACGCATGAACACCGACGGACCGAGAATCGCGCGATCGTTGTGCGACTCCGCCGCGAAATTCACCACATAGCCGGGTCGGTACCGACGATAGATCCTGTCCATCACCTCCAGATCGGCGATATCGGCGCGCTCGAAGACGATCCGATCGATCACCGCATCCAGATCGCCAGATTCCCCGCCAACCCGATGTAGTCCACTGCCACCACCTGCGCATCCGGCTCCCTCTCGATCAGAAAATGCACATAGTTCGCGCCGATGAAGCCCGCAGCGCCGGTGACGAGACAGACGGCCACAACCAGCGAGCCCAATACTGCGGCAACAGGGTGATCGGCTTGCCGGTGAGGACCGGTCCGCGACGCTCACACACCAGTATGTCGGCCCGGTTGAGGTGGGCGTGCACGACTCAGAGCCTTCCGAGACCAATTCTTGAACACAGGCGGCGCCCGGCCTGGCTGCCGGGTAGATGTCGGTGCCGGCTTCGGCCGCGGTGCCGCGCATACAGTCGCGGCGAGATCGACGAATGTCCTCATCGGCTCAGCCGGTCGGCGAAGTACCGGGACAGCGAAGGCATAATCACCCATACCATCGCTGCCGCCGCGACCGGCATGATGCAGGCCGGCCGCAGCGGTGTCGGCAAAGGTTCGAGTAGGGAAGCGTTGCTCATCGCCAGAGCGGTGAGCAACGGGTAGAGCCCGCCCATGGTCAGCAGCCGGACTTTCCATTTCACCGGATGAGAGCCGGGTTCCCCTGCGCCGCCATGGACAGCGTCATCGATATGCGTCGGTAGCTCACTGTGTGCCATCGCTACTGCTGTGTTTTCTCTCGTTTCGACCATTTCGCACTCCTGCTCTGATCTGTCGTTGTGGAGCGGACGAAGCAGGCCGGGCGTCTGTGACAACGGCTGCCACGGCTGCCCCCGGGGCCGGGTGCCGAGGCGCTCCGGTCGGGCTCGCGGTGGGGGATGCTCCGACCAGGTGGTTCGCCTGCGATGTCACACACGACGAGGTTGTTCCGTCGACTCTGCAGCAGACAGGAAACGGGTACCGCACCCGCCGAGACCTATGGAGTTCCGATGACCGCTTCCGCCCAGACCGCTCCCGTCCTGGTTCGTTCCGCCGAGGCCGAGACCCTCCAGGACGGCGCACTGAGTGTGATCACCCTGCTCGCCGATGCCGGTGCCACCGGGGGCGCGTTGACCGCCAACAAGGCGACGCTGCACAAGGGGTCTCCCGGTGCACCCGCGCATTTCCACACTGCGGCGACCGAGATGTTCCTGGTGCTCGGCGGTTCGGTGCGGATCCTGCTCGGCGAGGAGGTCGTGCGGCTCGAGCGGGGTGATTTCCTGACCGTGCCGCCCATGGTCCCGCACGCGTTCGCCCCGGCTGCCGACAGCGAGGCAGAACTGCTCGTGGTCTTCACGCCGGGGCTGCACCGGTTCGACTATTACCGGCTGCTCGAGCGGGTGTATCGCGGCGAGGCGAGTGTCGAGGAGATCCGGGCGAGCTCGCAGCGCTACGACAATCACTACGTCGACAGCCCGGTGTGGCGCAACGAACTCGCCGAAGGCTGACCGAACAAGCCGCAGCAGCGAGGTCGGCGACGGCCCGCGGCGCGACGGTAGGACAGCCGCGCCCAACCTGGCGCCCCGGGTCGATATCGCCTATCGCCACCGAACGCGCACACCTTCGTTATCGGCGGGCAAGGCTACCTCACCACCACGATGCACCCGCCTGACGCCGGACTACTCCGATGGCCGGCGCACCGGTACTGGCGGCGGTAGCGCCGCTGGTGTTCATAAAAAGAAATTTATTGGATGGCCAGCCGGATTGGATACATCGCTGACCTGCGCGATAGGACCACCGCTCAGCGTCCGATAAGGGGGTCGAGGAGCATTTCCGCCCGATCCGGCGCTAATGGCTGTGCCGGCGAATTCCGAGATCGTTCCTCGGCGGATTCCGGCGTCGCACAAGGGCCGTGCGACGTTGTCGTGACGGTGAAAATTGACGTCACTGGGGTCGGACTTCAGTAGCGTCAACCTTGTGTGGAGCCACTGAACCGGGCTGCGCTCGGCCAGGCCGGCCTGGCAATATGGCAGGGTGCCGGATCTGCTCTGGAGTGAGGTCAAGAACTTCTTCACACCCGCATCAATCACGCCGACATGAAATCACCAGCTCAACAGCAGTATTCAGGCCGCACGCTCAGCGTGACCTTTCTCCCGGATGAGCCTCGACCCCCGGCTCCGGCGCACAGTGCGTGGTCGATCAGGGCGCCGGCCGCGTTCTCTTGGTCCAGGATGTGCTCCTGGGTGTCGCCGCGTGCCTCGGACATTGCGACTACGGCGCTTTGTCGGCCGTCGTCGGTGACGCCGTTGAGGGTGACGTAGCCGCCTGACTGGGCCCCGGTGGCGGATCCACCTGATCTGGCCCCCTGTGTCAGGGCCACGATCGTGAGAGTTGAGGCAGAGGGATCCGCAGGAGGTCATGAGGCAGAAGTCGTTCCCGCAGTTGGTTCGCAGGCAAGTGTGTGCCCGGTTGCGCGTCGGGAACCTGTCGCCGAGATCGCAGCCGCGCCCGGAATTTAGCCGGCCACATTGTTCCGGTGAAAGGCCCGGGCCCTTGTCGACACGGGAGTCCGCGAAGGAGTGCCGAGCGTGGAAGCCGACGAGCCGGCCTCGGCGAAGAATCGGATCGCAGCATTGGAAGCCGAACCGAAACCGATCCGCGACGCCTGTGGATTGTTCGGCGGACAGGCGGAGGGGCCAAGGGGAGAGGTGGGGAAAGAGACCTTTGTGCTGGTAGTTCTGTGTTGCTGAGAGGGTTCCGGAGGTAGGGGTTCGTTGTTTGCGGGCGGATGATCGAGGGTGGCGGAGTAGATGTCGTGCATGGGTGCGGTGAGTTCGAGCGCAGTTCCAAACGTTTGACGGCGCTGTCGCCATCGTTGGCGGCCTCAGCCGGAACTCGTTTTGCATGACGAGAGTGGAAGAGAAGGTTATCGTAGTCGGAGCAGACCCTAAGGTTTGGTGTTGGCTACCTGATCCTGGAGCTTTTGCCGACAGGTCCTGGATGCCACGTCGAGCGCATCGCCGATCACCTGCTGCTTATAGATCGTCCTGCGCATCTCCCGGTATCCATTCCTCTGCCTGAACACTTATTTGTGTTGCAGTACTGCCTAATCGGACAGGTGCGGCTCTGATTGGATGGCATTCTTCATGGCGATAATGCATAAATCGCGGTCGGCCTTGCTGCCTTCTGTTCAGGTAGCGGTGATGTCGAACATTCCTTGTCGGGCAGCAAGGACAACTCGGCAGATGTTCTCCGGATCGTATTTCTCTCGGAATAAGAGGCTCGGGCGTTAATACTTTGTATTATTGTCAGATCATCGTTTTACGGGCTGGCCCGACCCCGCTGATTGGGGTCGGGTGATCTGGCTCCTCTGGTCGGTCATGGCCGCAACCCTGTTCGGCACCAGATCGCCCCATGCCCGCCATGCGAGCGTGCAGGCGCCGAACGCACCTCCACCTTCCGAACGAACCCTCGGCTCTTCAACTTCAACAACATCGGCCCCGTCCTTCGCGGCTCTGGCAGGTCCGCCCAACCATCTGCACGCATCCTGCTCAGCACGTCTGCCGCCATGAACTCTTCTCCCTCCGGCAAGTCCAGGATCAACTGTTCGGCTGCCGCGAGATACACCTTTGGGTAAGCACTCGTCGACTCGGACATTTTGTCCCCCGATCCGCAGGTCCGATAAGCGTACCTATCCAGGATAAGTTCTATACCGCAACAGTTTTCGCGGTTTCGGCTCTTCATCTCCGTGTCGGACACGGAGTATCGGTCACGTACCTTCCACCGGGGACAGGCCAGTGGTATCAGCGCAGTCCTTCTCCGGTGTTGGTGAGTTGGGTGCCGGTGTCGTGGTCGGTGGTTTGGAGTTTGCCGATGGCGGCGAGGTAGGTGTCGCGCATGAGTTCGGCCAGTTCGATGTGTTGTTCCAGGCGTGTGATGGCGTTGTCGTCGCCGTTTTCGTTGCCGCCCACGGCCTTCTGCTGGAATTTATCCCGTATGGCCAGAGCGGAAGGCAGGCCGCCATAGCCAGAGAGGCGGCTGAGGTTCTGAGCGTTCACCTTCAAGTCCTGGAGTTTTTGGCGGTAATGCTCGCACGCTGCGCTCAGTGCTTCTCCAACGCCTTCTTCCAGCCGCATTTCACCGCTGACTGCCTGCTGTTTGAACTGCTGCCACTGTTGCAACTCGTTTTGGACATTCTCTGACATATCGCCCCTGCTCTGAACTCGCGCTCTCTGTGCCTATTTGGGCAAGTGGGGTTCGATTGCGGTGGCGTATTGCATAGCGATGGCACAGATATCGCCATCACTGGGGTCGCCATCCACCCACAGAGCGCCGACCTCGAACATCCCCTGCTGCGCGGAGAACGAGACGTAGCAGCCTTCACCCTCGGGATCTGTCTTATCACGTGAGACGATTGCAGGTCGGCCGCCGACTGTCGTCTCTCGTAGATTGATGTGGTACTCGTTCTTCCGTGCCTCATCCAAGGTGTGGCTGGTGGAGAACACGACCATCCCATACTGCCGATGCGTGGGCTTCCAGTTGCAGACCCGCCACGAGGTTGGTCCTTCTTGGGCGTTGGTTACGACGTTCTTGGACGCGGGGTCCAGGCCCATGGATGCCAGCACGTCGTCGTTGATTTGGGTGCACGGGTCGAAGACGACGATTGTGTCGATGTCGCGGGTTGTGGTGACAGGGCCTTGGTTGGAGGCTTCTCCGCTCTCGAGCACCCCGCACCCGGAGGCCAGCATCACGACCGCTGCCGGGAG
>NZ_BAGE01000120.1 GCF_000308675.1 Nocardia paucivorans NBRC 100373 | reverse complement strand
TCGTTGGTTGTTGTCGTGTCGCGGTCGGCGCGGCACCGGCGATGCGGGCGGTCAGCGGTCCCGGGCGGCCCCCCGATCCGGGGTGGCGCGGGTGCGGGCGTCGCGTTCACGACGGCCGCGCCGGCGTTCGAGGTCGGCGCGCTGCTTGGCGGCGAAGGACTGGTTGATGAAGGCGATCACCGCGGGCTTTTCGCCCTCGGGGATCAGGCCCTCCATGTGGGCCCGCGCCAGGCGGCACGCGAGGTCGTAGTCCTTCTCGATGGTCTGGCGGTTGCGGTCGGCGTCGGTGGCCATGAGGCTGGCTCCTTCCTGGGCGGGGTCGGGGTTACGCCGCCGCAGAGGCGGGCGGCGGGTTGAACGGCAGCGGCTTGAGCATGTCCGTGTGTCCATGGCGCACCGAGCAGTATTTGAAGGGTCCGGCGGGGTCCATCAGCGCCTCCATGTGCGGCCGGGCGTGCACGTCCCACCAGGTCGACCGCGACTCCGCGTCGGTGGCGGCGGTACGGAGCAGAAACAGCAGCCACAGCCGCTCCACCGCCTCGGGGTGGCGCCACCAATCGGGGCACCACGTCGCCGTGGCCAGGTCGGATACCTGCCGGGCATACAGCCGCGCCAGCGTGCCGGACAGGAATTCGTGCAGGGCGATCAGGTCGACATGGTCGAGCGCCGGGTCCGCCGCGTCGGTCAGGCCGCGGATGAATTCGGCCATGGCAATCTCATCGGTGACGTTCGCGGTGGCGACCATGCCGTCGAAGTCGGCCAAGGTCGAGTGGGGGATGGCAGGCATTTCGGCACTCCTTCGGGTGTGCGTCGATTTCCGGGCCGGACGGACGCCGACCCGTGCATAAGTGTATCCGTGTACCCGCCTATCTGTACATACTTATATCCGTGTATATGGGTGTTGATCGGGTGGGTGTGACGGGTCGGCGGCCTGGGTCGAAGCGATGCGACCGGCACGCCACCGAGGCGGATCGGGCGGCGACCCCGTGCTCTTACCGGCCGCCCCGATCAGCACTGGAAGGGGAAGCACCGCCCGCCGGTCGGTGGCGGTGATCCGGACGGCGGCGAGCTGGGTGATACCGACGTCGGCGTGGTGGCGTCGTCGCCGGTGTCGTCCCTGTCGCCGATGATCAGCGCGACCATGGCCACCGGCGCGAACACGGTGGCGCCGATGGCGGCGAAGGCCACCATGGTGCGGTCACGCACGCGCATGGCGGCCTTCGCCGGTCGTGGCCACCGCCACGGCGGCGGGTGTCAGCGTGGCCCGGACGGCGGTGGAGTAGTCGACCTCGGCGCAGTAGGCGCGGTGTAGCTGTCTGACCGTCTCGGCCGTGTCGGGGTCGCCGAGGTCGACCAGGCGTGCGACGACGGCCTCATATGCGGCGTGAATCCTGCTGCGGTCCGGTTCGGTGGGGGTCATGGCTGTTTGATCCCCCATCGGTCATAGACCATGCGTCCGGCCTCGTCGTACCAGGCGCCGGCCTCGTCCCGGGTCCAGCCGGCGAATCGGGTTCCTTCGAGGTCGTCGGAGAATCGGCCACCCCATCCGGGCACCACCTCGCCCTGGGTGGGCGGTGCGGTGCGGGCGGCGCGGTCGAATTCGTCGAATGCGGTCTGGTAGCGGGCCAGTTCTTCGGCCGTGGGTGTGCGTCCGGCCGCGGCCAGTTCCTCGGGTGCGTGGAAGGTCTTGCCTCCGACAGTCTCGGGCATGGTCTACATCTCCACCATTTCGATTCGGGTTCGGCCGCCGGGCAACCGGATCACGTTCTGGACGTAGAAGTCGGTCCCGGATTTGAACAGCACCTCGTCGGGGGTGCCGTATTCGCTGTAGTCGTGGCCGTTCTTGCCCCGGGCAAGGATGCGGTATTCCACGTTCGAGTTCTGGGCAAGGAGCTCGTTCGCGCCGGCCGGGTTCGGTGTCGCGCTGGTGAATCCGTGTTCTGTGACCGTCGCGCCGGGTCGGTATTGGGCCAGTTGTTCGGGGGTGAGGTTGGTGTGCCGGGTGAGCATGCCCTCATGGGCGGGCAGTTTGCCGAGTGCGCCGTTGAGGTCGTCGACCTGGCGCTGCACGGCCGGCGGTAGCGGGGTGCCGGTGTCGGCCGACTCACGCAGCGCGGCGGTGAGGCTGCGGCCGTCTTTGCTGCTGGGGCCTTGCAGCAACACTTGCCGGTCGGCGTTGCTCAACTGGGTGGGCGGCGTGGGCTTCCACTCGTCGACCTGCCGTGCGCGCATGCTGTTGATCCGCTGCAATTCCGGGCCGTGTCGGCCGATATCGCGCCCGCTGGTCGGGGCACGGCGAAGTCCTCGCAGTTTGAAGGCGTCGACCAGGCGGCGGACCTTCGGGGCGTGGCGGGCCACGATCACGGCCAGGCGGCTGGTGCCGATGGCCGCACCGATGGGGGAGGCGGCGCCGAAGGTGACCAGGCTCGACACCACCGTGATGGCGACCGTGATCGCGGCCTCGAGCGCGATGTCGTTGCGCAGATCCTCGAGGACGGCCTTGAGGTCGTCGCGCATCGCCACCAGCGCGTCGCGGTGTTCGGCGGTCGAGGCGCCGAGTTCGCCGAACCCGGCCACGGTGTCGTCGGCGGCGGCCTTGATCACCCGCAGGTCCTCATCGATGTGGGCGACCTCGGGCGCTGTCACCACCGAGAACTCGCCGGCGATTCGATCCAGTTCGGCGGCCAGGCCGGTCACCTCGGCAGCCGTGGACAACTTCGTCCACGTGTCGGCCGCACGCCCCAACAGGGTGGTGTCCCCGTCGGGGATGGTGATGCCGACCTGCTCTACCAGCCCGATACCGTCATCGAGCAACCCGGTACCCGGACCGCCGGCGCTCGGCAGCGGGACGCGGCAGACCATGATCGGCGCCGGGGGGATCTGCGGTGCGTCCGGGGGCGGGCCGGGGGTCATCATCGCGGCGTGATCGGCCTGGGCGTGCACATGCGCCAGCTTCAGCAGCACGCACCCGTAGTTGTAGGCGGCCTCGGCCACCTGGCGCGCGTTGGTGATCAGCGCGTCGGCGCGAGTGTCGTATTCCATGCCCCATCTTTCCGCCTCGGTATACGAGCCGGTCATGTTGCCGCACTCGGCCAACGTGTTCCACTCGGCATCGATGGCGGTGAACCAGGCCTCAGCCGCGCGGATGAGGGCGTGACCGGCGGCGGTGTAGACGTCGGTGTCGACGTCGAGCACCGTCACCGCCCGGCCCCCGTCCCGCTCCGGCCGCTGCGCCCGAGAATCCGCCCTATCTCCTCGGTGCCGGCGACGTAGGCGCCCTCGGCGGCCCTGAGTACCGCCTCCATCTTGGCCAGGCCGTCTTGCATCTTGCTGGCGCCGTCCCTCCATTTGGCGTGGGCGGCGGCGTAGGAGTCGGCGGCCTCACCCGACCACGGTGTCGAGCCGTCCGGGTCGGCGACGTGCAGCGCCTTGACCGCGGTGTCGATACTGTCGAGCTGCCCGCCGGCGAATTCGGTCAATCCGCGCATGGCTGCGGTCAGGTCGCGCAATGCATCCAAATCCACTTTGTACTCTGTCATTGATTCCCCTTGTGTCGTGGTGGTGTGGTGTCACAGGCGAAGCGAACTGGTGGGGATTTCCGCGCCGCCCAGGGCGGTGAGGGCGTCGCCGATCTGCTCATCGAGAGTGTCGAACTCCTCGCCGGTCTGCCCCATGAAGTCGGCCATTCCCTCGAGGGCGCTCAGCACCTCCCGCGCGCCGTCGCGGACCTCGATCCACCCGGCGGCGAACGTGGATGCGGCCGGGCCGCGCCAGATCGCATCCATGCCCGCGACCTGGGTGTCCATCTGCTGTACCGCGCCCGTGATCGTGGTGGCCGTGTCCCGTAAGAACTGGGCCGTATCCGTTATCACCGGCGAATCCGCGCCGATCACAGTCATGCGCAACCCCTTTTCCGTTCAACGTTTTTCGTGATCCTCACAAACCTTGGACGCGCCGGCGACCCGAACGGTTCCCCCGACCGGAAACCGACGCCCCGCCCTCGGGCGGTTCCGGGGGCGGGGCGTCGGTGGGTGTGGGCGGGCCGGGCATGTTCGGAATCTGTCCGGCCCCGCTCGTTGTTCGTTCAGATGCGGTCGGTGCGGTTGCTTCTCGGTGCGGTCAGGGCCTCGATCGTGGCGCCGATGACGCGGGCGGTGTCGGCCATCTCGGCCACCACGGGCAACAGATCGGCCAGTGGGTCACCGGTCGTCGAGGTGAGGTGGTCGCCCGCGGCCGTATCGCCCGCGGGGGAAGCGGTCCGCAACCGGGCGGCGGCGGTGTCCTGGGCGGCGGCCAGGGCGGCGATATCCGGGCGTACGTGGTCGGGCTCGTCGGTGATGATGGACATCGATGCGATTCCTTTCGAAGCGGTTCGGTCAGAACGGGGGGAAGGTGTCGCGGGTGCTGCGGGCATAGCGCCGCACCAGGGACAGGGAGCCGGGTAGCAGCCGATCCAGCCAGGCCGGATAGCGCAGCGTGAGCAGCGGGCGGGCGCAACGGTCGCACAGCCAGGGGTCCGGGTCGGCGAGGGGATCGGCGCCGGCGCTCACCCCTCCGCCGGCCCCGCCGCAGTCGGGACAGCGCGGGCACGGCGCCGAGGTGACCTCGAGCAGGATCACGTCTCGACCCGCCCGGCCCGGCCTCACCCAGCGCCCCACCTCCATCGACAGGTGAGGGTGACGCAGCGTTCCCAGTCGCTCGCACTTCATCGCCGGTTCCCCTCGGCGGTTTCGGTGATGTTCACCCGGCCGGCGGTGGTGAGTGTTCGTGTGTCGATCATGGTGTCTCCCAATCGGTTTGGATCAACGGTAGAGGCGTGGGTCGTTTCGCGGTGGGCGGTGGTCATGGTCGGCGGCTTTCGGTGCGGTAAGCGGGTCCGCACACCACCATACCCGTATATCCGCCTATCTGTGTAGACGGATATCTGTGTAGGCGGCTGTCTGTGGTACCGTGTAGGCGTAAGCGCTCGCGAACCGGCAGGAACAGGACAGGAAAGGACAGGCCATGAGCCCACCGTCACGGCGGCGGCGCGCGTCACCGGTCGCCCGTATCCGGGCCGTCGGCGGCGTCATCGCGGCCGTCGACACCAGGAGCAGAGACGGTAAGTCCACGCTGGTCCGGCACCTGAGTCACGAAAGCGCGGCGCGGGGGGGCGAAAGTGCTGGTCCTGGACACCGGTATCCAACAGACGTTGATGGATGCCGCAGTGGTGGCTGCGGCGGCCTCCGACCCTCACGGGGTGCTGTTGATTCCGTGCGGCGCCGCGCCCGCCGATGCGTGGGCCACCCGCCGTGACACCGCGCCGCTGTCGCGGCGGGCGGTCACGCTCGCCCCCGGCGGCCGGCTCAAGAGCCGCCTGGTGTCGATGGACCACGATCCACGCGAGTTGATCACCACCGGAGCGCGTGAGTTGTTGGCCGTCGCCGATATTGCGCCGTTCGCCGCCGGTGGCCTCCAGCACCGTACCGCCTACCCGTCCGCGCTCGGATTGGGCCTGTCGGTGGGCGAGTACGAACCACGCGGGCAGGCCGCCCGCGAGGTCGCCGAACTGGCCACCGAAACCCTCGAGCCCCACCGAGACCGAATGAGAACAGGAAGGACATCCCACCGATGAGCACGACCGACAAGAAGAATCGCGGCCGTATCCGCGATCCGCAGGCCGCAGAATTCGTCGCCGAGGCGCCGAAAACCTCGCGGGTTCCGAAGGAGCGCCAGCGGCTCACCGTCGACATCCCGGTGCCCACCTACAAGGCCCTCGGTTACGCCAAGGTCGAAACCGGACTGGATCTGCTCGACCTGGTGGCCGAGGCACTGGCCGCCTACGAGCCGGTCGCCAAACACCTGCGCCGAGACAAGTGAGCGTCGAAGGGTGAACCATCATGAGCACGACACCGAAGGATTCCGACCGCGGGATCACCCATCTGGCCCGTGACGAGTAGCCACGGTTCCGCCCGCGATAACCACAACGACAGATGCCCCACCGAAACCCGTTTCGGTGGGGCATCTGTCGTTGTGGGGTAGGGCCGGGCATGTACGCAAGGCCCGGCCCCTGTATCGGTTTTCCCGTTACCGCTCCCGCGCCTGGCGCTGCTCGATACGGTGAAGGCGACGAGCGCGACGGGCCTGGTCGCCGGACGAGGCGGCTGCCACATCGATGACGTTCGGGCGCCGAAGATATAGCCCGCCACCTGGTGAAGACACGAAACGGCCCACACTCCTCGGGGATGCGGGCCGTTGTGGTGTCGACGTCGACCAGTATCGCCGGCGGCGCCGACACCGGCGGGCCGCAAGGGGTCCTCGTCGAGGATCGGGTCACCGGTCGGGATTCGGCGGCATATTCTGCTGCGGCAGGGTGCATTTCGCGCATGAAGGGTGGGGAAGGTGGCCACGATGTCGAGGGCGGAAGAGGTGGTCGCGGCGTTGGCGGCCCAGTTCGGGATCTCCCGGATCGGCGCGGCGCCCGAGTCGGTGTCGTCGTGGCAATTATGCGCCCGCCACATCGAAGCCCTCACCCGTCTCATCGACCACCTCCGCACGGTCGGTGAGAAAACGGTGAATTTGGGCGAAGAGCTCGGCGTCGTGTCCGTGGACAAAGCGATCGCCTACGCCGAAGCCCTCCGGCACCGCTACAGCGACCGGATGATATTGCTGCAACACCGCGAGCACATGGCGGCGATCGAGCAGGCCGTGGAGCAGAAGGTCGACAATCCCGAGGTGCGGCGGGAATTGTCCGATCTGGTCACGCAGATCGGACGCCAACAGCAAGAGCTGGCCGACAGCATTCGGGCTCGAGCAGCGGCCGAGGCCGGGGACCTGGCGCGGCTGGACCTGATGAAACACCGATGGGAGGTGCGCCGGGCGATGCTGGATCGCGAACCCGCCGCCGTGCTCGTCGGTGGGGTCCTACTGGTGGGTATCGCCATGGCATTGGTTGTCGCGATGTTCACCCACACCGCGGTTCCGGAAATCCTGTCCAGCGGCTTCCTGCTGATCCTTGGCTTCTTCTTCGGCCAGAACAGCACCCGCGCCGGGGGCTAGGGCGAGACGAACCGAACGCGTGGCCCGCCGGGACCTCCATCGGCGTCGGGCCACGGCGGGCTCTCGTCAGTCGGTGAAAGCGGCGGCGACGAGCCGCGCCAACGCCGTCTCATCAACGACCCACGCCCCCATCCCTCCACCTTTGTTCTTGACCGTCGGATCATGACGCTCCGGCTTGGTGTGATGTCCACCAGAGATCAGCGGCAAATCCATCTCAGTGCTGTCCGGGGTCTCCCTCCAACGGGCCCGGACGAGACCGACGATCACGTCATCGGTGCTGAGGCCGTCATACTCGCCGGAGAAGTCACACAGGACGACCGGCACACCACCGCGGGCCAGATGCCATGCGGTGGTGCGGTCACGGACGGTGGCCCAGCCTCGCGCCCACATCGCCGATTCGACCGCCTTCCAGGTGCGGGTACCGCACCCTCGGCCCCGCAGATACACAACCGGGGTGAGTGCAGGTGGGGAAGGGTCGGTGTCGTCAGTGCCGCGGCCGAGAATGGCGTATATGCGCTGCCGGTTCTTGGTGCTGAGCGCACGGGCCGCGTCGGAAGGGGTGATGCGGTCGGCGTGGATTTCGTCGCGGATGGCCTGCTCGAAAGCGGCCTGGGCGTTGCGGACGGCCCGCTGCGCGGCTTGGATGCGGGCGACGGCGTCTGCCTGTAGGGCTGTGTCTGTCATGGGTTTTCCCGTCAGGTTAAGTAGTCGATGCCGGTAGGCCGGATTCGGCGGGCCTTGGCGGCGATGACGAGCGGCTCTCCATTTCCGGTTGGTTCATCCAGCGGTATGTCGCGGCTGGGATGGAGGGGTTTACAGAGGTCATGACCCATTTCCGGCCGTCGATGCTCCCGGTGATGTGCGTAGGATTACCACTTTGTCGCCTCTCGGTGGCAGCCGATCAGGGGGTCGGTTAGCTGCATTCGTCGCAATAGCCGCGACGGTTGAGGGGGAGTCCGCAGTAGTGGCAGCGGCCGTCGGCCTTCGCCGCGGGCAGACCGGCAATACGGGCAACCCGGTCGGCGCGGCGGTCGCGGCGGGCGGAGCTTGCGCTGGTGCCGGGGCGGGCGAAGGTTACCCCGTCCTTCACCGCCACGACGTCACCAACGATCTGGTCACTGCTGCTGCCGTCGCGGCGGGTAACAGTCACAACATCGCCGGCGGTCAACTCGCGCCCGGCCAGCAGCCATTCGTGGCCGACCTTGCGCCACTGCACCTGGCGGCCCTCGGCGACGGTGGTGTCGGCGGCTTTGCGGGCTTTCTTGCGGCGGGCCTCGGCGAGCAGCCTGTCGATCTGGGCTTCGCTGCCGCGATTGAAGACGATGGCTTCGCCGTCGGAGTAGATGGTGATCCGGTCGACGCGGCTGGTGATGCCGTCTTCGGTGTAGCCGGCGGCGAGCAGTTCGGCGACCTCGGTGGTGACGTTGTATTGGGCCATGGGGTTCTCCGTTCTCGGATGCGGGACCACCCCCCGCTCGGTGTATGAACATCATACACTCGTATGATGTTCATACACAACCCTTGCAAAGCAAAAGGCCCCGGCAAAAACCGGGGCCTTCCAGTTCCCCGCGCGCGCGGGGCCAACGTAGTGCCCAAACAGAAGCCTGGGCCAACCCCGCACGCGCGGGGAGTCGAACACAAAGATCTTCGAAAATCGAGCTCGGCTCATCCCCGCACCGCGGGGAACACGCGCAAACCTAACACCACCTCATGCCGAGCGACCCCCCTTTCGATGAACACAGCACCGCCCGGCCGATGGAGTTTCGGCCGGGCATCCGCGCGATATGCGCAGGGGTCGAGAAGGTATGCGCCGCCCTCCTGGCCGTTCGACCCCGGCGCGGTGTCGGTGGCCACCCGCACACTGGAGGCCATGACAACTACCGCAAACCCCAACGGACACACCGGTTCCCGTGCCCACACCTCGGTCGTGCGGTCCGGAGACGAGCAATGATCCCCGAAACCAGCGGCACCGTCGCCGTCATCCACGACAACGGAAAGCAGCACTACCTCCCCGTGATCGCCTGGGACGACGAAGGGGACGCGATGATCGCCGGTACCGGCGGCAACCTCCAGACCGCCCGCCTGCAAAAAGGTTCCAACGGCTCGACAACCTGCCCGGCCCCGACGACATCACCGCCCTCGTTCCCGCCAACCGCGAACTGGTGCGGTTGCTGCCCGAAGACCCCGACGTCGCCGTCCCCGTGCTCGCCTGGGGACTCACCCGCGGCGGTGACATCTGCGCCGTTGTGGCCGACCCTGACGGGCGGATCGAGGTAGAGCCGAACCCGATTCTCGTCACCGACGACAGCAAACCCGCCTACCGCGGGATCACCCATCTGGCCCGTGACGAGTAGCCACGGTTCCGCCCGCGATAACCACAACGACAGATGCCCCACCGAAACGGGTTTCGGTGGGGCATCTGTCGTTGTGGGGTAGGGCCGGGCATGTACGCAAGGCCCGGCCCCTGTATCGGTTTTCCCGTTACCGCTCCCGCGCCTGGCGCTGCTCGATACGGTGAAGGCGACGAGCGCGACGGGCCTGGTCGCCGGACGAGGCGGCTGCCACTCCCGGCCCGCTGGTAGTCACACCCAGCGCCGCGCCGGGGGTTGCGGGGCGGCGCCGCCTCCATAACCCCCCTCTGCGGTCATGGAGACAGCGGACTTCGGGATACAGCCGCTTCGGTCCCTCGACTGCGGCTGTGCCCCTCGTCGCGCCCCTCTGGGTAGCCGCTGAACCGGCGCGGTAGCGGCGCATCTCAAGGTAAGAGGGGCCGACGGATATGACCCCTGAGTTTTTGCACGGCCTGTGTATTCAAGGCGGCGGGCGCGGCAGTGCAGGAGGAATCCGGTGGGCGAGCACGACAACCACAGCGACCCTGCACACCATCTCCCGTTCCGACATCGCGTTCACCACCTTCCCGAGGGACATGATGAGAGGGGAGGGACCGCACCGCAGGCGGTGCCGGCCGACACGGTCGGGCTGTTCTCACCGTCCGACAGCGCCTCGGTAGACGGTGAGACAGTGAGGTGATGACACAGCGTCGGCGAGTACGCCGCCGCCGGTGGTCCCGAGTGCAGGGCAATGTTCGTCTCCTGCCTACCGCTGGCGGTGGGATTCACGGTCAGCGATAGGTGTGGGATGAGAAAGCGGCCCCGTGGTGCGAAGGCGAGGTGAGGGGGAATGAGCGGCGGGACATGGTCAAAGCTCTCCTCTCGGGCGAACTTCCACACATGCAACCGCGCCGGTCGCGGTTGCCCGATTGTCGGCCGCGCTCCTTCGCAGCACCCAAAAGCCGTTCACAGTAAGGCGTTTAGGCACCGCGGCGATTGTACTGACGCCCGTGCAGGGTCCGCAGACGAACCGTTACCTACCTGGCAGTAGCCACAACCGCTCTGGCTGCTCAGAGGTTGCCCCCAGGAGATGATGGGTCGAATCGCTCGGCCTCACCGGCCGGCGAAGCATGCAGATGGCGCGCCATGACGAACTCCCGCGAACTGTCGAGCATCAGATGGGGTGTGTCCGTCGCCGGAGCGGTTCACAGCCGGGGGCCGGAAACTCGTTCTGCCGGTTGGTGATCGAACACAACGGAAACGCCGAACAGGTCCGCGATACCGGACAGGGTTTCGCCTGCGTCGCGGCGGGCGCGGGCGACTGTGTCTTTACTCGGGTTCGCCATCGGCGCCGCGCGCTTCCTCGATGAACTGCTGCACGCGGGAGCGGGAGAGGCCGAGGATATCGGCGACCTTAGCATACGAGCGGTCGTCACCGAGCTCGTCGTACAGTTCGACGACCAGGCGGCGACGTTCATCCGCGAGGCGTTTGACGACCGCACCGAACAGCACTTGGCGCGACGTCAGGTAGTGGTAGCGCGGCGGGATGTCCTCTCCGTCGCGGTCGCCGACCAGCGCGTCGTAGATCGCGTCGACTTCGTGCGATTCGGCTTCGTAGCCGAGCAGGCTGTTGTCGGTCATTGTGGGTCCTCGTCGTCAAGAGCGGGAGCGGGGATGAGTATCAAGGCGGTGATGGGCCAGGCCACGGCGGCGACCAGTGCAGCGGCGGTGAGGACGACGGCGCGAAGGGGTCGCGGAAGAATTCGGCCGGCGCCGTGGCGCAGTACCCGGCCGTGTAGCCGACCAGTAGGTGAGCCCACCACGGCAGTCCGGTCAACCACGTCCAGAAGTCCGCCACGTCCATGTGTCAGTGCAGGTCCAGGCCGAGGTATTCGACGACCTCACGGGGCAGCTCCTCGGCGATTCGGACGTAGCAGTCGTACCGGGTGGTCCACCACTCGCAGTGGGCGGCCCAGTCGACATCGCAGATGTCGCAGACGTCTTCGATCTGGATGCGAGGGATGTCGGTGTCGGTTTCCCGCGCCGCCCAGTAGCGGTGAGTGCCGGTGAGGGCCTGTTCGCCGTGGACGACGATCGGGGCGCCGCACCAGCCGTTTTCCCGCATGGAGGCGGCGAGGGCGGCGACTTTGTCCGGGTCTACGATGCCGTCCAGGGGGTCGAATCCGCATCCGCAGTAGCTGATTTCGGTCAATTCCTCGATCTGGGCGAGAATTTCGGGCGCCACATTCGCGTGCATAGCCCCACTATACAGCCGAGCCGGCACCGTGCATAGCCCCACTGTGCAGAGGTTGCGCGGGTGCACAACGCTGGACACGACCGAGCCCCGATGGGTGCGCTCGAGCGCGCGGGTAAACCCGACGAACCACCCGTCCGGTCGAGTCCGCCGCCGCAGCGAAGGGCGCGAAACGCACGAGGCCGGGGCGAGCAGTCCATCTGTTCGCCCCGGCCCGGCCCACACCCCGCAGGGGCTACCGGAGGATGTCGAGCCCTTCGGCGATCTCGGCGACCCGGCGGGCGGCACCAATCAGTCGGTGGTCGGTCTCGGCCTCGGCCACCTCGCGGGCGACGCGGGCCAGTGCGGCGTTGTCCTCGGCGCTGCGGGGGGTGATGTTGCCGTGGTCGTTGACGACCTCCAATCGCTCGTATTGCCGTCTATTTCGCACGCCGAGGCACGAATCAGAAGGGTGGTTCGTCATAAACACGACGCGCCCGGCGCAACATCGACCACGACCCCGGCAGCATGCGGTCCAGCCACCCCGGGCACCGCAGCGCGCCCCACGGGCGGGCACAGCGGTCGCACTCGTATGAGTCCACATCGCCGGACGCGTCGCCGGTGATCCACCCGCCGGCGCCGTCACAGTCCGAGCAGCGCGGGCACGGCGCCGAAACCAGCTCGACCACCACCGCGGGCGTATCGGTGTACCCCGCGTCCACCCACCGCAGCAGGCGGAACGGCCGGTGCGGATGCGGTAACCCGCGCAGACGCTCACACCACATCACCGCTCCCCCTTCCCGACCCCGGCCTCACTCGGCGGCCACCGGTGGCCCTGCCGCGAAACGGTCACCCCGCCACAGGTACACACCAGATGCGCCGTCAACCCGCGCCCGCGCCAGGCGTCCGGCTCGTCGGCGCATCCACACATCAAGCGACCCGCCCGACTCGTGGCCGACGCCCTGTCGGTCCGAAAATCCGTGTAATCCATCCTCTTCTCTTTCTCTTTCCTTCGCCGACAGGGCCGGGCATGTACGCGATGTCCGGACCTGTCGGAACCGCTCGTGGTTATCGGCGCGCAGCGCGCAACAGAGCCTCGATCACTTCGGCGGCGCGGGTCGGTCCGGGCGATACCGGGTCGCACACCACGCAGTCGCCGGGCGGCGGAGGTGGGGGCGGGTCGCAGAACATGACACATTCGGCAGGGCCGGGATCGGCGGCCGCAATGGCGGTGGTCGGCATGACCGGGCCGTGGGCGACGAATTCGACGACCTGATGAGCGGTCGCAGCGACCACGGCGGCGGTGGTGGCAGCCAGCAGCAGGTGTGGTAGGGCCAGGGTCGGGACGGTGACGCGGACCGCGGAATGGCGGGGGCCGGGCAGCGGGGTAGGGGCAGGGTCGCTGTCGCTGTCGCTGTCGGGGTCGAGGTGGTCGGCGGTGTCCTCGTGGCCGTCCAGGGTGTCCCAGGGATCGGTGGTGGCGGCGTTGGCGGGCAGCGCGTCTTGGACGCTGTCGACGGCGTCGACCTCGGGTTTCAGTGTGAGCATGGTGGGTCCTTCCGTGTGGTCGATCGGACGGGCGAAGGGTCAAATACGACCGAAACCGGTGATCACGGCAGCGGCGGCCGAGAGCACGGGAGACGGTCCGGGTGGAGCCGGAGCCGGGGTGGGTGCCGCGGCGTCGGGTGGAGTGCAGAACATGACGCATCCCACGTGGGTGGCCGGCGGGGTGGGTGCCGTGGTGTCGGGTGGAGTGCAGAACATGGCGCACTCGACATCGGCGGTCGGGGTGATCGGGGCGGCGGCGATCGGTTCGGGGCCGGGGGAATCGAGGTAGATCACAGCGGCGGTGAGCGCGCCGACGATGAGCAGGAGCGACACGAGGACGGGCACCGCGGCCTCGATGACGGCCAGCAGTCGGTGGGTCGGGACGGCGGCGCGGGTCACGGTCACGGCGGGTCGGGGGGTGTTGGGGTTCATGGTTCGCCCTTCCGAGCTTCCGAAGCGGTTCGTACACACCCACTTTCCCACATTCCCACATTTCTGTAAACCCACATTCCCACATTTGTGGGAGTGTGTGTTACTGTATGGCCGTAAACCCGGACCGGCCGGTCTCGGGTCACCGCCTTGGAAAGGGGAAGGTCGATGAGCCCAGCACGCGCACGGCGCGGGTCGCTGGTCGCGCAGATCCGCGCGGTCGGCGGAATCGTGATCGCCCTCGTCAGCACCAAGGGGGGGAGCGGAAAATCGACCGTGGCGTGGAATCTGGCCCACGAGATCGCTCAGCGGGGGGCGCGGGTGCTGCTGCTCTGCACGGACCCACAGCGCACGCTCACCGATGCCGCGGCGGTACGCACGATTCCCGAGCGGGTGCGGGTGCAGCATTATCCGCACCTGTCGTTGCGTCGGGATTTCGCGCATCTGCGTATCGGGTGGGATGTCGTGGTGATCGATGCCCTGGGTAGGCACGACCAGCTCACGCGCGCGGTGGTCGCCACCGCGGCCGGTGACGAGTACGGGGTGATTCTGGTGCCGGTGCCGCCGTCGCCGCCCGATGTGTGGGCCACTCGCCGTGACACCGGCCCGGTCCTGCGGGAAGCGGCCGAGGCCGCCGAGGCGGTGGGACGCACATTGGTGGTGCGGATGTTGCTGACCCAGTACGACCCCCGCGAGTCGATCACTGCCGCCACCCTCGAGGCCTTGACGGCCGCCGATATCGCCCCGCTCACGGAGGCCTGGTTGACACGTCGCACCGTCTATTCCCACGCCATCGGCGTGGGGCAGGCGGTGTGTGAGTACGAGCCGCGCGGTGCGGCGGCCTCGGAAGTCGCCGCCTTGGCCACCGAGACCATCAAGCTCGCCCTTGCCGGGCACTGACGGAGCACAGAAAGGAACACCCATGTCGAAGAAGAGGACGCCCTCGATCGGCGATCCGTTGGCCGAGTTCGAGCGCGGCGCACCGAAGGTGTCCGAGAGTCCCCAGGGTGCGGCCAAGCCGACGCGGTTGACCGTGGACATCCCGCCGGGGTTGCAACGGCTGATGCAGACGACCAAGGGGAAGACCAACAAGTCGATCAAGACCATAGTGCTCGAGGCGCTCGCCGGTTATCCGCCGCTCCTGGCGTCTCTGGAGGGGCTGATCGCCGAATCGCGCTTCAAACACCACGACATCGACGACCCGCGTCAAGCGTTGGCCGCCGAGTACCCCGACGTGGCCGAATTCCTCGCCACGGTGAACAAGGAGAGAAAGGACCCGGGGGAATGAAAGATAAGAAAACCACCGCCGAGCCGGAGATCGATCCGGCGGCGCTGGAGGTGCGGCTCGAGCATGCGCGTAAGCGCCGAGAGCTGCTGGACGGTACCGCCCTCGAGGCGCTGGTGAATGCGCCTTCGGATGACGAATTGACCCGCCGGCGGGAACTCGCCGAGCGTATGCGGGATCTGGAGCTGCGCCGGCAGTGGCGTATAGCGGAGGCCGAGAACAAGGCCGCCGACGCCGACCTGGCATTGGCCGCCGAGCTACAGGCCGCCGACCACGACGATATGCGCGTCGCGCGTAAGGCCATGGCTCTTCAGCGGCGCAGTGTCGACCCGCGGGCGCGGATGGCCCGCTTGCACCGGTGGAGGACCGGCGTCACCTACATTTTCGCCGGTGTGGTGGTGGCCTGTGTGCTCATCTCGGCCACCACCGTGCAGCGCAATATCGCCGGTGATGCCGAGATGACCACTATTCGGTGGTGGGCGGGGTTCTTCTTCGAGGCCACGGTGTCCCTGATCCTGTTGGGGTTGATGGCCACGCGCATGAGCACCCACGAATGGGGTGAGGAGCTGGACAAGACCTGGGCCATCCCTGCGGAGGTGGCGCTGTTGGCGACCTCGATCGCGCTCAATGTCGGCAAGTACGTCGCCGATGACGATTGGGGTCAAGCGGCGGTGCATGCGATACCGCCGGGGATGATGACGGTGGCGGTGCTGTTGCACACCCCGGTGTCGGAGGCTTTCTCCCGGGCGATGGCAAAGGCCCACGCTACGGTCGCCGAGCTCGACGCCGAGCTACGCCAGGCCGCTACCGTAGGCGGCGCTACCGTAGCCGCTACCGTAGGCGCTACCGTAGGCGAGCGCTACGGTAGCGACTCCGGCGGACTCTCGGCGGCCACTACCGTAGGCCGGGCTCTGCGGTATGGCGTAGCCCCGGGGGGTCGGAGGGGGAATCGGGACGACGAAACGGGGCATCCAACCGTAGGCGCCACCGCCCTGGCCGAGCCGGTAACCGTAGCCGTACCGTACGCGACCGGACGTGAAACCGTAGACCCGCAGGGTGGTGGCGTCGACTCCACGACGACCGTGGACATCGAGCGGCCGACCGCCGCGAGTGAGGACACCGAGGCCACCGGTGGGCCCGAAGCGGCGACCCGGGGCGCCGGCGATTTCGCCGAGACCCCGTTGACCGGCGCCGATGACTCGGCGGCGAAGCCGGCAAAGGTCGCCGGCGCCGATGCCGGTTTCGACTACGGCGTGGACTACGGCGTCGGTACCGTAGCGCCGGATACGGCCGCGGGTGTGGTCGCGGACTCCGGTATCGCTTCCGCGACCGGTGTCCCGGCGGCGGCGCCGGTCGTCAACCGTAGCGGCGAGGGGGTGTCTACCGTAGGCGAACCGTATGCCGGGGTGGCCGCCGTAGGCCCTCGAACCGTGGACGGCGACGAGGCGACCGCTACCGGAGCACCGCGCCCCTCTGGTGTGCTGCACACCGTAGGGGTGGACGCGGCGCGCTCTACGGTGGACCCGGCAAACACCGAGCACGCCTATCTGTGGGCGTTGGCGTCGAAGGTGTACGACGAGTGCAAGCCGCGTAAGTACGACGTGGGCGACGTGGCGCGGATTCTGATCACCAGCCGTAGCGTCACTCCCCCGATGACGGGATGGCAGATCTACGACCGTGACAAGAAGGCCGGCGCGAAGTACGTGCACCACCGCAGTGCCAGCGATTGGATCGCCAAGGCCGAGGAGATCGAGGCCCGTGAGGCGCAGGAGGCCCGGCGGTTGGCCAAGGTGACCCCGTTGCTGCGGAAGGAGGGGTAGCCCCTCCACGCCCTTATCCGTTTCGTCCACAGGAGAACGCCCCGGCGGGTCCAGTCCGCCGGGGCGTTCTCATGCTCATGGTGGACAATGTTCGGTGGTCCCCGGCGGACTGGACCCGCCGGGGGCCGCACCGGGGTCGTTTCGGGCGGTAGGGGGTTTCCGAACGAACAACGGCCGGGCCCGCGGTGTGCGGGCCCGGCCGTTTCGCGTGCCGAGAGCGCAGCACCCCGGCGTTCTGGACTCGCCGGGGTGCTGCGGGTGGGGTGGTGTTTCAGAGGTGCCAGGCGGTCACGGCGGTCACGGTGGCGCGGGTGACCACGTCGAACCGGGCGCGGACCAGGCCGAGGGTCTTGGCCTGGGTGGTGAGTCCGGCGGCGGCGGTCTCGGCCTCGGCGCGGTCGGTCCACACGGTGTAGGGCCGGTCGTTGGCGCGGTCGGTTTCCGAGCAGTACAGCTCACCGTCGGCCATGCGGATGGCGAATGTGTGGCTGATGCGGGTGGGCGGGGCCGGAAACTGTTTGTCCAGTTGATCCAGGTCGGCCGGGGTCAGCGGTGCGGGGGCCGGCGATGCGGCCGGGGGGACGTAGTCGGTGGCGGGCACCGCGGCGGTGGTGACGTCGGGCAGGCCGAACCAGTTCGCGGCGTCGGTGGCGGCGGCCTCGGCGCTGGCGGCGGCCTCGGCGGCGGTGGTGAACCGGGCCGGGGTGGTGGTGTCGTCGCTTTCGGGGTCGGGAATGGCGTAGCCGTCCACGGTGGCGAGGTATCCCGCGCCGAGGGTGGGAGTGGTCATGGTGTCCTCCGTCATCGTCGTCATAAACCCACTTTACCACATTCCCACATTCCCACATTTGTGTATCAGTGGGATTGTGGTGCTACCGGGGCCGGATACCGGTGACCAGTGTCCGCCCGTCCGGGCCGGTGGTGGTCGTAATCACCTGATCGATAATCGAGGGCTCGTCCTCACCGGGTTTTTGCTGCTGGATCTGCACATCCCACCTACGGCCGTCGGTGTCGGCGGCGGTGATGGTCACGCAATAGCGGACCCCGGCGGGGTAGGAGTCGATACCGGCCTGTATGGTGCCCGCATCGGGTACCAGCGCGTCCGGGGTCGTCAACGCCCGTACCGCCGTGGCCGACCGATCCACGTAGTAGGCCCATTCGATCGCCTGGATCACGCCCGGCCCGCTGCCGGTGTCGCCGGGATCGGCGCCGATGACAACCGACTCGGTCACGGTGCGGCGGCAAGTGCCGGTGGCGTGCTCCCACATGCCCGACGCGGCGGTGGCCGCCGCCGGCGAGACCGCACCCGCCGAGGCATCGGCCGCTCCGGGGACGGTTTGGCCGCGCTCGGCGGCCCGCACGTTGACCCACACCACGACCCCGACCACGCCCACCACACCGGCGAGCGCAGCGGCACCCAGCAGACCGCGCAGCCAGCGCGGCCCGCTGCCACCGACCCGCACCCGCTGATCGGGCAGGCGACGCACCCCCGCACCGGCGCTGTCCCCGGTGCGATCCCGAAACGCCGCCATAGCCACCGGATCGTCGTAGTCGGGCACCACCCATTTGCCGGTTCCGCTCGCCGAGGATGTCTCGGTGGCGGAGGTCGAGGCATCGGCTCCGGCGGCGGGATCGACCCATGCGTCCCAATCGCCGGTGAACTTGTCGGTCTCGACCTCGGGGACGGGGACGGGTTTCGCGTCGTCGACGGCGCCCACGTTCTCGGCCAGGGCGGTGTAGGCGGGCAGGCCGGGAAGCTCGAACACATTCGCCGGCGCCGCCGCCTCCTGGTCCTGGTCCTCGTCGCGGGTGCCGAGGTCGCGGCCGGTGTAGTCGGCCAACACCTCCTCCGGTACGTCGATATCGCGGTCCCACGGGTTGGTCATGGTCATTCACCTCTACTGGGTCTGTCCGGGGGTAAGGGTCATCCCCGGTTGCGTGGTGCGGCGCGGCCGGGACTGCTCGCCGGATTCCGGGCGCGCGGCGGGGGGCACCACCGCACCCGACGGGGGCGGGGGTGGTGGTGCTGCGGGAGGTTGCGGCGAGGCCGGCGGCGCGGGCTTGGTCTTCGGCGCGGGCGCCGGGGCGGGGTCGGGCGGGGTGTCGGTGTGCGGGGGCTCCGGGCGGGCGGGGCCCCCGAGGCCGGCGAACAGGCCGCCGGCGGGCGAAGCCGGCGGGGCGGGTTTGTCGCCGCCGGGGCCGGTGCCCAGCCCCTCGAGGCCGCTCACGCCGGCGCCGGGGCCCTCGGTTCCGGTGGCGGAAGAGGCCCAGGTGGACAGGCCTTCCTCGGCCAGTTTCGCGGCGGTGTCCACCCCGTGCGTGGCCACCTGCACTATTCCGTCGACCATCTTGGTGCCGACCGTCACGGCCCCGTCGATCGCGGCAGTACCCAGGGCGACACCGCCTTGGATCAGCGCGTTCTGCAGGGCGATCTGAGCGGCTGTCGCCGGATCGGTCACCACCGGTTGGGGTGCGCCCACCCCGGGCTCGGTGGCGGTGTACGGGGCGGTCCCGGGAGCCACGAGCCGCCCGTCGTGAATCTGCCAATTTCCGGGCACGGTAACCCTCGGCGCGGTAGGCCCCTGGTCGTATTCCACCGCGCGGCGGCGGTGATCGTCCATCTCCGCGCGGGCAGCGTTGACCACGCTCACGCCCTCGCCCAGCGCTTTTGCGGCCTTACCCACGATGGCGTCGACATCGGCCTGCGAGGTCGCGGTGGCGACCATCGTGCGCGCCTCGTGGCGGAATCCGGCGATGATCGCGTCCAGCGCGGCGGCGGCGGTGCCCCGGGTGGCGTAGGCGTCGCCCAACAGCCGTGACAGCGCGCCGTAGTGGTCGGCCAGCGCCGAGACCTCGGTGGCGGTACGGCGGATCACCGGTACCCCGGCGGTGGCGGTACCGGTGGACTCGAGCGCATACAGCGCCGAGGACGCCGGCACATCTGCGGCCACGGTGGCGTCGGCCGCCGCTTTCAACGCCTCGACCAGCTCCGTCGGCATCACCCCGTCCCCGAGCGCGCCGCGCAGCTCGAGCAACGGCGCGATCAGCGCGGCCACGAGCGGCGGGTCGGCCGGGTCCGGCGCGGCTGCCGCCGGTGTGACATGCGGATTCGAGCGCATCAGAGCACCTCCGCCGCGGCGGTGTTCAGAGCGGTCGCGGTCTGCGCGTCGGTGTCGGCAAGTGCCGCACCGGCGGCGGCCACGGTGGCGGCGTAGCCGTTGACCAGGCCCAGCGCCAGGCGCACGGTGCGCGCCTGGGTGGCCATCGCCGCGGCGAAGGCCGCCGCGAAATCGGCGCCCAGGACTCCCAATCCGGCCGACAGGTCCACCTCCGCCGCGGTCTCGGAATGGCCGGCGGCAGTGTCGAGCAGCTCGGCGATACGCGCCGACGCGGCGGTGTACATCGCGGCGGCGTCCGGGTCGAACCGGACATGTTGTTCGGATTGTTCGGACACAGGTCCCCCTTGTCGAAACGGTGTGATCGGCGACAGGTCAGGCATCGGATTCACCGCCGGCGCGTCGGTTCGCTCCGCGTGCGCCGCGAGCGCCGCCGCGGCGATTGGACCGGCCGCCACCGCGTGGGCGGTGAGTGGTGGGGCCTGCGGGTTTGCCGGCGGGCTTGCCGACCAGCTCGGCCGGCGAATCGGGAACGCGGGTGCTGTAGACGCCCGCCGATGCCAGTCCCGGAATCTCGCGCACGTATTTCGAGGTGGACTCGCAGATGGCGGCGGCCATCTCGACATCGACCAATGGCACCTTGAATCGGACGTAGCCGCCCTGTCCGTCGGTTTTGATGGTGCCCACGCCGCGGTATTTGTCCTTGAGGATCTTGCGGGTGGACATGTCGGGGTATTCCGAGATCTCCTCGCCGAGCGCGGCCACCTCCATGGCGCGGCTACGGGAGGGGAAGCTGATCGCGTAGGGGGCCACGTCGCGGATGGCGGTCGGGATGGCGTCCCCGGTGCCCTTCTGCGTGGCCCAGATCAGCCAGATACCGGCCGCGCGCCCCATCTTCTGCAACCGTTTGGCCAGCTCGACGTTCTCGGCGATGATCCCGATCAGCAGCTTGTTGTCGTCGCTGACCGGCTTGACGTCGGTGGTCAGATACTCCTGACATTCGTCCATGAATGCCGCGATGAACGGCACATCGACGGTGGGTCCGTGCTGCCAGAATTGATCGACGCCCCACCATTTATGCATGTTGTTGAGGCGGCGCATCATCTCGGTCTCGAGGCCACGCAGCAACTGGTTCACATCCCACGGGTCGCCGCTGCTCAGGTGGGAGAACCGGGGCGCCAGCGCCCGGAAATCACCGAAGGACTCCCGGGTCGCCTTGCCGTTGGCGCCGACCATCTGCACCTCCGGGCTCGGCGCCAGTTGGCACACCCAGTACTGAAGGCAGTTGGTCTTACCGAATCCGGAGGCGCCGAACACGGTGGTCGAGTTGTTCTCCTTGAGCTTCAAGAAGACATCCTCGCCGTCCTGCCCGCGTCCCAGCCGCAATCGGTGCAGCGCCTTGTGCTTCTGGTCCTCGGGTAGATCGGCGCCGAGCCGATCCGGCATCGGCATGTGCTCGACGATGGTCATCGGGTCGTTGACCAGCGCTCGCACCTGGAAGAAACCCGGGTCGGTGTCCACCAGGTCGACGATTTGCAGATCCCGCATCTTCCACACGTCCGACAGGTTTTTGGCGCGCCTGCGGAACTCTTCGGCGCCCACTCCGTCGACGGCCTCCACGCGTATGGTCACCCCGTAGGGGTCGGCGTAGACATCGTGCACCTTCGGCACGATGAAGCGCGGATTCGGCGCCTTGGTGTGGCCGCCGCCCACCCGTTCGCCGAAGGTGGGCATCTCGTCGACGACCACCAGTTTGTGACGGCGCATCGTGCGATCCCAGGTCCGTTTGATGTGCGCGGCGCGACGCACGTTGGCGCGCACGTCCTTGTCGCCGATTCTCCAATACATTGTCATTCCGTACCTGCGCGCCATCTGATAGACGGTCGCGATACCTATTGCAGGCCCGCCGGTGAGGGCGAGCGGCGCAAATTCTGAAATCATGAACTCATGGTATCAATTTATCGGTGGTCGGAACCACCCCATCGCATACCGAAACCCGGCAACGACCAGCGCTGTCAATCGCTTCCGGCCGCACCGACACACCCGCCCCGAACACGCCGCACACACCTCGCACCCGCGACACCGATGCATCAACAGGCGCCCGCGCTCCACGCGCCGCGGACCCGGCGTCGGGATCAACGGACCCCCCGCCCCGTACGGCCGGACCGGCTCGACTGCTGCCATGCCTGCCCCTGTCCTCGTTTCGTCCACACCGAGTCAGACGCAACCGAGAGGCGTTCGGTTCCAGTTGCTTCGGCATCGAACCACTTGCCGCCCGGCAGCGGTCGCACATCGGTCACCGGGCCGGGGACTTCGTACACGCGATAACCGGGATTCCACACCGCCAACGCGGCGACGAACCGGGCCACCACCTCAGGCTCGGCGCTGTAGCGCACACTGTGACACCCGGCGCCGAAATCGACGCGCACCACCACTTTCGACCGCTGCGGAAGATCACCCAACCCCGTCGCCTCACCGCTTCCGATATGGGTCGCACCCGGCGCCGGGGTTGGGCACATCACCCGGCGCCGGGGCTCGGCATCGAGCATGAACGGCCGAGGCGCCGAATTTTGTCCCAGAAGGGACAAACGGCAGGACGCACGACGAAAACCCGTGTCAGGGAGCCAACTCCGGGGCAAGGCGGAGCCGGTAGGCCAACCCCCGCAGATGCCGCCCCCCGGCATCACGACGCGCGGCACGCAAATGATCGGCCACGGCCTCACGTACGAACACATCGGCATAGAATCGCTGCGGGGCGCACCGTTCGGCAGCGAGCAGCATCTGCACCCCCTCGTCCCGACGCCGAGGATCGGTGAGCAGGGCGCGCCCGACCTCCATATGGAACTCGGCCTGCCGCGAGAGACTGGGCAGCGCGGCCACGTTCACCGTGCGCGCCTGTTCGGCGATACGCGCCCCGTCACCGAGCTCGTGCCCGATGCACACCCGCCACACACCCACATTCGCCGTGCCGAACCACATGTGCCCGAAGGTGCCCACCTCGGTATCCAACCGCGTGGCCAGGGCCTCGGCCTCGGCCAGATGACCGGTCGCGGCGTCGCGATCCCCTTGCACCGCACACGCCAACGCCGCCGACAGATGCAACATCCCCGACGCCTGCACCACCTCGGCATCATCGAGATACGGGCGTAGCTCGTCGGCGGTACGTATCGCACGCCGATACTGCTCCGGACGACTCAACCCACCCGTGGCATCCCCGCGCAACCACGCGGCATACCCACGCCAGGCCGGGGACTCCAACTCCTCGGCACACTGCCCGGCCGCGCGAGCGGCCAGCAGCGGCAGACCACGCCCGCCGAGCCGCTTGGTCGTCCACACCGCCGACGAATAGCAGACGATCAACCCCACCAATGCATCCCGACGTCGGGTCGGCACCCGGGCGTGGACAGCATGCAACTCGGCCAACAGCCGGGGCACCAACTCGATCTGTTCGGCATAGTCGGATGTGCCGTAGGTCAGATGAGCGAGCCGGTCGAGGTCCGCGGCGATCTGCGGCCAGTCCCGGACCGGGCATTCGGGATCGTCACCCAGTTCGTGGGCGTCGAGGGCGTACTCCACCGCGGCCAGGCCACGGCGGGCGGCCTCGGTGGCATCCGGCGGCGAGCCCGCCCACGGCGCGGTGTGGAATTCGGCCGGCGACACCTGCAAGGCCCGTGCCAGGGCCTCGAGGGTGCGCCGATTGGACACCGGTTTCTCCCCCCGTTCGAGCTTGCCCAGATATCCGTAGCTGATACCGGCCAGCCCGGCGGTGACCTGGAGACTCTGTCCGCGCCAGGCCCGGATCTCACGCAGTCGCCGACCTACCTCGTTGGGCGGCATATCGGGGACATCGAAAACGCTCATCACGACACCTCTCGACACGGGCGCGCTCGACCGCCACCCACGCTACCGACCCACCGTTTCGGTTTCGGGATGCGGTTCAGGCGACGGCGGTCGGCGGCACCGACAGGCGGAACCGCCGGTCGGGCAGCGGTGGCGCGGATCTGCCCGGCCATCGCGTTTCCCCGGATGCGGGGGCGGGGGCGGGGGCGGGGCATGGTGCCGATGTTCCGGCCCGCCGGTGGGGGTTGGGGTCAGGCGAGCGCGTCGGCGATCTCGGCGATGCGGCGCAGGTTCGCGGCGAATTCCGCGGTGTATCCGTCGGCCGCCTCGCGGGCGGTGGTGGCCAGGATGGCGAGGCTGTCCCGATCGGGGCGCCCCCGGCCGATGCTGTTGATGGCTTTCACCGCGGCATCGAGAACGTCTTGCCAGGAATCGGAGCCGAGGGCGACGTAGTTGCCGCCGACGTAATAGGCGGCGTCGTCGATGGTGCGGGCCTGAAGTTCTTTGAAGAGTTCGATGTTGTTGGTCATTGTCCTACCCTCTCCTCGTTTCGTTCTGTAGACCACTCTACAACAAGATTGTAGATCTGTCTACACCAGGAACGGATATTGCGAAATGAAGGCGGCGAGAAAATCGAAACGGCCGGCCCGCATTCCGCGTGACCGGCCGTTTCTCGGCGAGCGTCGCCCGGGTTCACCGCCGCCACCGCACCACCATCGGGGCGGCGCCGGTGAGCATCTGCCACAGGGACTCCACTCGTACGGTCAGCTCCGCCGTGGTGGTGACGCCCAATTCGGCGAAGAGGTCCGCGATGCTCGGGACGATGGCGCCGGTTTGGGCGGCCAGCAGCGCCGCGGCCTCATCGAGGGAGAGGTCGGCGATGCCCACGCCGTGGGCGGCGCGGGCAGCACGATCGGCGGCCTTGAATGCGCGGCCGGTGACGGTGATGTCGGCGATGCCCACGCCGTGGGCGGCCTTGGCGGTTTTGGTGGTCGCGACAGCGGAGATGCGGGCGGCGGTCTTGCTCATTTCGGGGCTCCTGTCCTCGTTCCGTTCTGTAGATCACTCTACAGCAAGATTGTAGATCTGTCTACAGATGATCTCGTGTCGCCCCCTTCCCCCATCGCCACGCCGCCCACACTCCGGTACGCCCACCCCCGACCGGACGGGCGTACCGGGGTCGTCAATCCCGCAGACCGGCCCACTTGAGCAGGGCCATACGGTCGATACCGAGCGCAGCCGCGGTGCCGCTCTGCGACCTCCCCTCGCCGAGGGCCGATACCCCCAGAGCGCGGACCACGGCGCGGGCGCGCTCCTCCTCCCGCCGCGCGTCGGCCAGCACCGCCCCGGCGTCCTCGAGGGTGATCTCACCGCGCCACCACCGCACGACCGCGCGCACCGCCGCGGTCCGCAGCTCGATGCCCAGGATCGGCTTTCGGGTGGCCAGATCGGCGTCCAAGCGGGTGAGTCGGTCCCGCTGCGCCGGGGTGAGGGTGCCCCAGTCGGGGCCGATTCGGCAGGCGATATCGGTGTCGGTGTCGGTGTCGGGCATGGTGTGCTCCGTTCTTCTCTCGGGTTTGTAGAACAGTCTACACCGAGAATGTAGACGAATCTACAACGAGATCATCGGGCCGTGCCCGTCAATCGCTTTCGGCCGGACCGCACCGGCACACCCGCCCCGGGCACGCCGTACACACCCCGCACCCCACACACCGGTGAATCCGCACATGACCGCACACGCCGACCACCGCGACACCGGTACGCGGCGGGATCAACGGCCCCCCATCGGCATAGGACCGCGGCACCTCCGTCGACGCGACATCCACCACCCGAATCCCTCCCTTTCGGCGCTGATTTCGATTCTGAGCCACGTTTTCATGCCGAGGTAGCCGAGATACCGGATTCACCCCGATCGGCCGTCCTGCGCAAATCTGGCAGGGTTTTTCGGGCGCTGTTGCGCACAGTGCCCCGCCGGCCGGCCGAACGTGCCGCCTCGAGCGCGGCCCGTTTCGCCGGCGAGTCGGGGGCGGCCACCTTTTTCGCCGACCTCGGTCCCGAATCGTGCACCACCAAGGTCGGCCCGACCACCCGCACCGGCGGCGCCGGGGGAGTGTCGCGAATGGCCCGGACCAGCCGACCCGGACCGGCCTGTCCGTCGCACTCGGCGCACAGGCGCCGGTACAGCGCATCGGCCGACCACCCGCCGGCGAGCAGAGCACTCACCGCCCGGTGGTGCTGACGGATCACCTGTGGCGTGGCCAGCCGTTCCGGCAACCGGGCCAGCAGTGCCGCCCCGGCCGAATCCGGCGCCGCCGGCGCGGTGTCGTGCTCACCCCGGCGCCGGCCGCGGTTCCGGTCGGTATTCGAGACATCGACAGGCAGGCAGGCAGGCGCGGCCTCGGCCGCGTTCGGCGCGGCGGCGCTAGTGAGATCCGTTACCTGCCTGCCTGCCTTTATCTCCGTCTTTATCTCCGTTTTGTTTATAACGCCTGGTTTTCCGACGCCTGGTTTTCCGACGCCTGGTTTTCCGTCCTGGTCCCGACCTGCGGTTTTGGCCACCAATCTTCCCACCTTTGGGAAACTTCCCAGAGGTGGGGAATCCGGCGCGGCAGGGTGCTCGGTGACCGGATCGGCGCCGACGTCCTCGGCCGGACCCGATTGCGGCCGGGCGTAGACCGTGAGATTGGTGCGCCACCTACCGCCCTCGTCGCGGTACTTCTCCCGCCGCACCAGCCGCGCGCGCTCGAGCTCGGCCATCGCCGCACGCACCGCATCACGCCCCTCGGTGGCCCACCTCTGAGCCACCTCGTCGGCCGTACACCGCCACCCCGGCGGAAACGATCGAATCAATTGATGCAGGCCACGCGCCCGCAGCGACAGGGCGCCGTTTTGGGCCACCTCGTTCGTCGTGATGACAAACCCGCTGGTCACATCGTCGTCGGCGCGAATGATGTCCACGTGTGTAGCTGTCCGTTCCACTCGGGAATCGGCGCCGCTCGACGGGCGGGGAAGGTCTCGAACGCGCGGACACGACGGCGGCGGTGTGGAGATGTCACCGCCAGCCTGTATCCTCGTACACGCGAACGTGCCGACCCCCCTCGGTGCGAGCGCCCCGATTCGGGTTTGGTGCCCGGTCTCTCGATTCGATTGGTCCCGATAACGAGAGGCCGGGCTTTCGTCTTGTCTGCCCACAGACGGTGTCGAGCCCATCACACCGCGCCTTCGGCGCCGGTGAGCGACACACCCCTGTTCAGGTCCATTCGAGCCTCGAGCCTACACGCCAAAACCGCCGTCGCGGAACGGTATCCACGACGGCGGTTATGGCCTTCCAACTGGGCTTACGCCCCGTGTCGGTCGCGATCTTGCCAAGCCGCACGGTGCCACGCGCACAGCAACAGCGCCGCACCGGCCACGGTGCGCCGGTACCGGGCCCGGGCCCGACGCCGGTAAACGCCGTTCGTCTCGTACTGCACCGCGAAACATTCGTCACACGAGACGCTCCGCGACGGGGGGATCTGCGTCCACCGCACCGTGCGCCCCTCGGCCCGATGGGCGGGATCGGCACCGAAGCGATGCGATATCGGCGCACCGGTCTCGACCGTCATGTCCCTCAGCGAATCCCGACGACCGCTCATGCCGCATCGCCGCCCACGCCCCGTTTCCGTGCGGCCAGAATCCGCACGGCCTCGGCGGCCATGTCGGTCACCGCGGTGAGGGCGAACCCCCACAGCAGCCCCGCGGTCGGATCGTCCTCGACGGGAGCGAACACCTTGTCCAACACACGCTCGGGCACCTCCCGCGACGGGAACGAGGTTCCGGCGGTGTGGGCCTCTCGCACGGTGTGCAGGAACACCGTGGCCACCCGCGCGCCGTTGCCGTCGTGCATGCGCTGCTCCCACACCGCCGCCAGTGCGTCACGCAGCTCGGTGTACAGGCTCATTCGCCACCTCCGGCCATCGTGAGGGCATCGGCGGTCTCCGGGGCCGGGAAACGACCCTCCAGGCGGCCGGCCACCGCATCCGCGCGGAGGTCACCGATGAGGATGTCGACGGCGGTCCGCACCGCACAGGCGGCGGATATCACCCGGAACAGGTTCCCGAACCGCGCCGCCTCGGCCAACCCCGCCACGGCGGCGGTCACCTCGTTCACGTGCGCATCCAGCGCGGCGGCCAGCTCGCCCGCGCTGCGCGGTGTCGGCGCGGTCATAACCGAACCTCCTCGGCGGCCTCGGTGTAGGTCGCGGCGATGTCCAACAGGTCCGTGGGAACGGTCTCGAGCACCAGCGCGGCCAGCAGCTCGGCATCCAGCGCGCCGTCCCACAGCGGGCCGGTCACCCGATCGGCCACCACGCACGCGGTCTCGGCCAGGTCCTCAGCCGCACGGGCCAAGGTGGGCGCATCGGCGACCGTGGCGGCGTACAGCACCGCCAGGGCCTTGGCGGCCGAATCGGCCAGCGCGGCCACCGCCGGCGCCTCGGCGCCGACCGCCTCGGTCGTGAAGTCGTTGTCGTGTGTCATGAGAGGGGGTCTCCTCGATAATGTCGAGGGGCGCCGGGCGTGTTGGGTACGCCCGGCGCCCCATCGGATTCGGATCGCTGATCAACGGAAAGCGGAAGCGGAAATCGGCGCGATCACCCCCTTACCGGCCGGGACGACCTTGCCGCGCTCGGCGAGCAACCGCAGGGCGGCCGGTTTGATCCGGCACACCGTCGGGTCATCGGGCGGGCACATCATGTGCTGGCGGCGGATCTGCATGGCCTCCCCGACCGTCAGACCGAGACCGGGGTTGCGACACGACCACGCCGACAGGACCAGGTCCTGACCGAAGACCGCACCGGTGACGCCATCCACGGTCGCGGACGTACCGGTGACCCGGGGCCACCGGTCGATCATGTCGTCGACGATCGCGGTGAGATCCCGCACCTGCTGGCGCAGGGGGCGGCGACGTCGGAACATCACAGCTCCTCCGCCCCCGCCTCGGCCACGGAGTCAAGGGCGATGGGCCGCCCCGGGCCGTGCAGCCACGGACCGTAGTGGGTGCCGTGGACCGTGGTGGTCGCCTGCCGCCAGGCCAGACCGGGCCGGTAGCCCACCGCGCCGAAGGCGTCGGACACCAACGCGGCGAGCACCGTCTTGGCGATATCGACCACCGCGGCCGTCCGGAACACCCACGGGTTCTGCGTGGTCGGCCACAGCGACCGATCGGGCAGCAGAATGGCCCACTGCACCTGCAGGATCGGCGCGCCGCGACGGTCGTCGTCGTTGACGACGAGCTCGGTGGGCACCCACGGGATCGGGGCATCGGGATCGAGGGGGGATGCGGGGGGGGTCGTGGGTGGCGACCCCACTGGATAAATTGATACCATGGATTCATGATATCAATTTATTCGGGACGGAGCCAGACCGGAATCGACTCTCCTTCACCCCATACGCCACACCCGACCAGACCCCATGGTGCCAAGATTGGACCCATGGGCAGAAAGCCGGTGACCGACCGACCGACGACGAAAACGGCACGACCGCTGAACTTCCGCATGCGCAAAGACGACGCCGAGCTACTGGGCCACCAGCTCGACCGCGCCGGTCTGACCCGCCAACACCTGCTCACCGTCGGTATTCGCGAATGGCGCGCCGGCCACCTCCGGGTACACCCCGACGGCCGGGTCACCTACCCGCACCACCACCCCGACCGCACCGGCCGACCCCCACTCCCCAGCATCGGCGCCGACCCCGACGCCTTCATCGCCCACGTGCGCCTACAGCCCGACGACGCCGGACAGCTCAAACACGAGCTCTCCACGCCGGGGTGTCAACTGACCCGCCAACACCTGTTCATGGCGATCATCGGCGAATGGCGCGCCGGGCGCCTCGTGGTACACCGCGACGGTACCGTCACCTATCCCGACGACCCCCAGCCGATCCCGGCCCCCCCACTCCCGTCTCCGCCGTGATTCGACCCCTTCGGACCCCGCGGGCCCGGCGCACCCCTTCGGTGCACCGGGCCCGCGCCTTTTCCGTCGCGTATCGATTCGACCGGTTGGGTACATGATCCGGTTCGACCGAGGGAGCCGCACCCCCGGGAATGATTCCCACTTAACCACATTCCCACAAATACAGGTTCGCACATTCCCACATTTTTTGATATCATGGGTTCATGAAACCGATCACCCGGCGCGTCGGACGAACCAACCCCCTCGACCACCTCGCATTCCTGGGTCTTCTCGACGGCGTGGCCATGGCCGTCCCGTTCGTCGTGCAATGCGTTCGCCGGCTCGACGCCGACGTCATCGTCACGCTCGCGACCGGCGCGGCTGCCATGGTGGTTGCCCACCTCTACAGCCGTTATCGACGTCCACCGGCCCGCTGAGGCGGTAAAAAGAGCCGGTTCGTGATCGTTCCTCCGGCGTTTCGCAATCGGTCCGGTAGGACGACACCGCCAGATCAGCGAGTAGAAGAGTGGTTTATGGAACTAGTGCAACTATCATAGAATCAGGAAGATGTCCAAATAGATGGACACTACAAGCAGGCATCAGGGAGAGGGAAAATGAACAAATGGGAAAATATCAGCACAGAGGAGTTGCAGGAGCTCATAGAGTTCACGGCATCATCGGCGGTCCTTAAGGCATTCGATGTCGAAGCACTGTCCGATCTCACTGGGGGGATAGCAGCCAAACGGAACAAACCTACGGACAACGCGGAGACATTGCGGGGTATTGTTCGGTTTGCTCTGGGCGATGACATCGCAGATGAAGAACAGCGCAAAGCCCATCAGCGGATGTTCATCGAGAACCTGTACGCAGGCATTGAGCAGGAAGACTCAGACCTCCGGGAGATCGAGGCAGAACTGAACCGACGAGAGAGTGGCTCGGAAGATAGTCAGAGCAGTGATGGTTCCAAGTGGTCAGAGTATGACACAGAAACCCTGGTACTCATGGTTACCAATGAGCAAATCACTTACCGTGTTACCGAGTCCGATCGACTCGGATTGGACCGAATGATCGATGGAGTCAAAAGGCTTCAGAGAAGGCAGCGTGCCTTGAAGCGCCGGCAGTCGGGTACCTCAAGAACCAAGCGTGTTACCGATTCGGTTGTGTTTCGCGTGTTGATCCGAATCGCAGCAGGAATGGACAAACCACGTGAAGAGAGATTGAAGCATATGGATTTTGTCACAGATCAGATCATAAAAGTTCTTGCCGCAGCCGCTCGTGAGCAGAGTGACATCAAGGAAGAATTGTCCATGCGTGCCATGTCTGCTGAGGAAGAAACCAACTGACTCGAACCAGAGTACACCACGAACTCTTGCCAAAGTGAAACTTTGGCTTACCGCGGGAAACATCCAACGAGATGAGCTGTACACGCCGGACGAAAATCGGTGCTTGACAAGATCTCGCGCTGGCGTGTACACTCTAACTATGAGAGTAAGACTTTACCACTTGACAAGCTCACGAAGTGAGCTTCCATAACAATTCTGTTACTCTTTCACTCCCCCACTCGGGTTTGACCTCGTAACATAAGATATTGAACCCGAGTGGGGGAGTGAAAGAG
>NZ_BAGE01000121.1 GCF_000308675.1 Nocardia paucivorans NBRC 100373 | reverse complement strand
GTCGAACGAGGGCCGTGGCTGGCTGCCCACCGACCTGTATCTGCCACGGGAGGTGACCACCCCGTGGATGTGGTCGGTAGCGGAGGGCGCGGCCTGGGAAGGAGTGGCCGATCCCGCTCGTATCCTCGCCGAATTCGCGCTGGCCTGGGGCGCCAAATCGGGGGGCCAAACTCGCCGCGGTGGCCTCCTCCCAACCGATCGATCCGGTTCTGCGCCGACAGTTGGGCGATATACCGATGGTCGGTTCGGTGCCGGCCTCCGATGAGATGGATCTGAGTCGGCCGACCGACAGCACTCTCGACCGGCTCGGGATCGTGGGTTCGCCACGATTGCTCGACCGGGCCGCCAAGGTACCCGACGAGTCGCTCGGGCAGCGGTGTCTCGAATACGCGGTGGACGCCCACATGCGGGTGATCGAAACCGGGCTCGCCAGGGCCGAATCCATGGGTGCGCCCGATATCCGGCAGCGTATTCTGCGCGCGCTGCGGCACGGTCGCGAATTCCCCCAGAGTTGGTGGGAGGAACTGCAGGAGGCCGACGATCTGCTCGCGGCCTCGGTGCTCTCGAGTCGGTTGGACGTGAGCCGGATCCCGGTGGGGGAATTGCGTTCCGACTCCGCGACGTTGGTCCTGCGCGGCTTGGGCCTGCAGCGCCGCTGCAACGAACTCGTCCTGTTGTTGGAGGGCGGATGCACCCGACAGATCCTGCGCGATGTGGTGTTCGCTCACGCCCAGGTCCGGTCGCATCCGCTGCTCGGCGACCGGCCGCCGACGGCCCCGAGGCCGGGGCGCGAAACCGGACGCTCTGCGATCTCGGCCGGTGGTCCGCGGTGAACCCGGAGTCGCTTCCCAGTTTTGGGAAGCCTCGACAATGAGGGAGTCGGTGCTGGGAAAGGATTGATCGAGCATGCCCGAAAGGCTGGAAATCGAACCGGCGGTACTGCGTGCCCTCGCGAACCAGCACGAACAGGTAGCTCGTGAGACGCGCGAATGGGCGCAACCGCCGAGAGAATGGCTCGACAACTTCCAATCGACCTATGGGAAGATCGCGGATCCGGTCCGGCTCGCGCTCGTAAGCTATTACAACGCCAGACAACGAGCCGGTGAGGCATTGGCGCAGGAACACGAGCAGACCGCCGCTTCCCTGCGCGCCTCCGCCGACGAGTACGAGCGGATGGATGCCGAATCGGCGGCGAATATCCGTCGAGTCGTTCAGGAGTCGGGAATTCCCGATACCGGGTCGCCATCCACTCCCCAGACCATGAGTCCGGTGACCACTTCGCCGGCCCCGGTCGGCACTCCGATCACGAACGGCGCCACCCCCGTCGGCACACCGGGGGTCACCGGTGGCGCGCCGATCGGCGATCCGCTCGGGACGGCCGGGACGAACGGGACGAACGGTATGGGTGCCGCGCCCACCGGCGCCTCCGCACCCGAGGGAACAACGTCCGCGCCGAGCGGCAGAGCACCCGCCTCGGCCGATGCCGGGCTCACCGGTGCATCTCCCGGACAGACCTCTTCGCCCGCCACGGCCCCGAATGCTTCCGCGCCGTCGGTCGGGCCGAATGTGGCGGCCGCCTCGACCGGGGATGTGCCACCGTCCGGGGCGGTGCCCGGCGCGCCTCTCACCGCAGGGCCGAGCTCCGGCGACGACCGCGGTGCCCACCCGGCGCAGACCAATGCGGCCGCGAACGCGGACGACACCCCGATCCCGGTGGCGCCGACACCGTTCGGCGCGGCGGTCGCCGCCGCCAAGGAGAAGGAGGCGGCACCCGATTACGTCGTCGGCGAGGAAGTGAACGAAGACCTGGTCATCGCCCGCACCCTGCTCGGTGCCGTACTGGCGGCCGTGGATTCGACCGTCGGTATGAATTGGGCGGTATCGGTGATGCGCGGTCCCGCCGGAGCGGGCATCTTCATCACCTCCAATGAGGGTCGGGGCTGGCTCCCCGCCGGGATCTACCTGCCGCGGGAGGTGTCCACACCCTGGTTGTGGGACGAGATGCTGCGCAGCGACGATTCGCCGGGCTCGCCGTGGGAGGGAATATCCGATCCTGCTCGGGTTCTGGTGGAGTTCGGCCTGGCCTGGGGCGCGAAAGCGAACGCCCAGTTGTCGGCATTGGTCTCGTCCGGACCGATCGACCCCGGCCTGCGCGCCAATTTCACCGATGTCCCCATGCAAGGTCTCGTCGGCCCCTCCTACGATGTCGACCTGCGGGTGTTCACTCCCGATACCGTCGACCGGCTCGGCATCAGCGGCACGCCGCAGGCGTTGGACAGCGTTGCGGCGATCCCCGACGATCGCGTGCAGGCACGCTGCCTCGAACTCGCGCTCGACGCCAATGCACAGCTGTCCCGGTCGGTGCCCGCCCCGGTCGAGAGCGCAGGCGCGCGCGCCATCCGGAATAGGATTCTGGCGCAACTCGAATCCGGCACCAAGGTGCCACAGCAGTGGTGGGAGGAGCTGCGTGAGGCCGACGATCTGATCGCCGCGGCCATGATCTCGCACCGCGTCGATGTGGGACGGGTCGGTGTGGGCGAGCTGCGTGCCGACGCGGAATCGACCACCTCGCGGACCCTGGCCTGGGAGCGACGCTGCAACGAGCTGGTGGCGCTGCTCGAGCAGGAGGTGAGTCGGCAGACTCTGCGCGATGCCGTCTACGCGCACGAGCAGGTTGTCGGGCACCCGTCGTTCGTCGCGGTCCCCGCGGCCGTGTCCACACCCGAGGAGGTCCGTACGGAACGGCCCACGACCGATACGGGTGTTGTCTCGGCCTCGGCTCCGGGCGGTGCGGTGGCACCACCCAGTGGGGTGGTGGCGCCACCAACCGTCACGGCGGGCCCACCGCCCGGAGCCGTTACGGCTCCGGGAACGCAGCCGCCCGATGTCTCGCCGCAGCGCGAATGATGTCTTCGGGCACAAGGAGTCCGGAGAACGAGAACGTGAGATCCCTGGGAGGAGAAACCATGCGGAAGGGCGCGCAGCTCGGTCTGCACCCGCGCGCGATGGCCCTCGAATCGGCCACTGTGGTCTCGGAACGGGAAGTACGCCGCCCGGGCTTCGGACCCTCGATATCGGTGGGATGGCGAATGCGGCGAACCATGGGGAGGGCCTGACTATGCATCCGAAAACGGAAGCGGCACTACGATCCGGTCGAGAGCTGGTTCATACCATCGACGATATGCTCGCTCGGGTGGAACGGATTCGGGCCCGTCGTCCCTCGCCGTCCTCCCGAGTGATCCCGGAAGTGGATGCCATGGGCAGGCTGACGGATCTGTACATCGCTCCCGGTACTATCGCGAGTATGCCCGACAGCCGGGCCTTGGCGGCCGACATCATGGCGGCGATCCAGGAAAGCACCGCGGACGCTGCCCGACAGCACCGTATAGCGGTCCACGAAACCACTTGGCCCACCGTGCCGGACGTCCCGTGGATCCGACGGTGACCCGACAGCCGGCTCGGCGGCCTTCGGAGGCGATTTCATGACCGACGTGGAAGCATCGGATGGCCTCGAGGCGAATGCCCCACCGAGTTGGGCCAATCCGGTATACGAGGTGTTCAACCCCGATTATTCGGTGGGCGTGGCCTGCGACCGTAGCGGTGCGATAGTCGGTTTGCACCTCGGTGACGAGGTGTGGGAGAACACCGACGCGTGGTTGGCGGCCGAGATACTTCGAGTCGCCAAGTTGGCCTATATGAAGTCTCGCGTGGGACGACGGGCGGAGCTGTTGCGGAACGGTGGCTCTTCGCGACTTGCCGACGAAATGGGACTGCCCACCGAAGCCGCGTACACGATCGCGGAGAAGACGGAATTCGGCCAGCCACTGTGACTTCGGTTCTCGGGCCGCGGATACGTTCACGCAGGTGAACCGCCGATCATGTCCCCAATGTTGGGGATGAACGAGAATGACGACGTCGGTCGGAAGCGGAGGTCACGTCGATATGAGCGATTTTTTCAGCAATAGCCCGGAGAACACTCGTGCCCGTGGTGATGTAGAGCACGCCCACGCTCCTCGTCTTCGTAAGAAGAGCAAGAAGGACGAGGTGTGGGCGAGTGAATTCCACGAGCGGTTCGGATACGCGGCCGACGAGTTCCTGCAGCCCGCGGTTGTCCATATGGACAACCGCGAGAAGGATTTGAAGAGGCTGGCCGACAATCGGCAGACCGCGGGTGATGGTGCCTACTCGGCCGCGACCGCGTTCGAGGACAACGATGTGGACAATGCCTCGCAGACGCGGCGGACCATGCCCGAGGCGTAACGTTCTTCGATCGCGATGTCGGTAGAAGGACTCGGCATGGCCTTCGTATGCCCACAGGTATTTCGGTACTTCGTATAGATCAGGAGTTGTGCTGATGGCCCCCCTCGAGCCCAAAAAGGATCGTGGCGATATCACCGGTACAGGGGGCGTCATGAAGCCGGGCGAGGAACTCAAAGAGGGGCAATGGCTCTGGTCCAAGAATAATGTGTACCGCATGGGCCTGGAGGACGGCCGTATGGTCATCGTGCACAACGACACCGGCAAGGTGGTGCACACTTCGGGCGATCAAACCAATGGTGTCCGAATCAAGTTCACCGAAGAGTACGGCCTGTTCCATGCCGGAAGGCATCGCCTCGAGCTGCTCAGCAAGATGGACAACGAAGATTCCGACCTGTGGGTGGCTCAACCCGACACCGACGGTAAAAATAACAGTGGGTATAAAGGTCCCGGAGCCGACGAAAACACCGACTGGGACGATGAGGACAATCATAAGCCGGATCGATTCATTCTTACAGACGATGGAAACATCGTCGCATACAAAGGCAATCTGCCGGATGGATTCGACGGCAAGTTGGATGTCAAGAAGGACAAGGGGGTGTTATGGTATTGGAGAGATCCTAAAGATATCCACTCGTCCACCATAGATATCCAGAAAAAGCAGTATATCGATGGTGACCGTCCCGGTAAGAGCCCTGAAGCGGGGAGTAAAATCTCCGATTTTCCCTTGAAGATCAAAGAGCCGCCGGGAGCCTCGGATGATCTCAAACTCGCGATCGGTGTCGCCAATCTCCAGTTGAAATACCTGATGTCGCAGATGGGTTCGGGCGACTACATCCTGCCGGAGTTCCTGAAGACCGACGAGAAAAAAGACAAGAAGGCGTACGAGGGGACCATCTGGCGTGGCTCGATGGATGACAACCTGACGGAAGATTTCGCGAAGGCCATGGGCGAGGGCGCCATGGGCAAGGGGGATACCAGCGAGGCCTACCAGAAAGCGGTCAGCACGCTCGAACAGCAGGAGGTTCTCTGGGATTTCAGTGATGAGAATCTCGCTGGGTTGACCGAGAAGTTGGGTCATGCGAACCATCGAGTCTACAAGAGGATGTACGACGAGATCGAAGAGCTTCACAAGAAGATCTGGAAGGCCACAGAAGCCGGGGTCAAAGACCCTGATAATCCCGACAAGATGCTTTACACCGAGGGGGGAATTCAGAATCGCGCCGAGGAAGTGGAGATATTCAAGTTCATTCGTGACTCCGTCGTCTACTGCATCAAGCAGGTCAACGAATATGCCGATCTCGCACGGGAAAGCGGTATAGAGCTCAAGGATAAGGATCCGAAGGGGCCGGGTTACAAGGAGCCCACCAAAGAAGAGCCCGAAAAGAAACCTACCGAAAAAGGGCCCCAAAAAGGACCCACCAAAAAAGAGACCAACAACAACACCCCTCCGGGTAACACCAATATCCCTCCGGGTAATACCAATATCCCTCCGGGTAATGCCAATATCCCTCCGGGTAATACCAATATCCCTCCGGGCACTGTCATCACGCCGAATGATGGGCAGCCTACCGACAACACGACCACGAATCCGACCGACAACGGTCTTCAGGACGGCAAGACCGATCCGTCCAAGGGAACGGACGGGACCGATAGCGATCCATCGTCCACCGATTCTCCCTCCCAGGTGGGTCCCTCACCCACACAGCCCGGTCCCGTAACCGCTCCCCCCGTCCAGCCCGTCAACACCGGGGGTGGGATGGACTCGACCGCGATGGCGGCGGTAATGCCGGCCATGCTGGCGATGGCCGCGGCTCAGCTGGGGAACCAGATGAAGTCGTCCGAGAGCGATCGGGACCACGACGACAAGGACGACAAGCAGAAAGAAAAGACCGGCCCGACCAGTCCGGCGCCCGGTGCCACCGCACCCGCGCCCGGCCCCGGCGATCCCAATGCGGCTCCGCCAGGTCAGGTTACGGCGCCCACCGATACCGGTACCCCACCGCCGATCACGGCGCCCGGCCAGATGGTCCAGCATCAGCTGCCCGACAAGTCGACCGTTCAGGTGCCGCCCACGGTCGCCGAGGCGTTGAACAAGGTGCAGGCGAATACCGCACTCGATGCGGTGAGCGCGTATCAGGGGACGGTGGGTGAGTCGACACCGGAGCATCCGTGGATGACAGTGGCGAGTGCCAACGATCCCATCGATGGTGGGCGGTTGAGTACCGGTGATGTGGTGCAGTGGGATGATGGGCAGAATCGGCACAGTGCGTTGTTGGTGAAGAAGGACGGTGGGTTGTTCTTCTTGGACAACGGTCAGTTGGTGCCGTTCGATACGGAGTCGCCGAACAGCGACAAGTATGGGAAGTTCGCGGGTGTCTTCCATCCCAGTGGGATCGATGCGGGTAGTAGCTCCGCGCCGGAGCCCACCGAGCTGCCTCCGCCGGTTGTCACCCAGCAGCAGCCCGCATCTCCGCCGCCGGTTGCCCCGCCCGCGCAGGTCTGATCGGCCGAAAACGATACCGATATCGCCATTTCGATGCACGGGTGATCGATACGGGATGCGGGCAGGTCTCCAATTTTCTGGCCGGGGCCGTTTTATGCCGAAAACCGCCGATCAAATCCCCAGGATTGGGGATGAACGAGAATGGCGATGTCGGTCGGAAGCAGAGGATGCGCGGATATGAGCCCGGATTTCGGTAGCAATTCACAGAAGTGGGCGGGCCGATTCCGCAGCCGGTTCGGGTGCGTGACCGACGTGTTCCTGCGGCCCATCGCTCTCCATACGCGCAACCGTGCGAAGGGCCCGAACAAGTTGGTTGATGAGTCGCGGGTGATGGTACTTACGGAACAGCGAACGCGTTCGAGGGCAACGGTGTGGGCCACGCATCGACGGGGCGGTTCATGCCGAAGGTATGGGCTCGTTCTTCGATCGCCGTCTCGGTAGGAGGATTCGGCATGGCTCTTGCATGCCCGCAGGTATCTCGGTACGTCGTATGTGATCAGGAGTTGTGCTGATGGCCCCTCTCAAGCCCAAAGACGATGATAACACAACCGGCATCATGAAGCCGGGCAGTGAGATCAAAGAGGGCAATTGGCTCTGGTCTCCGAACAAGGAATACCGTATGGGCGTGCAGAACGGCCATATGGTCATCGTGCACAACAACACCGGAATGGTGGTGCACGAATCGAAGAATGATACCGATGGAGCCGCTGCTGATCGGATCAAGTTCACCGACCGTTCCAGGGAGGGCAGCCAAAATCTCGAGTTGCGGGACGATAAAACCGCTTTGAAGCACTGGTCGGCCAAACCTGATCTGGAACATGCTGGTCCCGCGGGCAGGGAGGAGGGCCCCGGTGGTAAAGACCAGGCGGTCAACTGGCAGTTCAAACGAGATGGTTCTCCCCAGCGGTTCGTCCTCACGAATGATGGAAATCTCGTTGCGGTCAAATATCTACCAACGGACTGGGACGGCAATCTCGACGGCACCAAATACGAGCAGGCACTGTGGTATTGGAAAAAGCCTTCAGAAATCAGCGCGGCCAAACTGAAGGCTCAAAAAGAGGAATATATCAGGGGAGACCGCCCGGGTAAGAGCCCTACGGAGGGGAGCAAGATCTCCGACTACCCATTGGAGATCGAAGCTCCGCCGGGCGCCTCGGATGATCTCAAACTTGGGATCAGTGTCGCCAATCTTCAGTTGAGATACCTGATGTCGCAGATGGGTTCGGGTGACTATGTTCTGCCGAAGTTTCTGACGACGGACGAGAAAAAAGACCAGAAGGAGTACGAGGGAACGGTCTGGAGTGGCTTCATGGACGACAATCTGTCGGGCGATTTCATGAAGGACATAGGTCAGAATCGGACCAGCGAGGAATACAAGAAGGCTGTCCGTACCCTCGAGAAGCAAGAAATTCGATGGGATTTCAGTGATGAGCAGCTTGCTGGATTGACCGAGAAGCTGGGTCGTACGAATCATCGCGTATACAAGAGGATGTATGACAGGATCGAGAATCTTCGGGAGGAGATCTGGAAATCCACAGAAGAGGGAGTTCAAGGGTACTACGGCGGGTCCTCATTCACCACCAACTTCACCCAGGGTGGGATTCAGGACCCAGCCGAGGAGACGGCAATTTTCAAGCTTATTCGTAACGCCGTTTCCTACTGCATCGACCAGGTGAACAACTACGCCGAAGCCGCTCGGGAAAGCGGTAGAGAGCTCAAGGATTCGGATCCGCACGGGCCCGGGTACGAGAAGCCCGCCAAAGAAGAACCCAAAAAGAAAACCACCACAGAAGAGCCCACAAAAAAAGAGACCGCCAAGGAACCCACCCAGAAGAAAACCACCCAAAGCACGCCGCCTGTCACCACCCAAACGCCTCCGGTCACCACCCAAACGCCTCCGGTCACCACCCAAACGCCTCCGGTCACCACCGCGCAGTATGTGGACCCGAATACGGGTACTCAGCAACAGCAGCCGACCACCCAGAACGTGGACTTCAGCCCGACATACGAGGATCTCCTGGATACGGATACGAACGGCACCTCCACGGAAACGGCCGACACCAGTGACAACAAGTCGGCCGGTGTCACCCCGGTCTCCCAGGTGACGCCCTCGCCCACCCGGACCGATTCCGGAACCACTCCCACCGGCCAGCCTGTCACCCCGACCGCCAATACCGGTGGCGGGATGATGGACCCGAACGCGATGGCGATGGCGCCCGCCATGTTGGGGATGGCAAACCAGGCGGCGAACCAGAATCAGACCGAACCCGGTCGCAACGACGGGGGCGACAAACGCAGGGAACAACCGGGCCCTGTCGGTACGACCCCGGGGCCCAACCAGCCCACGACCACACCCCCCGGTCCCAATACCGGTGGCCCCACCACGGTTGTGACGGCCACGAATGCCGGTACCCCACCGCCGGTGCAGATGCCCGGCCAGATGGTCGATCACCCATTGCCCGACAAGTCGACCGTTCAGGTGTCGTCCACGGTCGCCGAGGCGTTGAACAAGGTGCAGACGAATACCGCACTCGATGCGGTGAACGCATATCACGGGACGGTGGGTGAGTCGACACCGGCGCATCCATGGATGACGGTGGCGAGTGCCACTGAGCCCATTGATGGTGGGCGGTTGAGTACCGGTGATGTGGTGCAGTGGGATGATGGGCAGAATCGGCACAGTGCGTTGCTGGTGAAGAAGGACGGTGGGTTGTTCTTCTTGGACAACGGTCAGTTGGTGCCGTTCGATACGGAGTCGCCGAACAGCGACAAGTATGGGAAGTTCGCGGGTGTCTTCCATCCCAGTGGTATCGATGCGGGTAGTAGCTCCGCGACAGCGCCCGCCGAGCTGCCTCCGCCGCTTTCCTCGACCACACAGGTCTGATCGACCGAAATACCCGCTCGAGGACCTTTCCTCCTGCGCCCGCCCGGCAGGGACTGGGCGTCCGTCGATAGTTGGTGCCGACGGACGCCCAGTCCATGGTCTCGAGCGGGTTCTCCCAGCGCGATATCCGCCCGAGATACCAGTGGTTCGCCCTCGCACAGACGCCCATTGACAGGGAACGGCCTCAGAGCGTGACCGAAGGCTCGGTGCGGACGGGAGGTCCCGCACGCTCTGCCGGGCCGCCTTCTATCCGGCTCGCCGGACATGCGGGAAACTGCTCTCCGCGTGGTGGACCTTCACCGGGCCGCCCTCGCGACCGCGGCCGGCCATCGGTCCCGGACCGGAGGCCGCACACTGGTTCACATGGGCTCTTGTCGAGATGGAAGCCGTGGGCCACGGGAAGCCGCACGATCGGGGAGTTCCTCGTATCAGGGCGGAGTCGAAGCCCTGAGAGAGTGTCGGTGGTCTTGCGGTCGTGCGCCCGATTTCGATGGTCGAGCAGCGGAAAGGTTGCCCTACGACGCGGCCGCGATATGGCGTAATCCAACCACTCCGATTCCGCTGGTGGCGGCGCAACGGGCTCGAGGTGATCGTTGCCCGATACCGGTATCGGGCAACGGATCGTATCGGCGTGCGGACCGCTGGCTCGACCGCCGTCTCAAACTTGTGCCTGCGGCGCGTTCTGTGGTGTTTCCTGCGGGTTTTGCGGTTCGTTCGCGGGAGGTGTCGGGGCCGGTTGCGTGTTCTGTGGGGCTGCCGTCCCGGCGGGCGGAGCGGTCGGGTCCGTTGGGGGCGGCGCCGGCTGACCGGGCGGAATCTCCTCCTCCGAGTCGTCCTCGTCCTCTTCTTCTTTTTCCTTCAGGTTCTCCAGCAATTCGGGCAATTGAGCGGCCAAGGGCGCTATTGCCATCGGAAGCATGGCGAGCACCGGAAGTAGGGACATGAGACCGCCCCCTGCTCCGGCTCCGCCCATGGCGGCGGGGACCACACCTTGGGTCGTCCCCTGCGCCGAGCCCTGGCCGGTGCCGGTATGGGTCGCGGTGCCCGAGGTGTTCTTCCCGTCGGAATTTCCCTCGTTGCCCGAGCCGGCCATCTTGGAGCTGAGCTCGGCCACCGCGGTGACCTTGTCGTACACCTTCTCCACGGCGGCCGCGACATGGTCCAGGATCTTGGCTTCCTGCGCCGGTTTCAGGTCTCCCTTGCCGAACGCCTCCAACCTGGTATTGAGCAGGTCGACGACATCGAGGATCGCGCGCAGCGTCTGGTCCTGTTCGGCCGCCATCACGATCGACGTGTCGAGGACCTGCTTGTCCATGATGAGCAGGGACGTCTGCCGGGCCTGCACCTTGGCGAGGGTCTCCTGATACAGCTTTGTGCTCTCGCCCTTGCCCAGGTTGTCGTGCACCACCGAGGTCAGCAGGTCGTCGAGTTTGGGGGGCGGGGTGGGCATACCGCGGCCCAGCAGATCCACCGCGGTTTGGATGGCGGCTTCGGCCAAGGCGATATAGGCGGTGACGGCAGGGGCTGCGCCCGGAGGGTGGACGAGCTTGATCGTCCAGTACTTCTCGCCGACGCCGTCGCCCTTTTCGTCGCCCTTTTTCTCGCCCTTTTCGTGGTCGCCTTTCTTGTCGTCGCCGCGACCATCCTTCTGTTCGGCCTTGACGAGATGCACGGCTTCCGGCCCGTCCTCGGGCCCGTGGCGCACTACTTTGATCTCGTGCTCGCCGCCCTGTGCGGTCTCCGGTTCGGGTTTGCCTCCGTCGCGGTGGGGCGCGACCGAACCGTCGGGTGCCTTGGTCGCACCCTTGGTCATCCGCTCGACCATCCGCTGACACCGCCTCCCTCGAATTCCTCATTCATTGTGTTGTCTTCCCGTAAGTGGGAATAGAGCTGGAGCCGTTCACGGTTGGTGCCGGCGCATAGTCGAAACAGCCCGAGCGGGGGAGCGTTCGCCGGGCCGTCGTCAGGTAGGACCCGGGGTCGGAGAGGTAGTCGGTGAGATGAGCGAGAGCGAGTCGGTCGAATGCCCACATTGACCGACGATGTGAATGCCGTGCTGAACGACCTGCTCCGGCTGTATGGCGACGGCCAACCGTCGGAGCGGGCCATGGCCTCGTTGGCCCGGACCATGGCGGCGGATGTCAATCTGCATTCCGGCAAACTGATCCATGGCTACGCGAATCTGCAGGACGCGCACCGGGTGTTGATCGAAACACAGCAGAGCCGGGAAAGCATCGTTCAGAAAGCGGTGGCCGAATCCGGAGCGGGAACCTTGGCCGGACGTGGCACTCTGAACAACCACATCGCGGATCTGCAGGCTCGTCTCCAGGCGATATCCGCGGTGGCCGATACGCGGTTCAGCGGGCCGGCGCTGCTCGAGTCGGCGCAGCGGACGATCACCTCGGCCACCAGGCAGGTCAACGCCGATGTCGACGCGGCCCGGCAACAGGCGACGCGGATCATGCCGCCGGTCGCGCCGGTGGCCCGGAAAGGGCGCGCGCCCGCCACACCGTCACGCCGTCGCCGGCGCAGACGTCGGCCGCACCAGGTGATGGGTCGTTCTCGGCATCGGATGCGGCTGCCATCGAACCGCACCGCGGGCGGTCGTGCCGTCGGCGCCGCCGCCGCCTGGCTCGGCACCCCCTACATCTGGGGTGGTGGTGGGGCGGGCGGGCCCACTGGGGGCGGTTTCGACTGTTCGGGTCTGACGCAGTACGCGATCGCCCAGGCCACCAATGGCGAAGTGATTCTCCCGCGCACCACCTACGAGCAGATCTACGCGGGCCCACGAGTCAGTCCCCGGGACGTGCAGCCGGGTGACCTGGTCTTTCCCGGTAGTTCTTTCAGTTCCCGGGGGCCCGAGCATGTGCAGTTGGCCGCGGGCAACGGGATGGTGATCGAGGCGCCGTATTCCGGTTCGGTGGTGAAGTACTCACCGATGTCGAGCAACTCGGTCGTTGTTCGGGTCCTCTGAGTGATTCTGCTCGGGCATCACCACGACTCGACCCGGTGCGCAACGGGTCCGGCGCCGGGAATGCCCGATGTCGGCGCTCCGACCGCGTATTCCGTAACGAAACGGCGATCGTGACACCGTATGTGGTGGACCGTACTCGTCGATACTTCCGAGCGGGCAGCCCAAGAGCCGCTCGATGTCCAGGGGCGATGGGGGTCGTCTTCGATCGGGATGGTCCGTGCAGCGGTCGACGGGTGGGTCGCTCACCGCGGATATGTCACCGCACGGTGGAGTTCGGGGCGAAGTGTCCGAGAGGCGCGAATGCGCGAATTGTGAGATGAGGGCGACCGATGGCTCGCTGTTTCCATCGGCCGCCACTCGTCGAACCGATCATCAGGATGAGGGAGCTGATGATCTGATGCCGACTATAGCGCTGAATGATGTGCCGTTCAATAGCGGCATAAAATTGGTGATGCGTTGCCCGAAAGGGGTCGGGTTGTGGAGATGGTTGCGGCCCAGCTCGGGGAAGCGTGGCTACTGGGGTCTGGGAGATGTTCCGGAAACAGGGATTTTGTACGGCGGCCGGCAGCCGGATCGCGGTCGACCAGCCGCCGCCAGAGGAAGGGGCATCGATGAGGGGTGGTCATCGACCCGGGGGAAATCTAACACGAAATAGCGTTTCGATCAATAATGGACACTTGGACAGCGTCAAATAGATCCTGTCCCATACGGTGGTCGATCACTCATTCGGCCGCTGAGCGGATACGCTCTCGGTCGAGCGGTAGTGCGACCATGTATCGCCTCATACTCATTCGGCGGTCCTTCCCACACGCGGGAATCGAGGGATCTGCCGGTTGTCGATGTGTGTCATATCGTTCATTTCCAGGCGATATCGGCGGAAGGGAAGTCTGAGGTGTCTGCGGCCGAAGACGCGTTCTACACGGGTGTTCAAAGTCTGGGTTTGGTTGCCGGTGGGGTGCGTAACGAGGAGCATGCCCGTGCGGCCTTCAGGGCCGCCACGGACCTGGATCCGGACATGTGCGATGCCTGGCTGGGACGGGCCATGGCGGGGGATATCAGTTCCGAGGTGATCTACGGGGCGTATCGCTCCGTGCACAACCTGTATCGAGATCAGCAGCGTGCCGGTCTCGTCGACCGGGCCCTGTGGTGTCAGGTCGAGATCGGGGTGTTCGGTCTGCGGGTGGCCATGGCCGACCGCGATCAGATCGCGATCGCCCAGGCCTGCTCCTATGCCGAAGGGGGAGAGTGGCAGGAGGCGGCCGCGATCCTGGAGGAGCTCCGCGGCGACGATGTCGCGGAATTCGTGCGGATGTCGCTGTTCTACCGCACCAAGCGCTGGACGGACGTGCTGACCGCGCGCAATGAGAAACCCGTGCTCGAGGACGGCCTGCTCGATATCGCGGCCGAGTTGATGGCCGCGAGTGCCATGGCGCATCTGGGCCGTTTCGGGGAGGCGCTGCCGCGGGCGCAGCGGATCGTGGAGGACAGCCAGTCCGGCAACCTCTCCTACATCTGGGCCGATGCGCACTACCTGCTCGGCATGATCATGCGGCACAACGGCGACCACGAAGCGGCGGATCGCATCCTCAAGGGCCTACAGGGGTCGGGGCTGTGGCCCGACCGGCCGGAATGGCAGCAGGCGGTGAAGGACAAGAACTTCCGACTGGAGGTCACCACCCCGGCCGTAATCGCCTCGCGCACCGATATCTGGGATCCGAAATCCGGTGACGACCCGGCGGAGGTGGCGGCCTCCGCCGCGAAGGCCGAGCGTGAGGCCCTGTTGGCCGAGGCGTCCGAACTGCTGGAATCGCAGATCGGTATGGACTCGGTGAAAGAGCAGGTCGAGCGGCTCAAGTCCGGTGTGCTCATGGACCAGGTGCGCGCCAAGCGCGGCCTGGCGGTCGACTCCCGGTCCAACCACCTGATCTTCTCCGGGCCGCCCGGCACCGGTAAGACCACCATCGCCCGCGTGATCGCGAAGATCTTCGCCGGCTTGGGCGTGGTCGAGAACGCCGAGGTGATCGAGGCCTCGCGTAACGATCTGGTCGGCACCCACCTCGGACACACAGCGCCGAAGACCAACGCGCTGATCGATTCGGCGCTCGGCGGCGTGCTGTTCATCGACGAGGCGTACACGCTGATCCAGGAGGGTCTGTCCGGTGGTGACGCCTTCGGTAAGGAAGCGGTGGACACGCTGCTGGCCCGAATGGAGAACGACCGCGACAAGCTGGTCGTGATCATCGCCGGATACGAGGAGGAGATCGACCGGTTCCTGGCCTCCAACGACGGTCTGGCGTCGCGTTTCACCAAACGAATTCGGTTCCCCAGCTACGATCCGGACGAACTGGTGCAGATCGCCGACCACATCGCTGGGAAAAAGGACTCCATCCTTTCCGAACAGGCGCGCGAGGTGCTGCGTGAGCGCTGCCAGGAGCTGTCGCGGCAGAGCAAGAACGGTCGCCGGCTCATCGACCTGGCCGGTAACGGCCGGTTCATCCGCAATGTGGTCGAGGCGGCCGAAGCGGAGCGCGACTTCCGGTTCACTCGGGAGAAGGTCGATATCGCGTCGCTGACCAACGAGGAACTGATGACCGTCGACGCCTTCGATATCACCGCTGCGCTGGCCGGTTTGGCGCCCACCACGTCATAGCGGCTCGTAACCTCCCCGACCGAGGGTACCTCCGTTTGCGGGAGATACCCTCGGTCGAGGTTTCGCCGCGGACGGTTGGTTTGTGGCAGGTCGGCGGAAGGGACTTGTACCGGTGGCACGCTTCCGGGTGGTGACCAAACACCAGGTATCGGGTTGGCGGTTCCTGCTGCACCGCATCGAGCACGCATTGGTGCGGCGGGACGCGTCCATGATCGACGACCCGCAGCGCGGTCGATCCACAGCCTTGGCGATCGGTGTGGCGCTGGCGTGTGTCGGGATCGCCGGCGCCGCGGTGCTGGCGTTCTTCAAACCCGCCAAGCCCGTGGGCGATTCGCGAATCGTCGCCGAGAAGGAAACCGGCGCGCTGTATGTGCGGATCGGCGATCGGCTGCATCCGGCGCTGAATTTGACCTCGGCCCGACTCGTGCTGGGGTCGGCGGAGAATCCGCAGCAGGTTTCCCGGGAGGAGATCGGTAAGTATCCGCGGGGTCCGTGGGTGGGTATCCCGGGCGCGCCCGGGCAAATCGTGGACAGTGATGAACGGGATTCGGATTGGACCGTCTGCGATACCGCCAAGACCGGCGCGTCCGCACCGGTGGACCCGCAAACCGGGCTACCGACGCTCAAGTACTCCGCGGTGGATGTCACCGCGATCGGCGGCCCGCTGACCATGGACGACGAGGCGATCCGCGAGCCGGTCGGCCAGGAGGCCCGTCTGCTGCGCGACGACAAGACCACCTGGTTGGTATATCGGGATCCGGAACAAGGCGTGGTGAAGGCCTCGGTCAGCCTGGCGGATTCACCGGTGATGCTGGCGCTGGGCATCGATGCCACCACCAAGGTGGTGGCCGCCTCGAAAGCCCTGATCAATGCGATCCCCGAGGTCACACCGATCCGGGTGCCGGAGGTGCCGGACGCCGGACAGACCGTGAAGTTGAAACCGTCGGTGGATGTGGTGGTCGGTTCCGTCGTCACTGTGGCCTCCCCCGATCGGGGAGCGTTCTACTACCTGGTCTCGAAATCCGGTCTCGTGCGGATCAGTCCGGTCCTGGCGGCAATGGTGCGCAATGCGGATTCCCACGGCGCCGTCACCACGACCACCCTCAGCCCGGATGTCGCCGCCGCGAACCTTAGGCCCGGCGCCTGGCCCGGGACCGCGACCTATCCCACCGAACCGGTGAAGATCGTGGACCCGGTCCAATTCGGCACCACCTGCTACCACTGGTCGAAAAAGGGCGCCGAGCCCGATGCGCACACTCGGCTGCTGGTAGGCCGGCAATTGCCGCTCTCCACCGAAGAGCAACAACGCACCGTCAAACTGGTCACCGCCCCACAGTCCAACGGCACCACGGCCCACTACGCCTACCTGCCGCGGGATACCGGGAAATTCGTGCAGATCACCGGCTCCGAGAAGGGGTCGCCGCTGCGTGAATCGCTGTATTGGATTTCCGACAGCGGGGTTCGCTACGGCATCGCGGTCGAGAGCGGCTCGAAGGGCGGCAACGATCCCACCTTGAGAGCCCTGGCGCTGCGCACACCCGTTCCCGCGCCGTGGAGCATCGTCTCGTTGTTCGCGGTCGGACCCACGCTATCCGTCGAGGACGCCCGAATACAGCACGACGGCATACCGCCGAATCTGTCGGGGATGCCGTTCCGGGTCGATGGTGTACAGCAGAAAGGCACCTCGTGAGCGCGACTCGTCGTTTCGTCCGGCCGGCCCGCATGGTGCGCGGGCCCAAGGCACCGGCCGTCACCGAACTGCGCCTGCAGCCCCCGACCGAGCTGCCGAAACCCGTACCGCCATCCAAGCTCCGGATGATCATGCCGGTCATCATGGTGGCGGCCATGATCGGGATGATGGCCATGATGTTCAGCAGCGGGCGGGCCGTGTCCCCGATGATGATGTTCTTCCCGCTCATGATGGTCGTCTCGATGTTCGGCATGATCGGCGGCGGGATGGGCGGCGGTGGCGGTGGGTCGAACAGCTCCGCCGGACTCAACGAGGAGCGCAAGGATTATCTGCGCAGTATCACCGAGAACCGAAAAACCGTGCACCAGTCCGAAGCGGAGCTGCACGAGTACCTCAACTACACCCATCCCGGTCCGCGGGGGCTCGGCCGGTTGGTCGGTGGGAAACGCATGTGGGAGGTACAGGTCGCCAGTCCGCAGTATCTGCGGGTGCGGGTGGCCCGCGGCCGAATCGCCAATCAGGTCCGGGTGATCGTGCCGGAGGCGGCGCCCACCTCCGATTTGGATCCGGTGGGTGTGGTCGAGCTGACCCGTTTCGCCAAGGCGTATTCGACCGTCGGCGGGATGCCGGTGGCGATCAACCTGCTGTCCGCGCCGCTGGTCGGCTTCGACGGTGATCGAGAGGCCGTGACCGGGCTGGTCCGCGCGATGATCGCCGAGATCGTCGTACTACACGGACCTGACCAGGTGGGGGTGGCGGCCGTGCTCGCGGAACCGGACGCTCCGGAGTGGGCGTGGCTGAAATGGCTGCCGCACACCCAGCATTCCGAGGACACCGACGCCCTCGGTTCTGCCCGAATGGTGTATCGCAGCGTCGCCGAACTCCGGGCGAAGGCATTGGCGCGACTCAACCGCGGCCCGTTCTCCGCCAATAGCGAACCCTCGTTGGACAAAAAGCATTACGTGCTGATCGTCGATCTCGGTGGTGCGTCCACCGAGCGCGATATCTCCGGTATCGATGGCTGCACCTGGTTGCGGCTCGGCCGAGCCGAGCAATCGCTACCGCGTGCCTTGAAGTTCACCGTGGCCGAGGACCGAACGTTGAACGAGGTGACCGCCCGCGGTAAACGTCTGGTGGGTGTCGCCGATTCCATGTCGGTGCCGGAGATGACCGCATTGGCACGACATATCTCCCCGTATCGCCTCTCGACCGTGGTGGAGGCGGTGGCCGCCGAACAGGCGAGTGTCGGCACCTCCTGGGAAGAGATGGTCGGTATCCCCGACCCGGGCAATATCCGGGTCGACCAGCAGTGGCCCCGGCGCCGCGACTCCGACCGCAACCGATTGAACATTCCCTTCGGTCACGACCCCACCGGTCAGGTCGTCTACCTCGATATCAAGGAATCGGCCGAGGACGGTATGGGTCCGCACGGGATGTGTATCGGCGCGACCGGTTCGGGTAAGTCGGAGTTCCTGCGCACCCTGGTGCTGTCGGCCATCGTCGGCCATTCGCCGGACGTGTTGAACCTGTTGCTCGTCGACTTCAAGGGTGGCGCGACATTCCTCGGTTTCGACCGGTTGTCCCACGTGACGGCGGTCGTGACCAATATGGAAGAGGAAGCCGATCTCGTCACTCGTATGGAGGACGTGATCAACGGTGAGATGGCGCGTCGACAGCGCATTCTGCGCGATGCCGGTAATTTCGCCAGCGTCGCCGACTACGAGCGGGCCCGTGAGCAGGGGGCGCAACTCGACCCGCTGCCGACCCTGCTGATCATCCTCGACGAGTTCGCCGAGCTGCTCGAACAACACCCGGGCTTCGCCAAGCTCTTCGTCGCCATCGGGCGACTGGGTCGGTCGCTGCGCATCCACCTGTTGTTGGCCTCGCAGAAGGTGCCGGCGAACCGAATGGGTGAACTCGAGGCGCATCTGTCCTACCGAATCGCCCTGCGGACCAACCAGACCAGTGACTCGCGCGATGCCATCGGCACCGCGGACGCCTATCACCTGCCGAAGAAACCCGGCGCGGGGTATCTGCGGGTGGGAGCTGGTGACCTGCAGCGGTTCCAGGCCGCCTATGTCGGTGCGTCGTATACCCCGCCCGCGCAGAACGCCACCCCCACGGCCCAGCGGGCGCGTCGGACGGGTGGTGGCTACCGACCGCCGCAACCGTTCACCTCGGCCTTCATACCCGAGACGCGTCCGGTGCAGGTCATCGAACCGGAGCGGCCGGAGCCGGAGCAGGAGCCCGAGGGCGAACCTATCACCATTATGGAGACGGTGCTCCAGCAATTCGCGCGGCACGGTCGGCCGGCGCACAAGATGTGGTTGCCGCCCTTGAGCACTCCACCGACCCTCGATCGGTTGGCCCCGGCAGTACAACCGGGCACCTTGCAGATTCCCTGGGCCCTCGTCGACAAACCGCGACAGCAACGCCAGGATGTATGGTCAGTGGATCTGTCGGGCTCCGGCGGGCACGTGGCGGTCATCGGTGGGCCGCAGTCCGGAAAGTCCACGGCGCTACAGACCCTGGTTGTTTCGGCGGCGCTGACGCATACCCCGGAACAGGTCCAGTTCTACTGTCTGGATTTCTCCGGTGGCCTATCCGGGCTGCGGGGGCTGCCGCATGTCGGCTCCGTCGGATCGTCACGTGACGGTGATCGTATCCGTCGGACATTCGCGCTGATCAACAATTTGCTACAGCTACGGCAGAATCTGTTCACCGAGCTCAATATCGACTCGATGCGCGAGTTCCGACGGCGAAGGAATTCACCCGCCGAGTCGGCGGAGCTCAACGCGCGCGGAGATATCCACGGTGACGTCTTCCTGGTCATCGACGGCTGGGACATCGGCTTCGCCCCGAACGGCCCCTACTACGACGACTATTACTCCGCGGTCGAGTCCATTGCGGTGCAGGGCCTCAACTACGGCATCCACCTGGTCGTCAGCAGTTCTCGGTGGGCGGCGATTCGTCCGGCCATCAAAGACCTGATCCAGACTCGGCTGGAAATGCGGTTGGGTGATCTCTCCGATACGGTTTTCACCGCGCACCGTAACGTGGTCGGCGCCATCCCCACGAATCGTCCGGGCCGATGTGTTTCCAGCGATGCGCTGCATATGCTCACGGCATTGCCGCGGTCCGACGGCGACGGAAATCCCGAAACGGCCTCCGCGGGGCTGGCCGCGACGATCGCTCAATTGAGTGAACTCTATGGACAGCGCAGGGCGCCGGAAGTGCGGTTGCTTCCGCACCAGATCTCGATGGCGGAAATCCTCGCCGCCATGCCGCAACCGCGAGGGTTGGCCGAACAGCTGCGCCTTCCCTTCGGGGTGCGCGAATCCGATCTGCGGCCCGCCGTCATCGATTTCGGGGTGTCGCCGCACTTTCTGGTGGTGGGATCGACCGGCTGCGGTAAATCCACGGTTATCGATGCGTTTCTGACGAGTATTACGAAATACTTCAGTCGCGACCAGGCCCGAGTGGTTCTCATCGACTATCGCCGTCGGCATATGGATGTCGTGCCGGAGGAGATGTTGATCGGCTATCTCACCACCAGCAAGGATGTGGCGGATTCGCTTCCGTCGTTCGTCGAGAAGATGCGTAGCCGTCGGGCGCCGGCGGGAGTCACGTCGCAACAGCTGAAAGAACGGTCCTGGTGGAGTGGTCCCGAGATATTCGTCGTTATCGACGACTATCACATGGTTTCGCAGCGTGGGCAGTTGAATCCGCTGGACCCGCTGAAGGACATCATTGTGGACGCCCGTGATACGGGGCTGCACATAATCGCGGCGCGGAATATCGCACAGGCGGATACCGCCATGTACGACAGCGTCATGGGGCAGATCAAGAACCTGAACTGTTCCGGTCTGGTTATGGATGGTACGAAGATGGACGGCATACTGCTGGGCGATGTGCGCCCCACCAAGCAGCCGTTGGGGCGGGGGATTCTCGTGGAACCGTTGCACTCGCGTAAGGACCTGGTGCAGGCCGCTCATATACCCGAGACCTGATCGTACGACTTGCACTCCCAACGTTGGGGATACCTTAGAGTTCTTCTCGTATAACTCGATTCGGGTCGTACCGATCGATTGGAGCCTTCGATGAGTAGTATGCCCACCACTGTCTTTGCCTCCGAGCTGCCCGCTATCGCCGGACAGCTCGGACTGACCCAGACTGCTCTGACCACTGTCCTGACCGAGGCCGCGTGGTTGTCCACGCCGGTCCCGGCCGGCGCCGACGCACCGAGTATGAAAATGTTCAACGCGCTGGCGAGTGCTCGGCCGGGGATCTTCACCGATTCCGTTCGAGGCACTGATCTTCTCAGCCAGGGGGCGGAAGTTCTGGTCCCGGTCAGTATTGATTACACGACCACGGACGGCGCGGGCGGCGGTCAGGTCGCCGGCACCAACGTCTTCCACGTCTGAGACCCAAGGATTCAACGCCGAAGGGTAACGGCTGCCATGTTAGATCCCATAGGGGTATTGGCCACAATCGGCAGGGGCCTCAACTATTTCGCTACCTCGCCGCTGAAGCACCGGCTGGATCTGATGTCCGGCGCCGGTGCTGCCCCGTTGGAACTGGCTGCGAACGGATACCGGGCGATGGCTGCTGGACTCCGTCTGGCAGCCGAAGGATCCGATGGGTCGATGGCGAATATGGAGGTCTCCTGGCAAGGAGAGGCCGGAGACAAGGCCCGTATGGCCTTTCGGCGCCACGCCAACTGGTTGCGGGAACAGGCGATGGTCGCCGATGAGATGGCGAAGATCGCCGATAGCGGGGCGGCTGCATACCGTGCCGCTGATGCCGGCGTTCCTCCGCTGGCCGCGATACTGGCGAACATAGCGCGTCGGGCGGCATTGGGGTCGGCGGTGGCAGTCGGTGGGCCGACACTCGGGCTCGCGGCCACGGCGGCATACGCCGCGGCCGAGGCCGAGTGGCTCGCCATGCAGATGCAGGCCGGTGTGGCCATGAGCGCCTACGACGCCGCCACGGAGACATTGGCGGCCGCTATACCCAACTCGGTGCCCCCACCGCCGATAACCACAGGGCCCGGTGGTGAGACGGTGTCGGTCACGAACAACAACACCCTTCTCACCACGACGACTCCCAAGAACCCGACGAACAACCCGGTCACCAAACAGATTGTCGGGGACAGGAGCGGACCGACCGGTAAACCCGGTGGCGACATTACCGATCCCGGAAAGTCCGTTTCCGACCCCTCCGGGCCGACGACATCCGAGGCGGGCTCCTCTGTGTCGGATGCCGTATCGGACGCCGTGCAGTCGGCCGGGAGCACCGATCCGGGGCTGAACGAGCTGGAACAAGCAATGCAGCCGTTCGACCAGGTGTTACCGGATGGCGGTTACGGCGGTTACGGCAACGAGGGAGTCGAGGGATACGACCTGCTGGGGCAGGAACATCTGCTCGGCACCTCACCCTACTCCACCACCCTCATGGGGCTCACCGGTGGGACGGGCAGCCTGGTCGCTCTCGGGATGGTCAACGGTGGGCTGGGGAATATGTCGGGTGCAGCCACCGGATTCCGGATGCCACCCAATTGGAATCTCGGTTCCGGCACCGCGTTCGGTGCGGGAACGGGTGTGCCCGCCGGTACCCCGGCGGGTAGCAGCGCACCGCGGCGGGGTGTCAGCGCACCCACCGCACGGATGCGGCGTCGCCGCAAGGATGAGGAGAGCAACAAACCGTCAAAGGTATTCGTTCCAGGCGAAGCGCATGACGTGCCGGTGCTCGAACGGCCGCCGGCTATCGGGGTCATCGAATACGACGATGACGATCGGTGGGAGGACGAAGCACGCGAGGATGTGCTCGTCGGCGTGCTCGATCGTTTCGACGAAGAGAACGATCCCGCTCTATCAGAACGTCCCCGGTAGTACAGCCGGGGCAAAAGCCGAGACCAACCGGGAAAGGAAGAACCCATGGCAAGCTTGAATGGTGATACTACCCAGATCGTCTCAGTCGCGGACTACGCGGTTGCGGTCCAGGGTGAGTACGAGGGTTACCTGCGGGCATGGAATAACACCAAGGACGAAATGGCGGCCTATGTGCAGAGCCACGGCCTGGGTAACGCCATCCAGGACACGATGGCGAATGCCCATGTGAAGGGCACCGCCATCGTGAAGAAGATGGACGAGATCCTTCAGGTGATGAAGGACTCGGGTGTCAAGTTCAGCAATGTCAACCTCGATGCCGCCCAGCAGGTTCGCGCGACCTCGCTCGGTAACAACGGCTCCATCGACACCGGAACCTGGTGACCGGACCGACGGTCCACGGCGATCACCGCCAAGCGCACATTTCGAACACAAACCTCTGAAGAGAAGGATTGATCCACCATGGCACTTGGGGCCGACGGCATTCACGTAAATTACCAGGGCGTCGATGGCAGCAATCTGACCATCAACGGCATCCTTTCCGCCTTCGATGGGAGCAACAGCCACCTGCAGAGCCTGTTCAAGCCGCTCAAGGAATCGTTCACCGGTGACGCGGCCGATATCGGCGTGCCGCTGGTGAACCAGCTCGAGCAGGATCTGGTGGAGTTCAAGGACGCACTCAACCAGGTGCGGGCAGCGATCGAGGCCACCGGTGGTAGCGCGGGTATGGTCAAGGACACCGACAAGGCCCAGGCCGCCCGCTTCCTTGCCATCGGCTAGTTCTCGGACGGTCCTCGGCTGCTCCCACGGGTTGCCTGCGGCGCGGCCGAGGAGTTTCGAAACTACGTTGTTGGGGAATGAGTGGAGACCGACCCGGTTGCTGTCGATCTGAATGTCGATGCCGCCCTTGTCCTGCAGGACATGGTCGGCATCGACTCATATCCGCAGGTATTGGCTTTGATGCCGAATATCTTCGACGAGGAGGATGCCCGACGGGTGCGCGCCGTCGTGCAGGAGCAACTCACGGAGGCCGGCATCATCGACGGCGATCTCGTCCACCCTCGGATCGCCGAATGGCTGCGTTGCCTGGAGCGTCCGGATGTGGAGCTAGAGGCTCGCCTGATCGACCACAGCGAGGACGCGGACAATCCGAACGTGCTGCGGATGTCGCTGGTGCGCCAGGGAACCAACCATGTGATGGCCGTGCGCTGCGACGACTATGTCGTCGTTCAGAAAGTCTTCCACGAGGGTAGGAGCCTGGACATCCTCAGTGCGGCACTGCGCTCCGCGCTGGGCTCGGCTCGGGCATTGCAGTTCGAGCCGTTTTCGACCACCGTGGATCAGCTGGCCGATCTGCCGACGGATCTCGACGAATGCCGGAGGGTACTCAAGGAACTGGGCGCGGTGCCACATACCGCGAATGTGCTCACCAGGGTTACCGAGGAGGTGCTCCGTAGGGGGGAGGTGCTCATGACCGAGCACCGTGATGGAGGGTCGGGGGCTTTTCGGACTCCCTCCGGGGTCGGGATTCTGGATACGCTGTCAGGGCGGTTGATCACCACGCCGAGTATGGCGATGGACGGTCAACTGTGGTCGACGTATCGGCCGGGCGACGACGCCGCGATACACGCGGGAGTCGTCGCCCTGACCGAGTTGTTGCCCAGCCACAGCTGGTTCGACAGCTCGCGTACGGCCTGACGTCCCAGTTTGCGAGAGGACGACGGATATGAACCGAGCACCTATCACGAACGGCCATTCGCCCGCCACGGCATTGGTGACGGGCGGCTACGATGCCTATTTCGCGCAGGTGGAGGAAAGTTCGGACGCCACCGGCGCGAGTCCCGGCGAGCACGGTTCACCCGCGACCACCGGCGTGCAGGCGCCGAAGGAGAGCGGGGTCCCCCCATCGAGGCAGGAGAGTACGTCGTCCACACCGGAAAATGGTGCGCCCCGCCCTGACGAGCGGGGCTCTTCGGCGGTATCGACCGCCGGTTCGGGCGGTGATCCGGCGGCCGGAACATCGGCCGTCACGCCGCCCGCGACGCCGGGTGCGCCCCCGTCCGCGCCCCCGTCGGCCGAACAGTCCACGCAGCAGTCCACGCAATGGAATGCGCCGCCGCCCCCGTCGGGGCCCACCACCGTGCAGGGGCCCCAGTCGAGCAGGCCGGACCAGGCCGGTTATGCGGCGCCCGGCCCGGCCCGACCCGACGCATTCGCCGGGCCCGGAGGGCAGGCGAACGCCCAGCAGGGCCCCGCGACCCACGCCGGCCCTTCGGCCGCGCAGCCCAACGCCCAAGGGCAGGCGACACCCAACACCGGTCAGGGATCTGCGACGGGACAGCCTTCGTACCCGTATCAGGCCGCCACACCCGGTGCCCAGCCGAGCTCGGGCGGTTCCGTGTCGCGGGTCCCCGACCGGGTCGCCCGCGGCGGTTACGACACACCGCGGGTGGAGATCCTGCCGCCCGCGTTGGCCTCCCCGGAGATGTTGGCCGATATCACCGCGGTCCGGCAGGTGCATCTGCGCTCCAATGCGGGTGTGCGCGGCGCGCTGAACAAGGTCGGATTCAACTTCGGGCTCTCGCCGGCCGAGCAGCGCGCCGAAGAGCGGCGCAACCGGATTCGTCGCCAGCTCACCGCCCCGTACCAGATCGCGGTGCTCAGTGTGAAGGGCGGTGTGGGGCGTACCACCGTCACCGCGGCGCTCGGGTCGGTGTTCGCCAAACTACGCCCCGACCGGGTGGCCGCCGTGGACGCCAATCCGGACTTCGGTGATCTGGCCACGCGCACGGCGCGCCACCCCTACGGACTGACGCTGCGAGACCTGGCCCAGGCGACCCAACGTCTGGACTCCTTCTCCGCGGTACACGCCTATACCTCCGTCAACACCGCCGACCTCGCGGTGATCGCTTCACCGTGGACCACCGACGCCTCCCAGGCGCTCACAGGTGACGAGTACAGCGTCGGTGTTGATATCCTGCGTCGCCACTACAACCTGTTGATCGTGGACTGCGGTACCGGTGTGCTGGACTCGGCCACCAATATGGTGCTGCGCACCAGCGACGCCGTCGTGGTGGTCACCCCGGCCACCGTCGGCGGGGTGACCGGTGCGGTGGCCACGTTGAACTGGTTGAGTTCACATGGTTTCGACCATTTGATCGTGGCCTCGGTGGTGGCGATCGTGCAGCAGCATCCGGTCAAACCCACCGTGGAGGTCTCCGCGATCGAGAAGCTCTTCGCGACCGCGCAGCGACCCACCTGTCATATACCGTTCGATCCGCATTTGGCGGAGGGAGGCGAGATCGACTTGCGCCTACTCGACAAGGAGACACGGTTGGCGTTCGAAGAGCTCGCCGCCGGTCTCGCGGATGATTTCCCGGGCTACACGGCCACCCCGAGTGATAACGGGGGTCGTCTATGACGACCGCCCAGGCCGCGCGGCCACCGTCGGTGGGCGGCGCGACGGCCTCGGCGGAGGTCGCGCGGGCGCGCGTGGCGGTGTTGGTCGCCAGTTACCAGGTCGATGTGGTGGTGCCCACCAAGTTCACGATCGAGACATTCATCGACGATCTGTTGGCGGTCCTGGCCACGGCAATCAACGACGAGAATGTCGACTTCACCCCACCCAGCGGACAGTGGAGTCTGGCCCGGCCCGGGGAACAGCCGATGCCGCGCTGGCGCAGCCTCGACGATCACGACATCGTCGACGGCACCGTGCTGATGCTCGCCCCGGTGGAATCGGCCGAGGTCTTCACCCCGGTGGTGGAGGACATCACCGACGCGCTCGCCCTGATCAACGAACGGGAGTTCGCCGAGTTCGACAGCGACACCGCCGCGGTGACGGGCCTGTGCGTATTGGGTACCGGCACGGTGGCGATCGCCACCCTGCTGTCGTGGATGTGGACGCAGACCGCCTCGCTGGTGTGGTGCGCGTTACCGGCGCTGCTGCTCGGTGCCGTGTGTTGGGGTGCCGCTGTCGTGGCGCGCAATCGTGGTGCCGCGCCGCGGGTGTCGCTGGGGCTGGCCCTGGCGGCCATTCCGCTGCTGTTCGCCGGGAGCGCCATGGTGGTGCCGCCGCCCTATGGTGAGCCGGGGCCGTTGGGGCCGGCGAATATCGTCGCGGGGGCGGTGGTCGCCGCGGTGGCGGCGGCCGCCATGATGCGGGTGACCGGGCAGGGAATCGCAGTGCTGATGACGGTGACCGTGCTCGGCATCATGGTGACCCTCGTGGTGCTGCCGCTGGCCTATGTGGATCTGATGGTTCGACAGGTTGCCGGCGGTGCCGTGTTCATCGGACTGGTGCTGTTGACCTTGGCGCCCCGAATCGCGGTGGCGATCGCCAGGATCCGACCGCCCGATCTGCCCGACCCCGGTAACGAGGTCAATCCGGCGACCCTGACCGATATCTTCGATGCGGAGACCGCCAGGGACGTCGATCTGGATGCCGAGGAGTCCGCCGCCGCCGAACGACAGCGGCAGCGCCGCGAAGTCGGTATCGAAAGCCGCGCCCGGCTCGCGGTCACCAGTCTGCGTGGGCTGATCTCCGCGATCACGGCGTTGTTGTCGATTGCCACGGTGATCTGTGCCGCGGTGAGCCCCGGCGGGATCAGGGAGATCGTCATGGCCGCCGCGGTGGCCGGCGTTCTGGCGATGCGTTCTCGGTGGTACCCGGACCGGGTGCAGGCGATCGCACTGGTCACGGGCTCGGCCATTGTGGTGCTCGGCACGGCCGCCGTGCTCGTGGGGGCCTACGGCAGTGCGTTCGCGCAGTTGTCGGTCGTGCTCGTGGTGGCGGTCATCGCCTGCTGCGCGTGTGTCGCGGCGCTGAGGTTGCCGGGAAAGCGACTGACGCCGGTGACGCGCCGGGTGATCGACCTGATCGAGTACGCACTCATTCTCATCGTGCCGGTACTCACGTTCTGGATCATGGGTATCTACACCGCAATGCGAGGGATCTGATGATTCTCGGCAGGGCCGCGGTCGCGGCGCTGGCCGGTCTGGTGTTGTTCACCGGCGCAGCGCAGGCGAACGCCCTGGTTCCCCCGGAGGTGGTGGTCGGGGCTCCGCCTCCGGACGGTCCTCCGGGACCGGAGCTGCCCACCAAACAGGAGAAGGGCTGTCTGGCAGCGGGGGTGTTGAAGGACAGCGATCTGAGCCGGGTGCCGCCGGCGGAACTGGCCCTCGATCTGGAGCGAGCGCGGGCGTTGAGCCGTGGTGCGGGGGTGACGGTCGCGGTGGTCGATACAGGGGTTTCCCCGAACCCGCGGTTGCCGAACCTGAGCGGGGGCGGCGACTATGTCGCGGCAGGTGGGGACGGGTTGGCCGACTGCGATGCCCACGGCACGCTGGTCGCCGGGATCATCGGGGCCACCGCCGACCCGGCCGACGGTTTCACCGGGGTGGCACCGGACGCGCGCATCATCTCGATCCGCTACCGCTCGGAGGCGTTCCGAATCGAGCGGCCGCCGTCCAACCAGGTGGAGCAGCTGGCCATCCAGATCCGGACCTTGGCCCGGGCGATCACCCACGCGGCGAATCTGGGCGCCGGGGTGATCGTGGTACCCATCCCGATCTGTGTGGCCGTCCGGGACGGGGTGGATCAGGCCGAACTGTCCGCTGCCATCGGATACGCGGTACGGGTGCGTGGTGCGTTGGTCGTTGCGGGGGCGGGCAACACCAACAGCCATGGATGTCAGCAGAATCCGCCCATCGACGCCGGGCGCCCGGGTGACCCGCGGAACTGGCGCGATGTGGCCACCATTTCCACACCCGGGTGGTTCACCCCGGAAGTTCTCACCGTGGGATTCACGACCGCCAACGGGACGCCTTCCACGGAGTCGTTGGCCGGTCCCTGGGTGACGGTGGCGGCTCCGGGGACCAGTATCGAATCGCTCGGCCCCGGCGGTGGTGGTCTCATCAACGGTGTCGGCGCGCCGGACAAACTGGCCCCGGTCGGCGGCTCCTCGTTCGCCGCGGCGTATGTCGCCGGTGTCGCCGCCATGTTGCGTTCCCGCTTCCCCAACGAGACACCAGGCGATATCGCCGCCCGACTACAGGCCAGCGCGCACGCTCCGGCCCGGGGAGTCGACAATTCCGTCGGGGCGGGTGTGATCGATCCGTTGGCGGCACTGAGCTATCGCACCCCGCCCGAACCGCCGAAAGGGCTGTTCCAGGCCGGTGACCTCGAGATACCTCCGCCGCCACGAGCCAGGGATCAACGCCCGGGCATCATGGCCGCGATCGTGATCGCCGCCGCGGTGCTGGTCGGCATCGGGGCGACCTATGGAGCAGGCGCGCTGCGGAGGTCGCGGTGAATGTGGCGAGCCGTCGGGTCGCGGGTGTGGAACGCGGTCCGTTCGCATGTGCCGTGGTCGGAGGAAGCGTGATCGTGGCGGAGCTGAGTGCGCACACGCCGTTCTGGGTCGGGGCTCTGGTCATGGTGGCGGTGCTGTTGACGGTGACCGTGCGGTTCCGTGGCCGAACGGCGGCGCGCTGGTGCCTGGACTGGCTCGACTTCCGGTTCGGGCGGGCCGACCGGATCGCTGAGTTGGTTCGACCCGCGCAGGTGCGTGAGGTGGAGGTGGCCTCGGGTGCCTGTGGGATCCGGTCCGATGGCGATGTTCTGGTCGCCATGATCCAGCTCGCGCCCAATCTGGACCTACCCACGGTTATCGCCGAGCAGACGGTCTACACCGAGGACACGATTCCGGTGGATCTATTGCTGCCGATGCTCGACCAGTACGGACTCTCTGTCGATATCGATATCGTCACCACCGGCCAACGGGTTCGGTCCGCGGGCAGCTACAGCATGCTCTACGACCAGTTGATCGGACCGAATCCGGTGGTCGGCAACCGGTTGACCTGGTTGGTGGTCCGGTTGGACCAGGAGCGCAACCTGTCGGTGCTGTCTCGGCGTGGTCCGTGCGAGGTGGTCGCGCCCAAGGCGTTGGCCACCGCGGCGCACCGTATCGCCGGGCGGTTGCGGGAACGTGGTATCTCCGCCCACGCCCTGCCCGCCGAGGCGCTGGCCGATGCCACGCGGATGCTACATGCCGGTATCGAATTGGGCGATGTGCAGGAGGGGTGGCAGAGTCTGCACACCTCGGTGCCGGGGCGTTTCGTCACCAGTTTCGGTATCGACTGGTCCGAACTCGACGATATCGGCCTCGACGACTGCTGGACCTGGAACAACGGACGTACCACGCTGGTGGTGAGCCTGTCCGCGGTGGATTCCGGGCCGCGCGCCATGGTGCGTTATGTGGGGCCGGCCATGGCGGATGTGCTTCCGGACTACCTACGCCCCCTGCCCGGGCGGCAGTTGACGGCCTTGATGGCAACGCTGCCGACCGGAACCTCGGTGCGGGCCCTGGCGCAGGACGAGAGGGCCGTTGAGCCCGCCCCCACGGAAGAGGCGGCCGGGATCAGCGTCGCCATCGGGCCGAACGGCCAGATCCTGGGTGCCATCAGCGGTCAGCCGCGCCATCGGCTTGCGCTGCCGTTGTTCGATCCGGCCCGCTACAACCCGCGGCGGCGCAGTATCGATGTGCACACGTCATTGCCGGTGGCCCAGCAGATCATTCTGCGGGCCACCGTGGTGGGCGCCGATATCGAGGTACACACCAACCGGCCACAACGATGGCAGCACCTGGTCAGTGCGGTCGGCGATCCGCGGTCGCTACGTCTGGCGGACGGTCCGGACAGCGGACAGGCCGATGCGGAGCCCAACAACGCCACAATCGTCGTCTTCGACCAGATACCACCGCATGCGTCCTCGGCGCAGACGACGGTTTCCATCAACGATCCGGGAGCACGTCGGCGACGGGCGGTCGATTTGGTGATCGAACAGGTCAGCGACAGCGCTGTGGAGGTGAACATACCTATGCGTACGGTACGGGTGAATCTCATCGAGCCGCGTGGCGAGACCCGCTATCTCGACTTCGGAGAGCAGCAGTCACCGGTGTCCGCGCCACCGACCGGGGTCATGCCGACAGTTCCCGTTTCCCGACCGGTTGGGCGTCGTGTCATCTGACTCGGGTGGGACGGTAGTGTCCTTGAACGTGGTAGCGGAGGATTCTCAGCCGGACGGCGGCAATTTCCCCACCCCCGAAGGAGGGGACGAGTTGACCCCGCGGCAGGCGGCGGCGGCGATCTTTTCCAGTCGACTATCGGAGTTGATCGCCGAATCGGTCGTCTCCACGGAGGACGGAGCGACCCGCTCGCTTACGCTGTACTCGCTTGCGCAACATCTGGAGCTCGCATACCCGGATGTGCCGGTCTCGCAGTCGGGGCTGTATCGGCTCATCCACGGGGACGCGATTCCACGGCTCGACCTGATCATTGCGCTGGCGCGGGTGTTCGACGTCCCACCGGAATACTTCGTCACCGACACGAAGCGAAGCTGATCGGATACGAAGCGAAGCCGATCGCGAGCGTCCGGGCCGCCCGCGCTGTTCTCCCCAGCGGGAATAGCGCCGGTCGGCGCGGGTTCGGGAAGTCGATAGCATTCGGCCATGCCCGATGCAGACCCGGGAGACGTGTTTCTGCGACATCGCGGTGCGATTCTGGACGCCCTGCTGTCGGACCCCCACTTCGGGCAGACCGCTGTCGAAGACGCGCAGACCGAGACCTCGAACGACGTTCCGGTCATCGGGGTCGACGAGTCGTTGCTCGGAGCACTGCGACCGGTCCCGGACCCGGAACCGGAACGAGAGCCGGAGTCGGAGGTCGAGTCCGCCGTAGTGGGCGCGGCCCCCGCCGAACGCAAGTCGCGGCGGTCGTCGTCCGGGCTCTCCTCGAGTGATCGGATCAACGCTCTGCTCAGTGGGCAGCCACTCGCTCCCACTCCCGAGGTGCCCGACTACGCCGCGGCCGCGGCCGAGCGGATCAACCGGGAGGCGCAATCCGACCAGGAGGCCGCCGAGCAGGCTGTGACGCGGGAATCCGGTGAGCGTCCGGCCGATAGGCGGCCTTCCCCGCAACAGATCGCCCAAGAGGTGGCCACCCAGCTGCGCAAGCCACGGGTGGCATTGACGGTGGCGGCGGTCGTGGCCGTGCTGATCGTGATTCTGCTGGTGTTGACCAGTGGTAAAGGTGACGAGGACACTCGTCCGCTGGCGGTTGCGCCGGCACCTGCCACCCCGACCCAGTCGGCGCCCGCCGATACCGATGTCAGCGGCACCATCGAGGTGGAGTCCGCGGAGGCGAAGTGCCCACCGGGAAGCACCGACGGAATGGACGCCTTCTCGGGGGAACCGGACAAGGCATGGTCGTGTGTGCGGGCCTACAAGGTGGACGGCCAGGTTCTGCGTATCGACCTCGGCAAGGAATACAAGGTGGATTCCATCGGTATCGTCCCGGGGTGGGATTACGTCAATAGCGACGGCACCGATCAGTGGACGAAATACCGTACCGTGAGCCGGGTTTCGTACCGATTCGACAACAAGGACAAGACCACCTACACCCAGGAGACGCTCGATCAGCGGTCGTTGGTCGTCACCAGGATCGAGCCTCCGATCACCGCCTCGGAAATCGTGCTCACCGTGCTGAAATCCAATGGCGAGTCGGCCGAGAACGCGGTCGCGATCTCGTCGATCGTGATCACCGGGAAAGAGAGCAAGTAACGGTGGTGCTGTCGTGTCGGGCGTGACCTGCCAGTATTGTGGCCATCCCGCGGGGGACGCCGGGGCCACTTGCGCGCATTGTGGTGCGCCGCTGCCGGATCGGGCATCCGCCGCGCCCACCGCGGTCGCATATCCGACGCCGGTGGTTTCGGCGCCGACGCAGACCGATGTTCGGCCGAAACAACCCGAAACCCTGCTCGGTACGATCCGTTCGCGTTTGGTGCCGGAGGCGGAATCCGCTGTTCGGCATCATCATCCCAAGTGGCAGTGGAACGCGGCGTTCGCCGTCTTGGGATTGGCCTTGGTGCTGCTGGTCTTTTTCATGATGCGGTCCTGTTCGCTGCCGCCGCCGACGGCGATGACCGGTCCGGGTGGGCTCGGTCCGGTCGGCGCGAACGACGGTGGTGCGGCGGCATTGCCGGGTCCGTTGCGTACCGCGAGTTGTCGGTCGCAGGGCGAGGGAACGAATATCGAACGCTGTGTGATCGATGCGGGAGATCCATTGCTTTTCGGCGGGATCACCGGTGGTCGGGCGTTGACGTTCCAGGTGCAGCGAGTGCAGCCGGGGCAACTTACCCAAACGATTCAACAATGGCGGACCGCGGGGGGTACCGTTGTCGCGGACGGCGAGGTGTTCGCGGCCATCAGCGCGTCGTCGGCGGTATTGTTCGCCGATACCGCCTCGGGATTGCGTGTGGACACCGGATCGTTCACCGATCGTGCCGGGGCGCAGACCTTTCTGGTCCGGTCGGGTCTACTACAGCAATGACGTACCGTCCGGTCGGTGAGGTGATACCTGGTGACGCGCGTATAGAGTTTGCTCACATTTAACGTACCGCTATACAGCGGCACGTTAAGCGCGTACAGTAAGCCGGGGGTGGAAAACCCGGGGGGATGAGAAAAAACGGATGTGGGAAGGCGCGGATCCACGGTGACGACAACACAGGGCACGGTTTCGCAGCAGCGGTTCCGGAACGAGCCAAGCGATCTGGAGGCGGCGTACTTTCGCTGGAGCCACTCGGATTCGTCCACGCTGACGATCACCGATCGAGCCGAACACATCCTCCACTACCATCTCGAACTCGCCGCCACCCGAGCACCCGGGACGGTGTCGACCCGCGTCTATCGCGCCAATGACGGGTGCGGTCTCGGTGTCGCATTACAGATAGTCAATGACGATATGCCGCTGCTGGTCGATTCGGTGACCTCCACGCTGAATCGGTTGGGTGCCACCGTGTCCGAGGTCGTGCACCCGGTCTTCGATGTGGTGCGCGACGAGCAGGGCCGGCTGCTGGAGATCGCGCCGCGTGACGGCGACGATCACGACTCCGAATCCGGCCACCGCGTGCTGACGGAGTCGTGGATTCATGTGCAGCTGGCCCCGACCGTCACCGACGAGGTACTCGATCGGGTGGAACGGGATCTGCCGCAGTTGCTCGACGAATTGCGTGTGGTCGACGAGGACACTCCGGCCATGGTCGGCGCGCTGGTCACCGTGGCCAAACGCCTCGACCGCGCGGCCGCGCAGCGCGACGACAGCGAGATCGCCGAATGCGCCGACCTGCTGCGTTGGCTGGCCGATGGGCACTTCACCGTGCTCGGCTACAGCGACTACCGCCTGCGCCGGACCGCACCGACACCGGACGCGGAACTGGCCCTGTGGCCGGTGCCCGGCACCGGGCTCGGTGTGCTGCGCGACGGTTCGAAGGCCGAGATCGAGGTACCCGTTCTCGGTGCGAAACGTCCGGTGCTGCGGCTGATCAGCGGATCGGCGGATTCGCTGATTCCCGGTTCGTCGAACCTGTATTTCGTGAGTGTCGCCGAGTACGCCGATACCGAGGCGGGCGGGCCGGGCGCCGCGGGCGCCACCGTCGCGAATGTTCGCGGTGAGCACGTTTTCGTGGGCACACTCGCGGTGACCGCGCTGCACGAGAACATCCTCGACATTCCGGTGATCGCGCGCCGCGTGCACCAGGTGATCGAATGGGCGGGTTTCGATCTGAACTCGTTCTCCGGGCAGAACATGCTCGAGGTGATGCAGAGTTTCCCGCGCGCGGAGCTGTTCTCCGCCGATGCGCGGCGGCTGTTCGAGACCGTGTCGTCGGTGATGAACCTGGGGCTGCGTCGACAGATCCGGTTGTTCCTGCGCCAGGATGCGCGCAGCGGAGCGGTCTACTGCCTGGTCTACATGCCCAACGACCGCTACTCGAGTCAGGTGCGGTTGCGGATGCAGGACATCCTGCTGGCCGAATTCGGTGGTGATCGGATCGGCTATTCCGCTCGGGTCACCGAATCCGAACTCGCCGTGGTGTACTTCACGGTCTATCGGTCCCCGGAGGCGGGACCGGCGGATATCTCCGACGAGAACCGGGATCGCATCCAGGGGCTGCTCTTTGCCACCACGCGCTCCTGGTCCGACCGGTTGGTGGCCGCGGCCGCGGGAGTTCCCGGAATTTCCCGCAGCGCGGTCACCGACTACGCGGCCGCCTTCCCGGCGAGTTACCAGCAGGAATTCGAACCCGACCGGGCGCTGGCCGAGTTGCGCCGACTGGACCGGCTCGCCGACGGCGATATCGATACGGTGCTCTACCGGGACTCGGACGCACCCGCCGGCGAGTGGCGGTTCGCCCTCTATGTCGCCGGGGAAGGGGTTTCGCTGAGTCGGGTGCTTCCCGTCCTGCACAGCCTCGGGGTGGAGGTCGTCGACGAGCGGCCGTATCTGCTGGTGCTGGCGGACGGTCGGCAGCGGTGGATCTACGATTTCGCGTTGCGGGTGCCGCCCACGGTGCTGCGTGACGCGCTGGACGCCGATATGGAAGCCGACCTCGGGGATGTGGTCGGTAACCGGACGGGTGTCGACGAGGCATCCGCCGGGGCGGGTATCGCCGCCAGGTTCCAGGATGCCGTCGCGGCCATGTGGTTCGGTCGGGCCGAGGTGGACGGACTCAACGAACTGGTTCTGCGCGCCGGACTGCACTGGCGGCAGATCGTGATGCTGCGGGCCTATGCGAAATATCTGAAGCAGGCCGGTTTCGCCTACGGTATCGCCGGTATCACCCGGGTACTGTTGGCCAATCCGGTGATGTCGCGCGGTTTCGTCGAACTGTTCGAGGCGTATTTCGATCCGGAGGTGGCCGAGACCGCGACCGAACGGGCGGAAGAGACCTCCCGCCGGCTCACCGCCGAAATCGATGCGGTGGTCGGCCTCGAGACCGACCGGGTGCTGCGCGCGGTGCTCGAGCTGATCTCGGCCACCTTGCGCACCAACTACTTCCGCCGCGATGCGGACGGAAACCCGCCGGCGCATCTGTCGTTCAAATTCGATTCGCAGGCCATCGCGCTGCTGCCGCAGCCGCGGCCGCGGTATGAGATCTTCGTGTATTCGCCGCGGGTGGAGGGTGTGCATCTGCGGTTCGGTGCGGTGGCGCGGGGTGGTTTGCGCTGGTCGGATCGGTTGGAGGATTTCCGGACCGAGATCTTGGGTCTGGTGAAGGCTCAGGCGGTGAAGAACGCGGTGATCGTGCCGGTCGGCGCCAAGGGTGGTTTCGTGGTGAAACAGCCTCCGGCGGCGACGGGCGACGCGATGGCGGATCGGCAGGCGTTGCAGGCCGAAGGGATCTCGTGCTACCGCACCTTCATCTCCGGGCTCCTCGACGTCACCGACAATGTGGACCGCGCGACCGGGGCCGTGCTGCCGCCGGAGCGGGTGGTGCGTCGGG
>NZ_BAGE01000122.1 GCF_000308675.1 Nocardia paucivorans NBRC 100373 | reverse complement strand
TCACTTTGTTCCAACGGCGTGAGCTACCTCTGGCCACCATATCCAAACTTCTTGCCCAACCGCACCAGCTGCCGGGTGTCGAGAATCGTTCGTTTTTCGACATCGTCGAATCGGTTCGCGTCGGCTGGGTGCCCTCGACGAGAATGGTGGACTGTGTCCCTGATCGTTGTCGTCGATGCCAATGTCCTGCGCGCTTCACCGAACTTGGAGCTCAACCCTTGGCAGTCCCTGCTCGACCGGCAGGAAGAGTGGGACCTTGAGCTCGTCGTGCCGGAAGTAGCTCTCCATGAGGCTGTGCACCTCCTTCACGTGGGTTGGGAGGAGGAGCTGAAGAAGGTCCAGGCATTGAATATCGGGAACTTGCTCGATCTCGGTGGCCACAAGCAGGAATTGGCCGACATGCTCAGGGCGAAGATCGATCAGCTGGAGGAGTGGTTCCTGGACCGTTGTGAGGAGCTTGGCATAAGCGTCGCCTCTCCTCCGGAGGATATCGACTGGATGGACATCGCAAAACGTGCGATCTACCGCCAGCCGCCGTATAACGAGTACAGCGAGAAGTCCAAGGACGGATTTCGGGACACCCTCATCTGGCACACGCTTCTCGCGATCGCAGCCGAGGATCCTGACGCCGAGGTCTGGTTCGTCAGCAAAAACCACAAGGACTTCGGGGAGCCAGGCCTGGAGGCCCGCGAGCTGGACAACTGGTCGGTTCCGTTTCACCCTGCGCTCGCGAGCGAGCTGGCGGACCGCGGGCTGGCTGAGCGTGTTCACTATGTGACCAATATGCCTCGGCTGGTAAGTAACCTCAGTGCGAGGTTCGAGCCCATCGGCGAGGACGAATTCCAGCGCCTTCTCGCTCAGCTCGACAAGGACAGCCTCATTGAAGCCCTGATGAATAGGGTCATCAACCTTCCCTTGGATCCCCGCACCGCGGCGCTGGACCTCAACGTCAAGGTGGGCCGGGTGGCAACAGCTACGGAACCCGAGTGGGAGGACTGGCACTTCGAGGAGCGTGCGCGGGCCGGCCGACCTGGTGGGTGGAGAGCCCGATTCGAAATCGACGCTCAGGTCGATATCGACACCACCGAACTTGCCGGCGAAGGAACAATGCACGACAAGTGGCTGCGGTTCTCCGGCGACCTCACCGTTCTTCCCGATGGGAGCGTCGCCCAACTCGTCGTAACGACCGCCGAAGCATTGCCCGATGATCCGATGCGAGCACGGTGGAAGCGCGCCGACGCCGAATCCCGGGCTATGGGAGCAGTCCAGAACTGGGCGATGGGCGCCATCCGCGGCCCGGCATGGGATGAAGCATGGTCAAATCTCGCAGCCACCATAGGCCCGTCAATACGGAGCTATGCGGAATCGGCAGGGTCCGTGCAAGCTCTGCAGAGCATCTTCGCGCAGGCATACACCTCTGAACTCATGCCCACGATCAATCTCGGCGCGGCTTACCAGAGAGTAGGCGTCGACACCGCCTTCGCCAATTGGGGCGGCACAATGATTGGTCGAGACCCGACTGCGCGGCTCGGTTCGGCTTACCGAGCCGCTATGGAACCAGACGCGCAGCTGGATCGAGAGGAGTCATCCGTGCCGCGCCGGCCTGCGGCGGCCAAACATCAGGTCGAGCCATCAGCCGAGCACCCTCGGAAGTCTAAGAAAACTCCCGGAAGCAAGGACGCCACCAAGAAGTCTGGGGCGAAGAAGGCGACTACCAAGAAGGCCCCGGCGAAGAAGACCACAGCCAAGAGTGCGGCCAAAAAGGTCGCGAACAAGCAAGCCGGGTCCAAGAAGGCCACTGACGGAAAGGGCCCCACCGTGAAAAAGGCCAAACCCTGATGCGGCGGGCGCAGTGCTTAGATGTGGCCCCTTACGGGGTCAGTCGGCCTTCCTGGTCTATGCCCACTCTATAGCGCCGATTCCCGCGCGATCGGGTGTCGCGCCGACGTTCCTCGGCCCCCTGGTTGTGCGAAATGGGAGCACGAGCGGAGGTAGGACGTTCGCGGGTCGTATCCGCCGGTCGTTATCGCCGCCCTGTAGTCCTCCGGGTTGCAGAAGAAATACCGGACGCTGCCGTCGCTGTAGGTCACCTCGACCGGCCTGTGCCCCCGGCGGCTGACGGCAATGGGTTCTCCGGTGGCCTCGGCCGTAGCGATCTTCTGCGCCAGGGCGCGGTCGTACTGTGCGCGCTGGCGCCGCTGCTTCCGGGCCGCGGATGCCACCGCTCGCCGGCGCCGCCACTGTGCCCAGTTCTTCTTCGTCCAGGGGAAGAGAAGTTTGAAAATGCCGGTGGTCGCCGCGACGACGAGACCGACCACGATCGCTTGCCACATATCCATGGGCGGCAAGGTACGTAATGGGGGTGCACGGGGTCCGGGGAAGAAGGGGCTGACTGCCGATAGCCACAAATTGTCGGCGGCCAGGCGATTCGGATCCGGCCGGTCAGGGAGTCTTGGGGCGCTTCGTCGGTTTCTTCATGCGGGCGAGCTCGGCAGGGCGGATGTAGAGATTCTCGATCAGCGCCAGCGTGATCTTCTGCAGATCCTGGGCATCTTCGATCGGGATTTCCTCCCAGCTCTCCTGGTGCGCTCCGGCATTGCCCACCTGACGGATCTGGGCCGCCCACTCGTTGAAGCAGTCCCAGAGGGTTTTGTCGTCGACCATCTGCTGGGTCGCCAGGTTGAGGGTGTTCTTCTTCTTCGCCTCGTCGCTGCCCTTGTCCTGGACGATGTGAGCGAGTGCGTTGCGGAACATCGCCACCGCGGCGTGCGGGGCCTCCACGCTGACGCCCTTGACCTCTTCCTCGTATGCGGGGTGCCGGTAAGGATCGTGTCACCAGCCGCAACGAGGTTAGGTCTGTGGGGCAGCGCCGCTATGCGCTGGCCACACCCTCCGTGACGTCGGCCAGATCGGCGGCGGCACCGGGGGTGGGCCACCAATGCAACGGAATCCAACGGGTAGTCCACTCGCCTCTCGGCAGGTAGAACGTTCGGTACTCCTCGATGACGATGTTGCATCTGTTGCACCCGTGGCATCTCAGAACCGCCACCTGCTGTTTGCCCAGGCCGCCTCCCGGCTTCTGCAAATTTGTCGTGTTCTCGGTAGTGAAGTTGCTGGTTCGGTGGCAGCGCAGGCACAGGCCGCTGGGATCCGAACTGGTCGGGAGGGTGTCGGGATTGGGTTCGTAATCCTCCGACTCATCGTTGGATTCGTCGGCGGCGGGGCTGATCGATTCAGAGGCCATGCTGCCGATCATCGTGTTTAGACCGACATGTATTACTCAGGGCAGGCGGGTCGCCCACTACTCCGACTGAACCGTCCATCCGATTTCGGCGGATACTACGGTGACTCCTCGTCGGTGAGGCCCGCGAGCCGGGCATGTATCTCGGCTTGGCGCTGGAGCCCGTTTACCCAGTGCCACCGCTGGACCAGTTCGGCGGCCTTGGCGGGCTCGATGTGCGTGCCGTCCGCCACCGCCTCGGTCGATATCCTGATCGTTTCCATCAGCGCGTCGTACGCGTCGTTCGCCAGCCACTCGGCCCGCCCGGATTGAGATGCCACCACCGTCATCGCTGCACCCCGTTCACAGTCGCACGACGGCCGCAACCGCGGTCGGGGGAAGAAGGACCCTCCGACTTTTCTTTGCCTTGTCCGGCACGGTCACTATGAGCCACCCGTCATCGTCGGAGACGGTTGCCGAGATCGCCTCGAAGTGGGCGACCGACGAGTCGTGTCGGTCGCGGACGAGACCGTAGAACTCGGCTCCCGGCAGAGAATCTGATGCGGCCTTCGTCAGGTAGACGCGTGAATTCGACATGGGCACAACGATAGAAGGCCCGACGGGGCGATACCCGGCCCTTCGGTCAGATATCCCGACCCTGATCCCGTCCGCCGGACTCCGGCCGTGCAACCCCTGCGTCGGTGAGCTCGTCGAGGACCCGCTGTACCGCGACGGGGTCGACTCCCGTGATGGCCGCGAGGTCCTTGGCTGGCCACGAACCGGGTCCGTGCCGCGCGTCCTACTTTGCGGCTTGTGACAGCTTCAGGAGTTCTGGGCCAACAACGATGCGAAAACCGCAGTGACATTGGCGAATGTCGGTTCGCGGACCGCTACCCTGGCCGGGCTCGAGCGAATGGCCACAGGCAACATGCAGACATCCGATTCGGCCTACCGATTCTGTCGGTGGCCGGCGAAGATGCTCACCTACCAGATGGATAGGTACGAAACCTGGATTTCTGAGCTGAGCAAAACGGATCCGGAAATGGCCAGGTCCTACGCGGAAATCGTGGGTGACCTGCTCACTGAAGCGATTTCGAAGGGGTACGTCACCCCTGACAAGGTGACCTCCGCAGCCGAAGTCCACATTCGCACCGGGAGTTCCCGCCAGGTCGCTCACCTGGTCGAGATCGGGCTACTGACGCTGCCATGAGTTCGAATAGGATGTGATATCCGAAGTCCGGCGAACGATTACGACCATGATCATGGCACCTTCGGAATGCCCGGCATGTAGTCGTTTCGGAATACACGTAACTGTTGGATCATCGCGCGCGGGCCCGGAGAACGTGGTCCGGCTCGGCGCCAGAGGCGAATGGGACGGTGCGCGGTGAGCATCAATTGGGACCAGCTCGGTCAGCAGCGGTTCGACCGGATCGTCGAAGTGCTGATCACCCGGCGTTATCGCGATGCAGACAGTGTGATACCTGTCAATGGCCGCGGCGGCGACGGCGGCATCGACCTCGAAGTACGCCAAGGTGAACGGCTCCGCATCTTCCAGCTCAAGTACTTCCCGGAAGGCTTCAGCGGTGGATTCCGGAAAACGAGGCGTGAGCAGATCAGGCGCTCCTACAACAAGGTGCTCAAGGAGGAGCCTTACGAATGGGTCCTGGTGGTGCCGAATAATCTCACGCCGACCGAGCGGACGTTCGTCAAGGGCCTCGTGAAAGGGGCCGAGGCTCCACGCTGGCGGGTGATCGACCGGACCGGGCTCGATGACCTGCTCGTCGACTTCCCCGAGGTCGACCGGTGGGCGCAGCGTAACGTGACGACAGAACTGCTCGAGAACGCGAAGACCTTCAACCGCGAGATCGACAGTCTCCTCGGCCCAGACGATCTGGGCACCCGAATTGCCAACCTCGGCAGGTTGGTCGATTCAACCGATCTGGACTGGACCTACGACTTCCACCGAGACGGCGACACCGTGTCTCAGATTCTGCGAGCACAGCACAGCCGCGCCCACATCGTGAACCCGGTATACATTACTGTCCGCGGGCAATTCGGATCGCAGCACGCGGAGCTGGTCGAGCAATTCCAGGACCGCGTCAGGTTCGGTACGGCAGAGCGCGTGGTGCTCCCCTCGGAGACCGTGAACGGCATCGAGATCACTGGCCCTGAGCATATCGCTCGCCAGTTCGAATCAGGTGATGTGGTCCTCGAAGTAGGCGAATCGGCAGCACCGGGTGTCGGACGCCCCGTGGAGCTGCGTTTCTCCCGCGAGGACGGCACCATCATCGCAGCTCACGAAGGCCGCATCACCCACTTCGGCACCGGAACGCACGGGTATGCCCTGGAAGCAGCGTTCTACGACGAACACCTCACAGCTCGGATCATGTTCCCGGAAGCCCCCGGCGCCCATGCGGATGCGCCCCGGGCCCAGATCACACGCAACATTCACCGGGCGCGGCCGCGGGTGGTCCTCGACGTCCTCCGGCTGGCTCGCCAGCTCCGGACCGCTCACAAAATCGAGGTCTTCATCGAAGGCAATTTCATGCTGTCGGTGCTCAACCATGCCGATAACGAAGCCGACAGCGACGAACTCATACTGGAGGAGTTCGCCGCCGACCTCGATATCGTGCAACAGCATTGCGAGCAGTACTTCGCCTTTCCCGACTCGGTGTCACCACACGAGCGCGTCGCGCTCCGCGTCGCCCGCATCGTCATCGAAGGTGGCATCGTGGCGACACCGCAAGTCGACAGCGTGACCCTGCCCCTGTCGGGTGAGGATTCCCCAGAGCTTCGAGCCACCCTGGCGACGGCGGAGGTACCGGTGCTCGTCGGATACGAAACCTACGCTGTGTCCATCGCGGGTCGAGAGCTGCCCATCGGGCCGGTGTGGGTGTTCCATCACGCCGCTACCTTGGTGGACCCGGATTCGGTCATCGCCGCACTGGACGCCGGCCAGGCCGTCGGGTTCGAGGTCGTCTACCGCCCCGCACGCGACCCCTACTACTTCGTCGCCTCTGCTGGACTGCCGGAAGACCGGCTGGACAACCAGCCCCAAACGCTATGGGGGCTCACCGGCATCAGCCAGCCACGGCAAGAGCGCCCCCAGCGGCCGTCGAGGGCGATAGCCCCGCGCTGACACCAGCAGCCACCGACGACTGAACCAATCCTTCGACGACGGCCAGGCCGGTTTGTAGAGCGCCGGCGCCGGTGATGCACCGTGAATCGCCTCCACCCCGTGGCCTACTACATGCAGAACTGCCGGACCGACAGCGTGGACCCCACGGGCCGGGTCTCCGCCGGCCGCAGACAACTCCACAGTGACCTGGGCAGGTAGAGACCAACCCCGAAGTAAAGTTCGTCCCCTGGCGTCCGGTATCCGCCAGGGGATGAACCCTGTTCCGGGGCTGATCTACTGCTTCCCTGGTCCCTGCAGGGATACAAGCACTCGCGCCTGCGTTTGTGCGATGTCACCCTCATCTACAGACTCTTCGGAGCGGACTCGGTGCAGTGCGTACTCGGTGAGGGTGACCAAGGCTTGCCTGCCTGAGTGCCATGGTCGGGCGCTCAGCGAGAGGATCGGCACCTCCTTATCGAGTTGGAGGGCTTCGCGGAGGATCTCGATAGGTTGGGTGTCTGCCCTATCGAACTCGGTGATCGCCACCGCGAACGGGAAGTCGCGCGATTGGAAGTAGTCGATCGCGTCGAAGCTGTCCTCGAGGCGCTGGGGATCGACCAGTACGAGTGCGCCGATCGCGCCCTGCACCCATTCGTCGTATATCCGATGCCGCATGCAAGAGTTCGGCGCTGCGAACAAAATCAGAGCGAGGTCGTTGGCCAAGTTGATGCGGCCGAGTTGCAGCCGACCGCGCGGCGAGTCCGCCGACAAAGACTCTGCAGGGTCGCCGAAGGTAGGGGCGATGTCCGACACGTCGACGTAGTACATCTGATGCGACAACGAGGAGATCAGAGCGGTCTTGCCGGTCCCGCCGCCCCCAGCGATGATGATCTTGGCGAACGTCGTGGCGTCCGTCGCCAGCCGTGCGCCGGAAGTAGCGCCAGCCGCTGCGTGGCTGCCGGCGCTGTCCGAGGCTGTCCAAGGCAGGTCATCCGGCCACACAGCACGTGGACACACGATCACCAACCCCAGGTCGGCCATATCGTCGACCAGTTCCCGTAGCGAGGCCAGCGGCCACCCGAGCTCGGCCGCAACATCGCTGATCGGCCGCGGCTGGGCACAGGCCTGCCGTAACAGCCGATAGTGTGCGGGCATCGTGGCTTTCGGTTCGATATGGCCGGCGGCGTACACGGTGGCGCCGTCGAGATGATCCAGCTTCCTCGGCTGGACCGCGGATTCGTCGCTCCGGGCGGACCCGACAGTTTCGAAGTGCGTGGCGTGCCCATCTGCGGGCGGGGTGCATTGCGATTCACCCATTCCCTCGGTTGACGGCTCCCTACCAGCGCTATCAGCGATGCGCTGATCCTCGATTGCGTGATGCAGTCGCGCCCAGCCGGCGTCTGCATCACCTCGGTCGCCGGTATCGACGAGGTAGGCATACAGCTCCCCGAACGCTTGGTTCACCGTGACCGACTCGGTAGCCTCGTTGATCTCCCTGTCGTTGCTCATGACTTGTGTCCTCCGGTGTGTGCCCCCGTCGAAGAGATACTCGCGGCCAGGTCGCCATCGTCTTTGAAGACGATGTGGTACGGGTCGCGGTTGACCAGCACCTCGATCTTCTTGCGTGCCGCGTCCCTGAGTTGGTAGGCGACCGTCCGTGTCGTCCTCAGTGCGGCCGCGACCTCCGTACCGTTCATCCCTACCGCCCAGCTGAGATAGGCGGCCTGAAACTCTCTATCGGTCAGGTCTTCTCGCAGCACCCGCCAGAACCTTTCGAGCGTATCGACGGCCAGAACGCGTTCACTGGGATCCGGCGCCGCTGGGGGTCTCGCTGCAGCCTGCACGGTCTCGTGTGTGGGATCGGGAACCGTGATCTCCTTGCGGTTGCGGCGATACATGTCGATCACGCGGGAGTTCGCTGTCATGAACAGCTTCGCTCGCACGTGAGTATGCGACATCGCAGAGAGAGCGTCGCCGTGCAGGCGCCACAGTTCCAGGAAGACTTCGTGGGTGAGGTCCTCGGCGAGAGAAGCATTCCCGCGCAGCGCGAGCTTCAGATGTGAACGAACGCTCTGATACTCACGTGCGTAGATGTCCCTGATGGACGAGATGTTCTCGTCATCGGAAGCTGCTGTCATGTCCGCGGTGTCTCCTGTGGCATCGACTCGGCTGGCGTGACCACGTCCATTACTGGGGCGGTTGCTACTTCGACCACATGCGATGCGATCGACGATCTGCACCGGTTGATACTGATCACTCGGCTACCGGCAGGTGCGGCACGCAGGATCATTCGTGTATCACGATGCTGCTGCCAGGCTCGAAGACAACCGATCAGTCCTGACCCGACAACCCCCAGGACGGGGATGAGAACCAACCACAGCGGGCTCGACCACGGTAGGTGGCCCCAGAAGGACAACGTCATGCAGGATAATCGTTTCCCGGGCAAGAAATCTCTGGATCGGCAGGTCAGGCTGAACCATCTGCCCGCCGAGCCCGTAAAGGACAAGGGGGCCGACCTGGACGAGCGGCTGAGGTCGCCGTGAGAGGAAGCGATGACCCATTCGCCACCGTCGTGTTAGCCCTCGGATCAGTCAGACCACCCCGGCAGGAAGGGGTTCCGGTAATAATCGCGCGGAAAACAACGACAATGGCTCGACCAGGTCAAAAGGCCACTGTCAAGAAGGAGAGAGCCCCGGAATTCTCCGGGGCTCTCTCGTGAGCGGGGGTCTGTACCGGCTATTTGTTCCCGCCGCCCTTGTCTGCGCTGCTCTTGGCTGCGCTGGACTGGGCGCGGGGAGCGAACCCCGACTTGGCCGAGCTGCTGCCCGGGTTCTTCGCGGCCGCGGACTGGATGCGAGAGGCGGCGGCGCCGGTCATCTTCCCGCCACCGCTCTTGCCGCCAGACTTGGACATGACGCCCTCCTTCCGATTGTCCTTCTGCCCAGTCTTCGCCTCGAGCGAGCCTGTCACCAGAGTGTCTCATTACCGATGTTTTGAGACATAGGGACGTCTCCCGGGCGGCGCTTACCCCCGGTCAGGTGCGGTTTCTGGACCGAAGGGCGGGCCGGGTGTCAGCGGCAGCAGTTGGGGTCGAGGACGAGGCAGAGTGCGGCGAGGGCGTCGCGGTGGGCGCGGTGGATGACGTTCATGCCGTGGCGTTCGGAGGTGACGAGTCCGGCTTTGCGGAGTTGGCCGAGGTGGTGGCTGACCGTGGATTCGGAGAGTCCGACCGTGTCGGCGAGTTCGCCGCCGTTGCATCCGGTTTCCGGGTTGGCCAGCAGCAGGGACATGAGTTTGACCCGGACCGGATCGGCCAGCGCTTTCAATCGGAGCGCGACGTGCAGGGCGGCCTCGTCGTCGACCGGGCCGGCCGCCACGGGCGGGCAGCAGAGCGGGGTTGTCATGTCGATGACGGGCAGCGCTTTGGGCATGAAATCCATCCTACCTACGATGTTGACTTATGTCGAAAAGGTGGCAGACTGGGCGCCGTCAATCCTTCGATATATGTCACACAGGTGGTGGTTATCATGTCACGTGTTCAGCTCGCACTCAACGTCGACGATCTGGAGCAGGCCGTCGAGTTCTACTCGACCCTGTTCGGTGTTCAACCCGCGAAGCGCAAGCCCGGCTATGCGAATTTCGCGGTCGCCGAGCCGCCGTTGAAGCTGGTGCTCATCGAGAATCCCGGTCATGGCGGCAGCGTGAACCACCTCGGTGTCGAGGTGGAGTCCTCGCAGAAGGTACACGCCGAGATCGCCCGGCTGTCGGAGGCGGGGTTGTTCACCGAGGAGCAGATCGCGACGACCTGTTGCTTCGCGACCCAGGACAAGGTGTGGGTGACCGGCCCGAACAAAGAGCGGTGGGAGGTCTACACCGTCCTCGCGGATACCGAGCACTTCGGCACCGAACCTCGGTTCGCCGGCAAGGACGACGCGGAGGCGGTGCAGGCGTGCTGCGGCACCGCCGGCCGCGGCGAGGCCGCGCCCGAGGAGTCCGGGACGGAGTCGACGGTGGCGTGCTGCGCGCCGGCCGCTGTCGCCCGGTAGAGCCCAGGTCTCGGCGTGACCGATGTGGAGACCGCGCCCGCGGCAGCGGTAGGTGAGTTGTCGCGGGCGGGGCGCCGCCGGGTGTTGGCGGTGCTGTGCCTGACCCAGATATCTGGTTGGGGGATTCTGTATTACGCGTTTCCGGTGCTCTCGGTGTCGATCACCCGCGAGACGGGGTGGTCGGCAACGGTGATCACCGCCGCGTTCTCCCTCGGTCAGCTCGCGACCGCGCTCACCGGGATCCCGGTCGGTGCGCTTCTGGACCGGACGGGCCCGCGGCGGGTGATGACCGCCGGATCGGTTCTCGGGGTGGCCGCGCTGGTCGCGATCGCGGCCGCGCCGAACCTGCCGGTGTTCTATCTCGGTTGGTTGGCGGCGGGTGTGGCGATGGGGGCGGTGTTGTATCCGCCGGCGTTCGCGGCGTTGACCCGCTGGTGGGGGTTGCAGAGCGTGACCGCGCTGATGATCCTCACCCTGGCCGGTGGGTTGGCGTCCACGGTGTTCGCGCCGCTGACCGCCGCTTTGGATACGCACTCCGATTGGCGTGCCACCTATCTGATCCTTGCTGCGGTGCTCGCGGTGGTGACGGTGCCGGCGCATTGGTTCGGGTTGCGGGCGGCATGGCCGGACCCACCGGCCCCGGCGATCGCGGCGCATGCCGATCACACTCGGATCGCACGCAGCCCGCGGTTCGCCGCGCTGGTGGTGACCTTGTGTCTGGCGGCGTTCGCGAGCTTCGCCGGCATCTTCAACCTGGTTGCCCTGCTGCAGGAGCAGGGGTTCAGCACCGGGTTGGCCGCGACCGCGCTCGGGCTCGGCGGCGCCGGCCAGGTGTTGGGCCGCATCGGCTACCCCGCGTTGGCCCGGCACACCGGTGTCACCGCCCGCACTGTACTGGTCCTGGCCGCGCTCGCGGTCTCGACCGCGCTGCTGGGGGTGGTGTCGGCGGGGATCGTGTTGATCGCGGTCGCGATCGGCGCCGGGCTGGTGCGCGGGATCTTCACCCTGATCCAGGCCACCGCGATCACCGACCGGTGGGGCGCCACCCACTACGGCCGTTTGAACGGCCTGCTGTCGGCACCGGTGGTGATCGTGTCCGCGCTGGCGCCGTGGGCGGGCACGGTGCTGTCGGCGTGGACTGGCAGCTACGCCCACGCCTACCTCGTCCTCGGTGCGGTCGCTGCCGTCGCCGCGCTCACCGCGACCCTGACCAGGGTCGATAGTTCGAAGAAAGAGACCTTGTGACAACCGAACACGCATACGACGCGGTGGTCATCGGCGGTGGCCAATCCGGCCTGGCCGCCGCCTACCACCTCACCGCCACGGGCCTGAACACCGCGGTCCTGGAAGCCGGGCCTGAGCCGGTGGGATCCTGGCCGCGCTATTACGACAGCCTGACCCTGTTCTCCCCGGCCCGCTACAGTGCCCTCCCCGGGCGCCGGTTTCCTGGGGATCCGGACCGGTATCCCCACCGCGATGAAGTGATCGACTACCTGCGCACCTACGCCGCCGCCCTGGACGCCGACATCCACACCAGCGCTGCCGTCGAGACCGTCGCCTCTACCGACGGTGAGGGATTCGCGGTCACCACCGGCTCGGGTGCGGTGTTCACCGCGCCGCGGGTGGTCACGGCGACCGGGTCGTTCAATTCTCCATTCCTGCCCGCCGTTCCCGGGCGAGACGAGTTCGGGGGCCGGATCCTGCATGCCGGCCGATACCGCAACCCGGCCGAGTTCGCCGGCCGGCGAGTGGTCGTGGTGGGCGCGGGGAACTCGGCGGTGCAGATCGCTGCCGAGCTCGCAGAGCACGCCGAAGTGGTGCTGGCCAGTAGGGCGCCGGTGAAGTTCGTGCCGCAGCGGCCGCTGGGCCGGGATGTGCATTTCTGGTTCACCGTCACCGGGTTCGATGCCGTCCCCTTGGGCCGGATCGTGAAACAGGCGCCGACGCAGCCGGTGCTCGACGACGGCCGCTACCGCGCCGCCCTGGCCGGCGGTCGACCGCAGCGGCGGGAGATGTTCACCGCGTTCACACCGGAGGGTGTGGTGTGGCCCGACGGCACCCGCACCCTGGTGGATGCGGTCATCTTCGCCACCGGTTACCGCCCGCACCTGGCCTATCTCACCGGTACCGGGGCGCTGACCGAGACCGGGGTCCCGCGGCAGCGCCAGGGCCTGTCGCTCACCCATCCGGGGTTGGGGTTCCTCGGGTTGGAGTGGCAGCGCACCCCGTCGTCGAACTCGCTGCGCGGGGTCGGCCGGGACGCGGCATATCTGGTGCGGCGGCTACGGCCGGCGACGGCACAGCAGCGGGAGCACGCGCGATGACCAACGCCTCGGTGGACACGGTCGCGCGGGGGCTGGTCCGCGGCGGGCGCGTGCTGTCGGCCGACGGCACCCCGATCACCTACCTGGTCCGGGGTTCCGGGCCGGTGCTGGTGGCGGTGCACGGTGGGCTGGGTAGCGCGGTGAGCATGCTGGGGTTGGCCGGCCACCTCGCCGAGTACTACACGGTGGTCGCAGTGAATTGCCGCGGTCACGGCACCTCCGGGGCCCCGCAGTCACCGCCGGATATCGCGCACGAGGTCGCCGACCTCACCGCGGTGATCGACGCGGTCGGCCCCGTCGAGGTGGTGTTCGGCTACTCCTTCGGCGCGGTCCTGGCCTTGGAAACCGCGCTGTGCGCACCGGATCGGGTGCCGCGGCTGGCGGTCTATGAGCCACCTTTGCCGGTCACCTACCCGATCCCGGATCTCGCGGTGGTGGATGCGGCGATCGCGGGCGGGGAGTATGAGCGCCTGATCCTGACTGCTTCCGCGGTATCGGGTGGGTTCTCCCCGGCCGAGCTGGCTGCGCTGCGCGCCGATCCGTTGTGGTGGCACAAGGTCGCCCAGGCCCCGACCCTGGCCGCCACGCTGCGGGTCCTGGCCGGTCTGGATCCCGATATGGGCCGCTACACCGCGATCACCGCACCGACCACGGTGATCACCGGCACCACCAGCGCCGACTACATCCTCGACGCCGCCGACCTGCTCACCGAAGCACTCCCGGACCCGGCACGCAAAACCCTGCCGGGCCAAGGCCATCACGTCGACCCCGCAATCTTGGCCCAGGCCCTGCTCCCGGGTTCAGGCGTGGGCGGGTAGCAACTCGGCGATGAGTGCCTGCACCCGGGCGCGGATCTCGTCGCGGATCGGGCGGACCGCGTCCACGCCTTTGCCGGCAGGGTCTTCCAGGTCCCAGTCGCGGTAGCTGATGCCGGGGAACACCGGGCAGGTATCACCGCAGCCCATGGTGATCACCACATCCGAGGACTGCACTGCGTCGGGGGTGAGGATCTTCGGGGTCTGGGCGGTGATGTCGATCCCGATCTCGGCCATCGCCTCGACCACGGCAGGGTTCAGACGCTCGGCGGGCGCGCTACCCGCGGAGCGAACCTCGATCGCGCCATCGGCGAGATGATGCAGGAACCCGGCGGCCATCTGGGAGCGCCCGGCGTTGTGGACACAGACGAACAACACACTCGGCTTATCGGTCACGACAGGGCCTTTCACACGGTGGGGACGTCGAGTTCGGTGAGCAGGGCGCGGACACGGGCAGCGATATCGTCGCGGACCAACCGCATCCGCGCGATCCCCTCGATCCCGCGCTGCGCGGGTTCGTCGGTCTCCCACCGACGCACCCGCACACCGGGCGGAGCGTCGAGGTCGGCTTCGCGGCCGAGGACGACCACCAGGTCCACGGTGTGCAGCAGCGGATCCACCGGCTCGGGGATTCGCCCGCGATATCGGCTCCGACCTCGGCGAGGGCGGCCACCGACAACGCGTTGAGCTTCGTACCCGGATCGGTGCCCGCCGACAACGCGACGACCCGGCCGCCGGCGGCCTGGCCCATCGGCCCGGCCGCCCTCTGCGATTTACCGCTGTTGCGCACGCACACGAACAACACAGTGGTCACCGCGAACCCGCCTCGGCCGCGGTGGTCGGGGTGCGGAACCGGTTACGCAGGGCCAGCGATACATATACCAGGGCAACCAGCACCGGGACCTCGATCAACGGGCCCACGACCCCGGCGAGGGCTTGGCCGGAGGTGGCGCCGTAGGTGGCGATCGCCACCGCGATGGCGAGCTCGAAATTGTTGCCCGCCGCCGTGAACGCCAGCGTGGTGGTCCGCTCGTAACCCAGGCCCATGACGGCGCCGAGCAGATAGCCCCCGCCCCACATGATCGCGAAGTACGCGAGCAGCGGGACCGCGATCCGGGCGATATCGAGGGGTTGGGAGGTGATGCGGTCACCTTGCAGGGCGAACAGCACGACGATGGTGAACAGCAGCCCGTACAGCGCCCACGGCCCGATCCGCGGGATCAGCGTGGACTCGTACCATTCGCGGCTTTTTGCGCGTTCCCCGAACCGGCGGGTCAGATAGCCCGCCAGCAGCGGGATCCCGAGGAAGATCAGCACCGATTCAGCGATCTGCCACGGGGAGGTGTCGATGGTGGTCTGTTCCAGCCCGAGCCATCCCGGCAGGACGAAGAGGTAGAACCAGCCCAGAACGGCGAACATGAGCACCTGGAAGATCGAGTTCAAGGCCACCAGCACGGCGGCGGCCTCCCGGTCACCGCAGGCGAGGTCGTTCCAGATGATGACCATCGCGATGCAGCGGGCCAGGCCGACAATGATCAACCCGGTCCGGTACTCCGGGAGGTCGGGAAGCAGTAGCCAGGCCAGGGCGAACATCAGCGCCGGCCCGAGCAGCCAGTTCAACACCAGCGACCCGACCAGCAGCCGGCGATCGCCGGTGACGGTGCCGAGGCGGTCGTAGCGGACCTTGGCCAGCACCGGATACATCATGATCAGCAGCCCGATCGCGATCGGCAGCGAGATCCCATCGATCTCCACCGCTGCCAAGCTGTCACCGAGCCCGGGAATCAACCAACCGAGCAGCAGACCGGCGGCCATGGCGACACCGATCCATATCGGCAGGAGCCGATCCAGCGTCGAGAGCTTGCCCACCACACCCTGCTCGACGGCGCCGGTGGTGTCGGTGGCGCTCACGCGTTCACCTCGGCGGCCACGCCGCTTTCCAGCAGCAGAGCATCGGAGACCCGCTGCAACGCCTCCGGCACGACCCGGTAGTACACCCAGGACGCACGGCGCTCGCTGGTCAGCAGCCCAGCGGAGCGCAGGACTTTCAGGTGGTGGGAGATGGTCGGCTGGGTGAGGTCGATGCCCTCGGATAGATCGCACACGCACGCCTCCTGCCCGGCGCGGGAGGCGATCGAGCTGAGCAGCCGCAGCCGGACCGGGTCCGACAGCGCCTTGAACACCGCCGCCAACTCCACCGCCGCGTCTGCGGTCAGGGGTTCACGTACCCGGGGCGCGGGGTTACAGGCCTCGACCGGTTCTATCGGCAGTTGTGGATTAGACATACATCGATATTGACAATCATCTATGTCGTGACGCAAGCGAACACCCGGTGAACAGCCCTACACCCCGGACGCCGAGCCCGCCGGTCGACGCGCCGCATAGCGTGCCCCGAGCCGCTTCCGGGCCCCATCTCAAAACCAAGGTTTCGAGACTTGGCTACTTGCGTTCAGGTCAAACGGGGCGGGTTGCTATCGGTCACCCATTGAAGTTTCTTCAGGTCTTTCCAGAGCAACATCAGTGCGAGTGTGGTCGCGGGCCTTACGCCCAGAAGATCGAACCGACCGCCATACATGACGAAGCTAGGAGCGTAGGGCTGGATGGCTGGCTGTGTCTCGAAATACGTGTAGTGGGCGCTGGAGAGGGTGTCTTTTTCGTCTTCGATCTCTTGGCTTCGCTGAGGATCGTTCAAGGTCAGCGATACGCTGTCAGTACCGATTCGACGGCCGTCGGGATGTATAGCACCGGTAGGCTTGAGCAGCCACTTCAGGGAAGGTTCCGGGGGGCCGGGGAAGGCGAACGGCCCGCGGTCAGCGTTGGGGTGGTAGCTGATGTTGCCGAAGAATTGGACGGGCATCAGGGCTCGATGCCCCAAGGTATCCCCGAAGTGTGGGGCCAGGTTCTCGCATAGTTGGCGATAGCACGACAAGGCCGCCTCGGCGATCTGCTGTACACGCTGCTTGATTCGGTCCGGCGTGTAAGTCCCCCAGGGGTTGGAGAAGTCGCCAGGGACGTCCGGCGGCGGGTACATCGCGGGAAGAGCGTCGGTGCTGCTTTCATCCGCCCAAGCTGGAGGCGCGAATCGTTGGCGAGCCATATCGAGGTATTCGTCTCGCACCACCCCCGGAACTTGGGTCGCTACAGTATCTATGAGTCGCCCCAAGCCCTTGTTGAGGTCTTCGGCGAGGTGGCGTTGCATGACTTCCCAGACCCAGTTCACACCGGTCGTGACGGGTTCCGTTCGTAGATAAACGCTTCTCTCTCCGTAAGCACTGGCCAAGGGCAGCGTCGTTACGGGAGGAAGCGGCTCGGATGGAACCTCGTCGCTGACCAACCATGCCAGAGTCAAACGGGGTTCGTGAACGGCCACGGCAAGACTTATTCCGTTTAGATCCGATGCTCCGCCAGCCTGAACAGGAAAGGTTGCTTTGGCCAGAGGGCCCAGGCCTTCCAACATCGCGATAGCGGCCTCTCGCAGCCTGTGGCCGATCGTCTCCCAGTCCTCCGGTCCGAACGCGGGGTGTGGGTGGGTGAGCCCCCCAGTACGACTCTCGCGGATCAGCCATGCCAAAGCGCCAGGATTCCATCGGGCCACGGCGGCGAGCAGCGGGTCGGCTCGAGTGGGCTCGCCCGAAGCCAGCACCAGCGCCAGGACGTACTTCCATCGATCGAACATCTGCAGCGATCCGAGTGCTTCTTCAATATCGGTAATACCTTCGAGCAGTGCTTTGGCCGCGAACCACTGTTCGAAGGTGGCCAGCGAGAAGGCGCAGCGGCGGCCATCCGAAGTGACCAGAGGGGAAGCACGGATGCGAACGGCGATATCGGTCGTTGTAAACCGAGCGGGATCTACAGGCTTGCCAGTGCGGATTGTCTCCACGGCCAGCTTCTGCCAGTGGGGGAAGAGATCGTATCCGAGGTCGCCGACGACCTTGTCGACTACGCGGTCGATCAGTTCGGGTAGACCCGTTACACCTGACGGGTCCGTGGCGTGGCGAGCGACAAGCAGCGCGAACAGCGGCCGTTGCACCGCTTCGGCGAGCTGGTCGTTGAGCGGGCCCACCGCATGGCCAGCAACAACACGCATCAGCTGCTCTGCCTCGCCAGAGGTCAACGGGGAGACCTTCACCTGCTGGGATTCAGTAATCGTATCGCCGGCACGGGATGTCAGCAGAACGCGGGATTTGGGCCATTGCGCTACAAACTGGATCGCCTGCTCGCTGATCCCCGCGGCTTGATCACTGCGCTCATCGAGCCCGTCGACCACCACGTCGGCGCCGTAGTCGCGCAGCGCCGCAAGTCCGGTGTGGCTGACTATACGATCTCCGAGCAGGCCATCGAGGTACTTTGTATCGACCCACACCGGCACGCGCGAACTCGGGTCGCGGAGCGCGTGATCGATAGTTTCGCGATGCCACTGCTCGGCTATATCGGACTTTCCAGACCCCAACGGACCTATCAAGGCTCGGACCTGCCCGGCGGGAAAGTCCGAAAGTTGGGCGGGAAGGTTGACAGGGACTGCCAGTGATCGATCGACTTGCTGGGCGGTCAACGTCGCGCCACTACGCCGCTGCTGACGCCGGGCGGCCGAAGATCGGTACAACGCCTGTAGGTACTCGTCGCGGCCGATGGACCCGACAGAGCCGAGGAAATGGTTGAGTCCGGACCCAACCTGGATGTAGTAGACATCACCCCACGCAACGACCGTGGTGTTGTCATGGCCCGAGACCTCGACCTGCTGCGTACTCCGCTGGTGAGGGATCGGGCTCAGCGGTGGCGGGGTGTCTGTCATGCCGAAGGCGTGGAAGACCCGAAGTTCAGATCGCGTCCTGCGACTGCTGTGGTGTTGTTTGAGCCGACGACGCTGGTTTTCTGCACGAGCGACTGCACCTGCTGCTGATCACGATCGGTTAGGGCGGGGACGAGCTCGTCGTCGAGCAGGCGCTTCAACTCTTCTCGCACCTCGGGGTTGCCGTTGACCAAGCGATGCAGCCGCAACCGCCAGTCCGACACCAATGCCTGCTGCATCGCTGTATCGCCGTCAGCTTGAGCCGCAACCGCGTCCTCACGCAGCTGGTCCAGATCCGAACCCACTTGCTCGGCGTCTTCGGGACGGAACCGTTGCCACCACCCCACCACCGAATTCTTGATCAACTCCCACCCCTCGGTGGTCATCGCTATGGCCAACGCCTCGCCGGCGGCCAACACAATCTCGTCCACGCAACCCCATCTCTCGTCGAAAGACCAATAACCGCAGCAGAACGCTTGCCTACTGCACTCCTGCGTAATCGGTTCACCAAGCGACAGCGCTACACCCAATTTCCTGAGACACCGTCCCGTCTGGTCGCGAACCCCCGATTACACTGTTCATAAATTGATCTTCGGATGACGGACACCGATGCGCTCGAACCGCTTGCCCTCGACGGCGATGCCCTGGACCCGATCGGCGGGGGAGTGGCGCTGATCGGGTACGCCCGCGTCTCGACCCGGGACCAGAATCTGGATCGGCAGACACGGGCGTTGAAGGCGGCCGGGTTGCACGAAGGTGTTCGCCGACAAGAAGACCGGCAAGGACACCGAGCGCGAACAGCTATCGGCGTGCCTGGACTACATGCGTGCCGGCGACACCCTCGTGGTCGCCTCGCTGGACCGGCTCGGCCGCAGCCTGCAGGACCTGTTCTCGATCGTGGCCCATCTGCGGCGCCGCGGTATCGGGTTCCGGTCCCTACACGAAGCCCTCGACACCACCACCCCCGGTGGTCGCCTGGTGTCCCACGTCTTCGCCGCGCTGGCCGAGTTCATCCGCGAGCTGATCGTCGACGGCACCCACGAAGGCCTGGCCGCGGCCCAGGCCGCGGGCAACGCCCCGGCCAGCCACCGGCCATGAGCGACGAGCAGATCCGGCAGGCCCGGGCGCTGCTCACCCGCCTGGACGAGTCGGTGTCCTCGATCGCGCGGCTGCTGGGGGTCTCGCGGACCACGCTGTACAAGTACCTGCCCGAATTCACCGGCAGCCGGCCGGAGCCGGCCGTGCACCCCATAGATAAACCGCGCCTTCTGCGTGACGTGAGCCTCTACACCTGAACCAACGCTCGCCGACTCGGATCCCACCAGTACTTGTCCAGTCCGCGCAATGCGTCGTCGTACTGTTCGACCCAGGGGGGTTCGTCGCCGATCAAATCGCGAGCGGGAATCGGGCACCACCATTTCGGGTCGCCAACAATCACCCCGAACAGTCCGAGTCCTGTCAAGAGAATCGGTGGCACTGTTCCATCGACGCGCGCGTCGCGGGGAACGCGCCACTCCCGCTCCTCCAGCCAGTCGGACCTCTCACCCAACCGCACCACCCACTGACGCAACCGCGATGTGGGCGGCAACTCATCCATGACATCGTCACGGACGTACCAGACCGGACCGCCACCAGCGGCGAACACTGCTTGCCGGTCGAACATCAATCCCCACGGCTGGTAACCGCGCCTGCCGATCAGAAACTCCAGCCCAGACCACGAGCACTCTGTCATGCACACCGCCGGATGACCCGTGAAGGTGGGAAACGGGCAGATGCTGCCCTGGGAAAGGATCGATTCCAACCGCTGTTCGGCACTCATCGCCCTGATGTACTCGGGCACATCAGGGCCCGGTGGCCTGCCGCGCGCGACAAAGTGCACGAGCATAGCAGCCAAGTCTGGATGCTCAACCTCGCGAAGGGGCGACGGCTGAGCAGCCGTGGGTGAACTCTCCATGCCGATGTCTCGGCCCCGCACCGCCGACCCGTTACAGGGGAGGTGCCGGTCCGACCACGACCTTCGGTGGTGTTCGGAACACGACGATGCCCCCGCTCGGGCGCGTTCGCCCGGCTGCCAGTCGGACCAACGGACTGCGGCAATGTTGTCCTTGCCCGGACACAGGCGATTCGGCGCAGGCCCCTGGTTTATGTTTTTCGGCGATTACTGTCCGCACCTCGTGTGAAGGAGGTGCCGGCTACGAGCTGGCACGGACGGATCGGCGTGCTCGGCACGCGCGTTGGCGGTGATTCGGATCGCAATACTTGGCGGGCCTTCCGGCCTTGCCGGGTTCGCGAGGCTCGAGCTCGCGGCCGCACCACAGGCACAGCCCTTCCGGAGCCCGGCCGCCGAGATAGGCCAGGAGGCGTTCGCGGTGGACCGGATTCAAACGAATCCATCCGGAGATCCTGCTGATCACCCATTCCTCGCGGTCGTTTCGGTCTTCTCTGAGATTGTCGATGATGTACAGGAGCAGATCCCTCTGCCGGGCCGGTAAATCGTTGATGGCCTGCTTGATATCGGCAGGCAGAAAACCGTTAGCGACATAGTCACCTACCGGATCGTGCGAGTACGACGGACGGATCATCGCGGTTCCTCCTCGCTCACGGTCACCTCTGGCCGCGTCTGCTGCCGGGCAGGTGGCATCGGGTCGAGGCGTCGCCCGAACCCGAGCGCAAAGGCATCGAATATCTTCGGGACGTCCTCTGCCCTGGCCTTCCGCAGCGCGGTGAGGGCCACGATCACCACCGCGGCGATCAGGGCCAGCACCGGCAGTTGCATCCAGAATGCAGTCCACGTGGTGAGTTGGACCGGGAAAGCGACAACAGTCGACACGACACCTCCAGAGACGACGAAAGGCCCCCGACGAACCGCCGGAGGCCTGTCACATGCGAACGAAAAAGGCTCCAGCACGGTTGCTGGAGCCAAGATGGGCACAAGAATGCCCGAACGACCCAGAAGTGTAGTGCAGCAGTGCAATTGCCGCAAGCCCCTGGTTTACGCTGGTCAACCCCGATCCAGCGGGCGCGGCGCAGCCTTGCAGCGCGGGCAATTTCGTGACATCGAGCATTTTTACGTATTTACGTTTTTTCCCTCAGATACGTCTGAAGGCACCATGTCGACTCTGATGCGGTGGCGCTCCGCGCCGGCCCGGGTAAAAATGGCGGCAAATCCGACGAAGTTGCCCCCTACCAGCGGGCTACGCCGTATCCACCCGGTTTCCGGATAGTGGTGAGCGACATGAACAACCCCGTAGACCTCGACGCCGATACCCCCGCGGGCAAGCTCGACCCGATCGAGGTCATCGACCCATCACGGTCCCACCGGCACCCATAACCCAGAGGGCCATCTCATCATCACTGCCAGCCTGGTCGACCTGGCTCGTCGACGGATAGTCGCCGAGCTGCGGGCGGCCGTGGTTGAAACAGGTAAACGAACGCTGCGCGGCCTCGACATCGAGGATCAACTCTGGCGCACCCAGAACCTTCGGGAAGCCAAAGCCAGCCTGAACTGAGTTGCTTCCGGCGCTGGCCGCACAAGTCGCTACCGCGCCGGCGTGCACTGGCTTGCCACCGGAGATCGGCCGGGCCTGTTCGGCCCGGATGTCCGGGCTGGGGAGCCTTAAATCCGCAGGTCGGGTCGCGGCGCTGTCGGCGACTCGCCGAACGACACAACCGCTACCTTGCGGCCTGGGCCGGCTTCAGGATTCCGGGGCCAAATAGCGCGTGCGGAGAGGGTGGAGCCAGCGTCCGCTGTTTCTCCCACCACAGCGGTCCGAACAACCAATGCTCGGTCTCACGCAGACCCGCCGCATGCTGGCGGGCGAGGTCGACCACGGCCGGAGCCGGGCCGGCCACCTCGATCTCGATGTCGGGAACGCCGGTCCAGGTCACGATCTCCTCGGCGATATGGCCCACGCAGCCCGCCGGCATCTCCACCACGCGCCCACTGTGGGGGTCGCGGACCTGCAACCGCAGATCCCGGGCCCCGGCCGTGCACGCCTGCGAACCCCCACTGACCTCGCAATACCACTCGTTACGCGCCATACGCACCTGCGCAGCCAGCTCACACGATGCGACCATCGCCACCCGGGTCACCTCCAGCAGTCCCACCGCATGCCGGCGGGCCTCGCAGACCCTCTGCGCCGGCGCGTCCCGCGTCACCGCCGAAGCCCGCGTGAGATGGCCGACGACTTGGCCGGCGTGATACACCGATACCTCATCGACCACGCCCAACCCCGCGGCCGCGCCGACATGGACGGCCGAGAGGAGGGCGAGGTCGACCGCCGCGGCGTACATGGGGTGGCTCAGGCATCGACCCAGGTGGTCAGCGCGATGATCGACCGGTTTCGCCGGGATGTGCTGTAACGCTGCCACCTGATGCTCTACCTCGTCGACGGTCTGCCGCACCAACGCGCACCCGCCACTGGAACCGCCTTCCCCGCGGACCGGCTCGCTTCGCTGACCCAGTTCTCGCATCGCGCGGCGGTAGCGGACACCGCGGTCATCCCGATACTGCCGGGCGGCCTGCTTGCGCTGCTTGTCCCTCGTCATATCGATCCTGTTCCGGGCCGGGCCCCACGAGCCGCGCCCCGACCACATCAGACGAAGGAGACACCGGATAGTGGTTGCGCGAGTCGCAGACCCTTGTCCGCCATGCCGATCGGCGTGGGCGATTCGGCGCAGATTCCGGCCAGCGCAGCGGCCGTAACCACCATAGCGCCCCACGGTGTGCGCGTAGGTGCAATCCGGCCGTGGTACCTGCGGCCGCTCCGGATAGCCGGACCACAATGGTGGCGACGGGACAGAGACGGGACAGGTGATGAACGAACTCCATGACCAGACCCCGCAGGCTGCGCTGCTCGACCACCGACGCATGCCGAGCCGCATCCCAGGGCTCACCGGTGAACAGGCCCGCGAGTGGCGAGAATTCTGGCGCTGGGCGGCGGCCGCCGAGATCGCCGAGCTACCCGGCGGCGGGTTCCCTGCCTCCGCGGTGCTCGCCTACCTCGAGGAGGTCGGTGGCACCCTGGCGACCCGCCGCGGCCGGGTGACCGCCATCAACGAAGCCCACCGGTGTGAACGCACGCCGGTCCCGGGCGAGGCCGAAGCGATCCGCCGCGCCCTCAACCCCGATCGCGGCGCCCGACTCGACGCTTCCCGCGCCCGCGCCGATGCCCTGCTGCCCCAGCTGCCCGTCACCGGCTGGCCCGAAGGCCTGCGCGGTCGCCGCGACGCGGTGATCGTGCTGCTGGGTACCTCCGGGCTGCGCTGGGCCCAGATCGCCGCCCTCATCCAGCGCGATATCCGGGTCACCGACACCGCGGTCACCGTCGGCGCCCAACCTCTGGTCGAACTCCCCGCCACCGGCGACCCGCAGACCTGCCCGGTCACGGTGTTCCGGCGCTGGCACGCCGTCCTGGCCCACGCCCCCGACCCCCGAGGGCATCTCATCGCCGAGCGCATCCTCACCGACACCGACCACGGGCCCGAACCGGAGCTACTCGAGCACTTCGCCGATCAGCCCTACCTCACCGACTTCGACGCCCGCGGCATCGCCGCCGGCTACATCGGCGAACTCGACCCGCTGCCTGCCGAGACGATCGCCGCGATCACCCTGGGCCTGGTGCTACCCGAGCCGGCCCGCGCTGCGGTCGGCGTACTGGATTCCGATTACTACGAGCGCGGTGTCGCCGCCCGCCACCGCGATCAGCGGATCCTCGACGAACTCGACGACATCCTCGACCGCATCGACGCGTGGGAGGTCCCGGCGATCCTCGACTTCCCGCCCGGCTGACCGGAGGGTTAGCGGGAAGGCGGTCTCAGGCCCGTTCACAGCAGGTGTGCGTTGGATCGGATCGAGGCCAGGCAGTCCTGGATCGAGGGCCGCGCGCCATAGACCAGCGCCATCGCGTCGTTGTAGCCGACTTCCAGGATCCTGCGTACTGGTGGATTGTCGGCCAGCAGCGGACCCTCAGCGAACCCACCGGCCGGGCGGGGGGTGTAGCCGAATCCCGCGGCGGCACTGTGTTCGTCGACGTCGGCGCACAACTGCGCGATCCCGTCGGCGCCGAGTGCCTCGAGCGCGTCCCGGACACGTGCGTCCCCGAGCAGGCAATGGATGTCGTAGAGGTGCCGGGCATTGCGCCGCAGCGTGGCGGTGGCCGTCGGGTCGGGTGAGCGGGATGCACCGTCGTGCAGGGCCGCCAACTTCTCGAACAGGGTGCGTTCGGGCGCGAGCACATCGATGCCGAACACGGCGAACTCGGCCCAGGTGTCGGCGGTGTCCCCGAAATGGTTGATCGCGAAATCGGCTATCAGCGAGCGGACCTCGTGACGGCCGGTCGGGAAGGTCCCGCCGCGCGTACCCATCTCAAGGAGGACCCCCTGTTTGATTGCGTCCTCCGCGGCCGGTGAGGCCGTGGCGCGTGCGGGGTAGATGTAGCTGATGTTGCGTTTGACTCCCCGCGTCGATTCCTTCGCCACGACCGCGTCGGCGGGCAAGGCCAGGTGCGCGGTTACGGCATCACGCACCTGTTTGAGCGCCTTGTCCTTCGCGCCGACCCCGGCCCCGACATCCGGGAAAACCACGAGCAGGTCGATGTCTTCGGAGAACCGCTCGATCAAGCCGTAGACCCGAGACAAACTGGTGCCGCCCTTGAAGATCACCGTCACCGGCCCGGTGCCGGACCGGCCGGTGACGGTGACCGGGAACGTGGTGGCCCGCAGCACCTCCATGGCCCAAAAGTCCTTTTCCAGGAACGACTGATCGAGGTTGAGCCGGGAGGCGGCCGCGCCGATCAGCGCGGCCAGCTCGTCGGGATGCTCACGCAGCAGAGGGGCCATCAGGCCAGCATGCCCGATACCTGCAAATCCTCACTCAGGCGCCGGAGATTGCGGCGCAGGGCCGGGGAGCGCTCGGCTTCGGCCGCAGTGGTGAGTTCGCGCCAACGCAGCGTGCCGCGCTCCACCGCGGTGCCGACCGCCGTCACGAGCGCGGACCATCCGCCGTCGACGGCAGTCTCCCAGTCACCGCGCAGCAGTTCCAGGACGGCGATCTCGAGCGAGGTCAACGCCAGCCGTTTGAGGTTGCTGCGCTGGGAGATCTTCACCCCGGGCACGGCTGTGGGCACCGGGCCGGTCACGACCATGGTGGGTTTGGCCGGTACCTGGGTGGTCAACCCGAGCGCGCGGGCGGCGGAAAACCCGGTCGGCCCGGCGCCTGTGCTGCCCAGCACCTCGGCCGCGATCGCTTCGGCCGAGGGCCGGGTGGTGCCGTAGCGGGTCCGGGCGCCCTTGAAGTACAGGCCCTTGCGGATACGTACCAGCTCCCCGCGCTGGTGCGCGCGTTTGACCGCCGAGGTCGCAGCAGCAGCGGACCCCGGCAGGCGGTTCGTGTGCACGAACCCGCCGACCGGAACGGTCGCCAGCGCTTTGCCGGCGTCGCCTACTGCCGCCCTCATGACAGGAAATTGTACCGAAAACCTGTCACGAAGGCGAGGTTGCGCACCGTGACCGCCGCCACGATAGGCCCGTCTACCTGGGAAAACGCGGGTGATCGGGCAGCGCGGCCCGGGCCACGACACTTCTCCCGTTACCAGCATCGCCGCCGCCGTCGCTGGGGCCGCGCCCACTTATCCGGCCGATGGCCTTCGGGTCGGCGCGGCCCCGCTGACCGGGTTGTCTCGGCGCAGGCAGCGACGCGGCGAAAGCTTTCCGCTTCTCGACCCGGGGCCCGCGCGTGCAGTTCCGGGCGGCCGAACCACCGGCCCCGGCCCGCACACCTACACGGTCGTCTGCTGTTCGAGCGGGTTCGGCGGCCACTGCTGGCCCATGGTCACGTGCGGGCAGCCGGTTCAGCAGGTCGACAGCATCCGCGTGAGCGCGTCCTTTTCGGCCTGCTGGAGAGTGAGGCGCCATTGGGCCTTCACCGCGATCCACATCCGGGAATAGGTGCATTCGAAAGCGGAAACCGGGTGCCACGAGGCGGGGGCCTGGTCGCCTTTTGCCCTGTTCGATGACGCGGTGACCGCGATCAACTGCGGGCTGTCGAGGTCGTTGGCGAACCGCTCCCGCTGCTCGGTGCTCCATTCGCCGGCGCCGGATCGCCAACTTTCTGCAAGGGGCACGACATGTTGTCTGTACCCGGCTGAGTGTGTCGTTGACGTCTGTCACAAGGCCTTTCTGGTCGTGTTGGTGGTCGTCGGCGGCGGGTTATCGGTAGTTGGTCTTGTCCGCCGCTGACGTATGTGACGTGACGGATGAGGAATGTGAGTGGCTTACACGCAGCGGATCCCAACGGCCGACGGGCCCACGTGGACAGTGCTGGACGCGAACTACCTGGTAGTGGCCCCGGTAGAGCAGTTCTTGGAGCATCTGAGATCGACAAAGTACTCGCCGAACACGGTGAAGTCGTATGCGAAGGGCCTGCAACTGTGGTGGACGTTCCTGGAGCATCGCGTGCAGCCGTGGGATCGGGTCGGGGTCACCGAGGTGGGCGCGTTCGTCGGTCAGTTACGGCGCCGGTCGGTCGGATCGGAGCCGGCGGTCCTCGTTGACACCGGCCACTTGGTGGATTCGACGGTCGCGCAGCGTGCCCGGGCGGTGATGAGCTTCTACCGCTATCAGACACAGCGCGGTGCCGTGCTGGGCGGGTATTTGGTGGAGCGGGTGATGGCTGCGCCGGGCCGGTATCTGCCGTTCTTGGAGCATGTGGAACGGAGGAATGGCCGGCGACGCAGCAAGATCCGTGTCCGGGTCCGGCGGCAGATCGTGCCGGTGTTGCTGCCCGCCCAGATGACGGCGTTGCGGGAGTCGGAAGCTCGATGGGACGGCCGGCTCGGCGGGTGGGTCGGCGAATTCCGGTATCGCCTGTTGTGGACGCTGTTGGAAGAGACGGGGATCCGCCTCGGCGAGGCATTGGGGCTGCAGCATCGGGACTGGAAGACCGGCACGGGCGATACCGCGCTGATCGAGGTGGTCGAGCGCGATGATCATCCGCATGGTCAGCGCGCCAAGAGCGGCTCTCGGCGCATTCACGTCGGCGCCGGGTTGGATCGCCTGTATGGCGACTGGGTCTGGGCATTGTGCGAGGCCGGGGCCGACGTCGAACTCGAGGATTGGGATCGCGCCTATATCTTCTGCAATCTGCATCGCGGCCGGCGGTTCGCGCCGCTGCGGCCGGAGAGCGTCTACAAGCATCTGGCGTCGATGAAGAGAAGGGTTCCCGGGCTTCCGGCGGCGATGACTCCGCACTGGTTCCGGCATTCGCATGCGACGGCGCTGCTGCTGGCCGGCGTGCCGGAGCATGTGGTGTCGCGTCGGCTGGGTCACGCCGATATCCAGACCACCCTCAACCTCTACGGCCATGTCACCGAGGACGCCGAACTGCGGACTTGCGCTGATTGGCAGGCCGTTATCGATGCTTGGAGTGTCCGATGACTCAGCCGCGCAACGAGATTTCAGGGCCCGTCTCGCCGGTTCCGCGGACACCGCAGCGCAAGCGCCTGGAACGGGTGGATCCGCGGCTGCCGATCGCGGAGTTGTTCAGCGAGCACCGCGCCCGGCAGTTGTGGGAGTCGCTGCCCGAAGACCACCGCCAGGACCACTTCGACTCGAAGAACATGCCCAGCGACTATCGAGTGGCGTTCCGTGAACGAACCACCGGCGGGCAAGGCGGGCGATGGACCACCCAAGCGATTTCACTGCGCGGGCTTCCGGAGCCGATGACCTGGGAGTTGGCGTGGTTCATCCACCGCGAGGTCGCTGCCGGCAACGTCATCAACCCCACGCGCTTCAACAGCCTGCGGTACGGGCTGCAGCAGGTCACCGGATATGGTTCACCAGCTGCTCGGCAGGCGCGATCGATCACCGCGTTGCCGGTGGCGGAGTGGGCGCACGAGCTGCGGCGCGCTCAGATGAAGCAAGGCCCGGGCAGCGTGGGTGCCGTGGTCGGTAACACCATGAGTTCGCAGCTGAAGCGGGTGCAGGATCGCCTGGCCTACGCCTATCACGACGGTCCGTGGTGGCAGCTGAATGTGTGGTCGCCGTTGCTGGATGACCGGATCCCGCTTCGGGAGCAGAGCCGCACCGGCACAGCGCGGCCAACTTCTCCCACTTGACGACCGACCGGCTGCGCGAAGCGGTCAAATGGTGGTTGTCGGTGCAGCTGCTGGGCGGCCAGTATGTCTGGAGTTCGGTCGAGAGCCGCGTCGACCACTTCAAGTGGTTTCAGTGGTATCTGGACCAGGTCGGCTGCGCCGGACCGCACTTGGTCGACGCGGCTGTCGATCTGCGGCCGTTCACGCGGGGATTCGTCGAATCGCTTCGTGCCCATCGCATCCGGTCCGGTCCGAGCAAAGGCAGACCGCTGGGAAAGAACCAGGTGCGCCGGCCCCTGGTGACGGTCGAAACCTTCTACCGGTGGATGTTCGACAACGTCGCGGAGGTGACCACGGTGCTCGGGGAGCCGCGCTGGCAGCGGCTCACGGCGCAGCATACGACGCTGTTCCGACCCGAGGACAAGCCCCGACTGGTCAACAAACTCCCAGACGACATGGCGCTGGAAGACGAGGTCGTCAGCCGCATCGCTGCCGGTTCGGAATTGCTGGCTGCTCCGAAGGAGGAGGGCGGGCTCGGCGATCTGCAGGCATTCCATGCGCTGATGCTGCAAATCCGCACCGGCCGGCGGATGAACGAGGTCCTGCTGATGGATTTCGACCCCCTGATTCCGCTTCTTCACCGCGCGGAGGACACCGACAGTGATGGGTTCGTGGCACGTATGAGGTACCAGCAAACGAAAATCGAATCCGGACAAACCGCGACGATCCCTGTCGATGCCGAGATCGTCTCCATCATCCGATCCCAGCAGGACCACGCCCGAAAGCTGCTCACCACATTCGGCGCGCCGGCGGGAACCCAGCCCCGCTATCTGTTCGTGCGTCCCCGCAACAACCGGTGGGGCCGGCACCCTTACTCGTGCAATACCTACAACCCGAGGCTGCGGGAACTGACGAAACGGCTGGGGATCACCGACAGCACAGGACGCGCGGTCTCGATCTCGCGCACACACCAATTCCGCCACACCCGAGCCACCGATCTGATCAACGCCGGTGTCCCGCTGCACGTCGTCATGCGGCACTTCGGGCATCTGACGCCGACGATGACGATGCATTACGCCAAGACCCGTTCCGAGGTCGCCGAGCGCGAATTCCTGCGGTTCAGGAAAGTCACTGCCGACGGCCGCGCAACCGAGATCGACCCGCAGGACCTGTTCGACCTGCTCCACCTGGACTACCGAGCCGACCGGATCCTGCCCAACGGCTGGTGCCTGCTACCACCGAAACAATCCTGCACCAAGGGAAACGCATGCCTGACCTGCGACAAGTTCGTCACCGACGCCTCCCACCGCAGCGAACTCCAGAGACAACTCACCGACACCGAACGCTTGATCGACCAACGCCAACAGCAGTTCACCGCCCGCTACGGCGAACCGATGGACACCGGCAACGTCTGGCTCGACGGCAGACAAGGCGAGGCCACAGCACTACGGAAAGTCCTCGTCGCCCTGGACCACATCACTGTCCACGACAACGGCCAACTCCGCGCCGTCCGCGGCGCCGGCACCCTGGAACGTCCCGAATCGCCACAGCTGGACACCACTGCGTCGAAGGAAGACCTCGCATGAAGACCTTGCCGGATCATCTGCGCGCCGCCACGATCCGCCGGACCCAGCACGCTGCCCAACAGGCACACGCAGCACTTGAGAAGATGGTCAAGTACAACCAGCCGATCTCCTTCACGGCGGTCGCCCGCGAGGCGGGAGTAAGCACCGACTTCCTCTACCGGCATCCGCAACTGCGGCCCGAGATCGAGCGCTACCGCGCGAAATCGGAGCCTGCAGCGCCACCCCGAGGCTCCGACAGCGATCCCACCGGGTCGTCCTCGGCGGTGCGAGCCCTGGCCCGAAAGCTCGAAGACGAACGGCGTACCCATCACGCCCAGGTCAGCGAACTGCGCAAAGCACTCGAAGCCGCGCACGGAGAAAATCTGGAACTCCGCCGGCGCTTGGCGTTGCACGAACCTGACTGATCTGCATGCCGTGGTGGCCCGGCCGTGCTCGGCCGGGCCACCACGGCCTGACCGGCCGTTGTAGGGGTCGCCGTAGTATCGGCCGAAAATCGGGCGGATATGGTGTCGCCGCTGGTCAGTGGATGCGGGAAGTGCCGGGGCCGATGAGGCTGGTCAGTTCGCGCATGGCCTGGGGTGACGGTTTGAAGTAGCGCCGCAGGTTCTCGGCCTTGCGGTGCCGGGACTTGACCATCAGTTCGAGCAGGCTCGCGCCGGAGCGGTCGGCGAGGTATTTGCCCGGCCCGGGGCGGCGGTGGGTCACGAAGACCGGACCGTGGTGCGGCTGCGGGTCAGTCGGGGCGGTAGGCGGGCGGTGCCAACGTCCCAGTACACGGTTTCGAGGACGTGTGCGTGGTGGGCGGCGCCGCGGCGGCGGGTGCGGGGTTTGGCGCCCTTGGATTTTACGCGGGCGCACCGGCCCGCCAGGTCGAGGTCTTCGATGTTGAGCTGGAGCAGTTCCTGTGCGCGGGCGCAGGTCTCGTAGAGCATCCGCCACAGCGTCTTCTCCCGCAGATGAACCTCGCGGCGGGAGATGAGCCGGTCGATCGCGGTCCGCGAGCGTACCGGGGTCTCGGTTTCCGGCGGGGTCGATCGCGCGGCCGCCGGGACCTGCGGGGCGTTCCACTCTTGTTCGCGGCACCAGGCCGGCCATTTCGCGACTGCGGTGCGGCGTGCGTTCCAGGCGTTGACCGCCGCTTGGCCCCAGAGAGTTTCGAGGGCCGCGCCGATCTCGGTGTCGGTGACCGAGTCCAGGGCCCGGCTGGGGCCCGGTAGTCCATCGCGGGTGCGGCCGTCGAGCTGGTCGACGGTCTTGACGACCGCGACGGTGTAGGCGCGGCGGGTGTTGCCGGGGGTGAGGATGTCCAGGAACGCCTCGGCGGATCCGCGCAGGGTGCGGGCGCGGCGGTGTGGATCGGGGTTACGGTCGCCGCCATCGCCCCTGCCCTCCGCTGCTTGCCCCGGATAACGGGGGCGGTTCACGTCGTCGCCGCGGCGGGATCGCCGCAGGCCGTCACCTTCTACTCGACCTTGTTCGGCACGGAGCCGACCAAGCGCAAGCCGGGGTATGTGAACTTTCGCGATCGCCGAGCCGCCGCTGAAGCCGGTGCTGATCGAGAACCCCGGCCACGGCGGCTGCAGCCGATCCCGACACTCCCCCGTGGGTTGGGAGGGGAGGGTTTATGCCACTGCTTGCCGCATTCGTTCACCGGCAAGGCGCAGGTCGGTGTCGGACGGGACGATCAGCAGGGACACGCTGGTGCCGTTGGTTGCGACCAGTTGCATGACGTCGGGTGGCCGGTCGGGTTCTGGGCTGGGGGTGGGTATGCCGTCGTCGTCTTCGATGCGGCGTTGTGCGCGGCTGTTCGCGTTCCAGTCGAATCCGATGCGGGCGAGGGGCCCGAGCCGGGGGGTGAGGGCGCTGATCAGCTCGTGCAGTTCGGTGGTGAGGTTCGGTGTCCGTGGCCACCAGGCCCCGTCGACCGGTGCCGGTTCGGCGTCGCGGCGGCGCAGGAGCAGGCGAGGGGTACGGGTCGGGAAGAGAAAAGGCTGCCGGTTGCGAGAGGACGTGGTCGCGGCGCCCATCGCGGCATGGTTGGTGATGGGGCGGGACGCGGGGTCATGGCTCATGACAGTCGCCGCGGTCCCAGATCGGATCCGGCAGGTCCCCGGCCGCTGTGAGCGCGGACCCGCGCGAAGGCCGCGTCGGCACCGGCGGGGATGGCCTGCACCACTAGCACGGCACCACCGCTCCCGCATATGTACATGGTGCCGAACAGTTCGAACGGATAAGGGTCGAGCTGTATGGTGTGGTCTGCCACGACGAGGTGCCGGGCGGTGGGTGACCAGGCACGTGGGTCGTAGACGATGCGCCATATCGGTCCTGTCCGCAGTCCGAGCGTGGTGATCAGGTCGGGGAGCTCGGTAGCCAGGTTGCTCGATCGGGGCCACCAGGTCGCATCGATATAGCCGCTGGGATCCGGACGCAGACGTAATCGTGGGGTGAGAGTGGGTGTGCGACCAAGCGGTGCCGAAGGCACATTGGTCGATTGTGGCGTCATCGGACGCTCCTGTCACGGCCGGGAAAGGGCCGGATCGGTGAACCCGGGGCGGCGCGACCTCTGCTGGTCAGCGCGCGTGTTGCCGCCGGATACCGTCGAGCCTACACGCAGATGTGGCGACCGGTCCCGACGTATACGAGACGCAACGGCGAATGGGGTGGGCGTCCGGTCAGCGCGGCGGGATGCTGTGAGCGTGCTCACGGGCGAGGCGTCGGCGGTGTGATCGGCGGTCCATACCGGTTGCGGCATGCGCCGATCGGCCGGCTGTGTGGCGATACAGTACCCGCGCCGGGTTGCGCCGCAATCGGAGCGGTCCACTGTCGCGGGCCGCGAGGTCGAACAGGCGCATTGCCCACCGCTGCGGTAGGGCGCGCACCAGCCGCCAACCGGTCGCGTGCCCGAGATCCCAGGCCCGGGCCTTCGGGTTCACCGATCACCCCCGTCCGTCACCGCGGCATCATCCACCGCCGCGGCACCCGATACGACGCTGCTGAACACCGGAGAGCACACCACGCCCCCACCGGCCGGGGAAGAGGTGACGGCAGGTTCCTCGAGATGACTGAACAGGCTCGGCGGGGGCCGGTATCTACGATTCATCCCTCAAGTCTCCTCTCCCTATACCGGAACCGGAGAACCGGGTCGGTCAGGTGCGCCCGACCGACCCGCTGTGATCGGCCGCCGTCGAGGGCGATGCGGTCGGCCGTGTCGAGTTCGCGCTCGTAGAGCAGCACATGCGACCGGAACGGCCGATGTGCCGTGTCCCGGACGAGGCCGATTCCCTGCTCAGGTCCTTGTTGCTGTCGAAAGCGCCGATCCTTCGGAGGCCGTTTCGTCGGCCTTCTGGTTCCGCATCACGACAACACCTGGTTCCGGCGTCTTCCCGGCCATGATGGCAGGGCGAGGCGGAAGATCTTGAGCCACACCGACCCGATCTGTCTGCCCAGGGGACCGGTGTTGTAGGGCAGGCCATACTTTCGGCACAGCGAGCGCACCTCGGGCGCGATTTCCGAATAACGGTTGGCCGGCAGGTCGGGGAACAGATGGTGCTCGATCTGATGCGACAGGTTGCCCGCCATGATGTGAAACAGCTTGCCGCCGGTAATGTTCGACGAGCCCAGCATCTGCCGCACGTACCATTCGCCGCGGGTTTCGTTCTCGGTTCCTTCCTGGGTGAACGTTTGTACCCCGGAAGGGAAGTGGCCGCAGAAGATGATCGAGTGGGCCCAGATGTTACGGATCAGGTTGGCGGTGGCGTTCCCGGCCAGGGTGGACAGCATCAGTGGGCCGCTGAGCAGCGGGAAGACGATGTAGTCCTTGAGGATTTGTTTACGCGCCTTGCGCCACTGGCCCTCGAGCAACCGCTTGACATCCCACCATGTGCGCTTGCCTTGGACGATGTTGTCGAACTCCAGGTCGTGCAGCATCACGCCCCATTCGAACAGCAGCATTACCACGAACGCATACACCGGATTGCCCAGATAGTACGGATGCCACTTCTGGCCCTCGTCGATGCGCAGCACGCCGTAGCCGATGTCGCGGTCGCGACCGTGGATATTGGTGAAGGTGTGATGCACGTAGTTGTGCGAATGCTTCCACTGGTCCGCGGGGCAGACGTTGTCCCATTCGAATACCCGAGAGTTCAGCCCGGGTTCGCGCATCCAGTCCCACTGACCGTGCATGACGTTGTGGCCGATCTCCATGTTGTCCAAGATCTTGGACATGCTCAGTGCCGCGACGCCCGCCAGCCAGAACGGCGGCAGGAAGCCGAGATACATCAGGCCGCGGCCGGTGATCTCGAGACCGCGTTGTGTGGCGATGACCGAGTAGATGTATTCGCGATCACGCTCACCCAGGTCGGCGGTGATGCGCTCGCGCAACTGGTCCAGGGCACGGCCGAGTTCTGTCACCTGCTCGGCGGACAGCACCACCGGTCCCTCCTTCGTTTCGGTCCGCATAACCAAAATGCACTCCTTTCTCAGATTGCGATATCGATGTCACCGACCGGAGCGTTGATACAGAGCTGGATGGGCCGGCCCGGGTCGCTGTCGAGCTCACCGGTGCGGATATCGCGGCTACAGCCCGAGCGCCGGATGGCGGTGCAGGATAAGCAGATCCCCATACGGCAGCCGTACTCCGGGGTGAGACCGGCGGATTCGGCCTGTTCGAGCAGGGTGGTACCGGTGTTCTCGACGGTGACGCCGCTGCCGGAGAAGGTCACCTTCCCCTCAGCGTCCGCCGGGTCCGCGGGGGTGGCGGAGACCGTGAACTCCTCGGTGTGCAGCCGAGCGTCGAGCTGTTCGGCCTCGTAGACAGTGCGCACCGCCGACATCAGCGACGGCGGACCACACACGTAGGTCTGCGCCTGGGCGAACCACGGCGCCACCCGCTCCAGCTCGTCGTACCCGAAGCGCCCGGGGGCGGTGGCCGCGCAGGCCCGCGGTGCGGCGGTGTCGGAGACAGTCTGCTGCCCGGTGGCCTGTCGGGTGTAGCGCAGTTCGATGCGGAAGCCGGTATGCCGCTGCGTGAGCGTTTCGAGCTCGGCCCGATACGGCACCACTTGCGGCGAGCGCGCATAATGCAAGAACAGCACCTCACCGACATGGCCCTCGTCGGCCAGCGTCCGCAGCATGGACAGCACCGGGGTGATGCCACTACCGCCGCTGATCAGCACAACCCGCTCCGGACGCGGATCGGGCATATGGAACACCCCCGCCGCCGGGGCAAGGTCGACCACCATCCCGGGCGCCGCATGGTGATAAAGGTATTGCGACACGAGCCCGTTCGGATGTGCCTTGACGGTGAGCTCGATATACCGGTCACCGCGCGCCTGGGAGTTCACCGGTGAATAGCAGCGGGTGTGTTTGACACCGTCGATCAGCACACCGAGCCGCACGAACTGCCCGGCCAGATGCCCGCGCCACTGCCGTGTCGGACGCAGGACAACAGTCACCGAGCCGGGAACCGGGTGGCACACATCTGTGATCCGGGCGCGCATATCGCGCAGCGTGAAGGTCGGGCGCACCAGCTCCAGATACCGGTCGATCGAGTGCGGCGCGGTAAGGGTCTGAACCAGATCGATGAGCCCGACCATGCGATCGATCCTCCATACTTTTGCTCGGCGACACGGCAAGCAGGCACAGGTACGAGTCGAACGCGAGGAGTGGGCCCGTCGGGCATTGCCGACCGGCACCCTCGCCATTGTATTGAGCGGCTCGGTGTGTTCGGTCGAGGGCAACGGCGGTGGCAGGAACTCGGCTCCGTATGGTCTCGTGGTCGGTCAGTGTGGGGCGGTGGTCGGTCCGGCGGATCGATTGCCGAACGGATGACGCCAGGTTCGGGGGCTGCCATAGGACGAGCCGTGGGCCGTCGGTGCGACGGTGGTATCGGCCGATGCCGTGGTGAGCCGGTCGTGGTCCTGCCTCGCTGCGGCGGTCTCGAGACGGGATTGTCTCAGTTCGCGGCGGGCGAGGCGACCGCGGCGCGAGGTCCGCCGTGCACTGGCAAGCAGCAGACCCAGCCCGAACACAGCGACCGCACCGACAACGATGCCGTAGAGAAACAAGGTCCCCGTGGAACCGGTGACGTGGTACCCCAGCACGGTGAAGTTGTCGGTCAACGCATGAGCGGCCCCGGCGTTGCCCAGCACCCCGACCACACCGATGATCACGGCGGCGAGCAGAACGACGAGCCCCACAATGATGAACATGACAGCCTCCAAGGCCTGGGAAGTACGGACCTACCCCAGTCAACGCCTGGTCTTCCCCCGTGTCGAGACTCGACCACGCCGATCATTGCTGCGACTCGGTAACCATCCCGGCGCCGCGCGGACACATACCCCGATGACAATGTTCATCCGTCGAAGGGGAACGGGTCGGAAGGGCCCGGCCTGCGGAGAGATCATCCGACACGGCGAAGTGCCCGTGCAATGCCGCAGGTCACCGTACCTGCGTGCACGTCGGGCCGGTACGTGCCCGGAGAGTAGGCTGAAGATGTCGGGGGCTTTTCGTACGAGACCATCGGTGGTCTCGTCGTCACCCGGCGAATGAACAGGGGCCGCTACGCGGTCCCGGTCAGGAGCGTCGTGATGACGCTACAACATGAGCGGATCCTGCCGGACCGTTCCACACGGCTTTCCCTTCACAGCGGTCCGCCGGCATCGCGGCGAGCGCTGACACCGCGAGCGCCCCGCCCCGGCGTGGTGGACGGGGCCTGGTGGCCCAGGACACGTGACCTGGTCGCCGAACTGGTCGAGCTGGAGGCGCTGTTCACCGGACGGGCAGGCGCCATCGACCGCGTCATGTACAACATGGACGCCTGGCAAGCGGCGCCGAGACGCACGACGATCGGCGGACGTTCGGTCCGTTTGGACGGCTACCGACATCTGCCCACCCACACGCTCTGCGTCCTGGGACTGGACCGGACCCGGCTCGTTCTCCTGGTGATCCCCGCGGGCACCGAAACCGTCTCCGCCCAGGCGCTGCTGTCCGCGGCATCCCGACCGGAAAATGAACTCACCGCCGACGAACTGGTAGCAGCCGACGCCCGGGCCGGCCTCGAGCGCAGCCAGAACGCGACCGCGCTGCGCCGCTGGGACGACGAAGGCGGCCACGGCGCGCCAGTGGACCCGGACACGGACCATCTCCCATCCTTTGCGGGATCCCCGACCCCTGCGCGAGGACGGATATGACACAGAACCCGCCACGAGACAGGGGCGGTGCCTCCGACCGCGGTCTGGGACGATTCCAGGCCACCGCCGGTGGTGGACAACCGTTCGACACACCGACCCGCACCCCACGACTGCTGCTGCGCGACCGTGACGAGCGCTCCGAAGGCATCGACGGCGCCTGGTGGCCCAGAACCGACAACCTCACCACCGAACTGCACGACCTGGTCACCGCGCTCACCACGCGACTGGGCGCGACCACCCGGATCACCTTCGACTGGAATTCACTGAGCCTGACCCAACGGGCCATCGACCCTCCCGACGGGATCGAGGTCTCCGGACCGCTTCCCGACCAACCACCTCAGGTGATGTACGTCTTCGGCCCGCACGATCAGCGCCTACGACTGCTGGTGATCGACCCCACCACCGACACAGCCCGCGCCGACGCGCAGATGCACAAGGCGGCGGGCACCATCGCGGACCCTCCGAGACCCTGAACTCCCGGGGCCCACCGTCATGGCCCACCAGGCGCCTTGCCCTGCCCGCCGCTGCCCGGTGGTGAGGCTCCTCGGCATCGACCACCTCGTATCGCCACCGGCACTCATTCGTCGCGGCCGGGACCACGGAGCGGCGTGTTCCGCCCAGGTCGGGCAGGTAGAAGCCGTAATGCCCGTCGATGCCGATGTGGGTGCGTATGAACGGCGACAACCGTGCCACGTCCGCATCGAGCACCGGATGCTTCTGCAGGCGAAGCACGGCAAACGCTCGGCCCATGTAGAAGGTTTTCCACAACACCACGCAGTTGAAAGTGCGCACACTCCGCGACGAGATTCGCAGTCTCGTCGAAGAACTCGTCGCCGAGCTGCTGCCCCGCACCTGAGGCGCACCCGCGGGCCGCGCGCGGCGATCAAAACAGGGTGTCGCGGTGCCGCCGGCGAACCCGCACCGCCGACAACACCGCCGGGGTGAACTGCCGCAGATAGTTGTAGGACAAATCCAGCGCGGCCAGATGCCCGTGATCACGCGGCAGACGGGGTTTGGCCTGCGCGATCGCCGCCCGCAACCGCTCCCACCCGATCGCATCACCCTGGATCAGGCCGCCGATCTCCTCATCGGCGATCTGCGGATCGGTGACGATGTCCAGCAGCTCGTCCAACAGCGCTTGGCGATCCTCACCGGATTTTCCGTGTTCGGCCAACTGCTGCTGCATGCGCCGCTCCGCCTGGCCGAACTTCGCCGAGATCGCCTGATCGAACAGCGCCACCACCTCATCGAGCACATCGGTGCCCGATTGCGCCGGCACCGTCAGCAGGATCAGGTAGCGGCGCTGCGGGTCACGACGTTCGAGGGCCTGCGGGGTCAGGCAGCGGCCCATCGTGGCCAGGAACCGGCGCCGTCGACAGCCACCGCAACCGCGACACCCCGAGCGAGGCATCGGTGACCAACAACGAGTCCAGCTCCGCACACCGCTCGGGAGTGAACTCATGCGCGAGCCGGTCATAGGTCTCGGTCTGCGCCTGGTGGCGGGCGTGGGCGACTCGTTCCACCGCGCCAACAGGAACTCGTCCAGCTCCTTCGACTCCAGCGGCCCGGCCGGCCGCCGGCCCAGATACTGAGCGGCCAACCGCGCATGCTCGGTACGGGTCTTGGCGCGCCTGCCATACGAACCGATCTCCACCGGATCCACCCGAAGCTGTTCGGCGAGCCGGGCCACCGCCACCGGCAGCGCCGTCGTCAACCGGTCCGGCACGAGCCCCAGCCACGGCAACGT
>NZ_BAGE01000123.1 GCF_000308675.1 Nocardia paucivorans NBRC 100373 | reverse complement strand
TGGCACCGTCGTTCCCCGATACGTTTGCGCAGTTCACCCCGTCAACGGTAGCGAGATCCGGTGACAATCTCGAGCCTCGGAAACGATTCACGATCCCGGGTCCGGGGGGAGACGAACAGCCTGCTCATGAACCCACTGGTGCAGATGGGCCGACGCGGCCCCATTTCGAACCGGCGGAGGGTATATTCGATGCCTGCGGTATTCGGCATGGAGCGTCCCGAGAGTACGGGTGGGTCAGAGCACGTGCTCAAGGACGACGTCGACAACCTGCGAGACCGGCACAGTCGTGAGAACTTCGAGGGTCGGGCCGCTCTCAGCAGGGCTGGGCCGTCTCGGTGTATTCGACGCCGGCGTCCTTCCAGCGGGGTTCTGCTCCCTCGCGGCGCTCATCCGCGGCGGCGATATTCTTCCGTGGCCTGCGTCGCTTGTGCCTTTCGGGCCCGCCGACGATTCGGACGCGACTATGAACGATTTCTCGCAGTACGGATCGCCTCGGATCCCGACACTGCCCGCGCTATGCGGCAGCGACCGCCGTGGGCGCGGTTCGGGTGACGTTGCCCGAGAGTGAAAGCGCCCGCAACCCGCACAGCCAGCCGATTCCGCCGAGCACCATGCGTGGATAGTTCAGCGTGGTCCAAGTGTCGATGAACGACTCCACCCGGTCGGGTGTCCAGGCGTCGCCCCCGGATTGGAAGATCAGCATTTGGGTGGCGAAATAGCCGTAGGTCGACAGCGAGTAGGCGGCCATGATTCCCGCCGACGTCAGCCACCAGCGCCGGAAGGTGACAGGGGTGCGCCACGCCAGATAAAGGTTCATCAGCGACAACAGCGCGACAACCGGAGAGACGAACGGCCAGAACGCACGGCCGGCCTGATGGAAACCGGATTCGTTCATGGCGTCGAGTACCTGGTCCGGGGGCGCGTCGGCCCACAGCGGTATCACGCCGAGTTTCTCGTACCAGCCCGCCCCGAACTGGATTCCGACGAATATCACCAGCAGCCACAGTGGGATGGCGCGTTTCACAGTCATTGCCCTGATCTCCTCGACATCTGTACTCTCTCTTTGAGAGTCTCTCTATATTGGAGATGTTACGAAGGAGTGTCGCGTATGGCATCAGGGAAGTCCCGGAGTGAGACCCTGAACTCGCTACAGCTCGCGCTGCGTTTGCAGGCGTCGCGGACCGTGCTGTTCCATTCGGCCGTCGCGCACCGTGCCGGTATCGCCGTCACCGACCTGAGCTGCCTGAACCTGCTCAGCATGGACGGCCCGCAGACTCCGGGAGAGCTCGCACGGCACGTCGGTATCACCCGCGGCGGGGCCGTGACCGCCATGATCGATCGCCTCGAGCGGTCCGGGTACGTTGCACGCCGGCGTGATCCGGATGATCGGCGGAGGGTCCTCGTCGAGATCACCGCCGAGGCCGCACAACAGATTTCGCCTATGTTCGCTGGCCTCGGGCGAGCGATGGAAGAGCAGTTCGTAGGCCACGACGCCGAAACGCTGGCGATAATCCTCGATTTCGTCACCACGTCGACGGACGCGCTGGCTCATGCGACCGACGCATTGCGCGGCTTCTCCGCTTGAAGTAACCCCCCCGTCGCGCAGGTGCACCGTCGAGCATCTCGATCCGATGTGATTGCACATGAGTACAAGCGCCACAGCCACGCCACCGAGCTGAGCAACACCGGTGTCTCCATCGACGTGGTGCGCAAACGACTCGGGCACGCCTCCACCGAGACCACCCAGATCTACACCCTGCTCGTTGACAAGATCGCCGACGACGAGATCCGGGCAGCCCGGCGCTGTCAGGCAGGCGAACCCACAGGCAATCTCGGATCGAGTAGGGAGCAAGGCCGCGGTGTCAGCTGGAGAAAGACAGGAAACGGCGGGATCAATGCTGCAAACGAATCAACGATCCAGGTTGATGGTGTGACGTGGGCTACTACTCGACTATCGACGGCTTGTCGACCTCGAATTCTCTGAACGACGGAAGCATTTCACCGTTCTCGTCATAGTTTGCCACCACGCCGATACGTGCGGAATCTTCACCCGGAAGTCCAACGTGCGCATCCAGGTCTGTTGGAGCGATGGCCTTTCCCGAGAAAGGTCCAGACTTGCGCCCCGCCCCACGACCACCCCTTACAGCGATTTGACAACTATAGGAGCGTCTGTCACGTGTGGTTGGCCGTGGTGAAGTGACCGATAAGGCATGGGCTCGGATCGAGCCCATGCTGCCGGTCGGGTGACGGCGTGATCGTCGGCAAGTGATCAACGCGATGGGAGGGGAAACTACGCGCCGGCGCACCGTGGCCTGACCTGCCTGAACGGTACGGGCCGTGGAAAACCGCGCACGAGAGGTTGCGGACCCGGTGCGGTTGCTCCGGCTCGGCCGACGTGGTGGGCCGCGAGGAACCGTAGCATCGGCGATGGCTTCATCGAGGCCACGCCGTCGTCGCCGTTGGCACCGACGCGCATCACATCAGAAAGCACCACGGGGCAGGAAATGGCATATCGGAAATGGCGAGCCTCGGGCCGACGCCGGGGCTTCCCAGCCGACCTCAGGTTTCACCGAGGGCGTTGCTCCGGCTGGATGTGGGCAAGCAGTAATTTGATCAGCAGCACCGGCGCGAGCCAGGACACCGACGCATGGATGCTGTCGACCGCAAGAATCACCGACAGCGCCAGCGTCGTCAAGGCGAAGCCCACCGGTCGGCGCAACGACAACGGTGTCGCCACGACGATGACGGCGGCGCCCAATGTGACCAGATAGACGATGACGGCGGACCCCCACCCGAAATCCGGCACTGCCCAAGCCACGAGGAACGGCTGTACATGAACGGCGACGAAGGCGAGGTGATGCCCAGCTGTTCGACCGGGCCGATGCCACCAGTGTTTTGCCGAGTCCATGGCATTCACGGTCGCCCCACCGAACAGATCGAAGGCGACCAGGCCGATCACAACCAACGATAATGGATGCCAATCCGCGACCACCCCAGTGATGACGGCGAAGGCCGTACCAGCCACGGCGACGCTATAACCGAGCAGTCGTTCTGCCGATGTCGCCGCGGGTGCGATGAGTGCCGCGTCGAGCTGCCGCACCAGGACACTGGTATTCATGTATTACCTCAACTGGGAGTACGTTTCGATGTACGGGTCCGACAACCAGGCGATAGGCGGGACCGGCGGAGGCTCCGTGAGCCACAGCTGACCAACCGGCCCGCACATCGGCCAGAAGACCGGCGATGAGCCGTACGCCTTGGCCGCATGCCGCTACCGGGCCGGCGGGGACGGCGACGGCCTGGTAGTTCGTGAGCGCGTTGTACAACGTCGCCGCGCTCGGATGGAACCGCGTGATCAATTCCGCCGCCAGAAGACGGAGAGCCCCCTCTACCACGACACCGCCGATCCAGCGACCGCCACCGATCCCACCCCGGCGCGACCGGTCCCTGCTTCGGCACGATCTCACAACACCGAGGTACGGTGCACACCCGCAGAAAAGGCACGCATGCCCTCCTGAGCACCCTGTTACCCAGAATCCTCGTAGGTCTGCACCGAACGCCGTAACGGTGCCGAGGACTACAGACCCTCGTCGCACTCACGCGCTATCACTGTAGGGGGTGTTCGAGGCGCACCAAAAGTCGAGCCACCTCTCGAACTGCTCGAAGGACCGCACACCCTCCTCCACGACTGCCTGGTAGATGACCAGACTCGGTACTGGTTTGCCCCTGTCGGCACTGGTTCTGAGCACGTGCTTGATACCTAAGACCGCGCCACGCGTCTCGTCGCTCATGGAGGGACCGAACCTCCGAAGGTGCGCGAGGTCGGGCTGCCGTTCCGGCTCGTCCACGAACCACAGGTCCAACGTCCAATCATTTGCCTGCGGTGACCGGCAGTGGATGCCGAGGTAGAAACCGTCCGGGTACTGCGGATCGCGATTCCACCGCCCGGTGTCGTCGCGTACCACGACCTGTCGCACGTCCGGATGTAAGGCCAAATCGCCGCCCAGCTGCGCGATGCGTCTCCTGGTCGGCTCGTCCAACATCGTGCATGCGGTGGTGATGTCGATGTCACGCCGATCTATGACTTTCAAAGCGACAGCGCCGACGATCGTCGGCTGCCCGATCTCCTCAAGTCGGTGCTGAAGACCGAGCCCGGTACACACCTCCAGAGCTTCATCTTCGAGCCGCTTCTCATGCTCCAGGAGCTCGTCCATTCGCACATCTGACTCGGGTTCTGTTGGTTCGAAAATGTACATGTCGATTGGTTTACTCAGCTCTTCACCGGAGTCGAACCGTAGTTCACAGCCCGGTCAGATGGCATTCGCTGCGGGATGGAGTCCTTGGCGATGCGTCGAGGCCCTCTGTCGTGTGCTCGATCCGCCAAGGTCGGTTTCAACTGCAGAGGATATCGTATTGCCAGTGTCAGCGTGTAGTGGGATCTGGATCATGCGGGCGATGGGGCCATGTGCAGGACACGGTCCAACCGCCGGTATCCACCGGTTTTTGGCGCGCAGTCCGGCGGCTGGTGTGACGCGCACAGAGGTGGGCCGAGCGCGGCAGCGAAGGGAAAGGATCCGTTGTGGGTCAACACCTCGGCGATGGTGATGCCGTGGCCGGCGAACCAGGCCGCGACCCGCGAAGTCGAGCGCGCGGCGGCCCGCCACCCTTCCGGGCGGTACCACCGACCCACGGGTAGCGCATGCCGACCACCCGTATATGCGAGTGGAAGGGGGCCCAGGACCGCGAACATGGTGACCGACAGGGGATAGTCACCGACCGTGACGCCCGCGTCGATGGCGGCCAGGAGATCGTCACGTTCCCGTCGGGTGATCCGGGGGGCGAACAGCTCGTGCTCGCAGTTCCAGTGCTCGCGCCAACGGCCCCGTGGTCACCATCGTCGGCCAGGGGCGGCCAGCTGGCCAACATCACAGAAGTCCACATTCGACGCAAAGCACGGTTCTCTGGCGGGTCCAAAGAAGCCCGACTGGCCGGTCACCGAGTGCTCGAAACAACTGTGCGCCCCTCCTGCCAGGTAACCGCATGGATCGCTGAGAACGAAGATGGCCGTGGACGCGCACCTATCAGGGTCTTCTGAGATTGGGCACGACCTACCGAGAACCTTGAGGTCGGGAGGGTCGCTTCGCGGCGCGCAGATCGAATTCCTGCGCGCGTCGAGAGGCGATCGAGCTGCACCTGCGCGAAGCACTCTCGATACGAGCCGATTCATCGGTTGCCGACTGTTCCCCGTTGCGGCGGTCGCGGTCGTGTCGGGCAGCCTCTTGATCACTAACATTTTAGAATGCTAGCATTCTAATGTGAGCGCGGATGAGGTCAAGCAGTTCAACGTGTATCTGCCGGTGCAGTTGATCAAGCGCGTCAAGCACCACGCAGTGGAGTCGGAGCGGTCGCTGAGTTCGATCGTGACCGAGTCGCTGGCGGCCTATTTGGATCAAGCAGACGGCTCACAACCTGGATCCAGTGAGAGGAAGACGAACCGACATGGTTAGCGAAGGCATCGAAGCTCTATTCCTGGAGACGCACAACTGGGGCAAGGCGGCCCGGTTCTTCCAAGCGTTGGGGTACGAGCTCGAATTCGAGACCGATCATCGGTCCGGCCAGCTGCGCAGCATGGTAGGACCGCCAGTGTTCATCGCCGAGATTCCCGAGGACCGCACTCCGGGGATGCAACTCGTGTTCAGGATCGCTGACGCCGAAGCTGCCGAGAGGCAACTGAAGGACCTCGGTATCGACGGCCCGTTCGAACCGACGCACTTCGGCACCACGATGACCACACTGCGCGATCCCGACGGGCGGGTGTGGGGCCTGCAGGCGCCGTTGAGCGGCCACACATCGGAACAGGCCTGAGGTCGTGTCCGAGAAACCTGACTCCACCGCAGTTCGTACGGCGCTGTGGCGCGGGCTGCACACGTTGGTGGATGACCCGCCGCACGTTCTCGATGACGCAATCGGCGTGCAGATCACCGGAGTCGATGAGACGTGGCAGGCACGTCCCGACATGGACCCTGCGCTGACGCGCGCCAACCGCGCCTCGATTGTGGCCCGAGCCAGGGTTGCCGAGGACACCGTCATCGCCTCTGGTGCGGGCCAGTACGTCATCCTTGGCGCCGGCCTCGACACCTTCGCTCAGCGACACAAGGGCCCCGTGCGTGTCTTCGAGATCGACGCGCCCGCCACCCAAGCCTGGAAGGCGGCCCGGCTCGTGCAGCTCGGGCTCCTCGACTCGACGCGGCTGCACCTAGTGTCTGTCGATTTCGAAGCCGGTGAGTCGTGGCTCGACAAAGCGGTCGAAGCCGGATTGGATCCGGCAGTGCCAACGGTTGTCTCGATGCTCGGTGTAACCATGTACCTCACACCGGAGGCGATCTCGACGACGCTACGTCAGGCTGCTTCGCTGGCGGCGGGTTCGATCATGGTCTTCAGCTATTCACGGCCGATCGAGATGGCACCAGCCGAGGTCCGCCCCATCCTTGAAGCCGCCGCGAAGGGGGCCGCCGCCTCAGGCTATCCCTGGCTGACCCTGTTGACACCTGACCAGGCCGTCGGTCTTGCCCGCGAAGCAGGGTTCGCGGATGTCGGACTAGTGACCTCGACCGAGCTGCACGAACGCTACTTCGCCGACCGCCACGATGGCCTCAGCCCTGTCGGAGGAGAAGACCTCGTGGTCGCCACAGTCGGTGGGGATCACATCGGCCCCAGGTAGAATCGAGATCTTGAGGATCCCGCACTGCCCATCCAGAAAATTGGGACTGCCTGGCGCTACCTTTGCGCGCCGTGACCCGACCGCTTTCCGGCAGCGGTGGTAGCGCTCGGTGGCTGCCAGTGCATGTCTATTATGTTTGTTGAGGTTTTACGGATTTCACTGCCCAGGACAGTGTGTGTCCGCCGTCGCATTCGGGAACGAATTGCTCGGTGGAGGATCCCCAGGCACGCGCCTGTGAGCCAGGTGGCCGAGGTGCGGGACAAGCCGTGATCTGTCGATAGCCTCGCCCGCGCGTTCTGCATCCCCTACCGTCGCAACACGCATTCTGCCAAACCCGCACGGCCGCATGCGATCACGTCTCGATTGGATCGACAGGGCGAGCCCGGGTGCGTACACCGGCCGGCTGGATAGTGTGGTCAGATGCCGGACACAGAACTCCGACCTCGAGTAATCCTCCTCAAGGGGACATCGAGTTCAGGCAAGACCACCCTTGCCCGCGCCATCCAGGACGAGAGCGACACCCCATTCGTCTACTGGGGAATCGACACCCTGTTCGGCCTGACGCCACCGAACTGGGGTGGCGGACGCGACACTCCGCTCAGCCGCGACGGATTCTGGTATGACCGCACCGGCCACGACGCCGACGGTCACCCTGTCGTGGTCATCCGCTACGGCCACGTCGGGCGGCGCATGCCGCACTCGGCATGCGCCGCAGCCGCAGCATTCGCCCGTGGTGGCGACAATCTGGTTATCGACGAGATGCTGCTGACCCCGGACTTGTTGCCGATCTGGATGGACGCGCTGGCCGACCTGGATGTCTACCTCGTCGCCGTCACCTGCCCACTGGCCGTCGCCGAACGGCGAGAACAGGACCGAGGCCACCCGATCGGACTGGCGCGCGGCCACCTCCATACCGTTCACGACCACGGCTACACCTACGACATGACCGTCGACACGACTACAAAATCACCCGCCGCGCTGGCCAGAACCATCCTGCGACACCAGCAGCCGGCACAGAAAAAGCACAACACCAGCCGGTGATCTTTCAACGATGCCCTTATCGATATCGTGTGCCGGGGCGACTCACGGCCTCTCCCCGTACCTGGACGTGTGCCTGTGGTTCGGGTTGGACGGCCGGTTCGCGATCGAGCCCATACGTAGCACCGGGAGCTCATACGGCGAGAGGAATGCCAATCAGACCCTGGAGCGGACCCGCGCGGCCAAGCGCACCGCCGAGCAGGAGCTCGCTGCCGCCGCCCGGGAGCGGGTCGATGCTGAAGTCGCCGCCGCGATGTTGAGCACCGAGATCGCCGGTGACTCGGTCGGCCCACGTACAGTGCGGGGCCCACCGAGGCCATTACTCGACCGGCCGAGGGAGCTGGCCGAAGGGGCGGAACCAGCGATTGCCGTCCTCGTCGTCGAACCAGATATCGGCTTGCACCTGGCCTTCTCCGGAAACGCCACGTCGGTGACTTCGATATCGCCAGCGGCATCGACCCAGTTCTCGCTGACCGACCTGCGGCGGCGGGTGGAGGCGATGTTGCCACGGGTGGACCTGCCGGAGCTGGTGCTGGAGGTGATGCCGTGGCTGCCCGAGTTTACCGAGACGTTCACCCACCTCTGATGACCGACTCCGCGAGCGCATTGACTGTCACGGGGACGCTTTGACGAGTTGGCTCCAGGCTCCTATCAAGTCGCGCCCACCCGGCGGCAGCGCTTGCTGCGTGCCGAGCCGGACGGTCGACAGATCAACGCCAAGACACTCGCAGGGTCAGTCATAGCAAGAGTCAGACCGCCGCGGCCAGGACTACCCGATCCTTGCGGGATCCGGCACCAAGAGACTGACAGTCATAGCTGTCGCCCACAGATCCCATCGACTGCGCGATCCCGTTGTCCGCCAACCGGTTAGCGCACCGAATCGCGGTATAGGTCGAGCCCCTGTCGCCGTGATGAACCAACTCACCATCGCGGATATCACGGCTCCAGACCGCGAACTCCAGTGCACCCAGCACCAGCTCGGTGTCGCAGCTGTCCGAGGTTTTCCAGCCCGCAATCCGGTTGGAGAACGCATTCCGCACCGCCGCCGGCCAGAACACGCCCTGACCGCACGGGATCCTGGTCGCGTCGGCCACCCACAACCGGTTCGGCCGGTCCGCGGTGAAGACCCGTCCGACCAGATCCGGTGCCGGCGCCGCCCGTGGATCGGTTCGTGTCGGGGCGATGCGCCACCGTTTCCGCAGGAAAGCGCCCTGCAACCCGGCGCCACAACCAAGGGCTTCGCCTATGACCACCCGAGGGTCACAAACTGCAGCTCAGGGGCTAAACTCAAGCTAGGTGAGCGAGCTCTGGATGTCTTGTTCGAGCAGATAGTGATTCACAGCCACCGCCGCTCTGGACCCCGCGGCTGTGGCGTGGACCAACTGGGCGGGCGAGTCGACCACATTTCCCGCTGCCCAGACACCGGGCACGCTTGTGCGACCGGTCGTGTCGACCGTGATCCAGCCATTGTCGCCTACCGCGCAACGCAGGCGGGTCAGCAGCTCGTCGCGAGGGGTGAAGCACGGCCCGACAAAGACCGCCGCCCGCGGAATGAGTTGCCCGGAGGCGAGTTCGACGCCGTACAGGTTTCCGTCGCGGAGGACGATACGTGCCACATCGCCCTCGACGACGCGTACGCCGCGAGCGTCCAGCCGGCGGCGCTCGTCGCCGGACAGGACAATTTCTTGAGGAAAGAAGATGACGTCGTCGGACCATTGACGCACCAGAGACGCCTGGTGCACCGAGAACGGCCTGTTCGCTCCACCCAGCACGGCCAGCGGGGCGTCTCGCACCTCGTACCCATGGCAGTACGGGCAGTGGAGCACTCCCGTACCCCACTGTTCGCGAACTCCGGAAATCGCAGGTAGTTCGTCCTGGAGGCCGGTAGCGACCACAACGGCCCGCGCCTCGATGCTATCCCCCACCTCGGGTTCTACCGTGAAGCCGCCATCGGCTTCGGTGATGTCCACGACGCGCCCGGTCAGCAATTGCGCGCCGTATCGGAGCACCTCGGTTCTGGCGGCCCCCAGCAACTGCTGAGGTGTGGCGCCGTCTTGGGTCAAGAAGCCGTGCGTCGTCTCGGCAGGATGGTTTCTGGGGGCGCCGGCATCGATGACGATCACCCGGCGACAGGATCGCGCCAAGACCAGTGCCGCGCTGAGCCCTGCTGCGCCTCCGCCGACTACCACGACGTCGTGAATCATGAATGTCCCCTCTGTGTCGATCTCCGGTCCGCCCCGCACGACCGCGTGGCCGTCCGGGTAGGCTCAGAACGTACCGGATTGTATACTAGTTAACAAAAAGGGGTGTTGATGGCCGAACGGACACTGCGAGAACGGACATACGAACTCTGGCGTGTGCGAAATCCCGAGCTCGACACCTCCGCCATGGTCGTGGTCGGCCAGATCAAGCGCATCTCCGCACTGCTCGACCAGGCAGTGGAAGATATCTATGCCGACGCAGGCGTCAGCGCCGCCGAGGTGGAGCTGCTGGTACCACTCCGATACGCCGACCCGCCACTCACCGCGATTCGACTCGCGGAACACCTCGGGATGTCCAGGGCAGGCGTCGGCAAAACACTCACCAAGCTCGAGCGCCGGGGACTGATCACACGCGCGCGGAATCCGGCAGATCGACGATCGGCCCTGATCGGCCTCACGCCGGCCGGAGTCACCTTGATCGATGAGGTCTTCCCCCGCGAACTCTCGGTCCACGCGCAGCTCCTGACCGACCTGAACCAAGACCGAGAAACGGTACTGCACGGCTTGGACCTACTCGCCGCGATCCTCGAAGCCCACGGCGACCGCCGGCCCTGACAGGAAGATCCACCGACGCTCCGACGCGAATGGAATCCCGCGGGCAACCGTCGTAACCGGGGCGAATGCCCACGACAACCCCATGCTGCGGCCGTTGGCGGATGCGATTTCGGCGATCCGGGTCCGGTGTGGGCCGCCTCGAACGCCACGGCCATCTTTTCGTGGCATTCCTGTCCCCCGCTGCCGCACTCACCCGCTACAGGAAACTCCCCACACGAGATGCCCTCTTATGGTGCGAGTCCGGACCTTCGGCGGTGTGGCCGCGGATCCGGGCTGCGGTAGAGGTTCGGCCCGCTCCCCTGTCATCACTCGACAAGAAGAAGCCGCCGCTGATCACGCGGCGCATCACAGGATCGGGACAAGGCGTCAGGTCAGGTGGTCGAACTCTCCGGTGACCCAGCGAATGTGACGCTCGGCGGAGCGACGGACGACCTCCTTGGCATCGTGCTCGATCGTGTCGCCTCCCAGGGTGTACAGGCGATCATAGGAGTAGGCATCGAGACGCGAGACGATGCGACGCACCACCGCCGCGGACATCGGCACGTGCCGCGGGAAGTTCCTCTGGAACGACACCCAGTTGGGCACCAGAGTGCCGGCGATGGTGTCGCCGGACAGCAAAGTGCCGTCAGCGGTGAGCGCCACCGAGCTGCCCTTCATATGACCGCCAACTTCGATCAGAGTGACTCCAGGCAGAGGTGTCTCGGTTCCGGTCCAGTAACGGATCACCGGGTCGTGCCGGGCGACCCACTCCTTGTCGTTGGCGTTGACCAGCACGGGAACACCGCCGAACTCGTGGCTCCAGCTGACCTGCGCCGCGAACATGTGCGGATGACTCGTGGCTATCGCCGAGACACCACCGAGCGCATGGACCATTCCGACGACAACAGGGTCTATGTAAGCGGGCGGGTCCCACAGCAGATTGCCGTGGTCTGTTCGGACCACGAACGACCAGTGACCGATCGCCAATCGGGGTTCGCGCCGAAGGCTGTGCACCCCCCGACCGTGGTCACGGTGATGGGTGGTGTGCGGTTGCCGGGCGAGTTCCTCGTGAGTGGTCCAGCGACCATGCGGGCCGAGATCACCTCGTTCCTCGTCCGACACCTCATCACTGGCGAGAACGCAGCCTTCGGCCGGTGGAGTCGCGGAGTCATCGTGTTCCAGCCCGCACCCGTCACAGACCCAGATAGTCATACGAGCGATGATGTGACCTGAACCTGAGTTGAGGTCAAGTTCGGCTCGTCTGATCTGGAAGATCACGAGTCCACACGCCAGTGACGGCACCGGCACGAATCCCGGTATCCCGGCAATTGGAGTCCCCGCGCAGGATCCCGAACCCGAGCTCGTCGCCGCTCTTCCGACCGCATACGTCGAAGGCGCATGCCACAATGCGATATGGCTGCACATCTCCTGGCTTTCGCTGTCCTCGCGGCGGTCTTGGTCGCAGTTCCCGGGCCGGCGGTGATCTTGACGATAAAGAACGCTCTGGTACGCGGACGTCCAGCGGCCGTTGCCACCGCCTGCGGTGTCCTGGCAGCGGACCTGGCCTGGGCGACGGCCTCCGTCGCCGGACTGACCGCGCTGCTCGCGGCCTCTGACGTGGCCTTCGGGCTGGTCCGCACAGCCGGAGCGTTGTATCTGCTCTATCTGGCCGTGAAGCTCATTTTCTCCAGAGGTCTACCGGTGACACAGCCGTCGGCGGAGAATACGTCCCAGCACCGTGGACTGCTCCGCGGGTTCCGTGAGGGCCTGCTCTGTGACCTGTCGAACCCGAAGACCGTGCTGGTCTTCGCCAGCGTGATACCCCAATTCCTCGCCCAGGCCGACTCATCGCTCGAAGGACTTCTGCTCGGAGTCATCTTCGCCACACTCGGCTTCTGCTCTCTGCTCGTCTATGCCGTCATGTTCGGAGCCGCGCGCTCGCTGGTGAGCAACGCCAGGCTCACGAGGAATCTGATGCGTGGCAGCGGGGCCGCCCTCGGCGTATTCGGTGTGGCGTTACTCAGCGAGAGCTCTGCCTAGAGGTCTCACGGACCATGCTGTCGAGTGCGTCCCAGCTGTCCTCGGGCGCGGCGACGTGGAGATGCGACAGTTCGCGAATAGCCTCGGCCGCCCGGGAGCCGGGCTCGGCCGAGTAAACGACGAGCCGCTGGTCGCGCCCGGGCACCGACAAGGTTTGCGCGTCCAGTTCGATGACCCCCACCACGGGATGTTCGAACCGCTTCCCCATGCTGGGTTCAGGGGCCACCTCGTGCGCTTCCCATCCATTGCGGAAGTCGGTATCGCGGGCGGACAACCAGTCGATCAGTCGGGGGATCTCCGGATCATCCGGATACCGGACCGCAGCCCCGCGCAGATCGGCGACGGCCTGTCGGATGAAATGCCTCTCACCGTCGACGGAACCGCAGGAGACGCCGAGCGCACGGGTTCCGAACGCCAGCCGCAAGAGGTTGCGTTCGGCGGCGAAATCGCCGATCAGCTCGACGGCCGGCGGATTCCAGGCGAGCACGTCATACCGCGGGTTCAGTACGTAGGCCGGCATGTCGATTCGCTCCAGCAGTCGGCGCACACCCGCTGGTACATCCTCGTGCGGGAGGCCGGGTTGTCCCAGTTCGTGTCCGGCGAGTCCGGTCATGTAGCGCTGTTCGTCCTGACCGAGTTGCAGCACGCGGGCGAGCGCGGCCAGCACCTGAGGTGACGGCCGCGGCGCCCGTGCTTGCTCGAGCCGCTCGTAATAGTTTGTGGAGATACCGGCCAACCAGGCGACTTCTTCTCGGCGCAGACCAGGTGTACGCCGGCGCTGCCCTGGCTCCGGGGTGAGGCCGACCGCGCCGGGGCTCAGTCGTGCCCGGCGCCGGCGCAAGAAATCGGCGAGCGCGTGTTTGTCCACGACACCGACTTTGCCCCATACCCGGACCGTCCAGCAACGGACTGGTTGTCCGGGGCTGGTCCGACCGTTCCGCATGGTGGTGCGCAGGCGCAATCCTGCAACTGTGACCCCTACCGATACCGACCGGCGGACCCCGCGGGAACTGTTCGAACGAGGACTGGACCTGCTGCTCGCCGCCGATGCGGAGTTGGAGTTTCCGTTCGCCACAGCGGGTGCGCCCTCACATTAGAATTCGATGGACCGATCGGGCAGCGGCGAGGTCGCTGCGAGGATGCTGGAGGCAGCCAAACGCCTCGCCGAAGCAATAGCTGCGAAAGCCGCCCCGCGGGTCGGCGAAGCGTATCAGCAATTCCCGGACGGGATCCGGTACGGCCTCCACCGGACGACCCATGGCCAGAAGCAGTCCGCAGCCGAACTCGACGGGCTCGGCGCCGGGCACGGAAACCACAATTCCGCTACAGCAGGACCGGCCGACCGCGTCCGATCCGAGGTACCTGCAGAAGAGGCTCGCCGACTGTATGCACAGGTTCGGGACCTGGAGCCGGATGCCGCAGGAACCGGGAACCGGGTCAACATTGTCGATACCAGTGCTGGTCCGGCGGTGGTCAGGCGCAACTTGGACCAGCCGCGGGTGACCATGCTGAAGAAGTGGATGCCGGAGAACGAGGCCATCACCTATGCACGCGAGTGCGGTGTACGGACACCCAAGATCCTCTACGCCGGGACAGACCCGTCTACCGGGCGGCCATTCACGATCATGCAGTACGTACCCGGTCGAACACAGGGCTTCGATGATCCCGAGATGATGAACTGGCTGCCCGATCTCCTCGATCAGGTCCAGTTGATGTACTCCCGCCCCCTGCCACCGGGAATGAACCTCGATATCCCCCGGTGGCAGCAGCAGATGATCCAGCACGCCGAGGACGCCTACCGCAACCTGCCACCGGAGCGCCACGCCAGATTGGACCAACTCGGACTCGGTCCGCTATCGGACTACGTCCGGCCCGACCTCAGCCGCTCCGGCGAGCCCACCGTCTTCGCCCACAACGACCTCTACCCGTCCAACCTGCGACTCGACAACCAAGGAAAGCTGTGGATTTTAGACTGGGAGATCGCCGGTCCGGGCGACCCGCTGTACAACGCGAACTCCTTCCTTCTACGCACAGGCGACAACATGGATGACGCAGCCCAGGTCCAGGCCACCGAGATGTGGCTGGACCGAATGCCACCGTCAGCCGCTTCGGTCGACAGTGGGCCCGTATTCGACACCTACCGCATGATGGAGGACTGGCGCACGATAACGATGACCACAGAGAAAGTACCGCGCCTTATATCCGAAGACCCGAACCGCCTCGAATTCTGGGCCAACTGGTACGACATTCGATTCTCCCGAAACCCCGAACCCTGGCCCGACATCCCGAAAGACGAACTACGAACCATACTCCGCAGATGGGCGGAATAAAGCGTGCACGAGCCGGCCCGAGACCCACGCGCGTGGGAGTGTCCAATTCGGCGGATCTCAATGCTCAAAGGAGAGGAGCCAAGTAAGTGGCACGGCAGCCGAGTACGCGACCGTGACCGGGAAGGCCAGCGCGTCTGGAGCGGCGGAGGTTTCGGACGAGGAGCTGATCGCGACCCTGGTCGATCGGGCCCGCACCGTCGGCTAGGCCGGCGGGTCGCCGCGGTGCCGGGCAAGGCAGCGCGTAGGCGAACAAGGCCGTGCGGCGCGGTTCGCCCTGGGCACGGCCTCACTTGCGCGGAGCGCTAGTACCTGCAGACCTACTCGAACTGACTGAGAAGTGACCGAAGGGACGGCGCCAGTGGTTGCCTTGCTCGTCGGCGAACCAAATATCGGCTTGCACCTGCCTCGCCTGAGGCAAGGAAAACTGGGACGGCTGTTTCGTGGTCAGTACGGTCGGGAACGCGGCGGTCATAAACAGCGCCGGCCACTGATTCAGCTGAGGCGATATCGGCGATGACGCCCCCGGCGTCAGAACGTCGGCGTAGCCGGGCAGCGACCCCAGCGCTCCGGGTGGAAACATGCCTGCCGCCGGGGATAGGCCCGCTCGACTATCGGGTTCGTGGTGGACGGCGGGTGCGCGTGGCATCATCTGCCACCGGTATTCGGATGGGCGTCCCCACCGCACACCTCGATTCAACCCTCTGGCCGTCGGGGTTCTTTCGTCGAATTACATCGAGAAGCGCCGGGCCGACTCGGTGCGGTCGGACCTGGACTGGTTGGCGGCGATCGTGGACGTGGTCGCCGTCCGGGTGAAAGGGGCGCGCTGATCGGACGCACCCGGTCGATAACGGCAAAGACCGGGTCGAAGATCCATGTCCGGAACGGGGTGAATGGGATACTGCTGGTTATCATCGTGACCGATGCGCACGTCCACGACAGTCGCAGCATCCTGCCTTCGCCGGTGGTTGTGATTCTCACGATCACGGTCTCGCCGTGGCACATGCCGCCGACCCGAATGGCTACTGCCGACAAGGGCTACAGCTGCCATGCACGCCGGTGTAGGTGAACACCCCCCAGGTTCGGTTATTTCGTTCCGTTGAGCGAGGTCTAGAGGACTGTCTTGATGAACTGTTCGAGTAGTCCATCGGGACTGGTCGGGGCGGGCCTTGTTCGCTTACCGCCCTCGATGCCGCGGCCGCTGGTCGCACCTGAAGCGACCGGGAAACGGGCACTGTCTGCGAGGTCGCCGTTGACTTGGCTCCGTCATGCCACCCGGAATCAATGGTCGATTTTCCATTCCTCAATGGCGCATTCCCAAGCTGCCCTTGGGTGCGGTGACGTGGAGGTGCGGCAGTTCGCGAATCGCTTTGGCCGCCGGGGAACCGGGCTCGGCCGAGTAAACGACGAGCCGCAGAGTCCAGCAACGGACTGGTTGTCCGGGGTTGGTCCGACCGTTCCGCATGGCGGTGTGCAGGCGCGATCCTGCAACTGTGACCACTACCGATACCGACCGGCGGACCCCGCGGGAACTGTTCGAACGAGGACTGGACCTGCTGCTCGCCGCCGATATGCAGAGTTTCCTCGAACTGTTCGCCGCCGACGCGGAGTTGGAGTTTCCGTTCGCTGCAGCGGGCGCGCCCGCACGTTTGCACGGGCAGGCGGAACTGCACGACTATCTGATCGACTATCCGCAGCGGCTGGCCATTCACGAGTTCCCGGCGGTCGCGGTCCACGAGACCACCGACCCGGAACTGATCATCGTCGAGTTCACCGCGCGTGGGACGACGGTTCGCACCGGCGCCGCCTACGAACTGTCCTATATCGCGGTCATCCGCGCACGCCACGGCAAAATCGTGGCCTGGCGTGACTATTGGAGTCCGGTGGCCGCCGCCGTCGCCACCGGGACACTACCCGAACTGCTCACCGAGCTGGAGCGAACGGAGGGCAAGGCATGACACCACAGGTTCTTGTCACGGGCGCGACCGGCAACACCGGTCGATACGTAACCGCCGGTCTCCGCGCCGAGGGCGCTTCGGTGCGCACTGCGACGCGGTCCCCCTCCGGCGAGACATCCGGCGACGACCACATCCGCTTCGACTGGCACGATTCCGAGACCTATCTACTCGCGCTCACCGGGATCGATCGGGTCTATCTGGTTGCTCCGGTCGGCGTCCGGGATCCGTCGGACCAGATCGAGCACTTCCTGGACGTGGCGCGCACAGCGAACGTGCGGCGGGTGGTCTTCCTCAGCTCCGATGTGATCCCGCACCAAGCCCCCGGGCTCGACCGGGCTCGGCGGCTGGTGACCGAGATGCCGGAATGGGCGGTGCTGCGACCGTCGTGGTTCATGCAGAACCTCATCGTCGCCTCGCACCACATGGCTACCGGCCTCCGTACCCGGGCGGAATTGCCGAGTGCAACCGAGGGACGCGGGATCGGGTTCGTGGACGCGGCCGATATCGCCGCCGTAGGTGTACGCGCCTTGCTCGACGACACCCCACCTAACCGCGAATACGTCATCACCGGGCCGGAGGTTCTGTCCTATGACGATGTCGCTCGGATACTCAACGAGGTACTGACGCCTCCCCGCCCGGTCCGGCATATCCGGCTGACGGTGCCCGAACTCGCCGGCCGTATCGCCCGGGGAATACCCGAGGATATGGCGATCGTGCTGGCGCAGGTCGAACGCCGGATCGCGGAGGGAGCCGAGGAACGGGTCACAACTACAGTCGCCGAAGTCACCGGCAGGAAACCGCGTTCTCTCCGCGACTTCGTCATGGCCCATCGCGACAGGTTCGACATAGCGGTGGCCGACTCGCCACGGGATGGGGAAAGCTGATGTGGGGCCGGGATGAGAAAGTGCTCTTTACCTCATCATTACCGTTCCCGGAGGTCGGTTTGTGTGGTGAGCAGAGTATCCGCCTCCGGGTTCACCGAGGCATTCGTCCACGCCTCCGGCAACGACGCCCGCGTCGCGGATCTCGGGTTGTCGGTGGCGGCCGTGCTGTGCGGGCATGCGATGAACGTGGGTTCCAAACCGGTGACCAGCCCTGGCGTGCCCGCGCTGATCCGGGACCGGCTCCATCACGTCGACCAGCGCTATGGGCGGTGGGAGACGATGAGCACTGCCAACGTCGCGCTGATCGAGGCCCAGGCGCGGGTGCCGTTGGCGCGGACCTGGGGCGGCGGGTTGCTGGCGGCGGTCGACGGCATACGGTTCGTCACCCCGATCCGCACGATCCACGCACGACCGAGCCCACGATTCTTCGGACGCCGACGAGGCATCACCTGGTTGAACATGCTCAACGACCAGGCCGCTGGCCTAGCCTCCAAGATCGTGTCCGGGACGCCACGCGACTCGCTGCACATTGTCGACGTGTTGCAGAGCCAGCGCGGCGGGCAGGTGCCCGATTCGGTCATCACCGACACCGGATCGTATTCCGACATTGTCTTCGGTCTCCTGCACTTGACCGGCTACCAATATCGGCCGCAGTTGACGAACCTTCCCGATCAGCGGCTGTGGCGATTCGACACCCACACCGACTACGGGCCACTGGAGCAGGCAGCCCGGGGCCGTATCGACGTCGACAAAATCACCACCAACTGGGAAGAAATGTGCCGGGTCGCGGTGTCGATCCACTCCGGCGAGATCTCCGGCCACGACGTGACCCGCATGATCTCCCGCGACGGGCGCCCGACCCCGCTGGGGGAGGCCATCGCCCACTATGGGCGGATCTTCAAGAGACCGCATGGAAGGTGCGTGATGTTATCCTGACCAACAGGCTCACGTGGGTGGGAATGGTATGAGGCTCGGGCAGAAAGCAGAGGTCGTGGACGAGTCGGTTCCCGGGGTGATCCGGCAGGGCGACTGGTTCGTGCTGGTGGACCCGGCATGGGAAACGAGCGCGCAGTCCGCGCTTCCGTCCGACATGATGGTCGGTGGATGGCTGCAGGAAGACGACGGCACGATCGGTCCTTTTCAACCGAATCCCGGGTATCGGCCCAGCGCCGAGACCGTCCCTACCGATCCCATCGATGCCGTCCTGCGGCGAATCGCCGCCGGTGGAGGCGATCGGCTCGGTGACGAACTGGCGGCGATGGTTCATGACTCCGTCGTGGCGATCGGCTGTGACGAGCACGGTCGGCCGCTGATCGGTTCCAGCCCGGACGGAATCGGTTGTGTGGTCGTCGCTACCGCCGAACTGCAGAAGACGGGCATCGACGTCGACCGATGGCGATCCGTACACGGAGCGAAACTTGCCGACGTCGTGCCGGCCGGTGTCGAGATCTTCCTGAATCCGGCCGGTGCCGCACCGTTCCGGCTCGCCAGTATCACGAGCTGACAGCAGGCCACGAGCTATTCGGCATCACTGGATGCGGCGCATCTTCTGCCGCCCTCAGGGGCGGAGGTCGGCGAGGGGACCTGATCGATGGGCTGGTTCGTGCCGACAACCTGTCACTCACTGTCGCGGGCGTCGGGATCACGGAGCGGCCGGTGTGTTCCGTCGAGGTCCGGCAGGTGGAAGGCGTAGTGCCCGGCCAGGCCGATGTGGCTGCGGATGAACGCCGACAACCGGGCGGCATCTTCTTCACGCACCGGACAGTCTTGTGCGCGAAGCTGTTCCAGGGCGCGGTCGCTGTGGACGGTGTTCCATAGCACGAGACAGTTGAGCACCAGCCCGAGTGCTGAGAGCTGGTCTTCCACGCCTTCGTAGTAGGCGCGCACCATTTCCCCCTTCTTACCGTGGTAGATCCGCCGTGCCAGATCGTGGCGTCCTTCGACGAGGTTGGCTTGGGCTTTGCCTTCGCGCCGGTAGGGTTCGTCGTCGGCCAGCCGTAGGATGTGCAAAGTCCTTCCTTTCCGGGACTGGCTGGCATGGCACTACTCTCTTTTCGGAGATGACATGACACAGCCGTTCCGGATTCTGCAGCAGGCCACCGAACGCTTGGCCGACAAGTTTCTGATCTTAGCGAAAAATACGCCGGAAAGCCATTTCGGTGAGCCTCTTCGGGAAGCAGCGTCGAAACTGTCCGGAGCAAATCTCAAAGCTCGCCGGGAATTCCTGACGGGCATCGATCCTTTCACCGGAACATCTCGCTCGTTCGAGATCCGCCACGTGGAGAGTGTCCCTCTGGCGGATTCGAACGGAAAGGTCATCGGCGTAAAGTTTCCGGCACAGCAAGACAATGCCGACAACTGGGTCAGATGGGCTCGAGCCGAGCGCCGAACGTCCGACATTGCCTATTCGACCAAGGAACCCGTCGTCACACCCCACCCCGACGGGGGTGGATCTCGCTGGGAATTACCCGAAGCCAGGCAGGCGCCCTGGGCCAGCGGCGATGGGCAGCCGCCGACCTATGTCTTCACCCACGGTAACCCCGACGGTGAAAGGATAGTTAGAGAACTGTCGGACAGTGGAGAGACCTCGGATATCCGTGTGGACGGTCCGACTTTCGGCCGCATCCTCGCCGCCAACGATCACTACCGCCGGGCCATCGAGGAGAATAGCCGGATAACGGTGGACAGCACTTGCTACGGAGACTCTTCAGCGGAAGGAATGACCGCGGAGCTGTGGAAAGCCGGAATTGATACCGAAGTCTATGCGTTCAAAACAACGACCTATTCTTGGAGTATCGGATCGGAATCTCACGTCGACGCATCGACGCTGTCGGCCATAACGCACAGCTCCGCGGAAGAGGCACTCCTCACGGACCCCATCACCCACTATGCGCCCCGTGACCGGAAGAGCGCCGACAGTACATGACACGACCAGCGTGTGTCACGTCTGCCGGCCCGTCGAGCCGACCCCCCGTCGATACGGCGGTTCCCGCGCGCTTCAACGCGACGATGACCTTGAAGCCGTAGGCGGCGGCTGATCGGAGACGACCTTGATCTGGATAAGCGATCTGAAACCGTTCCGCGCCATGGCAACCGGTGCCGTACGCTCGAAGGATCACGCCGGTCATGATGGGGGAGGGGCAGCAGTCATGGAGGATTTCGAGCACCGCTACCAGTGGTATCTGGATATGTTCCGGGACGAGTGCACGCTCAGTTTGTACGAGCTGCAGACCGTCGAGGCGCAACTTCGCCGCCTCAACCACGACCTCGAATACGCTGACCTCCTTACCGATCGCCGGGTGGACCTTCTCAAGCTCCGCAACGAGACGATGACCGAGCACGCAGCAGCGCTGCACCATGCCCGGATCGACGATGCACGCGCGGTCCAGCGGGCGGTAGCGTCCCAGCGCCCCACCCCGGAGGAACGGCGCCGGGCAGCCGCTCGCCGGGAGCGGACCGGCGCCGGCACTGGCGACCTACTCGCGTCCGATACGCCGTGATCAGCGGCAGGACCGGGGGTACTCCCGCTGACCACGGTATAGGGGCTAGAGAGTGTCCTCAAAGCCACATGAGCAGGGTGGGGGGCTGATCGGGGTCTACGTGGTGATGCGCGACGGCTCGTACCGTAAGTCCAGCCCCGGCCTGAGCTGTAGCTGTGGCTGTCGGAATGTGGACTGTAACGTCCCGCCTCCCGGTCAGCTTCGCCCGGATGTCTCCGGCCAGCTTTTGCACAGCCCCTCGAACCGCCGATATACGGCCAGTTGCTTTCTCCCAAGCGATGAAGAGCCCAACGGCTGTCACGAGCGTGCCTACTAGTTGAAGGGCATCCCCGATGGTTTCCATGTCGGGGCAGTCGCGGTGGTTCCTACAAGCGTTACGAGACACTCAGGACGCTTGGGTAATCGGTTACGTCACGGAACCACAGCCGGTCGACCGGGCTGGGACTGGCGGATGCGTGATCGACTGCGGGAGGTAAGCCGGTACGGCACTCGTCGTGCCCAGCACCGTTCGGTTATGCCAAAACCAGCCAACTCGGATCGGGGCTATCGGCTGCTCGGCGCAACCGTGCCGCCGACGTGCCGACGCGCCGCCGGCGACGCTCCATCAGCCGGCGTTGCGCGTCGCAGCTGCGCGCGCCTTGATCCTGCGTGAGCACCGGAAACGGCAGATGGAGGAACGGTTCGCCGCGGGGAGTCAGTGGAGGGAAACGGGCTTGGTGTTCACCACGTCACTCGGCGGCCCGATCGAGCCCCGGAACGTGAATCGGATGTTCCATCGGTTGTGCGAAAAGGCGGGCGTCCCCCAGGTGCGTCTCCATGATCTGCGGCATTCCTGCGCGACTCTGCTGTTCACGATGGGCGTGGATGCGGCAACGGTTCAGCGGATTCTTCAGCACAGCTCGATCGGTGTGACGACGGGGACCTACGTGGAAGTGATCGAATCCGTAAAGCGCGAGGCGCTGGATTCGTGGGACTCGCTGTTCGGTCCCGCTGACGACACCGCGATGTGAACTGTCGTCAAAGGTGTCGTCAGTGGGTGACCGGATGGAGGTGGAGAAATGCTGTTCTCCGTGGTGGAGCTAAGGGGACTCGAACCCCTGACCCCCACACTGCCAGTGCGCCCGCGCCCGCTGCCCCTGAGGCCGTGAGCGTGGATAAGTACTGGCGCTGCGGAGGCCGGCACCCCAGGATGTAGCGATGGTCCAAGGGGAGCACACCACCAATCGCTTCGAATGGCCGGACCTGCCGCGGCACGTACAGGGCGAGCTCGAACACCGCCTCGACGGGCGGGTTCACACGGCCAGGACACAGGCAGGCGGATTCGGCCACGGTATGGTCGCACGCCTGTCGCTGACCGACGGCCGAACGGTCTTCGCCAAGGCGATCGACAGCAAAGACCCCCTGGCCGAGGCATATCGAGCCGAAGCAGCCACAGCGGCATGTCTGCCACCCACGGTGGCGGCACCTGCGCTGCGTTTCACCCTCGAGGAGGCGGGATGGTTCGTCATGGTGTTCGACGACATCGACGGCCACATGCCCCGATTCGACCGCCCGGACGAGTTGGCGGCCGTGCTCACCACCATCGAACAACTGGCCTGGGCCCTGGCTCCCAATCCCGTGGCCGGTGTGCCGGATTTCGCCGACCGGTACGGACCGGGCTTCACCCGGTGGAGGCAATTCGCCGACCACGGCCCGCCCACCGATCTCGACGAGTGGTCGCTGCGGAATCTGGATCGGTTGGCCGAGCTGGAATCGACCTGGCCCGACCACACCGACGGTGACACCCTGCTGCACACCGATCTGCGCCCGGACAACCTGCTGATCGACGTCGATACCGGTGTCTGGGTCCTGGACTGGGCCTGGCCGTGCCGCGGTGCCGCCTGGATCGACCTCACCGCCATGGCGGTCTCGATCGCCGACGCCGGGATCGACCCCGACCCGATCCTTGCCGTACACCCCGTCTCCTGCGACACCGACCCGGCAGCCATCGACGCATTCCTGTGCGCGCTACTCGGTTATTGGACACACAACAGTCGCCTACCCGCGCCACCACGCTCACCGAAACTGCGTCCCTATCAGCAGCATTCGGCGGCGGTGACACGACACTGGCTGCGCCGACGCCTGGCGTGGACGTAACGGTCGCGGCCGGCCGCATGGAAATGTCGATGACGCCGACCAATCACCGCTCACTGGCCCGGCCCGAACTGCCCTTCTGGAGTACGCCATGCGCGTGCATGTGCCTTTCGAACTGTCCCAGGACGAGCGCAACGCCGTGCAGGCTATGTATCCGAGTTTGAACGTGACCACGAGCATCGGCGAGGCGATGGTCGGCGGCAACGTCTTGGTTCGCCGCTACCACGATGGGTTGGCCAAGAACCCTGATGGCCATGTCCTCGTGCAAGCGGCGATCGATGCTCGCCGCTGCGGAATCCGTCGCGGCCTGTCCGAGACCGAGCTTCGCAAACTGTTCAATTCCTACTGTGGCGGCCGCCGATCTCGGCACACGTTCTCCCAGGCACTCGCCTGGGCCAGTGACATTCCCCCCGGTGCATCCACCGGCCTCATCCGCCGGAACAGAGGCGGCCAAGAGGAGACGTGGAAAGTGCTCGGCTACCTGGCCAGCGCCGACGACGGCGACCACGGATTCAGCGTCCGCCCCATCCCGGATTCGGGGTGGGCCACAATGCTGGAGGTGCTCGCCGACTCCGACGGTTACGCCCTCGGGATCGGAGCCCACCTTCGGAACCAACCCGGGATCGCCGTCGCCGCCTTCACCGAAGCAACCCGCCGTCCGGGACCATTGAGCACTGCCGCGGCCGCCGCGATGAAGGCTTGTTGAGCTTGATGCCGGGCAGGCCGGCCCGCGGACGTAGCCGAACGGAAGCCCCTCGGGCACTGGGGCACCGAGGACGAACAGCTCGCCGGGACCAGGCCAGGTGTCGGCCCACTCGGGCCCGGTGAGGACCCGGGCGGCCACGGCGAGTTGGCGGTTGATCTCCGCGTCGGAGGGGTGGACGGGAGGGGCTGTCGCCCTGCCGAGCAGGTACCAGGCCAAGATCGGTGACACCGACGGTGAGGGCGCGATCCGCAGCGCGCGTGCCGCCCATTACCCGAAGACTCCGGGCTGCTGGCTCCGTTGCCGGTTCCTCCTTCGGTGTCGGTGGGGTAGTTAGGCCGGCGAGCTGGAATTGCCGATTCCACCCGTTCTCTGCTATTGGCGTAGGGGAGAAATTCTGTCCAGGTCATCGACGTGATCGGTGCACCGTCGGGCAGCACAGTCGGTTCACCGTCGAACCGGCAGTCGACGATTACACCGGTGAACACCAGGACACGACCGTCGTCGCCGCCGGGATGGTCACGGCCCGATTCCCCGAAATAGTCGAGGAGCTGCTCGGGAGTCGGCCAGTAGCTGTAACTGGGTACACAATCCGGCCAACCCGTGCCGTCGGTGTGTCGTGGCCCAGTACAGCTTGGTGCCTGTTGCCTGTTCACCCGTGGTCAAGCGTGGCAACCCCACCGAAGAACTCGATGAAATCGAATGCCTTTCGGAAGGCCCTGCTATGGATCTTGCCGGGGCGCCGGTGGAAGTCGAGGAGTGAGCACAAAACCCAGTACAAGCAACGCGACCACGAGGAGCGCCGCAAGGCCGACTACCAAAACCTTACTTATCCACGGGCTTTCACCGCCCAGAGAGCCGATGCTCGCCAACATGAGCCCGAAAATGCTCACTGCTGCCGACCCCCTCCGGAACCCGCGGGTGATGTTGGCACCTCGTTGAAAGAGAACGACCGTGATCACAGAGTTCAGACATGTGACACCGAGACCGGTCCAGAACATCGTGTCCATAATTCGATCCTTGCAGAGTAAACAACCCGGCGCCGGATCAGAGCAAGCGCCACGTGGAGAGTGAAGCGGTCACGAAGTCACCGCAGCACTCGGCGGTGGGGCATGGCCGACCGAGCCGCCGGTGACCTATCCGTCCGGTCGGCCTCCGGAATCTGCTGCGCCCACTATTGCCGCCTCGAGCAGCTGACGTCCTGCCGGCGACCTGTACCGCTGGCCCGACGAAACCGTTTACGGCCTGGGCGCGAGCACCGATCCGAGGCTGCCTGGGCTCCGAACGCAGCCCGATTCATGGCTCCACACAAGGTATGCGCTGCCGAAGTCCGACGCGCGGTGACGTCGATTTTCACCGTCACGACGACGCCACACGGCCCCCATGCAACGTCGGAATTCACCGAGGAACGATCTCGGAATTCGCTGGCAGAACCATGGGCCGCGTTCCATGCGGTAACGGGGTGCATGGCAGCGGGAGCGGTTGTGGAGGGTTGCCTGTGCCGGTCAACGGCCGGCGACGGGTGACAGCGTGGCGAACACCCGAGGCTCGGCGTTCGACTGCTCCGCCCACGGGCGATGTCTCTGGCGGCGCGGGTGCGGTGGACGCTGGAGCACCGCACACTATGCCACCGCGATGGTAGTCTTATAGTGCTGTCGGGTAGTCTCGACGTGGTGGCTATCAAGCTCTACTACGCGCTGGCGTTGATGATGGCGAAGGCCAGGGTGGACCTGACACCCGGGCAGGTCGCGGAGCTGATGCGCCGATGGCTAGCCGGGGAGGTGCGAGCATGGGGCGAACCGGCCCACGACCCAGCCACGGGGTGGGTCCTGTTTCAGTTGTGGCTGCGCACAGACAGTGGACAACCCGTCCAGGTCACCGGCCGAATCACCCCGCCCGATTTCTACATCGTCGACGTCCGGCCGTTGACGGCCACCGAGAATGCCGAATTCACCCAGTGGGAGGCCCACGATGATTGACAACACCACCCACACCGATGACGTGTCCCCCGAGGAGATGGCGCAGATCGTGGCCCGCGCCCAGCGCGGCGGCGCGCCCGAGACCACCATGGCGGTCGACACCGCAGCCGAGGACCGCTTGAAACCGCGGTCGGTGAAAATGTCCGACGAACTGGATCTGCGTGTTCAACTCCGCGCCGCGGAGCTGGGCATGAGCAAGAGCGCCTACTTCCGGTGGCTCGCCGAACGCGACTTGCGGCACGCCTACAGCGACGAGCCGGAGATGGTGTCACTGGAACAAGCACGCGAAATCGCCACCCGAGCAGTCGACGAAGCGCTGGGCCGGCTGTCACACCGGCCCGGTCACGCCGCGTAAGTCCCCTACCACCGTTCAACGGGAACCCCGCCCAAGAAGATCACGATCCTTCCTCGGCGACCGTGAGTCCAGCCGGCATGGCGCGAGCGGTATCGACGGCTGATCGAACGGTTCCATCAGCTCGTGGCCCGCGAGCGGCCCGCCGAATGGATCATCGTCCGCGGCAACGAACCCGAGCCGTGTGGACCGGGCAACGCGGCCGACTGACCATCTCCGGGATCACCGGGCCGTACTGGCCTCGGCACCAACGCCGGAATCACCGGCCTGCGGCCACACGCCCCATGCCACCCGGCTGCGCTAGGGCGGCACCGATGTCGCCCGGTTCCAAGGCCTGCTCGGGCATGCCTTCCTCGGCACCTCCGCGCGTTACTTCCGCGCCAGCACCGCCGAACAGGTCGCCGTCGACACCATCTTCGAGCAGTAGGAGCGGAGATCGAACGCCCGGTACGGCAACCTCTCGGAAAGCCTGGTGACCGAGGAGATCGCGAACCACTCATCGGCGTGTTCTCCCGTAATGGTTCAGAATGAGCAACGCCGTCCTCGCCGGTTCGTTCGGCCGCCCAGACCTCGGTCGTGTCCCTGCCCACCGAGCCTCATCCGGGCCGGCAGGTGGGTGGGGAGGTCGCCCGTCCACACCGGGTTATATCGGCGCATGAGCGGCGAACGGATCACACCGGTGAGCTGTGGCCGGCATGGGTGCCGTCGTGGATCTCGAAGATATCGTCGTCCACCTGGATCGAAACCCGTTCGATCCGCTCCTGCCAGTCCTCTGGCCAGCGGGTGGTCCCCGCAGACCAGCGCAGGCCATCGAGCGGTACGCCCTCTAGTTCGATCCCGCTGAGGTCGGCGCCGATGAAATCGTTCAGCAGCTTCTCAAGATCCTCCAGTTCCTCGGCGACCGCAACCAACACCGCGGCAATCGGATCGATGTGTGCGTGAGCCGGCGCGGCGCGGCGCTCCTGCTCCCCGTCCAGCATCTGCAGGATATAGGCGCGGACGGCCTCGATCCATTGCGCGCCGAAGGCGTCGCGGGCACTTCGGACCTTCTCGAAGCGCCACATCTCGGCAACTTGTTCGATCTGTCGAGCGAGGAGCTCACCGGGGATGGTGTGATCCTTTTCCGCAGGCCCTTGCGCGCCGACCTCCGCCACGGTATCCGGGCGCTCCGATCGCGATGCGTGATTGCCGGGGTGATGGAATTGTCGTACTGCACAACGAAATTGATCTGGATCTCGGCTCCGTCGGTGGAATCCACTTTTTCGCACCGATCGGTGTTGTTCTCACCGGTACCGGGCGCCTCGTCGTCTGCCTTCTCGGTCTTCGGGAGATGGCCGACCTGCTCGCGCCTGCCACCGGAACGGTCGGCAACGATGTCGGATGCGGTGCCGGCGCCTGTAGGGTCCTGCACCTGCTGGTCGAGGTCGACGGTATCGGAGTCCGGTTCGCCGTCATTCTTGCCACGCTGTTTGATGCGGTACAGCAGGATGTCGCGACTGGCCTGGTTTCCCTCGTGGCCGGAACGCTCGGGGAAGAGAATGTTGAATTCGCGGCGGAAGGTCTGCAGGCGATCGTCGGGGTGAACGCTATCGAGCTTCTTGATCGTGTCCGGAAGTTTCTCGTGGTCGACGTTGGTGAGCTGCCGGGCCAACCCCGCGACGGTGCCGAGTCTGTGCGCGTAGGCAGCGCGAACCCAGAGCCGAGTCGGCAGAGGCATCGTCGCGAGTTCGCCGGCGGCCCACTGCGGGGAGCCGTGCCTCCACAGCTCGGCGACCGGGGAAGTGGCAGCGGGTGCGGCGGGCAGGATCGCCGCCAGCCCGGCCTCGATATCGAGCTTGGCGCTCAGCGCATCGATCAGTTCGGTGTGCCGGTCGGGAAGTCGAACTTCTCGCAGGCCGGCATCGAGGTCGAGGCGGGCATTCAGGCCCTGGCGGAAACGGTGGTGCTGGGCGGCCAGCCACTGGTCCACCGCGGCGTCATCATGGAAATCGGTCATCACTGCTCGCCTTCTTCCAAGTGCGTGGCGATGGTGCGGCGCGCTTTGCGCAGGTTGGAGCGGACGGTCGCCGGGTTGAGCTGGAGCAGTTCGCCGATCTGGGTGGGGTCGTAGCCTTCCAGCGTCTACACCATTACCTGCCGCTGACGCGGTGGCAGGGCTGTCACCAGCTGGTGATAGTGGTCGCTCTCGATCCATTCGTCGATATCGGAGCCTGTGGACAACAGCGCCGAGCGCTCCGTGAAATCCTCGATCAAGTCCTCCTCCACCGCGGCGATCCGCCGGACCAATGCGCGGCTGGCCGTCACCCGCGCCCAGGCCATCGGCGACTCCAGCGCCGGCCAGGACTGCCACGCCTTGGCCATCACCTCCTGGGCGATCTCGGCCGCATCCGCGATCTGCGCGCCTTGCAACACCAGAAACCGGATCAGCTTCGCCACCGAGGCGCGGTAGAAGTCGGCGAATTCCGCCTCCAGATCGACTGCACTCCTGGTGAAGGTGAGCTCGTCGGGAAGGCGTACGTCAGCGCCCCCATGCTCAGAGTCGTCCACGCTGTTCCCGCGCCCTCCCCGTCCCGACGGTCAGTTTCGTATGCAGACCCCCGGAATCGTGCCGGAAGTCCACCGAGCTGCCGGAGGGCAGCACTCTGGCGAGCTCGGTCAGCTGCTGACCGTGCCCAGTCTGTTGAGCGGTCTTCCACCGTAGCCGCAGCCACAACCTCAGGACCGCCACCACATTTCCTGCCAGCCCGGCACCCAAGCTGGCGAGCATCACTGCACTCATACCAACTAAGAGGCGATTTCGGGCCCGAGCGTGCACTCGTCCCCAGAAAAATTTCTCCGGCCCGCCCCGAGGAAATCACCGAGCCAGCCGAAGGTCTGCTCCGCCGGGGCCGGCGCTACGCCGACGGGGCGGATCCTCCCACGTTCCTCATCCGGCGCACGTCGCGCGCACTCATTCCAAACTGAGCGTTCGGACCATCTGCATATCGGTGCGGATACCCGGCGATGAGTGCCGCGGCGATGAACTCACCGTTGGATACATACCTGCCGATGGCGTTCTCCACCACGTGCTTCATGTCGCAGCTGCCGACCGTAGGGATTTTGACGGGTGCGATATTTCCGCGCAGCCAGGCAGCGATTTCCAGCACCGACGCCTCCCGCCCGGCCAGGCTCGTGCGATTGGCGGCGAGTTCGGCTCGGTGCAGGCCGCGGTACCGGCCGATACCCATTCCTTCGTCGCTGAGTTGCGGGTGTTGTTCCATCGCCTCGGCCAGCCCGAGCATAGGCCCGAACACCGCTGGTGTCCGTGGGGCCGGTGCCCGTGGCGGTGTCTTCCGTGGTATGGGCGGTTCGCCGCGCCGGCGGCGGCACGTGGCGTGGTCGCAGTGCGCGGCATCGGGCGCCGCGTACACGATCAAGCGCGGCAGGGCGCCCTCGGCATCGAGTGCGGCAGCGATCGCGGGCAGGTGCTCGCGCTTGGTCATGAAGAGTCGACCGCCGAAACTGATCCACAGATCCCGCTGCTCGGTGGGCCGGTTCTGCCCGGCGGTGTCGCGGACCAGATCATCGAGCTCCCACCATCGAGGCCCAAGCTGACGGCCACTGCCATCAACGGTCTGTGCTCGGCAGCCGTCTCGGTCCAGAACCGGCAATAGCTCGGCCGGGTCCAGTCTTTCAACGGTGGGAGAATGTCCACACCGGCGGGAACCGCGTCGGGAGAAGACAGCGCGCCCGATTCGGGGACACCGAGCTGCTGGCGGGCGACCATGTACGGTGCCCCGATCTGGGCCTGGTGTGCGCGAATCGCGGACTTGTGGCTGCGGTTTTTCGTCATTGCGTACTCCATCTCGCGGGACGGCCCACGCCCAGTCCCGCCATGGACAAACGAATGACCAGGAGATAACTGCTACTACGCAATTCGGAGAACCCTGTCTTCGCCGTCGTGACGGACGTGGGCCATCACGACTCAGAGCGGGCACGCGTAGGCGTGCCGCCGAGAACTATACGCCTCGGCCCGCCCATGCCGCCCGCACGGCGGATGCCATGGCACACCGATATATCCCGCGCCCTGCGGGTTCCGGCGTACTCCGAAGCAACGCATCGGGCCGGCGGCCCGATATCTCGCGCGTTCCCCGTGGGGGCTACGGTAGCCTCCTCGAGCCATGGACCCGGAACAGGGTGCGCCGCAGCGCATCACTCGTCGAGTGCCCCCTGGTTCTCGGCAGAGCGTCCTCGCTCCGTCGGGTCCAAAGCGTCACGGATGGTCGGGATTGCTGCCTCGAGAACGTATTCGACGTGGCAGGAGTCGGGATCGGGGCTCGGCGCGTCGATCCGGTCGGGGAGTTCTGCAAGGAGCGCTTTTACTCGTGTGGTCGGTACTCCTGTTGCCGAGGCGATGTCCCCCGGCGTTGTCGAGCACAGCATTAGGGAGGCCACCGCCTCGCGCAAGGCCATCGTGTAGGTGTCCTCGACGGACCGCAGGTGCTCCAGCTCCGGTGTCACCGCGATGACGGTGACCTCCGCGGTCACACCGACGTGCGCGAGCCCGTCCTCGATGCTCTCGCGCACCGCGTTCAGCGTCCGCCCGTACCCGTACACCCCGTGCTCGGGCACGTGCGCCACCCAGATCCGACCGCGCCTGTTGGCCCGGCACTCGATGCTCTGGCTCACCTCGGCTTCTCCATGTCGGCGATCACCTGATGCGCGACCATGTCCGGGATCGGGGTGGGCAAGACCACTGTCCGCTCCCCGATCCGGCACACCGTGTGCGTGTCACTGCTGCTGACCGCGGTGACGGTGAGCCCCAGCCGACGGGCCGCGGCGCGGATACCCGCCAGCGCGCCGTCCTCTGAGCTCGCGCGCAGCGTCGCGGTGACTTGTTGGGCTTGTTTCCATTCCTGCACGCTGATGACCGGCTCGTGCACGATGTTCGGCGACCACACCCACTCCGAGACCGGATTCTGGCGGGAAGACCCGGGGCGGCCGGTGCGGGTCGCTCGCCGGTTGTAGACCTGGTGGCCGGTGAGCTTCGGGTTGGCGATCAGGCCCTCCACCAGGTTGTGCGTCCACCGGCCCTCGATCGGGTACCGGTCGGGTTCTGCGGCCAGGATGGCGATGATCTGCGCCGCCTTCAGGTGCTCCTCCCGTCGTAGGCGGCACAACTGCCGGGCCGCGTCGAACCGGCGCGGGTCGGGATGGGGAACGAGTTTGCGCTTCGGCCGCATCGCGCCGAAGCGTCCCCTCGCCGGCGCCGGGGCGGTCTCGTCGATCACCGTGGTGTAGGGGTAGGGCGGGTAGCCGTGGTTCCAGCCGTTGAGGGCGTGCTGGGTCTGCCCGCCCATCGACATCTCCATCAGCGTGGTCCGATAGATTTCCGCATCCACCTGGCTGTAGCGGCGGGTGCGTAGCCGTCCTGATTCGGTGCCGCCGACCGGTTCGTTTGCATAGATCACCTCCACCCCGGCCTTGCCCAGCTCGTGCTCGACGGTGAGGCTGGTCAGCATGGCGCGTGCCACCCGATCCGAACGCTCGGCCAGCACATGGGTGATGCCCAGTTGCTCGGCCCGGTCCACCAGGTCTTGCAGTCCACCGTCGCGGGGAAGCGGCACGTCAAGCGCCTCATACATCTCCTGCGGTGCGAGGCCGCGCAGCTGCGGGGGCAACATCCCGGACTCGACGTCCCAGAAGTAGGCGATGAACTCCTCGCCGGCCTCCAGCCGTTGCGAGGCGAGGGCCACCTGCCGCGGCAGCGACGAGGCGGGATTCTGATTGTCCTTGGTCGAGACGCGGCCGACGAACACCGAGCGACGGGCACGTATGTCCGTCTTCCCGAAGTTCGGCAGGTCAGTAAGGTCGATGGGAGGTCCGAACTGAAAGGTCATGGCCCTTCCTGGTTTGTTGAAGAAATCCTTGTGCTAGGGGTGTTCGGTGCGGAACGCCGCACAGGCGGCGGTCCCGCTGGTGTAGAGCCTGCTGCGTTCGTAGCTCTCGCCCTCGCCGCCGACCATTCCGCCCTCGCGGATGCCGAGTTCCCACCAGGTGACGGTGTTTCCGTGGGCGAGGGTGTACTGGTGACGGATGAGGGTGCGGTTGACGCTCCAGCCGGCGGAGCGGTCCTCGTGGCGGTCGACCTCACCGGCCTGGTGATGGGTCGCGGTGAGCACCGGCCGCCAGAACCCGGTGTCGGTGAGCAGGCTCTGCTCCCGGGTGTCGACGACTGTGGTGATGGCGGCTTCGACGACCGGCGACAAGGTGTTGGGTCGGGTGTCTGCGCCGATCCACCGGGCGGCCACAAGTTCCAGTCCTCCGGAAGGTGTTTCGCAGAGCGTCCATTTATTGGTGGCGTGGATGATGCGAGCGTCATCGGCGGTGATCTCGCAGTCCCACTCCTCGGCCCTGCGGTCCAGGTACTGTTGCGCGGCGGTCGCGTCATCGGTGATCACGCGCATCCCGAAACCGGCGAACCAACGCCGCGAGCGCAGGTAGACGCGGGTGGCGGTGGCCGGGATCTGCGGCGCACGGGCGGCGATGATGTCCTCGACGGTGGTGTGTCCGCTGGTGTAGCGGGCGGTGGCTTCGGCGCAGGTGATCCCGGCCTCGCCCAGCCGGGCGGCATCGGCGGATGAGAACCGCCGGGTCTCGGCCGGGTAGTGGTCTTCGTTCCAGCCGAGGTCACGCCACTGCTCGGGAGTGCGGGCCAGCAGCAGGCGAGCGTCCTCGGGGCCCTCGACGCGGAATGCGTTCAGGGCTATCGGGGTCTCGATCGCGCTCCACCCGGCGGCGATGAACACCGCGGCGGTTTCGGCGGTGAAGCCGTGCTCGAGCCAGCTGTCGAGCTCGTATTCGGTGCGTAGGTCCGCGATCAGCGCGGCACGCTCGGCGGTCAGCGGCATCCGCCACACCCGGTAGCCGGGAGCGTTGTTCGAGGCCCAGTCATCTCCGTCACGGCCGTTGTAAACGCGCAGCCACACTGTCCGAGCCTCGGGGTCGACGTAGATCGCCTCGGCGTAGCCCCCGCCACCGACAGCCCTGGGAACCAACGACAGTCCGGTAACCCGGGACAGAGCCGGATCGTCGGCGGCGGGGTATTCCCGATCGGGTGCGGTGGTGATCAGGACACGGATCCGGTCATCGAGTACGGCGCGGCGACGGCGTTCGGCGTCGCGTTCGTCCTGGCGCTCGTCGTGGCGGGCCTCGGAACCGTCGGCGGCCACGGTGACGCCGGTGACGAAGGCGAATTCTCCGGCGTCGGGCTCGCCGTCCGGGGCCAGGGTCTGGTCGTCGACGCGGTCCTGATCCCAGACCTCGACCTCGCTGGAGACGACCAGGATCCGATCCCGGCGGCCCAAGCTCAGCACCGCACCCGGCGCCGGCGGGCCGAAAAGTGGTGCGTCGAAGGGTTTCATGCTCGCGCCGGAGAGCCGGAACACCGCCCGGCGCACCCGGATGTCGGTGACGGTGCGGCAGCTGCGGTCGATCACGGCCTGCTCGGCCGCGGTCAACGCGCGGTCGGCGTCGGACAGGATTCGACTATAGGGGCGCATACTGGACATGCGGAGACCTCCCTCTCCGTCAGGGCTTCGGCCGGTGCTCGACCACCGGCCGAAGCCGAACTCATCTTTCGGGGCGCGGACGCGCCGGATTCGGCCGCACTCACACTCGGCGGCCGGACTACGACCCCGCAGGCGCGGGGAAAATCACCCGCGGTTGCGGGCCCAAGACCCGGTGAGCTGCCAGTGCCTCACCCAAGTCACCCCCGCAGGCGCGGGGAGCACGCCCCCGAAACACTCCAGAGGCCGCATTCACGCTACACCCGGCCAGTGACACAAAATGAGTCGTGGCCCGAATCCCAAGCGCCCGGTAACCGCCGATTAACGGGCCCCGATCACGGAAACGCCCCGCTCTCGCGTGTTTTCGGTGCGGCGGCGGAGTTGGGAGGTCGGTGCTCGAGCCAGAGCAACCCGAGGTTATGGGTGGCCATGATCCGGTTGATATCCAGCCTGTGTGCTGCCGCGTGAAGGAACAGCAGGGCGCAGGCCAAGGCATCGTCTTCCGCGTCGTGGAGGAGCCATTTGCGTGTGAGTCCCGACGTGGTTCGCTGTCGGCGTCGGCGTTCGAATTCCGGCCGCGACAGGTTCAGGGCCAGCATCACTGCCTGGAGGTTGTGCCGGTCGTCGGGGAGCAGCGACCGTGCCAGGGCCAATCCGTCGACAAAGGGAATGGCGCGGGTAGCGATGCCGGCCGCGGCGCTGAGCCTGTTCAGCTGGCGGACATCGTAGGACGCACCGTAGGCGCCGACGAGACGATCACCGACGAAGGCGTCGACAAGCGGCCATACCTGCTCGAACCCCGGCGCCGGATCCGTGATGGCACGCGGCCACCGATACAACGGGGACCGGAATTTCCACAACCGGGTCTGTTCGACGGTGCTCCCTCCGATTTCGGCGGCACCGAGGTAACCGTACGGGCTGGTGCGGCCGCCGGGTTCGACGTCGATCGTCACGAGAGATCCAGCGGGCCAGGTCGGTCGGTGCACTCCTCGATCATCTCTGCTGCCCCCTACATCTGCGCCTGAATGTCGGTGCGGGCTGCGACCATCAGCGAATGGAGATCATGGACGCCGGCGATTTGCGGATCTCGGTGAACCCCGGAGATTTTCCTCGTCATCGGACTGCACGCCAGTGGGCATGTACCTGCGGGTCGTGTTATCTGAGCGACGTTTGCTGCGCCGACGAGTTTCTCGGCTCAGTACTGGACGCGATCGCCGGTCGCTCATGCGAGCACCGCGGTGACGACGCATTCCTGTGCTCGCCGTGCTCGGTGGCGCTGCTGCGCTGCACAGAGCGAATCGCCGGAACAGGATACATACCGCTCGACGTGGAGAGCACCTACCGCCTTTGGACCGAGGTGCTGTCCGGTTTCGCCGCCGACTACCCGGTCGACAGCGCGGCGCTCTCGGCGATCGAGGCGCACATACACAGGCTGATGGACGCCCACGACGATCCGAACGACGCGGGGGTGGAATCGTCTCGCTTGCACTATGAACTGCTCGATCTCTGTGCCGGTGTCGTGATCGACTCGATCCCGGCGGGCACCGATCATGTTGCGGTAGCCCATGAGCTGATCACTCTGTTCTTCCGCAAGACGCACGGACTACGTCCCGACGAATGGTCTCCGGTAGCACCGCGAGTGGATATGTCGACCCCGAAGCGGCGTTGGGCCACCCGCGCCGAGTCCGAGATCGCTGAGCGCCACGGCTGGTCAGAGCCCGAGCGCTACAGCGTGGAGCGGCTGGTGCGTACGGCGGCGATCGAGGCGTTCAACGAGGCCGAGTTCATCCTGCACTGCCTCGAATCCGGCCTCACGCTACGTCCACGACCTGCCGAAAACGCCATCGGCGTGGTGGGGTACAGCGCTGCCAAACCCACCGACCACGGACCAGGAACCTGGTTCTCAGGCTCCAGCCTCGCTCCCGACCTCAGTCTCCGGCATCTGCGCTGGAGCTGGGGCGGGGACGAGTTGAACAGCACTGCCGCGATCGCCACATGGGCCGCGCACGTGGACGCCACCCTGCTCGATCAGGCCGTGACGGCTCGACACCAGGACTGACGCCCCGGATTCCTCGGCACCGGCACGCTACCGATGCCGGTATGCCGTCGGCTCGCGGGTCCAGCGGTGGCGCAGCACCGGCGCCGGCCTGGTCTGCCCGGACCACCCCGGCCACGGCATGACCGTGACACTCACCTACGGTGGTCGTGCGCCTGGCGCAGTAGCTCGGCGGCGTTGGCCTCGCTCAGCGCAGGTGGGGCCTCGTCTTCGCCTACGTCTTCCCACGTCACGTTCGGCTCGTTCATGAACGCTTCGACCTGCTCGGCGGTCGGTGTGGGATAGCGTGGCCGGCTCACTGCCCGCCACCTGACTGTTGCTGTTCCCGGAGTGTGCGGTCGGCTCGGGCGAACAGTGCCCGGGCCCGCCGTTCGGCGTCAGCGCGCTGTTCGGCGGTCGGGCCCTCTCCGCGGCCGCCGGATTCCGACCACGCCTGCTCGGCCAGGTGTTGGGCTTCCTGTTCGGCCTCGATCTCCAGCTGCCATGCTGCTTCGGCGGCGCGGGCGGCGGCCGCTTCGGCCGGATGCTCCTGCTCCCACACTGCGACTTCCCGCATGCCCTCGCTCAGCAGCCGGGACCGGCATGCCCTGGCGACCCATTCCGACAGGTTCTCTCCGGCCGCTTCCCGGACACGGATGTACAGCGCGTCGTCCATCGAAATCGTTGCTGTGGCCATACTGCACAACGATATGCCCGCCGCCCATGGCAGGTGGGCACGTCGCGAAACCGACCGGGCGACAACCTGATACCGCCCGGAAAAGCCGCGTAGGGAACGGACGACGGTGCCGGTGCCTCATGCCACAGTCATGCGCATGAGCTACCAATACTCCAGCCTGACCGCGGCGATCGCGGACAAGAACTGCCCGCTGCGCCAGCACCTCGATCAGCGGTTCGGCAACCACAAACCCGTCCAGGCCGACTACCGAGCATCAGCGGGCACGCTGCTGGTCGACGGCGCCACAGCGAGCCCGGGTACCTTGGGCGCTGCCTTCGACTTCCTCCTGCGGTTCACCCTCGACCCGCACTATGTCCCGCGGCCGGCGATCATCGCCGAACCGATTCTCAGCCGACCCGAATACGTCGCTGCCGTCGAGGACGTGGCGAAACTGGCAGGCACCGCGGCGCAACGCCCGCTGCCGGAAGACGCGCTGACCACGGTCATCCGCGCGTGCTGGGCGCTGGCGTTGTGCACAGAGCTGTATCGAAACCCGTTCGTCTTCCCCAACTCGCCACTGGCCGAACCGATCCGTAGCGGCATATTCACCGCGTCCACGCTGCTGTCCCTGGCCCCGACCGACGCCATCACCCAGGTGAGATCGCTGTACACGATCGCCGCCACGGAACTGAACCATTTCCTGTCCACGCCGACAGCGGTGACTCTAGGGCCGACGTTCGCCGCGTCCCGGCTGTGCGCCGCCGATGCCGACCTCATCGTCGATGGCGTGCTCATCGAGGTGAAAACCCGGCTGGGAGCGGCCAACCGGAAAACAGGGCAGCGGTCGGACTCGCTGTCCCTGGCCGATATTTACCAGATTGTCGGATATGCGCTGTTCGACACCGACGACACGTTCGGTGTCCACACTGTGGCCCTCTACTCCGCCCGCTACGGTGCACTGCACCAGTGGCCGCTGCAACGGCTGCTCGAAATCCTCGCGGGCAAGCCGGTCGATATCGCCGCCGAGCGAGCAGACGTGTGGAACCTGCTGGCCGCCGACAGCCGGACGGCCGCGGTGTAACCCTTCGATGGCGGCTACCACTGTTCCGCGTCAACTGCCGCGCGTCGGGGAAACGCGCTTATGGATTTGTTGCGTGCCGGAAATGCATCATGTGCTTGAGGAGTCCAATCCGCAGGTCCTCGCCGCCTTCCATCTTGTAATGCGCGGTGGTGAACTCGTGCTCGAAACCGGCGCGAACGGCGGCGTTGCGACTCGGCGTGTTCTTGACGTCGATACCCAGCCACAGTTGCGTGGCCCGCAGGTCGCGATGGGCAACCACCGCCCGGAGCATCGCGGTCCCGTACCCGAGTCCGCGATGGGACGGCGCCACGATCAACTCGAACGTCGCGGAAGGCAGATCGTCTGCGTCGCCCGGCAGTTGCCCTTCGGTGATATCGCTGTGGAAGTCATGGCACGGCCACACCTGCCCCGCCACCCATCCGATCGGGCCCTCCGTCTGCGGGTGCCGGATCACCCATGCATGAGCACTGATCAGCTCGACCTCCTCGTCGGCGCGGTCTCGGCGCTTCAGCAACCTGGACGCAGGAGCTCGCCGCAGTTCGTCATCGACCCGGAACCCGGGCGGAAACCACGCCATCTCGGAGGTGGTCTCGTCGTACCGGAACCACGAGTTGATGATCGTCGCATCGTCGGGGGTCATGTCGTCGAGGTCGACTGCGGAGGTCACCCGACTCATTCAACCCGATCAGAGCCGATATCCGTGCTCGTCGCCACGAGCCTGAGCGTGGAGTAACCGGCCACGCTGACCGGTGCGGGTTCGTGCGCGCGGCGACTGGCAGAGTAGATGGATGGCCGTGGTTGTCGAACCTGTCGTGACGCAGGAGAAGCTGCGTTCTCTGCTTGCCGAGAAATGCGAGCAGAGCGCGCTCGATTACAAGTCCGAGCTGGATTTGAGTGAGCGCGGACACCTGGTCGAGTTCGCCAAGGACATCGCAGCGATGCAGGCCGAGTCCGATGGCGGATACATTGTCGTCGGCGCCGACGATCACGGCACCCCGGTTGCGGGTCTCACCGAGCGCCATCTCAAGCTGTTCGATGAGACGGTGCTGCGGACGAAGCTGGAGCGGTACATCACCGACGTGGTTGTCCAGTCCGCCGTCCACCTGATCGACGGAGTCCCCGTCGTCCTGATCCATATCGCGCCCGCCGCCGCGGGATGGGCCATCTTCTGCGCCGATGGGGCCTATCAGAAGCCAGGCAGTAAAGACACAGTCACCAAGTTCATGGTGGGCGACGTGTTCGTTCGGCATGGCACCAGCAGCGAACGCTGGAACGACAAGGACCGCGAACGCCTTCTCGAGCGGGAAGTGACCAGGCGCAAAGAGGCATGGCGTAGCGAGCTCACCGCCGAGTTCACCGCTCAATTTCAGACCGTCCGCACGGTGGCGGGACTGGCCGACCAACCTTCTACGGCGGTCACCTGGCGACTCGACACCCATGATTTCGAGGAACTGGCCACTGAACTGCTGCGCCGAGACGACGACATCCCGTTGCGCCGGTTCCTGTCCACTGCCACGCAGGACGCGGCCACGCTGCTCGACGGCGACCCCACCGAAGTACAGCACCTGCTCGACAACGTGACCATCCTCGCAGCGTTGGCGATACACCATCACCGTGATATCTGGTTGACCGAGGTCGTGGCCGCCTTCGAACGGCTCTACGAGATGCCCTTCACCGAGTACGGCCCTGAGCCGACCGCAGCCGCCGAAGTCCTCGTCTGGGTCGATATCGTCACACGTCTCTACGCACTCGGTGCGCTGGCCGTGCGGACCCGAGCCTGGGCGGCCGTGCGCGCCCTGGTCGACGGCCGGCCCAGCGGTGTCCTCTACCGCGTCTTCGGGACTTGGCTCCGGCACGGCTCCACCATGGCCGCTCGCGCTCGCATCTTCGAAAAAGAGCACACCGAGCTATTGGCCCGAGCGCACAACACGATCCGTGGCGTGAATGCCTTGCATCCGGATCGACCGGTTGAGGACGCCAGCATCCTCAACAGCCTATGTCAATTCGACGCCTACGCTGCGATGATCGTGATCGGCATGAACAGTGTGATCGACAAGCGGAACTTCTACACCAATTTCGCCGCCTACGATGCACGCCGCACAGAGCCGGCGTTCCGCGCGATGGTCAGCGATCCAAGCGTGCGCACCATGTTGTTCGACGGCGATGACCGCCTGCTGGCCGACGCCATCACTGCGATCAGTGTCCTGGCGGACAAAGAAGACTCACGATACTTCGGTTGGTCCGGGATCAACGACCCAGCTGTGGAGGACTTCGTGGCCCGCAACGGTTCTCCACGCTGACAAAGCCACTCGCGGTCCGAATGCGCCCGAACCTCCCATGCGCGATCCGCGACACCACCGTATTTACCATCCGAGCGACCCGATCTCAGCCGATGGTGTTCTCGAACACCGCAAACTGCCGGGGCCGCGGCGATTGTTATGGCTGGGCCCGAAGGGGCTGTTCTGCCCCGTCGGCCGGCCGGTCCTGATTACCGACCTCGATCACCAGCACCGAGTCTGTGCCACCGCGGCGCACCGAGCTGGTGACCTTGGTGCCGATCGGGGCCTCCCGCACAATCATTCTCGTCATCAGACGCCACTGCCAGTCGCGCACCCGGCCGGAGATCCGGTGCAGTATTAGTGCGACGACCGGGACTGCGACCGAGCATCCGAGGACGACGTCCCACCCGATCATGCGCTCCAACACCGCAAACAGCGTCATCGCCGAATACCTCGCATACCGGCCCGCAACGCGCCACACACGGTCGACACGACCGGAATGGGGACAGCGGATGAGATCTGGCGTTTCATGGCGCAGTGCCCTCGGCCACGAGCCGCCAGACGTTGCCACGGGGGATGTCGATGATGGCGCCGGTCCCGATCTCGTCGTGGCCGCGCAGTTCGGGGTCGACCTCGAAACCGATCCCACCGATGAGCGGGATCAGGTCGCGGGGCCAGTAGATCGTGTCGGGGATGATGACGCCCTTGATGTCGCCGATCAGCGGCAGCCGTTGATCGAGAACGAATTGGGCGGTGGCCGGACTGATGCGCCAACTGGCCACCATCGCGCGTGCACGATCGGTGGCGTTTAGGCCGCGGGAGTTGTTGTGGTCGTAGCCGGCCCATCTCCGGAACAACGTGAGCGGGCGGTGCGCTCGTAGACCGGCGACTCGGTGAGCTCACCCAGCGACACGCCGAGATAGGCGAACGGCAGCGTGCGCCGGTACGGATGGCGGGCCAGGAACTCCGCGAGTTCGTCGGCGTCGAACTTGTGATGGACCCCGGTGCCGTGGTCGGGCAGCAGGTTGGTGATCGCCTGGGCGTGCAGCCATCGACGGTCGGGGCGAAAACCGGTGCGGGCCTCGATGATGTCTGCGGCTTCGGAGCTGGTCAGTAGCGGCACCCGGCGACTGCAACAAAAGACAATGAATCCCGTAGAATGTGTAACGTACTATGGCCGAATAGTTGATTTGGCCCCCGCCCAGTTTCCGAAATTTCTTCAGGTTGACTTCCGCTAAGGAGTGTTAACGTCTCCCGTTCGCGTGGAACACTAGTTTGTGCCCCGTTTTCGGTTACGCGCGGCCCGGTCGCCGTGCCGGGGTGTGGGCGACCGACCGCGAGTGGTCGACGATGACAAACGCCACGTCACCCTTGCCTGGCACGCCGAAGGCCGGTCCTGCACGAGATCGCCCGCAGTGCCGGCGACAGCCTTGCCGTCGTGCACGACGAAGCGAAGGCCGTCCAGCACAGCTCGGCGGAAGCCCCATAGCCGAAGCATCCTCTCCGCGAGCCCACGCCGGCCCCCATCAGCTCACCGGCTCGAAAGGGATCGCGGACTCGAAGTCCCGGTACTGACTGTTCGGGGCAAGCCGCTTGTCCCTGTCAAGCCGCTTGCCCCTGTGAACCTTCCGCAGAACTCTCCGACCGTGGCAGCGCCATCTGCCGGAAGCCCGGCCTCGCGGCATGCCGACTCGTACACCTGCGGCGAGATCCGAGCAGAAACCCACCGCGTCGGCTCGTTCATCACGCCGGCCTTGATCTTGGCCTCCTCGTTTCACTTCATCGCCCCGCCGGACAGCTTGGCGTTGCAAGGCAGGAACTCGGCGATCTTCACGATATCCGCGGGCAGCTCAGAATTGTTCATGCGCAGAGTCTCTCAGCCCAAGTCACGGCACGTACCGACATCGAACCCGCTATTGACACCAGGCGGGAACAACCACTGACATCCTGTGGGAAAGCACAGACCAACTCACCGACGCCTCGGCGGGAACTTTCAGCCATCACTGTCGGGTGTTCGCTGGTGACCACCACACGACACGCGATGTCACCAAGGAAATTTCCACCAATTGCCGCAGCCCTGTCCACTGTTGGTGAACTGCTGTTACAGGACCACGGCAGGGCGAATCGCAGCCGAATCCGCCCTTAGCGGTGTCGCGTCGATGCCACGGTTCGACTTTCATGGAATCGGGACGAATCAGCGGACAGTACGCGAAAGCGACTGACCCATGCATTCAATCCTGATTTTCCTCACATGCCGGCGCCACAGAGCCCGCTCCCACCCTCGATATCGAGTCACTCGATCGTGCCGGAGGAACCGCTGCGCGACAGTCCGGATGATAAACCGGATTCGATACCGCCACGGTCTCCTCCGCACTGATCCCCTCTGTGACCGCTTTCCCCCGCCGGCGGCGCCGAACCCCCATCCGGCGCACACAGAATCGACCCGCGCCGGGAAACCGGAACCCACTCGGTCTCCGAAGCCATCCACCACACAAGAAGTTCCTCGGAACACAACCCTGGCGGACTCGACAAGAGGTGCGCGGTGAACGAGCACCCCCTGATGACCGTCCAGGAAGCTGCGGACGCTCTACAAGTCTCCCGATACAGCATCTACCAGCTGATCTGGTCGAACAAGCTGCACTCGGTCACCATCGGCCGCTCCCGCCGGATCGTCCGTGAATCCTTCGACGCCTACCTGGCCGAACTGATCGGAAAGGCACAGTAATGCCCAAGAAGAATTCCCCACGCCGCCGGAAGAACCCGAACGGATCCGGCAATATCAGCGCCCGCGACGACGGCCGCTACGAACTGAAGTTGTTCGTCACCGCCGCCGACGGCACCCGCAAACGCATCAGTGTCTACGGTGACACCTGGGAAGAAGCCGACGCCGAACGGACCCGTCTCAAAGAGATGGAACGCCGGGGCATCCCGGTCGAGGTCACCACCATGACCGTCGCCGAGTATCTGCGCTACTGGCTCGACGAGATCGTCGGACCATCGATCCGCCGTACCACTTACACCACCTACGAGGGCGATATCCGTCTGCACATCGTCCCGGCCCTGGGTAAACGAAAACTCAAGGCGCTCACCGCCGGTGAGGTCCGCGGGTTCATCAACGGCCTGCGCACCCGATGCCAGTGCTGCGCCCAGGGC
>NZ_BAGE01000124.1 GCF_000308675.1 Nocardia paucivorans NBRC 100373 | reverse complement strand
ATGATCGTCGTGCGCGAGCACCGGGGGTGACCCGATGCGTGCCCGGGATGTCCTCAGCCGCCCCGTGGTGACGGCACGACCGGAAACACTGTTGCGGGATGCGATCGCCCTGCTGACCGGACACGGATTCGCCGCCCTCCCGGTCGTCGACGACCGGGGCGCGGTGGTCGGAATGCTCGCCGAATCCGATGCGATGACCGCGGCCGCCGGACCGGAAACCACCACCGTCGAAGCCGTCATGACCACCCCGGTGGAGACGGTCGCTCCCACCACCGACACCGCCACGATCGCGGACCGGATGCTCGCCGCCGGAGTCCGGTCGATGCCGGTCGTGGAAGCCGGGCTGCTCGTCGGAATCGTCTCCCGCCGGGACCTGTTGCGTGCTCTGCTCGATGACGACGACACCCTTGAAGCGAAGATCCGGGCCCTGCTCGACGACTACGCCGGTAGCCGGCGGCAATGGACGATCGATGTGACCGACGGTGATGTGACGATCCGCGGTATCTGCGCCGACCCGAGTGAACAGCGCTTGCTCGTCGCCCTGGCCCGTACCGTCGAGGGAGTGGGTCACGTCGAGGTGATCGACGACGGCACCGCCCGCCCCGACCGCTGACCGGACCCTGGGCGCGGATGGCACGCCGTGATCACGCTCCGGCGATATCGCGCCGATCGAAGATCGGCAATCCGATCAGCAGAGCGAGGGCCCCGGCCAGTGCCGGCCACCCGTACGCGGCCGGTAACCCGGCGCCGAGCGGTCCGCCCTCGAGAACCTGGTGGAACGGGGACAGCGGCCCCCAGGGGCGCACGGCCTCGACCAGTTTGCTCGCCACATACAGCACGTAGGCCCCAACCGCGAACACCGAGGCGACGGCCGTCGAAAGGACGCGCCGGCCGGTCGCCGCACCGACCGCCAGGGCGAGCAAGCCGAATTCGACTCCGATGAGCACCATGGCCGAGGCGCCGGTCGACGCCGCACCGACCGGGATGCCGAGGCCGAACAGCGCCGAGCACACGACCAGCGCTCCGAAGAGCACCGCACCGAGGACGAGCACCGCGGTGACGAGCACCGCCGCCTGTTCGAGCAGCAGCCGCACCGGGGCCACCCTGGTGACCAGCAGTACCTCCAGTGTGCCGTTCTCCTCTTCGCCGGCGATCGCCCTGGCGCCGCGTCCGATCGCGAATACGAGGAACAGGATCGGTAACAGCATGCTGAACAGTTCGGCATTGAGGAATCCCGTCCCGGTACCGAACTGGTCCAGCTCGAACAGTTCCCGCAGCGGCTCGGGATAGTTCTCCAGGAGCTGTCGGATTCCCGCCGTGTCCGACACCGATGGCCACAGCGCGCTCACGGGTACCACGAGCGCGGCGATTCCCAGGCTCCACCCGAGGAGACCACGGCGTTGATCGCGTAGGGATTTCGAGTACACGGTACGCAGCACGATGGTCAGTCCTGTCCGTAGTAGCCGAGGAATATCTCCTCCAGGTCCGGCTCATGGCTCACGATGTCGACGACGTCGTACGGGGCGATCGCTTTCAGCAGCTCCGCGGTCGAGCCCTCCACCTCGACCTGCATTCCGTGCGTGTTGTGGTGGACCTGTCGGACACCCGGGAGATGCCGTAAGGAGGCCGAGTCCGGTGGTGTCGCGGCAAACCGCAGGTCGAGGCGACGGTGGGTCCGCCGGGTGAGTTCGGTGATGGAACGGACCTCCACGAGCTGCCCCTTGCGCAGCATGCCGACGGTATCGGCCACCGCTTCCACCTCCGACAACACATGCGAGGACAGGAAGACCGTGCGTCCGGCATCGCGTACCTCGCGCACCATGTCGAGGAATTCCCGTTGCACCAGCGGATCGAGGCCGGTGGTCGGTTCGTCGAGCACCAGGACGTCCGGCTCGGACATGAAGGCCTGCACGATACCGACCTTCTGTCGGTTACCGTGCGACATCGCGCCGATGCGGATCGTCGGATCCAGCTCGAGCCGGTCGACCACACTTCGGCGCACCGTCGGGTCGACACCGCCGTGAAGATGGGCGAGATAGTCCAGATACTGTTCGGCGGTCAGGTCGGGATAGGCCACGAACCGGCCCGGTAGGTACCCGATATGCCGCTGTGCCGTTTCCCGTTCGCGCACCGTATCCGCACCACAGACGCGGGCACAACCGTGCGTCGGGCGCATGAGGCCGACCAGAATGCGAATGGTGGTGGTTTTGCCCGCACCGTTCGGCCCCACATAACCGAAGACCACCCCACCGGGGATTCGCACCGTCACATCGTCCAGTGCACGGAAACCGCGATAGGCCTTGGTGAGCCCCATGAGTTCGATCATCACGGGGCCCTTTCGCATCGGATACGGATCGTCGTGGCGCCGGCCGCCGCAACGGATCGGTTACCCGCGGACCGGCGAAGAACGAGTAAGCGCCGAACTTTCTCGGCGACCGGCACTTTCCGACTATTCCCCACGATCCTCGGAGGGACACAGGGCCCACCGGGCCATGCCCGAGGGACGTAGGTCCTCGAACGAATCGGTATCCGTCACCCCACGGGCTCCCCTGCCCGTATCGGCAACTTCTGCTCGCACACCTTCTCGACGAATTCGCCGGTCTCCTCCGCGGACAGGTGCCGCGCGATATCCGCCTCGGTGATGATCCCGACGAGACGGCCCTGATCGGTCACCGGTAGCCGCCGAACCTGATACTGCTCCATCACCGCGAGCGCCTCGTTCACATCGGCGTCGGCGTCCACCGTGCGCAGCTCGTCTCCCTGCGCGAACTCCCCCGCGGTGGAGGTTGCGGGATTGCGGCCGAGGGCGAGGCAGTTCACCACGATATCGCGATCGGTGACGATCCCCACCGGATGTCCTTCGCCGTCGCAGATCGGCAGGGCACCGATATCGCGCTGTCGCATCTGTTCGGCGACGGTGTTCATGGTGTCGCGCACACTGATACACACCACATCGGAGTGCATGACCTCACGCGCTGTACTCATCTTCCCTCCTCGTCTCGACGGGCTCTGCGGGATCGATCATCGGGTCTCGGGCGGATATGTGGTCAGGGCAGAAAGTCACAATCCGCGCGCAGCGGGTCAGGGGCGGCGCACCGGTTCCGCTCGCTCGTCGCGCACCACGACCATGGGACACTCCACCGAATGCAGGAGCGCCGCGCTGGTCGAGCCCAGCAACATGCCGGTGAATCCGCCGCGGCCGTGGCTGCCCGTTACGAGCAACTGGGCATTGTCCGATTCGTCGAGTAATGCGCGCACGGGGCGGTCCCGTATGAGGATGCGCCGAACCGGCACCTCCGGGTAGCGCTCCCCGAAACCGGCGAGCCGCTCCCCCAGCAGCGCGGCCTCCCGCTGCCGGAGCGGCTCCCATTCCAACAACGGCAGATCTATTCCGCTGGTATCGCTCCACACATGCAGGGCGGTCACCCCGACCCCGCGCCACGATGCCTCCTCGAAGGCGAATTCGATCGCGGGCATACTGTTGGCAGTGCCGTCGACTCCGACCAGGACGGGTTTACCGGCCGATACCGGATCGGTGGCCGCGGTGGAGTGGATGACGGCGACCGGACAATGCGCGTGTCGGGTGATCGCCGAACTCACCGAGCCGAGCAGACCGCGCCGAATCGCACCGACTCCCCGGCTGCCGACGACCAGGACGACCGCGCTCCGCGACCGATCGATCAGGTGAGGGATGATCGACTCGTCGGTCATCTCGGTGGCGATATCGAGTGTCTGCCCGCCCGATTCCCGGGCCACTCGGGCGGCTTCGGCGAGCACTCGGGCGCCCTCCTCGCGCAGCAACCCGAGGTCCTCGTCGTTCAGGACCAGCGCGGGGCCGAACCGGCGAGGAATCCCCACGGAGGTCACGATGCGCAGCGGACGGTGCCGCAGCCGCGCGTCGACCGCCGCCCAGGCCGCCGCGTGATACGAGGTCCCCGATCCGTCGACGGCGACAACGATCGCCGAGTCGGGCCGATTCGCCGGTGAGGCGTCTCCTGCGGTCTCGCCCGCGGGATCGCCGGTGTGCGAGCTCTCGGTATGCGATCTCATCGGTATTCCTTCCCCATCGGCCCGGCTATGAGCCGCCACTCCCGGTCCCATCGCCTACGCCGACGCACGTTCAGTAGCGCGCCGGCGAACCAGGCGAGGGCCATCGCGCCGATCCACACCTCGATCAGCAGTCCCACGGCGACAGCGGCCGCGGAGAAGACGGCCGCGGCGGACGGTTGCGGCGGGGTCGTCAAAGCGGCGTCGCCGCCTATCCATATCGGCAACCGATCACCGGGTTTCGCCGCAGCGGACACCTCGACGGCGGCCGTGTGTTCCCGCCCCTCGTGAACCCAGCGAACGGGTGCTTCGAAACGAGCGATCACCGCCTGCTCGGCCTCCGCGTCGGTGATCCGACGCGGCTCCGCGAGCACCACCGCCGTCACCGCCGACTTGGTCGCGTTCTCCGCTCGAATACGTTCCGCGGCGGAGGTGTACTCCGCGGTACCCGCCGCCCCGGCCAGTGGTATCACGGCCGACATCACCAGCACGGCCACCAGCCACACCGCACTTTCCAGGCGATCCGAGCCGCGCATCAGCGGATTGGTACTCCACGGCCGCCGCCACAGTCGAACCGGCAGCGATGGGTAGCGCAACATCTGGATCCACCTCTTTCGACGGTGCGGTCACCCCGACGCGAACCGGATGCGCTTCGCTGCTCCCGGTTCGACAGGGCACCGGCCCGCCGGCGCGGCGAAACGGCCATCACGCCCCGGCGCGCGGTACGGGCCGGTGGCAGGACCTGTCCTTTCGTACGTTCGAACCACTCTTCACGATCTCGCGTCCACGACGCCCGACGGCAGTGCAACGTGTCACCACCTCGAAGGACGTTCGACTCTGCCGCGAACCCGGCCGGTACGGCACGCTGAAGGTGTCGGTGGATCCCGATTCCCTCACGTCCGAAAGCAGGCGGCCATGGGCTCGTCCGACTCCCATATGACCTCCCATATGACCCAATCGGACCTGTTCGCCTGGAGTATGGAGCGGGACCCGGCGTTGCGCTCGACCATCACCACGGTGCTGATGCTCGATACGGAACCGGAGTGGGAGGATCTGGTCCACCTGTTGGACCGGGGGACCCGCGTCGTACCGAGACTGCGCCATGTCCTGGCTCCCGCACCGCTGGATCTCACCCCGCCCCGCTGGCGGCCGGACCCGAATTTCGATCTGTCCTGGCATCTGCGCCGTGTTGCCCTGCCGCCTCCGGCCGATCCGGTCGGGGTGCTCGAATTCGCCCGGACCGAGATCATGACCGCATTCGATCCGGCCCGTCCCCTGTGGACGTTCACCGTGTTGACCGGACTGCCGGAGGGCCGAAGCGCTGCCGTGCTCAAGGTGCACCACAGCCTGACCGACGGGGTCGGCGGTATCCAGATCGCCGAGGAAGTACTGGATTTCACACGGGAGGGGACGGCACGCGAACCGGCCCCCGAATCGGGGGAGCCCACCCGGGGGACGCTCGGCGATATCGTGACCTGGAACTGGTCCACCGGATACGGACTGTTTCGCGGCGGGTTGGCAACGGCGGCCGGCGCAGCGCGGCGGACACTGACCGACCCGGTCGGGGCCGTCCGTGACGGGGCGGCACTGGCCCTTTCCGTGGCCCGGCTGGCCCGGCCGGTCGTCACGACGCTTTCCCCCTTGATGACCGCACGCGGTCTGGGCAGGCGTTTGACGGTGCTCGAGGTCCCGCTCGATCGACTGTCCGATTCCGCCCGCCGGGTGGGATGCACCGTGAACGACGCCTTCCTCACCGCACTGCTGCTGGGGCTGCGGGCCTACCATCTCCGGCACGACGCACCGCTGGAACGGGTCCGTCTGACCATGCCGATCAGTGTCCGCGGGGGCGCGGATCCCATCGGCGGTAACCGCATCACCTTGGCGAGGTTCGGTCTTCCCGCCGATATCGATGATGTCGACGACATGATGCGGACCGTGCACTCGCATGTGGAGCAGTGGCGGCACGAACCGGCCATACCGTGGTCCAATGCGGTGGCGGCGGTGTTCAATCGGCTGCCGAGCGAAGCGTTCGCGCAGATGCTGAAACATGTCGATTTCGTCGCTTCCGACGTGCCAGGGTCACCGGTGCCGCTGTACCTCGCCGGCGCGGAGGTCGAACGTATCCATGCTTTCGGCCCGACCCTGGGCACGGCTTTCAACGCCACCCTCATCTCGCATATGGGCACCTGCTGTATCGGGGTGAACATCGATACGGCGGCGATACCCGACCTGCCGGTGTTCGCAAAATGCCTCGACACCGGCTTCGACCGGGTGCTGAATTCGGGCTCGTGATCATCCGCATCGCGTTGACGGATACCTCCGCTCACGATTGTGGACAACCCACCATCCGAATGGTTTCCCCGGGCGCCAGCCACACCACCTGCTCGCGACAGACCACCTCGATGGGGGGCGCGCCGCCGGGCTCCGAACACACCTCCACATGGTCACCGCTGACGCACACCGTCAATCGGTGGCCGCGATACACCATGGGGAACGACAAAGCCCCCAGCGGTTTCGGCCAGTACGGGCAGAAGATCAACCGGTCGCCGCGGATCTCCAGTCCGGTGAAGCAGCGTTGGAGCAGGTCGACACTACCGGCCATCGCGGCCAGATGTATTCCCTCGGCGGTGGTACCACCTTGGATATCGGCCACATCGGAGTCGAGTACCAGCTGGAAGAATTCCATGGCCCGGTCCCGGTGGGCCCGGGCCAGCACCCAGGAATGCACCAGGATGCTCAAGGTCGAGCCGTGTGAGGTCCGGGACAGGTAGTAGTCGATCGTCCGGGGAATCATCTCGGCGGGGAGTTCGTAGCCGAGGCGCCCGAGCAGATCGCGAAGTTCATCGGCGGAGAACAGATAGAACAGCATGAGCACATCCGCCTGTTTGGCCGCGCGATAGCGGTTGACGTCATCGCCCTCGGCTTCCAGTATTCGATCCAGCCGCTGGATATTGCCGTAGCGACGGCGGTAGTGCTGCCAATCCAGTTCCCGCAATCGGTCGTAGCCCTCGAACTGGCTGATGACCCCGTCGTGGAACGGCACATACATCCGGTGGGCCACCTCGTGCCAGTACGGTGGTTCCGCCGGATGCACGTGGAGTTTCTCCAGGAGCTCGGCGCGGGTTCGGGGCGGTAACACCTCGAGCGCGTCCAATGCCCGCAGAATGGTCCAGGCGGCCATGATGTTGGTGTACGCATTGTTGTCGACACCGGCGCCCGGCGCCTGCGGATAGCCCGAGTGGAATTCGTCGGGCCCGATCACCCCACAGATCACATAACGGTCGCGCCGAGGGTCGTGGTCGGCCAGACCGGCCCAGAAACGCGCGATCTCCACCAGCAGCTCGGCACCGCATTCGGCGAGGAACTCGAGATCACCGGTGACCTGGTAGTACTGCCATACGGTGTAGGCGACGGCGGACCCGATGTGGTGGGCACGATTGCTCGGATCCGGATTCCATCGACCCGACAACGGATTCAGATGTAGTTGCTGGCTCTCCTCACGTCCGTCGCTGCCGGACTGCCAAGGAAACATCGCTCCTGCGAGGCCGGCTTCCGCGGCGGCTCGCCGCGCCTCCGGTAGCCGGCGATATCGATACCGCAGCAGGGAGCGGGTCAGGATCGGGAAACGCGGCGTCAACACGGGGAAGACGAACAGTTCGTCCCAGAAGATATGCCCGCGGTAGGCCTCACCATGCAAACCGCGAGCGGGCACGCCCACATCGAGTTCCACGGTGTTCGGCGATGCCGTCTGCAGCAGGTGCAGCATATGCAGGCGCAGGACGCGCACCGCGTTGTCGTCGTGGTCGAGGTCGATGTGCAGCCGCGCCCACAGGTGTTCCCATGCGCCGATATGCCCCTTGAACAATGTCGCGTAGTCGTCGGCCACCGACACCCACCGGGTGGCCTCGTCCTCGGGCCCCGAGGAGGCGGGATCACGTCCGGTGAACACCGCCACCGTCTTCTCCAGAACGACAGAGTCGCCGGCACGGATATCGACGTCGAACTCGTGTCCGATGAACCCGTCGCCGCGCACCGTTTCCCCGACCGTCCCGGTGGATTTCCCGTTGCGACGCAATCTGTTGCGGGTGGCCACCGCCACCGGTATCCGTGATTCGTTGGTCTGCGCGGCCACCTGCACCACCCCGGGAGCGGGCGCGATGGTGCGCACATCGGTCAGATGTGTATCGGACAGACCACGGTAGCGCTCCACCAGATCGTTGCGTACCGCTGCGTCGATCGTCGAGCGGATCCGCAACCGGCCCGACCAGTTCTCGGCGGTGATCGTCGTCTGCAGAGCGCCCAGATGCGGATGGTGCATGGCCGCGAATCGTCGCTGGGTCACCCGGGTGATATGCCCCGCCGCATCCCGGAACCGGAATCGGCGGATCAGCTCGGCCCGGCGTATGTCTACTCGCTGTCGGTATTCCAGCAGCTCAGCGGTATCGGGATCGAACCGGTCACCGTCATCGATCCGGAAGGTCACCGGCAGCCAGTTCGGCAGGTTCACCAGGCTCTCGTTGTCGATGAGCCGGCCCGCCACCCGATCTCGAAGCCGGTTGTACACACCGGCGACGTAGGTGCCCGGGTAGTGATACCGCCCGGCCCGGCATTCCGGCGCCGCGCCACGGGTGGCGAAATAACCGTTGCCGACCGTGCACAGCGCTTCGCGAAGTTTCTCCCGGTCCGGATCGTAGCCTTCGAAGATGAGCGACCACGTATCGGCGCCGGAGTCGCGGAGCAGTCGTGTGATCCGTTCGAGGAGGTCGCGGACCCTGGGCACCCCGGCGACGGAGAACCGGGCGGCGGTGAACCGGTCTGCGTTCTCGGTCGCACGCACGACAATGCCGAGGCCATCCGTTTCGACGACGTCGAAGGCGTCCTCGTCGGTCATATCGTCACCGAGATAGATCGGCAGTACCGGAACGGCCAGTCGTTGCATGATCCACCGCAGCGCGGTTCCCTTGTCCCAGTCGATGTCCGGGCGTAATTCGACGACCTTCCGACCGATGGTCACCCGCAGCCCCCGGGCCCGTCCGATGCTGTGGACCGCGGCCGATACCCGACCCACCGCCTCGTCCGGCACCGTCCGGTAGTGCACGGCTATCGCGAATCGTTTGGACTCGATCCGGACACCTTCGATCTGCCGTAGTCGAGCGCCCAGCTCGCCCTCGGCGGCGGCCAACTCCCGCTCCACCCCGGGAACGGCATCGGGCACATGGCGCGCGCCGTCCGGTGCCATCAACTCGAATCCATGACTCCCGGCAAGCCAGACCCCACGAACGGATATGCGTTCGCGCAGGTCATCGAGGTCGCGGCCGCTGATGATCGCGACGGGGCATTCGTCTGCCAACTCGGCCAGTATGGCGTCCATGCCCGCAACCGGCCGGGCGGCCGCCGGGTCGGGGACGATCTCGGACAGGGTGCCGTCGAAGTCCAGCAGAACCGCGGGTTTCTCGGACTCCAGCAGATCGGCGAACATCGGCCACCGCTCGAAGACATCCGGCACCTCGGCCACCCGCCGAAACCCGGCGAGAAGTTCTATACGGGCCGCGTCGTCGACGACGACATCGGCTCCGGCCGCCGACAATCGGCCGGCGTGCGCGCCTCGGTCGATACCGATGACCAGCGCGAAGCCTCCGTCTCTACCCGCCGCGACCCCGGCCTCGGCGTCCTCCACCACGACAACGCGGGCGGGGTCGGCACCCAGTCGGCGGGCCGCTTCGAGCAGCATCGCCGGGTCGGGTTTCCCGGCCAGGCCCAGCTCGTCCGCATCCACCCCGTCGACACGGACGGGGAACAATCCGGAGAGTCCCGCGGCCGCCAGCACCTGCGCACAGTGGCGGCTGGCGGAGAACACCGCCGTACGGATCCCCGCGGAGCGAAGACGCCGGACCAGCGCGACGGTGGAGGCGAACACCGATACGCCGTCGCGGGCGATCCGTTCCCGAAACAGACGATCCTTGCGATTGCCGAGGCCGCATACGGTCTCGGCGGTCTCCGGGTCGGCGGTATCGCCCCACGGCAGCTCGATACCGCGCGCGGCAAGAAAATCGGCGACCCCGCGGTACCGAGGTTTGCCGTCCACATATCGCAGATAATCCGCCTCGGTGAACGGTGACAGATCACGTCCGGGAACGGCCGGGACACCGGCCAGATAGGTATCGAAAAGCTCCGTCCACGCGGCGGCGTGCACCGTGGCGGTGTCGGTCACCACCCCGTCCATATCGAAGATCACCGCGTCGTGACGGCGGATATCGATTCGTGGCGATCCCACTACCGCACTGTCGGTCACGTCTTCAGTGTGAACCGACCGGAGGGCTTTCGACAGGAACCCGGGCCCGCTCGTCCGTGCCGAGGGCAGGTGGCGACAACCGAGGAATCGGGAAGCGGTCGACATTCTCGAGCGCGACGGCGAACCGTCCGTACCCCATCGAATCGTTGGCCGATCGGGACAGAGTTCTCACCGGGACGGGGGCGGCCGGCCCGTAGGGTATAGAGCGGTTTCATCGGCTCGGATCATCTATGCGCTCACCGGTTCGACCGGGAACGGAGAAGCGAATATCGGACGATTCGGTATCCGGAGACGACAACGAGGGCGTCGGCCGCCGTGCCGCGATCGGGGCCGGCGCCGCCGAAACCATCGACGATATCGGTATCCGCGCTGCGATCAACGCTCTTCCCCGCTCGGTACTCGCCACCGTACTCGACGTTCCCGAATCGGCTCTGGCCGGAACACCCACCGATACCGACCCGGTCGTGATCACCGCACGGCGCTGATCACGACCTGCTCCTGTCGCCGCCCGCCGCCGTACCGGCCCTCGACCGGTGCGGCCACCTACCGATGCCGGTCTCATCGCGGACCGCGGACCGCGGACAGATACCGCGGGCGTCGCAACTCCCGTTCGATCTCATCGGGTAGTTCGGGGATCGCCCGACCGTACTCGGCCGCCAACTCGACCATGCCGGTGGCGCGCACCGACCACCCGTTGTCGAGCAGCCATTGTTCCGGATCGGTTCTTTCATCGTGGTAGAAGAGATCGGCCGGATCGATATCGCCGAACGGGTTCTTGTCGAAGTACTTGGATTCGAGATTCGCGAAATTGAAGGTCGCGGCACCCGTCGGGGCGTTCTCCACCCCGAGCCGGCTGCCGGGCACCGAAAGCGCATCAATACGTTCGAACAGCGCGTCCTGCGCCGTACCGGGCAAATACGGCAGCAGCCCCTCGGCCGACCACGCCGTGGCCTCGTCGGCGTTCAGCCCCGCCGCCGAGAGTGCCGCGGGCCAGTCGTCACGCAGATCGACGGCCACGGTCCGACGCTCGGCCTTCGGCACAGCCGCATGTTCGGTGAGGACCCGGTCCTTGAACTCGAGCACTTTGGGTTGATCGATCTCGAAGACAGTGGTCCCGGCGGGCCAGTCGAGTCGATAGGCTCTCGCATCCAGCCCCGCGGCCAGGATCACCATCTGCCGGATTCCGTCCGCGGCGGCCGAGAGGAAGAAGTCGTCGAAGAATTTGGTCCGAAATCCCATGAATCCGGGAATCAGCGACGTATCGCCGATCTTCGGCGGGTCGGCCAGTATGTCCAGGAAATGTGGTTCGCCCGCGGCGCGGACGAACAGTGATGCGTATTCGTCACGGATCAGCGGATCGGGGTGGGCCGATTCCAGCGCCCGGAACGTCGCGACCCCCAGTGCGGTGAGCCCTACGCTGGTGACGATGTCCCATGCGTCTCCTTCGGTTCGGATGGCCGAAACACCTCCCCGATCGTGTCTCCGGATAGGGATATGACTTGTTCGGGCGAAAGATCTGGCAATACCGCTACGGCCGGAACCTCTTGCCCACCGCAAACCGTGGACAACGAGAACCGCAGATAATTCTAGGACCGGCCGGCCGGGATGAGGGTGCGACATCATTGCGGCAAGGCGGCATTTGCGCCCGGAAGCGGGTTCGCGGTAACGATCCCGCATCCGGGTGGTGTCGGCTGCGCGGTCGGGTCGGCTCAGCGCCGCTGGGAACTACGCTCCGCCCACCAGGCGGGGGCGTCGACGAAGTGGTTGTCGAATTCGTCCTGGGCCGCGACGAGGTCGGCCGGTTCGGCCTCGCCCGTGGCGATCCGCTCCAGTAGTCGGAAGTACTCGAAACGCTGCACGCCGGGTGTGAGCGCGATCAGGATTCGCGCCGTGCTGTCCGGGGTGGCGCCGAACGCGTGCGTCATGAACTTCGGCACCACAACCGCCCCTCCGGCGCCGACGGTGACGATCCGATCACCGGCCAGTAGCTGTAGCTCCCCCTCCGCCACATAGAACAGCTCATCGGAACGGGTGTGATAGTGCGGCGCCGCGCCGTCCGCGCCGCGAGCCATGCTCACCTCGAGCGTGCTCACGCCGCCGCCGGCCTCTTCGGCATCGATCAGCAATCGCGCGGTGGCCGATTGCGTCCGCAAGGTCTCCGCGTCCTGCGGCTGCCGGATCGCGACGTCTTTGCGTGGGGCGGGAATACTCATACAGAGCTCCATATAGTTTGGTAACTAATAATTAGGTACCGAACTATATCCTATCGAATAGAATGATGTCCATGAGCGAGCCGAAGACCGATCCCGTGGACGCGATCGTGGCGCAGTGGCAGCGGGAACGCCCGGACCTCGACCTCGAAGCGGTGGCCGTGGTCGGACGTCTGGGCCGGCTGCTGGTGCTCGCGCAGCGCGCGATCGAAACCGTGTTCACCCGGCACGGGTTGCGTCGCGGCGAGTTCGACGTACTCGCGGCGCTCCGTCGTTCGGGCGAACCGTTCGAACTCAACCCGTCGACGCTCGCCGACACTCTGATGCTCTCCCGGGCGGGTATGACCGGACGCGTGGACCGGCTGGAATCGGTGGGGCTGGTACGCCGCGTCGCGGACACCCACGACCGCCGAACGGTACGGGTGGCCCTCACCCCCGCGGGACGAGAACTGGTGGACACCGTGGTCACCGAACACGTGGCGAACGAGGCCGAAATCCTGTCCGTCCTCACCCCCGACGAGCGACGGGAACTGGACCGCCTCACCCGCATCCTGCTGAACGGTTTGGAATCGAACGCATAGATCACCGTGGCCCGGGGCGGCGGCCCACCGCTCAACGCATACCCGTCGACGAACCACCGACCACCCGCTCGAGGGCGCGCAGATCCGCGTCGAGTGTCCGATACAGCCAGTAGACGGCGACGAACGCGAGCCCGCCACCCGCGCACAGCCCCAGGACCGAATCGCGTACCAGCGGAAGCTCCTCGGGCTCGAGCAGGGAGAATCCGGCCAATACCCCCACCAACGGCACCGATGCCGTGACCGCGAGATAGACCGTGGTCCGGCGCCGCAGCGTGCGGATATCGGCGAGATCGCGCGCCGTCGTACCGCTGTGACGCAAATAGACCGGATAGATGCAGCGCACGATGTAGAACGTCGACAGGAAGAAGGTGTAGGCGACGGATATGGTGCCCGCCACCAGCACGGTCGCCGCCCCGTGGATCAGCAGTCGGGCCGGCAGATCGGTGTACCGCGACAACAGCACCACCCCGGTGACGGTTGCCAGAACCGCGGCCAACAGGGTGTTCATCGCGCACAGATCACCCCAGAACAGGGTTCTCGACCGCGCTCGCGCGAGTAACGCCTTGTCGTAGGATCTGCCGGCGCGCAGACCGCGAGGCACCTCGTGCAGACCGTGTGACATGTACGCGTAGATGAGGACCGACAGTGGGAGGGCGCAGAGCAGGAAAACGATGACGCCCCTGTTGAGCTCCCAGTTGGCGGCGTCGGACAGGCGCTCTCTGATCAGTTCTTGGACGTGCATGGCCAGATACACCGTCGCCGAGCCGACACCGACCAGTGAAGACATCCACAGGATCGGGGTGGGCCAGCGGGAAAGTCGGGCCCGCCAACTCTCCGGCGGCGGATAGACGAGATCACGGGCCCGCTGTTCGAGACACAGATCGAACTGCTGGGCCAATTCCGAACCGGAGGGGTAACGGTCCGCCGGGTCGGGTGACAGACACTTCAACAGCACTCGACGCAAGGCCATGGGGCAGTCCGGCGGAAGCTGCGACAGGAACTCCGGCGCCACCGGCCTGCGCCGCAGTTCGATCATGCGGGCCAATGACGTCTCCGACTCACCTGCGGCCATTTCGTCCGCGAACGGGCGATGTCCGGTGAGCAGCTCCCACAGCATGACCGCCAGCGCGAAGATATCGCTTCGCGTGTCCAGGTCCGCAGCGGTCGCCGGCAGGTCCGGGTGGCAGGCTTCGAGCTGTTCGGGTGACATATATGCCAGCGAGCCACCGAAGTAGGCCAGGGGGCTGGAGCCTTTGATGTGGGTGCTGAAACTGACGTTGAAATCGGCCAGCTTCGGGATTCCCTCGGCACTCATCAGCACGTTCGCGGGTTTGATATCGCGATGCAGCACCCCGCGCTCGGAAGCGTGTTGCAGCGCGTCGGCGAGCCGGCGACCCAACCAGGCGATGGTCTCCGGCCAGGTCGAGGCGGCGATTCGGGCCCGGACGGCCGATTCGGTGGGCCGGACCTCGCCCTTGTCGGCGAGCACCTTGTCGACGGCCTCGAGCAGCAGTTGCCCACTGCGTCGCTCCGGGGGCGTCGCGCGCGACAATCGCAGCACGTCCAGCAGGGTTCCCCCGGGCAGGTACTGCATATAGAGCAGTTTCAGCTCGCCGTCGGCGATGAGCCGCTGGTCGAAGATGCGCACGATGTACTCGTGGTCCAGTTGGGCGAGGGTCTGCGGTTCGGTGCCGTGATTATGGGAAATCTTGACCGCGACCAGCCGCTGCATCGACTGTTGCCGCGCGAGATAGACATGAGCGAAGGCGCCGACACCGATTCGCATCAGCAGATGGAAGTCGTCGACCTGGTCGCCGACCTCGATGGCGTCGAGAGCGAGTTGGGCCCGCGGACGGGCGATCATCGTGCTGCGGTATTCGTCGGTGAACCGGTCCGTCTCGGGACCGGTCGTCGCGACGGCGGTGGCCGAGTCGGGTTGGTGTCCGCTGCGGCGTATGGCGTGGAACTCCTCGTAGACCAGATCGGCCGGGAGTGGACCGTCGCGCAGCTCGGGAAATTCCGCCCGATAGTCGAGCAACCTCTTGGGAAAGTGGAAACGAAGCCAGCGATACTCGAGGTCGATCTTGATCAGTTCGATCAATACGATGCGCCGCTCGGCCCGGCCGGGGGCAGGTAGGTGGCCAGCTCGGGTGGGGATCCCGACGCCCACGCCCGAGAAAACAGCGCCACGATATCGGCGAGCGCTGTGCGAGTGCGTTCGGCCGAATCGACCGCATCGGGCCATTCGCGCATCGGGTGACCCGAGATCAACCGGGGTCGATCATCCGATGGCCGCCCCCGATGCGACCTTCCTCGTAGGTGTTCAACATCAACTCCTTGCTGTCGAAGCCGCTGAAGTTCCCTACCCGAATTTCCTCTCCAAGGGTATCGCGCCCGGGAGAACGACTTCGTGGCCGCGCGAATGCCGACAGGTGGGCCACCGCCCGACCACCGCTGACCACGTCCAAGGTGGTGACGGCCTTGGCCAACATCGCCGGATTACGGTAGGTATTGCCCGTGACCAGGGTGGACAACCGAATACGCTCGGTGGCGGTGGCCAGCGCGGCGAGGCCGCATGGCTGAAATTCGGCATCCGATAACCCAGTCGAATACCCATGAAACGTACGCTATGAGCCGGAGTGCGCTCCCGGTCAACAGCGCGACGGGCGTCCTCAGTTCCAGGAGTACGCCAGGGCGGCGAGTTCGTCGGCCTCCCCGGACAGACGCGTCCAGACGTGTTCGTCGTCGGGCAGCAGCCGTCGACCGATGGCGATACCGGGGCGCAACTGCCCTATCCGTTGGATGTACTCCCGCTGTTCCATCGGAGTAAGCGACCGGCCGCGCTCCCGGTCCAGAAGTTCCGAGCCCCGCGTCGGACCGGCCCATTCTCCCGAGGGCAGGCGATGGTTTTCGAAGAGCACCTCGGTACGTGACCGCACGCTCAGGCCGCCGAGTGGCACCGGCGATTCGGCGGATTCGAGCAGACGAAGCAGATCGGCGGAACCGTCGAAACACGCGTCCTGCGCCTCGCAGGGGAACATATCGACCGGTACCGTACCGTAGACGCTCCTCCAGGTAGCGCAGGAGATTGGACAGTCGACTCCGCTCGCGATGCACGGCCAGGATATCGAGACGCGACGCATAGTCCGCATAGTCGTTGTCTCCGAAACGGCGGACGATATCGACGGCCCGAGCGGGGTTGCCCACTCCCTCTTCCAGGATGACACGGCGGCGGCCGGCAATCGCGTGGTCGACCGCCATATCGAGCCATTTCTCCGCGAACGGATAGATATGGTCGCCGGCGGTGGAATCGTCCCGGACCCGTAGGCGGTGGAACCGGGGGTGGTACCGCATGTAATCGTCGGCGATCAGAACAACCGCGCCGCCGCGGTCTCGATAGGACCGGGCGAGCCTGTGGATGACCGTGGTCTTCCCCGCCGCCGGTTGCCCGCTCACCACGATCAACTCGGGCCGGCGCAACGGAACCGCTGTGCCGTCGAGTAGCTCGCGAACGATCTGCTCCTCGAAGATATGCCGCATTTCCTGCGCGGACAGCTGCACACTCCGGGCGGTGTCACGCACCGTATCGGCGAACTCGCGAGTGGTGCTGCCGAGGTTCGCACCGGCTCGCCCCAACGCCACCTCGAGTTGGCGCGTCCCTCGACTCATCACCGCTGAGACCGCGGCAGTCGAAGCCGACGTCCTCACCGATCGAATGATTCCATGTTCCCAGTTTCGGCAATATCGCCACCGATACCGGCGGAATGTGCTAACCCAGGAACGGTCGCCACGATGATCACATCGTGGTGAATCGAGGGGACTGGATGACGCCGGGGGCGAGTTGGCAATCACACAGCAAATGCTTGACTCATTCCAGAAAACGGACGAGACTTGCAGGCGTGCACACAACCACGGACTTCCAGCAGATGTTGCGGGGAGTCTCGCCGCGTGTGACCGCTGCGCGTGTCACGGCGTCGAGCGCGGCACACGATCATCCGCACACCGACACGGATTCGCTCGTCCGGGCCACGGGACCTCGCCCGGCCTCGACCTCGGGCCGAACGGTCCACGATGGCCCTACACACGCACCGCCGCGGGGCGGACCGGTCCATCCGACCGGCCCGGCGACGCGTTACCGAGCGCGGGGCAGCGACCGCCACCAACCACGCCATATATCGGCTCTGCATATATCGGCCCTGCGGGTCGATCACCCCTGTCGGCCCCACGGTCGGGCGGGCTTTTCCGCTCGACTGCGTCCGACGACCAGGGTCGCTCGGTCGCGGAAGCCGCGATCACCAACCAGGGTCTGCGTTCCGATCGCGCGGCAGCACACCCTCTTCGATCGAAAACCGCACCATCCACCCAGGAAGGAATGTCGTGACATCCGATAGCCGTCCACCCACTCCCGATACCGAGACACGAAGCGCAAGCGAGAGCGAGAACCCGGCGATCCCGTCTCCCACTCCCAAGACCGACCTTCGCCCCCGCACCAATCGCGACTGGTGGCCGGAGCAGGTCGATGTCTCGATACTGCACACTCAATCGCCCAAGTCCAACCCGCTGGGCGCTGATTTCGACTACGCCAAGGAATTCGAGAAACTCGACGTCGAGGCCCTCAAGGCCGATGTCGCGGCAGTCCTGACCGACTCTCAGGACTGGTGGCCGGCCGATTACGGAAACTACGGCGGTCTGTTCATCCGTATGAGCTGGCACGCGGCGGGCACCTACCGCATCGCCGACGGCCGCGGTGGCGGCGGTCAGGGCGCCCAGCGCTTCGCCCCGCTCAACAGTTGGCCGGACAATGCCAATCTGGACAAGGCCCGTCGACTGCTGTGGCCGGTCAAACAGAAGTACGGCAACAAGATCTCCTGGGCCGACCTCCTGGTGTTCGCCGGTAATGTCGCGCTCGAATCGATGGGATTCAAAACCCTGGGTTTCGCTTTCGGCCGTCCCGATATCTGGGAACCGGAAGAGATCTTCTGGGGGCCGGAGGACACCTGGCTGGGCGACGAACGCTACAGCGGCGACCGGGAACTGGCGAACCCGCTCGCCAATGTCCAGATGGGCCTGATCTATGTGAACCCGGAGGGTCCCAACGGTCGACCCGATCCGCTCGCCGCCGCCCGGGACATCCGCGAGACGTTCCGCCGTATGGCGATGAACGACGAGGAAACCGCCGCGCTCATCGTCGGTGGCCACAGCTTCGGCAAGACCCACGGCGCCGGCGACCCGAGCCTGGTCGGCCCCGAGCCGGAAGCCGCCCCGATCGAACAGCAGGGTCTGGGTTGGAAGAGCTCCTACGGTACGGGCAAAGGCAAGGACGCCATCACCAGCGGTCTGGAGGTCGTCTGGACCTCCACCCCCACCCGGTGGAGCAACGGCTTCCTGAAGAACCTGTACGGCTATGAATGGGAGCTGACCAAGAGCCCCGCCGGAGCGTGGCAGTGGCAGGCCAAGGACGGCGCCGGCGAGGGCACCATTCCGGATCCCTTCGACGGTCCCGCGCGGCGGCCCACCATGCTGACCACCGACCTGGCACTGCGGGAGGACCCGATCTACCGGGAGATCACCAGCCGCTGGTTGGAGCACCCCGAGGAGCTGGCCGATGCCTTCGCCAAGGCATGGTTCAAGCTGCTGCATCGCGATATGGGACCGATCAGCCGTTACCTCGGCCCGTGGGTGCCCGAGCCGCAACTGTGGCAGGATCCCGTTCCTCCCGTCGATCACGAGCTGGTGGACGAGCAGGACATCGCGGCGCTGAAGAGCAAGGTCCTCGAATCCGGCCTGTCGGTGCAACAGCTGGTCAAAACCGCTTGGGCCTCGGCGGCCAGTTACCGCAACACCGATAAGCGCGGCGGCGCCAATGGTGCTCGGATCCGCCTGGAGCCACAGAAGAGCTGGGAGGTCAACGAGCCGGAGGAACTGGCCAAGGTGCTGCCGGTGCTGGAGCAGATCCAGCAGGACTTCAATGCCTCGGCCACCGACGGCAAGAAGATCTCCCTGGCCGATCTGATCATCCTGGCCGGATCCGCGGCAGTCGAGAAGGCGGCCCGGGACGCGGGACACGACATCACGGTGCCCTTCGCTCCCGGACGAACCGACGCCACGCAGGAGACCACCGATGTGGAATCCTTCTCGGTACTCGAACCGCAGGCCGACGGGTTCCGCAACTATGCACGGCCCGGCGAGAAGGCGCCCCTGGAACGGCTGCTGGTCGACCGGGCGTACATGCTGGGCCTGACCGCTCCGGAGATGACGGTGCTGGTCGGCGGTCTGCGTGCCCTGGGCGCCAACTATGGCGGCACCGAGCACGGCGTGTTCACCGATCGGCCGGGCGTGTTGACGAACGACTTTTTCGTCAACCTTCTCGACCAGGGCACGGAGTGGAAGGCATCGGAGACGGCGGAGAACGTCTACGAAGGTTTCGACCGGCGCACCGGTGAGGCCAAGTGGACGGCCACCACCAACGATCTCGTCTTCGGATCGCACTCGGTGCTGCGTGCGGTGGCCGAGGTGTACGCACAGCAGGACGCCGCGGACAAGTTCGTGAACGACTTCGTCGCCGCGTGGGTCAAGGTGGTAGACAACGACCGGTTCGACCTCGCCCGATCCGCATAATCGAACCGAAATCCCGGGCCGCCCCGTCGGGGCGGCCCGTTTTCGTTTCCGTCTCCGATATCGGTTGGTGTGCAATCCCTTCGGTTCGAACGGTCCACCGGAACAGGCCGCCTCAGAACTCGAACTTGTCGCCGTAACCCGTCGTCTGCACGGTGCCGTTCGGCGAATCGGCGCGCACGGTGATGAACGGCATGGCCGAGGCCGGGGAGAGGCAACCGTTGACGTTCAATGGGGTGTTGCTGTGCGCGAAGGTATACGGGAACACCGCCCCTTCGCCGAGTTCCGTCGCGCCGATCACCGCCGCCGTCACGGTGCCGGGTGCCAGATTGAGCGCGAGTTCGCCCGCGAGCCCGCCTTCGACACCGACGGCGGGCTCGATCCCCACCCCGACGCCGATACTGGGTGGAACCTGTATGTCCAGGCCGAAATCCTCCAGACCGAAATCCTCCAGACCGGAACCGTTTTGTCCGGAATCATGCCGACCGGAACCGTTCTGTCCGGAATCATGCCGACCGGAACCGCTCTGGTCGGAACCGCCATGCCGAGAGCCGCCCCGTCGGGGGTCACCCCGGTCGGCACCGTTCCGGCCGGGAATTTCGGGACTGGTCCCCTCCTGACCGAATTCACCCAGACCGAATTCCCCCGGCACGAGCTCCCCCGGCACGAGCTCCCCCAACCCGAAATCTCCCAACCCGAACTCTCCGAGTCCGAAATCCTCCAGACCGAAGTCGAAACCGAACGAGGGGGCGATTCCGGTATTGACGGCGACGCTCGGCGCGATGGCAACCGAGATGCCATTGGCGATATCGACCGCACAGCCGACCAGGTACCCGGCGACGATCTCTCCGCCGCGCAGCGCCACGGGAGTATCCAGCGCGACCGAGAAATTCCCCGAGACCTTGACCGCGTGTGCGAACGGCACGCCCAGCGTCGTTTCGTCGGACCGTTCGACCGTATTGGAATCCACGGCCGCGACCATGCGCAACCCGCCGGACTCGACCTCCGCGGGGGCCGCGGCGGCCGCGGTATCGACAACACCGGTGGTAGCCAACACAACCGCGGCAACCACGGTCAGTGGATACGAATGCTTGCGGTTCATAGGGCTCCAATCGAGTCGTGATCGAATCGGAACTGCACAGACGAACTCACATACCGACGACCGCCGCGAGTTCCCTATCACGTAGACGAAACCGAATTTATCGGCCGCGGCGGGTCGACGGCGGTATTGGTACCGCACCGGCGATTTGCCGAGATGCGCGACACGCGGCGCTCGCGGCCATCGTAACCACCACAACGACCGGCCACAGCGGCCGATCCGCGCGGAAACGCTTGCAGGCCAGTATTCTAGTGCTAGAATACTGGCTGTGGAACTCACTCCCTCCGAGCTGACCGTCCTCGGATTGATCATCGAACGCCCCCGCCACGGCTACGACCTGGAGCAGGTCATCGAGCAGCGCGGTATCCGCCAATGGACCGAAATCGGGTTCTCGTCCCTGTACTACCTGCTCGCCAAACTCGAGAAACGCGGGCTGGTCCATGTTCCCGACGCCCCCACGGCCCCGAAGTCCCGACGCGTCTTCCACGCCACGGACGCGGGACGGGAGACCGCCGCGCACAACGCACTCGCCCTCATCGCGGAGCCACGCCTCGTCCCACACCCCCTGCTGGTGGGCCTGTCGAATCTGTCCCTGCTCCCGGAGCCGGACTACACGGGGGCGTTGCGGAAGCGACTCGCCCATATCGAGGCCCGCATCGCCACCGTCCGAGCCGCCGAGGAGGCCCAGGCTCCGCTCCCGTTACCGGCCTGGGAAGTGTTCTCCTATTCATCGTGCCTCTTGGAGGCGGAAAGGTCGTGGCTCGCGGCGCGAGTCCGGGTGTCCGATGACGAACAGAACTGACCACACGACGGCCAAGATCGACTTCAAAAGAGAAATGGCCGTCTACCGCGCCCGCCACGGGCAGATCCAACTGGTGGACGTGCCCGATCTGCAGTACCTCATGATCGACGGGCACGGCGACCCCAATACCGATCCGTCCTTCGCCGAAGCGGCCGGAGCGCTCTATCCACTGGCCTACAAGCTCAAGTTCACCAGCAAACAAGACCTGGGCCGCGACTACGTCGTCATGCCTCTGGAAGGCCTGTGGTGGTCCGACGACATGGATACGTTCACATCCGCGCGGGACAAGTCCCGATGGGACTGGACATTGATGATCATGGTTCCCTACTGGATCGACCAGGACATGTTCACCGATGCCGTCGCACGGGTCGCGGCGAAGAACCGGCCCCGACGTCTCCACGAGGTGCGGCTGGACTCGCTGTCCGAGGGCCGCTGCGCGCAGACATTACATATCGGCTCCTACGACGACGAGGCGGAAGTGCTGGCCCGTATGCACCACGAGTTCATCCCGGGCCATGGACTCCGGATGGTCGGCAGACATCACGAGATCTACCTCAACGATTTCCGCAAGGTCGCGCCCGACAAGCTCCGCACCATCCTCAGACAGCCGGTCGCCGAAGCGGACTCCTGAACCGATGAACCCGCCGGTCCCTCGGCCCGGAACCGCCCCGTCGCCGTGTGGCGATCGGGCCGGTCCGAGGGGCCGGCACCGTGATTCGGAGCCGACCCGACTATTTCTTGCGCCCGATCACCGCGTACCCGACGGCGGGCGGTTCGGCCGCACCGACGCGCAATACCGCCGTACCGGTCGTCGCCGGCGGCTCCACTCCGTCGGGGTACCAGGACTCGATCGCGACGATACCGGGTCCGAGCAACTCCATATCCCGGAAGAAGCGAGAAACCCCCTCGTAGGTACGGGCTTCCATCTCGATACCGCTCTGCCGATACGCACGCACCGTGCCCTCCACCACGGCCGGATCGAAATCGGTGGTCAGATGGGTCATCACCAGCAACGACCCGGACGCCAGCGGCGCCAACAGCGTATCGACGATCTCGTAGACCCGATCCCCGGGAACGAAATGGCACAGGGCGATCAGGCTCAATGCGACCGGCTCGGTGAAATCCAGGGTCTGCCGGACCGCGGGATCGTCCAGGATGCGTTCCGGTTCGGTGACATCGGCCCGGACATAGCGGACCACACCTTCCGGTGTGCCCTTCAGCAATGCCCGGGCGTGAACGAGCACGATCGGGTCGTTGTCCACATACACCACCCGAGCGTCGGGCACGATTTCCTGTGCGACCTGGTGCAGATTGGGTTCTGTCGGGATACCGGTGCCGATATCGAGGAACTGACGCACCCCCGACTCGCTCAGGTGCCGCACCGCGCGCACCATGAACGCGCGATTTTCCTTGGCCACGACCCGGACCGAGGGAATGGCCTGCTCGATCTTCGCCGCGGCCTCCCGGTCGACCGCGTGATTGTCCTTACCACCCAAGAAATAGTCGTAGATACGCGCGCTGTGGGCACGGTCCTGCCCGATATCCATCGACCCGTCGTGATCGACCACAGCCATCTCCTCACTCCGGCAATCGGGCCCCGTATGGAGTCAACCACCCCGATCCCCCGAACGCACAACCGGATTCACATGGGCTGCGGTGGCGACATCCGCATATCCGTTGCCGCCGCCGAACATATGATCTCCCGGATTTACGCCGATCCGGCGGTCCGTGGCGTTACCCTGGGCCGATGCGATCTCGGCTCCGTCGGTACCTTTCGGTCTCGCTCGTTTCCGCCGTGTCGACCCTACTCATCTGCTCGAACGCCCCCGCCGCCCCACCGCTACGACCGGCCGCCCTACCCGCGCTGGACTCGGGATTCCTCTGGGGCGTCTCGACATCGGGCTTCCAATCCGAAGGACATGCACCCGACAGCAATTGGACCCGTTATATCGCCGCGAACCCCGGATACGACCGGCTGCAGGACTCGGTGGACTTCTACGATCGCTACGCCTCGGATATCCGGCTCGCGGCAGCCCTGGGCGTTCGGGTCTTCCGGATCGGGATCGAATGGGCTCGGCTCCAGCCCGCACCGGGGGCCTGGGACGATGCCGCGTTCCGCTTCTACGACGCCGTCGTCTCGGCGATCGTGCAGTCCGGAATGCGACCGATGATCACCCTGGATCACTGGGTGTATCCCGGTTGGGCCGTCGACCGCGGCGGCTGGCGCAGCCCCGGCATGGTCGACGACTGGTTGGCGAATATGCGCAAGGTCGTCGATCGCTACGCGGATGTCGACCCGCTGTGGGTGACCGTGAACGAACCGGTGGCCTATATAGCGCACGAGGCCCGCCACGGCGCCGCCGACGCGCCTGTCATGCTGGATCGTATCGCCCAGGCGCACAACACCATCTACGACTACATCCACCAGGTGCGGCCGAGTGCCCAGGTAACCAGCAATATCGGTTATGTGGCCGGCTCGGATGTCCAGGTAAACGGTGCTCTCGTCGACCGTATCGCCGGTCGACTCGATTACGTGGGTGTCGATTACTACTTCGCCTACGATCCGGTGCGCCCTCTGCTCGAATCCATCATGAGCGCCGGCGGGTCCTCGATGCCGAACCTGCCGGGACCGCAGATGTGGGAGCTGCCGCTGCGCCCGGAAGGCATCTACTTCGCGCTGCAATATTATTCGCGCCGTTTTCCGGGCAAACCGCTCTATATCGTGGAGAACGGCATGCCCACCGACAACGGTCGTCCCCGCCCCGACGGCTACACCCGCAGCGACCATCTCCGCGATACCGTCTACTGGATCCAGCGCGCCAAGGCCGATGGCATGAATGTGATGGGCTACAACTACTGGAGCCTCACCGACAACTACGAATGGGGCAGCTACAACCCCCGATTCGGTCTCTACACCGTGGATGTGCGCACCGATCCGACCCTCGCCCGTCGCCCCACCGACGCCGTGGGCACCTACACGCAGATCGTCGCCGCGGGCGGTGTTCCCGCCGATTACCGCCCGACCCGCGGTCCCTCTCTGTGCATCCTGATCGATCCCCCGGCCAGCTGCCTGACCCCGATCGCCGCCCCGGTGCGGTAATACGGACATCGGACCGGGGTCGCTCTGGGATCGACTCCGCCCGTCACGAACCGTCGTCCGTTCCTTCCTCGGGGTTACGGTGCGATACGGGCGACCGCGCCGGTTTCGAGTGCCGTCCACAGCGCGCCATCGGGCCCGACCGTGATGCCGTGCGGTTCGGATACCTCTGTGGACAGGTCGTATTCGGTGACGGCTCCTGTGAGTTCGATACGTCCGACGCGGTTGGCGCCCCATTCGGTGAACCAGCAGTCGCCGGCGGACCCGGCGGTGATGGCATGCGGTTTCGCCATGGGATCGGGCAGCGGGAACAGTTGCATGGCGCCGCTGCAATCGCTTCGGCCGATACGGCCGGCGGCGATATCCACGAACCACAACGCATCGTCCGGGCCGCAGGTGATTCCCACCGGCGCACCGGAACCGGGGACGGGATACAGGGCGATCTCGCCGTCGAGATCGATACGGCCGATGGCATCGGCCCGGTTGAGGGTGAACCACAACGCATCGTCGGGGCCACAGGTGAGGGCGGAAGGGAACGCCTCTCGCACGGGCAGGTCGAAATGGGTGATCCGTCCCTCGACGGTGATACGACCGATTCGATCGGCGTTCGTCTCGGTGAACCACATGGCGCCATCAGGACCGGCGCAGATTCCGAACGGTCCGCTACCCGACTCCGGCAGCCCGAACGCCGTGACGACGCCGTCGGTGGTGATGCGGCCGATATGGCCGTCCCCGTAGCGAGTGAACCACAGTGCCGCGTCCACACCTGCGGCGATGACGGTCGGTCGGCACCCCGGGGCCCCCACCGGGTAACGGTCGATCCCACCGTCCGTGGTCAGGCGGGCGACCTCACCACTGTGGACCAGGGTGATCCACAGCGCTTCGTCGGCCCCCGTGGTGAGGTCGTAGGGGCCCGCCTCGGCATCGGACAACGGGAAGATCCGAATACCGTGGTCATCACCCTGCTGCGTCATCGACATCCTCTCGGTTGCTTCCGCCCGGGGCCGGACCGATCGCCGATGGCCCGCCCCATCGCGCCACGGTGATCGTGGTGGGTGGCCGCCCCGGCGCAGGACGACACTGTGCCCGCTCCCCCGACAACAACGCAACTCGTTTATCCGACGGACGGACCGACCGGGCATATCGATGAGAAAAGCACTACCCGAACAATCTGGGGCGTGGGGCGAGGTGGAGTGCGAACAACAGATCGGAGTTGCGGACATGATGCGGTTGTTCGATATGGCGGATCAGCCCCGATTGACGTATCCAACTGTGGTGCCAATGGTGCGGTTCCGGAAGGGTCACCTCGCACAGATCGGCGAGGACCCGCAGCCGCTGACCGGCCCCGCCGACGGCGCCGGCGAGAAGTTTCGGAGCGGGGTCCGCGCGGGTCTCCTGGTATGTACGGGCGGCCCGCAGCACGGGACGCGCCGGCGGGGGTATCACCCACACGTATACGTCGGCCGCTCTGGCACAGCCGATCGGACCGGCGAAAACGAGCTCCTCCGGAGTGAGCGATGCGCAGGGGACGGCATTGAGTTCCATGCTGGTGGCACCGGTGAAGAGCGCCGTGACGAGGGCCGCGGCGTCGACCGGATTGTCGGTTCGCACCCGAATGCGCTCGACCGTTTCCGCATCGAGCCGGGTTGTGGTCAACCCGGGTCCCACCGAGTAGAGCAGGTCCGGCGGCAGATCCAATCGCATACCGTGCAGGAGGAAGGCCGCCTGCGCACCGCGGAGTCGAGCGACGGTGTGCGCACGACCGGGGCTGTCGGCGACGATTTCGCCGAGGAATCGGTAGAGGCCGAGCATATCGTGCCATTCATCGATCTGCCCCGCATAGGACCGCTCCGGGAGCCGGCGCCGGACCGCACGTGGGGAGCGCAGCACACCCCGCATGTGTTCTGCCAGGGCCACATCATCCGGTCCGAGCCAGTACGGTTCGGGTTTCTGGTCCAAATCGTGCCGACAGGGGTGGCCGGCCCGGGCGGCGAACCATCGACAGGTCCACTCGAGGCCTTCGTTGTATACCGCGTCGACCCGGGTGAACTGTTCCGGCGGAAGGCCTCGGTAGGCGTCGGCGCGGAAGGTGCCGACATCGCTGTCGGGTAGTCGAGGCAGCGTCTCGTCCGCGGTGACCATCGAAACCGTGCCTCCCACTATCCGCGTACCGACGAGCTGCCGATATCCGATTTCCCGAGTACCGACCTCCGATATCTCGGCCGGTGGTGCGGAAGTATTCTTCGCCCTATGAGACACCAACCACCGCCATAACCCCCGTTCGCTCGTCCCCGGTTTCCGCGATACCGATCGCACGTATTCAGTGGATAGTTCCCCGTCCTCGTCGAGCCGAATCAGGTGATCCAGCGCGGACATACACGCCGTGAGAATGCCGGCCTCGGTCATAACGAAACCTCCCGGGCCTCAATCTTTTAGCGAATTCCATGGGTCGCGTGGTGCGTTCGATCACCGACACGGCCTTGGAAGAAGAAAATAACCATCCGACACGCGATATGCGTCGCCAAGAAAGAGGCCTCGACAATATTCGTGACGGCAACGAGATCGCCCATCCCAGGTCTCGACCGGACTCGTCCGACGCGATTTCGAGCCGGACCTCCGGTTCTCACCCCGGAGACGGGCACGAGACGAGGACAGTGGGATGTATCACACCGTCTCGGCGGCTCGAGCGAGATTGGACGACCGATGGTGGGTATGTCGGGGGCGTGACGGTGACGCAACGCGGCGCGCCGGTGTGTTGGTTTCCATTGCTCGTTTCGGGAGGGCTCGTGTCTTCGATGCTTTCATTTCTCACGCTCATGCTCATGCTGCCGGGCATGGCGGCCGTCGCCGCGTATGTAACGGTGGCGGTCAGCGTATGGCTCGAAAAGCGACGCGAGGTCGATGTTCCCGAGACGCGCGTCGAAGCGCGCCACCCGTAAGAGATGTCGCGCGTCGGCCGTGACCGGTCGGGAGAAGGCGGCCACGGACTATGGACCGTTACCGAGCAGATGGGGGCAGATGAGCCGAAAGTAGCCAGGCCGGTACCGATTTACGGCCGTTGGGTTCCTCGCGGATGCCCTCGAACCGCACGGCGGGACCATCCGTGGGCTGCTCGAGCTCGGGTGGCAGGTTCGCGTGGATACGGGCCGGCCTGATCTCGTCGACCACCCAGTACTTCGACACCACTTCACGAAGCTCGTCCTCGGTGACCGGCGCAGGTGCCGGACCGGACACTTCGGGCAGGCCGGACCGGTCGAAAACAAGCGCGAAATACGATGCGTCCGGCGCGGCGGCTCGGGCGATCGAGCGCAGATACCCTTCGCGCGCCTCAACCGGTATCGAATGGAACAGCGTGCTGTCGACAATGGTGCCGAAGCGGCCGTCATAGCCACCGAACGAGGTTATGTCGGCCACTTCGAAAGTGGCGTTGGTCAGACCGCGGCGGGCGGCTTCGGCGCGGGCCAACTCTATGGCGGTCGGTGCGATATCCAGCCCGACGGTGGTGTACCCCCGTTCGGCCAGGTACAACGAGATGGCTGCCTCCCCGCATCCGACATCGAGCACATCCCCGTGGAACTTGCCCTGCTCGATCAGCACGGCGAGCTCGGGCTGGGGTTCGCCGATACTCCACGGCGCCTTACCGCCCGGCCCGACCGGACCGGCCGTGCCGCGGTAGACCTCTTCGAATTCGAAATCGCCCGGATTGGTCATGATCCACCCCTATCAGCCGATCCGGCGTATGTACAGTTACTCACCGGTTTCGGATCTCCGGCCCGGCCACGCCGCCGAGCGCTCTCCCGGCTACCGGCCGGCGGTAGGGGTCGCCGTAACCGGTATCGACCGGGTACGGTGGCCGAATGCTGTGTTTCCGTGAGGCAGGAGCGAACGGATGGGCGTACCGCACGGCACCGCTCGAAGCGTTCGGTGACCGGTGCGAGGAGCAGGTCGGCGCCCGAAATAGCGCAGCCGAGAGGGATTTCCGAGACTCCGGCCGCCGTTTTCGTTAGTGTCTGAAACGAAAACTGATGTATCGGCGGGTAACCGCAGTGCCGAAGAAGTTGGGTGGTGGGCCGGTCACGATGCTGTCGCACGCGCGCATCCCCGGGAACGAGTTGATCTACAGTGGCTATTCGGTGGCATATCCCCGAATTACTTGTTCGCGCATTCCGTTCCGGAGTGGAGGAGACCCGCGGCCGGGTGGGAATCCGGACCCGGCTGCTGTCCATCGTGCTGATCACCAGCGTCACCTTGCTGGTGGTCGGTGTGGGCGCCGCGGGGTATCTGGTGAAAACCAGCCTGTCGGCGACGGTATGGGCCAATCTGATCAGCAGCACCACCACCCCGGTGATCTCGATGGTGCAGGCGTTCGAGGAGGAACGCCGACTGTCACTGCTGTATCTGGCGGGTGATCCGGACGCGGCGGACCGGCTGGTGGACGCGCGGCAGCGCTCGGACACCGCATTGGCCGCGGTGATCGCCAAGGGCGAGGCAGCCCAACGTCTCGACCCCGATGGCTCGGCGGACGACCTCGAGGCCTTCCGCCCGCTGTACAACCGGGTTCCCGGGGTGCGCACCGCGATCGACGCCCGGGCGATGCCGCACAAGGAGGCGTTCGGTTTCTTCAGCTCGGTGATCGAGACCATTTTCCAGGCGTCGCTGGTGGCCGCCCGGGTGGCGCCCGAGGCCGGTATCGCCGTGGCGCTCGGTTACGGTATCGAACCGCTGCGCGCCGCCGAGGCATTGTCGAAGGCCGATACCCTCGGTGCCGTGGCCCTTCTACGCGGCGAGCTGACACCGGAACAGCTGCTCGAGTTCACCCGGCACACCGGTCAGTTCCGGGAACAGGTCACCTACTCCGCGTCGGTGCTCACGGGATCACGCCTGGAACAGCTGCGGGCCATCACCGACTCACCGGCCTGGCAGCAGGTGACCGCCATGCAGGACGCCATCATCCTGCGTGGTCCGCTGCCGGTCGACGATTCCGCCGCGGACACCGACTACGACACCGAACGGCCCGAGGCAACGGAGGCCCCCGCCCTACCGATCACCGTTCAGCAATGGCAGGAGGCATCCGAGCAGGTCAACTCGGCTCTGCTGAAACTTTGGGAGGACCAGAGCCGAGACGCGCACGCCATCGCACGGGCGGAGGGCACCGATACGGCGACGAAATCCCTGATCGGCGGGATCGTGGTGCTGATCCTCACCACCTCGGCCTTCGTCGCGGCGCTGATCATGGCCAACCGGTTCATCGGACGGATGCGTCGGCTGCGCAACGACACCCTGGAACTCGCGGACGAGCGGTTGCCCGATCTCATGCGCCGGCTCGAAAGCGGGGAGAACGTCGACACGGCCGCCGAAGTGGCGCGGCTGGATTTCGGTACCGACGAACTCGGTGAAGTGGCCGACGCGTTCAACCGAGCCCAGGTGGCCGCCGTCTCGGCGGCGGTCGCCGAAGCCAAGACACGCGCCGGTTCCCGAACGGTCTTTCTCAATATCGCCCGGCGCAATCAGCTGGCCGTGCACCGACAACTGGCGTTGCTGGACCGGGCCGAACGCCGCGAGGAGAACGCCGATCAACTCGAACTCCTCTTCCAGCTCGACCATCTGGCCACCCGAGCCCGACGGCACGCCGAGAACCTCATCGTCCTCGGCGGTGAACAACCGGGGCGACAGTGGCGCAAGCCGATTCCGCTGTGGGATCTGGTCCGCGGCGCGGCGGCGGAAAGCCTGGACTACCCCCGGATCCACACCGGTCGCATTCCCGATCTGCATATCACCGGCCAGGCCACGGCCGACCTGATCCATCTGCTCGCGGAGCTGATGGACAATGCCACGGCGTTCTCGCCACCGGAATCCCGGGTCGAGGTATCGGCCACCATCGTCGGCCGCGGGGTTGCGGTGGAAATCGCCGACAACGGGTTGGGAATGCCTGCGGAGGAGATAGCCGCGTGCAACCAGCTCCTGGCCGAACCCCCGGATTTCGGGATGGCGGCGCTGACCGGCGGCACTCGCCTGGGACTGTTCGTCGTGGCCACCTTGGCCGCCCGGCACGGTGTCTCGGTGCGATTGGCGGAATCCGCGTCCGGCGGGATCATGGCGGTCGTGGTGATTCCGAATACGCTCATCTCCTCCGAGGATCCCCCCACCGAGCCGGCCGTCGAGCCCGCCCAGGTCCCGACCTCCGAACCCGCATATGCCGCGGCGACGGCAGTCGCCTCCCGAGAAACCCGCACCCCAGCGTCCGAGAACGCTTCGGCGCCGACCCGGTCGGCCGGCGCGCCGGCGCAGCCGGCCACCGTCGAATCCACAGCGGAGCCCGCACCGGGGGCCCGTCCCCCGCTGCCGCGGCGGCGTCGACAGTCCACGGAAGCGGACACCGAGAAGCTTCCGATCGTCGAGACGCCCCGGACGCGCACACCCGAACAGGCACGCAACCTGATGGCCGCGATCGAGAACGGCACCCGGTCGGGGCGCCGTCCGCATCCCGACTCGACCGCAAGCGATCGCACTCGACAGGAAGGTGATGATGACCACTCCCCCACGCACTGACCTGAGCTGGCTACTGGAAGAACTGGTCAGTGGGTTACCGGAGGCCGAGTCGGCGGTGCTGTTGTCCACCGACGGACTGCTGATGGGCCATTCGGCCGGGATGGACCGGACCGATGCCGAACGATTCGCCGCCATGGCATCGGCCTTCCACAGCCTGGCGCGCAATGCCGGAAGCCATTTCAAGGCCGGTGGGGTCTGCCAAACCGTGGTGGAGCTCGATCGCGCGGTGCTGTTCATCACCGCGGCCGGTAACAACGCCTGCCTCGCCCTGTTGGCCGCAGAGGGCGCGAATATGGGCATGGTGGCCTACGAGGTGAACCGCACGGTCCAACGTGTCGGCTCTCATCTCGCCGTCGACACCCGACCCAACCCGAACGGCACACTTCAGCAGTGAAAGATCCGCGCACCGACCCGTGGAACGAGGAGGACGCCGGCCCCGTCGTACGCCTCTACGCGTTGACCCGCGGCCGGGGTCGCACCCGTTCGGACCTGAGCCTGGACACCATGGTTGTCGACGCCAGAGCCGGATTCGCTCCACGGCGAACCGAACCCGAGTATCTCGACATCATCCGGCTGTGCCGTTCTCCGCAATCGGTAGCGGAGATTTCGGCGCAGCTGCGTCTCCCGCTCACGCTGACCAAGGTCCTCATCGGGGATCTGATCGATGACGGCCGGCTGGTGGTCCGCGCTCCGGTCGAGGCCACGAACGACGCCGCCGATCTCGGGCTGCTGCAGATGATCGCGAACAGTTTGCGTGGAGGATGATCCGAGCCGCCGGAGAAACCGCGATCACCCGCACCCGCGCGGATCGGGTGATCTCACCGAGGCAGCAGATGGAGGGCCAGTAACGCGGTGTCGTCGGTGACGTCGTCACCGAAGGAGACGAGCAGTTCCCGGAACGCGGCAATCGTCTCGGTGGCCGAAGCCGGAGCCAGCGCGCGACCGAAGTCGAGAAGGGCCGATTCCCCGTAGAACCCGTCGGTGGTGCGGGCCTCGGTGACGCCGTCGGTGTAGAGCAACAGCGTATCGCCGGGATGCAGGTCGAAGGTGATGGTCACGATATCCGCGCCGGGGAACACTCCGATCAATTGTCCGCCCGGGGTCGGTAGGTATTCGGCGGTACCGTCACCACCCAGGAGCAATGCCGGGGGGTGTCCGCCGGAGGCCATGGTCACGGTGGCATGCGGCTGCTCCGACTCGAGGTCGAGGGTGAGCAGTCCGTAGAGCACGGTGCAGAAGCGAAGGGTTCCGGGTTGGCGATCCCGCACCATGACGGTGTTGAGATGGGTCAGGACCGCGGCGGGATCGGGATCGTGGACCGCGGCCCCGCGAAGCGTGTACCGGGCCAGGGAGGTGATCGTGGCGGCGGTGGCCCCTTTACCACAGACGTCACCCAGGAAGCACCCCCACGCGCCGGCGGAAATGGGAAACAGATCGTAGAAGTCTCCACCGACCTCGTCGGCGGAAGCGACGTGGTAGTGCGCGGCGACGTCCATGCCCTCGATGGATTCGAGCGCCGAGGGCAGCAGGGTGCGCTGGAGGGTGGTGTTCAACCGATGCAGCCGCTCCCGGTCGCGTTCTACCTCCCGGCGGGCGCGCAGCAACTCGGTTTCGTAGGCACGACGCTCCCGGGCATCGAATATCGTGGTCCGAACCAGCAGCGGCTGCCCATCCGACGAGGCCTTCACCGTGGAGGTCACCAGGACGGGCAGCCGGGAGCCATCGGCCGCCCGGAGTTCGAGGGCGATACCGCTGATCTGGCCCTGCATCCGCAGCAGCGGTGCGAAATGGGTTTCGTGGTACAGCCGCCCACCGACGGTGAGCAGATCGTTGAAACAGCGCCGGCCCACCACCTCCTCGCACCGATACCCGAGCCAGCCCAACAGGGTGGCATTGATCTTCACGATGCGTCCGTCCAGCATCGTCGACAGATAGCCGCAGGGCGCGTTCTCGTACAGATCCTCGACGTCGTCCTCCAACAGCGCCGCGAACTCCGCGCGACGGCCCGGGTCGCCGGACTCGAATCCGAAACGATCGGAATCCGACCCACTCGCGCGGCACATCATCACAGACTACGCACGAACTCGGTGATCGCCTCGGCGGTCTCCTCGGGAGCGGCCAGCTGGGGGCAGTGCCCGGTCGCGTTCAAGGTCACCAATCGGCTGCCGGCAATGTTGGCATGAACGAATTCCCCCACCTCCGGCGGCGCGATCGCGTCGTTCGAGCATTGGGCCACCAGGGTCGGCACCTTCACCGCCGACAGATCTTCCCGGTTGTCGGAGAGAAAGGTCACGCGGGCGAACACCCGCGCGATCTCGGGGTCGGTGCGGCAGAAACTGTTCTCCAGCTCCTGCGCCAGCTCGGGACGATCCGGATTGCCCATGATCACCGGCGCCATCGCTCCCGACCATCCCAGGTAGTTGGCATCCAGTGACTCGAGCAGTTCATCGATGTCGGCGGCGCTGAATCCGCCGCGATACCCGGTGTCGGGGTCGTCGAGGAAGCACGGGCTCGGCGCCAGCAACACCAATCCCTGGAAGAGTTCCGGTTCCGCCCCGGCGGCCAGGACGCCCATCATCGCCGCAACCGAATGCCCGACCAGGACCACCGGCCCCGAACCCACCGCTCGGCACACCTGTCGAATGTCCTCGGCGTAACCCTCCATCGTCGAATACCGCTCGGGGGTCCAGGCCGACAGATCCGACCCCCCGGAGCCCACGTGATCGAACAGCACCACCGTGAACCGTTCGGCCAATATCGGCGCCACCAGCCGCCACAGGCCTTGATCACAGCCGAACCCATGGGCCAGCACCACCACCGGCGCATCGGCCTGCCCCGAGACCACCACACGGTTCCTGCTCATCACGTCGCTCACACTCCCATCCTGACAGAAACCGACGCCGAGGTTCGTTTTCTCTTCGTTCTCGCAGGCAGATCGATGGGTGCGTACCGGTATGGCCTTACGAATGCGACTCGGGACACCCACCGCGGAACCGTTTCCGCCCGTCTCGATGGGTGCGCCCGGGTGACCGTTCGTGGCGGCGCCGCCACCACGGCCATCGGTGGTATCCGAGCTCGACGAGGAGTGATGGGTCCTGGACAGTTCGGACAGGCGCGCGGTATTACGGAGTGGCCGGGGCGGTGGGGCATTGGCGGCGATAACCCCGGGGCGGGCCCGGGCGGTGCCGCGGACGTGGTCACCGCAGGAGTCGGCGCCCGGCTCGCCGACCGACTCCTGCGATTGGGCACCAACCTGGATCTGGCGATCCTGAGCAACCCTGTACCGGGCGCGTTCACCCGCTTCCTCCTCGGCGATCCCATCGCCGACGGACTGGGCATCGCCCGCGAACCGATCTGGGATCCCCTGCTCCGCCTGAGCTGGGGCCCGTTCGTCGCCGTCCGCGAAGGCATTCTCACCATCGCCCCACCCGCACAGGAGGCCTACTGGCTGTTCGACGAGTTCCTCCGCCAATTCGCCCTGTGGTATCTGGCCGAACTCCGCATGCCCATCAGCATCGAAGCGCCCACCGCCAACCGCGATATGACTCAACGGCCACGCTGAAGCCAGTCCTCACATCGCGAGTTCGCACCCCCACCCGGGACGCATCGGCCCCGACCATCCCCGGTCGGGGCCGAGCCACCGATCCGGGAAGGCCGATCCGGCCGGACATCTCGATATCCGCATTCACCGAAGAACACATCACCGGAACGAGAATTACAAATTCACTGTGAGCGTGGACACAAATTGACCCGCCTCACAGGCCTGTAATTTTAAATCCAGGATAATTTTCTCTTCCATCGCTGCCGGTTCAGCTCCTGTTCACCCATTTATCAGGCCGAGTTAACAAAACTCGACAATAACGTTCAGATCACGGAATTACCAAAGTATGTGACGGCGTAAAGACGTCGTGCGCAAACACATACAACAGGAGTGGAAACATGGGATCAGTGGATCTGGGCAGCCTCGCGGACATCCTGAGCGCATTGGGTGACATTTTCGGCGGCATCGGCGTGCTGTCGAGCTTTTCCGCCGAGTAATACGTAGGGCGGGCAATACGTAGATCGGCACAGAGACCACACGAGGCGATCCGCCGGGACAACTCCCGGCGGATCGCCTTTTCCATGGATCTACCAGCTACTTTGCCATTGATCCGGCCGACGACAACGACCCTTGCCGAATCCGAGCACTCCACCCGGGAGCAATGAACCGACATCACCGTTGTTTCGCTCCACCGACACCTGATCGGCACATCGATATTTCCACATGAAAACGGATCGATTGCCTAATTCATTGCGCGGTATGATATTTGGATACATCTCCTTTTATTCGATCACGAGCATTCCCGGAACTCGTTTCAGGTCAACGAGATCGATACCCTCCGGGCTCGCACCGACGTAATGCGCAGCGTCCTCCCATATCCCAACGCACCGGAGCGGAGTATTCGGAAATCGGGTGCGCGACAAGCCGCTCCGAGCAACGCTTGTCCGGACGAGAGGAGGGGAAGACGAGCCATCGGAACCACTCGCCGACCCGATTTCGGTCGATATCGCGATCACCGTGACGATAGAGCCGGTGGCCAGCGGCCACCGGCTCCCTCCGGCACGGTCGCGGATACGGACCGAGAGGGGAACCGACTCCGATCGGGCGATGCCATCGACCGCTGTCCCGACATACGGTGGGTCGACGCATACGACACACCAGGAAACGAGAGACCCGATGCCCCGCACCCCACTCATCCACCTCGGCCCCCGGTTCGACCCCCATCTCGCCCGTGGTATCGAACGAGCCGGCGGACAACTGGTCCCCTGGACCGAAGCGGAAGCCGTGGTGTGGGCCGGGGGGATCGACTCCTTTCCCATCGATCTACCCGACACCGTACGTTGGGTGCAGCTGCCGTCCGCGGGAGTGGAATCGTGGTTCGCCGCCGGGATCATCGACAACCGACGGGTGTGGACATCGGCGGCTGGTGCGTACGCGAGAACCGTCGCCGAACACGCCGTGCTGCTCCTGCTTGCCGGGGTGCGAGCCCTCGGCGAACAGATACGAGCCGTGTCGTGGCGCAAAGCGGAATTCGACCCCCGAGTGGGCACACTGCACGGCTCGACCGCCGCCATCGTCGGATGCGGAGGAATCGGCCGTGCGATGATTCCGCAGCTCACCGCCTTGGGTGCGCGAATACTGGCCGTAACCAGGTCGGGTGCGCCGGTCGCCGGCGCGAACGAGACATTACCCGCCGAACGTATCCGGGAAATATGGTCGCGCGCGGATCATTTCGTCATCGCGGCACCCGCGACGACGGCGACGCGACGGCTGATCGATGCCGACGCCCTGGGTCGAATGAAGTCGACCGCCTGGGTGGTCAATATCGCCCGCGGCTCGCTGATCGACACCGACGCCCTGGTTTCGGCGCTGCGGGAGGGCTCCATCGGCGGCGCGGCGCTCGATGTCACCGACCCCGAGCCGCTTCCGGACGGCCACCCGCTGTGGACGCTGCCGAACGCCATCATCACCCCTCATATCGCCAATCCACCCTCCGGTCTCACCGCTCTGCTCGCCGACCATGTTCGGGAGAATGTCGCACGTTTCGCCGCCGGTGAACCGCTGCGCGCGATCATCGATATCGAGCGCGGCTACTGACCGCGGTCTCAGGTAGCGGTCTGGGGGACGGTCACCGATCGCGGGCCCACCCGCTCACGGATCACATCTCGTAGGTTCGCGCCACTGCTATCAGATCACCGTCGCCGTGGGGTGCGGCCACGACATCCTCGGGCCGAGGACGGAACCCGGGAGCGGCGGCGATATCACGGGTTTCATCGATCACCGTGACGCGGACCCGGTGCGCGCCCGGGGTGCGTATGGTGAGCTCGACCCCTTCGGACGGGAGATCGCGGAAACGGATCTCACCCGGCCAGGTGTGGGCGGGCGACCCCGAAACGGCCACGGTGACCGGTGCCGTGCCGGGAACGCTTGCGGTGACCAGATCGATCGGATGGTCGATGCGTAAGGTCAGCGACTCGGCCGAACGTGGAGAATCCACGTGCACCGTCACGGTGTCCCCCTCGCGATGGCGTATCGCGAGCCGGGGACCCGCGACGGCGAGCGGCTCGGCGCGCCCGGTCCACAACGGACCACGTGTGTACCCCGGGGGAAGTCCGGAGAGATCGTGGCCGGTGAGGTATTCGCGGGTCCAGGTAGTGGGATGGCGTTCCCCGCTGACCCAGTGCGCTGCCCCGGTATCGGCATCGAGCACATAGGCGAGGTGACTACGCCGCGGGTGTGCCGCATCGACGGTATCGAGGACCAGACCGGCACCGACCGAGGCGATCGCCACCGTCACGGCGAGCATCGGGGCCACCACGACGGCCCGACGGGTAATGGTGGACTCCGGCAACAGCAGTTCGACGACGGGAAGTAGCAGCAGACCGAACAGGGTCAGACAGGCAGCGCCGGCGCCGCCGAATGCCAACCCGACCCCGGTGAACAAACCGCGTGCCATGACGGGAAGCATTACGGCGGAGACCGAAAGCCCCGCCGCCAGGCAGACCGCCGACCATCCGGGCCGGCGCACCGGAAGCATGGCCGCCAACACACCGGCCGCGGCGAACAGCGTCGGCAGGACGAACAGGAACGACGCACCGGGCGCGATCACCGCGCACACCACACCCGCACCGGCCGGCCAGACGAGGGCCCCGGTCACGAGCGCGGCCGACCCCAGACGAGCGCGCAGCAGCAGATACCACAGGAGCAGCGCGGCCGTGGTCAGGGCGGCAATGGCGACCTGGTAGGAGTACGGGCGGTACAGCAGTCCGTTCATCATCGCGTAATCCGGGCGCAGGGCCGCGATCAGCAGCCAGATCACCTGGGCCGATGCGATCGATACACCGAATGGAAGCGCCGCCGCCACCGCCGCCCACATCATCCGGGACGCGCTCGCCCGGCCCCGCCGGTGGGCGAGCACGGCCAGTGCCACCACGAGCGCCACGGCCAGCGCCGCGAGCGGCCGGGCCGGCGTGCTGGAGTAGGTGACCGGCACCGTGCCGAATCGGAAATAGGTGGCGTCCCGATCGGAGCGCAGGGCGGGTAGGTCGGCCGCGCCGAGCGCGCGGGTGAGCGACAGCATGTTCTCACCGTGATGCTGCAGGCTGCGCGGATCCAGATTGGTCAGGGAATCACCGGCCGTGTGGTAGTAGGACGGCTGCTCGATATAGGCGAAGTTGAGTCCGGCGAAGCCGGCGGCGGAGAATTGGCTGAAATCGGTGTCGTTCGGCAGATACCGGTAGATCTCGACCATCGACGAGTCGCCTCTGGGGTCGGGCACCGCCTTCGAGAACAGCGAGACCAGTTCCGCATTGGCGGGGGACGTCTCGAACATCAGCGATGGCCCGCTCACCCCGCGGGCCTCCCAATTGAGCACCACACCGCCCGCCCGGCCCAGTGGATGTTCGCGGACGAACGCCTCCGCGCCCAGCAGGCCGTCCTCCTCGCCGTCGGTGAACAGCAGCACCAGATCGTTGCGTAATCCGCCGTCCGCGCCGATCGATCGGGCGACCTCCAGCATGGCGGCGACCGCGGCGCCGTCATCGGAGGCGCCCGGACCCGTGGCCGCGGAATCATAGTGGGCGGCCAGGAGCACGGTTCCGGTGGCCGCCCGCCCCGGAAGGGTGGCGATCACATTGTCGACCCGGCCGAAAATCGCCGATCCCTTCGCGGATCGGGCACCGAGCGCGTGCATGTTCTCCACTGTGAAACCCGACGACCGCAGTTGCGCGGCGATGTAGTCCCGCGTCCGATCGCTTGCCGGGCTGCCCAGCGGCCGTGGTTCGGTGGCGAACCGATCCAGGTGGGCGCGGGCCCGTTCGGCACTGAACTGTCCCGGTACCGTCGCGGGAATCAGCGGCCGGTCGTTGCCCTCCGCGCGGAGTGACCAGCACACCGCACTCGCGAGAACCAGCAGTACCAGCAGACCCGCGACCACACGGTGGACCGTCTCGGTCGGTTTCCGGATCACGACTCGGCCGGTACGCGGATCGCGATCTCACCGCTGAGCACATGACCGTCGGTGAGCCGCAGACGATCACCGCTCCAGAAGCGGCCCGGGTCGTACCAGTCGGGGCTGCGGTTGTCCGGCAGCAGCCCCATCGCCTGGTAGGTGGCGGCCACGATCTCGGCGCAGTAGGCGTTCTCCACCCGCTGAGCGGTGGTCCGTCGAGATCGGCGGCGCGGCAGCCGAAGTCGGCCGCGGAACCAGCGCGCGGCCAATGCGGCGGTGGAGGGGAACGGGGTGCCGTCGAGTCGGGCGATGGCACGCAGCGCACCGTCCTCCATCTCCCGCGTGGCCGGTGGGTCCAGCTGGCGTAACCAGGCCTGTTGACCGTAACGGTTCGCCCAGACCAGCACCGCGTCGCGCAGATTGTGCAACTGGGCGCCGCGGTGCGCGGTGCCCGACCACATGTCCGGTAGTGAGCGACCGAGTTCCGCATGCCAGATCAGCGCGGGCAGATCATCGATCACAACGGACATGCCGACGTGGTTGACCGGGCTGTTCGTGGTCATCCGGATCATCCGATCGGCCGTGGAATACCCACGGAACAACCAGATGTCTCCTGTTCTGGTGATCTCGACAGCTCGCTCGAGATCCATCTCGGCACCCACCATGGACGTAGCCTATGCGTATGAGGTGGTGGAAGGTATTGGGATTGGCGGGTGCGGCCGGTGTGGTGGCCACCGGTGTGGTGGTGGTGCGCGCCGAGCGGCGCCGCCGGGCCTACACCCCGGACCAGGTCCGCGAACAACTGCACGTCCGATATGCGCAGGCATCGGCCGCCGCGGGCACCGGAGCGACCGCGGAACCGCAATCACGTCCCACTCGCCGCGCTGCATGGGCGCGGCGACTGCTGCGCCGTCGATCCGATCGGTCGGAGTGACCCGGCTCCGACGGACCTATCCCGCGCGGTAACGGACCCTTGGGAAACCGTCGACGATGCCGAGCCGCGCGGCCGCGTCGTGTCGGGCCAGCACCGCCGCGCCCCGCATGAGGTTCTCCGCGATCTCGACCACGCTCGGCGCGCCGATATCCGAACCGGCCCAGCGGTTGAAAGCGCCCATCGCCGGCCCGCACCACAGTTGATAGTCACCGCGCCGCTCGGTCTCGCCGGTGGTGGCCCAATGGGTGGACATCCCGAGATACCAGCGGAAGCACAGGGCCATCCGGTGTTTGCGGTCGCTCTCGGCGCGAGTGAGTTGTTTCGGGTCGCGGTCGGACCAGAAGCGCCGGGTCTGCTCCCACACGTCGTCCACCGTGGTCCCGAATATCTCGCTCTCCAGTTTCCTCAGATCGGCGGGACCGAGGTCCTCGAGCCCGGCGTGCGCGGTGTAGCGGTCGTAGAGCCACTGGGCGCGGGTCCAGAAACGGGTGCCTTTCTTGAGCACCTGCACTCGGGCGCCGATCTCGAACATATCCGCGGCCGGGGCGGTGGTGAAGTCGGCGACGTCCGCCGCGGCGAGCAACTTCTTCGCCTCCGTGGACAGATCCGCCTCGATGGAGAGCTGATTGATCGAACCGGTCAGCACGTAATCGGCGCCCATCGCGAAGGCCGCGGCAACGGATTCGGGGGTGCCCAGCCCTCCGGCCGCACCGAGCCGGACGATACTGCCGTAGCCGTACCGGCGACCGAGCTCGTCGCGAAGGGCGATCAGGCGGGGGAAGATCGCCACCAGCGGACGGCCGTCGGTGTGCCCGCCGCTGTCGCCTTCCACGGTGATATCGGTGGCCACCGGAACCTGCCGGGCCAGTTCGGCCTCCTCTGGCCGCAACCGACCATCCGCCACCAGGCGTTGCAGAATTTTCTCCGGAGCAGGCGACAGGAACAACCGCGCCACTTCGGGGCGGGATATCTTGGCCATGATCTTGGTGGTGCGCTGGATCCGCCCCTCCACGTCCCGATACAGACCGGTCGCGGCGCAACGCACCAGCGCCGATGTGAGTGCCATATAGGCGGACGCCGAGATCACCGGCACCCGATGCTGCAGCAGCAGCTCGGCGGTGGCCTCTTCCAGATCGGGCTCGGCGGGGTTGTGCAGCAGATTGACCCCCCACGGAAGCCCGTCGAGTCGCTGCGCCAGCTCGGCCACCGTCTCCCGTACCCGGTCCGGGCCCAGCCCGCCCGCCCCGAAACAGGCGAGGATCCCCGCCCGCGCCGCGGCGGTGACCATATCGGCGGAGGCGATGCCGCGCGCCATCTCCCCCACCACATACGACAGCCGGACACCGTGCGCGCGGCGAAACGCCGCCGAGCCCAGCGTCTCCGTCCGGACGGGGTCGACCACCCCGAGCATCGGTAGATCCCCGGCGGCCGCCTCGTGCGCGAGGAGCGGTCTCCCCCCGACGGCGAGCGCCGAATCCGCGCCCACCGCAACCACATACAGTCGCCGGTCCGGTTCGGCCAGCAACTCGGCGGCGGCATCGGCATCGGTACACACCACCTCGGGGGCGCGCACATACAGGTCGTGGTCACCCGCGACAGGCGCGGACAGGGTTTGTTGCCGAGCGGCGGGGAAAGTCATACCGAATCCTTCGAGCGGAGGTCCTGGGCCGGGTGCCGTGGGGTGGGACGACGACCGCCCCACCCCACGGCTCATTCCTTGGTCAGCTGCTGGTCGATGAGCGCGAAGAGTTCCTCGGCGCCGGCCGTTTCGACAGCGGCGCGGTCGCCGATGAACTCGGTACCCGGATCGGGCGTGGCCTCGGCCAGGAGCGCGCGCAACCCCTCGGTCAACCGCGATCTGTCCTCCGCGGACGACAGCTCACTCAACAGCGTTCGCAGCGCGGCGAGTTCGTCGTCGACCGCCGAGGAGGATGCGGTGTGCGCAGAAGCCGAAGCCGCCGAGGCCGCTGCCTCCGCCACCATCGTGCGCAGCATGCCCGCCACGGCGGCGGCGGTCGGATAGTTGAACACCAACGCGTATGGCAGGGTCACCCCCGCCACCTCGGCCAGGCGGTTGCGCAACTCGACCGCGGCGAGCGAATCGAACCCCAGTTCCTGGAACGGTGTGTCGGGTGCGATCGCCTCGATATCGGAGTAGCCCAATACCGCCGCCGCGTGTTCGCGCACCACTTCCAGGACGAGAGCGTCGCGCCGGTCCTCCGCCACGGCGGCCAAGCGCGCGGCCAGATCCCCGGCGGCCGCGGAACCGGTGTCGGTCCTCGTATGCCGTGCCCGGGCCGGCACCAGCCCCTCCAGCACCTCGGGAAGTTGACCGGCGCGGGCCCGCGCGGCCAGGGTCGCCCGGTCGAACTCGACGCACAGCACCATGGGCTCGTCCGTGGTGACCGCGGCGTCGAGCAGTGCCAAACCCTGGTCGTCGCTCAGCGGCCGCATACCCAGTCGCTCCAGGCGGGCCACCGCGGCCCGGTCCAGGGCTCCCGTCATGCCGACCTCTTGATTCCAGGGTCCCCAGGCCACCGACAGAGCGGGCAGGCCCGCGGCTCGGCGGGCGTGGGCGAGCGCGTCGAGGAACGAGTTGGCCGCCGCGTAGTTGCCCTGCCCGGGCGCGCCGAGGGCCGCCGCCACCGAGGAGAAGACGACGAATGCCGCCAGATCGTGTCCCCGGGTGAGCTCGTCCAGATTCAGCGCGCCGTCGAGCTTGGGCACCAGAACACGATCGATCTGCTCCGCGGTCAGTTTCTCGATGGTGGCGTCGTCGACCACACCCGCGGAGTGGATGACCGCGGTCAGCGGAACTTCGGTCCCGATCGACCCGATCAGCGCCGCCGCACTCGCCCGATCGGAGACATCACAGGCGACGACCCGGGCCCGGGCCCCCAGCTCGGCCAGTTCGGCGACCAACTCGGCGGCGCCGGGGGTCGTTTCCCCGCGACGGGATACCAGCAGCAGATGCTCGACGCCGTGCGCGGTGACCAGATGCCGGGCCATCACCGCGCCCAGACCGCTGGTGCCGCCGGTGATCAACACCGTGCCGTCACCGAACGCCCCGGCCGCCGACGGTGTGTCCGCCGACCGCGCAACGGGGGTGATGCGCGGTAGGAACAGCCGGGAGTCGCGGACCGCGACCTGGGGCTGCGCCGAATCGAGCACTCCACGCACCAGTTCGACGTGCGGGTGGCCGTCGAGGTCCAGCAGCACGAATCGGTCGGGATTCTCCGACTGGGCACTGCGCACCAGGCCGGCCACCGCGGCGGCGGCCGGGTCCACGAACTCCCCGGGAAGTCCCGCACCGCCGCGGGTGGTGATCACCAGCCGGGTGCGGGCCAACCGATCGGTGGTGAGCCAGGACCACAGCAGCCGCCATGCGGCGTGGACCGCCCCGCGCACCGTCGCGGCCCGACCATCGGATGCCTCGGCGGCCGTCGAACCGGCGAGCGTGAGATCGTCGGGCAACGCCCAGACCACCGCGTCCGGGACCGTCTGCGCCGCGGCCAGGGCCGCGATATCGAAGTAGTGGCCGTCGAATCCGGGCAGCGACGCCGCGCCCATCGTCACCACCGTTGCGGCGGATGCTGCGGGAACGGGAGATTCCGCCTGCTCCCAACGCAGGGCCAACGGCGCCACCGCGCGGGTGCCGGCGGTGACGAGCATCGCCGGGTCCACGCCGCGGGCGGTGACCGCATCAATGGTCACCACGGGTGATCCGGTGTCGGCGACGACCTCGATGCCGACCTGTCCGCCGCCGTGACGGACGATGCGCACCCGCGCAGCCCCGGCACCCCGTCGCCACAACCGCACACCCGAGAAGGAGAACGGCAACGGCACCCGGCCCTCGGCCGATTCCTCGGTGAGACCGTCGACGGCGGCATGCAGGCAGGCGTCCAACAGCGCAGGATGGATGCCGAACGCGGACTCCGAACCGGCGAGGGTATCCGCGAGGGCGACCTCGGCGAAGACCTCGGTTCCGCGCGTCCACCGTGCGGTGACGCCCTGGAAGGCAGGACCGTAGTCGAATCCGCGCTGCGCCAGATTCGCGTAGAGGGAGCCGTCGTCCGATCCCCGTCCGTCCGGCAGCTGCCAGGTCGGTGCACTGCTCGGCGCCGAAACCTCGCTCGCGACGGTGAGCGCACCACCGGCGTGCAGTGTCCAGTCGGCCTCCTCACCCGGTTCGTCGGCACCGACGGTCCGGGAGTGGACGGTGAAGGATCGCCGGCCGGCGCCGTCCGGTGTGGCGACACTCAGCTGAAGGTCGACCTCCACCCCCTCGGTGAGCACCAGTGGGGCCTCCAACACCAATTCCTCGAGGACATCGACCCCTAGCCGCGCCCCGGCGGTCAGGGCCAGTTCCACGAACGCCGTCCCCGGCAGCAGTACCGTGCCGAACACCGCGTGATCGGCCAACCAGGGATGGGTGCGTAGCGAAAGCCGGCCGGTGAACAGCCATTCGTCCTTACCGGCGAGTGGGACCGCGTTCGTGATCAGCGGATGGCCGAAGGAACCGGCCACCGCCTCGGGAGTAGGTTGCGGCCAGAAGCGGCGGCGTTGGAAGGCATAGGTGGGCAGGCTCACCGGCGTGGTGGCACGTCCGGCGAACCACGGGGTCCAATCCACCGGCAGTCCCGCCACGTGGGCCTGGGCGACAGCGGTGAGCAGAGCCGTCACCTCGTCGCCGGTACGTCGCGCCGTGGCCGCCACCAGCGAATCGTCCGCCACATCGGGTGTTTCGGCCAGACAATCCCGGGTCATGGCGGTCAATACCGCGTCCGGTCCGATCTCGACGAACCGCCGCACCCCCGCATCCACCAATGTCTGCACCCCCGGTGCGAATCGCACACGTCCACGCACCTGGGCCACCCAGTACTCCGGGTCGGTCACCGCGTCGCCGGCTAATACGCCCGAGACGTTCGACACCACCGGCAGCAGCGGCTCCCGATAGGTCAATCCCGCCGCGATATCCCGGAATTCGTCGAGCATGGGCTCCATCAGCTCCGAATGGAACGCATGGCTCACCCGCAGCCGCGAGGTCCGCACCCCCTCTCCCTCGAATCGCTCGGCGATTTCGTCGATCGCGTCCTCCTCCCCGGAGAACACCACCGACGACGGTCCGTTCACCGCCGCGATCGACACCCGGTCGCCGTACTCGAGGACCACCTCCGACGCCTCGTCCTCGTCGATGGCGACGGCCACCATCGCCCCGCCCTCCGGTAGCGCGCCCATCAGGCGACCACGTGCCGCCACCAGGGCGCAGGCATCAGCGAGCGACCACACTCCCGCCACGAACGCCGCCGTCAGCTCCCCGATCGAATGCCCGACCAGCACATCCGGGACGATCCCGAAGGATTCGACGAGCCGGAACATCGCATACTCGTGGGCGAACAGCGCCGGCTGGGTGAACTCGGTGCGGTTCAACAGCTCCGCCGAGTCGTCGGCGAACATCAGCTCCCGCAGCGAACGTCCCAGCAGCGGATCGAATTCCGCGCACACCTCGTCCAATGCGGCCGCGAAAACCGGGAACACCCGATACAGGTCCCGTCCCATACCGGGCCGTTGGGCTCCCTGACCGGTGAACAAGAATGCCGTTTTCCCGGAAACCCGATCACCATCGATCACGCCCGGCCGCACCGAACCCGACGCCAGATCGGCCAGACCCGCCAACAGTTCGTTCCGGTCGCGGCCGATCACGACACCGCGCCGCTCCAGCAGTGCCCGCGACCGGACCAATGTCGCGGCCACCGACCATGGGTCGAGATCCGGGTCGGCGGCGAGTCGGGTACGCAGTCGATCCGCCTGCGCCCGCAATGCCGGCACGGATTTCGCCGAAATCATCAGGGGCACCACCGTGGGCCCAGTGGGTCCGGTACCGGGATCCGATGCCTGCTCCTCGGTGGTCGCCGGTGCCTCCTCGAGGATCACGTGTGCGTTCGTCCCGCTGATCCCGAAGGACGAGACGCCCGCCCGACGCACCCGATCGGCGGCGGCCGGCCACGGCTCGGCCTCGGTCAATACCCGTACCGCGCCCGCCGACCAGTCGACATGCGGGGACAGTTCCGCCGAGTGCAGCGATCGGGGCAGCAGTTCGTGCCGCAGCGCCTGCACCATCTTGATGACGCCACCCACCCCGGCCGCCGCCTGCGAATGGCCGATATTCGATTTCAGCGACCCGATTCGCAACGGTTGCGGCCGGTGCTGTCCATAGGTAGCGATCAGGGCCTGGGCCTCGATCGGATCGCCCAGCGCCGTTCCGGTGCCGTGTGCCTCCACCGCGTCCACATCGGACGGTTCCAGACCCGCGTCGGCCAGCGCCGCTTCGATCACCCGTTCCTGTGAGGGTCCGTTGGGCGCGGTCAGGCCGTTGGACGCACCGTCCTGGTTGACGGCCGAACCCCGCACCACGGCGAGTACCCGGTGGCCCAACCGCCGTGCGTCCGACAGTCGTTCCACCACCAGTACGGCCGCGCCCTCGGCCCACGCCACCCCGTCGGCCGCCGCCGAGAACGATTTGCACCGACCGTCGGGCGCCAATCCGCGCTGGCGGGCGAAGTCCACGAACACCGTCGGGGTCGACATCACCGTCGCCCCACCCACCAGGGCCAACGAACTCTCGCCCGAGCGAAGCGCCCGGCAGGCCACGTGCAGGGCCACCAACGACGACGAGCAGGCCGTGTCCAGGGTCACCGCCGGTCCTTCCAGGCCCAGCGCGTACGACACCCGACCCGACACCACGCTGCCCGCGGCGCCGGTCCCGAGATAGCCCTCCATCTCGGGACCCGCCTTCCGGGTCAGCACGTCGTAGTCCTGGTACATCACGCCGGTGTAGACGCCGGTATCACTGCCCCGCAACGAGGTCGGGTCGATACCGGCGTGTTCGAGCGCCTCCCAGGACACCTCGAGCAGCAGCCGCTGTTGCGGGTCCATGGCGAGGGCCTCTCGGGGCCCGATCCCGAAGAAGGCCGCGTCGAATTCGGCGGCATTCGTGAGGAATCCGCCTTCCCGGGTGTAGGAGGTGCCGGGATGCGCGGGATCGGGATCGTACAGTCGTTCCAGATCCCAGCCGCGGTTCGACGGGAACTCGGTGATGGCGTCCCGACCCGACACCACCAGGTCCCACAGTTCGTCCGGCGATTCGACACCGCCCGGATACCGGCAGGCCATACCGACAATGGCGATCGGCTCGTCGGTCCGGGTCCGCTGCCGGGTGCGGCGCGGGGCCGACGCCGTCGCACCGTCTAGGCGGGAGCGCAGGTAGCGGGCGATCGCCGCCGAGGTGGGATGGTCGAAGGCCAGGGTGGAGGGGAGTTGCAGGCCGGTGGCCTTACCCAGCCGGTTGCGGAATTCCACCGCGCCCAGCGAATCGAACCCCAGGTCGCCGAACGGTTTGTCGATGTCGATCTCCGCGCCGGAGGAGTAACCGAGTACAGCGGCGACCTGGGCGCGCACGAATTCCAGCACGATCGCGTCGTGCCGGTCGGGGGACGCCGCGGCCAGCTGTCGCGGCAGGTCCGCGCCACCGCCCTCGGCGCGGCGCACCTGCGGTACCAGTGACCGCATGAGCGGGGGCAACAGTCCGGCCCGAGCCTGGATGGACATGGCCGCCGTGTCGAGATCGACCGCGGCGACGAACGGGGTCCGCGCCCCGACCGCCAGGTCGAGCAGGGCGAGCCCGTCGGCGTGGGCGAGCGAACGCAATCCCATCCGCGACATACGTTCGGCCGCCGCTCGATCCAGCCGGGCCGTCATACCTCCGCTCTGCTCCCACGGCCCCCACGCCACCGATACCGCGGGCAGTCCGGCGGTGACGCGCCGTTGCGCCAGGGCGTCCAGCACCGAGTTCGCCGCCGCGTAGTTGCCCTGCCCCGGTGAGCCCACCACCGCCGCCACGGAGGAGAACAGGACGAACGCCGTCAGATCCCGGTGCAGGGTGAGTTCGTGCAGGTGCAGGGCCGCGTCCACCTTGGGCGCGAGCACCCGGTCGACCTGGTCGGTGGTGAGGGTCTCCACGGTACCGTCGGCCAGGACCCCGGCCGCATGCACGATCGCCGTGAGTGCGGGCCCGGCGGCGAGTTCGTCGAGCAGCGCCGCCACCGCGGATCGGTCGCTCACATCGCAGGACATCACCCGCGTCCGCGCCCCGAGCCCCGCCAGTTCGGTGACGAGTTCGGCGACTCCTTCGGCCTGCTCGCCGCGCCGGGACACCAGCACCAGATCCCGCACTCCGTGTTCGGCGGCCAGATGCCTGGCGACCAGCGCGCCCAGTCCCCCGGTACCGCCGGTGATCAGGACCGCACCGGTTCCGAAGGTGGGGTCCGGGTCGGCGGTCGTGGGCGCCCGCTTGGCCAGGCGGGGGATGAGCAGTTCACCGGATCGCACCGCCACCTGTTCGTCCTCCCCCGCGAGGACGGCGGTGACGAGTTCGGGGGTGATCTCACCGTCGCTGTCCACCAGGACGATTCGTCCGGGATGCTCCGATTGGGCGCTGCGCAACAGACCCAGGATCGCCGCCGCCCCCAGATCGGGATCCTCGCCCGGAAGGCCGACGCCCCGACGGGTCACCACGACCAAGCGGGTCTCGATCGTCGTGGGCAGCGTCAACCATTCCCGAACCGAGGCCAGTACCGCGTGTACACGGCCGCGAATCGCGTCGGTGGCGCGGATGTCCTGTTCCGGCTGCGGCTCGGCGTCCTCGACGAACCACACCACCGCCTCCGGGTGGGGTGGCCGGGTTTCCCCATCCACCCGGTCCCGCTCCACGTCACCCGCGTCGGCGCCCCTGATCGCCTCGATCAGGGCGGCCATATTCGGGTATGTCTCGTCGAACCCACTCGTGGTGGGCGAGCCGACCACGGCGAGACGGCGAATCGCGCCCGAAGCACCGGCCTCGACCGGGGTCCATTGCAGCTCGTAGAGCGGCCGGCGGGTGCCGGAACGGCCCGCGTCGAGGACCCTGCTGTTCACCGGTCGGGCCTGCAACGAGCCTATGGTCAGCACCGGCGCTCCCGCCGCGTCGAAGGTCTCGACCCGCAGGGCGTCGGCTCCGGTGCGTCGGATCCGGGCTCGGACGGCCGTGGCCCCCGCCCGGAACAACCGCACCCCGTTGAACGCGAACGGCAGCGGGAGTTCGTCACCCGGCAGGTCGGCGATCCAATCGTGGACCCCGGCGTGCAGTACGGCATCCAGCAGCGCGGGATGGATACCGAACCGTGCGGCATCGGAATCGATATCGCCGGGTGCGGTCACCTCCGCCACCACGTCGTCACCGTCCCGCCACACCTGTCGCACTCCTTGGAAGGTGGGGCCGTAGCCGAATCCGCGGGCGGACAGAGCGTCGTACAGCACCGCACCGGAGGTCGGGTCCACCGCCGGCTCGCTCACGCCACCGGCGACCGGGGTGTCGAGCACCACACCCGGTGCGAGCACACCACGGGCATGGGTGGCGCCGGACCCGCTGTCGGCGGCACCGACCGGGCGGGAAGCCACGATGAAGCGTCGCCGACCGTCGGTATCCGGTGCTTCGACCGCGATCTGGATATCGATATCCGTGTCGTCCATCCGCAGCGGCGCTTCCAGCACCAGCTCGTCCACGATCTCGGCGCCCACGCGGGCACCCGCCGCCAAGGCCAGTTCCACGAAACCGGTTCCGGGCAGGAGCACCGTGCCGAACACCAGGTGGTCGGCGATCCACGGGTGTGTGTGCGCGGAGAGTCGACCGGTGAACAACCACTCGTCCTTGCCCGGTATGGCGGTCGAAGCCCCCAGCATGGGGTGGTCGACCGGGACCAGACCGGCTCGGCTCACATCGCCGCTGTCACCACCGGCGGGTAACCAGTACCGGCTGCGTTGGAACGCGTACGTCGGCAGGGAAACCCGGCGCGGGGAACGTCCCGCGAACAGGGGTTGCCAGGTCACGTCCAGGCCCGCCGCGTGGGCGGCGCCGAGGAAAGTAGTGAATCGGAAGACCTCGTCCGCGCCGCGCCGGGCGGCTGCGGCCACCACGGCCCGCGCCTCCACCTCGGGGTCGACGGCCAGGCACTGCCGAACCATCGCGGACAGGGCGGCGTCCGGGCCGAGTTCCAGGAATCGCCGGGCTCCGGACGCGACCACCGTGTGAATACCGGGAGCGAAACGCACGGCCGACCGGACCTGACGCACCCAGTACTCCGGATCGGTCGGCTCCTGGTCCATCACCCGACCGGTCAGGTTGGACACGATCGGAACGGCCGGTACCCGATAGCTCATCCGGGTCGCGATCGAACGGAACTCGTCCAGCATGGGTTCCATTCGGGCGGAGTGGAATGCATGGCTCACCCGCAGCCGGGTCGTCTTGCGGCCCCGGCCGGCGAAGAGTCGTTCGACCTCGTCGACGGCATCCTCGTCTCCGGACAGCACCACCGACGTCGGCCCGTTCACCGCGGCGATCGACAGCCGGTTGCCGTAATCGGCCACCACCGCGGTCGCATCCTCCTCGGAGACGGCGACGGCCACCATCGCCCCACCCTCGGGCAATCGGCCCATGAGCCGGCCCCGCGCGGCGACCAACTCACATGCGTCCGGCAGCGACCACACCCCGGCGATATACGCCGCCACCAGCTCACCGATCGAATGCCCGATCAGCACATCCGGGGTGATACCGAACGATTCGACCAGCCGGTACAGCGCCACCTCGAAGGCGAACAACGCCGGCTGGGTGTATTCGGTGCGGTCCAGTAGCGTCGACGCCGCCGAGTCGTCGGCGAACATCAGCTCCCGCAGCGATCGCCCGAGGTGGTGGTCGAATTCGGCGCACACCTCATCCAATGCCGCCGCGAACACCGGGAACGCCGCATACAGTTCGCGACCCATTCCGGGCTGCTGCGCGCCCTGCCCGGTGAACAGGAATGCCGTGCGCCCGCTCCCGAGCACCCCGGAAACCACCCCGGCCCCGTCGGTGGCCGAGCCGTCGGCCAGGGCGGCCAGTCCGGTCAGCAGCTCGTGCCGGTCCCGACCGACCACCACACCCCGTCGATCCAGGAGCGCCCGCGCTGTGGTGAGGGAATACGCCACATCCCACAGGTCCACCTCGGGATCGGCGGCCAGCCGCTCGAGCAATCGTTGGGCCTGCGCCCGCAGACCCGACTCGGTTTTCGCCGAGACGAGCAATGGCACGACATCGGTGTCGATCTCCGGCCCGGCCGACGCGGTCTCCGCGCTGTCGGCTCGCTCGGGGGCCTCCGCGGCAGGTGCGGATATCGTGATGCCGGCCCGCTCCTCGGTGGCGGGTTCGGTGGGCGCCTCCTCCACGATCACATGCGCATTGGTCCCACTCACCCCGAACGACGACACCCCCGCCCGACGCACCCGCTCCCCCACAGGCCACGCCTCCGCCTCGGTCAACAACCGCACCCCACCCGACGACCAATCCACATGCGGCGTCGGCGCATCCACATGCAACGTCTTCGGCAACACCCCATACCGCATCGCCTGCACCATCTTGATCACACCCCCCACACCCGCCGCAGCGGAGGTATGACCGATATTCGACTTCAACGACCCCAACCGGAACGGCCCGCTGTCCCCCCGCCGACCGTAGACATTGATCAAGGCCCGCGCCTCGATGGGGTCACCCAACATGGTGCCCGTGCCGTGCGCCTCCACCGCGTCGATATCGGAGGGTTCGAGCCCGGCATTCGCCAATGCCGCGGTAATGACGCGTTCCTGGGACGGCCCGTTGGGTGCGGTCAACCCCTTGCTGGCGCCGTCCTGGTTGACCGCGCTACCCCGGATCACCGCCAACACCCGATGACCGTTACGCCGGGCATCCGACAACCGCTCCAACACCAGCATCCCCAACCCCTCGGAGAAACCGGTCCCATCCGCGGCCGCCGCGAACGCCTTGCAGCGCGCATCCGGTGACAGGGCCCGCTGCCGCGCGAACGCGATCAGCAGCGACGGATCCGACATCACCGTCACACCACCGGCCAACGCCAACGACGTATCCCCCTGCCGCAACGCCTGACACGCCAGATGCAATGCCACCAGCGACGACGAACACGCGGTGTCCACCGACAGGGTGGGGCCCTTGAAACCGAAGGTGTAGGAAACCCGGCCGGACAGCACACAACTCGCCGCACCCAGGTATGCGTGGCCCTCCGACTCGGCCGACAGACTCGGGGAGCCGACCCGCGGCCCGTAGTACTGGTGGAAGACACCGGCGAAGAAACCGGTGTCACTGCCGCGCAGGACGGTGGGGTCGACCCCTGCGTCCTCCAACGCCTCCCACGCCGCCTCCAACATCAACCGCTGCTGCGGGTCCATGACGGCGGCCTCGCGCGGTCCGATGCCGAAGAAACCGGCGTCGAACTCGCTCGCCGAATACAGGAACCCGCCCTCACGGGTGTAGATGGTGTTCGGCACGTCCGGGTCGGGGTTGTACAACCGTTCCAGGTCCCAGCCGCGGTCGGTCGGTAGCGGACCGACCGCGTCGGTGCCGGAGGCGACCAGATCCCAGAGCCGGTCGGGGGTATCGGCTCCGCCCGGGTAGCGGCAGCTCATCCCGACGATCGCGATCGGTTCTCGCGCCCGTTCCTCCAGCTCGCCGATGTGTTTGTTGGCAGCGCGCAGGTCTCCGGTGAGCTTCCGCAGATACCGGGTGAGCCGTTCCTCGTTGCTCGTGGTCGGGTTGCTCATGGTCGGCCAAACTCCTCATCAATCAGGTCCAGAAGTTCGCTGCTGGAATGCGCGGCGAGGTCGTCGTATTCGTCGGCCCGCCAGCGGTCGCCGAGATGGGATCGCAGCCGGTCGCCGATGCCGAGCAGGGCGGTGACCGTGGCCTCGTCGTCGCCGGCGGTGGCGAGGACGCGGTCGAGCATTTCCGTCAATCGGGCCAGCTCGTCCGGTGCCGCCGATGGGGGGTTGTCGGCGGCGGACGGTTGGGCTGCGGCGGAGGCGGCCAGCTCGTCGTGCAAATATGCGGCCAACTCGGCCAGGGTCGGATAGTCGAACACCAGCGTCGACGGCAGCCGCAGACCGGTGACCTTCGACAGTCGGTTGCGGAACTCCACCCCGCCGAGCGAGTCGAACCCGAGTTCGTCGAAGCCCTTGTCGGGTCGGATATCGCTTGCCGACGAGTACCCCAGCACGGTCGCGGCCTGTTCGAGCACCAGGTCGAGCACGGCCTGTTCCCGCTTGTCCTCCCGGATACGGTCCAGGGCGAATCCACCCGACTGCCGGCGCGGGGTGTCCGGCCCGGTCGGTCGGAGGAAACCACGCAAGGCGGTGGGCACGGTGTCGGCATCGGTTTCCCGACTCACGGTGTGCTCGTCGAAGCGGAACGCCACGACCGCCGGATCGGGTCCGGCGCCGGCCACGGCGTCGAACAGGCGGAGGCCGTCGGCCGGGGTCAGCGGATGCACCCCCAGTCGGGCCAGTCGGGCCAGACCCGACTCGTCGAGGGTGTCGGCCATACCGCCCGTCCCCGCCGACGTCCGCTGCCACAGGCCCCAATCGATCGCCACCGCCGGCAGCCCTTCGGCGCGCCGTCGGGCGGCCAACGCGTCCAGGAATCCGTTGGCGGCCGCGTAGTTGGCCTGGCCACCGGAGCCGAGGACCCCGGCAATGGAGGAGAACAGCACAAAGGCCGCGAGATCCGTCCCCCGGCCGGCCTCGTGCAGATTCCATGCCGCATCCACCTTCGGCGCCAGCACTCGATCCACCTGTTCGGCGGTGAGGGTCCGGATCGTCGCATCGGCGAGCGCACCGGCCGCGTGGACCACCGCCGTCAACGGTTGTTCGGGCGCGATCGTGGCGATCAGTTCCCGAACCGCGGTGCGGTCGGTGACATCGCAGGCCTCGATTCGCACGTGCGCACCCGATTCGCCCAGCTCCGCGGCAAGTTCCGCCGCACCCGGGGCGTCCTTCCCCCGCCGGGACACCAGGAGCAGGTGCCGGACACCGTGTTCGGTCACCAGATGCCGGGCCAGCAGCGCGCCGAGCCCGCCGGTGCCGCCGGTGATCAACACCGTGCCGGTGCCGAATGCCGGTCGCGCCTCGACCGCGGGCTCCCGCCGCCGCAGCCGGGGCACCAGTATCGTGTCCCCGCGCACGGCCACTTCCGGTTCGTCGGTGGCCAGGACGGACTGCACGGTGTCGATCGACAGCGGCGCCGTATCCGGCTGCCGATCGAGCAGGACGATCCGGCCCGGGTATTCGGTCTGCGCGCTGCGCACCAAACCCGCTACCGCGGCGGCGACGGGATCGGGTGTCTCACCGGGCAGTGCGGCGGCCCGGTGGGTGACCACAACCAGTCGGGACTGCTCCAGCTCGTCCCGACCAAGCCACTCCTGCAGGGTACGCAGGGCCGATTTCACCTGCTCGTGAGTGGCGGCCGGGATATCGCCGTCGCCACCGACCGTATCGGCACCGGACCACACCACCGCCTTGGGCGCCGTCCCCTCGGCCGATATCAGCCTGCCGATATCCGGGTGGCGTTCCCGCACCCCGATCACCGCGACAGGGCCCAGGGCGGCGATGGTATCGGGGGCATCGGGCGCCCGGTCGCCGGACGGCGGGTGTGCCCGTGTCCAGTCCAGGTAATAGACCGCGGTGTCGCCGGCCGAGAGGGTGGTACGGAATTGGGTGACGTCGTAGGAGCGCATAACGGCCTCGTCGACGGAGACCACCGGGTTGCCATCGGAGTCCAGTGCGGCGATCGCAATGGTGTCCTCGCCCTTCGACACGGCGATGACCCGCAGCGGTCCGGGGCGGACGACATCGTGGAACCGCACACCGCCCCACCGGAACAGCAGTTTGCCCCGGCTCGGATCGCTGTCGAGTTCCGGCCGCATCAGGCAGGCGAGCCCGGCATGTCCGATGGCGTCCATCAGACCCGGGTGCACGGTGTAACCGCCGGGATCGATCGCCGGGTCCAGCGCGACCTCGGAGAAGACCGTATCGCCGCGCCGCCACGCGCGTTCGGTGCCGCAGAAGGAGGGACCGTATTCGAGACCGGCCGCCGCCGCGATATGCGTCGGAATCCAGTCCGGGTCCACCGGTTCGGTGCCCTGCGGCGGCCACGGCTCGGCCCGCAGTTGTTCCATCAGTGGCTCCGCCGTCGGACGCTCACCGGCCAGGACACCGCTGGCGTTGCGCACCCAATCGGTGTCGCCGGCACCGGCGACCCGGTAGTGGAAGGTGAAATGGCGGCGTCCCGTCTCGTCCGCTTCGTCGACCAGAACCTGCAGTTCGACCTCGCGGTCCTCGGGCGGGAGCACCGGCGCCTCCAGGGTGAGTTCGTCCACCCCGACACAACCGAATCGCGGACCGGCCACCAACAGCATCTCCAGCAGCGCCGTGCTCGGCACGACGACCACCCCGTAGCTGGCGTGGTCGACCAACCAGGGATGGGTTCGGCGTGAGATCCGGCCGGTGAGCATCCACTGGTCCTTGTCGGCGAGCCGCACGACCTCGGTCAACACCGGATGCCCGGAGGTCGGGCGCGTCGGTTCGGCGGCCGGCGGCAACCAGTACCGCTGATGTTGGAACGCATAGGTGGGCAGGTCGAACCGACCGGTCGAACGCCCGGCGTACAGCGGCCGCCAATCCACCGGCACCCCCGCCACATGGGCTCGGACCAGCGCGGACACGAATTGGGTCGGCTCATCGGTCGCGCGCCGGGCGGCGGCCAGCACCGTCGACTTCGCCTCGATATCCGGTGTCTCGGCCAGGCACTGCCGGGTCATGGCGGCCAGGACGGCATCCGGGCCGATTTCCACGAACCGGCGCACCCCGGACTTGACCAAGGCGTCGATTCCCGGCGCGAACCGGACACAGCCACGCACCTGCGCCACCCAGTAGTCCGGGTCGGTGAACTCGGCGCCGGCGATCGCGCCGCTGATATTCGACACGATCCCCACACTCGGACGGTGGTAGGTCAAACTCCGTGCCACGGAACGGAATTCGTCCAGCATCGGGTCCATTTGCGCCGAATGGAACGCATGGCTCACCCGCAGTCGGCTGGTCTTGCGCCCCGCCACGGCGGCACGGCGCTCGACCTCACCGACGGCCTCGAGTTCACCGGACAGTACCACCGACGACGGGCCGTTCACCGCGGCGATCGACAGCCGGTCACCGTATTCGGCGACGAGCTCCGCCGCCGCCGCCTCACCGACGGCAACCGCGAGCATCGCCCCACCCACGGGCAGAGCCCCCATCAGCCGCCCACGGGCGACGACCAACCGGCAGGCGTCCTCGAGCGACCACACCCCGGCCACGTGGGCGGCCGTGAGTTCCCCGATGGAGTGGCCGATCAGCAGGTCCGGTGTGACGCCGAACGACGCCAGCAACCGGAACAGGGCCACTTCGAAGGCGAACAGGGCGGGTTGGGTGAACTCGGTTCGCTCGAGCAGCTCCGGATCACCGTCGAACATCAGATCTTTCAACGACCGTCCGAGCAGCGGGTCGATCCGGGCGCAGATATCGTCGAACGCCGTCGCGAACGCCTCGAACGCCCGGTACAGTCCCGCGCCCATTCCGGCGCGTTGCGCTCCCTGACCGGTGAACAGGAACGCGGTCCGACCCGTTCCGGCGATGGCCTCGACCACCGCGGCGGAGTCGGTGCCGGTGGCGAGATCGGCGAGACCGGTGAGCAGTTCCGCCCGGTCCGTGCCGGTGATCGCTCCCCGCCATTCCAGGTGTGAGCGGGATCGGGCCAGGATAGCGGCGACGTCCCATATCGGTGCGTCGGGATTGCCGAGCCACCACTGCCGCAGTCGGTCCGCCTGGGCCCGCAATCCGGCCTGGGAGGCGGCCGAAACCAGTAGCGGCACCGGCAGCAACTCCCGGTTCACCGTCTCGGGCTCAGCGGCGGGAATCTGCGGGGCGGGCGCTTCTTCCAGGATGGCGTGCGCATTGGTGCCACTCACCCCGAACGACGACACCCCCGCCCGACGCGGACGCCCACCGACCGGCCACGGGCGGGCCTCGGTCAACAACTCCACATCACCGGCCGACCAATCCACATGCGGGCTGGGTTCGTCGGCATGCAGCGTCTTCGGCAGCATCTCGTACCGCATGGCCTGCACCATCTTGATCACACCGCCGACGCCGGCCGCGGCCACGGTGTGGCCGATATTCGACTTGAGCGAACCGATCCGCAACGGCCGATCCGGCCGGTCCTGGCCGTAGGCGGCGATCAATGCCTGCGCCTCGATCGGATCACCCAGGGTCGTGCCGGTGCCGTGCGCCTCCACCGCGTCGACATCCGCCGGTTCGAGCCCGGCATTGGCCAATGCCGCCGCGATCACCCGCTCCTGTGAGGGACCGTTGGGCGCGGTCAGACCATTGGACGCACCGTCCTGGTTCACCGCGGTGCCACGCACGAGAGCGAGGATGTTGTGGCCGAGCCGTCGGGCATCCGACAGGCGTTCCAGCACCAGCACACCCACGCCCTCGGCGAAGGCGACACCGTCGGCGGCAGCGGAGAACGCCTTGCACCGACCGTCCGGGGACAGACCGCGCTGCCGAGCGAAATCGACGTAGAGGTAGGGGGTGCCCGCGACCGTCACACCGCTTGCCAACACCAGCGAGGTCTCGCCCTGGCGCAGCGCCTGGCAGGCCAGATGCAGGGCGACCAGCGACGACGAGCACGCGGTGTCCACCGTGACCGCGGGCCCCTCGAGCCCGAAGACATAGGAGATCCGGCCGGAGATCACGCTGCTGGTGGTACCGGTGAGCCGGTAGCCTTCCAGGTCGCCGACCACCCGGTCGATATAGCCGGAGTAGCCCGCGCCGGCGAACACGCCGGTATCGGTGCCGCGCAGGGTGGCCGGGTCGATACCCGCGTCCTCCAACGCCTCCCACGACACTTCCAGCAGCAGTCGCTGCTGCGGATCCATTGCCGCGGCCTCACGCGGGCTGATACCGAAGAAGCCGGGATCGAAATCACCCGCGTCGTACAGGAAGCCACCACGGCGGGTGTAGACCGTCCCCGGTTTGTCCGGATCCGAATCGAACAGGCGCTCCAGATCCCACCCGCGATCCGTCGGGAACTCCCCGGTGGCGTCGGCGCCGGAGGCGAGCAGGTTCCACAGGTCTTCCGGTGACCGCACCCCACCGGGGAATCGGCAGGCCATGCCCACGATCGCAATCGGTTCGTCGACCTGCGCCCGACGCGCCGCCTTCTTCGCGGGGCGGCCCACCGTCGGGGCGAGCTTGGACAGCACCAGTTTCGCCACCGCTGTCGGAGTCGGATGATCGAACACCAACGTCGACGGCAGCGTCACACCCGTGGCCTTGCCCAACCGATTACGGAACTCCACCGCACCCAACGAATCGAAACCGATCTCGTCGAACCGCTGATCGGGACGGATGTCGTTACCGGAATCATGGCCGAGCACAGCGGCCACCTGCTCACGCACCACCTCCAGCACGACATCACCACGCTGCGCCTGCGGCACCTGCGCCAACCGGGCGCCGAGCACACCCGAGGCCCGTCCCACCGCGGAATCGCCCGTGGTCCGGGTCGGGCGCGTGAGCCGCTTGACGAACCCGTGCAGCACCGCGGGAACCTCCTCGGGGTCGGCCCCACGACGCAACACACCCGCATCGAACCGGATCGCCACCGGCAATGCCTCACTGCCGGCGAGTACCTCGTCGAACAGCCGCACGCCCTCGGGATCCTCGAGCCGGCCCAACCCCAACCGAGCCCACCGCGCCACCGCGGAACCACCCATGTCACCGGTCATCCCGTTGGTC
>NZ_BAGE01000125.1 GCF_000308675.1 Nocardia paucivorans NBRC 100373 | reverse complement strand
CGGTGAAGATGCCGGAACTGGGCGAGTCCGTCACCGAGGGCACCGTGACCCGCTGGCTGAAGGCGGTCGGTGACGAGGTCGCGGTCGACGAACCGCTACTCGAGGTCTCCACCGACAAGGTCGACACCGAGATCCCCTCCCCGGTGGCCGGCACCCTGCTGGAGATCACCGCGCAGGAAGACGATGTCGTCGAGGTCGGCGGTCAGCTCGGCGTGATCGGCAGCGGCGCCCCTGCCGCCGCGGCACCGCAGCCCGAGCCCACCCCGGCTCCCGAGCCCGCTCCGGCTCCGAAACCCGCCGCGGCCGCGCCCCAGCCGGCTCCGCAGCCCGCCCCGGCTCCGAAACCTGCTCCGGCTCCGCAGCCCGCCCCGGCTCCCGTGGCCACCAAACCGGCTCCGGCTCCCGCCGGTAACGGCGCCACCCCCTATGTCACCCCGCTGGTGCGCAAACTGGCCGAGGAGAACGGCGTGGATCTGTCCACCGTCACCGGTTCCGGTGTCGGCGGTCGTATCCGCAAGCAGGACGTTCTCGCCGCCGCCGAGGCCAAGAAGAAGGCCACCGCCGCGCCCGCGGCGGCCGCCGCGGCTCCGGCTGCTCCCGCCGCTTCCCGGCCCGCCGTCCCGGCCCCCAGCCCGGCGCTGGCCGCGCTGCGTGGAACCACCCAGAAGGCCAACCGCATCCGGCAGATCACCGCCACCAAGACCCGGGAGTCGCTGCAGACCACCGCGCAGCTCACCCAGGTGCACGAGGCGGACGTGACCAAGATCGCGGCGCTGCGGGCTCGGGCGAAGGCCGATTTCGCCAAGCGCGAGGGCGTGAACCTGACGTTCCTGCCGTTCTTCGCCAAGGCCGTGGTCGAGGCGCTGGGCGTGCATCCGAACGTGAACGCCAGCTACAACGAGGACACCAAGGAGATCACCTACCACGCGGCGGTGCACCTGGGTATCGCCGTCGACACCGAGCAGGGTCTGCTCTCCCCGGTGATCCACAACGCCAGCGATCTGTCGCTGGCCGGACTGGCCCGCGCCATCGCCGATATCGCCCACCGGGCCCGCACCGGCGGCCTCAAGCCGGACGAGCTGGCGGGCGGTACCTTCACCATCACCAATATCGGCAGCCAGGGCGCGCTGTTCGACACCCCGATCCTGGTTCCGCCGCAGGCGGCGATGCTGGGAACCGGCGCGATCGTCAAGCGCCCGGTGGTGGTGACCGACGAGAACGGCAACGAGTCGCTCGGTGTGCGGTCGATGTGCTACCTGCCGCTCACCTACGACCACCGGCTCATCGACGGCGCCGACGCCGGCCGGTTCCTCACCACCATCCGGCACCGGCTGGAAGAGGCCGCGTTCGAGGCCGATCTCGGGCTGTAGGTCGAAATGAAGGTCGTGATCGCCGGATCGTCCGGGCTGATCGGTACGGCGCTCGTCGCGGCTCTGCGCCGCGACGAGCACCACGTCGTCCGGCTGGTCCGGCGTCCGGCGTCGGGGCCGAACGAGCAGACCTGGAACCCGGCACGCGGCGAACTCGACGAACGGGTGCTGCGCGACGCCGACGCCGTGGTGAACCTGTGTGGGGCGGGTATCGGCGATCGCCGCTGGACCGGCTCCTACAAGCAGGAACTGCGCGACAGCCGACTCACCCCCACCGATGTGCTGGCCCAGGCGGTCGCCGCCGCCCGGGTCCCGGTGCTGGTCAATGCCAGCGGCGTGCACGTGTACGGCGGGGCGACCGGCGACCGGGTCGTCGACGAGACCACCCCGCCCGGCACGGGTTTCCTGGCGACCCTGTGCCGCGACTGGGAGGCCGCGACCGGGCCCGCCACCGCGGCCGGTGCCCGGGTGGTGCTGTTGCGCAGCGCGGTCGTGCTGTCCCGGCACGGCGGTATGCTCGCCAAACTGAAACCGCTGTACCTGCTGGGCCTCGGGGCCCGGCTGGGTAACGGCCGCCAGTACTCGCCGTGGATCTCCCTCGAGGACGAGGTCGGCGCCATCTGCTACGCCCTCACCCACGACACGATCGCCGGACCGGTGAACACCGTGGGCCCGGCCCCGGTCACCAATGCCGAGTTCAACCGGGCGCTGGGTCGGGTGCTGAACCGCCCGACCCCGCTGGTCGTCCCGGCGTTCGTGCTGCGCGCGGCGATCGGAGAGTTCGCCGAGGAGGCCATCCTGCACGGCCCTCGGGCCATTCCCGCGGCCCTGGAAGCGGCGGGTTACGAGTTCCGTCACCCCACCATCGGCGCCGCACTGGCCGCGGTCGTCGGCAACGGCCGATGACCGCCGCCGGCGTCATCACCATCCGCGACGCCCGCATGGAGGATCTGCCCGCCATCCTCGTCATCCACAACCGGGCGATCGCGGAGACCACCGCCATCTGGGATACCGAACCGGTGGAGCTCGACGAGCGCCTGGCCTGGTTCCGCAACCGCACCGCGGCCGGCCGGCCGGTCCTCGCCGCCGAGATCGACGGCGAACTGGCCGGTTATGCCACGTACGGTCCGTGGCGCCCCAAGATCGGTTACCGCCACACCGTGGAGGACTCGGTCTACGTCGACGAGCGTTTCCACCGGCGCGGTGTGGCGACGGCCCTGCTCACCGAGTTGATCGCCCGGGCCCGGCGCGCGGGCGACGTGCACGCTGTGATCGCCGCCATCGAATCCGGCAATACCGCCTCCATCGCCCTGCACGAGCGTTTCGGTTTCCGCACCGTCGGCGTGTTGCCGGAGGTGGGCCGCAAGTTCGACCGCTGGATGGACCTGACACTGATGCAGCTCACGATCGAGATGGGCGTAACGTCATGAAGGTGAACAACACGCGCACCGCCACCCGGTCGGCTCGCTACGACACCACACCCGTCGTCGTGCGCGATCTGGGCCTCATCGACTATCAGCAGGCGTGGGACCTCCAACGTTCCCTCGCCGAACAGCGCGCCGCGGACAGCGGCTCCGACCATCTGCTGCTGCTCGAACACCCGTCGGTATACACCGCGGGCCGGCGCACCCAGCCGGAGGACATGCCCGTCGACGGCAGCCCGGTCGTACAGACCGACCGCGGCGGCAAGATCACCTGGCACGGTCCCGGCCAGCTGGTCGGCTATCCGATCATCCGCCTGGCCGAACCCATTGATGTGGTCGATTACGTGCGCCGCCTCGAGCAGGCCCTCATCCAGGTGATCACCGACCTCGGCGTGGAATGCGGCCGGGTGGAAGGCCGCTCCGGGGTCTGGTTGGCCGCCGACGGCCCGCTGCGGCCCGAACGCAAGATCGCCTCCATCGGTATCCGGGTGCAGCGCGGTGTCGCCATGCACGGGATCTCCCTGAACTGCAATCCCGACCTCGACGCGTTCGGCACCATCATTCCGTGCGGTATCCGCGATGTCGGCACCACCACACTGTCGCGTGAGCTCGGCCGTGAGGTCACCGTCGCCGAGGTCCGCCCCCAAGCCGCCGAGGCCATTATCGCCGCCCTCGAGGGTGATCTGCCCGTCACCGCGCACGATATCCCCCGCGCCCCGGCGAACGAGACGAAAGTGGAGCAGGTTTCGTGACTTCCGCCCAGGCCCCCGCCGGCCGCAAACTGCTGCGTATCGAGGCCCGTAATGCCGAGACCCCGATCGAGCGCAAACCGAAATGGATCCGCACCCGCGCCACCATGGGCCCGGAGTACTCCGAACTCAAGGGTCTGGTGAAACGCGAAGGCCTGCACACCGTGTGCGAGGAGGCCGGCTGCCCGAACATCTTCGAATGCTGGGAGGATCGCGAGGCGACATTCCTCATCGGCGGTGAACAGTGCACCCGCCGTTGCGATTTCTGCCAGATCGACACCGGTAAACCGGCCGCCCTCGACCGGGACGAGCCCCGTCGCGTCGCCGAGAGTGTCCAGGCCATGGGGTTGCGTTATTCCACCATCACCGGTGTCGCCCGCGACGATCTCGACGACGGCGGCGCCTGGCTGTACGCCGAAACCGTCCGCGCCATCAAGAAACTCAATCCCAATACCGGCGTCGAACTCCTCATCCCCGATTTCAACGCCGATCCCGACCAGTTGGCGGAGGTGTTCTCCTCCCGCCCCGAGGTGCTCGCCCACAACCTGGAGACGGTGCCTCGAATCTTCCGGCGTATCCGTCCGGCGTTCCGCTACGAGCGCTCCCTGGCGGTTATCACCGCCGCCCGCGAGGCCGGCCTGGTCACCAAGTCCAACCTCATCCTCGGTATGGGCGAAACCCCCGAGGAGGTCACCCAGGCCATGCGTGACCTGCACGAGGCGGGCTGCGACATCCTCACCATCACCCAGTACCTGCGTCCGTCCCCCCGGCATCATCCGGTGGACCGCTGGGTGAAACCGGAAGAGTTCGTCCGGCATTCGAAGGTCGCCGAGGAGATCGGTTTCGCCGGTGTGATGGCGGGACCGCTGGTTCGTTCGTCCTACCGCGCCGGCCGCCTCTACGCCCAGGCGATGGCCCATCACGGGCGCGAGATCCCCGCGGCCATGGCGCATCTCGCCGAAGAGGGCACCGCCGCCCAGGAGGCGAGCGCGGTGCTGTCGCGTTTCGGCAGCTGAACACCGATCGATACCACCGCCCGGGAAACACGACCGTTACCCGGGCGGTTTCCTTTTCCGTATGGTTTACCGAAAACCTTGCCGTTCAGGCTGTTTCGATGATCTAATGCGTCATCCGCGACAGGCAAGACAGTGGCGCCGTGGCTGCTGGACCATGGCCGGTGTTCGCGTATTCGGATACCGCGCGGGCACCGCGCCGGTATCGTGGACCATTGGACCCGAGACCGGAAGTGGGGGCGGTTGTGACGCATATCGAACGCGTCGAAATGCCGGACGGCGCGGTGATCTACGCGCAGATCGAGGAAGCGGAGACAGCGCAGACCGGAGTGGACGTGGGTCTGCGCGACCGGTTTCGGCTCGACAATCTCGGTCCGACGATCAGAAGTGTCGCGACCTCGGTGCATCGGAGTGTCGACGGATTGAAACCGGATCGGATCGCCGTCGAATTCGGACTGGAGCTGGCCCTCGACGCCGGCAAGGTCGTGGCGGTGTTGGCGTCGGGCGGGGCGAAGGCCTCACTGAAGGTCACCCTGAAATGGAATCCGGGCGCCGCGTCCACCGGAGAGTAAGGGGGCCTGGGCCGTGCCGGGGCACGCCGAGATACGGGATCTACTCGAACCCGCCACCGCGGCGGTGAGCCGCGACGAAGCGGACGCCGAACGCATCGGTACCGCGTTTCGAGTGGCCCCCGACTACGCGGTGACGGCGGCCCATGTCGTACCACCGGATCCCCGAGCCCGGGTCCGGCTGGAATTCGGCGAAGGCAGTGCGTGCGGCGCCACGGTCGTGGCCGCGGACCCACCCGACCGGCAGGGTCGGTGGACCTTCGAAGACCTGGCCGTGCTGCGACTCGAACGACCGGACGAGGTCGCGGCGCCGTGTGTGCTCATGGCCGATGCGCTGCCCGACCACGGCGACGAACTGGTCGTCTGCGCGCTGAACGCGGCTTTTCCCCCGCGGGTTCTGGAACTGTACGACCAGTACCGGGTTCGGGAGACCCATTCGCGGCAGAATCCGCCGTTCTTCACCGTCGACGGCAGCCGGGCGGTGGTCAAGGGCATGTCGGGCGGACCGGTGTGGTCGGTGCGGCACGGCGGGGTGATCGGACTGGTCAAGGCGAGCGAGCATATCGGGGCCGCCCAGGGCGGTGCGGTGGCCTGTCTGCTCCCCGGCCTGCGCCGAGTGTGCGATCCGGAGCTGTACGACCGGCTCGTCACCGGGCACGATGCCTATCACCACGAGCGTCAGGCGTGGACCGACCGGCTGGGCGGTTCCGAGGAGGCCGTTATCCGCCGCTGGCTGGTGGAGATCCACGGCCGACTGGCCGGGGCGGCCACCGCGGAGGAGCGCCGTGTCCCCGCCGGTCTGCTCGACACCCTGCTCGACCTCTACGCGCCCGACGACCCCTCCCGGTTCCTCACCCTGCGCGATCTGGCCGAGTTCATGGGAACCGATACCCAGGAACCGAAATGGGGCCTGGCCAAATTCTGTGTGCACACCGCGGCCCATCTGTCCCCCGACTCCCCGCTCGCCACGGGGCTGCGGGAACTACCGGAGGTCCGGGGTATGGTCCCGCGGGCGCGGACCCGGGAATACGCCGCCTTGCTGCGGTCGACCCGTTCGTCGCCGAACGAGGTCACGACCCTGTTCGGCATCATCCTTCCCGAGGAGGGCCCGCGGGTGGACGACCGTTCGTCGCCGCCGTACCGGGTCGAACTGGCCCGCAAAACGGGTGACCGGGAAATCGTCGCCCTCGACGGTGGCCGGCGCTGTGCCGACTACGCCGAGGCCACAGCGGTGCTGAAACGTGAATTGGACCGGGTGCTGCACGATATCTATCGCCGGCGCGACACCGTGGAGATCGTGATCGCGCTCCCCGACGAACATCTGGGCGACGAGCCGCTCTACACCTGGCAGCGTCCGGATGCCCGCCCGTTCGCCAAATTCCTGATGCGGCTGCGACGCAGCTGCACCTGGGAGAAGAGCGGCGAACAGATCGCCGAGCTGGAGGATCGGTGGGAGGTGTTGCAGCGCTGGGGAATCGACGCGGTGGAGTGGTTCGACTGCGCCGATCCGCGCGGCCGTGACCTGCCGGCGCTCCAGGAACTGTTCGTCCCCGAACCCTCGCCCGCCGCGATCGCGGTCACGGAGGTTCCCACGGCCCAGATGCTCACGGCGGCGCATTCGAATTCGGTGCCGGTGACGATCTGGCGTAACGACCGGTGCGCGGTCCACTACGACGCTCCGGCGTCCACCGCGGCAGCGACGCGTTCGGGCGACACCCCGCCGGCGCCCGCGGTGGGTGCTTCCACGGACGATACGGAAAAAGTACCCTGCGCGGGGGCCGTGTTTCGCCGCCGAGTCGAGGAAAGCCTGGCAGGATTGCCGCCGGTCGATTGGTACACCACGGTTTGGAACAACCAACGGGACGCGAGACCGTCCACCGATGAGCGAGACCGGCTCTGGCGCACCACGGTCTTCATCCTCGATATTCCGGGGCAGAGTAAGCGCCGCCCGCACCCGCTCGCCGGCCCGCGAAGTTCATGAGACGGGAGTGCAGATGACAGCGCCGAATTGGCACGTGTTCCGCGGTTCGGGTGAGCCGCGGCCGGACGGCTGGGACGCCGTGCCCCCACCGATGATCGCCCGCACCTTCACCGGATCCCCCGTCCTGGCCTCACCGAAGCCGCAACCGGACCAACCGGCCCAGATGGACCGGAAGCTGGGTCGCGGCGAGATCGGCGCACATCAGTTGCGCCCCGACGATCTCGACATCATCAATGCCGCCCTGTTGTGCCGACGGCCGCTGCTGGTCTCGGGCGCCCCCGGCCTCGGCAAATCGTCGCTGGCCTATCTGATCGCTCGCGAGCTGGGGCTGGGCCCGGTGCTGCACTGGCCGATCACCAGTCGCAGCTCCCTCGGGGAGGGTCTCTATCACTACGACGCGCTGCGCAGATTCGAAGAGGCCCAGCTCCGGGGCAACGCGCAGGCCACCGGGGACGGCCGCGATATGGCCGACTACATCACCCTCGGCCCGCTCGGCACGGCCCTGCTTCCGTATCGGCGGCCGCGCGTGCTGCTGATCGATGAGATCGATAAGGCCGATATCGATCTGCCCAACGATCTGCTGCACGTCTTCGAGAACGGCGAATATCACATCGATGAGCTCCGCCGGGTGCGCGCGCACCTGCCCGAGGTGGAGGTCTTCACCCACGAGGGTCGGGAGCGGGTGCCGATCCGGGACGGGTTCGTGCAGTGCAACGCGTTCCCGGTGATCATCATGACCAGTAACGGCGAGCGCGAGTTCCCGCCCGCGTTTCTGCGCCGGTGCCTGCAACTGCGTCTGGGCAAACCCGATCGACCGCAGCTGGAACGGGTGGTGGCCGCACATCTGGGAAGTGCGGTGGTGGACGAATACGGCGATATCATCGATGATTTCATTCGTCGACGCAGTGAACTGGGAGCGTTGCCGACCGACCGTTTGCTCATCGCCCTACACGTCCTGACCCAGGCCGAGGGCGTGGACCGACGGCAATTGGCCGAGCGGCTGCTGCAACCGACGGATGCCGGAGGCTGAGATGGCGACCTTGTCCGACCTTCTCGACGCACTGCGCGGCATCGACGTGGACGGTGGCGTCGTCGCGGAAGCCCTCTGGCTGGCCCGGCATATCGACGACCGGGCGGAGACGGCCCCGGCCCCGGAACCTCCACCGGCCGAGCCCGATCCCCGCGCCGCGCCCGTCCACTCGTCCGGTGGGCAGAGCCGACCGTTGATACCGCGCGAACCACCGCCCGTCGCGCGACGCGGTACGGCGCAGGAGTGGCGGTACCGTCCCGAGGTCGATATTCCGGCCCCGTCACCGCTCGATTCCGCCGGACGTCTGCTCGGCGAACTGCGTCCGCTGTCCCGCCGAATCCCCGACCCGCGGCAACGTGAATTCGACGAGACGGCGACGGTGGAGCGGGCCGCCCGCACCTCGATCGCGTGGCCGGTCACCCGCGCGGTGCCGGTGCGGCAGCGGGAAGCGGCGGTGGTTTTCGATCGGCACGCGTCGATGGCGGCGTGGAGCGGGTTGGTCGACGCGGTGCGCGCGCTCATGGACACGGTCGGCTTCCGCCGGGTGACGGTGTGGTATCTCGACGCGGACGACGCCGGTGAGCCGCGGTTGGCGACCCGCCCCCACGATGCGGCGAACCGCCCGTTGTCGGCGTTGAACGACCCCACCGGCCGCCGGGTGATCATGGTTTTCACCGCCTGCCTGGGCGATGCCTGGGTGCGCGGTACCGCGGCGGCCGCGCTGGAACGACTGGCGGCACGGACCCCGGTCGCGATCGTGCAGACCCTGCCGAACCATCTGTGGCGGCGAACCGGCCTGGAATGGGGGCAGGGACGGATAACCTCCGTGATCCCGGATCGCCCCTCGCCGTTGCGTGTGCTCACCCCCGCCGACGATGCCCTCACCCCTGTCCCGGTTATCGAGTTGACCCCCGACTGGGTCGGGCCGTGGGCGCAGTTGTTGGCGGGTGAACGCCTTACTGTCGGTTATCCGCTGCTGCGCCGACCGGCTCCGGACCGGATCGAACGCGCCCGCTCCCTGGCCGAACTCCAGGAGGCGGAGCTGGGGGTGGGGGCCACCGAGCAGGTGCGGCGTTTCCGGGCGGCGTCCTCGCCGGAGGCGTTCCGGCTGGCCGCCGCGCTGGCCCAGGTTCCGCTGGTGCTGCCGATCATGCGACTGGTGCAGCAGGCGGTGCTGCCGGGCAGCAGCCGCAGTGTGCTCGCCGAGGTGCTGGCCGGCGGCCTGATCGAGGACGCCACCACCGGTTCGGCGCCGCCGTACACCGTGCCCGAGGACAGCCGGATGTTCACCTTCCGGCCGGGGGTGGCCGATGTGCTGCGGCGCGCTCTGCCGCGCAGCCAGGCCACCGAGGTGCTGTCGTCGGTATCCCGATTCATCACCCAGCGCTACGACGTACCGGGCTCGGTATTCCGTGCCACCGTCTCGCAGTCGACCGAGGGCCAGACCCCATTCGCGTACCTGTCGCCCGAGACCCTGCGCCGGATCGCGCCGAACTTCCCCACCCCGCCCGATGAACCGCCGACCTCCGACGAGGAGCAGCGGTACGCCGATGCCCTCGGCGCGGTGGCGGCCGCGCTGCGGCACGGCGATGGGGAGGCGGTATCGGCGGCGGCGCAGGAGGCGCTGCGAACCCTGCCGATCGGGCACCCGCGACGAGCGGAGTTGGTGCTGCGGGTGACGGGCACGCTGCGGCGGCAGTGGGAACGCACCGGCGAGCTGCGCTGCCTCGACGAGGCGATCGCCATGGCCAAGACGGTGCTGGCCGAACTCGGCGAGGACGACACGGTACCGACGTTGACGGAGCTGAGCCGGCTGTTGTTGCTGCGCTACGAGGCCGCCGGCGGACCCGATTTCCTGAGCGACGCGGGCCGGGTCCTGCGCACCGCGCTCGACACCGTGGAACCGAACGCCACGACGCGGACGGAACTGACCGAGCAACTCGGGGACGTTCTGGTCCGACGCTGCGAGGACACCGGCGACCCGCTGCACGGTTGGGAGGCGGTGGACCGATATCTGGAGGCGGGTGAGGAAGCGCCGGACGACGATCCCGAGCGGTCCCTTCGCCTGATGCTCAAGGTGGTCCGCGCCTATCTCGATATCGCGGCGGTGTCGGCCTACCCGCAGCAGGATGTGGAGCAACGCATCGTCGAACAGTTCCGTTATGCGACAACCGCTCTCGCGGAGCCGGGGAACGAGACGGTCGCGGCCCTGCGCGCCGTGGCCGAACGGGCGGCGTACGCCGTGCGTTCCGATGCGCTGCCGCCGGTGACCGCGAGCCGATTGGCGGAGATCCTCGCGGCGGTTCCCGGCGTGGAGGACGACCCGACCCTGGCCCGCGCCCACCGCCTCCTCGCCGACGCGGGGACCGACCACGGTTCGCCGTGATGGCATCGGACAGCACGCTACGCCGGTGGGGGGTTCTCGGCGCCGCCCTACTGTCGGCGGGTGTGGCGGCCGGACTCGGCGCCGTGGCTCTGCGGGCCGCCCTCGATCTCACCACCGAGGTTCTGCTGGGTTCGATTCTGCGGCTCGAACCGATCGCGTCCGGCCTGTGGTATGCCCCCGCCGAAGCGCTACCCGACCGCCGAGCACTGCTGCTGCCGCTGCTGGTGGCGGGAGGCATGATGGTGACCGTGGCGATCTCACGGTCGGCCGGCCCGCCGGTGAACGGCACCGACGGGGTCATTCACGCGGTCAATACCCGTGAGCTGTCCGGTCTCACCGCCCGCGGCGCCCTCGTCAAACTGGCCGGCACCGCGGTGACCCTGGGCGCCGGCGGTTCGGGTGGCACCGAGGGACCGGTGGTACAGGTGGGCGCCTCCTTGGGGGCCGCGCTCACCCGCCGGTTCGGATTGTCCGCCGCGGACGCGAGTCTCGTGGTCGTCGCCGCCATGGGGGCGGGGGTGGGCGCGTTGTTCGAAGCACCCCTGGGTGGCGTGATATTGGCCGGGGAACTGTTGCGCCGCCGCGGTATCGGCTGGACGGCATCGGCGGCCGCGCTGCCGACCGCACCGGTCGCGTTCGGCGTCTACGTCGCCGTGTACGGCTACCACCCCATGTTCGGCAGTACCGGTTTCGGTTCCCCGTGGAATCCGCTCACCACCGGTCTGCTCGTGGCGGTGGGGGTGGGCTGCGCATTGGTGGCGCGCCTGTATGTCCGGATCTTCCACCGTCTCGGCGTTCTGCTCGCACCGGCGCGGAAACGGCCGTGGCTCACCGCCGCCGTGTCCGGTGCCGTTATCGGGGCCGTCGGTATCGCGGTGCCGATGACGCTCGGAACCGGTTACGGCGTGGTGTCCCTGGGTATTTCCCCGACCTCGGCCGCGGCGCTGCCGTTGTGGCTGTTGGCGGTGTTGCCGTTCGTCAAGATCGTGTCCACCGCTGTCACCCTGCATACCGGCGGAGTGGGTGGAATGTTCGGTCCCGCCATGGTCATCGGCGCGTCGGCGGGCACGTTCGGTTGGCGGCTCGCAACGGATTTCGGCGTGGACGCCGGCCCCGTCGCGGTTTTCACCCTCACCGGGCTTGCGGCCTGCCTCGGCGCGTCGGTGCGCGCGCCACTGGCCGCGATCGTGCTCGCCGTCGAGGTGGCCGGATATCCGATACCCCCGATCGGCATGGTCGCGGCGGTGTTGCTCGCCGCCTTCGTCACTCGTGACATCACCCTGTTCCCCAGTCAGATGGTGTCCGCGCATCCGCGTGTTCCCCCACGCCCGACTGTTTCGGTTATGTTGAAAACAGCTGCCGCGTGGTCGAACCGAACGGTTGGCGGACCCCGGCCGGTTCGTCGCGACCGGCTCGGCCCGCCCAGGGAGGGGTGCTCGATGGAAACCGAAACCGCCTGCGGTATGCCGGATCTGACCGATGTGCCGCTCGAGGAGCTGCGCGACAACCATCACCCCGATGTGCTCGACGCGTTTCGCACCGCGCTGCGTCGCCGCGCCGCGGCCGGGATCATCCTGGCAGGTTTCAACGGGGGCGGGGGCGCGTGATCGGCATATCGAAAACAGCTGCGGCACCGCGTGATGTCCTGACCGTATCCGATGCCGAACTCGACGCCCTGGCGCGGCTGACGGACACCCCCGCCACCCTGCCGCTGTTGCAGCGCGCCCGAACCAGCCGCAATATGGCCTTCCTCGCCGCGCTGCTGCGCAACGGTTCTCCCGACTCCACGCGCGATTCCCGAAACCACCGCGCCACACCGCTATCGGCCCTGCTGCGTGGCCGTTCCGACACATCGGCCCGGATGGTTCCGCCGGGGTACGAGGTTCTGGTGCGGGTCCAGCGCCGCCGCCCGGATGTGGTGCGCGATATCCTGCACCACCACCGTTTCGGCGCGTGGGTGGCGGTATGCGCGGCCGAAACCGCCACGGAATCGCCGGACGGCGATCCGAACGCGCTCTCGGCGCATCTGGCGTCGTTCGCGGCCGTGGCCGCCCTCCGGACCGGTATCGAGTTCGATCTGGAACTTCCACAGATCGGTGACACGGTGGTGCTGCCCGGACTGGGCTGCTGGACCGGCCCTGTCGCCGAACGGATTTCGGTGCGCTATCACGGTGCCGAGCCGCCACAACCGACCGGATATCACTGGACGCCGCTACGTCGGTTGACCGCCGCGTCCCCGATCGGTACGGCCGAGGTCGAATTCGACGACCTACCCCCCACACCTTCGGCCTGGCCGGAGGCCCCCGATGGTCGACTTCCCCACGACGACACCGAATTCCATCGCTGGCAGCAGCTGTTCGCGGCGGCGGTGCCGCTGCTGGCCGATGCCGTGCCCGAACTCGCCGCGCCGCTGGTCCAGGGCATGCGCGCTCTGCTGCCGCGCGGCCGGGAACCGGGCGGGTTCCTCACCTCCACCCTGGTGGATTCGTTCGGCGCCGCCGCCATGATTCGCCCGGACGATCCGGTGACGCTGGCCACCGGTTTGTTGCACGAGTTCCAGCATTCGAAACTGGCCGTGCTGATGGAACTTCTACCGCTCATCACCGAGAACGGCCCGGCCGATATGCCGTCTCCGTGGCGGCGCGAACCCCGGACCGCCGGCGCCGTTCTACACGGCGCATACGCGCATCTGGCCGTGGCCCGGTTCCTGCGGCGAGTGGCCGACACCCCGGACGGTGTTTCGATCCCCGACGCGGCTGCGGTGGAGCAGGATGTGCGTATCGGATGTGAGACTCTGCTCGACTCGGATCGGCTGACCCCGAGTGGTCGCCGATTCGTGACGGTGATGCGGCATGCCGCCGCGGCCGAGGACACCGGCACAACGGCCGGATCGACAGTGTGATGGGAGTGGCGAACGTGGTGCCGATGTCCGCGCAACCGGCTCCGCCCGGTTCGATCGTCGTCGCGTACACCTCCGCGGACACGGTGTGGGCATTGTGGTTACAGCAGCTCGGCACCGAATCCGGCCTCGAGTTCCGACTACACCGGATCGAGGCGGGCGCCGGCCTCCCCACCCGACCCGAGTTCGGCACGCTCATCCTCGTGATCAGCGACGATTTCGTGCGCGATATCGATTTCTCCCCGGACGACTGGGCGGGTTACGCCGCCGACCCGCGCGGCCTGCTCGCGGTGATCGTCGCGTCCGCCGAGGTACCCCCGGCCACCCACGCCATCCCGGCCGCCGATCTGCGGCTGCTACCCGACGAGAAGCAGGCCCGAGCCCGGATCCGACGCGCCCTCGGCCGCACCGACCCGACCGTGCCGCGGGCGACCCTCGGGCAGGCGGGCCACATGCGGGTGCGGTATCCGAACCAGCAGATGTTCGTCGACTACCGGTCGACGAGCGTGCCGCAACACCAGCCGAATTGGTTCTACGGCCGGGAGCGGGAACTCGAGGCGCTGCGGGACCGGCTGGACATCTCCGGTGCGGTGGTGTTGACCGGTGAACCCGGCTGCGGCAAAACCTCCATCGCCGCCGCCTACATCCACCGTTTCCGCTCCCAATACGACATCATCGCCTGGATATCGGGCGATAACGATGCCATGATGCGCACCGAACTGGGCCGCCTGGCACAACCTTTGGGTCTGCCCGACTCGTTGCCGCGCGCCACCCGGCACCGTGATGTGGTGGCCGCGCTGCGCGCCACCACACGTCGCTATCTGCTCGTCTACGACAATGTGGTCCCCGACCATCACCGGTCGGTCCCGGAGGGGATGCTGCTGCCGAGTCGTCCGGCGTTGCTGTCGGAGATCGCTCCCTGGGACGGTTCCGGCCATATCCTGCTGACCTCGAAGACCACCGACTGGGATTTTCCGCATGCGATTCCGGTGCCGCTGTTCACCGCGGCCGAGGGCAGCGATTTCCTGCGCCGGCACAGCGATATCGACGAGGACCTGGCCCGACGGTTCAGCCTCGCGGTCGACGGCAGCCCCGTCCTGCTCAGCGCACTGGCCCGCCGGGGTTCCCGCGGTACCCCGCTGGACGAAGCGCTGTTGGAGCAGGTTCGAGCCGAACCGTTCGCCTCGCTGCGGGACGAGTCCTACAAGCGGGCCGCGTCGATCGTGGGCGATTCGCTGCGTCCGTTCGTCGACGAGCCGATCGGCTCGGACGGGTGGGCCGCCGGTCGGTTGCTGCGCCTGCTGACCGCTTTCGCCCCCGATCAGCCGGTCTCCTTGGAGCTGTTGACCTCCCAACTGGCCGATACCGACCGCCCCGCGGCGACCCGGCTGCCGGCTCCGCTGGCCGAGGCACTGGCCAACGACCACCGCCGCAAGAACATCGTCGACCTGGTCACCCGCGATTCGGTGGCACAGGTGTGCGCCGATCCGCTCGTCGAAAACGGCACGGCGCTGAAGGTCCATCTGGTGCCCTGGCACGGTATCCACGACTTCCTGCCCCGGGACGTCTCCGAGGCGAACCGACACATCGCGCATCGGCTGCTCTGCGACGCCGACCCGAACGACACCGATCTACCGGCGATGTGGAACCGCTACCTGTGGCTGTGGCAGCAGGTGGAACACACCGACGCGCTGAACTGCCCCCGGGTGTCGGATCCGGACGACCCGTGCGCGCATCTGCCGGAACTGGTCCGTCACCTCATCAAATCGCTGCGGGTACAGGGTGAGTTGACCGCCGCCGCGAGCCTGGGACAGCGGGCGGCGCGGCTGTGGTCGCAGCGACTGGGCGACACCCATATCGGTGTGGTGCGCATACGCATCGTGACCGGCAATGTGCTGTGGCAGCGGGGGGAATGGGAACGCGCCCACGAGGCCGCCGCGGCGGCCCTGTCCGGTGTCGCGGACCGTCGCGACAGCGATCCGGAGGAATACGTCTGGGCGGCCGACCTGCTCGCCGCGTGTATGCGCATGGCCGGCGACTGGACCGGCTCGGTCGCCATCAGCGAACGATCGCACGGGTGGGCGCGCGAATGCCTGGGCGAGGCTTCCCTCGAAACCGTGCGCGCCGCCCACAATCTGGCGGTGGCCTACCGGGTCATGGGCCGATTCACCGAGGCCATGACCCTCGACGCCACCAATTACCAGCGTTTCCAGAACGATCCGGCGCTGTCCGTCGACCCCATTCTGCGGTTGCACTGCGTGAACAATGTGGCCCGCAATCACCGGGAACTCGGCAATTACGAGGTGTCGGTGGCCCTGCAGGAACGGGTGCTGGCCGATTTCAGCGATATGTTCGACAGCCCGCTCCAACAGAACGTCCTGCGGGCACGAAAGAATCTGGCGGTCTCCTACCGCAAGGCCGGCCGTTACGACGAGGCGCTACGGCTGCAATACGAAAGCCTCCTCGACCACGAGAAGGTGTACGGTCTCGACCATCCGGAAACCGTGGCCGCGCGCACGAACACGGCCAACGATTATCGGGTGACCGGCGATACGGAACGAGCCCTCGAATTCGCCGCCGAAGCGCACCGCCGATACGCCAACCACCACCCCACCCACCCGTATACGGCCGCATGCGCGGTCAACTACGCGGCGGCGCTGCGACTCGCCGACCGATACGAGGATGCCCTGTCCCTCGACCGGGAGGCCGTCGAAATCCTCACCGACCGCCTCGGCGAGAACCATCCGTACACCCTCACCGCCCACACCGGTGTCGCCTCGGACCTGGCCGGATCGGGTCGGGTGGCCGAAGCGGCGGAGCTCGGCGCCCAGGTGCTGTCCCGCAACCGTCGGGTTCGCGGCGCGGACCACCCCTACACCCTGCAGAGCGCGATCAACCTCGGTCTCGACCTGCGGGCACTGGGCCGAATCGAGGAGGCCGACGCCCTCGAGCAGGACGCCCTCGACCGGTACGCCGAAACCCTCGGCACCGGACATCCCGACTATCGAGCCGCGAAGGAGCGTATTCGCGGCGTTTGCGATATCGAGCCACCGCCCATGTGATTCCCGCGGTCGTCCCGACAACGGCACACGCTCCGGTCGGCGGTGAAACGCCCATCATGTCGCACAGCGCATGACCGAGACGTCCTCGGTCGGATGGCGGGCACGACCGTGCCGGAGGTTCACACCGATGTGGTCTCTCGATCGGCACCGCTACGGTGTCTCGCTCGGCCGAGACGCCATCGGGATTCGCCGATCGATGACGTCACGATTCACCGACGCAGCCATCGGCTACTGTGCACTGGCCGCCGGACGGACGATGATTTCGTTCACGTCCACTTCCGCCGGTTGACCGATCGCGAAAGCGATGGCGTCGGCGATGGCGGAGGCCGGAATCGCCACGGATCGGTAGGCTTTCATTTCCTCGCGGGCTGTTGGATCCGAGATGGATTCCGCCAGTTCGGATTCCGTGACTCCGGGCGATATCGTCGTCACCCGGATATCGCCCGTCGATTCCTGCCGCAGCCCCTCCGAGATCGCCCGGACGGCGAACTTCGTGGCGCAGTAGACCGCCGCGGTCGGAACCACCTCGTAGGCACCGACCGAAGCGATATTGACGAAATGTCCACTCCCCTGGGCTCGCATGATCGGCAGCGCGGCGGCGATTCCGTGGAGGACGCCGCGGACATTGACGTCGAGCATGCGGTTCCACTCGTCGACCTTCAATGCCTCGAGCGGCGACAAGGGCATGACACCCGCATTGTTGACCACCACATCGATGTGCCCGAAACGCTCGCGTGCAGTGGCGGTGAAGGCTCGAACGTCGTCGAGGTCGGTGACATCGACGCGGTGGAAGTCCGCCTCTCCATCCGAGGCGGTGATCTCCTCGGCCAAACGCCGGAGGCGGTCGGTGCGGCGCGCGCCGAAGAACACCCGGTGTCCCTCGGCGGCCAACTTCCGGGCGGTGGCTTCGCCGATACCGCTGCTCGCCCCGGTGATCAGCACTGTTTTGGTCCGGGTCATGATGCTCGGTCCTCTCGGTACAGGACGAGGTGCTCGTGGTGGAGCACGCCGTCGCGGATATCTCCGGTGGCGGTGAAGCCGAGGTCGTCGACATGGTCGGGGTGTTTTCCCGTCACCGTGCAACTGCCGGTGTGGGCGCTGCGGCGCGCGTCCCTGGCCTCGTCGTAGCGACCGTCCGCGCGTAATTCCTGTCGGATGTACCCGTCACCGGTCACCCACACACCGACGACATCCGCTGTGCCCACGGTTGTCCTCGGCCGATCGGTATCGCTTTCCTCGTGTGAATGCACGATCCGAGTCTGTCCGGCTCCCGGCCGGGCGAACAGGACGCGTCCCACCTGGGTGCCGCACACCCAGGCAGCGGAAAACGGTGGTGACGCCAGGGTCGGGTGGATGTATCGCACCCCTACGGGCCCGGGTCCGGAACTACGCTCGATGTATGCCGTCGTCCAATGAGCTCGGACAGTTCCTCCGGTCGCGTCGCGCGCAGGTCTCGCCCGAGAACGCCGGGGTCCGGACCTACGGCGTTCGCAAAGTGGCGGGGTTGCGACGTGAGGAGGTCGCGTTCCTCGCCGGGCTCAGCGCCGACTACTACACGCGTTTGGAGCAGGGCCGCGAACGCAACCCGTCGGTCCAGGTGATCGATGCCCTCTCCCGTGTGCTCGGGCTCGACGCCGACCAGGAGATGCACCTGTACCGGTTGGCCCGGCTGGTGCCGACGGCACGGGGAGGCGGTGGCCAGGGGTCGGTGAGCCCGGTGCTTCTGCAACTGATGAACACTTTCGCCTCGACGCCGGCGTTCGTGCTGAATCGGACGCTGGACATCCTGGCCACCAACCGTCTGGCCGCGGCCCTGTTCTCCCCCTTCACCGACGCGGACAATCTCGTGCACATGGTGTTCACCGATCCCGCGGGCCCGGAATTCTTCACCGATTGGGACCGCGCGGCCCGGTCCACGGTCGCGTCCCTGCGCCTGGCGGTGGGACATGCCCCCGATGCCGCCCGGGTAACCCGGTTGGTGGACGAGGTCTCGGCGGCGAACCCGACTTTCCACCGGTACTGGGAACAAGGTCATGTGCGCGGTAAGACGGTGGAGACCAAAAAGCTCACCCACCCCGACGTGGGCCCGCTCGACCTGACCTTCCAGACGTTCGATGTGCGGGACAAACCGGGACAGCAACTGGTGATCTATCAGGCCGAACCCGGATCAGCCGGTGACCACGCCCTGAAACTCCTCGGGTCGCCGGCCGCGACGAAATACCGCGACCGTGAGAACACCGACCTCGCCCTCCCCGATCACGGCTGACATAGCGACCTGACCTTCCGCACCGGTATCCCACCGCGACTCACCTGCGGCGAAGGCCCACTCGTCCCCTCGAGAACCACCGACACGGTTGGGCGGCGACACCGGTGGCGAACTCCTGGATGTATCCGCGCTGTCGCCGGATTTCCCACCACTTCATATCCGGGGCCGCGGGGCCGACCCGGACGTTCACCCCTCTTCCTTTTACTCCCCGCTCATCCCGGTAATGGTGTTGACTATCCGGCATGTTGGACTCGAACGCCCCTGCATCTCAGCCATTACCACCTCGGCCGCAAGGGACTTCTGCGCCCACTCGGACCGGACAGACAGGCCATGTCCTGTTGTCGGTCGCGATCATGGTCGCCGGTATCGGCGGAGGGCTGCTCGCGTGGCATCCGTGGGACAAGGGACCCGCACCGGAACCGCCCAAGGATCCGCACCACATCACCATCCAGCGGGTCGGTGAGCAACGGGACCCGACCGGCAGTTCCAGCGAGAACCGGCCGGTGTATTGCATGACCAACGAGGTCGGCGGTCTGTACTGCCTGGTGATGCCCAGCCGCTATGCCGGTATCCAGGAAGAACGCCGCTGACCCCTGGCGGCCGCCTTCGAAGGGGATGTGGGATCGCAAAAGCCCTTTGCACGTGAATCCGCTTCGTTCGGCGGCCCGCCGGGAAGCCGGTTTGTCCGGGCCACAGGTCGGCTCCGGTCGCGCGAGAGCGAGGTGGTCGAATTCTCGACCACCTCTTCCTCTGCCCCGGCCCGGCTCGACAGATGCCCTTCGGTAAAAGGCAACTCGGGCATATAACTCGGGCATATAACTCGGACATATACGAAAACCATCGGCACGGCCGACCGGTCCGATCGGCGCGAAACGACGCCCTCTCCGATCCTGCCAAGACAGCAGGAAGGGCCGCCACGGTTCGGGGGCGGCCTGTGGAATACATCTCGTAGTCGGGCTCGACTTCCTGCTCCAGCCCGATTCGGGCCTGGATGAGCTCCGGCGACTTCGCCGGTCCATCTGCCGGTACCGCGCGACGCGGGAGTCATCGACCACTTTCGACCGTTCGAGTATCCGACGCCGGAGGGCGCCGCGTCGGGTTCGCCGCAGGCCTCGGCGTAGCGGGCGGTGCGGGTATCCACGATCGACTCGACCGATGCGGCATCGGCCGGCGAGTCACCGCTGTCCCCACCCGGAAACCCGCGCGGCCGAGGTCACATTTATTTAGTAGTTAGTAACTAGTAACTTACGGTCATGGCCGAACGGATGAGCAGAACGGAACGCCGCGCCCAGGTGCTGGCCATCGCGGCGGGTGAGTTCGCAGAACACGGGTTACACGGGGCATCGACCGAGGCGATCGCGCAGGCGGCGGGGATCACACAGGCCTACATCTTCCGGATGTTCGGGACGAAAAAGGCGCTGTTCTTGGAGCTGGTTCGTGCGGCGTTCGAGCGGGTCGGCGACGGAATGCGAGAGGCCGGCGACGGCAAGACCGGATTGGACGCCCTCTCGGCGATGGGCGCGCAGTACTTCGACCTGCTCGCCGATCGGACCGGACTGCTACTGCAGCTACAAGGTTTCGCCGCATGCGGCGATCCGGAAGTGCGGGACGTGGTGCGCGAATGTTTCGCACGCCTGTGGCACACCACCGAGGACGGCACCGGACTCGAACCGGTGACGGTGAAAACGTTCCTCGCCTTCGGGATGCTGCTGAACGCGGGCGCGGCGATGGATATCGAGCAGGTCGACGCGGCATGGGCCGAAGGCGTCCGCACCCGGATCCGACCCGGCCTGTTCGCGCACATCACCGCTGAGGAAAACCGATGAACATCCGCACCGAAGGCCGCGGCGAAACCCCCGACCAGAGCGATGGGCGACTGAGCGTCTCGCTTGTCTGCACCGCATTGGCGGGAGCGGTGGTCGGCAGTGTCGGCGCACCTCTCATCACCTCGGTCGCCACCGGAATGCACGTGTCCCTGGATGCGGCGCAGTGGACCCTGACGGTGACCCTGTTCACCGGTGCGATCGCGGGGCCGGTCCTGGGCCGCCTCGGCAGCGGTCCGTACCGCCGCGTCACCATCCTCGCCACCCTGGCCCTGGTCACGCTGGGAGGCCTGCTGACAGTGCTCCCGCTCCCGTTCGCGGTATTGCTGATCGGACGCGGACTACAGGGGCCGGCCGTCGCGGTCGGAGCGCTGTTGATGAGCGTGGCCCGCACCCATCTGCCGTCGGAACGCGCGACCTCGACGATCGCGGCATTATCGGTCGCCTCGACCGTCGGCATCGGGGTCGGTTATCCGGCTGTCGGCCTTCTCGACCAGCTCGCGGGTCTGCGCGCCGCATACGCACTCGGTTTCCTGCTGTCCGCCGCCGCACTCCTCATCGCCTGGCGGACACTGCCCGCCGAGGAACCCGGCGAGCCACCCCGCCTCGATGTGACCGGCGCACTACTGCTGACCCTCGGCACCCTCGGGACCCTCCTCGTTATCGCGCAACCCTCGCTATGGAGCACCACCTGGCTGGTCGGCGGTATCCTCGCCGGCTCTGCCGCGGTCCTGACCCTGTGGGCGTTCATCGAACTACGGACCACAGCGCCGCTGGTGAATCTGCGGTTGCTCGGCCGAGCGCCCGTACTCCGGGCCAACGCGGCGATACTCGTCACCGGAGCAGGTTTGTATCTGCTGTTCAGTCTGTTCACCCGCTACGTGCAGACACCCGGCGACGCCCACTACGGTTTCGCCCTGTCCGGTGTGGCCGCGGGCGCGGCCCTGATCCCGTTCTCCCTGCTCGGATTCCTTGCCGGAAAAGCGGTTCCACGTCTCACCGCACGTATCACCGAACGGTGGACCTATGCGTTGTCGGTTGTGATCGCCGCCGCCGGCTCCTTGCTGTTCGCCGTCGGCAGCCGGTCACTCCTGGCCGTCCTCGCCGCGATCGCTCTCCTCGGTTTCGCCGTCGGAGGTGTGTTCGCGGTGATGCCCAAGCTCGTTCTCGTCGGCGTTCCGCACGAGGAAACAGCCAGTGTGCTCTCGATCAATCAAATCGGTCGCAGCATCGGAATGAGCATCGGCAGCGCACTCGCCGGCTTCTTCCTCGCCGCCGCCACACCGAACGGCGCAATGCTGCCCACCGAAAACGGTTACATCGGCACCGCGCTGTGGGCACTACCCCCACTCACCGCCGGCGCGCTCATCGTCGCCACACACCGAACCCCTCGTCCACCGGTCCACGCAACGAAGGGAACTATGGCGTAGGGCACATAGTGATGGACATAGGGAACCGATACCGCACTGCGTACAGCAGAATGATTGAAAATCAATCGTTTTGGTCATCATGATTGCGGGGCATTCCTGCCGTCGGGCCAACGACAGAAGGAAACGAAATGCGCTGGAGCAAGGTCGTCGGCTCGGTGTTGATTGCGGCAAGTGTCGTGTCCGGTTCGGCGGGCGTGGCGTCCGCCGAGGGAAACGAGCCCGCAGCGCCGACTCATGCCACCACGGTGCCCGGGAGTGAAATATCGTCCCTCTTCGGCTGCTCGGAGGTCGCCGGTTACACCGTCTTCGGTCATGTGGAAGTGATGCAGGAGGGTATTTCGGAGGTCCTGATGAACCAGGCCATCCGCTGGGGTGAGGAATCCATGGGGGAGGACCCCGGAACGACGCGCTACGAGGACACGGATGTGTGGGTGGTTCTGAACAGGGACTGCGAGGTGGTGGCAGCGGGTTGGACCTGATCCACCCGCATCGGTCCGTCGGCGAACAGAAGCCTTTCGAGCATGCATGCGACCTACGACCCCGAGGCCGACGCCGCCTATATCGCGGTGAAGCACCCCATCGGCGCGGGCGAAGCGGTCCGACAGCAAAGCGTACCGATCGATAACGCCGAAATCGTCCTCGATTTCGACAAGGACAATCGGTTGCTCGGGGTGGAGATCCTCGGGGCCGGTGGTGTACTGCCCGCACAGGCTCTGGAAGCGGCGCAACATCCGCAATGACGGGCGGATAGCGGCCGGTGCCTACGCGCCGAGTGGTCCCGCTATCCGTCGGATGGTGGGTCCGTTCGGCGCAGCGCCACCGACACAAGAGCGCCGATTACTCCTGATACGGTTGTCGCTGTCGGTCCGAGAAACCGCATCAGCACGGTTATCGTCAGGAGAGCCACGAACGCTCCGACCAGGTCCGCGCCGGTGAAGCGACGGCGTTTTCCCGAGTCGGCGGAACGAGGCCCGGGGTTCGGATAGTTGTCTGTGCTCATTGCCTTTCGCCGGTATTTCCGCAATGGGCGTCCGGTCGCGGACCTGGGTCTCAGGACAGCACCGGTACGGTTCAGGCTCCCACGGACGACAGCAGCATGGGTAGCGCGTTCTGCATCTGCACCTGCCAGGTCGTCCAGTTGTGCCCCTGATCGGGCACATACCGTTCGTCCACTTGCGCGCCCAACTGTTGGAGTCGGTCGACGAAACGGTAGTTCTGCTCGTAGACGGCGCTTTCCACCGCATCGCCCTTGCCGTAGGACACGAACAGTGGTTTGCCGGTGAGGTCGGCGGCCCGACTGTAGGGGTTGTTCTCCTCCCAGATGGCGCGCTGGTCCGGAATCGTGTAATCGCCCCAGACGCGTTTCCAGTCGGCGCCGCAGCCCTGGCCCGGTTTATCGGGTTCGCTCCGCGCTCCGGAGGCCTCGAGCGGGTCGACGTTTCCGCTGAAGGAGGCCGCGGATTCGAATCGGGTGGGGTATTCGGCGGCGAATTTCATCGCGCCGAGACCGCCCATCGAGTTACCGGCGATGGCGCGGGTGGTGCCCGCCCGGTAGCTCGTTTCGAGGATGGTGCGCACATCGTCGAGCAGGTATTTCTCCCAGGCCGGCGCACCCCAGGAGCCGTAGTTCCACCAGTCGGAGTAGGCGCTGCACCAGCTGGTTTCGGGAAGGACGAAAATGGCGTTGCGACCTGCGGTCAGAGCCTCCAGATTGCCTTTGTCGGTCCAGGATTTGTGGTCGTCGAGACCGCCGTGCAGCACCCGGATGGTGGGCCAGGTGCGGTCGGCGTCCTTGGACCATCCGGGTGGTAGCAGCAGGCGGACGACCTTGACCGACCACTCCGGTCCTTCCAGGTTGGGTGAGGAGATCCCGATATCGAGAATGCGGTCGCTCACGCGCGTTTCCCACCGCACGATACCCGCCGCCTGCGCGGGCAACCGTGGCACGAATGTCATTGCAACACCGAGCAGTATCGCGACCACGACCAACGCGATCCTGCTCGGAGCCGACACGGTGGACGCCTTTGCCGCGAAACCATGTTCCGATGCGCCGGCGTTCCGCCGTCCGGATGTCGACCCGCTCATCCTGTCCCCCATGGCGTTCGAGGTTCGCCCGATACGCTCGCAGTCCAATGGCGCCGAGGGCGGTCGGGAGCCGACTGTTGTGGTTACGCCACCCCGTAGGCGCGGGCCAGGGCGAGGCTGTCCTCATAGGTGCGGTAGCGCGTGATGTGTCCGTTCTCGACGGTGAAGTGGAAGGCGAACGGGGAGACGAACAGGTCACCGGTCTTGCGGACCCGTTGACGCATGTTTCCCAGCGCCACCACGTGTGTTCCGTCGACGACGAGCCGGTCCACGGTCAGTTCCTCCGCCGTCAGATGGGTGGGTAGGTCGCGGAAGAACGCGGCGGCCTCGGTGCGGGTGGAACGGCGACCGGTCCACGGCACCTCGTCGGCTCCGTAGACGTACCAGTCGACCTCGTCGGCGAACAATTCGGCGAGGCGGTCGAATTCACCCGCGCGGGAGCGGCGATAGAACTCCTCGACAACGGCGCGTGCATTGCTCATCGGATTACTCCTGTTCTCCGGCCGGCGACAACTCGTCGGAACCGTCAGGCCTCGACGACGGACGGTTCACGTTCGGTCCCGACGGCCGGTGCGGCGGCCGCCGCTCGGGTCAGGGCGTTGGACCACGCGACGATGCCGAGTGCGACCACCCCCAATCCGGCCCCGATCCACGCGACCGACGGGTATCCCAGGCCCGCGCCGATCGCCAGACCGCCGAGCCACGGCCCGGCCGTGATCCCCACATTGAACGACGACACATTGCAGGCCGCGCCCAAGGTCGCGGCCGCGGGGGCCAGCGTGAACACGCGGCTGTTCAGGACGGGGTTGATACCGAAACCGAAGGCGCCCAACAGGAAGGTGAGGAGCACGACCGGCACGATGTGGTGCGCGGTGGCGGCCAGTAGCGCCGAGGTGACGGTGAGGCCGGTGATCCCGACGACCAGGGTGCGTATCGGGTGGGCGTCGGCGACACGGCCGCCGAGAGAGATGCCGAGCACGCTGCCGAGGCCGTAGAGCGCCAATACGATCGGCACCCGGTTCTCGGCCAGTCCGGTCGTTTCGGTCAGCAGCGCGCCCAGGTAGCCGAAGTTCACCAGCAGTGCGGCGGTGGCCACCATGGTGGTGCCGAAGAGCAGGGCGACCGGGCCGGTGGCCAGGGAGCGCAGTTCGTGGCGTATCCGCGGGCGCTCGGCGGGGCGGATATCGGGGACCTTCGCGATGATGCCGAGCGCGGAGACCGCCGTCGTTATGGCGACCGCCCAGAAGGCGGCGCGCCAACCCAGGTGCTGGCCGATGAACGTGCCCGCCGGTAGGCCGATGATGGTGGCGACGGTGAGCCCGCCGGCCACCACGCTCATCGCCCGGGCGCGCGCGGTGACCGGCACCAGGGCGACCGCGGTCACGGAGGCCGCCGACCAGGACCCGGCGTAGACGAAGGCCGCGACGACCCGGGATGCGAACAGCACCCAATAGTCGGAGGTCAGCGCGCCCGCGACGTGCGCGGCGAGGAAGACCGCGATGAAGGCGAGCATGGCGTTGCGTCGCGACCAGCGCAGGGTCGCCACGGCCAGAATCGGCGCGCCGACCAGCATGCCCAGGGCGAAGGCCGAGATGAGCAGCCCCGCACGGGGGATGGAAATACCCAGATCACCCGCCATTTCGGTGAGCAGTCCCGCGAGCATCAGCTCCGAGGTGCCCTGGGCGAAGATCGATAGGCCCAGGATGTAGACGGCCAACGGCATCGAAGCTTCCCTTCACATTTTGTATCGTTCAGTTCAAAACAAAGTCGGACCAAGACGCGCGCCCACGACCCGGATGCCGAAGCCGAAAGGACTACGCCACGGACGCGAACGACGAGATCACAATGAGCTCAACGCGACCTCCGCGATCGCCTGCAATGTCTGCCGGTCCGCCCCACCGCGAGCGACCACTCGCAGCCCACTGATGGTGGAGATCACGAAGTTGGCGAGATCGACGGCGCTCTTGGACCGGTCGATCTCACCGGCCGCCTGCCCGACCTCGAACACACTCGCGAGCGCCGCCAATCGCCGCTGCCGATCCTCGGCCAGCAATCGGGACACCTCGGAATCGCGTTGCCCCATTTCGACGGTGGCGTTCACGACCAGACAACCCAGCGGTTCGTCGTCCGGCGGCTCGACGGCCGACCACAGCAGCGACCGTATCCGGTCCTTCACGGAGCCGGGGCCGTCCAGGATCGCGAAGGTGCGGGCGTTCTTGTCGTCCATATACCGGCGCAACGCCCGCTCGTACAGGTCGCGCTTGCTTTCGAAGGTGTTGTAGATGCTGCTGCGACCCAATCCGGTCGCGACGCAGAGGTCCTGCGTCGACGTCCCCTCGTAGCCGGCGTCCCAGAACGCGCGCATCGCCGCGTCCACCGCCCGCTGTTCGTCGAATTTCCTGGGTCGAGCCACGCGCTCACCCTAACATGTTTTGAACATATCGGTCCAAAACAGTGTCGCGGCATCCCACGATCAGCTCTCGATGGGCAGGACCGCCCCGCGACAAGCGCGATCCGCGCCCTGGCGCTCCCCTTCGGGAAGCCGCTCCGACCGAATCCGGTGACGACCGAATCCGGGTTTCGCCGCTGCGGTTCGGTGGCGACGGATCAATGGGCCCTTCGGCGGGGGTAAGACGCAGACTGCGTTCGAGCTGCACCGGCGTCTTCCCGGCAGTGTCGTATGCGATCCGGAAGAGGTGGGTTTCGGGCTGCGCCGAATGATGGTCACTGTCCGTCACGCCCGTCGGTGAGCGGGCGGACGATCCCGCCGATCCGGATCCGCCGGCGCGGCAGGTCGATATCGTCGAGAACGCGGCCGGGACTACTCGTCGCCACGCGGCGGCGCCGGGAAAATCCGCAACGCGGGTAATACGTTTCCGTCCGCATCTCCACGGCCACCGATACCGAGCACCGAGACGCCGGCATTGTCGAAGGTGCGGAAAACCAGACCCGTGGGCGCCTGGACTTCTCGAAGCACCCCGTTGGCCTGCATCGCCACCGCCGCGCGTTCGGCGGCATCTCCTTCGGGTGCCCCTGCCTCACACGCCAACAGACGCACCGGGGACTCCGGTGTCTTTGCGGCGGCCTCCAACTCGTCTTTCTTCGTCGCGACCAATTTCCCGAACTCTTCCCCGTCCAGGTGCACGTCTCGGGTGGGATACACGAGCTGCTCCGGTATGTGATACCCCGGAATCGAACGAGCGGGTTCGAAGGTGGGTGGCCCCTGCACCCTCACCTTGACGGCGAAAACGTCCGAACTGGCGTGCGAGCTCACCATGATGCTGCGCTCGGTCGCCGGATCGTCCGCACCGGGAAGAGGTTGAGGCGTGGGATCGGGCACCCAGTCCTCTTCTCTCGTACGCACTGTCGTGGCGGGCCAGAAATAGGTGAATTCTCGGTCGATCTTTTCGTCGGACCGCTGAACCCACTGGGCACGAGTGGCCCGGTCCGACGGTTTTGTCGGAAAACTGATGCCGCGCCGGCCCACACGATCTTCCAGCACGTCGTAGATCACCTGGTCCGGTGAGAACACCGCGAGTTTGCCGTCTTCGTCCTTCCCACGAATCTCGTTGATCACCTGAGCTTTTCCGTCCTGCTCGGCCGCCCGGGCGGTTCTCGACACATCACCGAAGCGGTCGGCCATCTCCGTTAGTGGACGCGCGGAAACGGACGCTGCCCGATCCATATCCACGGCAAGCGTCTTCGTCAGATTCTGCAGGACTCCACGCACAGACACGGTCATGAACACCACCGGAGTTGAGGGACCACCCATACGAGCCACGAACGCAGTGATGAGTATCGACCATCCGAGGGCCACTCCTCCGGGCCCCCTCCCCTACAGCGGGATGGACAGGCAGAGCGCCTACCTGGGCATTTGACCGATTCGGGTCAGGAATCCACCCCGCGACAGACTTCGGCGAATTCACGGGCGGCGCGGTCGGAATCCAACCCCAGCACGGCCGAACGCACCCGCTCGCGGGTGGACTCGGTCTGCTCACGCATGTTCTGTTCGAATTTGAGTTCGATATCGGCGGGGGTGAGCGGACGCCGGCCGTGGCCGCGGTTGACCGCCTCCCGATGGGAGAGCACGCGGCCGTCGCGCAGGGTTATCTCGATGGCGGCCGAATACGCTTCGGGGAACAGGCTTTCCGGGTCGTCGGCGACGGTGACGAGGTCGGCGACGGCATGGATGGCGGGGTCGCGTAGGGATTCGTCGGTGAATTCGGCCAGGGTGAGTTCACCTCGGACGATACCGGCGCCGACGACGTACGGCAGGCTGAATTTGGCGTCGTAGACATTGCTCGGCCGCCGTTTGCGTTCCATCGGTTCGCAGATGGCGGCGGCTTCGGTGGGATGGATGAGGCAGTGGATGCCCGCGATGTCGTCGGCCCGGATGCCGTGTGTGTTGCGCAGGTGTAGGACCGCGTCGGCGAAGGAGTGGGTGAAATGGCAGCTCGGGTAGGGTTTCACGCCGGTCGACAGGATTTCCCAGCGGGCCCCCAGCTCCCCGATCAGCGCCTGCTCGTCCCATTCCGCGCCGGGTAGGTGAGTGGCGTAGAGCCCGTAGCGTCCTTCGTAGACCCGGCGGGGTCCGGGCCAGCCGACCGCGGCGAAGGAGGCGGCGGTCAGCGCGGAGCCCGCGGCCCAGCCGGGGTGGAGGCGTTTGGTCCAGGCGCCGTCGTCGAGGAATTCGAGGATTCCCGAGGCCATGGAGCCCACGATCTGTTGCGCTCCCGCGATGACGTCCGCGCCGCCGCCGGCGAGCCGGGCGGCGGCGACGGCGGCTCCGAAGGCGCCGGCCAGTCCGGTGGGGTGGAAACCCGCGTCGTGGAATCCGCCGTGCGCGGCGTGCCCGACGCGGGCGCTGATCTCGATGGCCAGCAGATAGGCGATCAGCAGGTCCCGACACGACCGGTCGGCCTTGACGGCCGCCACGAGTGCGGCGGGTAGCGCGGAGGCCGAGACGTGCACGATCGAGCCGATATGGGTGTCGTCGAAGTCGTGGCCGTGGATGAGGATGCCGTCGAGGAGGGCGGCGTCCGGGGCGGAGAGCCGGTCGGGCAGGCCGAGCACGGGGTAGTCGCCGCCGCGGTCGCGTAGCGCCTGCCGGGCCCGTTCGGCGAAGGGTTCGTCCGCGGCGCGGAAGGCGACCCCGACCGAGTCGAGGGCCAGGTATTTCGCCTGTTCGAGCACCGGGGCGGGGATGTCTTCGTAACGCAACGCGGCGGCGAACTCACCGATGCGCTCGGCGAGGGTGGGGTGGGACATACCGACGTCCTCCGGGTGGCGGCAAACAGTGAACGCGCTCAGTGTGCCAATCTCGACGACACTTGGCAATAAAAGTCAGACTTTTAATCCCCCACCCGAGCGGCCACCTCGGCCGAATACGCCTCGCCCGCCTCGGGGTCCATCTGCTCGTACAGCGGACGCAGGCTGTGCAGATGGGCCCGGGTCAATTGCTCGGCGGCATCGGCGTCACCGTCGAACACGGCCCGGCAGATCTCCTCGTGGTCGGCGTCGATGCGCTCCCATTCCGCGGCCGGCACCCGCTCCCGATGCAGGCGTCGGTGCAGCACCTCGTTGATGGGACGGGACATCATCTGCAACAACGGGTTTCCGGTGGCGGCGACCAGGGTGGCGTGGAAGTCCCAGTGCACCTCGAAACCCTCGGCGACCGGCATGGCGGCGGTGCTGCCGATGGTGGCGCGCAGGGCCTCGAGGGCCTGCGCGTCGGCGCGTTCGGCGGCGATCCGCGCGGCCGCCGGCTCCAGCACCAACCGCGCCTGTAGCAGATTCGCCACGGTCATGTTCTTGGTGTTCACCAGCAGACCGAGGGTGCCGCCGAGGTTTTCGGCCACGACGGCGGCGTCCGGGCTGGAGACGAAGGTGCCGCCGGTGACCCCGCGCGCGGTGTGCACCAGATGCTGACTGGCCAGCAGGCGCAGCGCCTCCCGAACGGTGCTGCGGCTGACCCCGAACAACCGGGACAGTTCGGCCTCGCTCGGCAGCCGGGCCCCCGGCTCCAGCGTTCCGCCGAGGATCTGCCCGCGCAGTTGATCCGCCACCTGCCGATAGGCGGCCTGCACTCGCCGAACCCGCAGACCGGCCTGCGCGGTGGATGTGTCGTTCATTCGTCACAGCCTAGGCCACATCCCCCGGAAAACACCTGGACGAAAAATGTCAGACGTATTGCACATCACGTTTTCGGGATGCATACTTCCAGCAACCGCGTACCGGTCGGCCGGATTCTGGAGGGGACGCGGGCATCACACGAGCAATCAGTTACAGGAGGTGCCGCGTGGCAGTCCACGACGGTTGGCAAGGGCGCTACTACGACGATTTCGTCGTCGGCGACGTCTACCGCCACCCGCTCGGCCGCACCATCAGCGAGGCCGACAACACCTGGTTCACATTGCTGACCATGAACACCCACCCCGCCCACTTCGACGCCAACTACGCGTTGAAGACGCCGTTCGGGAAGGTGCTCGTCAACTCGGGACTGACCATCGCGATGCTGATCGGCCAGAGCGTCACCGACGTCAGCCAGAAGGCGATCGCGAACCTGGCGCTCACCAATGTGAAACTCACCCACCCCGTGTTCGTCGGCGACACGCTGTACGCGGAGTCGATCTGCACCGGTAAACGCGAATCGGCGTCCCGCCCGTACGCGGGCCTGGTGGAGGTGCATTCCCGGGCCCTGAACGCCGACGGCGACGAATGCCTGTCGTTCGACCGTACGGTGCTGCTCTACAAGCGCTCCCACGCCCAACAGATCGACGCGTTCCCCGTCGCGAAGAACGGGCCGCTCACGCTGCCCGAGGAGAAAGCATGACCACGCCCCTACCGCTACAGGACGTGCGCGTCCTGGCCGTCGAACAGTACGGCGCCGGACCGTTCGGCTCGGTGCACCTGGCCGATCTGGGCGCCGACATCATCAAGATCGAGGACCCGCGCTTCGGCGGCGACGTCGGCCGACACACGCCCCCGTACGCCGAGGACAACGACTCGTTGTTCTTCGAGGCCTTCAACCGCAACAAACGGTCCCTGATGCTGGATCTGTCCAGCGCCAAGGGCCGGGAGGTGTTCGAGCGGCTGGTCCGGGAAAGCGACGCCGTCTACTCCAATCTGCGCGGGGACGTCCCGGCCAAGATGCGGCTGCGCTACGACGACCTCAAGCACCTCAATCCCGCGATCGTGTGCTGTTCGCTGTCCGGGTACGGCATGACCGGACCGCGTTCGCGCCAACCCGGCTACGACTACATGTTGCAGGGGCTGGCCGGCTGGATGTCGGTGACCGGGGAACCGGACGGCCCGCCGGCGAAATCCGGTCTGTCCATGGTGGATTACTCCGGTGGTCTGGTGGCGGCCATGTCGCTGCTGGCCGGTATCCATGCCGCCCGCCGCGACGGTGTGGGCATGGATTGCGATGTGAGCCTCTACGACACCGCGATCGGCATGCTCACCTACCTGGCCACCTGGCATCTCAACCGCGGTTTCGAACCGCGCCGCACCCGTCATTCCGCCCATCCGAGCCTGGTGCCGTTCCAGAACTTCCGCACCGCCGATTCCTGGATCGTCATCGGCTGCGCCAAACAGAAGTTCTGGGAGCGGCTGGTGGAGGTGTTGGGCAGTCCGGACTGGGCCACCGAGCCCCGGTTCGCCACCCCGGCCGACCGCTACGAGCACGCCGAGGACTGTGTGCGGCTGCTCGAACGGGAACTGGCCACACGCACCACGGCCGACTGGTTGAAACACCTGGAGGCCGCGGGTATCCCCTGCGCCCCGATCAACACCATTCCACAGGCGCTGGCCGATGAGCACACCCATGCCCGCGGCATGGTCGCCACCACCGAACATCCCCGGTTCGGGTCGGTGCGCCAGGTGGTGTCGGCGGTGCGGGTGGGCCCGCCCCGGCAGCACCATCATCGCGCCCCGCTGTTGGGCGAGCACACCGCCGAGGTGCTCGGCGATCTGCTCGGTATCGACCACACCGAATTCGAGGAACTGGCCGCGGCCGGGGCCTTCGGCGCCGAAGGGAGCGCATTGTGGACTTCACGCTGAACCCCGAACAGCAGCAGTTCCAGCGGATGCTGCGCGATTTCGTCGACACCCGGATCGTGCCGGTGGCCCGGGAATGGGAGCAGGCCGGCCGCTATCCCACCGAGATCGTCGAGCAGATGAAGGAACTGGGTCTGTTCGGGTTGATGGTGCCGGAGGAATACGGCGGGGTCGCCGCGGATTTCGTCTCCTTCACCCTCACCTTCGAGGAGATCGCCCGCGGCTGGATGGGAGTGGCCGGCATTCTGGGCAGCCATTCGCTGTCGTGTTGGATGCTGGCCCATCACGGCACCGACGAGCAGAAGCAGCGGTATCTGCCCGATCTGGCGACGGGAAAGCGTCGCACCGGTATCGCGCTCACCGAACCGGACGCCGGCACCGACCTGCAGGGTATCCGCACCACCGCCACCCGCGACGGCGACCACTACATCGTCAACGGCAGCAAGATGTGGATCACCAACGCCCGTTACGCCGATCCGCTGCCGGTGTTGGTCAAGACCGACCGCGAGGCCGTGCCCGCGCACAAGGGTATGAGTGTGCTGCTGGTGGAGGCCGACAGCCCGGGTTTCACCGTCACCAAGGACATCCCCAAACTCGGCTACAAGGGCACCGAGTCGTGCGAGATCGTGTTCGACGATGTCCGCGTCCCGGCGGCGAACCTGTTGGGCGGTCGTGAGGGTCGCGGTATGCAGCAGGTGTTGTCGGCGCTCGAGGTGGGTCGGCTCAATATCGCCGGCCGCAGTCTGGGCATCGCCCAACGCGCCTACGACGAGGCCCTCGGGTATTCGCGGCAGCGGCGGGCGTTCGGCAAACCGATCGCCGACTTCCAGGCCATTCAGATCAGGATCGCGGAGATGGCCACCCAATTGCAGGCCGCGCGTCTGCTCACCTATTGGGCGGCCTCGGCGCTGGATCGCGGGGAGCGCTCGGATCTGCAGACCGGGATGGCGAAACTGTTCGCCTCCGAGGTCGCCCTGCAGGCCGCGCAGGATTCCATGCGGGTTCACGGCGGCTACGGCTATTCGGCGGAGTTCGAGATCGAACGGCTGTATCGGGATTCGATCCTGATGACCATCGGCGAGGGCACCAGCGACATCATGCGCACCGTCATCGCCCGTTCCCTCGTCGCCGACAAGGGCAGGGTGGGCTGGTGATCCCCCGCAGCCTGCTGTTCTGTCCCGGCGACCGCCCGGAACGCCTGACCAAGGCGGTGGCGCTCGCCGATGCGGTGATCGCCGACCTGGAGGACGCCGTCTTGCCGGCGTCCAAGGCGTCGGCCCGGGCCGCCGTCGCGGCCTGGCTGCATGCCTATCCGCGGCAGGCCGAACGGGTGTGGGTGCGGATCAACGGCGAACCGGATCTGCGCGACGCCGACCTGGCCGCATTGGCGGGGCTCACGATGGCGGGCATCGTGGTCCCCAAGGCCGAACCCCCCACCCTGGCGGCGGTGGCCGAACGGACCTCGGTCCCGCTGTTGGCGCTGGTGGAGACCGCGGCCGGGCTCTGGCAGCTACCCGAGATCGCCCGCACCCCCCGGTTGCACACCATCGCGCTCGGCGAATACGACCTGGCCGCCGATCTCGGCGTCGAACGGCCCGATATCGATGCCGCGCCCCTGGCGTGGGCGCGGGCGCAGGTCGTCGCCATCTGCGCTGCGACCGGGTTGGCCGCGCCACCGGCCGCGGTCACCGCTCGCCTCGACGATCCCGCGGGTTTCGCGGAGCAGACGCGAGCACTGCAACGTCACGGCTTCTTCGGCCGGATGTGCATTCACCCCGAGCAGGTTCGACTCACCCATGAGGCCATCCGTCTCACACCGGATGAGGTGGCCGCGGCCGAGGCGGTGCTCGACGCCGCGGCGGCCGCCGAACGCGACGGCAGCGGCGTCGTCGTGGTCGACGGGCGGTTGGTCGACCACGCGGTCGTGCGGCGCGCCCGACGGGTGCGCGATGCGGCCGCACTGGAATCGTCGAAAACGGCGTTGCGAGAAGGAGCAATCCCATGAAACGCATCGGAGTCGACGTCGGCGGAACGTTCACCGACGTCATGTACTGGGACGAGAACGGCGATATCGCCGTCCACAAGCTCCCCTCCACCCCGCACGACCCGTCGGTGGCGACCGTCGACGGGGTCCGGCAGTTGGCCGAGAAGGCGGGAATCTCGGTATCCGAACTCGATCAGTTCCTGCACGGCACCACCGTCGCCACGAATATCGTCCTCGAGCACAACGGCTCCGACGTCGGGCTGATCACCACCGAGGGATTCCGCGACATCCTGCACATCGCGCGTAAGAAGCGGCCGCTCAACTACTCCTCCTACCAGGATCTGCCGTGGCAGAAATGGCAGTTGGTGCGCCGCCGCAATCGGCGCACCGTGCCCGAGCGGATCAGCGCGTCCGGGGAGATCCTGGTGCCGCTGGACGAGGACGCGGTGCGCGAGCAGGTTCGGCTGTTGGCCGAGCGCGGGGTGCAGGCCATCGCGGTGTGTTTCCTGCACGCCTACCGCAACCCGGTGCACGAGCAGGCCGTCAAACGGATTATCGAGCAGGAGTATCCGGGCGTTTTCATCTCGCTGTCGAGTGAGGTCGCGCCGCAGTATCGCGAATACGAGCGGTTCTCCACCACGGCGCTGAATGCGTTCGTGGGCCCGAAGGTGGCCGGTTATGTCACCAAACTGGCCGATCGCGCCGAGGCGGCCGGGTTCGAGGGCAATGTGCAGCTCATGACCTCGGCCGGTGGTTTGATCACCTCCCGGCGCGCGGTCGAGAACCCGGTGTTGTTGTTGACCAGCGGTGTGGTGGCCGGGCTGCTCGGTGGCTGCGCCATCGGTAAGGCGTCGGGCTATCCGAGTGTCATCACTCTCGATGTGGGTGGCACCTCCGCCGATATCGGGGTCGCCGCCGACGGCCGGTTGCGGATGAAGCATCTGCTGGACACCCGGATCGGCGACTATCACGCCATGGTCCCGATGGCCGAGGTGGACACCATCGGCGCGGGTGGCGGTTCGATCGCGTTCATCGACGAGGGCGGTATGTTCCGGGTGGGTCCGCGCAGCGCGGGCGCGGTGCCGGGACCGGCCTGCTATCAGCGCGGCGGCACGGAACCCACCAGCACCGACGCCATGGTCGCCCTGGGTTGGTTGCGCGCCGACAGTTTCCTGTCGGGCAATATGAGCGTCGATCCGACGCTGGCGGTGCGGGCCATCGAGGAACACATCGCCGGCAAGCTGGGCACCGGTGTGGAGCACGCCGCGATCGGCATCTTCCGCATTCTCGCGCAGGCCATGACCGAGGCGATCAGCCTGCACTCGGTGCGCAAGGGCTATGACCCGCGCGATTTCTCGCTGGTCGCCGAGGGCGGCGCGGGCCCGCTGTATGCCTGGCATATCGCCCGGGAACTGGACATTCCGCGGGTGATCGTGCCGCACCATCCGGGTATCGCCTCGGCGATGGGTCTGTTGGCCACCGATGTGCGGGTGGAGACCCCGGCCACGGTGTGGACCTCGTCCGACGATCCGGATGTGGCGCGGATCGCCGCCGAGTTCGACCGGTTGACCGCGTTGGCCGTGGAACAGCTCGCCGACGACGGTCTGTCGCCCGACGAGATCGTCATCGAACGCAGTATGGACTGCCGGTATATCGGCCAGGGTTACGAGTTGCGGGTGCCCGCCCCCGACGGCGCGATCGACGCCGATTGGGTGGCGCGGGCGGCGCAGGCGTTCCACGAGGTGCACGAACGCACGTATATGCAGCGCTTCGACGACAAACCGGTGCATTTCGTCAATGTGCGGGTCACGGCCGTGGGTCGGGTAGGCGAGGTGCCGTTGGCGGAGATCGAACAGGGCGACGCCGATGCCTCCGCCGCGGTGAAAACCACCACCCGCGCGGTGTTCTGGGACGAATCGGGTGACCCGGTCCCGTTCACCACCACGGTCTACGACCGGTCGAAACTGCGCGGCGGCAATGTCTTGGAAGGTCCCGCCATTGTCGAGCAGTTCGATTCCACCACCATCGTCGGTCCCGGTCAGCGGGCCACGGTCGACCGCGTCGGCCACATCATCATCGAAACCAGCACATCGGCCCAAGGAGGTCAGCGGTGACGCAGCTCGATCCCGCCGGAGTTTCGCTCGCGGGCACGCGGCCCGATACGTTCACGGTGGTCGACGTCGACCCGATCACCTTGCGCGTGATCGGCGGCGCGCTGAACTCGATCGCCAAGGAGATGGCGCAGATCCTCTATCGGATGGCGTATTCGAGCCTCATCCGTGAATCCGAGGACCTGGGTGCCGGCATTTTCGACACCAACGGCCGCGAATTGTGCGAATCGGATTCCACCCCGATGCACTGCGGTTCGATTCCCGCCTATATCCGCGGTATCGACCGCAAACTGGCCGGCACCTACAAGCCCGGTGACGTGATCCTGCACAACCACCCGTATCACGGTGCGGCCCACTCCCCCGATTACGGCATCGTCATCCCGATCTTCTTCGAGGGTCGGCATGTGGGGTTCGCCGGCTGCACCGGGCACGTCTCCGATATCGGCGGCAATTTCCCGGGCCTGTGCATGGATGTCGTCGACGTGTGGGCCGAGGGCAAGTTGATGGATGCCGTCAAGATCTACGACGGCGGGGTCCGCAACGACGCCCTGATCCAGCACATCCTCGACAATGTGCGCACCCCGGAGCAGAACGCCGGCGATCTGGAGGCCCTGATCGCGTGCGCTCGGCTGGGTGAGCGTCGCTTCACGGGTTTGTTGGAGAAGTACGGCCTGGATGTGGTGATGTCGGCGGCCGATCGGTGGATGGACTACTCCGAGGACATGCTGCGCCGCCGGATTCGGCAGATCCCGGAGGGCGAATACAGCGCACCGCTGTCCTACCTCGACGACGACGGCAAGAACCGCGATATCCCGGTGGCCGTCGCGGTGAAGGTGAAGGTCGCCGACGGCGATATCGTGGTGGATCTGACCGGTTCCCACGATCAGGTGCCCACCGCGTTCAACGTTCCGTTCGAGGGTTCGGTGCTGCCGACCGTCGCCTCGGCGGTGCGCACCCTGTTGTTGGACGAGGCCCTCACCGAGGAGTTCGTGCCGCAGAACGACGGCTGTTTCCGCCCGGCCAAGGCCTACGCGCCGGAGGGGTCGCTGTTCAACCCCGATTTCCCGGCCTCGTGTTTCGCCCGCTTCTCCCAGATCAACCGGGTTTTCGACTCGATGAATCTGGCGTTGGCGGATGTGCTGCCCGAACGGGCGGTGGCCGGTTCGTCGGCGGCGTTGTGCGCCATCGCCTATTCCGGTCTGGCCGAGGACGGTAAGTCCTACTGGGTCTATATCGAGATCAACGAGGGCTCCTACGGCGGCCGCAACGGCAAGGACGGACTGGACTGCGTCGACGCGTTGATGGCCAACACCCGCAACAATCCCATCGAGGAGGTGGAACTCAATCGGGCGATGATCGCCGAACGCTACGAGTTGCGCGACGAACCACCGGCGCCCGGACAGTTCCGCGGCGGTATCGGCAGTGTGCGCAAATGGCGGATGACCACCGACACCTTCTTCGGTTCGGAGGCCGACAACCGCAACGATCCGCCGAAGGGGTTGGCCGGCGGGCACGACGGATTGTCGGGTTCGTTCGTGCGCAATGTGGGCACCGACCGGGAGGAGCTCCTGTTCTCCAAGGTCACCCAGGAGCGGTGCGCGGCCGGTGACACGCTCGAGATCAAGATGCCCTCCGGCGGCGGATACGGCGACCCGTATCTGCGGGACCCGGCGATGGTGCTCGACGACGTCCTCGACGATTTCGTCACCGTCGACGACGCCCGGCGGCACTACGGGGTGGTGATCGATCCCGAGACCATGCGCGTCGACGAGTCGGCCACCGCCCGACTGCGCTCGGCACGGGCCACGGTGTAGCGAAAGGAGGCCGAGGTGGGTGAGATACGCGACCACGTCGAGCGGCAGCTGCGACGTATCCGGGAACGCGATCCGGACCTGCGGTCGGTGATCACCCTCCTCGGCGACCGGGCCCGTCGCCGCGCCGACGAGCTCGACGCCGCCTCCGAACCGAGAGGTCCGCTGCACGGGCTGACCGCCGGGGTGAAGGACAATATCGATCTCGCGGGCGCGGTGACCACGGCGGGTTCCGCCCATGCGGGAACGGTTCCCGCCGCCGAGCACGCCACGGTCGTGGCCCTGCTGGAACGCGCGGGCGCGGTGGTGGTGGCGAAGAACAATATGGCCGAGTTCGCCATGGGCGTCACCGGCCGCAATACCGCGTTCGGCGATTGCCGCAATGCCCGCGACCTCGCGCGTATCCCCGGTGGTTCCAGTTCGGGGTCGGCGGTGGCGGTGGCGGCCGGGTTGACCGATATCTCTCTCGGCACCGACACCGGCGGTTCCGGGCGTATCCCGGCCGCCGTCAACGGGGTCGTCGGTATTCGTCCCACCCATGGTCGGGTCTCCAATCGGGGGGTTCTGCCGGTCAGCCCCACCTTCGACACCGTCACCCCGATCGCTGCCGATGTGCGAACCGCCGCACGGGTTCTCGCCGTCCTCGACCGCGACGATTCGGGTGCGCCATGGCCGGAGGCGGTGCCGGTGGACGCGCTCCTCGACACCGGTGTGGGTGGACTGCGCATCGGTGTGGCCACCGGTCATTTCGCCGAGGGCGTCGATCCCGGCGTGGCGCATGTCCTCGATACCGCGCTGCGCCGGATACGCGCGGCCGGCGCGGAGGTCCGTGCGGTGACCGTTCCCGACGCCGAGCAGGCCCAGGAGCGGATGCTCGAGATCATGTATCCCGAGGCGGCCGCCGTCCACGCCGAACGCATCGCGCACGCCCCGGAGACGATCGACCCCGATGTGTTGCGCCGCCTGCGAATCGGGATGTCCATCCCACCCGAGACCACCGACACCGCGCACCGCCTGCGCCGCGAGTTCCGCCGCCGGGTGGACGAGTTGTTCGAATCCGTGGATGTGATCGTGACTCCCACGATCCCCACCGATGTCCCCCGCCGCGATGCCGTCGATCTGGCCGCCTCCACTCGGGACGTCGCCCGATTCACCTACGCCTGGTCCCTCTACGGCGGTCCGGCGATGAGTCTGCCCTGCGGAACTCATCCGGAAAGCGGGATGCCGGTGGGGATGCAGCTGGTGTCGGCGCCGTGGCGGGAGCATGTTCTGTTGCGGGCGGCGGCGGGCGTCGAGGACCTCCTCACCGACAGGACCTGACCCACCGGGTCGATGTTCTCCGGAACCGTGGCCTCAATCTACGTTGTAGACCTTGTCTACGATGTAGACAAGCGCCACGGAGGTGCCGGTGACAGCAGAGCGAACAGTGCGGGTGGTCGAGTCGGCCGGTGCTTGGTTACACACCGAGTCGGCCGGGTCGGGCCCGGCGTTGGTCCTGGTGTCCGGGGGCGGCGGTGACGCGGCCGTATACGAGCAGGTCGCCGGACTGTTGGCCGACCACTACACGGTGATCACCTTCGATCGGCGCGGCAATTCCCGCAGCGCGTTCACCGAACCGGATGCCGAGATCCATGTCGCCGCGCAGGCCGGCGATATCGTGGCCATCCTGGACGCCTACGGCATCGACCGGACACTGGTGTTCGGCAACAGCAGCGGCGCGATCATCACCGTGGATTCGCGCAACGACTGCTGGAGACGTTCACGGAGTTGACCTCATGACCGCGCGAAAAACACCGCAACGCACGCTGCGAACCACCTTGAATCGCGAATACATTGCGGCAGCGGCCCTGTCGGTGATCGACGAGACCGGCCTCGACGGGTTCTCGATGCGCAAACTCGCCGCCGCGCTCGGTGTCGATCCGATGGCCGCCTATCGGCATGTCACCGATCAACAGGACCTGTTCGACGCGGTAGCGGTGCGGCTGTTCGTCGAGATGGACCTCGACACCCTTGCCTGGCAGTCCGCTTGGCGACAACTGCTGCGCGGTTACGCCGAACGGATGCGCACCACCCTGCGACGCCACCCGCACGCGGTGTCGGTGTTCGCCACCCGCCCGGTGCGCGACCCCGCCGCGATCGAGATCGGTGACCGCATGATCAACCGGCTGCGCGACGCCGGATTCACCCCGACGGTCGCCATGCAGCTCACCCGCTGCCTCCGCGAATACACGATCGGGCACGTCATCGGCTGGGCGACGGCCGTGACCGGCCGCAGCCGCAAACCGGCCCCCGATTCCCCCGACTACACCCCACTCGCCGCGGCCGCCGACGCAGCCGCCGGCACCGACCATTTCGACGTCGGCCTCACCGCCCTGCTCGACGGATTCGGCCGCCGCCTCCCTGCGGGAAACCTGCCCGGAACCTAGGCTCGCCGCATCCACAGGGACGCTTCGATGCGGTACAACAGCTCCGAGTCGCTTTCACTGCGCTCGAGCACCGAGAACCACAGCAGATTGTTTCCGTGCGTGATTACGCAGAACGCGTCCCCCGCTTGGCCACGGAAAATCACATTGGTTATTCCCCAATTGTTCTTGGGGTTCTCCGGGCCCTCCGCAATCTCGTAACACAGTTGTGGTGACGGCTCTGCGGCAGGCGCTGTCCGAAGCGGGCCGGAGATCCTCGGACCGGTGTCGTCCCGACAGCTCCGAGAGAACGTCAAATCGCCGGTTTGGTTCGCATTGGTGTGCACAGTGGGAAACGGCTTGTCCCACAATACGATAGTGGCCAGACATCCGCCTCTTTCGATTTTGTGGGAAGCCGGAATATCCAACTGAACGTGCGAGTACACCCGGTTCCAGCGTGGATCGTCGTTCGGCGCAGTCGTTGTCGGGGGCGCGGCTGTCGCTGTGGTCTCCGGGAGCGCGCCGGCCGACGGCACCGAGGGCACAACCGTTATCGGGGGCAGAGCCGGATCGTCGTCGGACACGACTTCGATCACCACCGACACGATGATGCCGATCACCGCGATCACGGTCGTGATCAGCCACTCGGGCTTGCGATACCAAGGTCTCTCGGACCGTCTTTCCGTATCGCGCCGCTCATCGTCCGGCCGGGACGTCTGTTCCTGCTGCGTGGCCACCGACTGCCGCCCTCCCCAACCCGGAGTTCTCCGCTCAGAACAATAGCGCGAAAACGCTTTTCAGATCTGTGCGTACGGAATTCACAAGGCAGCGCGACCGGCGACCAGGGGCCCCGCCGAACGCGCGACAGGGCCCCGACGGATCAGCGTTCCCAGGGCAGGCAGCCGACGGCGCGCAGGCGGGTCGCCAAGCCCTGGTTGACGCCGACGGATGCGGACGAGCCGGAGCCGGCGCTGGAACCGGTTCCGAGTGAGAGCAGTAGGTCGGCGCCCAGTCCGGCGCCGATGGAGCATCCCAGCAGGTTGATATCGATCGAGATGATCTCACGCGGCCCTTCCGGCGGGGGCGCGGGCTCGTCGGCGTATGCCGGAGCTGCCGCGGCCGCGGTTGCGGCGGCCAGTGTCACGGCGGCGACGCCGGCTTTGATGAATCGCACGTATCCTCCTTGTCCGCGCCCATGGCGCGGTTCTCATACCGGGATGGTCGATCTGGTGTTCAACGGGCAGTCACCATTCCCGGATGGGTGAAATGCCCGCCTGATATTTGACAATTCGTACGCAAAACAAACCGCTCGAACGGCGGTCGACATCCTATCGATTCGCGCGAGGGCGCGACGCTGCGATTACCGCACCGACGATTCCGAATACGGCATCAGGCTCGCCGCGTCCATCTCCGGGTCGTTGTCCTCACCGAATCACGTGGTTCCACCCTCGAGGTGCGTGATCCTCCCCCATTGGGCGAGGATCAATGACCCACCTTCGTTTCGCCACTGTGACACCGAGGCGTTCGGCACCGGATCCAATCCTTTCGGCGCGGGCGCCCCCAACCCCGCGGCGATATACCGGAGGGCGGTCACCACCGCGTCGTGGGTGACGAGCAGCACGCGCCGTCCGGCGGCCACCCGCTCCAGATCGATCAGAAACCCGCGCACCCGCAGCACCACATCGGCCAACGACTCCCCACCCGGCGGCCGATACACCCAGGTCCCCACCCGTTCCCGACGCGCCCCCTCCTCCGGCGCCCGGGCCCGGAGCGCGGCGGGTGGGAACAGTTCGAACACACCCATCTCGCGGTCGCGCAGCCGCTCGTCGATGCGCGCCCGCACCTCACCCAGGGTCGGGTCCACCGTGCGGGCCGTGCGCGCCATGATCTCCCACGTCCGCCGGGTCCGCCGATACGGCGAACAGAAAACCAGATCGGGTCGCTGCGACCGATCCGTTCCCGCCCACCAGTGCCCGAGCGCGGTCGCCTGCTCCACCCCGAGCTCGGACAACTCCACCTCGGCATCCACCCCGGGGATGGGCGCGTCCACGGTCGGGTCGGCGTAGAGGTCGTTGGCCGTGCTCCGCCCGTGCCGAACGGCCCACAGACCGGCCAGGCCGGTGGGTGCGGCGATCCCGTCCTCGGTGAATACGTCGTCGGAGTTCATCGCCACCGATTATCGCCGCAGCCGGTCGAGTTTTCCGGAAACGGACCGCTCGGCATCGGGCGCGGTGCTACCGCCGGTGTCGATGGGTGTCAGCTTCGTTGTTCCAGTTCGTGTCGCAGTGTCCGCAGTTCCTCCGACAGGAGCTGTTTGTCGACCGGGTTGTCCGCTTCCGCGATCCGGTTTTCCACGGCGGCGATGCCGTGGCGAATATCGTCGGGCGTCGGGTTCGTGGCACCCGTCAGCAATTCCCCGCTCAGCTGCCCGGGACGATATATCAGCGGCTCGCCGTATCTCTGGGCCAGGAACTCGCGTTGAATGGTGTAGTGGCCGGCGCCGTAACCGGCGAATACGTCGTATCCTCGGTTGCTCCGGTCGTCGATGCAGTCCAGGATGGCGGTTTCGCGTTCGTTGACCCGATAACGCGCTATCTCGTTGACCGGGTTGGTGCTATCGATCCTGTCCGGGTTGAGCATGTCCTGCACGGGCCTATTGGGGTCGAAAGGTTCGCCGAGATATTTCTCGTGCCAGGCGAGCATGCCGTCGAATGTCAGGTGCCGGGGCCCGTCGGGATTGGGCCACCGTCCGCTTTCCCGCAGGCGGGCGTCCTCGCCGGGCACCCATTCGCGCAGCTCCGCCATGATCCGATCCTCGGGATACCCGTCTCTTTGCATACGTTTGACCTGGGTGAGGAAATACCACAGATGGTGGAGCGGTTCCCGTCCGGGATCGATGGTGGTGACGAAGTCGGTGAGACCGACGTCGCCGCGTTCGCCGCGGATACCGTGTTCCAGGGCGAGCCGTTTGACGTGATAGTGATCGCCTCGCCGGACCGCGTCGTCCAGATCGAGTTCACGGATATCGTCGGGAATATCGTTCTGTTCGTTGAGGGCGATACGTCCGCGGCCGTTGGGTTCGGACATGAACCGGTCGAACGCGCTCCGTATCACCGGGTACTGCGGGTGCGCGGGGTCTCGCGTGTGTATCTGCGCGCTGTACCAGATACGACCACCGCCGGGGGTGTCGTATCGAGCGACACTCGCCAGGTGGCCGAACACTTCCCGCTGCCGACCATCGATCACCTCGCACAAGGGCCGGCGATCGTTGAGCCGCGTCGTGAGGTCGGGGCTCGTACCGGGTTGTTCGCGGGAGTGGGGCTCATCGCGTAGCGAGCCGCGAAGCAGTTCGGCGGCTCGCCGGGTTTCGTCGGGCAGGTGGGTGGCGGCGGTGGTGGCGGGTTGCACCACACCGTCGTCGATGTTCCGATGCAGGAGCCGGCCGATCCGACCGGCCGCGTTTTCCAGTCGCGAGGCGACCTGCCGCCACGCCTCGGAGCAGAAGCTCACCGCGGAATCGCCGGCACAACTCGGTCCGGGGCGATCACGGCGATCGTGATCGCGCGGGGGCGTTTCGACACGTGGAACCTGCCTTTCGCGCAAATCGCGATAGTAGTAAACCGCATCGTGGGACCGGCCGTGTCATCGCCCATCACTCACAGCAACCGCGTGGCCACCGGTTACGGCAGCCATGAAGTCGGTGGAACCGTCCCGCCCCGTACTGCGTCATACCTGATGAGCGCGTGGACCTATTCTCGATCCTCTATACCTATGCACGCGCTCGGTGACAGCCGGTCCACCCGGACTCGTGGTTGCCGATCACGGCAATCGCAGGACCGCCACGCAGGAGGGCATGTGAGCGAACCGTTGAAGGTCGACCCGGCCGCATTGGATGTACTCGCCGGGAAGTTGGCGAAGCTCGCCGACGACAACGAGGCGAAAACCGGCTCTTACCTGAAGGAATGGTTGGATGTTCCGGGGGATGTCGGCGGAATCATCCCCATCGTCGCCCAGGCCGTCCACGATATCCGCGACAAGCTGACCTCGAATTACCCGCAACTGGGCAGCCTCACCGCCGCCTCCTCGAACGAGCTCACCAAGTCCGCCGCCATGTACCGGACCACCGATAAGTCCACCGCCGAGGCGCTCGACCGCACCTATCCGGAAGTGAAACGATGAGCGCCGCCCCGATCGAGCACCTCACGAAACCGGAGCCGAAAGACCCCATCCCGGATTTGGCGGAGTTCCTCATCACCGCCAATGCGATCTCGCCGACCTACTGGATCCAGCAGGTCTTTCAGACCTTCATCGGCACCGACCCCATCGAGTGGGTCGCCGATAAATGGGCGGGCGATTGGAAGGCGATCCAGCAGGCCGCTTTCGCGATCGACAACCTCTCCCAATACAACAAGGCCTACGCCACCGCCGTCACCGAAGCCCTGGCGGAGGTGGAGTCCACCTGGCGCGGTAATGCGGCCGACGGCGCCCGACAGTATTTCGGACAGCTCACCACAGCGCTCGATGCGCAGGCGGCGGCGCTCACCGAGATGTCGAACAAGATAGAGGGGTTCGCCCAGTCGTCATATTTGCAGGCCCAAGCTCTCGGCAACGCGTTGCAGGGGCTGGTCGACACCGCCATCATCCTGGCCGTCGAGTGGGCGGCAGCCGCCGCATTGTCGTCCACCGGTATCGGCGCGATTCCGGCCGTCGGTATCGGCGCGCTCAGCGCGTTGCAGATCACGACGCTGCTCGCCCGATGGGGAAAGGTCGTGGAGCTCACCACCCAGACGGTGACCCTCGCGCAGGGTCTTTACGGTGCGCTGCTCGGGCAGATGGCGAGCACCATGTCCGTGGAGCTGCCGCCATTGCCCACGATCAACTACGACCACCCCGGAGCGTGACATGAATCGACAGGAACCGGTGCTCGATATCGCGGGAGGCGATATCGGCCTCTCCCGGCATCTAGCGCGATCGCTCCGGACCATCGCCGACAATACCGCCGACCCGGGTCTGAAGACCCAGATCCGGGAGATCCTGGCAGGTAGGGGAAGCGTTCGGGAACTGGCGCAGGGAGAAGCCTTCAACCGTCTCCTCGACCGCGCCCTGCCGAGCGCACTACAGGCGGCGCAACGGCTGTCCGACGAGCAGTTGCACCGTCTCGCCGAGCAGGGCCGCGGCGAACTCGACCGCCTTCGGAACGAACCACCCGCACCCGAGGCGCCCGCACAGCGACCGCCCGAGCCCGAGGCACCGCCACGGCAACCATCCGCCCCAACGCCCCAACCCCCGAAGCCCTCGGCTCGTCGGGAATTGCCGCCGGAAGTCGTCGAAGCGGATGACGAGTACTTCCAAGAACGCAACCGACGGGGGTGGCTCGTATGAAATTCGACCTCGCCGTTCACCCGGAAATCGGCCCCTCCGCGCCCGGATCGCCCCACCATCTCGTAATCACCGACACGCTGCCGGATGTGTGCGCTCGGCACGGGCGGGAAGCGGTGGAGCATCGCGAAGGGCAGATGACCTTCTACACCACACGACGCGGCGGAAAACAGGTCACCCTCGTGCGCCTGCTGGGGAAACTGCTACAGATCTGGCGTTTGACCGTGGTCGAGCACACCCGGCCGGATATCGTGTTGCACGGTGAATGGCCGGTCTGCCCCTCATGTCTGCGTCCCGGCCGGATCTATCGCCGCGTGGCAACCGCGCTGATCGGTTTGGCAGCGCTGAGCGTCGTGGTCATGATCCTGCTTCTGCTGCAAGGCATCCGCCCACCGAAGTGGACGATGTTCGTCTTCCTACCGGGGTGGATTCCGATCGGGCTGCTCGTCATCATGAGGTTGTTCCAGGCGGGAGAAGTATTCGTTCGCGCGGAGATCTCCCCGGATATGCGGCAGGTCGACATCGAGGCCCACGAACGATTCGCCGCGGCCGCCGTCCGGCTTCCCGAGTGACCCGTTGCGGTCCGGTGAGTGGGTTCGCCGCCGGTGGCATGAACCCGCTCACCCGGACGAACCACGCCGACCATAAGCGCCGATCTCACGCGCGAGCTGGGCGGCCATCGATCCGACACCGCCGGCCGCGGCGCGAGGTTGCGTTCCTCGACGACCACATACTCCGCCAAGGCGCCGTCACGATCCCGGCCGATGCCCCCGACATGCCTTCGACAACCGGTTCGGCGATGTGAGCGATCGGGCGGCCCCGACACCGCCGAACCGGCCGTCAACGATCCTCCACCGACGACAGAGCGTCAGCGTGCGTCGACACGCACCTGCTCGACCGGGCTCGTGTCACGCCGAGACAGGCCGAGCACCGCGACCCCCACCGCTGCGGCGGTGAAGACGGCGCTGCACCACAGCGCCGTGGTCGGCTGCTCGGTGCGGTCGACGAGCAGACCGGCACCGGCGGGGCCGATAACGGCGCCGATATTGAGGGCGGTGGTCGCCAACGCGCCCGCTATCCGCGGAGCAGTCGGTGCGGCGGTCTGCACGATCGTCGCGATCAAGGTCGAACCGACACCGAACGCGACCGCGCCCGCCACCATCGACATGACCATCACCCCGACCAGCGAGTGCGCGACCACGGCGGCCGCGAGCCAGACCCCGACCGATACGGCGGTCCCGACCACGACGATCTGCCGCCGATAACGGTCGCTGTAGCGGCCGGCGACCGTCGCACCGAGAAACGAGCCGATACCGAACAGGGCCAGCACCACCGCAACCCACCGCTCGCCGCCGGCGATACCGGTCGTGATGGTGCCGAGATAGGTGAATCCGGCGAAGGTCGCGGCATTGACCAGGACCCCCGCCGCGATGGCGATCAGGACCTGCCGGTGCCGCAGCACCGACCATTCCCGTCGCATCGAGGGCGCTTGCCCGTCCGACGCCTCACCCTCACGCACATCACGCCCGAGCATCACCCACACCGGCACGAGCGCTGCCGCGCCGATAACGGCCACGGCCCAGAACGCCGAACGCCAACCCCAGACCTGGCCCAACAGCGTGCCCGCCGGAACACCGGCGATACAGGCCACCGTCACCCCGGACACCACCACCGAGGTCGCGCGACCGATTTTCGCCGGCCCGACCATCCTCGGCAACGCGGCCAACGCAACCGCCAGGAAACCGGCATTGGCGACCGCCGCGACACCACGCGTCACCAGCAGCAGCGCAAACCCGGTCGCCACGGCCCCGACGACATGAGCCGCACAGAACAACCCCAAAAACGCTGTGGCCGAATACCGCACAGGCAACCGACCCGCCGCCATCGCCATCACCGGCGCCCCCAGCACCATGCCGGCCGCGAACAGCGAGGCCAACAGCCCGGCAGCGCCAACCGAGACGCCGATATCGACCGCGATCTCTTCCAGCAGTCCCGAAACCATGAATTCGGATGTGCCCTGCGCGAAAACCGCGACAGCCAGCACGAACACCACAATGGGCATCAGAAGACACTCCCCGGATACAGGGCACCGCCGTCATACCCACGGCGCCCGGAACGAGTTGCCGAATCGGGCGAACCCTCACCCGATAGCAAGAAACCGACATCATCCGGCGTTACGAGATGCACGAACCGCACCGATCGCTCGACGACCGGCGGGAAACACACTCACAACGCCGCCCGACCCACAGGCCGAGCGGCTACCGTCTGGACGCCTCCGGGGAATTCACCCCGCCACCATATCAACCCACCCGAACCGAATCGAACCGATAACATCACGATCCGCAACGGCCCGTACGGGCCCGCCTCGAGCGATAAGCAGCGAAACACCTGGTAACGGGATTACCGAGACCGATATACCGGCGAGCGGGGAATACGCTCGAACCGTTCAGGCCAACTCGACGACCGGACGGATGAGCAGTTCGGTGACGGATTGATCATCGGAGCCGACCCACGCCCCGAAGTCCTTGTCCCGGTAGGCGGTGGCCAAGGTGAGCCACCCCAGGAAGAATCCGGTTCCGCCGCAGGTGGCACCACCACCGTCACCACCGCAGACGATGCCCGGCTCCGTGGTGAACTCGTGCCGATACGGATCCTGACCGATCATCAGACCCCACAGGTTCGGCTCCCGATGCGGGCCTGTCGAATGATCGAACGGATAACCGTCGACCGGACTGTCGTCACCCCACCGGAACAGGGTGGGCGCGCCGGCACCACAGGCGTATTCCCACTCGTCCGGGCTGCTCGCCCGCACTCCCGACGCAGCCGCCTTCGCCAACGCCTGTTCATAGGACACCTGCTTCACCGCCTTGGCCCGACGCACCTGTCCCCGTTCGTCGAGCTCGACTTTCAGACTTCCGTCGGGGCCCATCATGCCGACCGTGCCATTGGGTCGAGAACCGGACCGGGCAGCCAACTCCAGGACCCGAGGATCATCGACCGGCACACTCTCCAGGCACGGTTCCAGCGCCTCGACCCCCACAAGCATCGCGGGAAGTTCCACCACCCGTTCCGGAGAGGTCATCGCATCGACGAACTCCGTGATCCCGGGCAGGCCGTACTCCTCGGCGCTCTCGGCGAAGTCGGCCGCCTGGTGCGGCGACGGGACGAACCTGCTCCCGTCATAACCCAATCGCACCCGGCCACCCGGAACCAACGCCAACCGCATACCCGCACGGTCGAACAGGGCGATACGCTGTCGCCGGCCCGCGTACTCGTGGAAGTGGATGCCGACCAGCTCCACATCGTTCTCGCGGGCAATCGCACTCGCGACCCTCGTCGCCGATTCATCGCTCAGTTCCCGCCATCGCACGGCAGTCAGATCAGCATGCGCCACCTGGGCATTCTGGCGAAGCAGCCGAACCGCGACAAGTCGAGCCCACACATCCAACCGGAACTTTGAGCTTGTCTCCGACAAGACAAGCATGACAAGAGGATCGAAAGAAGCTGTGGATCGTGGCAGGCTGTGCACAGTCCGCCACGATCAGCGATCATCGATTACCAGACAGATGGCGGATGAAGCCGTCCCACTGACTCGGAGTGAAGATCAAGGCCTCACCATCCGGGTTCTTGGAATCGCGAACACCAACCAATTCCCGGTCAAGGAAGGCAACCTCAACACAGTCTTTGGTAGCTGAACTGTAGGAACTCTTCCGCCATACCGCTCCGGATAGATCGACATCGTACTTCCCACTCACGCGACAAACTCCTTTGCTACCCGCCGAAGCAGAGCCCTACTTGCGGTTTCGTCCAGCGCTGCGTCCCTCAGCGCTTGGTGTGCCTCATAGTAGCGGCGGACATCACTGGGTTTCTCCAAATACAGGTCACCGGTATAGCTCTCCAGGTAGACAACCGGCGGTTCGATCTGCGTGCCTCTCTTGTCCGTACCGAAATCGAGGATCGTGAACGGCCCCATGGGGTCACCCAGGGGAATACCAGCACTGAAAGGCAACAGACGGACCGTGATGTTGGGCCGGGTTGACATGTCAGCTATATGCCTGAGCTGCGAAGACATGATTCTCGGGCTCCCCACGAGCCGGCGGATCGCGCTCTCCATGAGAACTACCCGCAATGTAGTCGGCTGCCTCTTGCGCGTGAGCAGCCCTTGACGTTTCACCTTCATCTGAAGGCGCTGCTCTACACCCTCCGAACGCTCCTGGGGTAGAGCAGCATTCAGCAGAGCCCTGGCATAGTCTGGCGTCTGCAAGAGACCCAACACAGCGTCAGGTGCATACGAGGTCAACTGGCAGGCCGCAGCTTCCAGCCCCATGTACACATCGAAGTTGTCCGGAATCAAGCTCCCGAACTCGTGCCACCACGACTTGACAGCAGCCTGCTGCGCCAGCCCCACCAGCGCTTCGGTTTCCGTCTCACTTGCGTTGTAGATGCCGCACAGATCCCGCACGTCAGGCACCCGTATCCGCTCCGACTGCCCGGTCTCGATCCGTTGGAGCGTGCTCGCTCCACGGTCGATTCTCCGCGCTGCCTCCGGAATCGTCATTCCGGTCTGCAACCGCAGGTCTCGCAGGTAACGCCCGAGTTGCCGTCGCGGCAGAGTACTTCCGAGTTCTGACATGTGACGAGCCCCCATTCTGGTTTTCCACGCAGCGATTACTGCATCGAACACGCGCTTCGAACGGGTTCTGTCCTGCGGTTTCGATGAGATTTCCACGGAAAGAACGCAATCGAGCAACCACACGACACGGACATGCTGTCCTGAACCCGCGCCCGGCAGGGGTGGCAATACCGATATCCCCTCCACCACCCCGTACCGATCCGCCTTCGGTCCGGGCGTACTCAAAACCATAAATACCAGGGAGTTTGATGTCCATACCCACCGAGAACAGGGCACTCGGACGCTACGACCACTACCGAACCGTATGCGGACTGTCCTGTCACAGAGACGAATCCGGCAGAATCGCGATCACCCTAGGAGGCGACCTCCAGACGCTCACCACTCCGGAACAACGCGGCCAAGCCATACGAAAATCCCTGTCGGCCCGTCCCCTCACCGGCCCGACCCTCCGACATCGCTCTCGTCGCTACACCTTCTCGACCTCGTATCCGACCGAGGCCGCGGATCATTCGCCCTACTCCCGCATCCTGCTACGTACCAACTCCCAGACCGTCCCACCCCAAGGCATCGTGGCACTCCCCTCAACCGGCCACCTCCGCATCTACCGTCGGTGGATCAACCCCGCCCCCGATGTCCTCCAACCAACCCTGAAAACTCTCCTCGACACTCTCGGTGAATGCGCGACTGACCCCTCCCCCATCGCGCTCCGACGACCCCGATGTACACCTCAGCGTCTTCCTGTACGACACCCGCCTCGACTACGCCGCCCGCCGCTCGGCCGCCCACCTGTTCCTCGTCGAATGGAACACCCGGCAAGCGTGCCTCGCGATCACCCTTCCCGACCCACCGGCCAACCTGCCCAGACTCCCCTGCGAACGGCTCTACCTCTGATCCCCACCGCTCCGACGACTCGAACAACCCGCTCCTTTCTTTCCGGCGATAACCGATCAACGATGAAGGACCACATGACCCCCGATTCCCATCCGCCCGCCCCCGGCGGACCCTCGCACGTCTCATCCCACACCCACCGGCTCGCCGTCGGCTACCTACGCGAAGACCTCAGCACCGATCTCGGCTTCGACACCGTCCGACTACGCCTGTGCGCCATAGCCCACGGCTACATCCTCACCCGCGTCATGCTGGCCGACTCCCCACGCCATCACCCTCGCCTACTGACCGCTCTCCTCCACGACGGCATCACCGCACTGCTCCTCCCGGAACTCGACCATCTCCCCGAAACCACCCGAGTCGCCCTGCGCTCCACCTGCGACATCATCGCGGGCGGCACTGTTCTACCGCGACTCGACAACACCGCGAGCGGTAATCCATAGCCGACCAACCACCTCGACCGGGTCATCGAGACCTGTCTTCCTCTGTGCCAACAACAATGCGGCCACCAGGTCCAGCCGGCCGCCGGTCGAAACGGATACTTCTCCCCTTCTCGGCCCACCTCACACGGCCCCCTCCCTTCGGTCGATGCTGTCGAAAATCGAGGGAACCGTTGCGGACCCCGCTGCGTCCTATAGTCATGACGGGGAAATCCCGCACCACGGCCCACGGGGAGAAATCCATGCGCATCGCCACCGCACTACGCACCACGCTGCTCACGGCAGCGGTAGCAACACTCGCCTCCGGGTGTGGCGTACTCGAGAGCGGGGAAGCCGCCAACCAAGGCCCTACCACCACAACCCGCGACATCGACGACATCGTGGTCTTCAATCCATGTACCCAGATCAGCGATGAGGTTCTGACCTCCGTAGGTCTAACCCCCTCTTCAAAGAGCGTGGTGACAGATGCGCCAACAGGGCCTGCGTCGTGGCGTGTCTGCTCTTGGACACCATCTGTCCCGGAGTATGCAATCGGAGTGTTCTCTACTAGCCATACGCTCGATGAGGCCCGCAATAACGAGAATCACACCGACGTTCGTGAGACCACTGTTGGGGGGAGACCAGCCCTTTACTCCCGCGATAAGTCAGATACCGACCGCAGTGCTTGTTACGTCTCGTTCTCCGCACAACAGGGAATGTTCGAAATCCGCGCATCCTGGCTCGATGACAACTCCAATAAGAAGGATGTTTGTGCACTTGCCATGCAACACGCTGTTGCGCTTGAACCTCACCTCCCTGAGTGACTGCACCGCATGGCAGAACCAGATCTGAAGCAGAGGACATAGATGTCAGAAAATGTGCAGAACGAACTACAGCAGTGGCAGCAGTTCAAGCAGCAGGCAATGAACGGTGAGATGCACTTGGAGGAGGGTATCGGCGAAGCACTTAGCACAGCATGCGATAACTATCGCTTAAAACTGGTCAGGTTGAAGGATAATGCAGAAGGGCTCGACCACCTCTCGGGCTACGGGGGCCTGCCGTCCGCTATCGCCATACGAGACAAGTTCCAGCAGAAGGCCGTTGGTGGTGGCGACAATCCCGACGACAATGCCGTCAAACGCCTGGAACAACACATCGAACTCGCCGAGCTCATGCGCGATACCTATCTCGCCGCCATCGGCAGACTTCGGAGTGCCGACCAGGACACTGGTACTCAGCTCACCAACACCGGGGAGGGACTGCGCTAATGCCATTACCGGCGATCCTGGGGGTCGGTGCCGCCATCGCCGCCGTTGCGAGCGGTGTGGCGGGTGTTGTCGACAACTACAGCCAATCCCGCGAGAACCAGGACAATGCCAATCGTGCCCGCGAGGCGGGGGAACAGCAGTGGACCGGTGACCGCCGGATCATCACTTCCGAGTGGGCCCGCATCAGTCAGGGTTTCACGGGGGAATACGCGCCTGCGCAAGCTCCTCGAGAGGCGTTCAAGACCTGGTCGCACACAAAGATCTGGGAAGCGTTGAACGGTCAGGGCGAGTTCGCCGACAAGGGACCGGTCAAGGAGAGCGATATCAATGCCGGCGCCGATGGTTGGCGCAGACTGCAGGAGGCCACCGGCACCGCCATCGACGAGTTCCGTAGGGAAATCGAAACCATCCTCACCGAGAAGTGGGGTGGTCGAACCGCCACCGCTGCCATGCAGGCCACCATCGACTACACCAACAAGGCCACACTGTTGCCGCTGTCGTTCCAGATGGTCGCCAATGGAATCGATCTCGTGCAGGGCTATCTCGGTCAGGCCCGGATGTCGGTGATCCCGCCGATCGAAACCTCCGGATTCGACGAGTTCGTGGTGACTGGGCCCCGATGGGGGATCCACCGATCATGCGAGTTGCGGTTGGTTGAACTCGGTCGGTGTCCATTGCTGCCGGAACGCTTCGGGAGTGAGGAAGCCCAGCGATCCGTGTGGCCTGTAGGTGTTGTACTCGATGCGCCAGTCCTCGGCAAGGACTTGGGCTTCGGTCAGCGAGCGGAACTGCTCGCAGGTCAGGAATTCGTCGCGGAATCGGCCGTTGAACGATTCGCAGATCCCGTTCTGCCATGGTGAGGCGGGGTCGATGAACGCGGGGTCGACGCCGGTGAACCGGCACCAGTCGGTCATGGCGTGTGCGGTCATCTCGGTGCCGTTGTCCATCCGGATATGCTCCGGTTTCCGGCCGGTCGCGGCGACGAGTTCGTCGAGCACAGCGACGAGCTGATCAGCGGTGCACGACCGGAACGCAGTCACCGCCAGAGCCTCGCGGGTGAACTCGTCCACGATATTGAGAAACCGGACCTGGCGTCCGTCGGCGGTGACATCGACCTGGAAATCCAGCGCCCACATCCGATCCGGCCGCGACGCACGCAGCCGTTGATGTCGACCCGCACCGATCCGTCGCTTCTTACGCACCCGGACAGGTCGTTTCAACCCGTGCTCACGCCACAACCGGCGGGTGCGTTTCCGGTTGACCACCAACCCCTCGGCCCGACACAGAGCGTGAGCTTTGCGCCGTCCCCACCGCGGATGCGCTCGTGAGATCTCGCGAAGCCGCCCGGTCGGCAACCGCTCGGTCTCGGCAACCGTAGGCCGGCGGCGCTGTGTCGAGCGGGGTTGCCCGGCGACCCGGCACGCCCGGCGCTCGCAGACCCCGAACCGGTCCCGCAAAACCTGCACGGCCCTGCGGCGACGGTCCGGGCTCAATAGTTTCCCCGGTTCAGCTCCTTGAGCATGTCGATATCGAGGGCCTGATCAGCGACCATCCGCTTCAACCGGGCGTTCTCACGTTCGAGCTCTTTCAACCTCTTGGCGTCCTCGGATTTCATGCCGCCGTACTGGTTCTGCCGGCGATGCCAGGTCGCATCGGAAATCTCGAGGTGTTTGCACACGTCCTCGATCGTGAAGTTCTCACCGAGCAGCCGTTCTCCCTCGCGGAGCTTGCGGATGATCTGCTCGGGCGTGTGCCGACGTCGTGACATGGTGTGATCGTCTCCTTCTGCACCCATTCTGGTGCATCAGAACTCTCACAACCGGTGGACCCACCCACCGGGCTCCAGTCACGAGCCCCCATTCTGGTTTTCCACGCAGCGATTACTGCATCGAACACGCGCTTCAAACGGGTTCTGTCCTGCGGTTTCGATGAGATTTCCACGGAAAGAACGCAATCGAGCAACCACACGACACGGACATGCTGTCCTGAACCCGCGCCCGGCAGGGGTGGCAATACCGATATCCCCTCCACCACCCCGTACCGATCCGCCTTCGGTCCGGGCGTACTCAAAACCATAAATACCAGGGAGTTTGATGTCCATACCCACCGAGAACAGGGCACTCGGACGCTACGACCACTACCGAACCGTATGCGGACTGTCCTGTCACAGAGACGAATCCGGCAGAATCGCGATCACCCGGGGAGGCCGCCTCCAGACGCTCACCACTTTGGAACAACGCGGCCATGCCACACGAGAATCCCCGTCGGCCCGTTCCCTCGCCGACTCGACCCTGCGGCATCGCTCTCGCCGCTACACCTTCTCGACCTCGTATCCAACCGAGGCCGCAGACCATTCGCCCTACTCCCACATCCTGCTACGCACCAACTCTCGGACCGTCCCACCCCAAGACACCGTGGCACCCCCCTCACCCGGGCGTCTCCGCACCTACCGTCGGTGGATCAACCCCGCCCACGGTGTCCTCCCATCACCCCTGAAAACCCTCCTCGACACCCTCGATGAAGGCGCGACCGATCCCTCCCCCATCGCGCTCCGACGACCCCGATGTACACCTCAGCGTCTTCCTGTACGACGCCCGCCGCTCGGCCGCCCATCTGTTCCCGGCCGAGTGGAACCACCCGGCAACCGGGCCTCGCGACCATCCTCCCCGGACTCCCCTGCGAACTCCTCTACCGCTGACCCACTCCTCCCCCAGACCGGCCTGAACAAGCAACTCCCTTCGCTCCGGCACCCACCGACTCACGAGGAAAAGGACCACGTGACCCCCAACTCCCATCCACCCGTACCCGACGAACCCACGCACACCTCACTCCGCACCCACCGGCTTGCCGTCGGCTACCTACGCGAAGACCTCAGCCCCGACCTCGGCTTCGACACCGTCCGACTACGCCTGTCCGCGATCGCCCACGGCTACACTCTCACCCGCGTCATGCTGGCCGACTCCCCCCGTGACCACCTTCGCCTCCTGACCGCCCTCCTCCACGACGGCATCACCACACTGCTCATCCCAGAACTCGACCATCTCCCCGCAACCGCCCGCGACGCCCTCCATCCGGTCTGCGACATCATCGCGGGCCGCACGGTCCTACCACGACTCAACAGCACCGCGACCGACAATCCATAGCCGACCACCCATCTCGATCGGATCATCGACACCGCCTTCTCCGAACCCACCTCACATGCATGGCTCCCGCTCTAGGCCGACGAAGTAGCGGATCCCCGCGATGTGGTCCACCTGATCCGACCCCGCGCAGGAAGCCAGATCACGCGGACCGAACCAACGGGGTCAGGTCACCAACACCGATGCTTCCGCACGGCCGTCGACCACACCCACGACAATGTCCTGGCCTGCACTCACCCACCAGAAACGAACCCACGACGCGAGCTCCAAGGGGGAGCCGACCAGCCCACACCATCGACGACCATCCGACAACAAGCTCATTGCGGCGACACGCCGAACATATCGACACTACCGACGGTCCACTGCACAACACCCCCGAAAGCCCGCCTCCGACAAGGCATTTACCTGCGGCTCTACCATGGGGTCCTCATCAGCCCCTCGAGGAACCGCGCTATCAGCGCAAATCGCCTTCTCTCCACCCCATTCCCTCGGGCCCGTTACCTGCCCACCGGACCTCGAAACGGGAGGGAACCGAAGCCGGCCAGGGTGCGTCATATAGTCATGTCGGGGGGAATCCCGCACCACGGCCCACGGGGAGAGATCCATGCGCATCACCACCGCACTACGCACCACACTGCTTGCAGCAACGGTGGCAGCCCTTGCATCCGGGTGCGGCGCGATCGAAGGCAAGTCGACCACCGCAACCCCCACCACCACCCGCGACATCGACAAAATCGTGGTTTTCGACCCGTGCACCCAGATCAGCGACGATGTGCTGGCATCCATGGGACTGGATCCTGCATCCAAGAATGTCGTGACCAACGCCCCAGAAGGACCGACGTCGTGGCGCGTTTGCAACTGGACACCCAAGCATCTGCAGTACGCAGTAGCTGTGTTCTCTACCAGCCATACGCTGAACGAGACTCGGACAAACAAGAACCACACCGATATCCGAGAAACCACCGTTGGTGGCCGACCCGCGGTCTTCTCACGAGACAAGTCCGATCCTGATGTGGGCTGCTACGTCTCGTTCTCCGCGCAACAAGGGATGTTCGAGATCAACGCCACCTGGATGGAAGGCGATCCCAGCAACGGCGATATATGCGCAATCGCCATGCAGTATGCCACCGCGATAGAACCCCACCTACCCAAATAGGTACGGAAACTGCACGGAATCCAAAACAGGGGCGCCATGACAAAGGACGTTCAAAACGAACTGCAGCAGTGGCAGCAGTTCAAACAACAAGCGATCAACGGCGAGATGCGGCTGGAAGAGGGCGTTGGTGCAGATTTGGCACAAGCCTGCGAGAACTACCGTCTGAAGCTTCAGCACCAAATTGTAAATGCTCGAAACCTTAGCCGTCTTTCAGGTTTCGGCGGCCTACCCTCTGCTCTCTCCATACAGGACAAGTTCCAGCGAAAGGCCGTCGGTGGTGGCGACAATGCCGACGACAACGCCGTTAAACGCCTGGAACAACACATCGAACTGGCCGAACTCATGCGCGACACCTACCTCGCCGCCATCGGCAAACTCCAAACCACCGACCACGACACCGGCACCCAACTCACCAACACCGGAGAAGGATTGCGCTGACACCCCCGACCATCCTCCCAGCGACGATGGGTAAACCTTCTTCTACCAGTCGGGACTGCCACACAGATAGGTGACAGCCTGACCTGCCCCACCGGACGAATTCGAAGCCGATCTCAGCCCAACCCGATACCGACGCTTCCGCACGGCCGTCGAATCCGCACGGCCGTCGAAGCAGTCATCAACCACACCTACAACAATGTCCTGACCTACACTCGCCCACCAGAAACGAACCCACGACGCGATACCCAAGAGAACCAACCAGCCCGCACCATCGACGATCACCCAAAAACAAGATCATTGCAGCGACACGCCGAAAACATCGACACTACCGACGGTCCACTGCACAAGGCTCCCGAAATCCGACCTCCGACAGAGTATTTCCTGCGGTTTTGCCATGGGGTCCTCATCGCCCCTACGGGGGTTGGCAGCACCCCCGTCCGGCCCACCGCAGCACCGAACCCATCACGCAGTCCTACATCACCGGAGCTGGCGTCAAGTCCGACGAGGAGTCGAGCATCTCCTGACGACAAACTGTCAAGCATCTGCTGAGATCAGCAGATTGACACAGGATAGGGCCAAAGCCAATCCTGTTTCCACCTAGGGCCATAGTGGGGAAATCTCGCACCGCAGCCCATGGGAAGATGGCTGGAGCCCACCTACCTGATCAGCGAACCGCGCCGGATGCAAGGGGCGCCGTGTCGGAAAACGCACAGAACGACATTCAGCGACAACAGTAATTCGAATAACAGACGCCGGCCGGGCCGGCGAGAACCGCTCGGCTTCTCCACAAGTGAATATCGATGATCCCGACCAACTCGGCGACCGCGTCGATTCAATCGAAATCGTTCTAGCGGAAGGATTTTCGAGACAGAAGACTTGCTTTACGGTAACCGGTTCCATCTTGGTGGCCGTGCGCTGAGCAGCCGATTTCGGAGATCGCTGTTATGCCATCGACCTATATCATCGGCACAGTGGGCAGTCTCGTTCCGCTCGGCGGTAACGAATCAGCGCCACCCAACGTCTTCATTGGTGGACAGGTACAACCAGCGAATCGAGAGAATGCGCCCGGGAATCGGCGGCACAGATGGACTCCTACAAACAACTGAACCTCTACAAACCGCTGAACCCCGGAGGGCTACTCGCCCGGGCGATGAAGAACGTCGCACAGCAGCTGGCCGGACTGGCCAAGGAGAGCAGCAAGCATGGTTTCGGCCTGGAAAGCTTGGCCTCGAAGACCGCCGCTGCACCGAAAACGTTGATACTCGCCGAGCAGAACGCCCGGAAAACCATGTCGGCAGTAGACCTACTGCCGACAGGCCGTACCTCGAACGGTTCGGTTTTCGATCGAGACCTCCCCACCCGCACCGATCGTGCGCCGCGAACAGCAAAGCCGTCCGCACTGGTGGCCAAGGTGCCCGACCTCCATGGACACACACTCGAGCGAGCCGAAGCCGAGATGTCACGCAGCGGATTCACCTTCAAATCGGAGACCGCCGGCGGATACCGGCGCTACCGGGCCAAGGACAAAAGCGAGATCTGGATCCGCCCGAACGGCGAAGTGCAGCGATTCGGCCCCAAGGTCAGTCCGGGACCGAACCAGAAAAGCTACCGACCGCGATATCTTCCAGGCGGAACCGAGACCCAGGAACACTCGACCGGAGAGATGGTGATCCGATGAAGCATTTCGAACAGATCCGCCTCGCGGCACCATTGTGTGTCGGGTACATGGTCGACCGCCTGACCCTGTCGCAAATCGACGAAACCGACGCACTCGATATCGGCCTGCGGTGGGGTCCGGCCAAGCCGGATATCATCCTGTCCTTCCAGGACGTGTACTACTTCGAAATCGGGCGACTCCCCGGCCCAGGAGCCGAACCACTCGACGACGTGACAGCGACGGTACTGCCACCGGCCGACGAACCATGGCCGGCCCAACTGCACATCGACACGATCCGCTCCGCAGCGCTGCCGCCACTGCTGTGGTTCCGCGCCGAAGGACCGGTTCAACTCAATGTCGTGGCCGCGATTGCGAACGCCTTCGTCGAGCTGTCGCCGGATGATTCCGTGCCTCCCACATAGCAGTCCGGCCGGATGAGCTGATCCGGAATCGCCTGGAGCGGGCGAGGCACGTCCAGCTCTCAATGGGAGCAACCCGGTCGGATGGAGTCGTCGACGCCGTCGAATGCTGCAACAACACATCGAACTGGCCGAACTCGTGCGTGAGATCTACCGCGCTACTCTCGGCAAGATCCAGACCACCGACCACGACACCCAGCTCACCAACACCGGAGAAGGACTGCGCTGATACCACTGGCCTGTCCCCGAACGACTTCGGCCTCATGACCTCCTGCGGATCACTCTGCCTCAACTCTCACAACCATGGCCCGGAAACAGGGGGGGCAGATCA
>NZ_BAGE01000126.1 GCF_000308675.1 Nocardia paucivorans NBRC 100373 | reverse complement strand
CCCACACCCACCTCCCGCCACCACACCACCCGCCCGCCACACCCCCACACCCACGCACTACCCCACCCACCCCGACCCCCACACCCCCGGCGCACCCCACGACCCCACCCGACCACCCCAACTCCACCCCGACAGCCTCGACTACCGCAACGACCACACCGGCATCCCCCACACCGGCGGCCTCCCCCCCACCGAACTGGCACCCCCACCCACCCCACCGATCACACCCACACCGCCCACCCCCCTGATGGGCACACCCACCGACAACAACGACAACCGACCACGCCGCCGCAAACCACCCCACCCCCAACCCGCCCCACCACCACAACAACCCACACCGACACCGGCCGCTCGTCCGAAGGCCAAAAAGAAGGCCCGTCCTTCCGCCGTGCCGTCGCCGGAACGATTCGTGGTGCGTCGGGAGGGCGAGGACGTCGGCGTCCTGGGGGAGGAAGGCGCCCGGGTCAGAGGGGTCGCTCGAGCGCGCGAATGGGTGCGCTCATTGCATGGGAAGTTTCCCTGGCTCACCACAGACCAGATCGACACCGCGGAGTTGTTGGTCTCGGAGTTGGTGGCGAACTCGTTGCGTCACACCCGAGGTCCGGTCGAGGTCGTCGCCGCCGCCACGGACACCGACAATGCCTACACGACCCGCTTCGAGGTGAGCGACGAAAGCGAAGTGGCTCCGACACACACCGGTATGCCCGCCTGGGAGGCGGAGCGGGGCCGTGGCGGCGCGTTCGTCGCTCTGCTGTCGGATGCGCACGGGTTCACCACGAAAGAGGGTGGTAAGACCACCTGGTTCGAACTGCACACCCCGCACGCGGGTGGGACGGGCGGTGGAGCTCCCACTGTTATGCCGGACGATCAACCCGGCTCCTCGACCCACTACGTCCCTCGTGAAGATCCCCGTGCCGCAATTCTCGAACGTCCGAACTCTCGGCGGCGTCGGCGGCCGTTCAGCGGTAACGCGGCGACAGCCGGCCCCGACCTGTCCCTGGCCTATCACCATCACCCGGACGGCCGGGAATGGTCCGGAGACGAACGCCGACCCGAAGGCGAACCCGATCCGACCGTGCCCACTTCCGGCAACAGGCCTACCCACAATCCGGATGCACCGGACGAGAACGCCACCTCCGACCTGGACTCGACGCCCGCCCCGCCCTCGGCGACCCCGTCACAGGACGTACGGGCCCATCCCGAAAGCGGCGGCTCGGATCCGGCGGATAAGCGAGAGCCGGGTCGGGACGATGGCGAGCTCACGCCGGACGGGCCGCTCGCCGAGCGCAACTCGGGCGATCCCGACGGCGAACCGGACACCGGCAACCGTCCGGTCGACGGTGACGATGAGACATCCCCCGACGAGGAAGCCGCGGCCGCGGCGAGAACCGGTTTCCTGGAATGGATTCGCGGTAAGGCCAAGCCGAAGAACCCGAACCTGGCCGTGCTGTACACCGGCACCACCCTCTCCGCCGTGGGCAGCGTCGGGCTCTCCTCCTACGTCCCGCTGCTGGTCGAGCAGCTGGGTGATTCCTCGCAGCTGACCGGCATCACGACTTCCGCGACCCAGATGGCCGTGCTGGGTGTTCTGCTCCCCGCCGGGTACGTCGCCGACCGGTTCGAGAACCGCCGCACGATACGAATCGCAGCCGCGACCGGTCTGGCGACCACGGGTATTGCCGGAGGATGGATCATCGCCGGGTTGCCGGGTGCGTTGGAGGCCGTCATCGGGGCCTCGCTCGTCATCGGGGTGGCCGATACCTTCGGTAGGGCCAGTTCGGCGGTCTACGGTCGCTCGTTGGTCACAACGGACGAGGACAAGAGCACCGCGATAACGCTTCAGCTGCTGGAGCGCCAGGCCTCCGGGGCGGTGGGCAGGTTCATCAGTCCGGTGTTGGGGCGTATCACGCCGGCGCTCCCGTTCTGGACGAGCAGCGCGTTCTACGCGGCGAACCTGGGGACGTTGAGCAAGCTCCCCCCGATCACACCGCAGAATGCGCAGCGCCCTCGCCTGCTCGACGGTGCCCGCGCCATGTGGCAGGACACCTATCTACGTGGCAACGTCCTGCTTCTGCTGCCATGGGGTTTCGGAGCCATAGCATCCGGTGTGCAATTCGCGGATATCGCCAATACCGCGGGCTATTCGGCAACCACGACGGGTTTGCTCGCATCGTCGAGCAGCATGGGCCTGCTGTTGACGGCGCTCACACCGCAACGAGTTATCGATCGTCTCTCCTTGAAGTGGACACATCCGGTCACGATGACGGCGTGGGCGGCGCTCATGGCCGGGTACGCGACCACGACCAACCCGTGGATTCTGGGGCCCGCCTCGGCGGCCGTCGGCTCGGTTATCTGGCTCAACAACAAGAAGTTCTTCCAATACCAGGCCGAGGTGGTCCCCCAGGAGTCCATCGGTGGGGCAATGTCCGCGGTGGATATCGTGAATTACACCGGGGGCATCCTGGGCGGTTTCCTCAGCGGTTACGCATTGTCGACGATCGGCGGTGCCGCGACCGGATGGATGAACGCCGGCATCTTCGGCGCTGCGGCGGTGGCTTCGACAGCACTCGCGTGGCACACCCGCGGCTCGAAGAAGGCGTCGAAGTCGACCGGTGACGATCCGGCCTTGCCTCCGGCGGTGATCGAGAACTGCGCTATCCACCTCTCCCGGGTATTCCGGGCCCTGGCACTGGTCCATGACGGCTCGCCCGAACCCGACGACACCGACCCTCGGTGGGATTCCGAGAAGAACTGGAAGCCTGTCGAGGCCATTCTCGGCGCTCAACTGCGGCCGGTCACATACGACGGCGATCCGCGTTTCCCCGCCGTGGCCGAAACCGTCCGCGCCGAGGGAAACGGTATCGATATGGCCGTCATCGTCGTCGACGACGGCACGAACGCCCACCCCTATACCTTCGTCGGTGTAGAAGGTGAGGTCCTGGTCTTCGACACCCTCATCGACGATCCCGACAACGCAACCGTCCACGTCCGCAACTTCAATGGCGACGAGAACGGCGAGAACGCATGGAAACCCTCGTATCAGCACGTCGAAAAGGTTTTCGCCGCCTACTACTCGAACAACAACGGCATCCTCGCCCCCACTCGGCGACCACTTCCCAGGTACCTACATCTTCGCCACCCCCATAAAATCCAAGGGCCTCCCGCCGATCGGGAAGGTCCCGAATTCGCACCCGAGCACCACACATCCCCCACCTCGGCCGAAAAGGATGTCGCGGCAACTCGACCTGAGTCGGGGATCGCTCGAGATCGCGCGCGACACGACGAAACCGCCCAACCGTCGGATACCGATCCGGCGGCCCCTGAACGGTCCGGATGGCGATACCGGCGGGTGCGGGACGAGGTCGAACTGGCGCGTGTGCTGTACAACGATCCGCGCAGCAGGGCGGCTGTGATCGAGGTGCTGGACTGTTTGCGCGAGGTGCTCGCCCGGCTACATCCGGAAGCGACTCCGGACCGGATCGACGACGCTTTCTACGCGTACGAGAACGTGAAGTGGGGTGGCGCGGTGGCGCGCCACGTGTCGCTGGACGAGCTCCGGCGCGACGGGAGCCTGCGTGAACTGATGTCCGCGGTCCTCAACGCGATGATTCGGAACGCGGAGCTGGACAAGACACGCTCGGGCACCACGCTGGCCGACGGTATCGCCAAACTGCTGAACCGACCGGATTGGGAGGCGAGGGCAGCGGAGATCGGGCTGAACGTTCCCGCTCTACGCGCCGTGCGGGAGTCCATGTTGGCCGAGAAACTCGAGGGCTCGATAACCGCCCTGGATTTCCGTGACGTCAAGCACCTCGTTCGGTTGACCGACCCTGTCGTGGCGGACCTGTTCGCCGAATACACCCAGCGGGACGGCTTGACCCGCAACCGCCCCGATATGGCGCGCAGAAGTCCGGACCTGACCGAATACGCGCTGTTGTCGATGCCCGTATCGGAACGAGAACTGGACGCCATTCCACCCGGACTGCTCGTCGCCCGGCGAATCGCCACCCTGGATCCGGAGCGCGCACTGCCACGTGACACTCGTGGTCGGGTCGATGTGACGGCACTACTCGAGCAATTGCGTTCGGAAGATCCGACGATCACCGATGCGCTGCCGATCTACCGTTACGACGAGAACAGTCGTCGAATGTACGACTCGAACGGGCACGCCGTGGTCGACCGGGTCCAGGTTTTCTATCAGGAGGAACCCGTCAGCGCGGCGGCCGCTCTCGAACTCGATCCTCGTCGGTACTCGGTCTCGTTGCCCTGGCGTCCGGGCACCGCCCTGGTCGAACTCGACACCGACAATCCACTGTTCCAAGAGGTCGCCGTCCACCGTGGGTTCGCGCTCACCGCAGGACCGTCGGGTAGTGCCAGTCGATTGGTCGCCTACTCGAGTTGGTTGCCGCTCGGCTTTCCGAAGCACGATTTCATCGGCGCGGTGATCGGGTTCATGCTGCCGCACCATCATTCGCTGCACGAGATCGCGCACGGGCTGCGCATGGTCGGTGTCCCGTTGGTGGACGATGCGGTGCTCACCGGTGCCGATGCCGATACCTTCTATCGCGGGGTGCTCGACCGGTTCACTCGCGCACGACCGGCCCCCGCTCCGCGGGATCGGCTCGCCGGTCCTGCCGTGGCCGGGCCTGCGATGAAACCGGCGCAGCCCGAGAAGGATGTGCCCGGTAACGTACGGACCCCGTGGAGCAACAACCGTTCCCATAGCGCCCCCACCCGATCCGGCTCGGCCGCGCTGTCACCGGGCCAGATTCGGATCATTCGCCTGCTGGTGAACGGATATCCGCACCCCGCCATCGCGAAAGAAGTGGGGATGTCGCGGAATGCGTTGCGCCGTAACAGGTTCCGTATTTCGGCAAAACTGGCCGACCCGGCACCCGCGGTAATCGATCAACTCCGCGAGCTGTTCGACGATGTGGCCCTCCCACATGTGCTGAAGCACGTGCCCGATGCCGCGACGGCCCGTGCCGTCGCCGATAAGGCGTACGTCGAAACAGCCGAGCTGTTGGTGCGAGCCGACCGGCGGGTGGCACCGGATCTGGTCGTCGATATCGCCGGAGAACTCGCCCGGGAAACCTCCCGGCGCACACCACCCGACCGGACATCCACTCCGCGGCCACCGCAGCGCGCCCTGGTCGCCGAGGGGCGAGCCGCGGGCATCGGCCCCTTCGCGCACCCCGGCTTCAACCCCTTCGCCCCGGAACGGCACCGTGTCGTCGGTGGAAGGCCACGAAATATTCCGGCACAGGCCCTGGCCTTCCATCACAACGGTGAACACGAACACGACCCGGTCGACTGGGATCGACCGAAACCACGGCATGAGCCGGCAGCGGATAACGACCGGACATCCGCACATGAACCCATTACCGGCGCATCCATCGATGCCGGACCCACCACAACGACCGTCGCTTTGCCCCCCGAACAGGCCCGACAGCTGCTCGAGGAGCATATTGCGCACAATCGTCCCGATCAGGCCGCCGTCCTGATCCGGCAGCAGTACGGTGACAAGGTATTCCGCTGGGTGCATGCGCGCGTGCCCGACGAGCGAGTCGCCCGCCGTATCGCCGAAAACGCGTGTGACGTCCTCGTCGAGCGTCTGAACCGAATTGGGGGGCGCACCCTCGAACAAGGGGCTCTCCTCGTCGCCGGCAACCTTGTGGTGGAACATCGTATGTACTCTCTGTTCCGGCAACGCATTCTCGCCGCGTATCTCGACGGTCGGTCGCTCGACGAAGTTGGTCCGGTCGCACAGGCACTGGCCGAGGCCGAGTCCGTGGATATCCGAAATGCTCTCACCAACTCGCGCCTACATGATCTCAACCTCGATCAGCTCGAACGCATTCGCGCTTTTTGGCCCGCCCCGGTGAAGGGCGGGCGGCCATCCGACGGCCCGACCACTTCGGATCCGCTGACGGCAGTGGCGATCCGTAAATTCGCGGAAGCGGTCGCACGTGCGCGGGGAGTGTCACAGGTTGCCCCGGTGCGCGCGTCCGAACCGCAGATGGAGGTGCTGGATAGTATTGTTGCCAAGCTCACCCCGCAGGAGCGCGAGATATTCCGGGTGGCTGCGGGCGGTCTGTCGAACGCCACGATCACCGCGCTCGCGGTGGCCTTCCATACGTCACCTGATGTCATCCTCGAGCAGCTGGACGATATCGCGGTCAAACTGGGTGCCGACGATCGGCATGCCATCGTCGGTCTAGCGCGACGCGGTCGTACCGAGTCGCCTGCGCGCCCCGATGGACACCGGGCGGGCCGGGGCGGTTTCCCAATGGATCGCCGACAACTCCTGATGGCCTATCGTGTGGGCGGAATGACGACACAGTCCGACCACGCGCGAAGAGTGTTGAGGTGGATGACCGAAATGGAATTCCAGGACGTGTTCGCCGGACTGGATTCCACACAGCAGGAACTGCTCGTTGCCGCGGGTAACGACGCACAGGAACGTCGAGTACTCACGCCCGTCCAGCGTGAGGCCCTGGAAGCGTTGATCACCGCGCTCGAGGACGAGTATCCAGACGATCTCCCCAATCGAGAATTGAGCATTCGTGAGAACAAAGTACTCAACCTCTACATAGCAGGTGCGACAGCACAGGAAATCCAAACAAAACTAGGAATAAAAGAATCGAGCCTCAGACAATACTGGCAAGTCCTCGCACGCACTTTACGCGTCGGTATTCAGCCGCCGATCACGGGACCTGCACTGGACGAGCTCATCGCAACGCTCATGGAACGCCGGACATGGATCGAGTTGCCGGAGGCAGAGGTTCTCGTCCTTCGTCTGATCGCCGATGGCGCCACGGACCAGACCATCGGGGGCGCCCTGGGGATGCCGCCGAACCGGGTGGGCGATCTCTTGAATCGTCTGGTGGAGAAGGTCGGTTCCCAGGGCATGGTTCGCATGGTCCCGGGCAAGAGCGAGCTGTCGCCTCGACAACTCCATACCCTTCGTGCGCTGGTGAGCCCGGCGGCCGAGAACGCGCCATACGTGCCGATGGACGAGGTGGGGGCCTTCCGGCTCCGCATGGCCGATCGGCTCGCCGCGATCACCGAGCGCGTTGCCGACGAAATGGCAGTGCATACGCGAACACCCAGGCCCGAGCCGGCGAGCCGGGAACGTGAGGTGCTCGAGCTGCTCGCGGCAGGTCTGTCGTTGCGCGTGGTCGCGGCGCGACTGAACGTGTCGAAGGCCACCGTGGAGGGCTATCTCACACGCGCGGCCGGCAAACTCGGCACCGACGGTATGGTGCCGACCGTCTTGGCGGCGGATCGTGCGGGTTTGCTCGACCGTGTCGCCGTCGCCGACCCACCGGCCGAGGTCGAGCTGTCGGAGCGTGAGATTCGGGTGTTGCGCGCGATCGCCGAGGGATGGAGCAATACGGCCATAGCGGCGGAAGAAGAGATGTCGCCGGACCAGATGAAACATTTCCTGGCCCATGTGGCGGCCAAGTTCGGTACCGCGGGGCGACTTCCCACGGTGTTGGCCGCGCAGCGTCAGGGCTGGCTCGATACCGCCGAGTCGACCGGTGCCGCCGCGCCGAACTCGGTCGCGCTGTCACCTCGTGAGGCGCAGGTCCTTGGCCTGTTGATGAACGGCCACTCGGACCTTGCCATCGCGGCCGAATTGGGGGTGTCCTCGGACACGGTGCGTGATTACCGAGCACGCATGGCGAAGAAACTCGGTAATCCGGGGCCCGCTCTGGTCGACCAGGTTCGAGAACAGTTCGGCGATATGGCACTGGAACACGTACTGGACAGCGTGCCCACTTCGACGGCGGCCCGTGCGATCGCCGACAAGGTGTATATCGAAACGGCCGATCTGCTGGTCCGGGCCGATCAGCGGCGCGCCGGGAAACCGGTCGTCAGGGAACTGGTCGTCGCCATGGCCGACGAACTCGTTCGGGAACATCACCGCGCATAGACCACCCGAACGCCGGCACCGCGCTCGGCGAAACCCGCTCGGCCCGCCGACGGACAGCTCCCCGGGGCCGATTCTTTCGTCCACCCCGGCCACAATCCCTTGGTGCCGGAACGGCACCGTCTCGTCGGTGGAAGGCCACGGCATATGGAAGCCCAGGCCCTGGCCTTCCACCACAACAGCGAACACGAACACGACCCGGTCGACTGGGGGCGGCGACCACGGCAACCGCAACACGCACCCACCGAGGAGGAACCCGAGCCGGGCGCACCCGAACAGTCCGAGGCCTCCGCTGGGCGTATCCGCGAACGCTTCGTCGTCCGGGAGGTGAACGAGGCCGCCGAGGTGGTTGACGACCCAACCGATAACGAAGTGTTCCATGCCGTCGGGCCCGCACGGGAACGTCTGCTGGAGTTGCTCGCGGAGTTCCCATGGCTCAGCGAGGAACAGGTCAACATCGCGGACTTGCTTTTCACACAGTTGGCTATGCAGGCGTGGCGGAGAGCGCCCGGTGCGATCGAGGCGGTCGTCACGGTAACGGATACGAAGACGCGGTTCGAGGTGGTCGCTGTCGCCGCCGAGGCCGGCGATCGGCCGGCGGAGGCGGATCCGGGGCCGTCCCTGGCGTTGCGTGCCTTTGCGGACGACCATGGCATTGTCGTCGACAACGGGGTACGAAAATCCGCGTGGTTCGAACTGAATCATTCGGTCGACACGGAAGCCACCGATGAAGAGGCCGTACCGCATATCGACGGTGATGTTCGGGAAGGCTCGATATCCGCTCGGATCGTGGTCGACTTGCCCGTGAACCGGAGCAATTTGCAGCCCGGCGAGGTGGCGATGGGGGTGGTCACGAGCGCGCGGTACCGGGAAGGACGGCTGATCCTGCACGCCGCCGAAATCCCGCGCGGAACGTATCGGTTTGTTTCCAAATATTATTCTTCCGAATATCCGAAAATGTTGACCCTTACTGTGGGAGACGATCACGCTCCGGTGGAATTCGGGGTCGTATACGAGGTCGATCGGCGCGGGCATGTCGAGGCATGGGTCGTGCTGGAGAATGCGGACATCGACAACTCCCTTCTCGACGGGCTGCGAGATCTGCTCGATAACGCCCTACGCGCATTGTTCCCGTCCGGATGGATCACGGTATTCGGTCATTGGAGCGGCGCAGTGGTGCCGGTGCGGTACATCCGGCCCCATGCCCCGGCGGCGCCCGGCCGTGCCGGAGAGTCCGTCGCGAGGCCACCCGACGCCCCGGCCCCGCGACGCGAAGTGACCGACACAACCGATGCCGATACCGTGGCGGGTCGACCCGACATCACGACGACACCATTCTATGTCGCATATGTCGATACTGTGTATGCGACGAAATGGCTGATCATGAACCAGCTATTCGAGAAGTATCGTCTGCATCAATTCTCTTGGCCCGCAGAAATGGACGGAGCGGCCACTACCGATCTGGGCTGGACGGATAAACTACCGGACCAGATAAGAGACGACCCGGAAATCGCGCCGCTCCTGCGAGCGTTCCGCGTTTTCCTGCCGTGGGGTGAGCCGCCGCCGGCCCTGCGGTCGGTGCGGGTAGCCAATACCGCGGAATATCCGAAGGAATTGCTCGTACCGGATACTGAGTATCAGTTGTATCGGCGGTATGGCTCACCACTCGGCGCCGCGGCGGAAACCGTTCGTGATCTCGCCGTGGAGTACCTCCACCCCACCCGTCTGGAGGAATTGGCCGCGGCGGCCCCGAAACCGATGTCCGCCGCAACCCTTCGAAAGATAGCGAGCATACTGGCGGAATTGCCCGAAACGTCGGGTCCGATCGCCGGTGGATTGCGAGAAGCGAACCGGAACCGGCCTGCACGGCCGAATCCGTGGCCCTATGAATCCGCGTGGTCGCGCACGATATCGGTCGAGCCGATCCATTTCCCCATACCCGAGTCGCTCGTCACCACCGCCGACCGGCCGTTGCCCCCGGTACCCGGCGATGCCGCGTCCGCCACTCACACGTCGAGGGGGTTCACCCCCAACGATCTGTCGAAGCTGCTCGCTCGGCGGCGCCGAGCGCGGTGATGACATCACGGATCCGTTGCGGCAGCAAATATTCCGCACGGTCCTGGAGCAGACCGATCCCGCGCAGGCCGCCGACGATATCACCAGGGCGGTACTCGAAACGGAAGGAGGGCACGATCCCGAGGCTCGTATCGCCGAAGCTCGGCTGCGAGCGGTCGATCACGTCGCGTTCGAACGATTCCGGCAGGCGATGCCGGTCGCCCTGATCGACTTCGTGGGAATCGACGTGGGCGATCCGCGAGCGAGGGCCCTGGACGCCGGACGTATACCGCATATTCCCCGAAGTGGAAATGTCCAATGGCACTCGGTTCAACCAGGTGGTCCTGGTGGAATTCCTGGACGGCGAAACGATGGCCGATCAGGCGGAGATTCCGATCGACGACGTGGTGGAGGTTTTCCACGAGATACACGAGCAGACGTACTTGGGCATCGGCGATCGCAGACGGTTCATCGATGAGCTGGTCGACGAGGAAATGGCCAATCTGGCGGCAGCGTTACCGGAGCTCGGCCCGTGCCTCGTCGAGCTGGGGATACCCGCGGAACCCTTCGCGCCCGTCGTCGAGTGGGTGAACTCCGACGCCATGCAGTCGGAGATCTACGCACCGTTCGCCCTGATCCATTTCGACGGTCATTTCAAGAATATTCTGCTGCTCCGAGAGCCACGGGCCGAACGTAAGGTGGCCGTGGTCGACTGGGAGTTGGCCAGGCCGGGAGACCCGGTTATCGACTTCGTCCGCATGTTCCATCTCACCGGAAAAGGTCCCGCTACCGAGCGGTTACGACAGCAGACCACGGCGCCGCCGAATGTGTGGGACCTGTATTACCTCTTTCTGGAGGTGCAGCGGATCGTTCACGATCTCATCCGCTCGAGGCGTGCGGTCCGGCGCGGTCGACTCACCCTGGAACAGATCCAATTCATCCGAACGGAACTTCGCGACGCCTTCGCGACAGCCAGGTCGGCGTGGGGGCAGAACAGGCAGTTGTCCGGCAGTCGGATCCTGGCGGCGCTCGGGGTCATGTCCCCGCCGCCGGCGCAATGGACCGGTCTCGACGACCGGGCCGGCGCGGCCGTCGAGACACCTCCGCCCGCTGTGGCCCCCGCGCGGCCGTGGCGGAACGAGGTCGAGTTGCCCGATCCGGCCGCCATGACGCATGGGGAGCTCGAAGAATGGGTTTCCTCGCTTCCGCTCGATGCCATTCGAACGCTTATGGGGGAGGTGCGCGTCGAGGTCGCCGAGAGACCGAGAGCCTTGTATAGGGGAGAGACGCCGGAAGCCGGGGAGTTGAGCGATGCGGCTCGAGTGCTCAATGCGTTGATCTTCGAGCTGGGGGGGCGAGACTGCCGAAGCAGCTCACACATCTCGGCGAGCTGCGGCCCGAACTGAGGCTGCTCAACAACGAGGCGTTGTCGGAGATGGTGTTCGCATTCGCGGCCTGGCGACCGCTCGCCGAGGAGATGTTGCTCGGTGCGGATCTCGTGGTCGATGCCATCGGAGCACTTCGCAATCCTGCGTTCGACCTGCGTCCTCCTATGATCGGGTTCGCGCTTCCGTTCCGCGAGATTTGCCGACACATGGATCGTGTCGCACGATCGGCCCAGGAGGCCGGGGCGCCATTGTCGGTCGGACGGTTCGCTTCCTCGCGCCCTTCGTGTCCGAAAGTTGCAGTGTCCGAAAGTTGCAGCCGAAACTGCGGTATCCGGCGCCGGTCGATGATTCCGTAGCCGGACTCTGTGCGCGAGGGGGGACTTGAACCCCTCTAACCAGCAACTTTGCTGGTTTCGTGTGTTCGATCGCATCGAACGATAGGTTGATGGCGTCGAGGGGATCAAGCGACATGGGTATACGCAGGGTTTACTCGTAGGGCGCGCCCGTGGTCGTGCGGAAGACGCCTGAGTGGGTATCGGGTGATGGCGTTGCAGGCGAGATGTTTGAAGTTAAGCCGGTGGTCACCGGCAGCAGTCGGGGTCGAGGACCACACAGAGCGCGGCCAGAGCGTCGCGGTGGACGCGGTGGACGACGTTCATGCCTTGGCGTTCGGAGTTCACGAGCCCCGCTTTGCGGAGTTGGGAAAGGTGATGGCTGACCGTGGATTCAGCCAGCCCTACCGCGTCGGCGAGTTCGCCGCCATTGCGTCCGTTCTCGGGGCTGGCCAGTAGTAGCGACATCAGTTTGACGCGCACCGGATCGGCGAGAGCTTTCAACCGCAGGGCCACGTGTAGGGCGGCCTCGTCGTCGATCGGGCCCGCGGCCACAGGAGGGCAGCACAAGGGGGTCGTCATGTCGATGACGGGCAGCGCTTTGGGCATGAAATCCATCCTACCGACAATATTGACTTATGTCGAAAAGGTGGCACACTGGGCGCTGTCAACTCTTCGATATATGTCACACAGGTGGTGGTCATCATGTCACGTGTTCAGCTCGCACTCAACGTCGACGATCTGGAGCAGGCCGTCGAGTTCTACTCGACCCTGTTCGGAGTCCAGCCGGCCAAACGCAAGCCCGGCTATGCGAACTTCGCGGTCACCGAGCCGCCGCTGAAGCTGGTCCTCATCGAGAATCCCGGTCAGGGTGGCAGTGTGAACCATCTCGGGGTCGAGGTGGAGTCCTCGGAGAAGGTGCACGCCGAGATCGCGCGCCTGTCGGAAGCCGGTCTGTTCACCGAGGAGCAGATCGCGACCACGTGTTGCTTCGCCACCCAGGACAAGGTGTGGGTGACCGGCCCGAATGCCGAGCGGTGGGAGGTCTACACCGTGCTGGCCGATACCGAGCACTTCGGCACCGAACCTCGGTTCGCGGGGAAGGACGACGGCGAGGCGGTGCAGGCGTGCTGTGGCACCGACGGCCGCGGCGACGTTTCCACCTCTGAGGCGGAGGTCGAGTCGGGCGTGGCGTGCTGCGCCCCGGCCGCTGCCGCTCGGTAGAGCCCGGGTTTCGGCGTGACCGATGTGGAGACCGCGCCCGCGGCGGCGGAGGACGGGTTGTCGCGGGCGGGGCGTCGCCGGGTGTTGGCGGTGCTGTGCCTGACCCAGATATCGAGCTGGGGGATCCTGTACTACGCGTTTCCGGTGTTGTCGACCTCGATCACCGCCGAGACGGGGTGGTCGGCGCCGGTGATCACCGCGGCGTTCTCGCTCGGCCAGCTCGCGACCGCGCTCACCGGGATTCCGGTGGGCGCGTTGATCGATCGGACCGGTCCGCGGCGGGTGATGACCGCTGGATCGGTTCTCGGGGTAGCCGCCTTGGTCGCGATCGCGTCCGCGCCGAACCTTGCCGTGTTCTATCTTGGCTGGCTGGCGGCCGGGGTGGCGATGGGGGCGGTGTTGTATCCGCCGGCGTTCGCGGCGCTGACCCGCTGGTGGGGTGCCGAGCGCGTGACCGCGCTGATGATCCTCACTCTGGCCGGTGGTTTGGCGTCCACGGTGTTCGCGCCGCTCACCGCCGCTCTGGACACCAGCATCGAGTGGCGTGCCACCTATCTCGTCCTCGCCGCGGCTCTGGCAGTACTAACGATCCCGGCGCATTGGTTCGGACTGCGGGCGCTGTGGCCGGATCCACCAGTCCCGACCGTGGCTGCGCATGCCGACCACTCGCAGATCGCGCGCAGCCCACGCTTCGCCGCGCTGGTCGTGACCATGTGCCTGGCGGCGTTCGCCAGCTTCGCCGGCATCTTCAACCTCGTCGCTCTGCTCCAGGAACAGGGCTTCGGCCCCGGTCTGGCTGCGACCGCGCTCGGGCTCGGCGGCGCCGGACAGGTTTTGGGCCGGATCGGATATCTGCCGCTGGCCCGCCACACCGGTGTCACCGCCCGCACCGTCGTGGTACTGGCTGCTCTCGCCGCTTCGACTGCCCTGCTCGGGGTGGTGTCGGCGGTGATCGTGTTGATCGCGGTCGCGATCGGTGCGGGGTTGGTGCGCGGGATCTTCACGCTGATCCAGGCCACCGCGATCACCGACCGGTGGGGCGCCACTCACTACGGCCGGTTGAACGGCCTACTGTCCGCGCCCGTGGTGGTCGTGTCCGCGCTGGCCCCGTGGGCGGGCACCGTGCTGTCGGCGTGGACCGGCAGCTACGCCCACACCTACCTCATCCTCGGCGCCGTCGCCGCCCTCGCCGCGATGATCGCGCCACTTACCGGTATCCGTGTTTCGAAGAAAGAAATGTTGTGACAAGCGAATACGACTATGACGCGGTGGTCATCGGCGGCGGCCAATCCGGCCTCGCCGCCGCCCACCACCTCACCGCCGCAGGTCTGAGCACCGCGGTCCTGGAGGCCTCGCCGGAGGCGACCGGGTCGTGGCCGCGGTACTACGACAGCTTGACGCTGTTCTCCCCTGCCCGCTACAGCTCGCTACCCGGGCGACGGTTCCCCGGGGGTCCGGACCGGTACCCGCACCGCGACGAAGTGATCGACTACCTGCGCTCCTACGCCGCAGCCCTGGACGCCGAGATCCACACCAGCACTGTCGTCGATTCCGTCGCCTCCAGCGACGGTGAGGGTTTCGCGGTCACCACCGGATCGGGTGCGGTGTTCACCGCGCCGCGGGTGATCGCGGCAACCGGGTCGTTCGGTTCCCCGTTCCTGCCCGCCGTGCCCGGCCGCGACGAGTTCGGAGGCCGGGTCCTGCACGCTAGCGAATACCGTCATCCGGGCGAGTTCGCCGACCAGCGGGTGGTTGTGGTGGGCGCGGGGAACTCCGCGGTGCAGATCGCCGCCGAACTGGCCGGACATGCGAAGGTGGTGCTGGCCAGCCGGGCTCCGGTGAAGTTCGTGCCGCAGCGTCCGCTGGGCCGGGATGTGCATTTCTGGTTCACTCTCACCGGATTCGACGCCGCCCCGCTGGGCTGGATCGTGAAACAGGCGCCGACGCAGCCGGTGCTCGACGCCGGCCGTTACCGGGCCGCGCTCGACGCCGGGAAGCCGGAGCGACGAGAAGTGTTCACCGCCTTCAACTCCGAGGGAGTGGTGTGGCCGGACGATACTCGCACGCCGGTGGATGCGGTCGTCTTCGCCACCGGTTACCGCCCGCACCTGCCCTATCTCGCCGGTGTCGGGGCGGTGACCGAGTCCGGGGTGCCGCGACAGCGCCGAGGCCTGTCGCTCACTCATCCGGGGCTGGGTTTTCTCGGGTTGGAGTGGCAGCGCACTCCGTCGTCGAACTCGCTGCGTGGGGTGGGCCGGGACGCGGCCTATCTGGTGCGGCGGCTGCGGCCGGCGACGGCACCGCAGCGGGAGCACGCCGAGTGACCACCGCACCGCTGGGCACGGGTTCGGAGGTGCTGGTCCGGGGTGGGCGCGTGCTGTCCGCCGATGGCACCCCGATCACCTACCTGGTCCAGGGTTCCGGGCCGGTGCTGCTGGTGGTGCACGGTGGCTTGGGCAGCGCGGTGAGCATGCTGTCGCTGGCCGGCTATCTCGCCGAGCACTACACGGTGGTGGCGATGAACTGCCGCGGTCACGGCACCTCCGGAACCCCGCAGTCGGCGCCGGATATCGCGCACGAGGTCGCCGATATCGTCGCGGTGATCGATGCGGTCGGGCCGGTCGAGGTGGTGTTCGGTTACTCCTTCGGTGCGGTCCTGGCCCTGGAAACCGCACTGCGCGCATCGGATCGGGTGTCGCGGCTGGCCGTCTACGAACCACCCTTACCGGTCATGTACCCGATTCCTGATCTGTCGGCAGTGGATGCGGGGATCGAGGGCGGGGATTACGAGCGTCTGATCCTGGATGCCTCCGCGGTATCCGGCGGGTTCTCTGCTGCTGAGCTGGCCGTGCTGCGTAGTGATCCGTTGTGGTGGCACAAGGTCGCCCAGGCCCCGACCCTGGCCGCGACGTTGCGGGTGCTGGCCGGCCTGGATCCCGACGTGGGCCGCTACGCCGCGATCACCGCCCAGACTACGGTGATCACCGGCACCACCAGCGCCGACTACATCCTCGACGCCGCCGACCGGCTCACCACAGCACTCCGGAACCCGATCCGCAAAACGCTGTCGGGACAAGGCCATCACGTCGCCCTTGGCGGCCTGGCCCAGGCCCTGCTCTCGGGTTAGGTGGTGAGGGTGTCGAGGCGGCGGCCGATATCCGGCCACCAGGCGGTGGCGGCCCCGTAGCCGATGAGGCAACCACCCAGCTGACAGACAACGATCACCAACGCCAGCGCCGGATCCAGTCCGAGCACGACCGCGCCGGCGACCACGGCGGGGTTGCCGAGAAACCCTGCCCCTGTCACCAGGAACACCGCGGCAGCCAGTGCGCTGGCACCGGCCGTGGACATTCTCAGCGTCGGTGTGCAGGTGGCGGCGAAGAACGAGATGACCGCCGCTGCGGCGGCGGTCATCTCGCTCAATGCGTGCACACCACCCGGGGCGGGCACCGCCGGAGGGGTGATCCCGGCCAGGAAGCACCCCGCGGCCACCCCACCGGCCACGGCAGTCGCTGCCGCTACCTGGGTGAGGAGGTGGCCGGCGAGCAGAGGGCCGGACAGGCTTTTTCGGCGTTCGAGTAGCGCATCGGCCACAATCAGTAGCGGGTTCCACCGCGGCTCCCGGCTCCGGAACAAGCCGGTGCCAAGGGCCAGGAACGTGACCGTCACGGCCGCAGTGAGCCCCGCCCGGGCTGGCCCGGGGCCGACCAGATGCGCTGCCCACCAGCCCGTCACAGGCGCCGCCATCACCACCCCAGTGCCGAGCAGGTCCGCGCGATATCGCGCGGATGCCCGAGCACCGAGGCCCGGTGCGGGCGTGGCGCCGGTCATCGCTGCTACCTCGACGGTGGTCGGCTGAGCGGGGTTCAGGCGTGGGCGGGCAGTAGCTCGGCGATGAGCGCCTCCACCCGTGCACGGATCGCGTCGCGGATCGGGCGGACCGCTTCCACGCCTTTGCCGGCGGGGTCTTCCAGGTCCCAGTCTCGGTAGCTGATTCCAGGGAAGACCGGGCAGGTGTCGCCGCAGCCCATGGTGATCACCACATCCGAGGACTGCACCGCGGCGGGGGTGAGGATTTTCGGGGCCTGGGCGGTGATATCGATCCCGACCTCGGCCATCGCCTGCACTGCCGCGGGGTTGAGGTGTTCGGCGGGGGCGCTGCCGGCGGAGCGGACCTCGATCGCCCCGTCGGCGAGGTGGGTGAGGAATCCGGCGGCCATCTGGGAGCGCCCGGCATTGTGGACGCAGACGAACAACACACTCGGCTTATCGGTCACAGCAAAAGCCTTTCAGGCGGTGGGGACGTCGAGTTCGGCGAGCAGGGCACGCACACGGGTTTCGATCTCGGCGCGGATCGGCCGGATCGCGGCGACATCGAGACCGGCCGGATCGGGCAGGTCCCAATCCTCATACCGGCGACCGGGATACACCGGGCAGGCATCGCCGCAGCCCATGGTGACGATCACGTCGGCGGCTTTCAGGATCTCCTCGGTCCACGGCTTCGGGTACTCGCCGGTGATGTCGATCCCGATCTCGGCCATCGCCTCGACCGCAGCCGGATTGATCTCGTCTCCCGGTTCGCTGCCCCCGGACCAGGCGATGGCGTGCTCGCCGGCGAGGTGAGTGAACAACCCGAGCGCCATCTGGGAACGCCCGGCGTTGTGGGTGCACAGGAACAGCACGGTCGGGGTCCCGGTGTGGTGGAGGCCTTCGACCTTGGCCAGGGCCTGGAGGCGTTGGCGGGCGAACCGTTCGGCCAGCAGGGGAAGGAAGTTGACGATGGTGGCGCGGCCGGCGAACTGTTCGTAGGAGGAGTGCAGGAACCGTTCGATGGTTTCCACACCGAAGGTGCCGTCGAACTCCCGCTGTAACCGGGTCGCCGCGGTTTTCAACGCCACATGCTGGTCAATGGACAGATCCGCGCGCAACGCGGTAGCGGGAAGGGGTGATTCGGTCATATCCGTTGTCCGATACTCGAGAAGGAAAGGTTCAGGATTGGACAGGTGAGCTCAGTTCGGCCACGAGGGCCCGGACGCGGGCGGCGATATCGTCACGGACCAGCCGCATCCGCTCCATACCCTCGATCCCGCGTAGCGACGGTTCATCGGTCTCCCACCACAGCGCCCGCACACCGTCCGGGACGTTGAGCTGGGCTTCGCGACCAAGGATCACCACCAGATCAGCGCGAGCGAGCAGCCCGGCGTCGACCGGTTTCGGGACTCCGCCACTGATATCGACCCCGACCTCGGCCAGCGCTGCTACCGACAATGCGTTGAGCTTTTCGCCCGGATCGGTGCCCGCCGACAGCGCGACGACCTCACCGGCCGCGGCCTGGCGCATCAGCCCGGCCGCCATCTGCGATTTGCCGCTGTTACGCACGCAGACGAACAGCACCAACACAGTCACCGGACCGCCACCCCATCTTCAGCGCGGAAGCGATTACGCAGGGCCAGCGACACATACACCAGGGCCACCAACACCGGCACCTCGATCAGCGGGCCCACGACACCGGCCAGTGCTTGGCCCGAGGTAGCGCCGTACGTCGCGATCGCCACCGCGATCGCCAGCTCGAAATTGTTACCCGCCGCCGTGAACGCCAGCGTGGTCGTCCGCTCGTAACCCAGGCCCATCACCGCGCCCAGCAGATAGCCGCCACCCCACATGATCGCGAAATACGCCAGCAGCGGCAGCGCGATCCGAACCACGTCGAGGGGCTGGGAGGTGATCCGGTCGCCTTGCAGCGCGAACAGCAGCACGATGGTGAACAGCAGGCCGTAGAGAGCCCAGGGCCCGATTCGCGGAATCAGCGTGGATTCGTACCAGTCGCGGCCTTTGGTACGCTCGCCGAACCTGCGGGTGAGGTATCCGGCCAGCAGCGGGATGCCGAGGAAGATCAGTACCGATTTCGCGATCTGCCAGGGCGAGGCCTCGATCGTGGTCTGTTCCAGGCCCAGCCATCCGGGCAGTACCGAGAGGTAGAACCAGCCCAGCACGGCGAACATGATGACCTGGAAGATCGAGTTCAACGCCACCAGCACGGCGGCGGCTTCGCGGTCTCCGCAGGCCAGATCGTTCCAGATGATCACCATGGCGATACACCGCGCGAGCCCGACGATGATCAGTCCGGTCCGGTACTCCGGCAGATCGGGCAGCAGCAGCCATGCCAGCGCGAACATCAACGCCGGACCGAGTAGCCAGTTCAGCACCAGCGACCCGATCAGGAGGCGGCGATCGCCGGTGACCGTGTCGAGGCGGTCGTAGCGGACCTTGGCCAGCACCGGGTACATCATGATCAGCAGCCCGATCGCGATCGGCAGCGAGATCCCGTCGATTTCCACCGCGGCCAGGCCGTCGCCGAGGCCCGGTATCAGACGGCCGAGCAGTAGACCGGCGGCCATGGCCACGCCGATCCAGACGGGCAGGAACCGGTCCAATGTGGAGAGCTTGCCGACCACACCCGGCGCGGTGGTGGTGTCGGTGGCGCTCATGCGGTGACCTCGGCAGCCTCGCCGCTTTCCAGCAGCAGCGCGTCCGAGACTCGCGCCAAAGCCTGCGGGACAACCCGGTAGTACACCCAGGACGCGCGGCGTTCGCTGGTCAACAGTCCCGCAGAGCGCAGTACCTTCAAGTGGTGCGAGATCGTCGGCTGGCTCAATTCGATGCCCTCGGACAGATCACACACGCAAGCTTCCATCCCCGACCGCGACGCGATCGAGCTCAACAACCGCAGCCGCACCGGGTCCGACAGTGCCTTGAACACCGCTGCCAACTCCACCGCAGCCTGCGCCGTCAGTGGCTCGCGTACGTGCGGGGCGGGGTGGCAGGCCTCGACCGATATCACCGGCAACTGCGATTTAGACATACGTCGATATTGACGACTATCTATTCTGGAGGCAAGTGAACTCCGGGTGAACGTCATCCGTGGTCGAGACCGTCTGGCGTTCCGCTGCGCGGCGATATCGCAAAATGCCGGTGTCTGCCCACTGCCGCCTTCAGATCGGTGTGGCGGGTGTGCGGCAACCTCGGACTGCTCGAGGCTCGAGGAGGTCACCGAAGATCACGCTGCCGAGGTGGTGGGCGTCAGGCAGTTCGACGATGTCGCCGTTGATGCCCGAGTGACCGTCCGCCCACTTCTGGGCGGTGCGGCGTTCGGTGAAGAAGTTGAGGTGACTGCAGCAGGTTTCGGCAGAGGGGCCCAGGCCGGCTTGTGCGCCGACGAACACCACCGTGGTGGCCGGTTGTGCGGTGACGAGTTGGCTGCCGGCGGTGATGGTAATCGGGTCGTTGGTCTCCGGGTCAGTGGTGGTGATCGTGACCTGTGTGCCGAGCATCGCGCTGATACCGAGTGCGTCCACGGCGCACATCGCGTAGACAGTCGGGCCGCCGGCGATTCGTACCCGATGAGGGGTGGGTGTGCCCGAGAACGGATACGCGGCCACGATGATCCCATCGGTGTCGGTCCGGATGACATCGGCGTCGTGGAGGTGCTGCAGAATCTGCTCGATCGGCACCGCGTGTCCAGAAAAGGTTTCGGCTAATTGGGCGGCGGTCGGTGCGCAGCCGCTGGTTGCGAAGAATCGCAGGATGGCCTGATGCACGGCCGTTTCCGTCGGGTCTGCCGGTTGTGCGGCCGCCCGCCAGGTGCTCAGTGCGGCGGCGGGGTCCGCGGTGGACGGAGTGCAGCACCTGGTTTCTGCGTCGCTTCTGAGTTGCTCACCGTCAGCCGAGGTCGATCTCAACGCAGTGCGGAGCGCCGTGACCGAGGGGGCTCCGCCGAGCGTTCCGTCCTCCTGCGGGTAAAGGCGGCAGGACAAGCTGGGGGCATTGCCCGGTGTGGCGAAAGGGTCGCGGCCGTCGATCAGCAGGGTGGGGGAGCCGGTCATGCCGGTCGAGGCGGCTTGCTCGGGGTCATCGATGATGTGGTGGGTGATCTCCGGCGTGATCGGCCGACCGGCGGTGGCCTCATGGAGGCGTTGTTCGAGTACCGCCACATTGGGACAGTCGGGGACCTGGAGGATATCCAGCTTCATGAGCGTGGTCCTTCCTGTAGTGAAGTGAGAATGGGGCAGGATCGGTGAGCGCGGGGCAACTCGCATGTCGCGATGAGCTCGGTCAGTGCGCGCTGCATGTTGTGCAGGTCGGCGATCCGTCGTCGGATCTCGGCGACCCTTGATTCGGCGAGTACGCGGACGGCGTCGCAGTCGTCGGGACCGCCGTCGGCCAGCCGTAGGAGGTCGGCGATCTCATCGAGCGTGAAGCCCAGCTCCTGGGCCCGTTTGACGAACCTGACCACGTCCACGGCGTCCTCGGGGTAGCGGCGGTAACCCGCTGGTGACCGTTCCGGCCGCGCCAGGAGGCCGCGCCGTTCGTAGTAGCGCAGGGTCTGGACATTGACACCGGCCCGAGAGGCCAGCTCACCAGTTCGCATGCCCCTCATTCTCAACCCTGTACCTACGTACCGAGTCAAGGATCGTCCTGTTGAGCCGATTCAGATCCCACGGCTTTCCGAGTTCCCGAGCACCGGCCGGAATTCGCGGGCAGAGACCACCCGAACCCTACGAATCAGATGGCAGCCTGGCCTGGTGTCGATGATGAGCTCGTTTGCCGCGCTGACTATCGGCATGAGTCTCTACGTCGGTTAGCTGTGGGTGGGTGCTGTGTTCATCACGCCGTCACGCGACGGTGCCGCTGCGCCGACCATTGTTTCGCCTACCTACCTACCTACCTCAAAAGGCGTGGTATCCGACCCAACTGGCCCTACTTCAATGGGTAGAGAGTCTGCTCTGTCGCGGCGAAGGCGGTGTCGAAATCGGCGGCCAGCACTGCGCTGACAGGGCCTACGACCGAGCGCTGTTCCCATGTGCGGCCGGTGCGGCTGCGCCAGGCCGCGCCCGCGACATCTACGCCCCACAGAGAACCGTCGTCTGCGGCCGAAAGCAATACCAGACGCGGCGCGCCGGGAACGTTCGTGAGGGTACGTCCTGTGTCGGTGCTGTGCTGCAGGCCGTCGGCGGTGGCGGCCCATAGCCCGGTATCAGTGACGGCGAGTGCATTCGCACCGACGGCGGCTCCCGTAGTCCAGGTAGCGCCGGCGTCGGTGGAAGCGAGTAGGCCGGTGACTCCGTCGAATCCGACCAGCAGCCGGCCGTCGATGGCCAAGGCGTGGAAGTCGACCTCGCCGGTCAAGGATTTCGATGTCCAGGTGTGGCCTCCGTCGGTGCTCTCGATCAGTCCTAAGGGGTTCGGTGCTGAACTCGAGGGGCCCGGGTGCCCGGACGCGAACAGGTGGTCGGTGCCCGGGACGCCGGTCAGTCCCATGAAGTCGTCGTCGGAGGCGCCGACCGGGGTTGTGCGCCCGTCCGCGCCGAGGGCGACGAGGCCGCTGTGGGTGCCGGCCAGAACGGTTGCGTCCGGGGAGAGGTGCAGGCCGTGCAGGTGATCGAGCGCGGGTCTCAACGCGATACCGGTTGCGGACAATGCCGGGATCGGCGTCGTCGGGGTGGGTGTTGTGAGCGGTTGCCCGGTGGTGCAACCGGTGAGCACGGTCAGGGCGGCGAAGGGGAGAAGGATACGCGCGCAGGGACGCAGGGACGATCTCGGCATCAGGACAGGGAGCTCGCTTCGGTTCGTGGGTGGTCAGGTATGGGCCAGGCGGGCCGGGTCGAGGTCGAGGCGGCGCAGTAGTTGGGCGTTGAGCGCGACGACAATGGTGGACACCGACATGAGCACCGCGGCGACGGCGGGAGAGATCGCGATACCCGCGAACGCCAGCACACCCGCGGCCAGCGGGACGGCGATGATGTTGTAGCCGGTGGCCCAGAGTAGGTTCTGCCACATTTTGCGGTAGCTGGCGTGGGACAGTTCGATGATCGACAGCACCGCGCGGGGGTCGTTCGCGGCGAGGACGACACCGGCGGACTCGATGGCGACATCGGTGCCCGCACCGATCGCCACCCCGACATCGGCGCGAGCAAGCGCGGGAGCGTCGTTGACGCCGTCACCCACCATCGCGACCTTGTGCCCGCGGTTGTGCAGTTCGGTGACCTTCGCGTCTTTGTGTTCGGGCAGCACTTCGGCGAACACCTCGTCGATACCGAGGTCGGCGGCGACGGCGTCGGCGACCTGACGGGCGTCACCGGTGATCATCGCGACCTGCACGCCGCGGCCGTGTAGCGCGTCGACGGCGCGGCGGGACTCGTCGCGAACGGCGTCTTCGAGTGCGACGGCGCCGAGGACGCGGTCACCGTAGACGATGTGCAGCACCGAGGCGCCGCGTTGTACCCAGCCGCGGGTGACCGTGGCGATGTCATCCGGTACCGGCAACCCTGAATCGGCGAGCATGGCCGGGCCACCGACGGTGACCTCGGCGCCGTCGATATCGGCGCGCACCCCGCGTCCGGGCAGTGAGCGGAAATCGGTGGCGGTGAGTTGTTCCGATACCAGAACCCGGGTTTCGGCTGCGGCCACGATGGCCCGTGCGAGGGGGTGTTCGCTATCGGCTTCGACGGCCGCGGCGAGCGCGAGCAAGTGCTCTTCGCTCGTACCGGCGGTGGCAGTGAGCCCGGTGAGCTGGTGACGACCCTGGGTCAAGGTGCCGGTTTTGTCGAACAGCACCACATCGACGGTGCGCATGTGCTCGAGCGCGAGACGATCTTTGACGAGTACTCCGGCTTTTGCGGCGCGTTCGGTCGATATCGCGATGACCAGCGGGATCGCCAGACCCAGGGCGTGGGGACAGGCGATGACGAGGACGGTCACCGTGCGCACCACCGCCTCGTCGAGATTGCCGAGCAGCGCCCAGATCACGAAAGTCAGTGCACCGGTGCCGGCAGCGAAATAGAACAGGAACGCGGCGGCTTTGTCCGCCAGCGCCTGAGCGCGAGAGGAGGACGCTTGGGCGTCGGCGACCATGCGCTGGATACCGGCCAGCGCGGTGTCCTCGCCGACCGCGGTGACCCGCACCCGCAAGGCGCTGTCGGTAGCGACGGTGCCGGCGACCACGGTGTCACCGATATCGCGGGTGACGGTCTTGGACTCACCGGTGATCATCGATTCGTCGACCTCGGCCCGGCCGTCGGTGACCGTGCCGTCCGCCGGTACCCGGGCACCGGCACGCACCAGCACCAGATCATCGCGGGACAACTCTGCCAGCGGGACCTCGGCGACACCGTCGCCCGTGACTTTCTCCGCGGTATCGGGCAGCATCGCGGCCAGGGCGTCGAGCGCACTGGACGCCGAGCCCAGCGCCCGCATCTCCAGCCAGTGCCCGAGCAGCATGATGACGATGAGCAGGGCCAGTTCCCACCAGAAGTCCAGCTCGAACCCGCCCAGCCCGAGGGTGGTAACCCACGACGCGACGAACGCGACCGTTATCGCCATGGCGATCAACAGCATCATCCCGGGCCGGCGGGAACGCAGTTCGCTCCAGCCGCCGGTGAGGAACGGCGTCCCACCGTAGACAAAGATCACCGTGCCGAGGACCGGCGGGATCCACGAGGCACCGGGGAATTCCGGCAGATGGTAGCCCAGCAGCTCGGCGACCATATGGCTGAATCCGACTACCGGCAAGGCCAGGATCAGGCTGATCCAGAACCGGCGCCGGAACATCTCCCCGTGTGCCCCGTGCCCGGCATGCCGATCATGACCACCGTTATCGCCGTGGTCGGGGTGGGCGTCATGACCGACGTGGGCGAGGTGTTCGCCCTGGCCGGCGGGCCGGTCCCGAGCATCCGGTGGTGGGCTTTGTGTGGACATGCCGTGGTCGTGCCCGGTGGGCGCCGGGTCCGGGTTGGGGTGCCGGTGCTCGGGATGCGACATCGAGAGGCCTCCTGCCTGGTCGGGGCGCTGCGGTATCGAGCCGGAGCGGCTACAGGGTGGTCAGCAGTTGGCGCATGGTGTCGATTTCTTGCTGCTGGGTATCGACAATGGTGCGGGCCATCTGCACCGCGTCGGGGAACTGGCCGTCCTCGATCTCGGTTTGTGCCATGTCGATGGCGCCTTCGTGGTGGGCGATCATCTGGTTGAGGAACAGTCGGGCGGCCTCGGTGCCTTGCGCATCGGACAGGGCCTGCATGTCCTCCTCGCTCATCATCCCTTCCATTCCTTCCGTCTCGGGCATGTCGTGACCTGGCATAGCGCTGGAGCTGGGCATCTGAGTAGGTTCGCCCCACTGGCCGAGCCAGGTAGTGAGCTGGTCGATTTCCGGGCCCTGGGCGGCCTTGATCTGGTTTGCCAGTGCGGTCACCGGTTCGGGAATGCCCTGTTTGGCCAGGATCATGTCGCTCATCTCGATGGCCTGGGTGTGATGCGGGATCATCATTTGCGCGAACATCACATCGGCATCGTTGTGGGCCGCAGTGTCCTCGGCGGCAGGAGTTGTCGCCGATATCGCCGCGCTCGGGGTTGTGGCGGTGGTGGTGTCGGTGTCGGAGTCGCCGCAGGCGGCCGCGGTGAATGTCACCGCCAGCGCGGTAGCGCCGACAGCGAGGGTCTTTTTGGTTTTGTTCATGTGCAGATCCTTTCCTCGAAGAGTCACAGAACAGGTGAACCAGCGGTCGGGCTCGGCCCGTCGCGTGTGCCGGGTCTAGGTTCGGTAGGAAACGGTGGTCATCATTCCGGCCTCTTGGTGGTACGCGTTGTGGCAGTGCATGGCCCATTGGCCGGGGTTGTCGGCGTCGAATTCGATCTCGACGGTGCGCATCGGACGGATCGTGACGGTGTCTTTGCGAACCCCGCCGTCGACGAGGGCGAACGTGTGCCCGTGCAGGTGCATCGGATGGAACATGTCCGACATGTTGCGCAGCCGCATCCGCACCCGTTGACCCTCCCGCACATCCAGCGGTGCGCTATCGGGATGAGCCCGGCCGTTGAGAGTCCACCGATACGGTGACATGGTTCCGCCCATATCGGCGCTGAGGTAGCGGTCGTTGTCCTTGGGCGGCAGGCGCACCTGCTCCCGTGGTGACAGGTCTGTGCCCAGCAGCACCTCCCGATCGAGTTCGCCGGGGCGGGACTGCGGCGGCAGCGCGCCGGCGGCGGTGCGCACGACGGCCTGCCCGTGCCCGGTTTTCCCTTCTGCCTGCGCGAACAGCGGGAACACGCCGTCGCCGAGGGTGACCAGCACGTCGAACCGCTCACCCATGCCGATCAGCAGGGCGTCAGTGTCCCGGGGCACGACGGGGAAGCCGTCGGTGTGGGTGACCGTCATGCGGTGACCGCCGAGGGCGACGCGGAAAGCGGTGTCCGCGCCGGCATTGACGAACCGGATCCGCGCCCGCTGCCGCGGTGCGGCGGTCCACACCATCGGATCCTGCGGGACCCGGCCAGCGACCAGGAAATGCGGATAGGTGACGTCACCGGCGCCGCCGAGCACCGGTGAGCGCATCGTCTCCTCGCCCATATCCATGCCGTCCATGGATCCGTGGTCCATCCCGCTCATCCCGGGGCGGCTCGTGTCGCCTGCGGTGCTGCTGCCGATGCCGAGTTGGCGGGCGACATCGTCGGGAGTCCGGCCCGTACCGTCGAGCCAATCGTCGAGTACCACGACCCAGTCGTGGTCGTAACCGCCGGGCTCGTGCGGATCGTCGACGATCAGGGCGCCATAGAGGCCACGGTCGAGCTGAAGCCCGGAATGGGAATGGTAGAAGTAGGTGCCCGCGTCCGGCACGGTGAACTCGTAGGTGAACCCCGCGCCGGGCGCGATCGGGTCCTGGGTCAACCCGGGCACGCCGTCCATGTCATTGCTCAGTGCGATGCCGTGCCAGTGCACACTGGTCGGCACCTCCAGGCGGTTGTGGACCTGCACCCGCAACAGATCCCCGGCCCGCGCCCGTATCAGCGGCCCGGGCAGGTTCTGGTCGTAGCCCCAGGTCGAGACGATGCGACCCCCCAGATCCACGTCCACCGGGCGCGGTGTCAGCCGTGCCGACACCACCGGCTGGCCGGGAGTACGGCGCTGCTGCTCGAGACGTCGCACAATCGGCGACGACGCCGTGACCGGCGAACCTCCCAGTGAACCCGACCCGGCGCAGGCCGCCAAAACCCCGGCGCCGGCGAGCACCGACCCGACCAGGAAGGACCGGCGGTTCACCTCACTCACGAACGTGCCCCTTCCGGACGTCGCCGTCGGCGGTCTCGAAGGTCTGCGCCAGTAGCTGACGGCGCGCGACGAACTCGTCGGCGTCGATGTCCCCGCGAGCGAAACGCGACTCCAGCATCCGCAGTGGATCGGAATCGGTAGGGCGCGCCGAGTCGCCGGCCCGGTCGGTGCGGAACAGTGCTGCCATCAGGTAGATCACCGCGGCCCAGAACACGAGCATGCAGACGGCCATGACGGTCCATCCCGCCCAGCCGGTCTGACTCACCCAGCCGGTCATCATCCTCGCCTCTTTTCCTCGAGTTCGGGTGCCCAGCCTGGTGCGGCTGTCCCGCTACTCCGGTAGAGGTCGTATGAAGATTTGCTCAAGAAGCCGCACCGCGGCGTCGGCGCCGCTGTGGTCCGGTGAAGATGAACACCATGGCCTCCGCTACGCGCACCCCCGCACCGGCCCCCGACTCCGTCCCGGCGCAGCGCCCGCCCACCGGCCTGCGCGCCATGGTCGTCGAGGACGAAGCGGCGCTGGCGAGTCTGCTCGGCAGCTATCTGGAACGCGACGGATTCGATGCCACGATCACCGGCGACGGCCACGATGCTGTCTCGCTCGCCCGGGAGGTCGATCCAGACGTTGTGGTCCTCGACCTGGGGCTGCCGAGTCTGGACGGGGTCGAGGTGTGCCGGCAACTGCGCACCTTCTCCGATGCCTACGTCGTGATGCTCACTGCTCGTGCCGAGGAGGTCGACACCCTGATCGGGTTGTCGGTCGGTGCCGACGACTACCTCACCAAACCGTTCAGTCCCCGCGAGTTGATGGCCCGCGTCCAGGCCATGATGCGCCGCCCACGTACCGCCACCACCCGGTCGGCAGGCTCGACCAACGCACCCCGAACCCGCGTCTTCGGCGACCTGGCCATCGATGCCGACGGACGCGAGGTCACCGTCGACGGCGTGCCGGTGGCGCTCACCCGAACCGAGTTCGACGTCCTGGCCGCCCTGGCGCGCGATCCCGGTGTCGTGCTCACCCGAGCCCAGCTGATCGGCGCGGTGTGGGGCCCGAGCTGGATCGGGGACGAGCACCTGGTCGACGTACACATCGGCCATCTGCGCCGCAAACTCGGCGACGACGCCGCCCGCGGCCGCTACGTACGCACCATCCGCGGCGTCGGCTACCGGATGGGTAGCGGAGAATGAACCCCCCGCTCCCCGAACCCGACGCCGCACCAGCAGCGGTCGAACGACCCGGGACCGGTTCGAGTTTCGGCACCCGCCTGTTCGTCGCCCTGACTCTCGTGGTGATCGGATGCGCCGTCACCGCTTGGCTGGTCGCTTCGGCGTTGGCGCCCGGTATCTTTCACGATCATCTCGGTCAGGCCGGTATTCACGACTCGAGCCAGACCGCTCACGTCGAGGAAGCCTTCACTCAGGCGATCGTGCTCGCCTGGGGGCTGGCGGTCGCGGTCGCGGTACTGCTGGCCTTGGCGGTGAGCTGGTACATCACCCGCCGCGTCCAGCGATCGCTGGTCGCCGTGACCACATCCACCGCCCGGATCGCGGGCGGCCACTACGACACCCGCGTCCACAGCCCCGGGCTCGGCCGCGAATTCGACGAACTCGCCGTCACCGTCAACGAACTCGCCCGCCGACTCGACGCCACCGAAACCACCCGCCGCAGAATGCTGGCCGACCTCGGCCACGAAATGCGCACGCCCATCGCCACTCTCGACTCCTACCTCGAAGCGCTCGACGACGGTGTCCGCACCTTCGACAACGACACCCGACAGGTCCTGCGCTCAGCCATCCACCGGCTCGAACGCCTGGTCGAAGACATCACCGCGGTCTCGCGCGCCGAGGAACACCTCACCCGGATCCGGCCCGTGCCCACGACCACCGCCATGCTGGTCACCCACGCCGCCCAGGCCGTACGCGAACGATACGACAACAATGGCGTCGCGCTCCACGCCCATATCCAGGACTCCGCCGCCGTATCCGTCGATCCCGATCGCCTTGGGCAGGTACTGGCCAACCTGCTCGACAACGCCCTGCGCCACACCCCGCAGGGAGGCGAGGTCACCCTCAGCACCCGGCGAGTAGGGCACCGGCACGTCGAAATCACCGTCACCGACACCGGAGAAGGTATCGCCCCCGACCATCTCGACCACCTCTTCGATCGCTTCTACCGGGCCGATACCGCCCGCGACCGCCGCCACGGCGGCAGCGGCATAGGCCTGACGATCACCCGCGCCCTAGTCGAAGCCCACCACGGCCGGATCCGGGCACACAGCGACGGTCTCGGGCAGGGAGCACAATTCACCATCGAACTGCCCACCAGTGACCGCTGACCACCAGTGACCCTTGTCGGCGGACGTCGACCCGGCTCCCGTCCGGCCACCGCAGAGATTGCCTCGGCCGGACTCACCCCTGGCCGGTCGCCGGGACATCCGCCGAAATCGCGCGGATAGGCATCGAGGTCGGCGTCGCCCCCGAGTTGGCCCGGGTCAATCGGGTATCGGTCGCTGCCGGTGCGCGCCAGTTGTTCTGGCAGGTTCCGGACGTGGCGTGCTCGTCGGAGAGACGGTGGCCGGTCAGCGCTGTAACTGTCGGCTGCGTCCTATGCCGGGCAGGAATCGGCCCACCCGGGTGGTGTAGTCGGTGTAGGCGGAGCCGTGGACCTGCTGCAGATAGGGCTCTTCGACTGCGCGGACCTGTGCCTGCACACCGGCCAGGAGCAGCACGCACCCGGCGACCGCCACCGGGTTGGGCACCATCAGGGCCAGTCCTGCGAAGGTGACGAGCATGGTGGTGAAAATCGGGTTGCGCACGCAGCCGAACACACCGGTGGTGACCAATCGGGTGCGTTCGGTGTCCTCGACGCCGATACGCCAGGAGGCGCCCATCGCCAGTTGCGCGCCGAACGTCGCCGCCACGCCCGCCACCGCCACGACCACACCGGCGACAGCGACAGCGGGCTGGTCGGCGAACGGGATCGGTGCCAGCCCGGCCAGGTCGGCCAGCGGTGCGGCCAGGCCGGTGATCAGGCCACCGGTGACGAATCCCCAGTGCGCCCACCACTGCACCGATCCCGGTGCCGGGCGGAACTGCCGGATACCGGTGTCGCCAGTGCGGCGGCGCTGGATCAGCACCCGCGCACCTCCGGCTACCAGCGCGAACATCGCGAACACGACGAGTGCGGCGATAGCCATCACCGTTCACCCCGCCCGTTCGTGCCGGTCTGCGGGGTTACTGCTCGTCCGTCCCTCATTGGTACCGCTTTCCCTCGATGTGATCGCCGAAGCACGATTGATCGAGATTTAAAGCTATCATCGCCTTATGGCGATTAGTGGTGATGGATGCCTGGCCGGTGTGGAAGGTCTGGATCCGGCCGTGGCGTTGTTCCACAGCCTCTCCGACGGCACGCGGTTGGCGATCGTGCATCGGCTGGCCGCGGGTGAGGCGCGGGTGGCGGATCTGATGGCGGGGTTGGGGTTGGCGCAGTCGACGGTGTCGGCGCATGTGGCGTGCCTGCGCGACTGCGGTCTCGTTGTAGGGCGTCCGCAGGGCCGGCAGGTGTTCTACAGCCTGGCCCGCCCCGAGCTGATGGATCTGCTGGCCTCGGCGGAGACGCTGTTGGCGGCGACCGGGAATGCGGTGGCGTTGTGCCCGAATTACGGCACCGACTCCACCGGTTCTGCCGAGGCGAGCGCGGCGGTGCGGGGATGAGCGACGCGTGCGGCTGCGGCCACGACGAACCCACCGGCGAGAACGGTGAGGCCGAGGAGCGGGAGCCGGAGAAACTCTGGGAGGTCAGCGAACTGCGGGCCGCCGCGGTGGCGGGAGTGCTACTGGTCGCGGCGCTGATCGTCGGCTGGACCGGCGGCCCGCACCCGGTCGAACTGGGCTTGGAGATCGCCGCCCTGGCTGTCGGCGCTTACACCTTCATTCCCCCAACCCTGAAACGCCTGGCGAAGGGCAAGATCGGGGTCGGGACGCTGATGACGATCGCCGCGATCGGAGCGGTGATCCTCGGCGAAGTCGGCGAGGCCGCGATGCTGGCGTTCCTGTTCTCCATCAGTGAGGGCCTGGAGGAGTACGCGGTCGCACGCACTCGCCGCGGCCTGCGCGCCCTGCTGAACTTAGTGCCCGATCGGGCCACCGTGCTGCGCGGCGGCACCGAGACCGTGATCGCGCCAGCGGAGTTGCGGGTCGGGGACCGGATGCTTGTGCGCTCGGGCGAGCGGCTGGCCACCGACGGGGTAATCACCGACGGCCGTAGCGCGCTGGATGTTTCGGCGATCACCGGCGAATCGGTGCCAGTGGAGGCTGGGCCGGGCGCGGAGGTGTTCGCCGGGGCGATCAACGGTACCGGCGTCCTGGAAGTCGAGGTCACCACGACCGCCGAGGACAACTCCCTGGCGCGGATCGTGCGGATCGTGGAAGCTGAGCAGGCCCGCAAGGGCGAAGCCCAGCGCCTCGCGGACAAGATCGCCAAACCACTGGTTCCCGGGATCATGGTCGCCGCGGCCGCGATCGCGGTGATCGGTGCGGTGTTCGGTGATCCGGTGGTGTGGATCGAGCGGGCGCTGGTGGTGCTGGTCGCGGCGTCGCCGTGTGCGCTGGCGATCTCGGTGCCGGTCACTGTGGTCGCGGCGATCGGTGCGGCGAGCAAGCTGGGTGTGCTGGTCAAGGGCGGCGCCGCCCTGGAAGCGATGGGCAAGGTCCGCCAGGTCGCGCTCGACAAGACCGGCACACTGACCGCGAACAACCCCGCCGTCGTCGAGATCGCCACCGCCGACGGCGTCGACCGGGACCGGGTATTGGCGGTCGCGGCCGCGCTGGAATCCCGCAGTGAACACCCCCTCGCGCGTGCCATCCTCGCCGCCGCTGACACTGTTACCCCCGCCGGTGATGTCGAAGCCGTCACGGGCGCCGGGTTGACCGGCCTCATCGATGGGCGCCCGGTGCGATTGGGTCGTCCGGGCTGGATCGAGGCCGGGCCGTTGGCCGGTGTCGTGGAACGCATGCAGCACGCGGGCGCGACTGCGGTTCTAATCGAAGACGAGTCCAGGGTGATCGGGGCGATCGCGGTCCGCGACGAACTTCGCCCAGAAGCCCGCGAGGTCATCGCGCGCCTGCACGCCGGCGGAGCGCGGGTGTCGATGCTGACCGGCGACAACACCCGCACCGCCGAAGCCCTGGCCGCCGAGGCGGGCATCGATACCGTGCACGCGGATCTGCGTCCGGAGGACAAGGCCCGCATCGTCACCGAACTGCGGCAGGGCCGGTTCACCGCGATGGTGGGCGACGGCGTCAACGACGCACCCGCCCTGGCCACCGCCGATCTCGGGATCGCGATGGGCGCCATGGGCACCGACGTCGCCATCGAAACCGCCGACGTCGCACTTATGGGCGAAGATCTGCGCCACCTGCCCCGCGCACTGGACCATGCGCGACGGGCCCGCTCGATCATGCTGCAGAACGTCGGCCTGTCGCTGGCGTTGATCACGATCCTGATCCCGCTGGCGTTGTTCGGGGTGCTGGGATTGGCGGCGGTGGTGCTGGTGCATGAGCTCGCTGAGATCGTGGTCATCGCCAACGGTGTCCGCGCCGGCCGTACCAAACCCCTGTCCCCGGCCCCGACCCTGGCGGTGAAAGCCTCGCCCGCACTGGCCGGTTCACCGTCATGACCGCCGCCACCGCGCCACCGGCCACCCCTGCTTCGGGTTCGGTGGCGCGGTGGCGCGGTGGGGTGGTGTTCACGCCGGGGTTGATGGCGTTCACCGGCCGCATCGGAGACACGGCCGCACACGCACATGCGGCGGTGCAAGTGTTGTTCGTCGCCGACGGTGCGCTCACTCTCACTGACAGAGCGGGGCGCACCGCGGCCGCCGGTGTGGCGATCATCCCGCCCGGTGTCGCTCACCAGGTGAGCGCCGAACCAGGGACCACGGGGTTCGTGGCGTTCCTCGATCCCGACAGTGCCGCCGCGCGCGCGGCGGTGTCACGGATGGAGGGTCTGCCTGCTGATCAGGCCGACAGCTGGGTGGCCGCCGGCTGCCCGCGCCCGCCGGCACTTGCGCTCACCCCCGCCCCGGCCAGGCCGCAGCGAGCGCATCCGGTCGTTGCCGACGCGCTGCGTGCCGCGGCTGAGTGGCCGGGTGGCCCGCCCGCGCTGGGTGAACTCGCTGCCCGGGTGGGGATTTCGGGCAGCCGCCTATCGCATGTGTTCACCCAGGAGGTCGGGTTGCCCTATGCGGCGTGGCGGCGCTGGACCCGCCTGCATCAGGCTTTCGCTGTCGTGCGCGCAGGTGGTTCGCTGACCGCAGCCGCGCACAGCGTCGGGTTCGCCGACAGCGCCCACCTCACCCGCACCTGCCGTGAGCTGATCGGCATCACTCCCACCGCGGCACTGATCGCCACCGGCTGGCGACCAGAGCCGGGCACCGCCGGCCAAGTCGGCTGATTTCTTCAAGCCTCCAACCGGTCCGGACGTGAGGCTGGATCCATGTTTACGCTCGTCCGTCCGCTCATCCGCTACGGCTACGCCCCGTTCATGCTGCTCGCCGTCAACGGCGCCGGCATCGCCCTGGCCGCTACCGGCGCCAACAAGCTCTTGTTGATCGTCTTGCTCGCTGTCGCGGTCGCTGTGTCGTTCACCGCCGAACACCTACTGCCTTACCAAAGGTCTTGGAACACCTCCCGCGGCGATGCCGGCCGCGACACCGCCCACAGCTTCGTCAACGAAACCCTCATCCTCGCCAGCGTCGCCGCGATCCCCGCCCTGGCCGCGCTCATCCCCGGGGACGGGATCTGGCCGGGCAGTTGGCCGTTCGTGGTGCAGGTGTTACTCGCGGTCTTGGTCGCCGACCTCGGGATCACCCTGGCCCACTACGCCAGCCACAAAATCGGGATCCTGTGGCGGTTCCACGCCGTGCACCACAGCGTCACCCGCTTCTACGGGCTCAACGGCCTGATGAAACACCCTCTGCATCAAACCCTCGAAATGACCGCCGGCGTCACCCCGCTACTGCTCGCCGGGGTCCCGGTCCCGGTCGCCGCCGCACTGTCGCTGGCTGTGGCGGTGCAACTGCTGCTGCAACACTCCAACGCCGACTACCGCATCGGACCGTTCAAACACATCCTCGCCCTGAACGAAGGCCACCGCTTCCACCACCTCAAATGGGCCGGCATCGGCGACGTCAACTTCGGACTGTTCACCCTCATCTGGGACCACCTACTCCGTACCTACAGTTACGACCCCCACCAGCGCTTCACCAGCGCAGACCTCGGCATGGCCGCCAAGCCCGACTACCCCACCCGCTACCTCGCCCAGCTCGCCGAACCCTTCACCCGCCACGGCGCCTGCCACTTCGCTCCCGACACCAGCAGTACGCCGGGGACCGGCGAACAGGTCAGGACAGCCTGACCACCGATTCCACAGGACACATCAACCCTTCGAAAGGACTGGCCATGCCGACCATTCCGCCCGCCGCACGCGCCCGCTACCACGAGGAAATGCTCGCGGCGAAGACCACACCCGACCCCGAACAACGCTGGACCCACCTGGAATGCGCACACATCCTGTCCCAACCCGACCCCTGGCTGCACACCCGCAACCACATCGCCATGTTCACCCTCGCCGTGCGCCAGCGCGACCGTCGCGAAGCCCTCGGCCAAGTGGTACGGATTATCGTCGCCGCACCCGGATCACTGGCCGGCCTCGCCCCCGAAGGCAACACCGGCCGTGCCCACGTCGGCCTCCGCCAAACCATGCCAACGCCGCCGGACCTCGACGCGCTCCTACAAACGGCGGCATAACTTCACCGCCTCCTGCGCTCGCGTCGAATAGCGGCCCATTATCTGTGGCGAGTCGGACCGGTGAGGTTGCCCGTCCCGTCCGGAACCGATCACCGCCGGCGAGGCCGCGAACGCCTGACTACCGGGCTGGTGACGGGTGGAACCTGTACGACCTCCGGCACTAGGCGACCGCCGACGTCGGCCATCTCAGCCGCACCTGGTACTTCGGTCGGCTCCCGGCCGCGGAAAGGTTCGCTCTTGCCCTGGCGGGCTGAAGCCGGTGCCGCGGCCGGGCAGCCGATCGGGGGGTTGGCCTATACCAGCGATGCTGTGTAGCCGAGTTCGGCGATTGCGGTGACCACCTGTTCGGGGCTGGTGTGGGTGAGGTCGAGGTCTACGGTCGATTGCTGTTTCTTCACCGAGGTCTGGCTGCTGAGGACACCGGGGAGGTCTTCGAGGGTGTCGTCGACCAGCAGTGAGCAGCTGCCGCAATGCATGCCCTCGACGCGGAATGTGAATATGGGCAACGGATGATCCTTATCGGTCGATGGTGAGCAGGCCGGTGTACATGCCCATGCCGCAGGCGTAATCGAGGCGCCCGGGTTCCAGGACACCGAGATCGATTCGGGTTTCTCCGGTCACGGGCAGAATTTCCTGGATGCCCAGGCGGGGTATGACCAAGGAGCGAATACAGCCCTGAGTGCCGTCGGTCTCGACGACGAGCGTGGTCGGCAATCCTGCTTTGACCGCGACGTGGTCGGGCGCGTAGGCGTTTGTACGTGCGGTGATGGTCACCGTCTGCACTCCGTCGGCGACAATCGCTGCCGAGGCGTCCGCCGGAGCCGGCCCAGTTGTGAACGTATCGGCGAGTCGCCCCGCCGCCAGCGGCGATCCAGCCAGTTCGAGACCACCGTTGAGGGTGTAGAGACCCATACCCAGAACCAGCACTCCAGTCGCGACCGCCAGGCGGCCACGCCACGCCCCGGCCGCAACTCTGACCACATACCCGAGGACAACGAACAGCGGACCGGTGCCGAGCACGAACACGGCCATGATCGCCGCGCCCTGCCACGGCGATCCAGAAGCCAGGGCCAACGCCTCGACCGACAGAGTGACCCCGCACGGCAACAGGATCGTCAGGACACCGAGCAGCGCCGGCGCGACCGCGGTCTGCAAACGGGCGCCTTTGCGCACGACCCGCATCCAGGAGGCCGGTGGTTCGATGACGATCTTGCGGAAACCGGGCACTCCGAGCTGAGCGAGAGCGAAAACGATGATCAGCAGCCCGGCCCCGATCTGCAGCCAGGTGCGCGCGGCGACCGACAGCTGAACAGCACTGCCCAGCCCGCCGAGCGCGGCGCCGAGCAGAGTGTGTGAGACCAGTTTCCCGATCAGGAAACCGGCGACCGGAGTGAGGTCTTCACCGACCCGCGCCCATATTCGGCGCGGCGGGGCGGGCGTAGTGGTGCGCTGGCGGGCGATCATCCCGGTCAGCAGTCCGCCTTGAACGGCGGCACATGAGACGCCTCCGGCGAATAGGCCGGTAGCGAGCACAGCAACAAGATTCACGAAAGGTACTCCTGCGTGAGGAAGAGCATGGACAGGCGAAAGTGCCCCTCGACGCCAGGGGCGTCGGGGCCGGCGGTTCGTCGAGTGACGACCCGCTGTCCGCCCGTTTACGTCCGCATCACGCAGAGTTCGGTGAGGTTGGGCGGGCGCGGGAGTGCACCCGTGAACCGCCGACCGGACCGTGGAAACGCGCAACGCACGAGGGAGACCTCGCTGCCGCGCGCCAAATGCACGGTTGCTGCCAGCAGCGCCAAGAACATCGCCAGGCAGGCCATCGTTATCCCGGCCGGTGGCATGGGCCCGAGATCCACCACTCCCACAGCAAGCGCCCCGGTCACCGGTATCACCGCCGCGCCGCGGTCATGATGGAGTGTTTCCTGCGAGGCGTCGGGCTGCGGTGTCGACACCACCTGGGAAACACTGTGATCGGCCGGGCCCGCCATCGACATGCCCATCGTGTCGCCCGCACGGCAATGCCCGCTCTGGACGAGCGCGATCCCTATCAGCGCCGCCAGCATCACACCGAGCCGAAGTAATCCGGCTCGCCGTGCAGGAGAGGCGACGCTGACCACGGCGGCGATCCTACTGAGCATCTCTCACCGGCCTGCGTCGGCCCCTGCAGTGACGTCGGAGCTCGGCGCCGTGCGGTGACAACACACGAGTGACCGCCTTCGGCCGGGGCGAAGCCAACATTTTCCCCTGCCGACTTGCCGGCCGCTAATCGCCTGGTGGTCGCTCATGCTCGGATTCCGATTCGACCTCGGCTCACCGTCGGCGCGGCCTGCTTGTCGCTCGCTGTGGTGAGAGTCGCACCAGTGAATACCCCAGGGGGTATATATTCGAGCAGTGAAGATAATACCCCGGGGGGTATAAGTGAGGCTTTTGCCGAGCTCGACCGGAGAGGCGGAGGAACATGACGGAGACGACGACGGCTCGGCCGCCGGATATGGCTGAACTGGGGCGAGTGGGGGTGTTGGCGCGGTGGGGGTCTGTGATGGCCGGTCATGCCCGGGTGGTTTTCGGTGTGTGGCTGGTAGTGCTGGTCGCGCTCGGTGCTGCGGCGCCGAGTGTGTTCAGTTCGTTGGCCGGCGCGGGGTGGCAGGCCAACGGTTCGGAATCCGTGCAGGTTCGCGAGCTGGCTCAGCGGAACTTCGGCGGCAATTCTTCGGCGGCGGTGCAGGTGGTGGTGCATTCCGATACCGCGCAGCTCTCCGATCCGCAGATGCAGACCGTCCTGGATGAGGTGTCAGCGGTGTTCGCCGGTGACTCCCGGTTCGGGGCAGTGATCGCCCCGCAACCGGGAATGACGATCAGCCCGGACGGCCGCACCGGCATTCTGATCGCGGGGGCGAACGCGTCGGCCGATGATATGGTGCGCGCTGTCGATGAACACAAAGCCGAGTTGACGGCACTCTCGGGTGAGGGTGTCGAGGTGTATCCGACGGGGGCCTCGGCGTTGTGGAGTGATTTCAACAAGGCCAATCACGACGCGATGATCCAGGCGGAGCTGTTTTCGTGGCCGGTCACGCTGCTGATCATGGTGCTGGCGTTCGGTTCGCTGGTCGCAGCGGGATTACCGCTGCTGTTGACAGTGGCCGGGTTGGTGGCTTCGGCCGGTGGCCTGGTGTTGCTGAATCAGGTGACTCCGATTTCGGTGTGGGCGATGAACTTCGCGATGATGTTCGCCCTCGCGCTGGGGATCGATTACGCGCTGTTCATGGTCGCCCGGTTCCGTGATGCGCTGAGCAAATCCGCCGATGCGCGACGTGCGGTCGCCGAGACGATGGCCACCGCGGGCAAGGCCGTGGTGTTGTCGGGTCTGACTGTGCTGGTGAGCCTGTCGGCGGTTCTGCTGGTGCCGGCGCCGGCGGTGCGCACGATGGCGGTGGGGATCATGCTCGCGGTCGTGTTCGTGCTGGCTGCGACACTGACGCTGCTGCCGGCCGCGCTCGGCGCCCTCGGTAAGCGGATCAACGCGGCGGCGTTGCCATACGCAACCCGCCAGCAGCATCGCTCGTCGTGGTTTGCCCGGTGGGGGCGGCTGTTGCACGAACGGCCGTGGCCGTTCGCGATTGCCGGAGCGGGAGTGTTGATCGTGCTGGCGCTACCGGTTCTCGGGTTGAAAGTTGCGATGCCCTCGATCCAGGTGGTGCCCGCCGACGCGCCGGTGCGGCAAGGCTACGAGCTGGTCCAGCGCCAGCTCGGTGACGGTGCACCCGGCACGTTGCAGATCATCGCCCCCGCCGATCAGGCCGACAGCACCGCCCAGGCAGCGGCAGGGGAGGGGATCGCGATGGTGACGCCCGCGCAGCCGGCCGCCGATGATTCCGGGTGGGTCATGATGCAGGCCCTGCCCGCCATGGACCCCTCCGACAAGCGTATGAGCACGGTGCTGGACGAGTTGCGGGATCGGTTGCCCGACCGAGCCTTGGTCGGCGGCGCGCCCGCGGAGAACCTGGATCTGCAGCAGGCTCTGAACGATTACCTGCCGATCGTCGTCTCGGTGATCCTGGTCCTGGGCTTCGTGCTGCTGCTGGTCGCACTGCAGGCCCCGCTGATCGCCGTGTTGGGGACGCTGGTCAGCCTCGGCTCCACCGCCGCGGCGTTCGGGGTGGCGAAGCTGATCTTCCAGGACGGCCACGGCGCCGGGCTGCTCGGCTTCACTCCGCAGGGGTTCCTCGACGGGTGGGGTCCGGTGTTCTTCTTCGCCATGATCTTCGCGATCGCGATGGACTACACCGTGTTCCTGCTGGCCAGCGCGAAAGAACAGTTCGAACGCAGCGGCGATGCCCGGACCGCGGCAGTGGAGGGGCTGGCCCATTCCGGGCGGGTGATTTTCGCCGCGGCGGCGGTCATGGTCGCGGTGTTCTTCACCTTCGCCCTCGCCGAACCGCTGCCGCCGAAGGAAATGGGCATCATCCTGGGTGTCGCGGTCTTGCTGGACGCTCTGATCGTGCGGCTGGTCCTGCTGCCGGTCATCCTGCGGCTCACCGGCCGGGCGGCCTGGTGGTCACCGGCCTGGATGCGCCGCGTTCTGCCACGGATCAGTTTCGCCCATCACTAACAGGGCGGCCGTTATACCCCAGGGGGTATTGTTGGTTGTTCGGATTGATAAGAAGGAGGACGCCGTGGTCGGCGACGAAGACAGCATTGCCCAGGTTCTCAACCGGCTGCGCCGGGCGCACGGGCAGCTCGCCGGGGTGATCACCATGATCGAGCAGGGCCGTGACTGCAAAGACGTGGTCACCCAGCTCGCGGCCGTCTCGCGGGCCCTGGACCGGGCCGGGTTCAAAATCCTGGCCACTGGGCTACGCGAATGCCTCGACGAGTCGAAGGAATCCGGGGAACCGTTGACCGTGGCCGAACTCGAAAAACTGTTCCTCGCCCTCGCCTGAACCACGGGTACCGATGAAGGCGGACCCAGAAAGGACGACATGCCGAGCTCACCGTTGACCGATAGGGGCTGGACCATCGCCCGGTTGGTACCGCTGCTGGCCGGGACGCTGGTCCTGGCCGGTACCGTGGCGGCCGCGACGATATCGGCATGGTGGCTGATCGTTCCGGCGCTGGTGGGAGCCAACCTACTTCTCTACAGCGCGGTCGGCTGGTGCCCGGCCACTCTGCTCATGCGCCGCGCGGGCGTCACCTCCGGGGTCTGCCCACCCGGCCACGCCTGACAACTCAGCCGAGGAAAGGTGCTTTACGTCATGGAAATCGCCCTGTCGACCACACTGCACACCGGCTTCGACGAGGCCGTGGACGCGGTCCGGGAAGCCTTGGCCGGGCAAGGTTTCGGGATCCTCACCGACATCGATATGGCCGCCACGTTGAAGGCCAAACTCGGCCACGACATGGAGAACTACCGCATCCTCGGTGCCTGCAATCCGCCGCTGGCGCAGCAGGCGGTAGGGATCGATCGCCAGATCGGGTTACTGCTGCCCTGCAACGTCGTCGTACGCAGCGACCCTCACGACACCGGACTGATACGCGTCGAAGCCATGAATCCGGAACTCATGGTCGAAGTCACCAGCGACCCACGACTCCGCCCGGTCGCCGCGGACGCTGGGGCCCGCTTGGCCGCCGCACTCGAAACCCTCGACTCAGCTGCCTGACTCGACCATGATGGCGGGCTCGGTCCCGCTGTTGTCGTCGTCCGCGCTACCACCGGTCGGCCGCGGCGCGCCTGCCCTCCGGCGCCAGGCGGATCAGGCTACTCACGGTTCTCCGCAGGCACCGTATTGCCGTGCGGCGTCAGCATCGCCAGGGTGATCGCTATAAGTATCAGCACGGGGACATCACCCGCCAGGTGCTGCCATTCGGTTGGGGCGCGCGCGGCATGCCAGGTCATGACAGCGGCGTGGGCCAGGCTCGACCACACCGTGAACCAGATGAGGGACAGGTGACCCAGTGGGTGGCGGGAGGCCCGGATCAAGAAGACTCCGAGTACTGCGTAGATTACCGCGATCATCTGCTCGTACTCGGGCTGTGCAGGCTGCCAGCGGAAACCTGCGGGCCACAGATGGATCAATGGATATACCCCGGCGATGAACGCGATGCCGGTCAGCAGGAGCGCTATCCGCAGCCGTCCCAGATGCTGCATGTCCGCCTCTTCTCGTCGATGTCGGTGCGGCCTATCTGTGCGGTCGGCGGCGACAACGTCTGTAGCTGGCTTCTGTTGTCAGTGGTGGCGGTGGGGTGTAGTGGTGGGCAGTGTGAAGGCTGCGGTGCGTACGGTTCCGCGATGTTTGAAGTCGAGGAACAGGCGGTAGACGCCCGGTCCGGGGACCAGGGTGTGGAAGGTGATGTCGGGGCCGGGGGCGGTGGCACCGTCTCCGGGTTCCCCGTTGGGGTGGACGTGGACGTAGGCCAGGTCTCCGGCCCGCAGGACGACCAGGTGGCCGAACGCTGCGAGGTAGGGCTGTAGATCGGTGACCGGGGCTCCGTCCTTGCGGACGGTGAGGGTCAGTTGCCGGCCTTCGCCGGCGACCAGGTCGCCGCCCAGTTCGACTTCGTACCCGTCGACGACTGTGGTGCGAGCCGGTTCCGGAATCGGTAGCGGTGCATAGTGTCCTGCGACGGCGAGGTCCGCGCCGAGGGTGATGGTGCGGCCGAGTTCGCGCGGGGCGATATCGGTGAATACCCGGTATGCGCCTGCTTCGGGCAGGTCCAGCTGTACCGACCAGGTGCCGTCGGCGGCGCGCTGGGGATGTACGTGCCAGAAGCCGGTCAGTTCGCGGCGGGCGACGATCAGATGCAGTTCTTTGTCGTGGATCGGGGTGTAGTCGGTGACCGGCTGCCCGTCGGGACCCAGGATTCGGAACCGGAACTCGATCTCACCGGGTTGCACGAGGGTGTCCGCCAAATCCAGTGAGTATCCGTCCTGTGTGATCAGCAGACCGCCCGGGAACGCGCCGGCGTCATGACCGGCGTGGGAGTGGTGGCCGGCGTGGGCGGGTTTCGGGTCGATGTGACCGTTGTGGCCGCTGTGAGTAGCGGTGGTCGCATGTGCGATAGACCCGCCGCGGGCCTCCCCATGGTTCGCGTGGTGGCCGTGGCCTGCGTGGTGAGCGTGGTTCGAGGGGTTCATTGCAATTTCCTGTTCTCGTCGTCAGTGGGACGAGAGGAAACATATACCCCCCAGGGGTATACTGCAAGAGGGGCTTCCTTCCGGAAGGAAAGGGGCCGATCAGGTATTGGGGCGAGCTGCCTGGGGTGCGACCGGGTGGCGTGGTGTCGGCCCCGTCAGGTGCTGCCGCCGGAAATCGCACCGTCTACATCGATCGCGCGTTGACCGAACTACGCGGCCACGGCCATCCGGTGCTGGATGTGGACGCTGCCGGACTCTCACCGTTCATCCGGACGGATATCGGCATCGATGGCCACTACGGCTTCCACCTGCCTGAACTCGGCGGAACACACCGGCAGTTGCGCGATCCCGATACTCCCGACGAGGACTGAGAGTGTCGACAGGTGAGGTCCTCGGTGTCGCTCATGCTCTGGACCGCCACATGCCGCGTGGTGGCTACTGTTCGGCTTTGTGGCGCCGGTAGTGCCGGGCCACGCGCATACGGTTGCCACACAGAGCGGGTGAGCACCAGCGCCGGCGCGAGTTGGTGGGCAGGAACCAGATCACGCAGTCGTGGGCGTCACATTGCCGGATCGTGGTGACCGCGGGATCGGCCAGCAGGTGAGCGGCAGATTCGGCGAGTTCGGCGGCCAGACGTTGTCCGGGCGTGCCCGCACGCCGGCGGGCGGCGGTCAATCCGGCGTCTTCCCACCTCAGGTGCGTGACCGCGGGGGCTGCGAGTTGGGCGCGTTCGAGCGCGAGTAGGTCGAGCCGGTGTGGGCATTGCCCGCGACGGGTGCGCTCCAGGGCGGCCGCGATGTGGCCGCGGATCTCGCGGACTGCGGCGACATCGGCCGCGCTGATGTCGCCGTCGAGTTCGGGTAGCCGGTGGGCTTGGGCCGTGTACCAGGCGCGCAGATCGTCGGGGGTTTGCAGCAGGTCGCCGAGGGAGGGGGTGGTGTTGATCAGATCCAGCGGCAATGGCTCGCCGAGCAAGGGGAAACGGCCGGTCACAAAAGCTAATGCTACACACCGGATTGACACATTAGCCAGGGCTCGATACCTTACGGGGGTATCCCATGATGAGGAGATGTGAACATGACCGAGGTAGTCGGCACCGCGGCGGACAAGGGCGGCAAGACGTCACCCGCGGCGGTGGCTTCCTTGTTCACCATCGCGACGGCTCAGTTGATGCTGGTGCTCGACGACTCGGTGGTGAACGTGGCGCTGCCCAGCATCCAGCGGGAACTGGACGTACGCGCGGTGCATCTGTCGTGGGTGGTGAATGCCTACATCCTGGCGTTCGGTGCGTTGCTGATGCTCGGTGGCCGCATCGGGGACCTGTGGGGACGGCGCCGCACCGTGCAGGTCGGTTTGATCATCTTCGTGGTCGCCTCGCTCGCCGGTGGTCTGGGGCAGACCGCGGGCATGCTGATCGGGGCGCGCGGGCTGCAAGGGCTGGGTGCGGCGCTCATCGCCCCCAACGTGCTCGCCCTGATCACCACGACCTTCGCCGAGCGCAAGCTGCGCGACACCGCGTTATCGCTCTATGGCGCGATGTCGGGTCTGGGCATCGTGATCGGCCTGCTGGCCGGCGGCGTGCTGACCGGCACCCTCGGGTGGCGCTGGGTCTTCTTCATCAATATCCCCATCGGGCTGCTCGTGCTGCTGGGGACCCGCACCCTGGTCGCCCCGCAGCCGCACCGCGGACAACTCGGCACCCTCGGCGCCGTGCTCGGTACGGCAGGCACGTTCGCCCTCGTCTACGCGATCACCCGCTTCGGCGAAGACGGCTTCACCGACCCGATCGCACTGATCGCCGCGGGCGTGGCCGTCGCTGTCCTGACAGGTTTCGTGCTCACCCAGGCACGCAGCCGCAACCCTCTCGTCCCGCTGAGCCTGTTCCGCGACCGCAACCGCACCGGCGCCTACCTCACCATGCTGCTGCTGGCGGTGGGACCGATGGGGTCGCTGTATGTGCTGACGCTCTACCTGCAGCGGGTACGTGACTATTCGCCGATCATGACCGGTCTGGCGTGGCTACCGTTCGCGGTCGGCATCATCCTCGGTGCGGGCCTGGCTCCGAAACTGCTGCTGAGCCTCACCCCGCGCCTCGTCGCCGGCGCGGGCGCCATTCTCAGTGCGCTCGCGGCGCTGTGGTTCTCCACGATCACCACGACCAGCGGCTACTGGTTGCATCTGGCACCGGCGATGCTGATGTCGGCACTCGGGTTCGGTCTCGGGGTGATGGCGCTGACCCAGGCGGCGGTCTACCACGTCGACAGCGACAAAGCCGGAATCGCCTCAGCGCTGCTCAATTCCGCGCAGCAGATCGGTGTCGCGCTCGGTATCGCGGTCCTCGCCGGTGTCGCCGCCACCGTCACCAGCGGTTCCGCCGAGCCCGAACCCGCCGCCCTCACCGACGGCTACAGCGGTGCATTGTTGGTGGCGTTCGCGATGCTGCTGACCGCCGCCGTGGTCGCTGTGTTGTTCCTCCGTGGCAACACAAAAGAGCCGATGCCCACGGGCAGGTCTGCCGACACCATGCACTGAACACCCCTCGCCTGCCCGGGCCCTCTCATCATGAGCTTCCACACCTGAGCTCGACCAACGAAAACAAGCAAAGGACCAACGATGCACTCGCACAACGACGAAGCGAAGTTCATGGCCGACATCAAGGAAGCAGCACCGGAGATGGTCTCGGCCTTCTTCGGATTCGACAAGGCCGTGTTCAGCAAGAACACCGGGAATCTGGATCTGGCCACCCGGGAGCTGATCGCGGTCGGCGTCGCGGTGACCACGCAGTGCCCGTTCTGCATCGAGGACCACGCCAAGCGCGCCGTCAGGGCCGGCGCTTCCAAGGCCGATGTCGCCGAAGCGGTCATGGTCGCCGCCGCCCTGCGCGCCGGCGGCGGCGTCACCCACGGATGGAAGGCGATGAAGAGCATCGCCGAAGACGAGTAATCCGCCTCCTTCTCGTCAAGGGAAGTGAGGCTCAGAACATACGGGGCAGCGATTCGACTGGGGTGTCTCGGCCGAAGCCACTCTCGCGGATGCGCATGCACAGCCCGGGCCACGCCCACCACCCTCACACCGACCGCCATGATCATGAGCAGCACCATCGCGCCGTCTCACCGATCCAGGATCTGCGGTAACTCCTCAGCGTGACGCTTCTCGTCAATGTTCCCGAACCCCATCATCCGCTCGCGTGGTGCTATACCCTTACCCCGTAACCCTAAACTTGAGGATGTCGCCGATGCCGCTGCAAGACAGTTACTTCGAACGTGACGGAGGGCGGATCGCCTACCGGATCACTGGAGCCGGGCGGCCCCTCGGGTATGCGCACGGAGTGCTGCTCAGCCGTGCGGGCGTGCGCGGGCTGAAGTTGTTCGATATCGAGGCGGTGGCCGATGGTCGTCGGCTGCTTACCTACGATCAGCGCGGCCACGGACGGTCGAGCGGGCGCCCGCGAGCCGAGGATTATCTGTTCGAAAATTTCAGCCGTGACCTGCTCGGATTACTGGATGCAGTCGGCATCGACGAACCGATGGACTTCGTGGGTTCGTCGTTGGGCGCCGATGTAGCACTGCGTTCTGCGATCGCCGCGCCGCAGCGGTTTCGCCGCCTTGTGCTGATGATCCCGCCGGTTGCCTGGGAAACTGGCCCTCAGCAGGCGCGTAATTGGTATACCGACGCGGCCGAGGCCATCGATTCCGATGGGCCGGCGGCGTGGCTGGACCGGTGGGCCGAGGGCGAACCGCTCCCGATCTTCGCCGACTACCCCGAGTTCGGGTTCACTCCCGACGTCCCCGACGAGTTGCTCGCGCCGATACTGCGAGGCGTAGGGCGCTCAGATCTACCGGATCCGGCCGAGATCGCCACACTCACCCACCCGACATTGATCTTGGCGTGGGACACCGACCCGTTGCACCCGGTATCGACCGCTGAAAAGTTGCGTGAGTTGCTCCCGAACGCGACCCTGCATATCTCGACCTCGGTCGCCGATATCAAGACCTGGACTGACCGTACGTCGGCATTCCTGGTCGACTGACCGCTGGTCTGTGATCGGTTGAGGCGGTGCAGCGCGCCGGCCGCGACTGCTCCGAATGATCAGCGCCGCCAACATCACACCGAGCTGAAGACACCGGCTCGCCGTACAGGAGTGAGGCCGCTGACCACGGCAGCGATCCTTGCTGACCATTATCCGGCCCGGGGTGGTGCCTGCACGGTGGCCGGCGCCACCCCGGCCGGGCGTCACATCATCGGGCAGTTGCCCATAGCGCGGCACATCCAATCGCAGATCATTTGCAGCGGATTCATCGGTATACCTCCTTTCGGGGTCGGTTCGGTCGGGTGGTATGGGTTGGGTCGGTGCGAGAGCCGCTGCCTCGGTGGGGTTTCCGCGGCGGACGTGATAGTCGCAGCGCGGTGTGCGGCCGAGGCGGCGTCATGGGCATCGAGCTGTTGCGGGCGGCTCGGTCTAAGGGGTTCAGGGCGAGCGGCCCGTCATGAAATTGCGGTGCCACTTCCATCACCTTGGAGTGGGTGACCGGGTTCAGCGTGAAGAACCCTGCGCTGGTTCGCGGTCCTGACGGTCGGAGAGCTCCTGTGAAGGATGGGTGGCCGTCTGTTCCGTGTGCGATCGATCGAGCCGATGGAGCGCGAATGCCGACAGTGCTCCGATGAGGGCGAGCCCGGCCCACACCGCCCAGTCCGCGCCGGCATCTCGGGCGGCGCCGACCACCGCGCCGGTGGCGAGGTTGCCGGCCAGGATGCCGACACCGACGATTGTGTTGTAGAAGCCGTAGTGAGTCGCCACCAGTCTTCCGTCCGCAAGCGAGACAACGGTGTCCATTTCGAAGGGGAACACTGCGGCGGTCCCGACAGCCAGGACAGCTGTGGACAGGAGTAACGCGACGACCGCGGCGCCGGTACCGAATCGTCCGGGCCCGGGTATCACGAGCAGCGGCAGGAACGCCGCGGCCAGTATCGCCATACCCACCGCGAGGCTGCGTCCGGTTCCCCAGCGCGCCTTGAACCACCCGGTGATGCGCAGCTGCCCGGCCACGGCGACCACACCGGAGACCACGAACAGCGCCGAGACGAGCACTTGTGATTGCGCGCCGGCGAGGTATTCGGCCTGCAGCGGTAAGGCCAGATACACCTGGAACGACAGCACATACGAGCCGATCATCGTCAGCGAGAACAGCAGGAACCGGCGGTTGGCCGCCACCGCCCGCCAGTCCTGCAGGATCGAGGTCTGTTCGGCGGGCTTCTGCTCGCGCCGAGCCGGCAGGGCGGCCAGCTGTGCCACGGTCAGGGCTGCGAATACGACGGCCGCGGCCGCAGCGGTCACGCGGAAGTCGAGGAACATCAATGCCAGACCGACCAGGGGCCCGGCCAGGATCCCGGCTTGGTAGAAGATGTTGAATACCGCGAAGGCTTCGACGCGGCGTTCGCCGGTGTCGGCGGCCAGATAGGCGCGTACCGCGGGGTTGAACAGTGCGCCGGCGAAGCCGGTTGCGGCGGAAGCGATGAGTAGCCCGGGCAGTGACGTGGTGAATACGAGCATGGCGAAGCCGCCGGTGCGCAGCAGACAGCCCGCGACGATCAAGGGTTTGTAGCCGAGCCGGTCGGCAAGGGTCCCGCCGATGAGGAACATGCCCTGCTGGGAAAAGTTTCGTACCCCGAGTACGAGACCGACCGCCCAGGCCGCCAAGCCCAGCGGTCCGGCAAGGTAGCCGGCGAGGTAGGGCATCAGCATGTAGAAGCCGAGGTTGATGCCGAACTGGTTGATCATCAACAGCCGTGCGGCGAGGTCGAAGCTGCGGAAGCTCCTCAGTGCGGTCACGATGCGCCCTCTCCTGTCCGCTCTCCGGTGTGCGGGTCGACGATGGTGGTGCAGCGGGTCCACGAGTCCACTGCGCGTTCGCCTGGATGGCTGATAACGGCTGGTTCGATCGGCGGCGCGGTGTCGAGCAGGCCGTGTTCGCGGCAGTAGTCGTCGTTGTAGATGGTGTCGAAGTAGCGCTGGGGGCCGTCGGGGAACACCGCGGCGATTCGTGTGTCTTCCGGCAGTGTGCGTGCGGCCCACCCGGTGACCAGCGCCACGGCTCCGACGCTCCAGCCGCCGGTCGCATAGTGTGTCCCGGCCAGCGCGCGGCACGCCCACACTGCTTCGGCGGGTGCTACCCAGTGCACTTCGTGGAACGCCGGGTAGTCGACGTTGCGGGGGAAGATGCTGGATCCCAGTCCGCGCATCAGCCGCGGGCCGGCGGGCTGGCCGAAGATCGTGGAGGCGACCGTGTCGACGCCGATCAGCTGCAGTTCTGGGTTGAATCGGCGCAGCACTCGCGCCACACCGGCGGAGTGGCCGCCGGTGCCGACCGCGCACACCAGCACGTCGATATCTCCGAGCTGGTGCTGCAGCTCCAGGCCGAGGGATTCGTATCCGTCGACGTTGTCGGGGTTGGTGTACTGGTCGGGGCACCAGGCTCCGGGCTCTGCCGCCATGAGTTCGGTGACGCGGTCGCGGCGTGCTTGTTGCCAGCCGCCGCTGGGATGGGGTTCGGTCACCATGTCGACGCGGGCGCCGTAGGAGACGAGCATGCGTGCCACGATCGGTTCGAGGCCGGGATCGGTGACGACGGTGACGGGATGGTGGTACACCGCGCCGGCCAGCGCCAAACCGAGGCCGAGGGTGCCGCTGGTGGATTCGATGATGCGGGCCCCGGGTGCGAGGTCTCCGCGTTGTTTTGCGCGTTCGACCATGTGCAGCGCGGGCCGGTCCTTCATCCCGCCGGGATTGAAGCCTTCCAGTTTCGCCCAGAATCCGCGGTCGGCCGGCGCCAAGGGCGCGCTCACCCACAGGACCGGGGTGTTGCCGACCAGTGAACTGGATTCCCGTACCGGGGCCGGTGGGGTGAGCACTCCAGCGGCTGCTTCGGCGGGTTTGCCGAATACGACGTTATTCATGATTGTCGCTTTCTGTATCCGAACCGCCGCGCCGGGCGGTGTAGACGGTGAGCAGGCAGCGAACACCGGCCGACGACATAACGGGTCGCGGCCTGGCGCTGACCGATCAGCGTCGGGAGATACAGAAATTCGTGAGTATGTCTCGTCCGTTCGACACGGGTAGTGCGGTGATGGGAGGGCCGCGGATTTCACGTGTGCCGGTGAAAATCAGGGCGATGGCGCCTACTGCGGTCGCGGCGAGAAACGCCAGCCACAGCAACGGCGAAATCGTCGCTCCGCTGGAGGGCAGCAGCGACTTCTCGACGCATTGGATCATGTGCTGATCACAGTGGTCGATGAGTCCCCCGCTCATTGCGTGCGGGGAATGGGTGTGCGAGGGGAAAACGGCCTCGACGGCTGCCACGACGGGGGGATGGGTGTGCTCGTCTTGCCCGTGCAGGGTGCAGTCGATCAGTGGGGCAACCAGCAGCACCGCCATCAGCAGTCCCAGCGATGTGCGTCGCAGGCGAGCGGAAATGTTCACCGCGGACCACTCGGATCCAGGGAACGGCTGCCATGTGGCAACGCCTCGGTTGCCGGAGATGGTGCACCGGCCTCGAAGTATCGACCCTCGTCTATGCGTTTACGCTGCATATCGGTGTATTCGGACATCCTGGCCACCTGCACCACCTCCTCTCGTCACCCATTGTTCTCTCGGCGAGGGCCACATCGGCGAAGCAACACTGCAACGGTCGCGAAACAACCTACCCGTCACATCCATCCTGCCTCGCCTTCCTGTGACCAGAGCCACCGATGGCACCGACCGTGGGAAGGGTGCCCATCTCCGGCCGGGCTCGGCGCGCCGGCCGGAGACGAATCGGTCGGCGCGCCGATGAACCGGGTGTGCGCCACGTTCCGATGTGGTCCGCGAAGTCAGGTGACTACTCGGTAGCCGGCGGTTTCCACAGCGTTCTTGACGGCGTCGGGGTCGACTTCCTGGCTTGATTCGACGGTGACTCGGCCGGTAGCAGGGTCCGCGTCGACCCGGGAGACGCCGTCCAGGGCGCCGAGCTCGGTCCGGACTTTTGAAGCGCAACCGCCGCAGGTCATTCCCGCGACGGTGATGATCGAGGTGCTCATTTCGTTTCCTGTCGATCTGGTGAGGACCCGCGTGCCCATCCGGAATCGTCGTTGCCGGGCTGCGGGAGGAACACTTCAACCCTTACCGTACCCCTGTGGGGTATGCAACCGGTGGAGTCGACACGGCCGCGGGCCCCGAACTCGCCGGTGGCCCTGTGTGGTGGTTTCAGCGACCGGGTTGCCGCAACCTCTTGACTTGATACCCCCGGGGGGTATTGTAGGTTTCGTTCCGCGGCGCGAAGTCGCCACAACACCAAGGAGAACCAGATGAGCAGCGCAACCACCACCGTCACGGTCACCGGCATGACCTGCGGTCATTGCGTCTCCTCGGTCCGCGAGGAAGTCGGCCGGATCGACGGCGTCACCTCCGTCGATGTCGAGCTCGCCAGTGGGCTGGTCACGATCGGAAGTTCTGCTCCCGTGGAGCGTGATGCGATCGCAGCCGCCGTCGACGAGGCCGGCTACCGGCTGGCCGACTGACCCATCCACTCGAACTACGACACGACAGCAAGGAGCATCCCGATGAACACGCCCAGCAAGTTCGCCGGCTTCGCGCTCGGGCTCGCGGCGATCTTCGGGATCGCTGTCGTCCTCGGTGCGGCCATCGGCCCCACTCCCGATGCACCCGCCGACCACGACACGCACCCGGCTGGGCCCGCCGCCTCCAGCGGGCCCAGCCCCGACCAGCTACCTGGTGGTCTGCTCGTCAGTGAGCGCGGCTACACACTGCAACTGGATACCCCGCGAGTCCGCCCCGGGGCCGAGGTTGCGGTCGGTTTCCGCATTCTCGACGCTGCTGGGCTGCCGGTCACCCGGTATGAGCGCAGCCATGACAAGGACCTGCACCTGATCGTGGTCCGCCGCGACATGGCTGCTTTCCAGCACGTGCATCCACGCAGGGATGCCAGCGGAACCTGGCGCGTGCCGCTGGATCTGTCGCGTGCCGGTGACTATCGACTCTTCGCCGACTTCACACCGGAAGGCGGGGAGAACCTGACCTTGGGCGCGGATCTGCGGGTGCCGGGCAACTACGACGCCAAAGTGCTGCCGGCGCCGGAGACCGCTGTGGCGGTCGACGGCTACACCGTGACCCTCGACGGCGCTGTCATCCCCGGCCAGGCGTCGAAGGTGACGCTGTCGGTCAGCCGTAACGGCCGCCCGGTCACCGACCTGCAGCCCTACCTCGGCGCCTACGGGCACCTGGTCGCTCTGCGGGCGGCGGACCTCGCCTACCTGCACGTGCACCCCGAGGGGGAACCCGGTGACGGCAGCACACCGGCGGGACCCGGAATCACCTTCTCCCTCACCGCCCCCACCAGTGGCGACTACCGGCTGTTCCTCGATTTCCAGCACAAGGGCACGGTCCGCACCGCGGAATTCACAGTCCGGGTCACACAGAGCAACCCGGGTGCCGAGACGCCTCCGGCGCAAGTCGGCGAACAACCCGGCCACGGCCACTGACCACCCGCAACCATCCCGAGCTTGCCGTTACCCACCGACTCCATCCCTGGGGGACGCCTGCACGACAGGCACCCCTTGAACCTCTGAGTTCGAGCACCACAGAACGGAGCACCCCATGACCACCGCGACGAAACCATCGCCCACCGGGCAGGTCGAACTGGTGATCGGTGGCATGACCTGCGCCTCCTGCGCCAACCGCATCGAGAAGAAACTCAACAAACTCGACGGCGTCACCGCCACCGTCAACTACGCGACCGAGAAGGCGCGTGTGGACTACACCGGCGATATCGCGCCCGAGGAACTGATCAGCGTCGTCGAGGAGGCCGGCTACACCGCTGCCCTACCGCGCCCCCCGGCTTCCGCCGAAACTGCGGAGTCCGCCGAACCGGATCCGACGGCCGCGCTGCGGACCAGGCTGCTGGTCTCGCTGGTACTGACCGTGCCGGTGATCGCCATGGCGATGGTCCCGGCCTTGCAGTTCACCAACTGGCAATGGCTGTCACTCACCCTGGCCGCGCCGGTGGTGATCTGGGGCGCGCTGCCGTTCCACCGGGCGGCTTGGACCAACCTGCGCCACGGCGCGGCCACGATGGACACCCTGGTGTCCATCGGCACGCTGGCCGCGTTCGGCTGGTCTCTGTATGCCCTGTTCTGGGGTACGGCGGGCACTCCGGGGATGACGCACCCGTTCGAGTTCACCATCGCCCGGATGGACGGCACCGGCAGCATCTACCTCGAAGCGGCGGCCGGGGTCACCACATTCATCCTGGCCGGGCGCTTCTTCGAGGCCCGGTCCAAACGGCGGGCCGGCGCGGCGCTGCGCGCGCTGCTCGAACTCGGGGCCAAAGAGGTGTCGGTGCTGCGCGACGGCCGCGAGGAACGCATCCCGGTCGACGCACTCACCGTCGGTGACCGATTCGTGGTGCGCCCGGGGGAGAAGATCGCCACCGACGGCGTGGTGGTCGAGGGCTCCTCGGCGGTCGACGCGTCCATGCTCACCGGGGAATCTGTGCCGGTCGAGGTCGGCGTCGACGACGCGGTGGTCGGCGCCACTGTCAATGTGGGTGGCCGGATCGTCGTGCGGGCCAGCCGGATCGGGTCCGATACCCAGCTGGCGCAGATGGCGAAACTCGTCGAGGATGCCCAAACCGGCAAGGCGCAGGCGCAGCGGCTGGCCGACCGGATCTCCGGGATCTTCGTGCCGATCGTCATCGCGCTCGCGGTCGCGACACTCGGATTCTGGCTCGGCACCGGCGGCTCGATCGCCGCGGCGTTCACCGCTGCGGTAGCCGTGCTGATCATCGCCTGCCCGTGCGCCCTGGGCTTGGCCACCCCGACCGCATTGATGGTCGGTACCGGTCGCGGCGCCCAGCTCGGTGTGCTGATCAAGGGCCCGGAGGTGCTGGAATCGACCCGGCGGGTGGATACCGTGGTCCTGGACAAGACCGGCACCGTCACCACCGGGAAGATGACGCTGCTCGATGTCGTCGTCGCCGACGGCGAGTCCGCCGATCAGGTGCTGGCGCTGGCCGGGGCCCTGGAGGACTCCTCGGAACACCCGATCGCCCAGGCCATCGCCAAGGGCGCCCGCGACCGGGTGGGTGAGCCGGCATCGGTCGAAGGCTTCGCCAATATGGCCGGGCTCGGCGTGCAAGGAGTTGTGGACGGGCGCGCGGTGGTGGTCGGCCGGACCCGGTTACTGGAGGACTGGTCACTGCACTTGGACGCCGAACTCGAGCGGGCGATGCGTGCCGCGGAAGCGGAGGGAAAGACTGCGGTCGCGGTCGGCTGGGACGGCGCGGCCCGCGGAGTGCTGGTCGTCGCCGACGCGGTGAAACCTACTTCCGCCGAGGCGGTATCGCAGCTGCGGGCGCTCGGTCTGACTCCGATCATGCTGACCGGCGACAACGAAGCCGCCGCCCGCACGATCGCCGCTCAGGTCGGGATCGATGAGGTGATCGCGGAGGTCCTGCCGCAGGACAAGGTCGCTGTCGTGGAGCGGTTGCAGGCCGAAGGCAAGGTCGTGGCGATGGTCGGTGACGGCGTCAACGACGCTGCCGCACTCGCTCAGGCCGATCTCGGTCTGGCCATGGGCACCGGTACCGACGTCGCTATCGAGGCCAGCGACCTGACACTGGTGCGCGGGGACTTACGGGCCGCCGTCGACGCCATCCGTCTGGCCCGCCGTACGCTGGGCACGATCAAGGGCAACTTGTTCTGGGCGTTCGCCTACAACGTGGCCGCGATCCCACTGGCCATGGCGGGCCTGCTCAACCCGATGCTGGCCGGGGCCGCGATGGCGTTCTCCTCGGTGTTCGTGGTCAGTAACAGCCTGCGGTTGCGCCGCTTCCGGTCCACCGCACAGTAATCCCGCCGCTCGCCCGGCCCACTTCGGTTGCCCCGAGACCCGCGCTCGGGGCAACGGAGGACCGGCATCGACTCAACCCAGCAGAAGAAGACGGAAGCGGGGGTGGCAGAACCGGGAATGGAGTTCCCGCCGGGCTGCTGAAATAAAACTCGAACCGACGCTCTGCCCGGGCCGCGCGCATTGTTCGATCGGCCCTCTCCGCCCGACTAGTGAGGTGACGTGTTGTGAAAATGCCGGTACCAGAACGTCTGTGGGATCTGATAGGTACCCAGCTCGGACGCCCCGACGGTCTGATCGGGCGCCTGGTCGGCCGGATCCTCAACCGCGGTAACCGTGCGACTGTGGGCGCTGCCGTCGCGGCAGCCGACCCGGCCCCGGGAGCCACCGCTGTCGATATCGGCTTCGGTGGCGGAGTCGGGCTCGGGCTACTGCTGGACCGAGTCGGGGACACCGGCACAGTGCACGGCGTAGAAGTTGCACCGACGATGATCGAGCAGGCTCGGCGCCGCTACCGTGACGACCTGGGCACCGGCCGGCTGACCCTGCACACTGCCGCCATGCACGATCTCCCGCTCTCCACTGCCACGGTGGACGCAGTGGTCAGCACCAACACCGTGTACTTCATCGAGGACCTCACGACAGCATTCACCGAGGTCGCCCGTGTCCTGCGCCCCACGGGGCGCTTGGCGCTCGGTGTCGGCGACCCGACGGCGATGGCGCGGATGCCCTTCACCGAAAACCGGTTCCGGCTTCGCCCGATCGACGAAATCACCGGCCACCTCGAAACGGCAGGTTTGACCGTCGTCCGTGAGGAGCGGCTCACCGACGAGGGCGCAGTCGAATTCCACCTCTTGATCTGCGAAAAGAAGTAGACCCCATGCGACTTCCGCGGCCTTCCGACAAGCCGCGGGGACCAGCTGTTGCCGGTCGTATGTACGGACACATTCCGCCATGCGATCCACCGGCAACCGCGAGGAGTATCGATGACACAAGCAGCAAACCGCATCATCGGCCATCCGGCGACCCGGGCAGTCTTGCGATGCGTCGCCGGATGCGTCCTCTCCGCTGCCCGACAGGCGATACGGAACAACCGCGAACACGCCGACCGCGCCGGTCGCAGACGGTGAGGGACCCACCGTTTCGCTCTACTCACGGAAAGTACGGCGACGGCGGCCTGTCGCGGCACACCGGTTACGACGCCAACCTCACCCGTATGGTCCTCGAAAGCTGGGCCACCGCCTGTCGGAGCTGTGCTGAAGAATGCGGGCACCACAGCGACGCACACGCCCACTGCCGTATCTGCGCGGCGGTATCCCGCCGGTGTGAATCCGCGTGCCGGGATCTGGTGTCCGCACTCGCCTGAATCCCACTGCCCAGCCGCTGGACTCGCCGTTTCCCATCGATGGTCAGGTCTGTTCGGCTGCCGGTATCCGGTCGTCGGTAGAGGCGGATACTGCGGTGGAGCGCGGAGTTCGCAGTAGGGCGGCGATGAGGACAGCACCGAGGGTGAGGATGACGGCAGCGATCGTGAGTGCGAAGGAAAAACCTTGTGACCGAGTGGAACCGGCAGCGGCGCCACTGTGACGTTCGGCCACGGCGACCAGTACCGCCACGCCGATAGCGCCACCGATCTGCTGAACGGAGCTGAACAGAGCCGAGCCGAGGCCGGCGTTCTCCGTGGTGGTGCCGGTGACCGCCGCAGCCGTCAGGACCGGCAGGCTCAACCCACATCCCAGACTGGTGACGAGCATGCCCGGCAGCACGCCCGTAGCGTATGCATCGCCGGCCGCCACACTGGACAAGATCAGCAGCCCGGCTGAACTGATCAGGAACGACAGGACCAGCGCCCACCGCATCCCGAGCCTCGTGATGAGGTAGGTGGAAAGGCGCATTCCCACGAGAATTCCAGCGCCATAGGGCAGATAGGCCAGCCCGGCCTGCAACGGACCGTATCCGAGGACGGTCTGCAAGTGGATCATCAACAGGAAGGCCATGGCGAAAAAGGCCACTGAAAACAGCAACGTCGCCGCGTTGGCGACCGAACGCGTCCGGTCGGCGAGAAACGCCATCGGCACCAATGGCTCGGCCGCCCTGGATTCGACCGTGAGGAATGCGACGGCCAAGAGTACTGCCAGCAGTAGTGCTGCGATGACGGCGAGGTCTGTCCAGTTCGTTTCCCCGGCTCGGAGCAGGCCGTAGACCAGGGATACCACGGCGCCGGTGCCCAGGACGGTGCCGGGTATGTCCAGCCGTGCCCGGGAGCGTGCCCGGCTTTCCGGTATCAGGCGGGGCATCAGTACGAGGGCGGCCGCCGCCACCGGCAGGTTGATGAGAAAGATCCAGCGCCAGGATGTGAGGTCGGTCAGCACGCCGGATATCACCAGGCCGGTAGTGCCGCCCAGAGCTGCGATTCCTCCCCAGATGGCCAGTGCCCTGGTGCGCTCTGCTGGGCCCGGGAACAACAGGGTGATCAACGACAGTGCGGCGGGACTTGCCATGGCCGCGCCGGCGCCCTGAACGAACCGTCCGAGCACGAGTTGCCACGGTTCCTGGGCGAGTCCGCATGCCAGGCTTGCCACGCCGAACAGCGCCACCCCCAGGAGGAAGACGCGGCGGCGGCCCAGCAGGTCGGCTGCTCGCCCGGCCAGCAACAACAGTCCGCCGAATGTGAGGAAGTAGGCGTTGACCACCCAGGCCAGCCCTGCGCCGCTGAAGCCCAGCTCGTCGCGGAGGCTGGGGAGGGCAACGCTGACCACATTGTCGTCGAGGACCAGCATGAACTGCACGAAGCACAGAACCACCAGCGCGCCCCGGCGCCGGCCAGGGGCTACGGAAGCGACCGCCGGTGTCACGGCATGCGTTCCGGCGTCGAGGGCGTACGCCAACCATGGTGAGTCGCAAAATTTTTCAGCACTCGACGACGCTATGCGCCAATTGAACCTGGCCACAATACGCGATGAGGCCGGATGATATCGCATTGAGGACATAGGCTGGTGCCATGCTCAACTCCGCCGACTCGTTCATCCCGTCCGGCGCGGGAGTGATCATCGTCGGCCAGTTCCCGCTGACGTCGGGGGAGTGGATCCCCGCTCACAGCCACACACACCACCAGCTGGCATGGACGCGTCGCGGGGTCCTCAGCGTCGCTGTTGCCGATGCCCATTGGGTACTGCCGCCCACCCGGGCCTTGTGGATACCGGCCGGGGTGATGCACCGGACCGGCGCCACCCGCGAGGCGGTGTTGTGCAGCCTCTACCTCGATCCAGCACGCTGCTCCCTGGACTGGACCGAGCCCACCGCGGTCGGCGTCGACGCGCTGCTGGCCCAGCTGATCACCTATCTCGCCCGCCGCGACCTCGCCGATGACCCACGGTTGCGCGCCGAAGCGGTCGTGTTAGATCTGCTGCACCCCGTTCCGGCCCTGCCGATAGACGTACCGCATCCCGTGGACGAACGGGTCCGCGCCGTGGCCGACGCCTTGCTCGCCGACCCTGCCGACCCGCGCAGCCTCGAAGCGCACGCGCACGCCATCGGAGTGAGTCGACGAACTCTCACCAGGATTTTCGTCCGCGACACCGGTATGAGTTTCGACCGGTGGCGCACCCATATGCGGCTGCGGGCTGCGCTGCCGCTGCTCGCCGAAGGTCGCACGGTGCCCCAGGCCGCGCATGCCGTGGGATACACGACTGCGAGCGCCTTCCTCGCGGCATTCCGGCGGACCGTGGGCACCTCACCCGGACGCTACCTCCACGCAGACGCCGGGCTCGACCCGTGACGCCATTCCGTCGGCCTGCAGCGACCGTGAGGCCCGAAAATGTGTGAGCGCATGTGCATGGACGTGCCGGATGCGGGTACATCCAAGGCCCCACTCGTAGGTGCTGATAGGAGGTGGGCCCGATGATGGAAATGTGCATGCAGATGATGAACATGGCGCGGAACTGGTGTGTCAACAGAACGCCAATACGGACCATCTGACGGAAGTTCAATATGGACCACCTGGTCGGTTGGTGGGTGGTTTCAGTCTTCAGTTGTGCCGGCGGTGGGGACGCGGCCGAGGTCGCGGTCCTTGAGCCGGTAGCTGTCGCCTTTCAGTGCGATGACCTCGGCATGGTGAACGAGGCGGTCGATCATGGCTGCGGCGACGACGTCGTCGCCGAAGACTTCGCCCCACCGGCCGAAGACTTTGTTGCTGGTCACGATCAGCGAGGCGCGTTCGTAGCGGGACGAGACGAGCTGGAAGAACAGGTTCGCGGCTTCGTTCTCGAACGGGATGTAGCCGACCTCGTCGACGACCAGCAGTGGATAGCGGCCGAGCTTGGTCAGCTCGGCCTGCAATCGGCCGGTGTGGTGGGCTTCGGCCAGGCGGGCCACCCATTCGGCGGCGGTGGCGAACGCGACCCGGTGTCCGGCCTGACAAGCCCGGATCGCCAACCCGATCGCGAGGTGGGTTTTGCCTGTTCCGGGCGGCCCAAGGAACACGACGTTCTCTTTCGCGGTGACGAAGTCCAGGGTGCCGAGGTGCGCGATCGTGTCGCGTTTGAGGCCGCGGGCGTGACCGAAGTCGAACTCCTCGAGGGATTTGCGGTGGGGGAAGCGGGCTGAGCGGATGCGTCCTTCACCGCCGTGGGATTCGCGGGCGGAGACCTCGCGTTGCAGGCAGGCGACGAGGAATTCTTCGTGGGTCCAGTTCTCGGCGCGGGCGCGTTCGGGCAGCCGCTGCGCGGCTTCGCGCAACGATGGTGCTTTCAATGCTCGGGTGAGGAAGTTCAGTTCAGCAGTGAAATCTCGTGTCGTGGTGGAGGTTTTCGGGGTGGTTCTGGTTCGGCCGGGCATCACGCCACCCCGCCTTCGATGCCGAGTGCGGTGTCGTAGTCGGCCAGGCAGCGTTGCTCGACCTCGGGTTCTGGTGCCGGGCGCACGACACCGATCCGGCCGCGCCGCAACGCTTTCGCCGCCTCGACGTGATCGGGGTCGGACAGGGTTTGATGCCAGGCCCAGATCCGTTCGTGATCGGCGACGACCCGGCCACCGGAGAACACCCGGACCCGTTCCAAGTCGGCGACGACCTCGATCCGGCGCCCGATCACCGCCGGATGCACCGAGTAGTCGTTGGAATCCAGGCGGACATAGTGATCGCGCGGCAGCCGCGCTGACCGCCGCCACCCGGTCTCCGGCGCGACCGGCGGCAACGTCAGCATTGCTTGACGGTCCGCGGTGATCCGATCGACCGGTGCGCACCCCAGCGCGCGGCGAGGTCGATGGTTCACCAACTCCAGCCAGTCGCCGAGCTGGGCGTTGAAGTCGGCCGGACCGTTGAACGATCGTCCGGGCAGAAAGGACCGTTCCAGGTAGTCATGAGCCCGCTCGATCACGCCTTTGGCTTCGGGATCGGCGGGTTTGCAGACGAGCACTTTCGCGCCGAGGGTCCCGCGGAAGGCTTGGCATTCTGTCGTGAGTTCGCTGCGGCCGGCCCGCCAGCGGCCGATCGCTCCTTCTCCGTCCCAGACCAGCACCTTCGGCACCGAGCCGAGCCGATGAATATGGGTCCACCAGCCAGCGAACAGGTCCTCGGCATGCCGCGACGGGATCAACATCGCCATCAGCCAGCGTGAATAACCCGCCACCATCGTCAGGACCGGCAGGTGTTTCGGGCCGCGGACCTGCCCGAACCCGACCGGCAACTCGATCGGCGGGAACCAGAAATCGCACTGGGCGATCTCACCGGCGACATAGGTCGTCCGCGACGCCGGATCCGGCGGCAGATACGCCGGCCGCAGCTCCGCGACCCGCCCGGACAGCGTCCGGACCGACCGGGTCCAGCCGATCCGCTCCGCGATCACCGTCGACGGCATCGTCGGATACATCTTCAGCAGCTCCCGGATCTGCGGCTCGACCGCGTCCACGACCGACCCCTTCGCCACACGCTCGTACTTCGGTGGCCGATCCGAGGCCAGGGCCCGCTTCACAGTGTTGCGGGATATGCCCATCATCCGAGCGATCGCCTGGATCGGAATACCTTCTGACCTGCTCAAACGGCGAATCTCAGCCCAATCCTCCACAGCAAGCATCCCTTCGGTCCTCCCTGACTCGGATAGAGCCAGGGTCACCGACCAGGTGATCCATTTTGAGTTGCCGCGCAGTGATCAGTTTTCACGTTCCGCCGACATGGTGGAACGGAATGTTCCCTGGCATGCCCATGTCCATGATGTAGGCACAGGTCCGGTGATCGCCGAGCTGAACTATTCTCCGTCAGCTGAATCGCCGGCACGAAAGGAATCGACGCGCCGCTGTCCGCTTCGGCGTCGATGACAGCGGCGTGCGACAGGCTCCCCTGAACTCCGGTGAATACGCGCCTCCGCGCGACTGGGAACTCGGCTGTCCTACCGGGGGCTGGCCATGGTGGCTGTGCCCACTATTCCGAGGGGCCGCCACCAGTGGCGAAGAGGCACCTCAAGCAGCCAGTGCGGTCGGCCGCTCCGTTCGGGGCCATCGCGGGTGCTCGGCGTCGATGACGAACACATGTGTGTGCAGCCAGTGGCGGTCGTCCACGCGGACTGCGTCACCCAGCCGCACCGGATCGATGGTGCCGACCTCATGCAGGTGCGTCAGCTCCGCCGGGTCCTTACGTGGCCACATCCGCAGCGCCACCGCGATCCCGGCGACAGCGAGCACGGCCAGCACCGCCCAGGTAATGGTGAAACCGGCGGTCGTGCTCAACCAGCCGGTGAGCGGGTAGGTGAGCAGCCACGCCAGGTGCGACAGCGAGAACTGCGCGGCGAAGAGCGCCGGCCGATCCGCGGCCTGTGACGAGCGACGTAGCACCTGACCGGTCGGGGTCAGCACCGCCGCCGTGCCCACGCCGATGACCGCCCATACTGCGACTGCGGCGACCCAGCGCCACTCGCCTCCGCTCGCGGTCGACAATGCGATCGCCGACCCGAGTCCGGTGATCAGGGTGGCCGCACCGGCCATCATCACCGGCCGTGCATCGAGGCGTTCGAGGATCCGGGGTAACGCCGGCGCGACGAGCAGGGTGCCGAACCCGTTCGCGGCCAGGAGCATCGCCACGCCGGACTGGGTTCCCCCGAGAGTGTCGCGAACGTAGTTGACGGTGTTGACCATGATCATCGAACCTGCGGCCGCGACCACCAGGTTCAACCCGAGCAGACCCCGTAGCCGCGGCGTCGCGGCGAAAATCCGCATGCCCACCGTGATCCGCGCCATGAAACTGCTCTGGGCAGAGCCGGCGCCGGTATTCGGGATGCGGGTGGTGACCACCAGTGCCGCTGAGACCACGAACCCGATCGCGGTGCCCACGAACAGCCAGTGGAAACTGATCACCGCCAGCGCCGCCGCGGCCAGCATCGGACTCAGTAAGGTCTCCATCGTCGCGGCAAGCTGAGCGGCCGACAGCGCCTTGGTGTAATCCCGCTCATTCGGCAAGATATCCGGGATAACAGCCTGGTAGGTCGGGGTGAACGCGGCCGACGCCGTCTGCAGGACGGCGATGAGGAGATAGATCTGCCAGACCTGGTCGATGAAGGGCAATAGCAGTACAACCGCGGCCCGGACCACGTTCAGCGTGACCAGAAACAACCTGCGCGGGAACCGGTCGGCATAGGCGGCCACGATCGGCGCGACCGTCACATACACCAGCATTTTGATCGTCAACGCGGTACCGAGCACCGCGGCCGCGTCCGCGCCGGCGAGTTCATAAGCCAGCAGACCCAAGGCGACAGTGGTCAGACCCGTACCGAACAGGGCCGACACCTGGGCGATGAACAGCCGGAGGTAGTCGCGGTGGGAGAACAAGGAGGTAAACATCGAGTCGGCCCTTCTGTCCAGCTTCCTGCATGACTTAATATCTACGTATGCATGCAGATAACGGGAAGGTTCGATCGCCTATTCCCGACCACGAACTGAATTCGACGGTCGACGTCTTCCGGATGCTCGCCGACGCCACCCGCGTCCAAGTGCTGTGGGCACTGGCCGATGCCGAGCTGTCGGTCAACGAACTCGCCGACTACGTCGGCAAACCCGCCGCCTCGGTCTCCCAGCATCTGGCCAAACTGCGTCTGGCTCACCTCGTGCGTACCCGCCGTGCCGGAACCACCGTCTACTACAGCCTGGAAAACGACCATGTCCGGCAGCTGATCACCGACGCCGTCCACAATGCCGAACATGCCGGCCCGGATGCGCCCGCTCATCATCGCCGGGGCGCCGAAGTCCCTTCGATCAGCCATCGCAACGAGGGCGAGAACGCCGGTTGAAGATTGCGATGGCCGCTGGCAATGGTTGTTCGGCATGGACGCGCAATGGCGAATGGGCCGGCGCCATTGTCGTCGGCCTGAGTCTGGGGCGAGGACCACGCAGAGCGGTCGAACCGCTGTACAGCCTCGCGAGATGGGTCGGCTCAACTGACGGTAGCGTGTCCGTGTGCTCACGTTTTTCTGATTTGTCCTTGTCACCGGCTCTCCACTGCCCCGGATGGGCGAGTGACACTGGTGGAGTTCCTGGACTTCGAATGCGAAGCATGCCGGGCTGCGTTTCCAGCTGTGGAGCAACTGCGCGAGGAATACCGCGGACGGGTGACTTTCGTAGTGCGGTACTTCCCGATTCCCTTACACTTCAACGCCGAACGCGCCGCCCGCGCCGTGGAAGCGGCCGCCGCCCAGGGCCGCTTCGAGCAGATGTGCCAGTGCACGTACGAAACCCAACCCACCTGGGGGCGGAACAGCGCATCCCTCTCGACGATGTCTTCCGGGGCTTCGCCGCCGACCTCGGCTTGGACCTGGCTGCCTACGACGCTGCTTACAACGACCCCGGCACCGCCGCCCGCGTACGTGCCGATTTCGATGACGGTCTGGCCCTCGGAGTCGACGGGACCCCGACTTTTTTCGTCAACGATCTGAGGATCGCCGTCAACAGCTACGAGGACCTGACCGCGGCACTCGACGATGCACTCGAATGACCCGGCGCGCTCGGCCAGGTAGGGAGTATCAGAAAGTAGATCACTGAACCAGCCCAGGGGTAGGGTGCGAGTCGCTCAGGTTCAGTGTCAGAAGCCGAGCATGATGCGCTTGCTTCTCGCTGCCGAGTCGAGCGGGAACAACCCCTTGTCGTCGAGTATTCGTTTGAAGCAGTCGATCGCATACCGGACCGCATCATTGGCATGTTCTGGCACGTCAGCCATCTTGAATTTGCTGCTCTCGCGGTCATGGCCCACGGCGCCATGTACCAGTTTGCTTCGATGGCTATACAGGTCTGAAAGCCTCTTGTGCAGTGCTTTCCGGGCTTCAATATTCTCGGGCTCAAGGAGTAGGGCCATCGATCCGGTGACCCGGAACGATGTTTCTGTTTCCGTTCCGAACATGGACTCCCACACGATCACGGCGTCGATGAACTTGTCCAACGGGTCGGGCCGGTCGGTAGTTGCTTTCAATAACCTGCGGCGCCCAACCTTGAGCGCGTCCGGGAGTCCGGCCATCTTCTTTGCCCATTCCGCGATCTCCACGGCCGTACCAGCGTCGATCTGGGGAGGTAGCTGGGTCTTGACTACTCCAGGTGATGGATTCGGTTGATGCGAATTCGACCCGCTTGATGTGAGCGGATGGTTCTGCCGAGTGAACCGCCATACTGGGCGAAACACCTCTTCATTTGGGGAAGCTAGCACTATCGCGAACCGAACGCGGCGGATCGTCTCCTGGAGATCCTCAGAAGCCTGAATTAACTCAGGCAGGAACTTCTTGCGTCGTTCGCTACTCGCGACGAACCGGGTGAGCTGCTCATGCCCATTGTGCACTGGAGGCGGCGACAGCCGGGCTTCGATAAATCGAACTGGTTGGTCAACCTCGAGGATGAGGTCGGGTTCCGCGGCAAACGAGTTCAGCCGGCGATCCAAGACGGTTGGGCGGCGGATCCGGCCACCGGCAATCTCGATTGGCCCAGCACCCCGAGGTAACGTCAGATCGCCCAGTGCGATCAACGTCTTCACGGGCACGGTCTCACCGGCAGCCAATCGGCGTGCGCGGCCGAGCCCATCGCGTACAGCCTCCGCTACTCGAATAAGGACCCGGGCATCGAGGTCTTCGTCGATGAGCAGGCTTGAAATGATGTGGGTGCCAATATCGCGCAGACTTAGACTGCCGCCGCCTCCAGTCGACCAGTCGACCTCTATTTGCTCGTTGTAGGTGACGCGGTCACGCCCTCGAAGGTCGGCCTCATCGGTCGCAGCGAAAGCATCTCGGAGAAGCTGAGTAAGAGGCTCCGACTCGTTGCGCAACCAGCGGCGCACCGTCGGCATTAGCGGGTGCTTATCAACCAGGCTCGGCGAGTGGTGGGTCTGTTCGGACCCGATGAGCCGCGCCGCAAAGCAGTCCATCGCAATTAGCTGGAGGCAGTCGTCCAACGAAGAATTGCCGCCGATAGCGGGCCGGATACCTCCGGAACGAAGATGAAAATCGGTCGCTGCAGATGTTCCCCGCGACTCGTCGTATCTGCAGAATGCGTCGATGCGCGAGGCTTCCCGCATGGTCTTCCATGGGTGCCTAGATCCCTTAATCGGCCTGGTGTGCCCCATCGCTGCCGTCCAGATATCCTCTGCCACAGCAGTCCTGGGTCCAGCGAGAACGGAGTCGTTCCACACGTCAGCCGGGTTGAGCGCGAGCATGAAAGCCACCAGGTCCACCCCGACTACATCGACCAGAACGCGCAGTTCAGGCCGCTGGGACTCGGACGCGTCTCTCTCGTCGTTCTGCGAATCTTCAGTCGTCACATCGCCCTATCGGTTCAGAGGTGGTCTCGTTACCAGGGATTTGAGGTACCAGCTGTACTGCCAGCTTGGGCCGAGGTGACACTGTCTTGCCGCAACAGTGGCTTCAGCTCCCCATCGGAACCAGGTGCCTGGGTGGAGGCCGGTGGTCGCATCGCGAATCTTCGATACTGTCTGTGTTGTGTTCGATATTGCCCATCGGGGCCCCGACTACCTCTTGCGGTGGCCGCGTGAACTGTTTGTATTGGAGGCGCAAGCAACCCTGGCTGCTATGCCTGCCCACGGGGGTAACAGTAAGAGGGCGGGGTGGACCGGTGAGGTGGGCCTGCTGCTGACCGAAGCCTTTGTCGCGGACACACCTCGGCACGACTTCGATAATCTCGTTGCCGGCGTTGCCTGGGCACGATCAGCGACTGATGACAACGATCCGTGGGGACCGTCGGCATCAAGCCGTCCGTCGGTGCCAGCGGACCCGGAGCGCGCCTTCCTTGAAGAGTTGATTGCGGCGGCGCCGAAGCTCGCTGAGCAGCACGCTCCGAAGCCCTATTACTCCCAGCGAACGGCCGCGGCCGCTACCGGGTACCAGGCCATTGAGCGAGACCTCTCTGCCGCACAGCAAGCCTGGCGAACTGCGCTAGTAGAGCTTCAGCAGCGTGGTTATCTGAGTTCAGTCGCGCCGGCACCATGCGTAGACGATGATTTCACTGGTGCGAGTCCCGACGAAGCTCTCGATGTCCTGATCGAGGACCGACTCGGTAGGAAGGCGATATGGAGTTCATCCCCGACGGTATTCGATGAACACACTTTCTTCGATCTCGTTGAGGTCTTCCATGATCTTGTCTCCAGGCCCCGCAGGCGTAGCTACCACCAATTCGACAACTGTGGCTGGCATTACTCAGCATTCACACCCCGACCTGCGCAGATACTCTACCGGTGGACAGTCAATCGACTGCTGGAACGCAACGGCATCAACTTGCGTCTCGCGAAGAGCGGCGAGGACACCGGCCGATTGGTGCACGCGGTCAACGACACTCGTGCAGATCTGATTGATGCCGCTCTGTCGACCCCTGATCCTGCCCGGAATGCCTCCGTTGCTCACGCAGTCGCACTGTTTCGGAGCCGCAGCTCCGGTACAGAAGAGAAGCGGAGTGCATGTATCGTCCTGGCGAGTCTGCTCGAAGAGCGGCGTGATCTGCTCAAGAAGGAGCTCTTCAGCGGTGACGAGGGGGCCCTTTTCCAGATCGCCAACAAGTTCGCGATCCGCCACCGGCGAGCCGATCAACACGGCGATTACGATCCCGCATATCTCGACTGGATCTTCTGGTGGTATCTCGCGACCGTCGAACTGACGGACAAACTGATCGCAGCTCAGTCGGCAGGGTTGGCTGACCCCAAGTTCACAGCTGGGCCATCTCCAGCGACACGCCAGCGTTTGCCCGGCGGAATCTTGGACAATGGGTAGCCAGGCTCGAATAGCAGCCAGCTCCCACTCAAGGGTTCGGTGCCACGCATATTCGGCATCGCAGTATTTGCAGAAGCCGGGTGTGCCGTCTTCTCGGGTCCGTTGTCGGAACCGGCTCAGGCGCCGTGACCAACGCAGAGTCCTATGGCCGGGGCCGGCTGGTGAACCCGCCCACCGTGAGACCGGACGGACACGGAATATTCACGCGGCTTCGGAATTTTCGACTCCGAGCTTGGCGGCGAGCGGGTGGGGTTCGCCTGTCATGGCGGAAAGGGCTTCGGCGACTTCGTGGAGGGATGCCCGGACGTAGGTCATGGTGGCGCCGACGTTGCCGTTCATGTCGGTATGGCCGGCGAAGGCACGGGCTATGGCGTAGCCGCGGTGGCGTTCGACCCAGGTGAGGGTGGTGTGGCGCAGCCAGTGGGCGGTGACCTGCTGGGTGGCGGCCCAGGGGAGGTGCTTGCCGATCCGGTTCCAGAGGTAGTCGTATCTGCGGCCGGTAATCGGTTGGCCGTTCTTGTACCGAAGGAGTCGTTCGGTTTTGCCGAGATCGCCGGCCCCGCGATCGCAGTGCCGGAGTAGGGCATTCATCAGGGTAGGGGAGACGGGCTGCCAGCGGTCCTGGCCTCCTTTCTCGTGGAGGTGGACCAGGCATTGTTCTGGGTCGAGGTCCATAGGCCTGAGTGCCAGGGCGCCGGCGCGGCGGCAGGCGGTTTCGATGTGGAGCCGCAGGATCAGTGTGTCGAGGTCCGGGTCGTTGCCGGTGGTGGCGGCGATCCGATTGATGTCCTTCAGAAGGTTGTCGGGGAGGGCGCGGCGGTTGCTGGGAAGACGTCGTGGTTTGGCGATCGGGGCGACCGGATCGGTGTCTGTGGTGATGAACCCGTCGGCGCGTGCTTGGCGGTAGAGGGCTCGGAGGGCGCCGACCATGTGTTCGGCGGCGGATCGACCTCCTCGGCTGTTCCGACGGACGACCGCTTGGCGCTGAGTCTGTTCGATGAGCTCGCGCACTTCCAGGGGTGACGGTGTGTTGATGCGACGGTCGCCCCACGCCTGGACGATCCGCCGCCAGTAAGGACCGTAGGCGCGCAGCGTGCCCGCTGGCACCGCGGCCTGTAGCTGCCGAATGTAGTCGTCGAAGGTTGGCGCCGGCTGGCCGCGACCGGGCGTCGAAGAGAGGAGATCCTCCGGCCGGAGACCGAGTCGCTGGAGTAGGAGCCGTGCGGCGTCGAGGTCTTCGGTAGTCACCGGGGCCTCCGAGGAGTGTCGGTCGCGGCTTCCCACAACGTTCGAGAGGCCAAGGTGGGCGGGTAGACGAGGATTACCCGCGGTTGTTCGGAGGCTGCGAGGACGAGCTGATCGTGGAGTTCGATCCGAGCGCCATGACGGAGCTCTGCTGGAAGGCGTAGATATCCGCGGCGATCGACTTGGTAGTTGCTGCCGGATGGGGAGTCTCTGACGATAATCAGGCCGTTCCGGCCGGTATCGAAGACGACGGGGTGCCCGGGTGGCCAGGAAAGGTGCCGGAGTGTCGAGCGGTCGGCTATACGTCCCCACTGATCCAGGGTGGATACCGACAGATGGATGTGCGGCCAGTCGCTGGGGTCTCTCGTTGTAATGACCGGGACGGGCAGCGGCTGGGCAGTTGACATGACGCCAGAGTGATCGGCGGTTCGGGGTGCGGTTCCAGCAACAGGTGTTCGACTGAGCATATTGGTTCCCTGGCGAAATCGGCGACAGTTCCACGTGGGTCACCTATTACTCCGCGCTGTCCGCCCCCGATTGGACATTCGCCTGCCGTAGATCCTGGCTCCGGCCTTCCGGCGATCGTGCGCGTGTTGGCTTGCCATGCGCTACTTCAGCCCACTCCATGGTGTGTTGCCCTGGCCCGGTAATACCTCGGGCCCCTCCGCGCGACTGTTAAACAGCGCGAACTGCCGGTGACGTAGCGGCGGAGGTTCCGCATCGCCCTATTCAGACTTGTGAGGCTCCGTATTTGGCCCCTGGCTGAGCCGCCGAGCCCGCCCGACGTCACATGTTGATGGCCATTGGCCACATGCTCGGTCGCCGACCGGTTGGTAGCGAAAAAGGCTCGGCGCGCTGGAAGCCGAACTGCTTGTAGTAAGTGATATTGGATTCGAGAGTGCAGACGAGGTACGCGTGGATGCCGGGGTTGGATGTCAGCTCGTCGGTGATCAATCGGGCGGCATAGCCCTGCCCGCGGAAATTCTGTGTGGTTCCGATGTTGGCCAGGTACCAGTGCTCGGGCTCGTGGGGGTGGTGCAGGTCGAGGGTGTGGCGGACTTTTGCCGCGGCCAGGGCGCGGGTCTGGAGGGCGGGTAGCAGGTCGGGCAAGGCGCGGACGGTGGTTAGCGTGCTGTGGTCCCAGCGTCCTGGCGGATCCCAGACGGCGACCGCCGCGATTTCCCCGTCGGTGTTGAGAGCGACACGAACACCTCCATTAGGAACGTGGAAGTGCCGGAGGGACGCGGCGAAGTATCGGGGTAGCGCACGGTGGCGTCGCTGTCGGTTCGGCCAGATGGCGGCCATGAGCGGGTCGTCGGCGAATGCTTCGGCGAGGACGGCGGCGGCCTCGGGGATGTCGACGTTCGTGGCGACACGGGTGGTGATCGGCACGTCGGGTCCTTCCGGTTGGCACACTGGGGTTATGGACTTGGGGCGGTGCCCGTTCACGGCGGGGATTCATGGGGTCGATGCTCTTCATGAGGATCTCAGGGCGCGTGAGCCGGGGGTGCATCAGGCGGAGCTACCGGAGGGTTCGCCGGTATGGGTGGTGACCGGGTGGCAGGCGGTGACCAGCTTATTGGCCGATCCGCGGATGTCGGCGTCGAAGTCCGACTCGACTACGGGCTTCCGGGGGCAGAACCTTCCGGCGGCGTTGGATCAGAATCTCCTCAATATCGATGGAGAGCAGCATCGGCGGGTGCGGAAACTGGCGGCGGAAGCCTTCGCGCCCGCCCATCACGCCTGGCATGAGCAAGTAGTGGCGGCCGCGGTCGCGGAGCTGGTCGATGCATTGCCGGCGACGGGGGAGATCGATGCGATGGGTGGATTGTGTGAGCCGCTGCCCCCGCGGGTGATCGGCACATTGCTGGGTCTGCCCAACGAACAGCTAGGCGAGTTCCGGTCTGCGGCGCGGCCGATGTTTCTGATCGACACCTCCAGCGAGGGCGAGGCAGTGCAGGGTGCGATGGTGTCGATGCTGACGTTGGTGGCGGGGGTGATCGAGGACAAGCGGCGGGAGCCGGGGAATGACCTGATCTCGGGTTGGCTCAGGGCGCGGGATGGGCAGGATCGGCTCAGTGAGGAGGAGCTGATCAGTCTTGCGTTCGCGGTGATCATCGGAGGATTCGAGAACGTCACTTCGCTGACCTCGGCGGTTCTGGACGAGATGGTCCGCAGTCACGGTGAGTCGGCTCGTCGGCTACTAGGTACGCCGCAGGAGTTCGCGGGCTTGGTGCGCGAAGTCATGGGTGCTGTGGCGCCGGTGAATTATGCGTTGCGGCGGTTCCCGCTGGCCGATATCGAGGTCAATGGGGTGACCATTCCGCGAGGACACACGGTCTTTCTCTCCTTGCGGTCGGCACACCTGGACCCTGCTCGCCGCCAGGGCCGCGACCTTGTGTTCGGGCATGGCCGGCATTTCTGTATCGGCGCGGCATTGGCCGAGATGCAGGCGGTGCAGGTTGCTCGCGCTGTGCTCGAGAAGTATCCGAGGCTCGAGGCGGTCAAGCCACGCGAGGAGTACCGGTTGCGGCCGTCGTGGCTCACCTACGCGTTTGCGGAACTTCCGCTGCGGGCGGTGTGGCCAGTGGACGCTGGACACCATTCCAGCAGGGTGTTTTATGATCGTTTAGAGGCTCGACCGCAGGTTGGCTACTACCTCGGGGACTGACGCGATGCCGAAACATGGATGGACGCTGGTCGAAACCCTGGAGCCGGACCGGCTCAGTGTGGTCGCGCGTGACCACCATGCCCGGGACCGGACCTCGTTCGAGCGAGCCGTGCAGGACCATATCGGTGCCGGGAAAGCCCCGGCACGCGAAGCGGCCGGCTGGCTGCAAGAGCTGATCGACGATCTTCGCCGACGCCGCGAGACCGCCGTCGCGCAGCGTGTTCTGCGTAACG
>NZ_BAGE01000127.1 GCF_000308675.1 Nocardia paucivorans NBRC 100373 | reverse complement strand
CACCCGGGGCTCGTTGTCGAGCCACACGGTCACCCCGACCATGACATCCATCGGAAGCCGTTCGGCGAGCGGGACCATGAGGTCGGACAACTCGGCGTGCCAGGTAGGAGCGGCCCCACGCACGGCACCATCGCACCCACCGGTCACCACGGTCGTGTCGCCCACCAGTACCTCCATCCCGGTCGATCCCGTTCCCCCGGCCGGGCGGCCGGTATCGCATATCGGCTATGACACGCTGATACCTATACCATGGCCACCACCTGCCATTTCGTCAGCACCCTCGGCGAAGACCTCGATACACCGCTATCCGAGAAACGAAATCCTCTCGGATCGGCGCGGGTGGACGATACTGCCGTCCGGTCCGATCTCCGCGAGCACGCGGGGCGGACCCACCCACCGGGGAGGTCATGCCACTTCGGTCAGGCCGCGGGTGTGAGGGTGTAGTCGTCCGGATCGAGTTTGCGAACACGGCGACGGTAACTCGTGACCGTGCCCGGCCAATTGTTGGTGATCCGTCCGGCTGCGTTGCGATACCAACTGGTGCAGAAGTTCCACACACTGCGGCCGAGCCGCTGCTGCAAGGTCTCGTTGAACTCCTGCTCGACATCGGCACGGACCTCGAGCACCCGGCCGGGGTGTTCGACGAGCAGGCGCAGGGCCTGACGGATATAGCGGGCCTGGGATTCGATCATGTAGATGATGGAACCCACACCGAGATTGGTGTTCGGTCCATACACCATGAACAGATTCGGGAATTCCGGCACCGTCATCCCGTAGTAGGCGTGCGCACCCTCGGACCAGGAATCGGCCAGTTCCCGGCCGCCGCGACCGCGTACCCGCATCGGCCACAGGAATTCGGTGCCCTTGAACCCGGTGCCGTAGACGATCACATCGGCCTCGTGCAGCCGACCGTCGGTGGTGCGCACCCCCTGAGGGGTGATCTCGGCGATCGGCGTGGTCTCCACCGTTACATTCGGTTGGGTGAGCGCCGGATAATAGTCGCTGGAGAACAGGATGCGTTTACAGGCCACCGGATAGTCGGGGGTGAGCGCGGCGCGCAATCGCGGGTCCGCCACACTCTTGCGCAGGTGTCGCGCGCAGATCCGGGACACCGCCTTGGCAATCCACGGGACGTCGACGAGCCCGAGGGAGGACACCTCCGCGACCAACCACCAGCCGAGCCGCTCCACCGACAGCGCCCCCGGAATCCTGGCGAACACCTTGTGCTGCAACGGTGAATAGTTGGTGTCGAACTTCGGCAGAATCCAGGGCGCGCTGCGCTGGAACACGGTCAGATGCCCGACCTCCGGCTGAATGGCCGGAATGTATTGGATGGCACTGGCACCGGTGCCGATGCTCACCACCCGCTTACCGGTGAGATCCACCTCGTGATCCCAGAGCGCGGAGTGGAAGGCGGGGCCGGGGAACGTCTCGATACCGGGGATGCTGGGCAGGGCGGGACGCGACAGCTGCCCCACCGCGGAGATCAGCACGTCCGCGGTGCGGGTGGCGCCGTCGGCGGTGCGGATTTCCCAGCGTCCGGTCTGCTCGTCGAATCCGGCCTCGGTGACCTCCGCACCGAACTCGATTCGTTCGAGCAGACCGTGCCGCCGGGCCACGCCTTTCAGATAGTCGTGGATGGCTGCCTGTCCGGAATAGCGTTGCGGCCAATCCGGTTTCGGTTCGAAAGAATAGGAATACAGTGGCGACGGGACATCGCAGGCCGCACCGGGATAGGTGTTCTCCCGCCACACCCCGCCCAGATCGCTCGCCTTCTCCAGGATTGTGATGTCGTCGAAACCGTGACGGCGTAGCTCTATCGCCACACCGATCCCGCCGAAGCCGGCACCGATCACCAGAATCGACGGCCGGACATTCCCGCCCATATGAGGCTCCTCACTCCTGTGCCTGCCTCCACTGTAGGACGGGACCGTGCCGCCGGATCGATATATTCGGCCATTGCCCTCCTCGAGATCGGCGGACCAGGACATCGCCCGCGTCCGGTCCGGTTCACTTCGAGTCCGGGTCCTCGGTGGGTTCGATCCGCGGGTCGGCGAATACCGTGGCCGCAGTATCCGCAGCGAGCCGGTGCGCCGCCGCCTCACTCACCCGCAGCGCGAACAGGCCCGAATCGGGATCGACCTCGATCAACCCGTAATCACCGTCCACCTCTTCTTCGACGAGCCGCAGTTTCCGCAACGCGTCGGCCAGCCCGGAGCCTCGTGGGAGCCTGATGGTGAGCAGCGGCATGCTTCCTACGCTACGCGCGCTTGCCGATTTCCTCGAGTTCGGCGAGGAGAGCGCCGGCGTCGGCTATACCGTGCCCGTAGTCGTGGTCGAACCCATTGCCACCCTTGTCGGTCGCTGTGCGGAAAAGAAGTTCCCGCAGTTTCGCCGGCGGCAATGCCGTCGCCGACCATTCCGTTCGTATCGCACCGACCAGACCGGCCAACACCGGGCAGGCCGCCGAGGTACCGGTATCGGGTTCGTTCGCGCCGAAGGCGGTGGAGCCGAGAAAATGCGTATAGGAGCAGATGTCCGGTTTACGCTCCGAGAGCCGACCCGGCCCCTGGGACGAATACCCCACCCGTTGCCCGGTGGTGTCGACACCGCCCACGGACAGCACGCTCGGATGCGAGTTGGCTCCGGATATCGGCCGCTCGGGGTAGGCGCATCGCCCGTCGGGGCAGTCGCGTCCACAATTACCGGCGGCGAAGAGGATATCGGCGCCCGCCGCGTCCAGGGAGCCGACGATCACATTGAACGGATGGTTCGGGTTGTCGGAGTAATTGCCGGGCTGCCCCACCGGGAAGTCCCACCGCGGCGAGAACGATCCCCAGCTGTTGCTGATAACCAGCGCCCGCCGCTCGGCGGGCTGCTCGTCGAGAACCCGGCGCAGATGGGCGAATGCGGCGAGCGCGTCGGACAGCAGACCGTCCAGCTCACTGCCGCCCTCCCGGGTGCTGCGCAGCAACGGGATATCGATGAACGATGCCTCGGGGGCGGCGATGAGCGCGTCGAACGCGCACATGGTGCCGTGGTCGACCTCGAACTTGCCCGCGGTTCCGGTGACACCGGCCGGATTCCAACTACGCGCGGCATCGATGGTGATCTGTTTACCGCTGATCTGGGTCACCTTGGTGGCGTTGATCCCGGTGTCCAGGACGGCCACCGCCACCCCCTCCCCGGTGAGCCCGGCCGCGCGCAAATCATCGCGCCGCAACAGGGTGCCGACCTCTTTCCAGTCGCCGACCGCGGCGTCGCCGCCGCAGGTGAGCACCGGTTGGATGATCGGGTCGGCGAACACCCCCACGACCCCCGGTGCATCGGACAACGCTGCGAAGGCCCCGGCATCATCATCGGGTATCTCCCCACGAACCACCAGCGACGCAGCATCAGAGCGCAGCGAATCGCTCATCCGCACACCGTCATCCGGTAACAGCACGGGGGAAAAGGCGCTGTCCACAGCGAATTCGGGCAACTCGCCGGCCACATCGGAGGAGGCCACGCCGGTGGCGGAATCCGCCAGGGCGGAAATCAGCTCGGCGTCGGGGCGGAGCTGGAGCACGACTCGCATATCCGCCATCCTGCCCTTCCGACGCGGAATCGATCAATAAGACAACGAAATTCGCCGACACCACCGGCCCTCGAACACCCCGCCCACAAGCCGCGGCAGGCATCACCGGTTCCGCCACCATCCACGACATCGGAAACGCATTGCGCGGGACGACGCCGCACCCATGCGCTCATCCCCGATGAACGGAGCCGAACACGGAGGCACTCGGCTATCAACCCGGATGACCGGCACGCCCCTGCTCGGTGTTCCGGCCTCGGCGAACGACTGCGAGAACCACCCGCCGAACACCCCCGGCCGCACTTCCGGAGCCCACAGTGCCCCGAAACGGTTGATGCCACCAGATCACACGGATCTGGTGGCATCTACCTCGGAATGTCATCGAACAAAAGTTCGATGGCACCATTCCTAGCGCATCTGCAGCTGCTGACGCATTTGATGCATCTGCAGCTCCCACTGCATGATGCGATCCTGGGAACGGTTGGCCTGATCCTCCGCCTGCTGAGCCAGCTGAGCGGCCTGATCGGCCTGATCCTGCGCCGACTGGGCGCGCTGGTTGGCCTGGTTGGCCTCGCTCTGGGCCTGCTGGGCCTGGTTCTGCGCCCGATCGGCCTCGCTCTGGGCCTGCTGGGCCTGGTTCTGCGACTGAATCGCCTGCTGACGCGCTTGCTGGGCCTGCTGAACGGCCTGGTTGGCATCATTCTGCGCCACCTGGGCCTGGTACTGAACCTGACGCGCCTGCTGCTGCGCCTGGCGGGACAGGTTCTGCGCCTGCTGGGCGTACTGCCGAGCGCTCTGCAACTCCTGCCGCGCCTCGTCGAGGCCCATCCGCAGCACCTCGAAGCCCTGAGACTCCTGGACGTTGTTGCGGTTGGCGACAGCAGTGGATTCTTGTGCCATCTGAGCTTCCCTTCATGCGATGTGAACGGACAAACTCTGGATGAAGCAGGAGCCATACTCGCACACCCGCGCCCGCCCACGGCCGCTTCCCGGCCGCACACCTGTTACGGAATCACAACAGCGTGGAATCTCGACTTCGAAGACGTCGGCCCGAGCATGGAGGCGAGGTCGACAGATCCATCCCGGTCCACCAGCGGGCCATAAAAGGCGGTGCCACCGGACTCGGGGGGAAAGCCCGGTGGCACCTGTTCAGGTTCGGACCGGCAGGGGGACGACGATCCGAACGGGACCGGCCCGCATGGGGGGATGTGCGGCCGGCCGCGTTGGTGATACTACGCCATAGCGGATTTCGACGTCGACCGACAGCCCCTACTTTTCGGGTGAGGGCGACACACCCGCCGGCGACGGGTCGGCCCCGAAGCACCGGCCCCGCGCAGCGGCTTCCGATACCGCGGGTAGCGCTCGGGGCGAGCCCGGCCTCCGGAAGGCAGGAACCCTTCCGAGGAAAGCGATAGGCCGAAGCGCCCCTGAGATGGCCATGTCCTCGAAAGCGACGTCCCTTCGGCGCCGCACATCTGTTCGTCTCCCACCGGCGAGCCCGAGCCGACCTCATCTCGACGGCGGCATCGGGCCCACCCGCGCTTGTCGCCACGGACCGACTCCACCGACCGCCGACCGCTCGCGACCAGGCCATTTCTCCAGATCCCCCGGATACGGGCAGGATATTCCGCAAACGCGGGCTCAATGGACGGAAGCGCACCGAAAGAAATTCGCCTTCGGTGGAACCGGTCGGCGAATCGCCGCGTCGAATACCTGTGATGGCACCGAACTCGACACGGGGGAAGCAGATGACCGATACCCGACACACGGTCGCGCGCATCGCCGCACACCAGGACGATGCCCCGCGGAAGCACCGTGGCCCGCTGATCTCCGTGCGGGGTGAACGCTGATGGGTATCGAGATCCCCGAATCCCTGCAATGGGTGGCCAAATACGTCGTCGGGGCCGGTGACTGGCCCGACGGAGACGAAACCGCCATGCGCCGCGTGGAAACCGCCTGGAACACCCTGGCCCACGACCTGCGCGACCTCGACGACGAGGCCACCCACGCCATCAACCAGGTCCTGACCGGCCTCGACGCCGCCACCGGTCAGGCCCTGACCCAACACTGGAACAACCTCGGCGGCGGCAAGGGCGCCTTCGACGCCCTCATCACCCATATCGAATCGGTGGCCGACGAAATCGGCAACGGCGCCGCCGATATCGAACACGCCAAACTCATGATCATCGCGGCACTGGCCATCTTCGCCATCGAAATGGCCGCCGCCCTGGCCACCATGGCCACCGGTGTCGGCGCCCCCGCCGGCGCCGCCGAGGCCGCCGCCGCCCAGGTCGCCACCCGCCTGACAGTCCGCATGCTGATCAAACAGCTGCTGACCCGACTCACCTCCCGCGCCGCCCTCACCGCCGCCGCCCGCGCCGCCGTCCGCGGTGCCTGGTCGTCGGTCCTCGAAGACGCCGGCCTCGAGATCGGCGTCAAAGCACTGCAGGTGGCCACCGGCCGGCGCGAGGGCCTCACCGCCGAGGACTGGAAAGAAGTCGGTAAAACCGCCCTGACCGCCGCCGCCACCGGTGCGGTCACCGGCGGACTCGGCCCCGACGGCCTGGCCCGCAACCAGATCGGCAACCCCCTCGGCAAGGCCGCCACCGACGCCGCCACCGAAACCGCCGCCTCGATCGCCGGCAACGTCGCCGGCGAGGCCACCGACGCCGCCCTCAACAACCGCGCCTTCAACCTGTCCAACGCCCTGAGCCCGGAAAACCTCACCTCCGCCGCCGTCGGCGGCGTGCAACGCGGCATGGAATCGGCCGGCCACACCGGCAACGACACCAGCTCCAACGACAACAACCAACAAAACCAAAACACCGGCCAAAACCAGAACACCCAAAACCAGAGCACGCAGAACCAGGGCGCACCGCAGAGCACCGGCAACGAGAACTCCCCCAACCAGAACCAAAACCACACCACACCCCAAAGCACCGGCACCCACACACCGGACACCTCAACCCAACCCGCCTCCACCCAAACCCCGACCTCCCCACCCACCGAGAACACCGGCACCGACACCGGAAACTCCCGACCATCCACCACACCCGACCCCGGCAACACCCCGAGCACCTCGACACCACAACAATCGCCTCCCGGCGAAACTCCAACCACCCCACAACAGACCACGTCCACGGAGAACACCCCGCCCCGGCAACCCGCCCCCAGCGAAACCGTCGAGGCCGGCGCGCCCACATCGACAGGGCAACCCTCCACTCCCGACACCTCGTCACCGTCTTCCCCCGGTCATACGGACGGCCCCGGCAACCAGAGCGGCCCCACCACCTCGAACGGCCACCCCACCGAACAGTCGTCCACGGCCTCTGACGACAGCTCTCCGAGCCGCCCAGCCGGTACGACCACACCCGACAATCCGTCCACCGCGAACGCCTCGCCGGGAGACCAACAATCGACCACCGGCAGCACTCGGACGCCACCGGTGAGCTCGCTACGTCTGGGCACCGAAGCGGGCGACACGCCCTCCACTCCGGAATCCCATACCTCGCAACAGAACCCAGCCGTCCCCGGCGCGCAGCACCCGACATCGGCCCCCTCCACGCCTTCTACCCAGGACTCGGGGTCACCCACCCAAACCTCGTCGACACCACCTTCTCCGACCTCCCCGGGCGCCCCGGTCACCGGCGGAACGGACACCGGCGGAACGAACCGACCGAACCAGACCGCTCCATCGAGTCACCCCGAAACTCCGTCGTCTCCGTCGGAGAGCACGACCACGTCGGCGGCCACGGCCACCGACACCCCGTCGACAACCACTTCTACTGTCCCGTCCACTCCTGCCACCCCGTCGACTTCCGAGACCGTCCCTCGACCAACTACACCCGGTGACAGCGGCGTTCCATCCTCTTCTCACCCGAACCCGACAAGCACGAATACCGCCACCAGACCGAACAACCACCACCCTTCGCATACGCCCAACCGGACGCCGAACCCCGGCACAAACCCGAGAAACAACCGCAACACCGACTCCGCATCACCATCCCCGACCCGCACCGCATCTACTACCTCGAACCGTTCCCCTGCCACCTCCCCGGCATCGGTGAACCGAAACACACCGCATCGCCCCACCGATACTGCAACACCGACAACCGGAACCACTCCCCCCACCCGCACCACCCCCATGCGTCCGGATGTCGATCTCAATTCACCGACCGCTCATATCGACATCCTCCGCCCGCCTGCCCACCTGAACCTGAACACCCGCTCCACTCCGACGACCCCGCCTGCGCATCGCCCCGCCACGCCCCCACCGGCCCACACGCCCTATTCGCCGCCTTCTTCCGGTAGACCGCTGCCGGACAATCGCGCTCCCGAGTCGGTGCCGCCATCGCCCCGTCATCCGACTCCCCCCACCAGCACACCGCCCGCCTCTCGGCCGAGACCCGTGCCCAGCCCACATCGACCTGCCGACCCTGCGCCTCGACCTGCGATGCCGGCTCGTCATGCGGCACCTGCCGGTCCGCCCGGGCCATCTCCTACCCCTGATGGACCCCACCGCCAAGGCGAACCCATGCGTCGCTTCGCAAACGATGCAGAGGGCCATTGGTATGGCGAACAACGGCTTGGCCCAACCCGAGACAACCTGCCTCCCAGTGAATTCCGCGAACTGCACAGCTACACCCAGAATTCATGGATCAACAACTTCTTCCGCAACGAAAATCCCCGACGATTACTGGAAGATATCACCCGCGACCACGATTTACACCGACACCTGACATGGATTTTGGGCAGCAATCAGATGCCCGCCGCGGAAACATTGCACCAACTTCTACGAATACCCAATTTATCCGATTATCATCGCCACATTTTGAGTTCGATACTTTCCTCCCCTAATCCTCATGAGCGGATAAGGGAAATATGGGACCACTCTTTCATGTACCATGATATGTGGCGTATATATGGTGAGCCACCGACACTCGACGTACTCGGACGTCACATAGAGGGACTCGATCGAGCTCTGAGCAGAGAGCTCCCGGAACGTATGGAAGCAATTCGCGGCCTCCGTGACGTCTCGTTCATGACCTTGCCGAACGGCACGCAACTGGGCGATAGAGACCCGAGAGAATTGATCGGCACAACTCAAACGGAGTCAGGTTATATGTCGTCGAGCCTGGGAGCCACCCCTCCGCCGCACTTCAACAATGCATTCCGAATGGAGTTGGACCTTCCACCGGGCACACGCGGCGCATGGATGGGAATGCGTAGCGCTTATCCCGATCAGCGGGAGCTGATACTACCCCGGGGTACGCGATATCAAATCGTAGATGTGATACCCAACCCACAAGGCGAGCGCTACGCGGGCGTACAATTCCTCATCCGAGCAAGGGTCATCCCATCAGGGAGCGATTAGCACAATATCCGTATCCCCGAGACGAGAGCCATCACAACAACCATCCGGAAAGAGTTCCATGCACGAAAACAACCAGACCGGTCACGGTGTTCCACCGGCATCGTCGAACCGACCCACCGGAATCGAGTGGTGGCAACAGAACGACCTGCCGCCCGCGGCCGAACTCATGCCACCGCCTCCGCCCGGTCATCCGACGCCTCCCGTCATGCCCGAGGAATACTCACCGTGGACACGACGACCCGTACGCTACCTCCCGGTCGTGCGCAATGGCCAACTGATCGGGGTCCTCTGGGGCGCGACCAGTGGAAAAGCCGCCGGATATCACCGCAAACTCGACGCCGACCCGGATAACATCACCTGCCCGGGGTTCTGGTACGAACGACTCACCCGGAACTATCGACAGGGCCTCACCCCCCTCCAGGCGATCAGAAGCTGGATCGGCGTTCCCGAAGACCCCCGATGCGGTGGTATACCCCCCCACGCCGTCGAGTCCGAAGCCACCACCATTCAAGAGCTCTGGGACCGAATCAATCCGGAAGGCCCGCCCTTGGGCAACGGCCCCTGGCTGCAGGACGGCGAGCTTCCCGACGGAAGCCCCTGGGACCGTTCACAGGGATGGAGCACTCCCCACTCGGTCGTCCCGCCAACCTACGCCCAGAGCACCGACACCGCTGTCCACTACTACCCGGTCACCCTCAACGGAACAGTCGTCGGCTATCTGTGGGCCTCACCCACCGACCAAGCGGCCCAATACCTTCCCCGTACCGCCGCGGGAAGACAAGGAACCATTGCCGCGGGCCTCTGGCAGCTTCGCCTCAGCGACTCCTATGCTGCCGGGCTCCCCGCCCTCGAAGCCATCCGACGCTGCCGCAACTACCCACCCGACTTCCTTTCCGGCGCCATCGACCCCAACACACCCGAACAACAACTTCCGAGCTTGAACGACCTACTCGAACTCGCACACAACCAGTGATCAACCGGCCGTGTCCCATTATTTCTGCCATCATCCGAAGAATCAGGCCGAATCGTGGTACACGGCCGATCACATGGCTGTACGACAGCAGTACTTCCTCGAACACACCACTCCATCCATCGCCACCATCACCTGGAGGGAAGATGCCCAGGAATGCTGTCGATGGCCATATCCGGAGAAATACAACAGAATTCGATGGAACCCAATCGACCGTTCCCCGGGATGGGACCCGATGGTCAGCATTGCGCCCGCAGCATATCCCGACCATACGGATGCACCCATCCGTTTTCTGCCGGTTACGCGGGATGAGGCGCCGAGGATTCTGCGGACATCAGCGGTCGACAGCGACACTGCCGGGTATTCACCACTAACGGATGCCGGACACGAGGGCGCCATCGCCGATGAAACACGGAAGGTGCATCCGAGTGGCGCTTATGTCCACGGAGAGCACACATCGACCTGTGTCCAACAGTTCAGGAACGCGTTCGTCGACCCGATATACGGCGTGGTGGGACATGACACCGATAACGGGGGATTCCGATCCTTGCCGATCTGGAGATCTTCACGAGAAACACAATGGACATCGACAACAGATGTGGCGATACACCGGTCCAGAAGAACTCGACCTGCATTCGCACGCGCATTCGCTCATGAATCGTAACCCTGGCCCCCATGGCTTCCTTTCCGGCGCCATCGACCCCAACGCACCCGAACTCGCCGCACCGAACCTGACTGCACTACGACAACTCGCCCGAACCCACTGATGCGATGCCCCGATAACCCACCCGATCGGAAGCCCCGGCTGTTCCCACACCCCCTTCCGACAACTCGCCCCCGATCACGCTCGAGCCCACAGCTTCCGGGATTCGAATGCCGGAGCAAAGGAAAGAACGACACCATGATCACTACCTGGCCGGGTGTGGTCAACACCATCCTGTACCACATCCAATTCGAAAAAGAATTGGATCAAAAAATCGTCGACAGAATATCCAATGCCCTACTGGTAGAACCCGTCTTCGAGCTCACGCCCGAAGAGGAATACTCGGCACTCGAAAACGGACTACTCCAGGGAGAACCACTACCCGAGGCAGTGGAGGTCAAATGGTCCGACGCCGAGATCCGGGATTTTCTGACCAGAGTGGTGCAGCGCATGGACGAACGCCGCCCCTGGCCGGAACTCCCCTACCTCAGGCTGCCCCGGGACAAGGTCGACGATTTCGTGAAATCCGCGCGACCTCTAGCTCGGGTGCACACCTCGTTTCCAGGCATAGAATCCGGCGTTAAACGAAACTTCTTCCACGACTCCGAGAACGGTTCCTTTCTTCTTCTGAGGATGAGATCTGGCGTCGAAATCGGCTTTTTCACCCCCTTCTGGGATGACAGCCACCACACGATGCTGGTCACTACCGACGAGAGAGTTTCATTCCGAGAGATCGTCGATGAACTGGTGGCGAACACTACACTCACCGCAGACAAGTTCACCCCACTGCTGGACCCCCGCGTATCCACCAACCCCTACCCGGTGTACCGGACAACGGAACTGCGTCCGGAGTTCCGGGGTGAGCACCTTCCCGGCAATCCGATATGGAACGGCAAGCAGGTGAAATACCTCAACGACGAGGAACGACTGCATTTCCGTGTCTTCGTCTACGAGGAAACCCTCTACGGCAGCGACGGGCTGCTCTTCGACACGACGAATTCCTACACCCTGTGGACTCCCCGGGGAGGCCGAGCCATCTTCGTCATGGACGCCATGGGCAATATCTACTCGTCGCCCTACCACATCCTGGGAGAGTTCCACCACTCCGGCCTCCTGGCCGGCATGCCCGTGGCCGGCGCCGGCGAACTGCAGGTCGTCCAGGGAAAGATCCAACTGATCTCCGATCACAGCACCCATTACCAACCGCCCCGCTACATCACCCGCCAGGTACTCGACAACCTGAACCGCCAAGGCATACACATCGACGAAAGCCGAGTCGAATACCACTCACCGCCGGATATCTCATAACCACGGTGGATACCTGTCACCACAGGCGGCTCCTCGCTCACTTCTCACCGAAAGGTCACAACGAACGAATTCAACGTCTCTTCCGGTCCTACTCCGCCGAGAACTGATGGGTTATCTCCGGGGCTCCAAGGCCCACCACTCCGCGGGGTTCGCGCGCAAGCCGAAGTTCGATCCGAACGATCTTTCCGCCAATCCCTTCGCAGATCCCTCGCTCGACCGTGTGTTCTTCTGGAGCGGCCGTTTCCAGGATGCCTGTGACGACAACCTTTCTCCCGTCGCCGACTTCAGAGCCTGTACCACCTGATCGAACCGGCCCATGGGGGGCGAACCCGATGATCGCCCGAACCGATTCCGGTGTCTCCTCGCCGTGGAGGAAGGGGGGGTCCACGGCGCCGGAGGTGACGGCATTGACGGTGATGCCCCGGTCCGCCATCTCTTCGGCCATCGAGCGAACCATCAATTCGGTGGCCGCCTCGGCCCCGGCAATAGATGCCGTAGTGCGGCAGACCGAGTCCGGTGAGGCTGGTGGATACGACGACCACTCGACCGTTGTCGGCGAGCCGGCGGCCGGGGCGGATCGGACCACACGGCAGGTGCACGCGGTCGTCGCGGCTGATGTGGCGGCACCGCCCGACCGTTACTGTGCGTACCGCCGTTCCACCGTGCCGGTCACATGGTCGCGGGCATGGGCGATGGCGTCGGGGGTGTGCTCGAAGAGGTGTCGCTCACCACCACTCGGCAGGGCCCCGATCGCCTCCAGACGACGGCGGTGGTCGTCGCGCAATCCGGACATGAGCACGGTGATATGGCGGTGTTCGAGTTTGCGGATGGCATCCTCGAGTACGAGCGCGCCGGTGGTGTCGAGGGCGGTGAGGTGCGACATGCGCAGGATCACGACGTGCACGTCCGATACCTCGGCCAATTCGAGCAGGAATCGGTGTGCGGCGGCGAAGAACAGGGGACCGTCGAGGCGGTAGGCGACGATATGGTCGTGCAGCAGCTCGCGTTCTTCGGCCAGGTGATCGGCCTCGTCGAGCGGAATCCGCTGCAAGCGGGCCTCTTTTGCGACCGACCGCAATGCGAGCACGATGGCGATGCCGACACCGACGGCCACCGCGGTCACCAGATCCATTGCGACCGTCACGACGAAGGTCACGACCATGATCGCGGTGTCACCGCGGGAGGCCCGGACGATGGCGATCGCCGACGCGGTTTCCACCATGCGCACGGTGGTGGCCAACAGCACCCCGGCCAGCGCCGCCACGGGAATATCGGCGACGAGCGGTGCGGCGAGGTAGACGATGGCCGCGAGTACGAGCGCGTGGGTGAGTGCCGCGAGTCGGGTGTGGGCGCCGGAGCGCACGTTCACCGCGGTACGGGCGATGGCGCCGGTGGCCGGCACACCGCCGAACAAGGGTGCAGCGATATTGGCCAGGCCCTGACCGAACAGTTCGCGGTCGGGGTTGTGTCGGGTACCCACCGCCATCGCGTCGGCGGCGGTGGCCGACAGTAGTGATTCGAGGGCGGCGAGAGCGGCCACCGCCAGGGCAGGCGCCACCAGCGAGCCGAGTTCGTCGAGGTGGAGGAATCCGAGTGTGGGAGCCTGTAGCCCCGAGGGGATGGCGCCGATAGGGATGAGATCGAGATCGAATACCCGCGTCACGACCGTCGCGGCGGCCACGGCGAGTAGCGCGAACGGCAGTTTCGGCAGATATCGACCGCCTACCAGTACGACGGCGGCCACCAGCAGAGCGGTCGCGGGCGCCACATGATGTGGATGTGCCACGTATTGCCGCACCGCGTCGTAGGCCGCCCGCCACACCGTGTCGCCTTCGGCGTGGGCGATACCGAGCGCGGCCGGGAACTGTTGTAGTGCGATGACGACCGCGATACCAGCGGTGAAGCCTTCGATTACCGGCACCGGCATATAGCGCACGGCCCGCCCGATCCCGGCGGCTGCGAGCACCACCAGCACGATTCCGGCCATCAGCCCTACGGCCAACACCCCGTTCGCACCGTGCCGGTCGACGATCGGCACCAGGACCACGGTCATCGCCCCGGTGGGTCCCGAGACCTGGAACCGGGACCCACCGAAGATCGCCGCCACCGTACCCGCCACGACCGCGGTCGCGAGCCCTGCGGCCGCACCCATACCCGAGGAGATTCCGAAACCCAGCGCCAATGGCAACGCCACCAATGCGACGATCACGCCCGCGAGCAGATCGTTGCCGGAGGAACGCACCGAGAGCGGCCGGTCCGACCGGTGGGGCAGTAGCGCGAGCACGCTCATCGGGTTTTCACCGGTTCCGACTTCGACACCGCGGGTCGGGCGACCTCGACCACTCGAGCCGGGAGGTCCACACGAACGGTCGACATCCGCGCAGGCCCGATGGGGTAGGTGATCACAACGGTATTCCTCTTCTTGAAAATAACGAGGTATTCATTTTAGAAAAACTGCAATCAGTGTCGTAGCACACACCCCTTCGCATACGCGGATCCGGTTACGCGGGCCGTTCCAGCGCTTCGGCCTGGCCGGCCACGACACCGGTGAGAATGGCGCGGGCGGTCGCGAGCAGTTGGGCGACCTCGGGGGTGGTGAGTTCGTAGGTCACCGACAATCCTTCCCGGCGGGCGGTGACCAGACCGGCCCGACGCAGGATGGACAGTTGCTGGGATAGATTGGCCGCCTCGATACCGATCTCGGCGAGCATCTCGGAGACGGCGTGCTCACGTTGACTGAGCAGCTCGAGCACCCTGATTCGCACCGGGTGGCCGAGTGTTTTGAAGAAGTCGGCCTTCATCTGATAGAGCGGCTGCGGCAGTCCCGGCATACGAGCCACTCCCTTCCGCCGACGGCCGGTATCGGTACCGGCATATTGATTGCGGAGTTTAGCAAACAGCACAAACGGCCGGTATGGCCACGCCTCGGGCCGGGAGGGTTTCGACAGCCGACTCCGTGTGGGACGCATCGGCACCGGTTCACCTCCACCCCATCGGATCCACTGGCTGCGAAATACAGAAATGATCGAAATACGCATTCTTGTGACCTTGGACCCTGGTGGGGCGCCGCACCCGGCGACCACAGTGATGTGGCCGCCGGCGGAGGACTCGGCGTATCGAGAACAGTGGAGGGTGGGATGTCCCAGGCGTCACAGACGTGGTCGTCGACCTTGTTTCCCGATGTGGTCGTATTCGCCGACGACCGGGTGCCGTCGCTCGAGGGGGAGCGATTCGCCGGTGCGGTCGGTCGACTACTGCGGCGCGAGCGTGTCCCGGGCGGAGCCCGGCTGCGGATCACCGGATCGGATCACGATGACGGTCCCCTACTGGTCCAGGTGAATCTACGTATCGACGAGACACCGGCGCGGGTCCAGACGATGACACACGGTCCCGGCGATGCGCTACCGGTGGTGCTACGGCTGGAACGGCAGATCCGGGCATTGCGGGCACCGTGGCAACCGCGACCATGGCCGGATCCGACCCGACGACCCCTCGATTTTCTCGGACCGGGAGAACCGGCCCGCCGCAAATCGGTTACCTTGGCGGTCGAACGGCCGTTGGCCGCCGCAACAGTGCTGGATGCAATGGATTACGACGCCCACCTGTTCACCGATGCCGATACCGGCGAGGACGCCGTCATCTACCGGGCCGGGCCGCACGGGCTGCGGTTGGCCCGCCAACACAGTGTCCACCCACCCCGTTCGGCCACGGACGGACCGGGACCGTTGACGATCAATCCCCGTCCCGCCCCGGCGCTCACCGAGGATCGAGCGGTGGCCCGAGTATGCGCGCACGGCCTGCCATTCCTTTTCTATACCGACCCGGACTCGGGCCGTGGCCATCTGCTGTACCGCCGCTACGACTCCGACCTCACCCTCGTTTCCCCCGCCACCGGCGACACCACCCCCTGATCGGTATCTCCCCTCGGTGACCCGCCCGACCGAGCCGGGCCGGCGCCGAGCCCCTGCATGTCCCGCGAGTTTTCCGAACGAGAAAGGCGAACAACGACATTGGCGCGTGACCTTACCCAGTTGCAGATCCTCACCGAACTCGAACCCGTCGCGGGACAGGCTCTCGACCGGCACCTGTCCATGGTCAAGGAGTGGCATCCTCACGACTATGTGCCGTGGGACGAGGGCCGCAATTTCGCGCTGCTCGGCGGTGTCGATTGGGATCCCGAACAATCCCGGCTGTCCGAGGTGGCCAAGGCGGCACTGGTCACGAACCTGCTCACCGAGGACAATCTGCCCTCCTACCACCGCGAGATCAGCGAGAACTTCTCCCCTGACGGAGCGTGGGGGTCGTGGGTCGGCCGCTGGACCGCCGAGGAAGCGCGCCACAGCATCGTCCTACGCGACTATCTCGTCGTCACCCGCGGTGTCGACCCCGTCGCCCTGGAGCACGACCGCATGACGCATATGACCAACGGTTTCGCCGCACCGGACGATCAATCGGCCGCGGCCGATCGGGCGGGGTTTCTGTACTCGGTCGCCTACGTGTCCTTCCAGGAGCTGGCCACCCGGATCAGTCACCGCAATACCGCCGCAGTATGCGAGGACCCGATCGCCGACCGCATGCTGCAACGTATTGCGGCCGACGAGAACCTGCACATGATCTTCTATCGCACCATGTGCGGCGCCGCTCTCGACCTGGTGCCCGATCAGGCCATCGAGGCGATCGATGTGATCGTGGAGAACTTCCGTATGCCCGGCACCGGTATGCCGAACTTCCGCCGCAACGGGGTCCTCATGGCCAAACACGGTATCTACGATCTGCGGCAACACCTGGAGGAAGTCCTGCGGCCGGTCATCCGGCAGTGGAATATCTTCGACCGCAACGACTTCGGTCCGCGTGGAGAACAGGCCCGCGACCGGTTGGCCGCTTATCTGCACGACCTCGAACACGTTCGGATTCCCCGGTTCGAAGAACAACGCGATCGCGCCCTGGCCCGCGAACACGCCCGACGCTGACCCGAAGCGGCGACCACGACCGTACCTCGGCCATCTTCACCACCGCGCTCCCGGCCCCCGACGTCTGCACAGGGCACGGTGACAATCCTGCTCGGCCGCACGAAGAAGCCGATTCCCCGCCACGAGGGCGAAACCTTGTTGGAAAACGCCCTCGGAGCGGGCCGGATACCCCGTCCTGCTGCAAGTCCGGCAATTGCGTCACCTGCATGAAAACCGACCGAGGACAGGGCCACCATGTGGGTCGACGAGGCGCTCACCGACCACTAGGGGGTCGACGGCCATGTCATCACCTGCCGAGCGGTTCCGGATATCCCGTCGGTGACGGTCGAGCACGAGGTGTAGCCACCTACCGCCCCACTTCACCGCCGAAGAAGACCGGTGTGGCGGAGACCGGTATGCGGAAATCGTTCCCCTGCCGCGAAACGGGCACATTCTCGCCGAGTGCGTCGAACGCGGTGATCGGGCCCGAGGAACGCGAGGTGATAGGCGCCGTGCCCTTGTCGCGTCGCCACGCGACGTGGAGCGGGCCACGCGTCCTGCGACGGACCTCGAACAGATGGATACCGGGCGTATCCGGCACGGATCGTCGGCGAACCTCGGTGGCGTCACCCAATTCTCTCGCCGGCATTGCGAATGTCTCGGCCGCGGGGCGGCGGCGGGCTATCGCGTCGCCCTCGTAGTCCATCAACGCGAACGCGTCGAACATGAGCGACCGCATGTGCAGGTGACTACCGGCCTCTCGTGACTCGGGCGCCAGTTGATAGCAGGCGATACGGCCGATCCCACTCGCCAACAGGAGCACGGTGCGGATCACCAACTCTTCGCGGAGAATCCGGTGCAGCTCACGCTCGAGCTCGGTGGAGCGGCCGGCCATGAACATCCGCAAGGTCGGTGGCAGCTCTGCCATTCGTTCGTAGAGCCGGACCATGGCGGGACTTTCCCTACCGAGATCTTTTCGGTCCGGGTCCAGGCCACCGTTGGACAAGGACGTGTGCCCGAGGAAGGTACTCCGGTATTCGGTGACGACCTCGGCGAGATGGGGACGGTTCTCGGGAAAAGCGGTGGGCATCGGCCCGTTGTGTTCACCGACGACGATCGGTTTGACGGTGCCGTGCGTGGCCATGAAGTTCTCACACGCCCGCACCAGGGCCGGAATGGCGTAGGGGTCGCCATAGGGATGCAGGTCGAAAAGGTCGAAGAGACCGTCCCCCTCCCGAACGATTCGGGCCAGGTATTCGGCCCACCGTTCGTTGCCGCCGGATTCCTCGGCGAATATCGCGGTGGGGACGGCACCGCCGAGCACGACGAGCGTATCCGGCGCCTCGGAGCGGACCTCTGCGGCGAAAACGGCGAGCTGAGACAGGTACTCCTCGGCCTCACCGGCCCACAGCAACGGCACACAGGGCTCGTTCTCGCACTGCCAGTATCGAACTGCGCCGCGGCAACGCCGGACGAGAGCTCGCACGAAACGCCGGTAGTCCGCGAGCTCCACCGCCGGCGAGGACGGCAGGAAGCGGGTCGTATGCCGTGTCGCCCACGGCGAACTCGAGCACACCGTGACCCACACCTCCTCGTCGCCGTCGAGCTGTTCGAGCAGCGTGTCGACGGTGTCCCAGGTGAACCGCCCCGGTTCCGGCTCGATTTGCGACCAGTACAGGTTGACCCGCACCAGTCGGGCTCCCAACGAACGTATGGCGGGCATGATGGGTTCGGCGCGGTCCAGCAGCCCGTAACCGACGCCTCGGCAGAGCCCCAGCCGGATGCCGGGGAGGGGGAATGCGGGCATGGGTGGCCTCTCATGGTGTCCCGGAGATTTCGGGTACGGCGGGCGACCGGAGTTCACCCGGCCTCGACGACATCGCGCGGCATTCGACCGCGGTACCAGAGCAGGATCACGAATCCCAGCCCGATGATCGTCAGCCCCACCGGTCGGGACAGCACCAGGACCTGGGCACTGGAAAGCAGCAGCGCCAGAACCGTCAACGCGAGGGCATGGACGACGAAGGTGACGCCCATGATCGTGGTGAGCACGGTGAACACGTGGTGACGACGCTGTTCGGTCACCACGTCGACCGCCCCAGGACTCGGCCGCTTCAACAGCCGCACGATCGCGAGGAGCGCCGGTCGGCGTAGCGCGACCGAGATCAGGAAGACCAGTCCGATCGGTCCCGTGACGACGGCCTCCTGAAGTTCGAGCACGAACGGATCGCCCCCGGACAACAGCACGGCGCACAGCGCGATACCGAACGCGGCAACAGCGATGATCCCGATGACATCCGGTTTGCGGCGCCGGGCGAACGAGGCGATGGTGCAGAAAACGGGAACTGCCATGGCGATGGCCAAGGCGACGACGTCACTGCCCAGATGAGGCCGGGCGAGCAAATAGACGAGCAGCGGAACGGCACCGTTGAGCACGAGACTCGGCACCAGCGCCCGCATCCCCGGGGTCACTTGCGCGTACACGACGCCTCCCCCTTCCTCGTGACGCCCCAGGCGATGCAGGCCACGATGACCGCGAGGGCTCCGGCCACGGAGGCGTACGCACCGAATCTCCCGATACCCAGCACACCGATGACGATCAGGACAACGCCGCCGAGGGCCAGACGGACTGCCATAACTTCTCCGATCCGAGCAGATAGATACTCCCAGTACCTAGATAAGGTACTGTAAGTACCTATCGGTGGACAAGTACGATGCTGACGGAAACGGCCATAAGGCGTTTCCCAGTGGCACGGAGGATCGGTATGGGTTCGCGACAGACGTCGAATGACGAGGCAGGGCCCACCACCGGTGAGTCCCGGCGACCCCGACGCAGCAGCGCGGAAGTCGAACGGGCGGTCCTCGATGCGGCGGTGGACGAACTACGGGAACGTGGGTACGAAGGGTTCACCATGGACCGGGTCGCCGCCCGCGCGGGCACGAACAAGACGGTGATCTACCGGCGCTGGCCGAGCCGCACGGCGCTGGCGTTCGCCGCCTACAAACAGATGGTCGCCCGCCCGGAGGCCATCCCGAATACGGGCGACCTGCGCTCGGATGTGATCGAACTGCTCCGCGCGGCCGCGGATCGAGTGCGCTCACCGGTCGGGGCGAGCATCGTCCACGGTCTGATGGCGGACGCGCAACACGAACCGGAGCTGCTCGCCGGACTGCGTCGAGAATTCACCCAGACCGAGCCCGGCATCATGTCGACCATCCTGGCCCGCGCCGTCGCCCGAGGCGAAGCTCGCCCGGAATCACTGATCCCCCGTATCGCGACCGTCCCCATCGCACTGTTGCGCAATGAGCTCACCATGAATGTCGGGGTCCCCGTCACGGACGAGACGATCACCGAGATCGTCGACCTGGTATTCCTCCCCCTGGTCCGGGCGAATCGACACCATCCCGGCCCGGGGTGGCCGTGACACGAACAAGGCGTGTGATATCCGCGGTGATCGTGCGCGGATCACTCGCGAATTCCGCGCCGTTTCCGGCGGTCTCGAACCTGGATGATCGCGGACGCGGTCGCCGCGATCACCCGGTCGTCGTCAACGGTGAGACCGACAAGGGCCTCCCGCGCCCCAACGCCCGGAATCTCGGCGAGCGCCTGCGTGATCCGCAAACGCGTCGGGTCGTCGTCGGTGCTGCCGAACCTGTCCAGCATGGCCCCCACAATGTCGTCGGCCACCTCTGTGGCCTGGGCCAGTAATCCCAGTACCTCGGCGGCCTCGACATCGGATCGCCCCACCACGACCATCTCGAGGAGAGCAGGTATCGCCTCGACGCCATGTCGGGAACCCAGGGCCACGGCGGCCCGATCACGCACCCCCACATCCCTGTCCCGCAGACCCTTCCTCAGCAATACCGTCGCCTCCGAACCGGGTACCGCCGCTATCGCGGAGATCGCACGACGCCGGACCTCGACCGTCGGGGAATCCAAACCGGCGGCCAAGTCCGTCAACGCCGCATCCGCCGCCCGTGCCAACGACCACCGCAGCGCTCCGGCGACATACGGATCCTCCTCCGACAGCGCTGCTTCGACCAGTGCCTCGACGGGCAACGACACGCTCTCGTGTCGCGCCAGAACCGCTTGTTGCCGAAGCGATCCGGAGTCCGATTCGAGCGCGCGGAGCACGGTGACAATACCCATGACGTCCTCCCACTGCGCCGGTGCGGCCACATCGACGCGCTCGAGTTTCCTGAGCAGATCCGTTTCGGCGGCGATCCGGGCGCGCGTGTGTCGGATGAGCTCTTTCACCAGATCGGCGGGCGCGAAATCGGGATCGTCCAGGGCCCGCTTCGCCTCGTGCAGCGACAATCCCAGGGTTCGCAGACATTCGACCTGAAAAAGGCGACGGATATCGTCGGCGGAGTATTCGCGGTAACCGCCGGACGTGCGGCCGGTCGGTTTCACCAACCCCAGCGCGTCGTAATGGCGCAGCATGCGGCTGCTGACGCCGGAGCGTCGCGAAACCTCGCCGATCAACATTCCATCGCCTTCCTGCTATATGTCCGGGCCGGTCACGGAGACACCTTGGCCGTCTCGACCGAGAGAGCGAACCCGCTGTCGGGGTCACGGAGCAGGTGCTCGGTGGCCTGCGCATGCGCGCGAACCTGCGGGTCCGAACTCGCGGCCGCGATTTCCAGAACCGGTGCGGCGGCCTCGCCGAGCGCCACCAACGCCCGACTCAGACCGAGCCGAACCTGGTGGTCGCCCCGTCCGAGCGCGGTGACCAGGTCGGCGGCGAGCCCGGCCTCCGCCCCATCCGGAACGAGCACCACGGCGGCCCGCCACGCGCTGAGCGCGACCTCGTCGTGCTCGTCGTGCAGCAGCTCCGATACCGCGGGCCAGGCGGCGCGGTCGCCGATCTTGGACAGGGTGTGCAGCGCCTGACTGCGGGCCTGCGCCGTGGCAGATCCCAGTTCCGCAAGCAGTCTCAGCACCGTGATCTCGACCGGCAACCGGCACAACGCCCAGGTCAGCATGTCCCGGACGAAGAAGTCCGGTTCGACGGCGCACCGAGCGACGAGAGTCTCCAACAGACGCGGGTCACCCGATGTGCCGGCCGAGAGTGCCGCGCGCAGGCGAGTCGAGGAATCGGGGCCGGCAAGAGCGTCGACGAGCCGCGTATTCGGCTCATCGTGGTTGGTCGTATTCATGACAACCACCTCCTTCGTCGACCACTCAAGGCCTTGTCACAGTGTCAAGGTCAAGCTGTGCGCTCACGACGGATCCGCACCACATCGGAGTGGAGCGCCGGCCGCGACCTCAGATCGGCCTGTTTCCGGTCAGAATCTCGCGGGCGATTTCGGCGAGCCGCGCGGGAGTCGCGACAACTCGTCCATATCGACGTCCTGATCGACGTCCTGCTGCCCCATCGCCCCGGCTCGGAAACGAGCCGCCAGACAGCGAAGGCCTGGTAGTGGGGCAGATCGTCGAGACCCCGCCCGTGATGTCCGCGTAGCGGGACAGCTCCGCGTCGGCGTCGAGATACCCATCGTCCGGGTCGGGAACCCAACCGAATGTCTCGGCCGAGGGCCAGGCGGCGGACCAACCGATATCGGCCATGACATCACCGGTCGACGAACCAAACGGCGACGGGCTCGAGATCGATACCGGCCGGTCCGGTTGAAGAGGTCGGGTTGTCGTTGTCCTCATACGTCATCGTTGTGTCATCTCCTCACATCACTGCCCCGGACGCCCTATTCGGACACCTGGAGCAGTCTGCGGCCAACGAGACACATCGACAATATATGGCGGATTCGGTTCCGGATCAGCGCGCCGGATCGCTGTGGGCACGCTCGCGGTCGCGTCGGTTGTCGGGGTGGTCGGCGGTCCACACCGGCTGCAGCATGTGCCAGTCGGCCGGATGTGCGGCGATACCGTCGGCGAACCGGTTGGCCAGCGTCTGGGTGGTGTGCTGCACTCCGCCGGTGGTATCGATCGGCGCGCCGACATCGAAGCCCCAGCCATCGGGGGTGAACCAGCAATGCACCGGTAGCAACGGGGCCCCGGTCTCGATGGCCAGCCGCGCCGGACCGGCCGGCATACGAGCCGGTTCCCCGAAAAAAGTGACCGGCACGCCGGTGCCGGACAGATCACGTTCCCCCAGCAGCCCGACCATCCGCCCCTGCCGCAGCCGTGCGGCCAACTGCTGGAACGGGGGTGTCGCAGCGCCGGTGAGCGGGATGATCTCGAAACCCAACCCCTCCCGGAAACGGACGAAACGCCGGAACAATGCTTCCGGTTTCAGTCGTTCGGCCACCACCGTCGGTGTTCCCACCCGCCGCACCAGCCAGACTCCCGCCAGGTCCCAGTTACCGCTGTGCGGCAACGCCAGGACCGCTCCGCGTCCGCGTTCGACCGCCTCGTGAATATGTTCGAGGCCGGTGGCCGAGGATTCGATGCGTTCGGTCAACCACGCCGGGTCCATGGACGGTAGCCGAAATGCCTCGCACCAGTAGCGGGCGTAGGAGCGCAGGCTCGCGCGCACGAGATCATCGGGTACCTGTTCCGGTGCGACGGACAGTACCCGCGCCAGGTTGCGCCGCAATTGGACCGGCCCCCCGTCACGGGCCGCGCGATCGGCCGCGAGGTCGAACAGCCGGGTCGCCCACCGCTGCGGCATAACGCGCACCAGCCGCCACCCGGCCGCGTACCCGAGGTCCCAGGCACGAGCCTTCGGGTTCATCGGTCACCCCCGCCGGTCGCCGCGGCATTATTCATCGCCGCGGCACGCGGCACGACACCGTCGAGCATCGGGCGGCACCCCACACCGACCGGGAAGAAGCACCCGACGGACCTCTCGACGCGACAGAGTGAGCTCTGCGGTAGGCGATATCCACGACCCATGCCTGAAGTGTCCCTCCGACCGAAAACGGAAACAACAACCCGAACATGGGCTGTCGCACGATCGGATGGGGTCGCCCTACCCGCCGGATGGGTTCCGGACCAAGGTGATGACCTACATGTCCGCGCCGCGGTGTGACGGACGCGAACTCGGATCAGAACCGACAGCCATCTGTCGTTCCGGGTGAGGAGATCGAGACACGAGCACGAACCGACCACATCGGAGGCAACCTCATGCAGGTCGGCGCGCCACAAATCCGCGCCCCGGAAGCTCACATACCGGGCACGACAACCACGTCCACGCACTTCACGGAGGTCGGCGCGGCTCAGATCTGCTCCTCGGAGCTCGGCGTTCGCCGGCCATGCCGTATACAGATCGGCGCCCACGAACAATCGTCATCGGCCACCCATCTTCGGCTGCGCGTCTCGCCTGTGAAGCAATCTTCACCGCCGGGGCGGCTACGGGTTCTCCCGGAGGGTCAGGCCGTAGTAGTGGACGTAATAATCGCCGACGCGTTGGGAATGGTCGGCCAGACCGAGATCCTTCGGGGAGCTCACACCCAGGGCGCGCAGGGTGTCGACCAGCATGGTCGCCAGCGCCCGACCGTCCACCTCACCGATGCCGAAGGAGCCCGAGTGGTGGGTGGCGTCGAACCAGTTGTCCACCACGGCCGCACCCGAGGGGTACGGGGTCCAACCGAAGGTGAGCGGGTCGGGGACGTTCTCGTCGAGCTCGCCGAGCGGCTCGGTGTCGTAGGCGATTTCCAATCGGTCGCGGCAGGAGAGCAGGAAGAGGATCGGACCGTGGGTGCCGGGCACTCGAGCGTGAATACCCAAGCCGAGTTCGATACCCAGGGCATGGGTTTCGGCCGGGAGGGTGCGGAGGAAGTTGCCGAGGGTGATGGTGAAGACATCCCAGTCCTCGGTTCGCCGGCCGCCGGGAATACCCAGGCCCGCGTTGGCGGGATCACGGCGCGTGCCGAAGAAGCCGCCGAGGGCATAGTTCTCGCCGTGGCCTTGGCGCCAGAACCAGTTCTCCACCGGACCCGTCGGCTGGAGAAGCAGTTCGGGACCGTGTTCCCCGGCGTGCAGTTCGAGGGAGTTGTCCTGATCGCGCCAGCGCAGGAAAGGGCTGCCCCACAATGGCGGGGGGTTGTAGAACGGGCCGGGATCACCGTACACACCCATGATGGGGGCGTCGCCGAACTCCTCGGTCAGGACGGCCGCCGCTGCTCTGAAAGCCCGAGCCTTGTCGGCGGGACCGTCTCCGGAAAACGCTATGGGCACATGCAGTCCCACGTACTCCTCGCCGCCGTGCGCATAGTCCTTCTCGAAGCGGCCGGTGGGACACAGTCGTGGGGCGCTCCGCGCCGTTTCCGGTTCCGCCCCCCCGGGACGGCAGGGGCCCGGTGTCGGTGTCGTGCCACTGCAGGCCGAGATCGCCGATGACCGTGCGCAGATCGGATTCACGCCATCCCCCGGTATTCGCCGCTCGCAACTTTCGGGCGAGCTCCAACACGCCCACCTCGTCCCAGACCCCCGTCATCGTCGAACTCCTCGCTTTGCCCTGTGCCGCATTCGTACCGCCGCACCATGCCATACGGCAGGGACAATCCGTACAACGCCTTCACAGCAGGGTGGGGACGACTCCTTCGAACGGGCACCATATCGCTGCCGGGCGACAAAACGGTGTGACCGAGCCGATCCCGCTCGCGGGGCGAGCCCACTCGGGCTTCGGATCGACCCCGTCGGTGATCAGGGCGGTGAGATTGGCGACGCTGACGAGTCGGGCGATGGCGTCCAGGCACTGCGGTGCGTGGACGAGGGCTCGAAGAAGTTCTTCGGTCCGGCGGTCGTCGATTCGCCGGTAGAGCTCGGCCATGCCCCACGAAAAATCATCGGTGCCGATCGTCGGCGGCTCCGGTGTGGTGGGCTCGGAGGCAGCGCGCACCCTGCGCCGACCATACCCCGCACTCCCCACCTTCGCCGCCCGCGATATGAACCGGGCCCGATCCCTGGCGAGCGAATTCGGAAACGCCACAACCACAACGGTCGACCTCGCCCGAACGGACCTCGGCCTCCCCGGCGACGTAAATCACAGCGCAGTCGTCACCGCCGTTCGGGACCGTTCGTGATGGCCTCCGAGGAGCCGGCATCGGTGCATGTTCGACAAAAGGCCGGTGGGCACTACCACCGGGTCGTTCGCGACAGCACGGCTATGCGGAGGTGTCCGCTGTCCCGGCTTTCGGGCCGGCGAAAATGCGTTGGAATTCAGGGCAGTCGATCAACGGTTGATGAGTGCAGGTGACTGTGTGGCGCAAGCCATCTCGCATTCTGGTCAGGCGGGCGATATCTTCATCCAGTTGCTCGGCCCGGGAGGCCAAGTGAGCACGGAGTTCGGCATCCTGGGGGGTGGCAGTCAGGAACCTGGCAATCTGCGCGATGGTGAATCCCGCCGAGCGTGCACAGGTCACCAGAGCCAGCCGAGCGAGTACATCCGGATGGTATGTCCGACGTAATCCGTTACGACCGTCGGATTTTATGAGCCCCCGCTTCTCATAGAACCGCAACGCGGACGGGGCCAGCCCGGTCCGTTCGGCGACCTCAGCGATATCCAACGATGTCATGTCCGATTACTCCTTGACTTGAACCGTGCTTCAAGTTGCACCATAGGCGCGTGATAGAAAAAACAGAAGACCGGATCTCGTTGCACCCGCAGGTCGAGGCGTATTTGGATCGACTCGCCCGTTTCAATTTCGGTGAGCTACATACGTTCTCCATCGAACAGGCACGCGAAGGGATGCGCAGAGGGACCGCTCTACTGGGCGAACCCGAAACCGTTGCTCACGTTGAGGACCGCATGCTCCCCCTGGCGGATGAAGATATCCGGATTCGGATCTACACCCCGGAGGGCGAGCATCCCTTCCCGATATTGATGTTCTTTCACGGCGGCGGGTTCGTGCTCGGCGATCTGGACACCCACGATGGTTTGTGTCGGGGCCTAGCGAACGGGGCCGAATCGATCGTGGTTTCCGTCGATTACCCAAGAGCACCGGAACGAAAATTCCCGGCAGCACCTGATGTCTGCTTCGCCGCGACACAGTGGGTAGCCGATCATGCTGCCGACATAGGCGGTGATCCGGTTCGGATCGCTGTCGGCGGTGACAGCGCCGGAGGTAACCTGGCGACGGTTGTCGCGCGGATGGCAAGAGATCACGGCGGTCCGGTTCTGGTCTTCCAGTTGTTGATCTATCCCGATCTCGATTTCCGGAGAACGAATTACTCCATCCGCGAGTACGCGGGCAAGTACGGCAATATCAGCAGGGCCACCCAACACTGGTTCATGGACAATTACCTGACCACCGAAGAGGAGAAGCTCGACCCCCGAGTCTCCCCCTTACTCGCCCCCGACCTGGCCGGGCTCCCCCCGACACTCCTCATAACCGCTCAGTACGACGCATTGCGGGACGAAGGCGAAGAGTACGGCCGACGGTTGGAGGCGGCAGGTGTCCCGGTTACCGTCAGCCGTTACCTCGGAATGATCCATGAATTCATCCGACTCCCCTTCGACGACAGCGCGAAAGCGCGAAGCGAAGCAGCGGCCGCCCTCCGGAAGGCGTTCACCCACCAACCGTCGCCCCACGGACGTCCAGTGGTCACACTCGAAACGGGTGTCGACAGAAACTCGTAGTCGCTGTCGAAGTCCCGATCGCCGCTGCGGCTGCGGCCAGGGCCAAGGGTAGGTACCCGAACTCGGCTACGAGTTGCTTCTCGCCCTCGGGGTCGTCGGTGATACCGGTCGCGAGGCGCAGGTAGGCGTTGGGCCGATCAGGGTGAAGCCGGTACCGGCGTCGAACCTTTCACCGGCAATCCAGAGTTACTCCAGAGTTATTCCAGAGTTATTCCAGAGTTACGCTGACAAGGCATGTCACCGAGTACAGCCGAGAATCTCCGCACGCCACGCATACGGCGATGGCCACCGGCGACGGCGAAACCGACATACATCTCCGAGTGGACTCGAATCCGATGATCGAAACGACCACGTCACCTTCGGCTTCGGGGTACACGCGATCGGCGATCGCCGCCGGCCGTTGCCACTCCGTCGGCGTGCGCCCTGATGGTTCGGTGGTGACGGCGGGATTCCCTCGACACCGGAGTACGGCGTAAGTACATGGCGCGACGTCGTGGCCGTCACCGCCGGATCGACACATACCCTCGGGTTGCGCAGCGACGGGGTCGTCCTCGCTGTCGGCAACAATGGCAACGGTCGATGCGACACCGCATCGATGAGGCACCGTTATGGTCGGACGAGTGGTTCGGCCGTATACGCGTCGTGCAGTATCCCGACCAGGTCGGGCCGCACCGGCAACGAGGTGTCGCCGATACGGTGGACGGCTATGCCCGGTGTCCAGGAGTTCATGACCACCGCCGCATCGAACCGGCCCACCGTATCCGGAGTGATGGGTCGGGTGTCCTGCGGCACACCGATCTCGATCAGCCGACGGCGCACGATGCCCAAGGTGGTTCCGGTGAGGATTTCCGCCTCGGGCCAGACGACGGTGTCGCCGTCGAAGAACGCCAGGTTCCAGATGGATGCCTCGGTGAGCCTGCCGTGGCGGTCCGTGAACGCGGCATCGTCGAATCCGGTGGCTCGGGCGCGACGCATGAAGAATGTCTTGGCGCCCTCACCGACGTGTTTGATCTCGGGCATGAACCGTTCGTGTTCGAACAGCGCCAATGCCAACGGTCCGGTCGGGCCGGTGGACGGGGGTCCGGTTCGAATCAGTGTGTGCAGGGACGGCGGCCGGTCGGGGGTGGTGAACTCGCCGTTCGAGTCGAAGATCGTCACCGTCGCCGACAGATCCGCCGGTGCCGTCGACAATGCTTCCCGTAGATGTTGTCGAACGTGTTCGTCCGGTAGTTCCGCACCGAAGAGTGTCCGGGAGGCCGAGCGCAGTCGGTGAAGGTGTAGGTCGAGGCCGCGTATTCCGCCCGCACGGACCTGCATGGCCGTGAAGTGCGCGAATCCGGCGAATGCGAGAGCGGGCAGGGTGTCCGGGTCGGCGGGGACGCCGTCCATCAGAGTGGGATATCGAGCAGTCATGTCCCGAACGTAAACTTTGACATCCATGTCAAGGTCAACTCGGAATCGGTGCCAGGGGTGAGACGATGCGGATCGGTGAACTGTCGAGAAGAACCGCGGTCCCGGCACGGCTGCTGCGCTATTACGAGCAGCAGGGACTACTGGAGTCGACCCGCCGCTCCAACGGTTACCGCGACTACAGCGATGAGGCCGTCGAGGTGGTCCGCAGAATCCGGCTCCTGCTCGAGGCCGGCCTGAACACCGAGACGATCAGGTCTTTGCTGCCCTGCGTGCACGGTGACGAACCACGGGTCGAGCTCTGCACGGAAGTCGACGACATCCTGCGTCGGGAGGTGCGGGCAATCGACGCCGCGGTCGACCGACTCACCCGGCGACGCGAAACACTGCTGGGACTATTGGAGCCGCGGTAGGAAAACCACGGACGTACCGGCGCTGCTGTCGGTACGTCCGTGGCAGGCGGTCCGGGCGTGATCGTCAGTCGACCGCGCCGGCGAGCGACGGTTCGGCGGTCTTCGAGCCGAAGGCACCCCGGTATCGCGCCGCGGGATGACGCTCGGGCAGGCGGTCTCCCCTGCCGAAGATCTTCTGCCGGAGCGTGCCCGGGGTGTACTCGCTCTGGATGAGGCCCCGTTTCCGCAGTGTCGGGATCACGTGATCGACGAAGTCCTCGTAGGAACCGGGGATCTCGTAGTTCATCAGGTTGATGCCGTCGATACCACTGGCCTGCCAGGCGGCGAACTCGTCGGCTATCCGCTCCGGGGTGCCGACGATACGCAGGCTGGTCGCGGTGTAGTGGGCGACGTCGCGCAGGGTGGCCGGACGATCGGTGACGAGGTCGTTGATCCAGCCGATCGCGGACCGAACGCCTTCGGTCTCGATCTCCCCCACCGGGGTGTCCAGGTCGTCGTGCCCGAAGTCGAGACCCATTCCACCCGACAGGTGGGCGAGATGACCGTCGTAGTCGATCCACTCGTCGAGTTCGGCGGCGCGGCGTTTCGCTTCGGCCTCGGTCGATGCCGGCACGACATACAGCCCCTGGAAGAACTTCAGGTCGTCGGCGCGACGCCCCGCAGCCACCGCACGGTTGCGGATATCGGTCGTATCGCGACGAGCGGCCTCGCGGTTCGGTGGCGTGACGAACACCGCCTCGGCGTTCCGCGCGGCGAAGTTCCGGCCCGCCTCGGAGGCTCCGGCCTGGAAGAGCAGCGGGGTCCGCTGCGGGCTCGGCGACACCAGGTGCGGCCCCTCGACCCGATAGCGCTTGCCCTCATGGTTGATGCGGTGGACCTTGTCGTAGTCGGCGTGGATGCCACGCTCACGGTCCTGTAGCAGCGCGTCGTCCTCCCAACTGCCCTCCCACAGCTTGTAGGTGACGTCGACGTACTCGTCGGCCCACGCATAGCGTTCGTCGTGGGCGGTGAGTCCTTCCAACCCGAAGTTACGGCTGGCGTTGGGCAGGTAGTTGGTGACGATATTCCACGCGACGCGACCCTTGGACGCATGGTCGAGCGTCGAAATCCGACGCGCGAAGTTGAAGGGGTGTTCCTGCAGGATGCTCGCGGTGAACGCGATCCCGAGGTGCTCCGTGGCGTAGGCGAGCGCACTGGCCAATACGCTCGGGTCGTTGCTCGGCACCTGCAGCCCCGCCTCGAAGTACTTCCGATCGTCCCCCCGGTAGGGCGCGTAGAGGCCCACGACGTCGGCGAAGAAGATCGCATCGAACTTTCCGCGCTCGAGCGTTTCGGCGAGGTTCACCCAGTGGTCCAGATCGTTGAAGTCCACCGACCGCGACGACGGGCGGCGCCACGTCCCCTGGACGATGTGGCTCGTCGTATTCATGACGAAAGCGGCGAAATGGAGCGGACGAACAGGATCCTGAGCAGACACGACAAATTCTTCCTCATGAACGGACAGGTCGGACCGGGCCCACGCAGCCTAGGTAGGTCGGCCTGCCGTGAAGAACACTTTTCTTCATCGTGAGCGGAACGCACTTCGGTCCGACCCGACCGAGCGACATTCCGAACGTCATGCGTCCGCATCGGCGCCATTGCCGTGAACTCCGTCGAGATGTGGTTCCACGGCCGAAGCACATGCGACCCGAGGAACACGATACGGGCCGGCGGAGACGAATACCACCGTGGCCGTTTCGGTTTCGTGTCGATCACTATGCTGGACGGATGGATGCATCGGCCTGTGAACAGTACTCGTCTTGGGAATTCCTACCGTTCTCCAATGCGCTGTGGCGGGGGAGTCTGTCAGAGGACAGGGCGACCGGTGCGCCGGAACTGACGTGGAATGTCTACTTCAGTGGGTGGCCGGACGGGGAATCCTCGGTGGCATTCAATATCGAGTCGATTCCGTTCGAGGTGTCGTCGTGGCGGGAGCTCGAAGGCTCGTATGCCGAATGCAGCGAGTTCGGCGAGCCGATCGAACCCTATCTTTTCGACGGCGAGCACAGCGATTTCGAGTATGCGCGCATCCATGCGCTGCGCCAGGTCGGAAAAACGGTGCGGTTCGCAATCGAGCTGGACCGGTGTGAGGTGAATACGGTCAAGGTGGACCAGGACGAGCACATCTTCGTTCCCCTCGGTCGGCTACAGGTGGTGGTGGATGCCGAATTCAGTGGGATATCCGTGCATACGCCGAACTACCGGTTGACCGATTTCATCGATACCAGCGGCCTGGTGCCCGATGTTTCCGGCAGCGTCTACCGTCCGGCCGGCCGATAGTCCATTTCTTCGGCCGCCTACCGACGCCGTAGCCGATACGGGGTGCGGCACGGCACCGGTCGGCGCGGGCCCTCTCGATCGGCGCGCACCACGGTCACCACCGGGTCACCGTTTTCGCCGACCGCCCGATCGATCCTCAGCGTCTGTCGGGACCGGGTTCCCTCGACGACATGCCGATAGGAGGGGATAGCAGCGAATCCATCTCACTCAGGACGCCCGAACCGACGCCGGCGGCCTCGGATCGGTGACGCCAGTAGATCCAGCCACGACGCTCCGCCCCATACTGCGCCGGCCGCTCACGGCTTGATCCGAGACCCGAAACCAACGTAACCGACGATCACCGGGAGAGCAGATCCATCCGTGATCGCGACTCGACGAAAACCATTGGGCCCCGAGCGCCTCGTCTCCGAGTCGGGGTGTCAGGTGGGACGGAGGCCGCCGTGTCCGCCGAGACGTGGCGACGTCCGGTAGTCGGGTTCGTATCCCGCCACGTGCACGGGACAGCCGACCAACGGCGCCGCCCCGCCCAGACGACCATCTCTGGGGTTTCCGCCAAGGCCGGTGGGAGGGTACGCACCGCGGCGGCCGGGACGCGGTCGTGCGGGCGCTACCGGACTGTCCGGTGCACGCCATCGCCGAACTACCGGAACCCGGGTCGGCGACCGTCGTGACCTCGCGGGAGGCGAGCCGGGCGAATGGCATCGACCCACGCATTCCCGAGGTCCTCCCGCAGATCAACCGGCGCGAAGCCCGGCGAGATGGATACGAACGAAACGACGCCACGAAGTGTTGTCTCCGTCCAGTGAAGCGGCGACCACCCCGCGTATCGCGGCGATGAGCGCCAAGAGGTCGTCCACGGTCACATCCGGTGCGAGATACCCCGCCTCGACCGCCTTCTGCGCGAGCTGTCGAACTCGATCCTCCGTCCGCACCCTCGTGGGGTCGTCACCGGGAATCCGGTCGGTCAGGGAACCTGCGTATCGTCGCTTCTCCGTATTGAAGGTCCCCACGAAATCCAGAAACCGCTCGAGACCGGCGGCGGGGTCGGGATCTTCGAGTGCGGCCGTGGCGGCCTGATCCATCTCCTCGACGAAGAGCCGCGCTATGGCGTCGAGGAGCTCGTCCTTGCCCGCGAACCGCCGGTAGATCGTGCCGACACCGAGACCGGCGCGGGAAGCGATGGCCTCCATGCCCGCCTGCGGTCCCTGTTCGGCGAAAACCGCTCGCGCGGCATTGATGATGATCGCGTCATTGCGCAGCGCGTCTCGACGTGGGGCGCGAGAAGCACTCGAAGGGCTGGTTCGCGGACTCATCGGCACCAGTGTAGCCAAAACGGAATCTCTATTCCGCATCGTGTTAAGGTGAATTCAGATTCCGTTTTGATGGGAGGGACCCACATATGAGGACCACGATCGGCTGGCAGAGCCTCGACCCCACCGGCAATGCACTGACCCGCGTCACCATCGAGCGACGCGATCTGCGACCCGACGACATCGCCGTGCGAATCGGCTACTGCGGTGTCTGCCACAGCGACCTGCACCGCATCCACGGCCTGCTCGGGGAGGAGGACCTCGTCCCCGGACACGAGGCCACCGGCGTCGTCGTGGCCACGGGCGAGGCCGTCACCCGCTTCGCCGTAGGCGAGCGGGTGGCCATCGGCACGATCGTCGACTCGTGCGGGGAATGCGCCATGTGCCTGGCCGGACAGGAGAACTACTGCTACGACCGCCCGACCAACACCTACGGCGGCATCGACCGCATCGACGGCACCCGTACGAAGGGCGCCTACAGCCGCGAGTACGTCCTGCGCGAGAAGTTCGCCTTCCACCTGCCCGACGAACTCGACCCGGCCGCTGCGGCGCCACTCATGTGCGCCGGTATCAGCGTCTGGGAGCCCCTGCGGGCCGCCGCCGTCGGCCCGGGCAGTCGCGTCGCCGTCGCAGGCCTCGGCGGGCTCGGCCATATCGCGGTCAAGTTCGCCGCGGCACTGGGAGCCGAGGTCACCGTCCTCAGCCGCAGCGCGGACAAGGAACAGGACGCTCGGAGCCTGGGGGCGACCGGACTGCTCGTGACCACCGACGACACCCAGGTCACTGCCGCACGAGGTCGCTTCGACCTCGTTCTCGACACCATCTCGGTCGAGCACGAACTCTCACCGCTCATCGACATGCTGGACCTCGACGGAACCCTGTGCGTTCTCGGCTACCCGCTACAGACCGGGCCGGAGCTCCGGGAACTGGGGGCCGGCCGTAAGAAGCTCACCTCCTCCGGCACGGGAGGGTTACAGCAGACGGCAGAGATGCTCCGGTTCTGCGCCGAGCACGGCATTACGGCCGATGTCGAAACACTTCCGTCGAGCAAGGTCGAAACCGCCCTGGACCGCCTCGCCGCCGGCGATGTTCACTATCGGTTCGTGCTGGACATGTCCGACCTCGACACGTAGGCGAACGCACCTCGGCGGCCGGTCACTCCTCGGCCACGTCGACGACATCGCGGCTCGACGCACCCCGAGAAGCGGGGTATCCACTCCGCTCGTTTCTCGGGAAGATGTGGTCGGATACAACGCCCGAGGAGGCGAGATGCGCAGCGATGCCGCCCGCAACCACGACCGGATACTTCAGGCCGGACGCGAGCTCCTCCTGGCGCGCGGCGGTCAGGCTCCGATGGAGGAGATCGCCGCTGCGGCCGGCGTGGGTATCGGCACGCTCTACCGACACTTCCCCCGATCGGTTCGCCCTCCTGAAAGGGATCGCGTTCCAGAACATGATCCGCGGCGCGGCCGAGGCCGAGGCGGCGATGTCGGAAGAGCCGGACGGTCGTCACCGCCCGACCAGAGTGCTTCGGCGAATATACGAACTCCGCCTCGGCGACCCGGCGCCGATCCTGCTCCCGCATCTGCTCGAGAACGCGCGCGATGATGCGGAGTTCCGACAGGAACGCCGACGTGCCACCCGCGTCGTCGGAGCGATACTCGACCGGGCCAGGACCGAAGGTGTCGTACGCGCGAATCCGACGGGCGCGGATCTGCTCACACTCGCGACCGCTCGGCCGCAGCCGACCGCGATACCGAACGGACCGGCCGCCGAACGCCTGAACGCGCGCTGTCTCCATATCCTTCTCGAAGGACTGCGCCCACACACCCGCTCCGAATCCGCGCCACCCGCCGTGAGCGATGCCGAACCGTAGGCGCACTTCACGGGAGACGACCCGGAATCCCGAGAGGCGGGAACCCTCGCGCCATGTCACGGCCCACAGCGACACGCTCACTCGCACACCGGAAGTCGAGCGTTCCGTGGCCGTCCGATTCGAGTGGCCACCGGAACGCTCGGACGCTGTAATGTCGTGAAGTGCTCCCCTTCGTCTATGACGTGACCAAATATGATCCGGCCGATCGCGACGAGTGCGGCTCCTACCACGGCTCCGAGAACACCCTCAGCGACCACGGCGAGGTGGAAGCGGCCTATCTCACCGCCGCACGGTATTTCGCGGAGGACACCGGGGTGACCCGACTCGAAATCCGCGACCCCCAGGTCGCCGGCCCGATCAACTTCGGCCTGGAGGCGCCGATCGAGGGGCACGGGTTGCACGGATTGTTCCCGCCGGATCTCACCGGTTACCACGACGGCGCATGGGTGCCGCTGGACACGGGCCTGGAACTCGTGCGCGTCATGCTTCGGGACAATGGCGCCTGGTGCCGATTGGAGGTGGAGGGAAGGTTCTTCATCCATATCGGATACGACCAGTACATGTATATCGGCAGTGACCGACCCTGCACGCGGGCGGTGCAGCGCACTCGGGCGCTCGGATTGTTTCCACGGCCGCGGGAGTCCTCACCGTACGATCCCTGTTTCGACGAGCCCGTCGTGAAGCGTCCCGCCGATAATGCGTTCTGGGCCGAAGTGGCCGATCTCGCCACCCGACACGGATCGGTGATACTGCAGGAGACCTATATCGGCGACGTCTCGCGCTGGCATCGCCTCGTGCCGGACAATATCGAGGCCGTCCGCACCGCACTCACGCCCCGTTCCCTCCTACGGGTATGGCCGGAGCTGTCCACCGATCTGTCGGCCGTCCTCGAAGAATTTCCGGAGGGGGAGACGGCCACACTCGTTCGAGAAGATCACGAGGGCCGCATCGTCGACCTCTGGGTCGACGACGAGGACCGCGCCCAACTGTCCGCGCGACTGACGGGAGCACGCGCGGCAACGGCGCTTCCGATGGACTTTTCCGAGGACAAACCACCACTGCTCGAGGGTGCGCTACCCGACCCCGATGGGGTCGTGCGCGCTCGTTGGCCGATATGACCCCATCCGCGTACCCTCCACCGTCCGACGATCACCGCGCGGGGTATCCGATCCCCTCCGGCGATATGGCTGCTCATCGAGCGGCCGGATCCACACCGCAGCTATTGTAGGATTGTCGACAATTTGGTTAGCATGCGGTGAACCGGGCACGCCGTCCGCCGGTAGGGAGGAACACCATGCTCACGGTAACCGCACACACACCGGCCGAACGTGACGCTGTCGACAGCGTGCCCACCCGGCTCTATATCGACGGGCGTTGGCATGCGACGGCGCGAACCATGCCGGTGGTCGACCCGGCCACCGGACAACCGTTGTGCGAGGTGGCCGACGCCGGACCGGAGGACGGGTTGGCGGCACTCGCCGCGGCCGCGAGCGCACAGACCGACTGGGCGCGCACCCCACCGCGCGAACGCAGCGACATCCTCATGCGCGCGCACCACATGCTGCTCGACGACGCCGATCGATTGGCGTTGATCGCGACCTTGGAAATGGGCAAACCACTGGCCGAGGCGCGGGGGGAGATCGCCTATGCCGCGGAATTCTTCCGCTGGTTCGCCGAAGAGGCCGTACGCCTCGACGGCGGATACATGACCGCGCCGGCCGGTGGGTCGCGGTTCCTGGTGACCCGCCAACCGGTGGGCCCGAGCCTGCTCATCACTCCGTGGAACTTCCCGATGGCGATGGGAACCCGCAAGATCGGCCCGGCGCTGGCCGCCGGATGCACCTGTGTGGTGAAACCCGCCGAGCAGACTCCACTGTGCACACTGGCGCTGGCCGAGATCCTGCACGACGCCGGGGTGCCTGCGGGGGTGGTGAACGTTGTCACCACCTCCGACCCCGGCTCGCTGATGACACCGCTGATCCACGACGAACGCTCACGCAAACTGTCGTTCACCGGGTCCACGGCCGTCGGCAAACAACTGCTGGAACAGTGCGCGCGGACGGTTATGCGCACCTCCATGGAACTGGGCGGCAATGCCCCCTTCCTCGTTTTCGAGGACGCCGATCTCGACGCGGCCGTGGAAGGCGCGTCGGCGGCGAAAATGCGCAATATCGGGCAGGCGTGCACGGCGGCCAATCGGATCTTCGTGCAACGTGGCGTCTTCGACGAGTTCGCCGAACGACTGGCGGCGCGTATGGAGGCGCTGCCGCTGGGCCGCGGCACCGAACCGGGTGTCGTGGTGGGCCCGTTGATCGATGCCGACGCCGTGGCGAAGGTGTCCGCTCTGGTGGCCGATGCACGGGCGCGCGGGGCGCGGGTACTGCTCGGCGGCGCGCCTGTCGAGGGACCGGGGAATTTCTATCCGGCGACGGTCCTCGTCGATGTGCCGGACGATGCGCGCATGTGCCACACCGAGATCTTCGGACCGGTCGCCGCCCTCACCGCCTTCGACACCGAGGACGAGGCCGTGGCACGCGCCAACAACACCCCCTACGGCCTGGTGGGTTATGTGTTCACCGAGAACCTGCGACGCGGGCTGCGCGTCTGCGAGGCGCTCGAGACCGGCATGGTCGGACTGAACCAGGGCGTGGTGTCCAACCCGGCCGCGCCGTTCGGCGGAGTCAAGGAGTCCGGACTCGGCCGCGAGGGCGGCTTCACCGGTATCGACGAGTTCCTGGAAACCAAGTACATCGGAGTCGGACTGTGAGCACCCACCGCATAGCGACCATCCCCGGCGACGGGATCGGCGTCGAGGTGACCGTCGAGGCGGTCAAGGTGCTCGACGCGGTGCTACCGGGTATCGAGTGGACCGAATTCGACTGGTCTTGCGAGCAGTATCTGCGCACCGGATCGATGATGCCGCCGGACGGGATCGAACGACTCGCCGGATTCGACGCAATCCTGTTGGGGGCCGTGGGTTTCCCCGGCGTGCCCGACCATATCTCGCTGTGGGGTCTGTTGATTCCGTTGCGCCGCGCATTCGGCCAATACGTGAATCTGCGACCGGTGCGGCTGCTTCCCGGCACCGAATCGGCACTGCGCGACCGCACCGCCGAAGACCTCGACCTGCTCATCGTGCGGGAGAACGCCGAGGGCGAGTACTCCGAGATCGGCGGCGTCCACAATCGGGGCCGTCCCGAGGAGTTCGTGGTGCAGGAGTCGGTGTTCACCCGGACCGGCTGTGAGCGCATCATCCGCTACGCCTTCGAACGGGCCCGGGAGCGCACCGGACGTCTGTGCTCGGCCACCAAGTCGAACGGCCTCATTCACTCGATGCCGTATTGGGACAGCGTCTTCGATCGTGTGGCCGTCGATTATCCCGATGTGCGCACCCGGCAGATGCATGTGGACGCGCTGGCCGCCGAAATCGTTCTGCACCCCGACCGTCTCGATGTGATCGTCGGCTCGAATCTGTTCGGCGATATCCTCTCCGACCTCGCCGCCGCCGTCACCGGCGGCCTCGGTCTGGCCCCCTCCGGCAATATCAACCCACACCGCGACGCCCCGTCGATGTTCGAGGCCGTACACGGCAGCGCTCCCGATATCGCCGGCCGGGGCATCGCCGATCCCGTCGCGCAGATCCTCGCCGCCGCGATGATGCTGGAACACCTCGGTGAGTCCGGCGCCGCCGCCGCGGTCGACCGCGCCGTCTGCGAGGTTCTCGCCGAGGGCGATATCCGCACTCCCGACCTCGGCGGCGCGGCCACCACCGCCGAGGTCGGCACCGCCATCGCCGAACGTGCCGCCGGACTCCTGGACAGCCGTAGGGAGGACGAACGGAGGCGGACGGCTCTACCGTAGGGACAAAAACGTTGTAATACTGTGCGGTCGATCGCGCCCGGATCGGATACCGGAGATCACCACGGCACGCTTCCCGCGGCGTCGACGAAGGTCCCCGACGGTGCGGAATCGGGCAGGGTTGCCGCCCGGTGGATCACCTCGGCCGCCGCTTCGGGTGTGGTGGGCGCGTGGTCGCGATTGCCCGGCGCCAGATCGGTCTGCACCCAGCCGGGACAGACCGAGGTGACCTTGATCGGGGTATCGGCGAGGGCCTTCGCCAGGGCGATGGTGAGGTTGTTCAAGGCCGCCTTGGACGACTGATACGCCGGAACGAGCGTCGAATAGTACGGCGATTCCGGGTTGCTCTGGTCGGCCAGTGACCCCATCGTGCTCGAGATATTGACGATCCGCCCCGCCGCACTCTTGCGCAGCAGCGGCAGGAACGCCTCCACCACGGCGACCGGTCCGAATACATTGGTGGCGTAGGTCCGCCGGAACATCTCCACATCGACGATCTCCCGCGGACCGGGGTCGGCGGCCTCGGGCAGGATACCGGCGTTGTTGATCAGGACATCGAGGCGACCGAATCGTTCGCCGACCTCCTTCGCGGCGGCCCGGACGCGGGCCGTGTCGGTGACGTCCATGGCCAGACCGCTCGCCGAATACCCTTCCCGAACGAACCGATCGGCGGCTTCCGCCGCGGCCTCGGCATTGCGTGCGGCGACGACGACGACATGATCGCCGTCGCGGGCCAGGCGGTGGGCCGTGGCCGACCCGATCCCTCGGTTGGCGCCGGTGACGAGCGCGATCTTCACGAAGCGATTCCTTTCGTGGGAACTGTTACGCCATCCATCACAACAGGGTCCGCCGGCGGAGTCCGGCGAGAATCGGACGTCGCGTTCAGAAGTACCGGACCCAGATGTAGAGCCAGGCGAGCAGGCTGGACAGGGCCGTGACGACAACACCGTATTTGGTGAACTGCCAGAACGTGATCGGGTGGCCCGCGCGACGGGCGAGTCCGAGTGCCACGACATTCGCGCCGGCGGCCACAGCGGTGCCGTTGCCGGAGAAGTCGGCGCCGAAGGCGAACGACCACCACAGTGCCCGGCCGGTCGTGGGGTCCGAGGTCTGGGCGACGAGTTCCTCGACGACGGGCGCCATGGTCGTCGTATAGGGGATGTTGTCGATGAAGGAGGCGACCACCGCCGAGCCGAATACCAGCACGGCCGAGGTGAGCAGCGGACTGTCCCCCAGGAGGCGCACCGCGGCGGCACCCATGGCGTCGATGACCCCGGTGTGCACGAGACCGGCGACCATGACGAACAAACCCATGAAGAAGACCAGGGTGTTCCATTCGACTTCGCGCAGCACTTCTCCGACGTCCAGGTCGGACATCAACAGCATGGCACCCGCACCGAGGAGGGCGACGATGGACGGGGCCAGGTGCAGCACGGTGTGGAACGCGAAACCGATCACCACAGCGGTCAGGATGAGCAGGGAACGGATCAGCAGACGCGGGTCGGTGATGGCGCGATGTTCCTGAAGGGCCATGACGGTGTCGACGTGTTCGGAGGTACCACGCAGGTGCCGCCGGAACAGCAGCCGAGTGAACACCACGAACAATACGAAGATGACGGCCACCGCCGGTGCCATGTGCAGGAGGAAATCGTTGAAGCTCAGTCCGGCGCGGCTACCGATGATGATGTTGGGCGGATCGCCGACCAGCGTCGCGGCGCCGCCGATATTGGCGGCGAGCACCTCGGCGATGAGGAATGGCTGCGCCGGAATACGCAGCCGGTCACAGACGACGACGGTGACGGGTGCGACCAGCAGGATGATGGTGACATTGTCGAGGATGGGCGAGGCGATCGCCGTGATGGTCATGAGCATGACCATCAGCCGGAACGGGTGGCCTCTCGACCGTTTGGCGGCCCAGATGGCGAGATAGTCGAACAACCCGGTCTGTTTGATCACGCCGACGATGATCATCATGCCCAGCAGCAGGAAGATGACATTCCAGTCGATGCCGACATGGGCGTTGTAGAAGACTTCTTCGCCGGGAATCAGCCCGGTCACCGCCATCAGCGCGGCCGCGACCAGGACCGTGGCGACCTTGTTCGCGCGTTCGGTGGCGATGAACCAGAACGCGCCGACGAAAATTGTCAGCGCGGCTATCTGGCTCATCATCACCCGATCCGGCTCGTTCAGTCGTTGTTTCCGGCAATGGCCAGGCTGATGAGCAGACGTTCGAGAGTGACGGCACCGAGCAGGCGGCGCTCGGAGTCGACCACGGCGACGAGCGGGCTGTGCTTCTGCGCCATGAGGGCGGCGATTTCGAGCAGGGTGGCGTCGGGGCCGATGGTGGCCGGGGTGGTGGCCCGCTCGGGCAGGCAGTCACCGACCGTCCACCGACCGGGCTCGTGCCAGAACAACTCGGCATGAAGTTCGTCGATGGTACGCACCAGGGCGGGATCGTCCTGGTAGGAGCTGGGAATGGCCAGGCGCAGCACCTGGGTGCCGGGCAGCACGGCGACCGGATGGTCGGCGGCGTCGACGACGATCATCCCCGGCAGACGGTTCACCACCATCAACCGCATGGCCTTGGCGACGGGGTCGTCGACGTGGACGGTCGGAAGTTGGATCACGATATCGCGTGCTTGCATATCAGTATCCCGGTACGCGTACAGGAGGCGGGTGGTGCTCATGAGCGACCTCGTTCGGCGCACAGGCGATCCACGCGGCGCTCCAGGCGCGTCACCCGATCCCGTAACGGGACGCTGTACAGAAGATCGGCCACCTGGTCGGCCTCGTCGGGGTCCAAGGGGATGGTCAAGGCCGGTTCGTCGCGCGGCTGTTCGTCGTCATCGCGCGACTGCTCGTCGTAAATGTAGAGCCGGGCGTGGTCGGCACCGGTGAACAGAGCGAAATGCCCGCCCCCGCGAGTCCGGAAATGGTGGAGAACGCCCCGACCGGGAACCGTCCTGCGGTCGATGTCCATACCCGAACTCCTCCCGCGACCTGCTCGAAACCGTTGCGATTATCAGTCTGGTCCGTGCCGCCGGAACCCACCATCGGCGCGGACACCCATTTCCGGTGGAGTGCGGTGTGTAGTGACCGACACCGAAAATGAGGGTCGGGCCTCATGGACACCATCGGGTTCGGCGGCCAGACTGTCAGGATGGACCGTTCCGCGAACAGTGGCGGGCTCCTCGGATGGCATACCCGAACACCGGCCGATATGTTGTTCCGGCGGATTTTTCTGATAAACGGGTTGGTGTTCACTCTCGGAACACTGGTGTTGGCGCTTTCTCCGGCAACGGTTTCCGCCCGGGTGCGAACTGCCGAAATCCCGGTGTTGGTGATCGGTTTGGCGGTGATCCTGACCGCGAACGCGCTGCTGCTGCGCTCGAGTCTGGCTCCGTTGGGGGCGCTGATCTCCTCGATGCAGCGGGTGGATCTGCTGCGGCGCAACGGACGTCTGGCCAGTCCCGTTCAAGGGGATATGGCTCATCTGATCGATACCTTCAACGCCATGGTCGATCGGCTCGAGTCCGAGCGGACCACCGCCAGCGCCTCGGCGCTGGCCGCTCAGGAAAGCGAACGCCGGCGTATCGCCCGGGAGTTGCACGACGAGATCGGCCAAAGCCTCACCGTGGCACTGCTGTCGATGAAACGTGCCCTCGACAAGGCTCCCGCCGAGGCGATCGACGATCTGTGCAATGCGCAGGAGACCGTACGGGCCTGTATGGACGAAGTTCGCGGTATCGCGCGCCGGCTACGACCCGATATCCTCGACGACCTCGGACTGCCCAGCGCCCTGAGCGAGCTGTGCAGCGAGTTCTCCGCCACCGGCGGCCTCGAGATCACCCGCGATATCGACCGCACCCTGCCCCGCTTGGCGCCGAATATCGAGCTGGTCTGTTATCGCGTCGCCCAGGAGGCGCTGACCAATGTCGTCCGCCATGCCCACGCCCACCATGCCCGGTTGCTGCTGCGCTTCGGGGAAAACCGACTCGTCCTGCGGGTGAGTGACGACGGCTGCGGTGGTGTCGTCACCGATGGGGCCGGTATCCGCGGGATGCGGGAACGGGCGCTGCTCATCGACGCCGTCCTCACCATCGACTCACCACCCGGCCGCGGCACCGTCGTGGAATTGACCGTACCGCGAGAAGATCAACGGAGCCGACCATGACCAGTCCGGCATCGCCCGCTCGTATTCTGTTGGCCGATGATCACACGCTGGTCCGCGCGGGACTGCGGATGATCATCGACGCCGAACCCGATCTCACCGTGGTCGCCGAGGCCGCCAACGGTTACGACGCCGTTCGGCAGGTGACCGAGATACCGGTCGATCTGGTGGTAATGGATATCGCCATGCCACGGATGACGGGTATCCAGGCGGCCCGGGAGATCAATCGGGAGCATCCCGAGGTTCGGGTGCTGATGTTGTCGATGTACGACAACGAGCAGTATTTCTTCGAATCCCTCAAGGCCGGCGCTTCCGGTTATGTGCTCAAATCCGTGGCCGACCGGGATCTGCTCGAGGCGTGCCGAGCAACATTGCGAGGAGAGCCGTTTCTCTACCCGGGCGCGGTGACCTCGTTGATCCGGGAATGGTTGCACCGCGCCCAGTCCGGTGACGCACCCCCGGACAGTATTCTCACCCCCCGCGAGGAAGAGGTACTCAAACTCATCGCCGAGGGATACTCCGCGCGGGATATCGCCGATACCTTGTACATCAGCGTCAAGACCGTCGACCGACATCGCGCCAATATCCTGCAGAAACTGGGTTTGCGCGATCGGCTGGCACTGACCCGCTACGCCATTCGGGTCGGCCTGATCGAACCCTGATCGTTTCCCGCGCCCCGCACGTCACAGGTCCGACCACGCGCCGCGCACCGTCCACTCGACCCACCGATGCGGCGAGGCGGCCATGAGAAGCACCCGCCGGCAGTGCGCGTGTCCTGCTGTCGAAGGTCGACGACAACCGGCCCATCTCGTCCTTCGATCCGGTCCGAGCGACGAATCCACCCCGGCCTCCCGAGCTTCGGAAGCGGAGGAGCACCGAGAACGAATACAACCCGAGACCGCGACAGCTCACGGCCTTGTCGAACATTATCCATGTGGATAATGTTATCCGCATGGATAACAAATCCTCCCGTTTCGTCGCGCCATCGGACGACCACCCCCTCGACCACGTCGAATCCGGTAGGGAGACCCGGTGGTCGTGACCCCCCATCGGGCGGCGACCGAAGCCCGCAGACAACAGATCACCCGAACCGCGGTGGCCCTACTGGACGAGCTCGGCTACCAGGCCACCACCTTCGAGGCCATTCGCAGTAGGGCCGGCCTCAGTAGCAAACGGCTGATCACCTATCACTTCTCCGGCAAGGACGAGCTGTTCGCGGCCATCGCCGACCAGATCGTTGCCGACGCCGACGCCCATATGCGGACCGCGCTGGCGACCGCAACCGGCGCGCGGGAAGTGCTCGCCACCGCCATCCGGGCGAATGTGGCGTTCATCGCCGAGCACCTGCCGCAGGTGCGAGCGCTCCAGCAAATCCTGCTCAACGGCGGTCACGGCGTCTGGGAGCGGCACCACATCGAAGCGGTGAACCGGTTGGCCCGCTTGTTCACGGAAGGTCAGGACACTGGGGCCTTCCGTCCGTTCGATCCGCAGGTCATGGCGGCGGCGCTACGCGCTGCCATCGACAGTGTGGTCCCGCTCCTTTCCGCCGGGGCCGATCCCGATCGCTGCGGAAACGAACTGGTCGAACTCTTCGACCGCGCCACGAGTGCACATCCGCGACGGGAAGACGTCGCCGACCGGTAGACGAAAGGACTGTCGATGACACATACGGGTACCGCCGGCCGGAGGTATGTCGTGACCGGCTCCGCATCGGGTATCGGTGCCGAGACCACGACAATGCTGCGCGAGCGCGGCGCCGAGGTCATCGGTTGCGACCTGATCGACGCCGATATCGTGGCCGACCTGTCCACCACTGCGGGACGGCAGGCATTGATCGACCAGGTGAGCGAGCGTGGACCCATCGATGCGGTACTCGCCGTCGCCGGGGGCGGCAGAACCGGTCTCCTCGAAACGAACTACTTCGGGGCCGTCGCGACACTCGAGGGACTACGGCCACTATTGGCACAAAGCACGGCGCCCCGAGCGGTGGTCGTCTCGTCGACCTCGTCGCTGGCGCCCGCGGACGAGCGCGTGGTGCAGGCATGCCTCGACGGCGACGAGGCCACCGCCGTCGCCTATATCGACGAGAACCCGACCATCGACGGCACTGCGGGCGCTTACGGTATCGCCAAACGCGCGCTGAATCGCTGGGTGCGCAGAGTCGCTCCGACCCCCTCGTGGGCGGGGGCCGGTATCGCCCTGAACGCTGTCGCGCCCGGTGTCGTCGACACCCCCGCGGCCGCGTGGATCCTCACGAACGACGACACCCGCGCCGCCATGGAAACCGCGGCGCCACAACCGTTCGGTGGCTTTCCCGGCCGACCGGAATGGGTCGCCGAGCTCCTCTGTTGGCTTGCCGGCGCGGACAACCGATTCGTGACCGGTCAGATCATCTTCGCCGACGGAGGCGCGGAAACGACATTGCTCGGTGACCTCCACTGGCGGTGACCGCCAACGGCACACGGGCACGAGTGACCGCATCTTCGACACCCCCGGCCCGACCGGATGTGCTGTGATGGGCAGTGGCCGGACCGATTACGACAGGGCGACCACAGCGGTCTTTCGAAGGAGAATCATGTCCTTTCCCGGACTTCCCCGTCCCGCGGCCGGGGAGGTGCTGTTGGTCGGCACATGCTACGAGGACGGCGCGGCACTGTGGGGTGGGCTGCTCGACGAGCTCGCCGGCCGTCGGGACGGTGATGCGTTCGTCCTCGAAGACGGTGCGGTGCGGCTGCGGCCGGTCGAGAATCTCGAGTGGAATTACCTGCACGGTGGGAACTTTCCGGCGCTCGTCCCGGACGACGGTCCGATACCGCCGGTTGTGGTCCTGGCCGATATTCCGGTGGTGTACGGCGGGAGCGGGCCGTTACTGGTGGATCTGGCGGTGGTGCCGGGGCGCGGTGTACGGGTCCCGTCGACCCGACTCGGCGAGATCCTGGCCGAACTGCTCGGCGGCGCGCTCACATTCGATCGGCTGGTGCGCGAGATGGACGCGTGCGGCGTGTATCAGGGCGACGCGGGCCAACCGGCCTACCCCACACCGCCGGCAACCCCTCGCGTCTTCCCGGCACTACCGGCCGACGGGGCCGTACTGCTGATCCGTACCGTCTTCGACGACGATCAAGGCTGGTATGCCCTGCTCGACGAACTGGGCGGGGTCGACGAGAACGGATGGGTGGGCGCAGACCTGGACCTGGACGATATCGATGTGGACGAATTCCCGTTGACGGCATCGGTCGTCGATGACCCGGCCTACGCGGGCCTGCTGCCGGGTCAGGTTCCCGCGCTGGTCTCGCCGCGCGAGGAGCGTTTGGTCGTGCTCGCCGACGCTCGCACCTTCACCGAGCCCGACCGGCCGCTGACCGTTGTCGACCTGCACGACACCCCGGGGCAGTCCACCGTCCTGCCCTGCCGCATGGTCGGGTCGATGGCGTGCAACCTGGAGCTCGGCAATATGGACTTCCACGAGTTCGTCGCCGTCACGGACACCAGGCCGTGGTGGGAGGAAGACTGAAAGTCATGCCGAGCAGTTGTTCTCGACCGGCGCGTGAGTAGGCTCGACCGGCCGATACTCACCCGTCCGCTACCCTGCCGGGACTATGAAAACGGCTCCCGACCAGCCCTTGATCAAGCCGGGGTCGGCGCGATCACCCGACCAGCCCTTGATCAAGCCGGGGTCGGCGCGATCACCCGGCCGGCACTGGAGTCGGATACGTCGCCAACTTTCCGGGTCGTCCGATGCGGAGTCGTCGTAATCGCAAGGCGATGCCGACAGGGACGCCCGGATACGCAGCCATCCTCGGGGACGGGCACCTGCTCCCCCGGCCACGACATCGGCGAGGTCACCGTCAACCTGCCGGAATCGACCCGCAAACCGAACTCGAACACGGTGTCGAAAGCATGACTGTCGTCGATCGGAGCGGCACGGCCAACCTCCACCGTGATATGCACGCGGGCGTTCACGCCGGTCATGATGGCGGCGGCGTTCTCCGCGATCGCCATGTGGTCGTCCCACCCAATGCGCATGGTCCCACGCGACGATCTTCTCCGGGTCGCCATCCACGAGTTCGATCTGGTGGTAAATCTGGTGGTAATCGGAAAAGATCGAAAGCTCGGTCGTCACTCGTTCATTTTCGTCCACATTGCACATCAAATCGGTCGACAGTATGTTGTCGGCCGATCAGGATGCTGTCATGGAAGCACGTTCGGTTCATGTCGCCGTATACGACACCCTCGCCGACTGGGAGGTGGGCGCGGCCACCGCACACATCAGCAATGGAGCCTGCCACAAGGAACCGGGCCGATACGTGATACGCACGGTCGGCCCGAGCACACAACCGATCACCACCATGGGCGGTATGCGGATCGTGCCGGATATGGCATTGGCCGATCTCGCCCCCGCCGACAGCGCCATGCTGATCCTGCCCGGCGCCGAGGGATGGGAAACCGACAAGCTGACCGCGTTCGCGCAGAAGGCCCAGGAGTTCGTCGACGCCGGTGTCCCGGTCGCCGCGATCTGCGGCGCGACCTTCGGCCTGGCCCGCCAAGGACTGCTCGACAACCGCAAGCACACCAGCAATATGGCCGAATACCTCATCGCCTCCGGGTACGCCGGAACCGAACACTATCTCGACGAACCCGCGGTCACCGACGCCGGCGTGATCACCGCCAACTCGACGGCTCCCTTCGAATTCGCCCGAGAAGTGCTGGGCGCTCTCGATATCTACGAACCCCACGTGCTCGACGGCTGGTATCGCCTCTTCGCCTTCGGCGATCCCGCCGGTTACGCCGTCCTGGCCGAATACGAGGCCCAACAGACCGCCGACCGTCCCTGACCCGCACCGGGAGGATCACCTCCGGCGACGAGCAGGAATTCTTCGGCACCGCCGCCATCACATCCTTTCACCGCAACGGCCGGTTCCTCGCCATCGCCGAGAAGCCGGCCACCCCGGCAGGACTCATCGCCGCCTGATGTCAGGCGCTCGGAGCGGGCCGCGAGGAACGACTTTCAAGAAGGCTCCGCATAACGGGCGACAATCGCGGCGGCACGATCGCGCAGAGTTGCGCGCAACGACAGCGGCTCCAGGACCTCCGCATCCGTGGTGAGCTGCCACAACGCCCATTCGGCATGTCGTGAATCCTGGAAGGTGACTTCCAACCGCAGTTGCCCATCCGCATCGGGTTCCTCGGCGCGGACGGCCAACGCGGTGCCCACCAACTCTTCCCGTCGCGCCGGATCCACCCGCACCGATACGGTGACCTGGTCCCCGCCGGTCCGAAACCGGGCGCTGCGTTCCTGCCACATCCGCTCCAGGTCGACCCGATCCGGTCGCCGGGCCGGCTCCGGGAGTTCCTTCGCGGCCAACACCCGCGACAGTCGATAGGTGCGATCCGCTCCGGACCTCCTGGCCAGCAGATAGCCCCGGTCGCGCGCAATGACCAGGCCGATCGGGTCCACGGTGCGCCACTTCGGGCTCTGGCCGACGGCCGCATAGTGGATACGCAACCTGTGTCCGGCGAATACCGCACGCCGGACCTCGGCCAATATGTCGCCGGACACCTCCTCGGCGACCAGCCGACGCGCCAATAGATCGGTCTCCGGGTCGATGAGCAATCGTTCGGCCCCGTCGACCGCGGTGGCCCGATAGCTCTCGGGGAGAGCATCGACCACTTTGAGCATTGCCGAGGCAAGTGCCGAACCGAGGCCGAAGGCCTGCGCACCGCGCCGCGATCCGGCGATCAGCAGGGCAAGCGCCTCATCGTGGTTCAGCCCGGTGAGCTCGGTCCGAAACCCGGGTAACAATGCGAAACCACCGCGTCGGCCGCGTTCGGCATAGACCGGGACGCCGGCCGCGGACAGCGCTTCGATATCGCGCAATACGGTACGGGTGGATACTTCCAGCCGCTCGGCCAGCTCGGCCGCGGTCATCCGACCACGCCGGCGCAACAACAACACCAGCGACACCAACCGGTCGGCGCGCATACGAAAACTCTACCGAATACACGACATGAGATGTCGTGTTTCGTTGGGAGGCTTACCACCGCGACGTCGAGGACAGCGGCCACCTGGCCGATAGGCGTACGCATTTCAACGAACCGAATGGAGCTGATGTGGTAGCGGAACGAACGGCGATCAACCCGGTGACGTGGTCGTTGGGAATGGGATTCAACCAGGGAGAACTCGTCTCCGGACACACCCGCACCCTGTACTGCTCCGGGCAGACCGCGACGAACGACGCCGGCGAACCCCAACATGCCGGTGATATGGCGGCACAGTTGGCGCTGAGCCTCGACAATCTGGAGGCCGTGCTCGAAAAAGCCGGAATGTCGCCGGCGAATCTCGTCCGGCTCAATGTCTACACCACCGATGTCGACTTGCTCCTTCAGCACTACGACGTGCTGGCGTCGCGGCTGGGCGCTTCCGAGTCGGCACCGGCCACCACGATGCTCGGGGTCACCCGACTGGCGACCCCCACCCTGATGGTCGAACTCGAAGGCACCGCCGTGCAGTGATGTCCACTCGCCGCCTCCGACAGAACGTTCGGAGGCGGCGAGGACGCACCCAACCTCCCATACCCGCCCCCGCATTGTCTTCGAGCCGACCATATTCCGGCAGATGATCGCATCGACCTGATCCACTCGGTAGGCTCGGCGAACCGCCGACCGCACTTCCGCCCCTGACCGTCTCCGGCCGTGGCCGGCTCCCGCCGGTGGTATCGCACAAGCGGAACTCCGACAGGCCGGTCCCACCATCTCCCCGGTCGTCTCCGATACTCCTCGGGCTGCCCCTCAACCGGCCCCGCGGCACGGCCGGAACTCTCGGGTGGGTAACCGATGATTTTCGCGACCGATAACCGTCTACTTCCTCGACACGCGATATCGCATGTGGTGGTTCCCATCGGCGCATGCGACTACAGCGCCCTATACCACGAAGGAGTAGAACCGATGTCCATCCTGATCTCGACTGCGTTCATCTCGCTCGACGGTGTCGTCGAGGCTCCCGGAGGGGAGCCCGGCTACCGCAACTCGGGCTGGACCTTCACCGATATCGAGTTCGACGCGGCCGCCTACGAGATCAAGGGCCGCGAGCAGAAAGAGGCCGAGGCCATGCTGTTGGGCAGAGTCAGCTACGAGGCGTTCGCGCCGGTGTGGCCGAAGATGACCGAAGAATTCCCCGACTACAACGCGATGCCGAAATACGTGGTGTCGACCACACTGCAGGAGCAGGATCTGGTCTCCAACTGGGGTGAGGTCAATATCCTCCGTTCACTGGACGATATCGCCACGCTCAAGGAGACCCAGACCGGGCCGATCATCATCCACGGCAGCGCCACCTTGAACCGCGGCCTGTCCGATGCGGGCCTGATCGACCGATACCACCTGCTCGTCTTCCCGGTCCTGCTCGGCGCCGGTAAGCGGCTGTTCAGCGATACCGACAAGGACAAGCAGAACCTTCGACTCGTCGAGAGCGAGTCCTACGGCAACGGAATCCAGAAACTGGTCTACGACGTCGTCCACTGACGCATCCGGCCGATGTCCTGAGTCCCCTCTCGAATCGGCACGGTGGCGGTTCCGCGCAGATCCCGAAACCGCCACCTGCCGATCACACTCGACCGTCGAGAACACCCACCTTCGGACAATCACAGGGCTACAAGTGATGCACCCCCGGTGGTAACGTCGCCCGAACTCGGCGCACGCCGGTCTCTCATATGGCGCTGGACCATCCGGTTCGATCGATAGGATCGTCGGATGTTGTGGAGGTTCGATGCCCAACAAGGCGATGGAGCTCGCGCTATTGGTTCGCGACGGCGCCTTACGCCTGGTCCGATCATTGGGCAAGTACGCACAACACGATTCATCCTCGATTTCAATCCTCCCCAACGGCATGCGCCGATTCACCGATGAAATTGCCGAGAAAAACCGAACCGCAGGAGATATCGTCTCCGGCCAGGGGCCGAAGACAGCTCATCGAGATGGTGGGTCCGGATCGAGATCCGAGCTCTCTCGACGCGTGGTCTCCGACCCCAGGGTCAATAGTCGGATCGGGGAAGATCTGGCCGAACGACACAATCTCGATGTGTTCGGTTTCGGTACACCGGGGTTCGATACGCACACGGTTCGCGAGTTCGTCACGGGCATCGACGATATGCTCACCAAGTATCCGAAAACCAGCATCGTAGCGGTGCGGATCGATCGCCTGAAAAAAGGCGCCAGAAGTTTTGCAGAGTCCTGGGAGAGCAAGTCGCTGGTGGACCATCCGCCACGATACGGCACCGCGATAGCATTCAGCGAGAAATACGCCAAGGATCCGAATCTACTGGCCGAGAGGGCGCGCAGATCCGTAGAGAAAAAACATTTCCCTCCAGGGGCGGATGAACGGCCTGCATATTACGCGGCGATCCACGAATTCGGTCACGCACTGTCCGATTCCGGAAAATCCAAGGCCCTCGACAAAGCCGAGGAAACCCTGAAAGATTATTACAGCCGGAAATACGGTCATCGGAATGATGGTATGACATACGAGCAGTGGCGGGACCAACTGAGCGGATACGGCTTCCACGACGATGGAAGCCTGAATCCGGTGGAAGCCCTGGCCGAATCGTTCTTCGACGTCGAAATGAACGGCGCCCAGGCCAGTGAGCCCGCGCAGGTACTACACAAGCTGTTGCTGGACACGGCCGAATCGGAATGGCGAAAAAGGGATTGACGTGCAAGGCATAGGCCATCGGGGCCGGCGACGGTTCGCCCGAGAACCGATCGGGCGTGAGAACAACAGCGTTCGGCCGTGCACATATCGCACCATTGCCCGCCGATGGCGATCCGGCACCATCTACAGTGGCACCCTGATGGTCGGCCGCAGAACCACTCCCGGCGGATAAGCCGGCCACGAGGACGGCAGCCAACGGGAACTCGAGCCGATCTCGTAAGCCTTCTATCCACTGGATGTTTCCACGGTATCGGCTTCCGCCACCGGCGATTCGAAAGCACCGGCTCGTGCGGCCGACACCGCTGCCCCGGCCGCACGCTCCGGAAAACCGGCATCGGCCGGAGCGCGCAACAGCACCAACCGGTGATACACCGGCGCCGTGGCCGCGACAAGCAGCGCGCGCGGATCGGTTCCGGCCGGAATCTCACCGCGCTCGATCGCACGCTCCGCGACGATCTCGCACTGCGTATAGCGGTCCTCCCACAGTTGTCGCAGGGCTCGCGCCGCGTCCTTCGAACGGAAGGACACCGCGATCAGCGCCAGCGCGATCGACGGTTCCTCGGTGAGCGAATCCTGTATCTCGCGGTTCAACTCCGTGAGGTCACCGTGCAGGGAACCGGTGTCGGGCGGATGCCAATCCAGATCGGTGGCGGCGGCGAACACATCCGCGATCAGGCCACCCAGATCACGCCATCAACGACGAACAACACCCCGGTTCGAACCCCGCGGAACAGCATTCAGGTCGATATTTTGGGTCCATGCCCGATTCCCTTTTCGTGCCGGGCACGTCCGGTTCCGACACCGCCAGTACCAGGTCTCGTCCTTACGTCTCTTGAGATCGACCTCCCGAAGTCCGCATCCGGCGCAGGTAGGCGGACGGGCAAATATTTCGGCATGTTGACCGTCGAGAATCTTCTTGGCGAAATGCGTTCCGTGCATCGTGACCATGATTTCGCGAGTATTGCTCTGCGACAACGGGTTCAGGCTGCCGATTATGACCATCTGCTCATCGATGACGACGATCTTCTGATGCATGACGTTGACACAGACCACCGTATCCACCACTGCAGAAAGCTCATCGATCAAATCCTGGGAACGTTGTTGCAGCTCGTCGGTCGGGTCGCGAATGAACACGACGATCCGTACACCGCGTCGGGCGGCTTCGTCGAGCACCGGCAACAATGAACGCAGCCGATTCGCCACCCACGGCGCCCACAACCAGATCGAGTTCTGCGCCTGCCGCAGCCGGTCGGCGAAAGTCTTGTAGAACTGGACCTCGTCCTGGATATCACTGACCTGCACATGTTTCGCGAGAATCTCGGCCACCCGGCTTCCGACCGGCCCCAGCGGTTTGGTGGAGGCAAGTGGTGCAACGAGCTCGGTCGCGGCGAGTGTGCGGACCCGCTTGGCAACGAGCATCGTGTGCAACGCGCCCAACGCCGTGTGTGTAGCGGCTGCCTCGACCTGCCGTCGACTACCGAGGACATATATGCGATGCCGCACCCGGGTGATCGCCACATTGAACAACCGCAGCCCGCTTCGCATGAACTCGTTCGCATCGGGAGTGCGGCTCGCCTTCGCCATCCACATTCCAGGACAATCGGCGGATTCGACGAGGTCGAAAATTACGATATCGAATTCGCGGCCTTGGAAGCGGTGCGCGGTGCCAACTTCCGCGAGCATCGTATCCCCGGACTCGATCTGCCGCATACCTTCCAGCGTCGCCTCGGCCTGGAGCGCATACGGTGTGACGACACCGACCGTGGAGTTCTCCTGTTGATGGAGTTCGGCAATCGCCCGTGACAGCAGTATCCCGGCAGGCCACCACCCCTTGGCTCGACCCGTTCGATAGATTTGGGCGAGATCGCTCAACCCATCCGTATCGACGAGCACGATTTCGGCATCACCTGCTTCGACAGTCTGTGCCCGATGTCGGATCGTAGGTCCTGCTCTCAGGATTCCGTCGTAAGCGATGGAATTGGCCAAGTGCATGACATCCAGGCCGAATCGATGTTGGACATCGAGGCAAACACATCCCGGATGCGCCTGTGCGGACCGGGGTGAATCGATTCCACAATGAGCGAATACCTCGGTGAGCAGCCACCGCTGCACGTCCGGTCGTCTACTTCCCTTCAGGACCTGCGGAACGACAGGTCCGAGCTGTAGGAAATCTCCGAGCAGAACAGCTGTGTGCTGAGCGGCCGCCACCGCGAGCAGAACTTCGGGCAACGACGCCGTGCCGACCTCGTCGACAAGAACTACATCGTAGGTTCCCGCCATAGCAGTGGGAGTCGTTCGGAATTTCGCGAGCGTGATCGCGACCAGTCGGGCTCCACGGATGATCTCTCCCTGGGCATCCCGCGCCAATGCCTCGTATTGTTCCTGCAACTGCTGGTACTGCTTACGCAGCGTCGGTTCACGGATGTGATCATCGGCACCACTTGCCCGCAGCGCCTCGGCCTCGGCGTGCAAGAGCGGAAGTTGTTTCCTTCGGGCGGAGCGTACTTCCTCCACCGCTTCCTTCGTACGCTCCAACTCGTTGTCGAGTCGGGCGATCTCGGCCTCGTACCGCTCCAGTTCGTCCCGTCGATCGCGATATTCCGCAGCCGCGGTTCGGCGCTCCTCGGTTATTCGGGCGATATCGGCACGCTCGAGGGTGATCTGCCGTCTGCGCCGAGCTATGTCCTCCTGCAGATCGTGGATCCGTCGTTGCAATACTGGTATCGCGACATCACGATCCCGGACGGTAGCAGCCCATCGGGCCTTCAGCAGATCCCGTTCCGCTCGCGCTTGCCTCTTCCTACCGGGCTCGGTGATTCGTTCCCATCGCGGACGCCGGTCGAGGTCGTCGAGTATTCGTTCCGCATCCGCGACGGCCCGAATACACAACTGCACCTCCGCTTCCCATTTGGTCGCCTCTGCTTCGATCGTCCGAAGCTCGAACATGAGCGCATCGATGGCCGACCATCGTTCACGATCCTCGGCGCAGTCGCGATAGTGCTGCTCGGTCTCCGCGACCCGGCTGGCCGCGCGAGTACATGCCGCCTCGACATCGTCTCGTTTCACGATCGCAGTGGTGCGTTGATCGGACAATGCCTCGATGGTGAGCGCCGGGTCGGCCAGCCGCCGCTCCGCCCGAGCGAACTTCACCACGTCGAAGCCCGTCAGCGCCGTGGTCAGCTCGTTCAACCGCCCGGTCCGCTTGCCGATGGTCGCGAGTTCCGCCCCGACCGAATTCCGGCGGCGATCGAGGTCATCGAGACGCTGCCGCACCATGAGCGGCAGACAGATATCGGCGTTGTCCGCGACTTCTGACAAATGCGGAGTACCCACCCGAACGACGACGCCCGGCTCGGTCGCGATCTGCGGAGCCACCTTCACCAGCACATTGTCGACAGCGATATTCGTCGCCGACACCAGCAACACCCGCTTTCCGTCTGCGATCATGTCGACAATCGCCCGGGTGAGCACCGAGGTCTTTCCGGTTCCCGGCGGCCCCCATACCATCCACAGCCCACTCCCCCGGCAGGCGCGATACGCCAAGTCCTGACTCGGAAGTAACAGGTCGGAAGGCAGGCCGGTCCCCGCGAGCTCGCCGCGGAGTTCTCCACGCGCAAGCACACCTGCCAGCCGCTCATCCGTGATGCCGGATATTCCCTTGATGAGCGAGTCGATCAGAAATGTGGCCGGTTGCTGGTACAACCACAATGTCGGATCACCCAGATCGGCGAACTCCGCTACTCGCACCCGCAGCCGTGCCCCATCATGTGACACCTCCATCACCGGGTGTCCATCATCGACTTTCTCCCGATCCGACTCGGCGAGCCGCAAACTTTCCGCCTGTAGCTGGTCGGCACTGAGCATCGACCCGCGGACATCCACCTCGAACATGCCCGGTTGCCCACCCCGCACCGCGCTGCCGATCCGCCGCCAGGTAGGTCCCTCGGCACCTCCCCCCTCCATTTCCAGCCACGAACGAAGTGCGGTCACAACTTCTTCTCGCCAGCCCATCCATCCCCCACTCGACAGCAATCGGTTGGCCGAAGCCGATACCCAACACGTGGCGATTTTAGCCATCTGCTATCAAATGCGCTGTCGCAAAGCATATTTCGACCTCAATCAGCCAACCGACCGTCCATGGGCCTCCGAACCCACCGTCGACCGATACCGGAGACGACCCCACCCAGAACCGCTCAGAGGGTGTCTCATGTGGTGAGTTGCTTGTAGCAGATGAGCGCGGCAGCAAGCGCGAATACATGCCCGTGGCGTTCGTAGCGGAGGGCCAGGCACCGGTATCCGATGAGCCAGGCGAGTGTGCGTTCGATCTTCTAGCGATGAAAACCCAGGCGGGCGGGGTCATCGATGCCGCGGCGGACGATACGCGGGATGATGGGCCGACAGCGTGGCCGGTGCCGGCGGACACGGTAGCCGTGGCCCGTGTCGGCGCGCCAGTGGTCCGGCCGAGACGGCGTGAGCCGGATTGAAGAGGATCGACGACGTCGAGTATGGAAGGGATGCCGAGCACCTGGACCACGAGCGCGTACGACGATGGCGATTTCATCCATCTGCCACAGAATATGCTGCTACAAAGAATATTTGGGTCCCGGTGAACCGAGCTCCCGCCCATACCTCAACCCACCATCGACCGGTGTGAGTTCGTCGACCGGCTCGGAGATGAGCCGATCCGGAACCGCTTGGCGTATTCCACACACGAGAACCGGAATCCGTTATCCCCTAATCGGTTTCGTCAGGCGTCCTCGATACGGAACAGTGTGCAGCGACCGGCCAGGGCAGCGAATTCGTCGGGGTCGTCGCTGGTCACGACACCGGACTTGATCATGATCGGCACACCGGCGGGAACGAGACGTGGGAATTCCCGCAACACCGGCTCGCTCTCGGCTACCGGAACCTCCACCAGCCGCACGGTCCGCTTACGTCGCCCGATCTTCAGTTCCGCGGTGGCGGCGGCCTGTACGTTCCGCACCCAATCCGCACCCGGAATACCGCCCAGCACGTATTCGACGCCCTGATATTCGAATGGGGTGATCGGTGTGGTCCGGGGCTTACCCGTTTTACGCCCCGGCACGGTGAGCAATGCCATCGGCAGCGAGACACCTATCCGACTGACGGCGACCATCGCCCGGTTCATCGGTTTCAGCCAGCCTGGGATTTTGACACCGTCGCCTGCCATCGCATGCTCCTTCGATTCGGTCGCCTCGCTCGCACCCGTGAACGAATGGTGAGCCACCCGATGCGGCTCACCATGGCAGCGTAGCGATTTCGGGCGGCGGTCGGCGCCCTGCCCGACGGTTCACACACCGGTCCTACCGCGTCGACGAGCCCGATACCATCGGACAGCCGTCGGGCTACTGTCCTTCGTGCCGATCGCGGGCGTGGTTGAGGAATGCGCGAAGTTGCAGCCAGGTCGGATCGGTCGAGGTTGCGGTCGTTACCGTCGTCAGGTCGTCCGAATCCCAGGTCCGCGTTCCATCGGTGAGAAGAAGATCCCGCTCGAGGTTGGCGTCGGCGGGTACCTCGCGAGTTGAGTCCACGAAAGCGGTGACCAGGGTCCGCAACGAGTCGCCGTTCGTGGAACCGGTCTTCTCCGGGTCGGCAGACACCGACAGGAGTAGGAGTTCACCCGCGGAGGTGGCGACGAGCAACTCTCCTGTCGCCGTGGCGGTCAGTGCGGTCACCCGGGAGTCGATCACCCCCTCGTGCTCGGCCGAGCGTTGCTCGTCCAGGTCGACTTCGATCAAGGCCCCGGTCGGCGTTCCGATCCACAGCACCCCGGGCCGGGCCCCGAACGCGATGTTGTGCGGCGACCACGAGCGCATGTATTCGAACTGCTCTTCCGAGTAGGAGTGGCCCGAGTGGGGCTGCCCCAGTGTTGTCCGCAGAACGAGTTCGAGCGAGGGGAACTCGAATACATCCAGTGAGTGCTCGTACGAATTGCCCCGGATCGCCATATAACGCCCATCCGCGCTGAAGATCGGGGTCTTGTAACCATCGACGTCCAGGATCAACGCCCGACGCAGCACCCGCATTGCTGCCGGCGGGCCCATGCGATCGGTGCGCGCGAAGAGTACGAGCGTCGCGCCTTGATTGCTGTGCAGTGTGGCCACCAGACCGCCGGCCGGATGCACCGCGATTCCGGTGTCCCACGCCGGACCGATACCGCGCGCGCCCGAGGTGAGGTCGATGACATCGGAACGCTCCCACGCGTCTTCTTCGTCATCGGAGGAGGGTGCGGCCCACAGGGTGTGTCCGTCCGGGCCGAACGCGAGGGAATGGTAATCGGCGTTGCTCGGAAGACCTTCCAGCGCGGACTGTCCCGTCGGGGTCCAACGCACCACGTCGCCTTCGCTCGCCACCAGCAGCAATGGCTCGTCGGGGTGCCAGGCGACAACGGGTTTCCGCTGCGCCCGCTCCCAACCATATGCAGCGCCGTAACCTGCCGAGTCGGCACCTACGGTTCCGAGATGCCGCAGTTCCCGGCAATCCCACATGTGAACCGCCGGCCGCTCGGAGTCCAGGCCTACCACCAGGGGAAGCCGCGGGTGGCACACCAATTGCTCGACGCCGCTGTCCATTCGGATGCGTGTTGCGGTCTCCACAATGCTCACCCGGGTAACCTTAACCGTCTTGTTTCGGCGGCCGGCCGGCTCTGCCGACCCATGGTTCCGGTTCCGCTCGAGTGCGGCCGGAAACCGGGACCGCGTGCGATCGGTTCGCCGCGGGCTCGACCATCTCGCCGAGGATGGTTGGAGTCGACGCAGGTCGATGGCCATCGGCGCCGGATCTGTGGGTCGAACCCGTTTCGACGACGGGCTCGTCACCGATCCCTATTCCGTGTGCGATCCCAGGAGCCGTTCGTTCGAGGTATCGGGTCGCTCGGCATCACCGAACGACAGTTCGGCGGTCCTCGCCTACGAGGTCCATCTGCGATGGTCACCATTCGGAAGGACCTCAGCTCCCTACTGGTGACCCAAGTACGCCACCGCCGTGGCGTGACATTATCGATATTATTTCGTAATCTAACAGTGATCTTGTTTCAGAGCGCTAATGGATTGTCATCATCATGCCTGGTCAACACCGCAAACCCACCCGAGCTCGGGCGCTCACACCCCTGGTCGGATGTGGGATCGCGGCCACCGTGGCGATCACGCTGGGGGTAATGCTTCGACCGGACACGGCTACCCAACCCGCTGCGGCGGTCGGTTCACTGTCGGCTCCCGCGGTCGAGACAACCCCGCCGACCACGACCCCACCCGCACCGACCAGAGCTCCGAAACCGGTGGCCGCGGTCGATCGACCACAACCGTCGGCCAAATACGCACAGCAACACACGCCGCCACCACCTCCCCCGATTCCGTGCTCGACCCAACTTGCCGGTGCCCGGCCACACGTGGCGCAGGTGGGCAACCTGATCGATAAGACATTCGGGATCGACGATATCGGCGGTGCCATCGGTCGCGGCGACGGTGACCACGGCGCCGGATTGGCGCTGGATTTCATGACGCCCGATCCCGCGCGCGGTGACGCGATCGCCGATTTCGTACTGGCCCACCAACAACGTTTCGGCGTGACCTATGTGATCTGGCAGCAGCGGTACAACGACGGCAGCGGGTGGTCGTATATGGAGGATCGGGGAAGTCCGACCGCCAACCACTACGACCATGTGCACGTATCATTCGATCCGACCGCCGATGTGAACGTGACCTGCTGAACGCAGTCGTTCGAGTCGTATCCACCACCACGTGGCAACGGTTCCCGGCAGCGTGGCGACCCCACTCGCCGACTTCGAGCGGTTGCCTCCCCCGGCAGCGCAACTACGCGCGCTGGATGTTTCTCGACGACAGTGCCCGGTCGCTGTTCGTCGACCGGGAGGTCCAGGCGCGCGCCGCGGTCGAAAGCCTGCGTCTCGACGTCGGCCGGGACCCGGACGACCGGGCCGGCACGCAGCTCGTCTCCGAACTGCGCGAGCAGAGTCCCGCGTTCGACCGGTGGTGGGAGCAGCACCGGGTGCATCAGCGCACTCATGAGTCCAAACGGCTACGCCATCCCCTCGTCGGCGAACCGACCGTCGAATTCGAAACTCTCGCTCTGCCCGGAGATGCCGATACGACCCTGTTCTTCTACACCGCCGAAGCGGGCTCGGCCTCGCGTCGAGCGCTCGACCTTCTGGCGAGCTGGACACTCACCGGATCCAATATGGCTGCGGTTCAAGAGAATTCGTCCGAAACAGAGCGAGAACGGCAACGGCCGTCCATGTGCCGCCACACCGAGATCGACTGTTTTCCGATGAATTCTTCCGATGAACTCGGATTCCGTTGTGCATATTGATGACAGCGGATTTGGGAAGTCCCCTGATGCGCCGAGGTAGGCCGTGCTGGTTAGGTGGGTTCATGGCTGGTGACGCAGCACGCGGTGAACTGGATCGCGTGGAACAGATCTTCGACCGTATCGCCGGCGGATACGACCGCCAGATCGGATGGTCCGAGCGGGTGCTGCTCGGCGATGCCCGCCAATGGGCGATCGATCGGGCCCGCGGAACGGTGGTGGAAATCGGGGTGGGCAGCGGGTTGAACCTGCCGCTGTACGGCTCCGGCGTCGATCGGGTGATCGGGGTGGACTTGTCCGAACGGATGCTCGATCGAGCCCGCGCCCGTTCCACGGCGGTTCCCGTGGAACTGCATCACGGTGATGTCCAGCAGCTGGATCTGCCCGACGACTCGGCGGATACCGTGGTCTCCACCTACACCTTCTGCTCGATCCCCGATCCGGGGGCGGCCGCCGCGGCGGCGTGGCGGGTGTTACGACCGGGGGGGATATTCGTCGCGGTCGAGCATGGACCGGCCCGCGCCCGGCCACTGGCGGCAATCATGCGTTTGATCGAACCATTGGCGGTGCGGTTCGCGGCGGACCACCTCACCCGCGAACCGGTCGACTACCTCACCAGGGTCGGGTTCACGCTCGAACACTTCGCGCGCACCGGTCGCGGTGGGTTGGTGTTCCGGGTGGTGGCCCGTAAACCCGAACAGCCCCAGTCCTGATCGAACTGCCGGCCATCCCACTGCTCGCGCGATCGGGGATGGCCGGCGACGTGGGTCACCCGCTCGGAGATGGCGCAGCCTCGTCATCCTCCCGATGCGGGGGTTCCGAATCGAAAGGGTGCGATGGCGAGCCGGTGGCCCATGCGCTGCGTTCTCGCAGCGGTATCGGCGGCGACGGTGCTGGTGGCGGGTGATACCACCCAGTTCCCCTTCTATCACCAGCGATTGCGTTGGACGGCGTGCGAGGCCGAGTCGTTGGCGGCGGTCGGTGCCGAATGCGCCGATGTCGTGGTGCCACTCGATTACCGTGACCCGCACGGTCGCACCATGACGGTGGCGATCTCCCGGGTCCGTGCCACCGACCCCGACCGACGGCGGGGTGTGCTGCTGTCCAATCCCGGTGGACCGGGGGCGTCGGGCCTGGACAGCGTCGGTCTGCTCGGCGATGTGCTCTCCCCCGACGTATTGGCGCAATACGACCTGATCGGGATGGCCCCCGCGGGATCGGCGCATTCGATGCGCCCGGGCCGTGCGATGATTCGCTCTGCGGGAGTATCCGCGAGCGAATTCACGCACGAGGTCGCGCTCGCACGGGATATGGCGAATACCTGTTCGAAAAACGATCCGGAGAAACTGCTTCGACTCACCACCCGCAACACCGCCCGCGATATGGACCTGGTGCGCAGCGTGCTCGGCGAGGAGACGATCAGCTATTTCGGCCTGTCCTACGGAACCTATCTGGGCGCGGTGTTCACCCAGATGTTCCCGGAACGCAGCGACCGCATCGTCCTCGACAGCGCTATCGACCCCGACCGCTATTGGACGGGTCTGGTACGGGACTGGGGCCCGGCCGACGAAGCAGCTCTGGACGAGTGGGCGAACCGGATCGCGCAACAGGATCGGCGCTATCACCTCGGTGATACGGCACAGCGGGTGCGCATGCTCGTCGAGGACCTGATCCACCGGGCCGCGCGGCGGCCGATCGTGATCGACGGTTATCGAATCGACGACCACCTACTGCCGTTCCTGCTGCACAACCTCCTCAGAAGCCATCGTCTCGACGACACCCTGGCCGCCACCGTGCGCGAACTCCTCGACGCCGCCGAAGGCAGACCCGCTTCCACGGCCCAGGCGTCCGGCCTTGCGGATACCCTCGCCGCCCTGCGTAATTCGGAGAATTCCGCATTGGCCGTCATCGCCTGCGGCGATGTGGGCGCACCCACCGACCCGGCCCGGTATCGGCGCAATATCGAACAGGCCCGCACCACCGAGCCGGTCTTCGGCGCGCCGGCCGCCAATATCCAACCGTGTGCGTTCTGGCCGCGCCCCCTGGAACCGCCCACCATTGTCCGCAACACCGTTCCCGCGCTCATCCTGCAGGCGACCGGCGATATCCGCACCCCCTATCATCACGGCCTCGCCCTCCATCGAGCGATGGCCGGTTCCCGGTTGGTCACCCTGCAGGATGTCCGCATTCATCTCACATTCCGCCCCGATCTCAGCGCATGCGTGAACGACACCATCAACGACTACCTGGGCACCGGCCGGCTCCCCTCGACCGATATCACCTGTCGAGCCGACCTCGACACAGGCCTGTAGCTCCCTGAGCCCGAAGCAATCGAACAGAGCTCGGGGCCGGCAATCCTTCCGTCGTCTCGTCCAGGCCGTGGGATGAAACGGGACACCGCCGGCCCGATGTGTGAGCTCAGCGCTCGCGTCGTCGCGCTTCCCGCAGGCAGGCCTCCAAGAACTCCTTCGGGTCGAAGCCCAGCACCAGGCCGATCGCGTCCAGCGTATTCGACGACAGTTTCCCGCCTCTTTCGACATGCATGGTCGTACCCGGCAGCAGGAACGCGGCATTGTCGAGCTCCAGGCAGGTCAGACCCGCCGCGCGTCGTTCCAGCGACAGTTGCTCCCCGACCACCGTGTTGGCCTTCGCGAACAGTTCCAGGTCGTTCGGGTCCACATATCCAGTGTGAACCCGGTAACCGACCGACGACCCCGATTTGCCCAGAATGCCGCATCTCGGTTGCGCTGTCTCCGCCCCGGCGGTCCGCCGCGGACACGACCTTGCCGGACCGGCCGCAGATGGTGATGGGACCGATCGGTCTTTACACCACGAGCGGCCATCGATGACCGCGGAAGAGGCGTTGCCGAAGCCGCCATCGAGGGCACGGTGGAGCAGGATTTTCCTGCACATGGTACGAAGGCATGGTGAACTCGGAAGCTCGTAACCTACTCCGGGGCGGCCGCTAGGACCCAGCGCGTAAAGGGACTCCGGTGGGCAATAGATGGAACGAGATCATCTTTCGGGCCGTCGAAATCCTGAGACGCAGTGCCGAGAGAGCGACCGACGATATCGCGAACCGTCGATACCGGGACGGCATCATCACCCCCGCGATGGAGGCGTCCCGCCGAGGAACCACCGCGGCCGGGCGAGGGGGAGACGAAATCTCGAAGGCGGGCGAAGAGCTGAGAACCTCGGCAGCCGCACCAACCCCCGGGCCGCCGACACAGCGAATGGAGCTGACCGTACCCAACGATGATCCCAACGGACCCATTGCCGTATGGGACTGGCTCGAGGAGCGATTACGGGGCTGGCCCGCGAAACGCATCGACGATGCCGGGCTGACCCTCGGCGACACCGTCTCCTACGCCACCGATTCCTCGGGCGGCGATGTCCGGGTGAGACTGGACGTCACCGGCACACGAGGCGATCGACAGGCACACGTATCGGTATTCGACAAGGGCACCACCCCTCCGCCGGAGGAGGTACTCGCGGACCCGTCGTTCGACAGACTCGACTATCGGCTGCATCCGGACGACCCGTCGGGCTGGAGCAGGGAGATATCGTTCCTCGTCCGGGAAACACCACAACTGCCCCCGTGGCTCGACCGGGCGCTCGAACCCGTGCGCCATGTGCGCCTGAGCGCCGACGACCCGGCAATCGCCGTGCGGTCCCGGGATTTCCCGCGACTGGAGACAGCGCTTGCCCCGTTCAGGGCGGGCAATTCTCCGATAGAGGTGGCGAAGGACAATATCGACCACAATCTGCGCCATGCCGCGCGCATCAATCACAGCCGCCTGCATGACGGTCAAACCGATCTCGAACCGGCGTATCTGCGGTTCCGGTCCGGAGATGAAACCGTGGAACTGAGTATCTACCCCTTCTGGGATCAGGACTTCAGAGATGGTACGCGGCAGCTCGATTTGACGGGCTACGGCGACAAGCCCGTACCCCTGACCGACTTCGCCGGGGCAATCGTGGAGCGCCTGGAACAGCGCCGCGCAGAGAAACTCTCCGACGCGGAATGACCTCCCGACCGACACACATTCCGACTCACCGGCCGCAGCACAAACACATGCGGACTACGAGGCGCGGGCCGGTGGGAAGAGTTGGTCGAGGTGATAGCGCAGAAGTTCGAGCGCGGTGGCGGTTGTGTGCCGACCGGCGAGAACACTGGTGCCGAGACCATTGGCCAGGGCGATCAGACGCGCGGCTTCGTGGTGGGGGTCGATACCGGGGGCCAGATCACCGTGATCGACGGCACGGGTGAGCGCATCGGCCAGCTGGTGTTCGAGGTGGTCGATTCCGGCGGCGAAAGGTTGGGCGTCCAGATCGGGGTCGGTGAGAGCAAGCATGGCGTAGGAGGTGCCGACCAGGTGGAAGACTCGGCTGGATTCGTCGGTGGGTAGGGCCTCGGTGAGGAAGGCCTCGATGAATGCGCGCGGCGGGGGCGGATCGGGCAGCCCGGCCAGGCGTTGGACCCAGCGATGGCGGGATTGGTGTTCGAGGTGTTCGAGGGCGCCGAGGAGGAGCCCGGTTTTGGTGTGGAAGTAGTACTGCACCAGCCGTAGCGAGATTCCGGCTTCGGCGGCGACCGAACGCATGGAGACGGCGTGCAGCCCGTCCCGGGCGGCGACGCGAACAAGGGCATCGGCGATCTGGGCGCGACGGGCGGTGTGGTCGACGGTCCTGGGCATCGGGCTTCCTCCTGACCTCCATTCTTGATACAAGTGTATACGGTACATCTGTATCACTATGGAGGTGGGCATGCGAGCGACCCCGGCCGAGGAATGACCACCGACTCTCCGGCAATGCGAGCCACCGCGGTGCTACTGGTGGTGTGCGCGGCGCAGTTCATGGTGGTGCTCGACATATCGGTGGTGAATGTGGCACTGCCATCGATCCGCTCGGCACTGACATTGAGCGAGACGGCATTGGGCTGGGTCGTCAATGCCTACGCCTTGGTGTTCGCGGGACTGCTGCCATTGGGCGGCCGGCCGGCGGATCTGATGGGACGGCGGCGCACGCTGATGGCCGCACTGGGAGTGTTCGTGGCGGGGAGCCTGATCGGAGGGCTGGCGGATTCGGGGGCGTGGCTCATCGGCGCCCGAGCGATACAGGGGGTGGGCGCGGCGACATTGGCGCCGGTGACATTGACGATCCTGACCACGACATTCCCGGAGGGGCCCGGTCGGACGCGAGCATCGGCGATGTGGACGGCGCTGGGGATGGCCGGCGGAACCACGGGCAACCTCCTCGGCGGCGCACTGACCGAATGGGGTTCGTGGCGGGCGACACTGCTGATCAATGTGCCGATCGGGGTGGCCGCCGCCGGAGTGGCGCTGCGGGTGATCACCGCGGACCGGTCGAGCGCGCGCCCACGACCGGATATCCCAGGGGCAGTGCTGGTCACCTGCGGACTCATCGCATTGGCCTATGGCATCGGGGAGGCCGCCGTCCACGGGTGGGCCGCGTGGACCACCGGGGTCGGAATCGCCACGGGAGCACTGCTGTTGGCGGTGTTCGTGCTGGTGGAGACGAAATGGGTCCATTCACCGTTGATTCCGACGCGGCTGTTTCGGATTCGAGCGGTGACCACCGGAAACCTGATACTACTGATGGCGGGAGCGGGCCTGAACCCGATGTGGTTCTTCCTCACCCTGGCAATGCAGACCGGCCTGGGCTACGGCCCATTGCGAACGGGGTTGGCGTTTCTACCGCATACCGTGGTCACGATCGTGGTCGGCGTCCGAGTCACCCCGTGGCTGATGCGTTTCGTCACCGGCCGGACGCTGATCACGGTGGGCGCGCTGACCGCGGCCGTCGGATTCGTGTGGCAGGCGCGACTTCAGCCCGACAGCGGGTATGTGACCGGGATTCTGGGCCCGGCGGTGGCGATCGGTCTCGGCTCCGGACTGCTGAACACCCCACTCACCGCCGCGGCCACCGCCGGCGTCCACCCCCGGGACGCGGGGGCGGCGGCGGGATTGATGAACACCACCAAACAGATCGGTGCCGCACTCGGTTTATCGGCGCTGATCACGGTAACCGCACCGGAAACGTTGGCCGGCTGTGATCGGGCGTTCACGGTGATCGCGGGGACCATGGTCGTGGTCGCATTCGCCGCGGTACTACTGCCCACCCATCGCGAAACCACCGAGTCCCCACTTCCGGACGGCGAGCCGGGCGGGCCGGATCCGCGGTGTGATTCGAAACGGACGGTGAGCGAAACACCGGATCCGACGACATAGACGGCGCAGGACACGGCCGGTCCACATCGGCGACGACCCATCCGTTCGTAACGGTTTCCGCCACTCGATCGAGTTCGGCCGTAGCACTGGACAATACATTCCCAACGTTGGAATATATAGCAAATAGCTATTTCAAGAGGTGGGACAGATGGTCAGAACACATACGGTCGTCGCCGGAGAAACGTTGTCGACCTTGGCCTTGCGCTTCTACGGCGACGCGGAGCTATCCCGACTGATCGCCACCGCCAGCGGAATCGACCGCCCCGACACCCATGGCGGCACCGCACCCGATACCGTCGACGTGGGGCGACGACTACTCGTCCCCGATTACACGAGATACGAGGCGGTTTCCGGAGACACATTGTCGGACTTGGCTTTACGCTTCTACGGCGACGCCGGACTCGCTCGCCTCATCGCCGATGCCAGTGGAATCCCCACCGCCGGGACCGCCACACCCGATACCATCGATACGGGACGCCCGCTGATCATCCCCGACCTCGTGCGATACAAGGTGCTCGCCGGAGACACATTGTCCGCATTGGCAATACGTTTCTACGGCGACACGTCGTTTTCCCCGCTGATCGCCGGCGTCAACGGCATCGCCGATCCCGACACCATCGATGCCGGGGATGTGCTGGTGATATTCGTCGGGCGCAGCGACGGGTTCGGACTGTCGATCGTGGACCGCAACGAGAACGATCCACGTATGTGGTACTACCGATTCCAGACCCAGGCAATCGGCTGGAACCCCGGGGTCAACGTCCTGCTTCCCGAGGACTACCGCACCAGTGGACGCACCTACCCCGTCCTCTACCTGCTGCACGGCGGCGGCCTCGACCAGGACTTCCGCACCTTCGACTTCTGGGGCATCCGCGATCTCACCGCCGGCAAGCCGATTATCGTCGTGATGCCCGACGGCGGGCACGCGGGCTGGTACTCCAACCCGGTCGGCTCGTTTGTCGGCCCACGCAATTGGGAGACATTCCACATCGCCCAATTGATCCCCTGGATCGATGCGAATTTCCGGACATACGCCGAGTACGACGGACGCGCTGTTGCCGGATTCTCGATGGGCGGCTTCGGTGCGCTGAAGTACACGGCCAAATACTTCGGCCACTTCGCCTCGGTCAGCAGCCATTCCGGCCCGGCCAGTCTGCGCCGCGACTTCGGCCTGGTCGTACATTGGGCGAACATATCCTCGGCGGCCGTGGAACTGGGCGGCGGCACGGTCTACGGGGCGCCGTTCTGGAATCAGGCCCGGGTCAGCGCCGACAACCCGGTCGAGCACATCGACAGCTACCGGAACAAACGGATTTTCCTGGTCGCCGGTACCAGTCCCGACCCGGTCAACTGGTTCGACAGTGTGAACGAGAACCAGGTACGCGCCGGTCAGCGGGAGTTTCGCACTCTTCTCGGCAATGCCGGAATCCCGCACGAGGCGCACGAGGTGTCCGGTGGGCACGTCTTCCGACCCGATATGTTCACCCTCGACCTGGAGGGCATTATCGCTCGGCTACGGCCTGCGGTCGTCGTATCGTCCTCGAGTACTCTGCCGGGAGCCGCGTGAGGCCGGGTGGTCCGACGGAAAACGTACTCGAATCGGACTTCACCGACAGCCCATCGAGACGATGGTGTCGTAGGAATCCCGCACCCTGCCGAATACCCTGTCGGGGTGCGACTTCCTCGCGCTCATGAACCGTCCCGACCGAAGACGGCGATTCCGAGGACGTCGAGGAAAGCATTCGCCGCCGGGGTGCCACCACCGGCATTCCAGACGATGTACTCCACCCGGGCCGGCGCGTCGGCGACCTCGACGGTGACCACACCGGTGAGTTGCGGCGCGTAGGCGGCGGGAAGCATGGCCACGCACAGATCCTGTTCGACGAGCCGGGCGATGTAGTCCGCGGTTGTCACCTCGAACGCGACATCCCGCTCGAGCCCGGCGGCCGCGAATGCCTGATCGGATTGGGCGCGCCCGGCCGTTCCCGCCGGAAGGTCCACGAATATCTCGGATGAAAGTCGGTGCAGGGTGACCGTGGATTCGCCGGCGAGCGGATGATTCGGCGCGACCACGGCGACGAGACGATCGCGAGCGAGTTCGCGGGCTGCGACCCCACGAGGGCGCGTCGTGGTCGGCAATCCGAGAAAGGCCACGTCGAGGATTCCCTGCGCAACCTGCTCCACGAGGTCCTCGCTCGCGCCCACCCGCAAACCGATGCGTACCTGCGGATACCGCCGGCGGAAATCACGCAGCGCGCCCGGTAGATCGACCGCGGTGACGGAGGGAATCAATCCCACGGCAAGCCGGCCCCGCACCTGACCCACCGCCGCGGCGACCTCCGCGGCGGCGCGCTCGGCGGCGTCCAGACACTGGCGAGCGGCCGGGAGGAACGCCTCGCCGGCCGGTGTCAGCCGAACTCGGCGGCTGGTGCGCTCGAAAAGCCGGGCGCCGAGTTCCTTTTCCAGCCGGGCGATCTGATGACTGAGGGCGGATTGGACGACCAGACACCGTTTGGCGGCCCGGGTGAAACTGTTCGTCTCGGCGACGGCGATCACGTAGCGCATCTGCTGAAGCTCCATGGATCAATCTTGTATTCAGATCGATAGATTGACAAACATGTGTTGGACTCATAGATGCGCCTCGGGTGAGACTGCGAGGCGTGACAAACTCGGTAACACAACGGATTTCCGGAACAACCGCCAGAGGCGCTCCCCACGGCAAGCTCTCCCGCACCGCCCTGACGGCGCTCGCCCCCTTCGCCTGGGGCACCACCTACCTCGTCACCACCGAACTCCTCCCACCGGGGCACCCATTGTTCGCGGGGCTGCTGCGTGCCCTGCCTGCCGGACTGATCGCCCTGGTGATCACCCGCGCATTGCCCCGCGGATCCTGGTGGGGAAAAGCCGCGGTACTCGGCATTCTGAACATCGGTCTGCTCTTCCCGATGCTGTTCGTCGCCGCCGAACGCCTACCGGGCGGTGTCGCCGCGACCCTGGCGGCCGCCCAACCACTCGTCGTCGCCGTCCTGGCCGTGGTGGTCCTCCGGGAAAACCCCTCCCTGTGGCGCCTCGGCTGGGGCGTGATCGGGGTCATCGGCATCGGCCTGGTGGTGATCGGACCGGACGCCGACCTCGATACCGTCGGGGTCCTGGCAGGCCTCGCCGGCGCGGCCTCGATGGCACTGGGCGTAACCCTCACCAAACGGTGGGGACGCCCCACCGGCGTCGGTCCCACCGCCTTTGCCGGGTGGCAACTCACCGCAGGCGGTCTCTTCCTGCTACCCGTCACCTTCTTCGTCGAAGGGGCCCCACCCACCTTCGGCGCGACCGCCGCCCTCGGCTACCTCTGGTTGGGATCGGTCGGCGGCCTGATCGCCTACGCCCTCTGGTTCCAGGGCATCGGGACCCTGCCCGTCACCTCCGTCGCGCTCCTCACCCTGCTCTCGCCACTCGTCGCCGCCGTGCTCGGCGCTCTCGCGCTCGGCCAGACCTTCGGCCCGCTCCAACTCGTGGGATTCGGGCTCTCGCTCACCGCGATCGTCGCGGGACAACTGCCCTCCCCCGGCCGGTCGCACACCTCCCCTGCAACCCCCGCACCGAAAGGAACATCTCGATGAAGATCGCCGTCGTCGGAGCCGCCGGTATGGTCGGCTCGCGTGTCGTCGCCGAAGCCACACACCGCGGCCACGACCTCATTGCGATATGTCGCACCACACGACCGACCACATTGCCGCCCGGCGTGAGCGCCGTCGAAGGCGACGCCGACGATCCCGACCGGATGAGCACACTGTTCTCGGGCACCGATGCCGTCGTGGCCGCGACCCGGCCCACCGCCGGACACGAACACCTGGTCGCCCGGACCACGACAGCATTGCTCGAAGCGGCCGCCACGGCACGAACCCGGATCCTCGTCGTCGGTGGGGCCGCACCCCTGCGGATACCGGACCATCCCGAACGGCTCGTCATCGATGACCCGAACTACGTACCCGACACGATTCGCCCTATCGCCTCCGCCAGTGTCGTCCAACTGGAAGTGTGCCGAGCACGGCCGGGCAACTGGGTCTATCTCAGCCCACCCGTGATCCTCGAACCCGGAAAGCGCACCGGAAAATACCGACGCGGCACCACCACACTCGTCACCGATGCCTCCGGCGCGTCCCGCATCTCGGCCGAAGACCTCGCCGTGGCCGTCCTCGACGAGCTCGAAAATCCCAGCGAAGAACGGCATTTCACCGTCGCGCACTGAACCGAACGACACCGGGGATATGAAGCGAATCCACCTCATCGCGATCACGCTCACCTGCCTCGGGGCACTCGCCTGCCTCGGGGCCACGGTGTCGATCCGCACGGACCGATCGGCGCCACATCGGGTGGACCTGCCCACCACGATCGATCTACCCGCCGGGTTCCAACCGGAAGGCATCGCAATCGGCCGGCCGTCGGAGGCCTACTTCGGCTCCCGCGCGGATGGCTCCCTCTACCGCGCCGACCTGACCACCGGACAGGGCACCATCCTGAGCCCCGGACCGGGCACACCGGCGCTGGGACTCACCGTCGACGACCGCGGGCGGCTGTTCGTCGCCGGCGGCGCCGCGGGCGACGCGCGCGTCGTGGACACCCGTACCGGCACGGTGGTGGCGAGCTATCGACTCGGCACACCGCCGAACACATTCGTCAACGATGTGGTGCTCACGCCCACGGGCGCGTGGTTCACCGACTCGTACACGCCCACGCTGTACCACCTGCCCATCGACCGCGATGGCAGGCTTCCTGCGGCCGACGCAGTGGGTGCGACTCCCCTTGACCGGCGATATCGTCCACGTGCCCGGCGCGATCAATGCCAATGGAATCGTGCGCACACCCGACGGTACGGGGCTGATCATCGTCCAGTCCGCCACCGGCCGACTGTTCCGGGTCGACCCCGCCACGGGCACGACCCGAAACATCGACCTCGGCGTCGAGGCGGTCCCCCACGGAGACGGGCTCCTCCTGCAGGACACCACCCTGCTCGTCGTACAGAACCGGATCGACACGATCGCCGTGATCACACTCGACCGAACGGGCAACACCGGCACGGTGACCCGGCGTATCACCGACCCGCGCTTCGACGTACCGACGACCGTCGCGGCGACCGGCGACCGGCTGTATCTGCCCAACGCCCGCTTCACCACACCACCGGAACCCACCACGCCGTACACCGTGATCGCGATCGACCGACCTCGATGAGCGATCGGATGGCCGGCAGGTGAAGCGACCACCGCCCGCGGGAGACGGTCACTTCACCCGCCCCGAGACGAGAACTAGTGTGCCGATATGGATTCGGCGTGGGTAGCGGTGATCGGGACGGGAGTCGGCGCGGTCGGAGCGCTGGGGGCGGCGACGATCGCGGGGGTGTTCGGTCGTCGGCACGCGGCGTCTCAGATCTCCGGCGACGAAGCGCAGTGGAATCGTGAACAACAGTGGAATCGTGAACAACGACGCGAGGCCTACAGCGCACTCATGGATGCCGGGGTGCGACTTCGCCACGAGTTGGCCGTGATTCGGCGTCTACTCGAGGCACCTTCCCCCGACCTCGACGATGCGCGAACACGACTACGGAGTGTGGACACCGATATCGATACCCTGGCCCGTTCGTGCGCTATGGTGTTCCTCCTCGGCCCCGAGGGGGTCCTGACACCGACCCGGCGGACCGAAGAGGCCGCACGAATCCTCCACACCCTGTTGTCGAGAGTCGTCCACGAGCTTACGTCGGGAACGCTGTCCGAGGGGCAATTCGATCTGTGCAGGCGGCTGGACACCCAGCTCCGGACGGCTCTCGACAGTTTCGCCGCCGCGGCGCGAGCCGCCCTTATGGGGGCGAAAACCACCGGCGAAACACTTCCCACCGCCCCGACCGAGCGAGCCGCCGAGGAACTGCGGTGGCTTGTGGGATACCTCGCCCGCACACTGGAGGTTCCGCAGGAGCGGATAGATATTCAAGGCCGCCTGGACACACACGGTTTCGACTCGATCTCGGTTGCCGAGATGTGGGCCGCAGCCGAACGAGAACTACACGTCGAATCCGAAGAAATCGGGCCCTCCTACCGGATGCTGCGCATGATGTCCCTCCAAGAAATCGCGTGTTACATCGCCGCATATCGCAATACGAGGTCATGACTCTCGGCGGAAATACCGCGTCCGGTTCGGCGGCCCATCGAATGGCGAAAAGACGACCGGATGAGCACATTTCGGTAAGGTCTCGTCCTCCTCGACCTCGGGTACAGGGTCAGTCGTGTTCTGTGCCGTTCACGATGGCGAGCAGTTCGTCCAGACGTTCGGGCGCCACTCCGAAATTGGCCAGCCGGTTCAGCGGAACGGACGCCATCATGCGCATGATGTCGACGCCGAACGCGGTGCCGGTCCGCTCGCCGGACATACCGGAGAACATCTCACCGAGCGCGGCAGCGGCGGCCGGATTCGCCAGGACCTCACCGAGGGTGGAGTCGGTGGTGAGCGGTATCCGAGGTTCGTCACCACGCACCGTGACCCGGACGGCGGCACGCAGATCGCGACTGGACGCGCCCACCCGGATTTCGTATTCGCCGCCCTCGACCACCCACCGATCGATGCGGGTATCCCAGTAGGCCAGGTCCGCGCGGTCGATGCGGATCGTCACCCGTTCGCTCGCACCGGGCGCCAACTCGGTGGTGGCGGCGAAACCTTTGAGTTCCCGTCGCGGTCGCACCACGGTCGAGCCCGGAACGGCGGTATAGACCTGCACGACCTCCCGGCCCGCGCGTTCACCGATGTTGGTGACGGTGATCCGTACGATCACCTCCGAGTCCGTGACAGTGGCCTCCGGCTCGGCGTACTCGAATGTGGTGTAGGACAGTCCGTGGCCGAACGGGAAGCACACCGTGAGCTCGCGGGTGTCGTACCAGCGGTACCCCACGTGCAATCCCTCGGCGTACCGGATATGCGAATGCTCTCCGGGGAAGTCGAGATAGGCCGGACAATCCGCCAACCGCATCGGCACCGTTTCCGCGAGTCGTCCCGATGGGTTCACCACACCGAACAGCACATCGGCGAGTGCCGCTCCCCCGCCCTGACCGAGCAGCGCCCCGTCGAGGACGGCGGGCGCGACGGCCGCGACCGGCGCCAACCGCAGCACACCACCGTGGGAGAGCACCACGACCGTATTCGGCTGGACCCGGGTGATATCCGTGAGCAACCGCAGCTGATCGGCGGGCAGTTCGATATCGTCGCGGTCGAAACCCTCGGATTCCTGTCCGGCGGCGAGTCCCAGGAAGACGATGGCCGTCTCCGCGGCACGAGCGGCGGCCACCGCTTCGGCTCGGAGTTCCTCGTCGGGGGTTCCATCGGTGGTGAAACCGCGGGCGAAGGTCATCGTGGCGCCGGCGACCCGGTCGCGGATCTCGGCCAGTGGGTTGTCGAGTCGGGTGGGGTTCACATGCGAGCTACCGCCACCCTGGTATCGCGGCGATTCGGCGAATTCGCCGATCACCGCCACCGACCGCTGCGCCGGCAGGGGCAGTAGCCCACCTTCGTTCTGTAGCAACACGATGCAACGGGCCGCGACCGCGCGTGCGAGCTCATGATGCGCGTCCGGGTCGACGGGCACCGCCACCGCGGCCCGACCCTGTTCGACCTTCGCCGCCAGCACGGCCATATTCGCCGCGGCCCGGTCCACACACGCCGGGTCGAGCGTGCCGGCCTCGACCGCGGCGACCACCCGCTCGTCGGTGGCGGGACCGCTGCCCGGCATCTCCAGATCCAGTCCCGCCGCCACCGCCGCCGGACGGTCGGACACCGCGCCCCAGTCGCTGACCACGGCCCCGTCGAAACCCCATTCCTCGCGTAACACCCGGGTGAGCAGCCACTCGTTCTGCGCCGCGGGCACCCCGTTGATCCGGTTGTAGGAGCACATCACCATCCACGGGCGCGCGGTGCGCACGATATGGGCGAAAGCACGCAGATAGATCTCTCGCAACGGTCGCGGATCGATATCGGAGCTGATGCGCATCCGATCGTATTCGGCGTTATTGGCAGCGAAATGTTTCAGCGACGCGCCCACACCGGTGCTCTGCAGACCCGTCACCCAGGCCGCGCCGAGCACGCCGGTGAGCAGGGGGTCCTCGGAGTAGTACTCGAAGTTCCGGCCGCCACGCGGGTCCCGTTTGATATTGACTCCGGGCCCGAGCAGCACATCCACGCCGAACGCCCGCGCCTCCCGGCCCAATGCCTCGCCGACCCGATGCACCAGCTCGGGATCCCAGCTCTGTCCGAGCGCCACCCCGGGCGGGAAACAGGTGGCGGGCAGGCTGTCGGCCAGGCCCAGGTGATCGGTCGACCCGGCTTGTCGTCGCACCCCGTGTGGGCCGTCGGTCATGGTCAGCGCCGGGATCGGCCCGATGGCCTTGGTGGTCCAGAAATCGGCGCCACTGCCGAGTGCGGCCCGCTCGGCCAGGGACAGTCCGGTGATCCCCGATGTGGTGGTCATCCTGTTCCTCTCCGGCGGCCTCGGCTCGACCGCACTCGCTGTTCGGTCCGGTCCGGTGTTGCTGCGGCGTGACCGTTTCCGGTCGGCGACGATCGTCCGTCCTCCCACCACCACGGAAAACCCGCCGGTGGTGTTCATCCCAATCGGCGGATCACCGCGGCGGGCAATATCTTCAGCGCCGGCGCCACCAGCGCCCAGGGCCACGACGGAACGTAGGCCTTGAACTTGCGCTTCTCGATGGCCGAGACCATGGCCCGAACACCGGTCGGGGTGTCGACGAGGAAGACGGGACGCTGTTTCGCACGCTCGTTCATCTCCGATTCGATATACCCCGGGTAGACGATCGACACATCCACACCGGGAACCCGTTCCGCCGCGATCCCCTCGGCCAGGGTCGCGACCCCGGCCTTGGTGGCGGCATAGGTGGTCATCGCCTTGGGCCAGCCGCGCAGCGCCGACATCGACGAGACCACCACCAGATGTCCCCCACCCTGGGCGCGGAACAGTCGCATGGCCGCCTCCATCTGCGCCAGCGCCCCGACGAAATTGGTCATGGTGGTCTGCCGGTTGGCGCGGTACCCACCGGTGCCGAGCGGTGTGCCCTTGCCCAGGCCGGCATTCACGATCACCCGGTCGATACGGCCCGATTCGGCAGCGAATTCGTCGAACACCCGGAACACCGCGTCGTCGTCGGTGACATCGAGTTCGGCCACCCGCACCCGAACCCCGGGAGAGGCGGCACCGATCTGCTCGGCGAGCTCGGCCAACCGGTCGGTGCGCCGCGCACACAATGCGAGATCGTATCCGCGCACCGCGAACTGACGGGCCATCTCCGCACCCAGTCCCGAACTCGCCCCGGTGATGAGGATCGTCCCTGCGCTCACTGTGTCCCTCCTGCCGGTCGCCTCCACGCCGTCGGTTCGGCTCATCGACCCTATCCGGTCGACCGCCTCCGCACGTCCACCGGCGAATCAGGAGACTCGCTCCGGGCGCACCAGCGGATCCAGCACCTGCCGGATCTGCCGCTGCGACGGACGACCGTATCGGCGCCCGGGGAGATCGTCGTCGGGAGCGTCCGCGGCGGCCCGGCAGATATCGGTTTCGGTGGACGCCGGGTCCGCGGAGAACCGTTCACCGTCGAGCTCGACACCGGTGAGCAGGCGTCCGGTGCGAGCCTCGTAGACACTCACCCGATAAACGGCGCGAAACAGGTTCAGGGTGCGTCCGACGGGATTCCCGCCGATGGGCCCGTACTGGCAGGTGCGAACCAGCGTTCCGGTGCGCGTCGCGGACAGGCAGGCGATGAGCTGCACGGACGCCGGCTCCTCTGGCCCCCACACCGGCGAACCGCCGATACCGGTCGACCGCAGATCTCCCGCGAGATACACCGGACTCGGTCCCGTCGAGGTGTAGGCGGCGGCGGTGGTGAACCCACGTGGCTCCGCACACATCCGCTCGTACTCCTCGATATCGAACCGGGCGATTCCGGATGCCGCGAATGCGGAGGCCACCAGCGCCACCACAACCAGCGCGCCGGCCGTCAACAGAGCGACCGGGCGACGCAGCGCCACTCCGATCACCGGCCACTCGGCGGCCCGGTCGAGCGGGCTCTCCCGATATCGGTCGGTCTCGGATACGGCGACGGACGGTGGGGCGTAGGCCGACGCAGGGGCCGGGGTATCGGGAGGATCGGCGACGTACGGCTCCGCCCGGTCCGTACCATCCTTCGGTTCCGGACGCCGACCGAGGCCGACCACGGTCGAGCGGACGGATCCGAACCACTCCCCCGCCTCGGCGACGAGGGTGGAGGCGGCGGCCGAGACGCTCTCGACGGCGCCGCTCCGCCGTCCGGAAGCCGACGCGACGGGTTCGGGGACGGGAGCCGCCTCTCGTGGTTCCGCGGTCGGGGCCGGGTGCGGGAGCCGGTCCTCGCCGGGGCGGGACGGTCCAGGGTTGCGGTCGACGACCGTTGACGCAGCGGCCGGACCGGGCCGACCGGTACCGGGTTCGAGCTCCGTTCCGCCCACGAGCGCGGGCGGTTCCTCCGCCGCGGGAGCGGTATTCCCGGCCACCGTTACGGCGCCGGATCCATCCACCTCGGAAACCGCATCCGTCGACCCGGACGGACTGCGACCGCCGCCCTCGGGCGCCGGCGACAGGTCCAACCGTTCGACACGGGTCACCCCTCTCGCTTCGTCCTCGGTGTTCGCCCACATCGCATCGGCTTCCCCCATCGCGGAGGGCTCCGCCTCTCCAGGGACGTCCGGCGACGCGACGTCGCTCGGGGCCGGGACGACAGGAGACGCCGCACCGGCTCCACCCGCGACCGCCCACGCCGGTTCCGGGGCGCCGACGTCCACCGCCGGGGCGCCCTCGACATCCGGGACGGGAGCCCACACCGGCATCGATGTGGGAAAGCCCTCGACCACCAGTTCTTCCGGGGCAGGAAGGTGTTCGTCGAGGTCGAGTATCTCGAAGGCCCTGATCACATCTTCGGCCCGCCACCGCACCGGGCCGGTCCGGGGACGCCGGAAATACTCCGTCAGCGCGGTGGACTGTCCGATGCGGACCAGGACGATATCGCTGCCGGGTCCCGGGCTCATCTCGTTCCAGGTGATTCGGGAACCGGTTTTGGGCACGAGCACGACCAGGATGTCGATCTCGTCGTCCAGGCCGTGCGGCCGGAAGCAGTTCCGCAATTCCGCGGCCTGTTTATGGGCCTGTATCAGCGGATTCGGCGCGGATTTCGACACCGCCAGATCGGCGGGCCGGTCACCCACCAGCCATCGTCCGGTATCGCGGATCTCCAGCGGCCCGTGCTGTACCGAACCGAACCCCCTGATCACGACCACCGTACAGCCGTGCGGGGTCCAGATCACCAGGTCGGCGGTCGAAGTGGCGGAGCGGCCACGGCGTGGTCGGGGTATGGGACAGTCGAAAACCGCCACACCGCCCGCTCGGGCGGAGCCGAGACCCAATTCGGTCACCAATCTGTGGACGAATTTCTCGACACCGGACAATGTCTCCGTGTCAGGCACGCGTATGATCACGGCGACTCCTCGGCACGACCCCGACAATCCGCGCACGCCAGCGGGACGCCAGGGATGTTTATCGAAATACCCTGGCGCCCAACAGGATCGGATGCGCCCCGATCAATGGTAGCAACGATGCGCGTGGTGCACGACCACCTGCTCACGTCCAGGGCACGGACACACCGGAATCGAGCGAAACCCGCATGTCATTCGGCGCGGCGGGGTAAATTCTGCGCACCGGAACCCCCTGGGACCGCTTCGCCGCTCCGCGGGTTCGTGGCCGCTTCGGGAGGAGCACCCTATGCCGCAGCCGCCATCCGTTCCCCTCGTTCTCGCCGAGGGTCCCATGGTCCTCGCCGAGAGCGAGGTACTGCGACTGAACGCCCGACCCGTCGACTACGCCCTGATCGCACTGTATTTCGTCTTCGTGCTCGGCGTCGGCTTCCTCGCCCGCCGAAAGAGCTCGTCGAGTATCGACTTCTTCTTGTCCGGCCGTTCCCTACCCGCCTGGGTGACCGGACTCGCCTTCATCTCGGCCAACCTCGGCGCGGTCGAGATCATAGGGATGTCGGCCAATGGCGCCGAATACGGTTTCCCCGCCTTCCACTACTTCTGGATCGGCGCGGTACCGGCCATGCTGTTCCTCGGCGTGGTGATGATGCCGTTCTACTACGGTTCGAAGGTGCGCAGTGTGCCGGAGTTCATGCGGCTCCGGTTCGGCACCGGAGCGCATCTGGTGAATGCGCTGAGCTTCGCCGTCGCGCAGATCCTCATTGCCGGGGTGAACCTGTATCTGCTGGGTTCCATCGTGAATGTGCTGTTGGGGTGGCCGCTGTGGGTGTCGGTGGTCGTCGCCGCGATGATCGTGCTGTCCTACATCACCCTCGGCGGACTGTCCGCGGCCATCTACAACGAGGTCCTGCAGTTCTTCGTGATCGTCGCCGCACTGCTACCGCTCACCCTGGTCGGCCTGCACCGCGTCGGCGGTTGGTCCGGTCTGCGCGAACGGGTCATCGCCTCACCGGGCGGTGCGGCGCAGTTGGATTCCTGGCCCGGTAACGCGCTCAGCGGATTCGCCGACGATTTCCTGTCCGTGCTCGGTATCACGGTGGGGCTGGGATTCGTGCTGTCGTTCGGCTACTGGACCACCAACTTCGTGGAAGTACAGCGAGCACTGGCCACGCATTCCATGGCCGCCGCCCGGTGCACGCCGATAATCGGCGCGTATCCGAAGATGCTGATCCCGCTGATCGTGGTCGTGCCGGGCATGATCAGCGCGGTGCTGGTGCCGCAGATGGCCGAGTACAAACGGGCGGTGACCGCGAACCCGGATATCGACAGCGACGTCACCTACAACCATGCGCTGCTGTATCTCATGAAAGATGTGCTGCCCAACGGGCTGCTCGGCGTGGGGCTGGCGGGGCTGCTGGCCGCGTTCATGGCCGGTATGGCGGCCAATATCTCCGCCTTCAACACCGTGTTCGGCTTCGACCTGTGGCAGCAGTACGTCGTCCGGGACCGGCCGGACGGCTACTATGTGCGGGTCGGTCGGCTCGCCACCGTCGGCGCCACGGTCGCGGCCATCTTCACGGCGTTCATCGCGAGCGGGTTCGGCAACATCATGGATTACCTGCAAACCCTGTTCAGCTTCTTCAACGCGCCGCTGTTCGCCACCTTCATCCTTGGCATGTTCTGGAAGCGGATGACGCCGGCTGCCGGTTGGTCCGGCCTCGTCGCCGGAACCGGCTCGGCCGTGGTGGTATTCGTCCTGCACGAAATGGAAGCATTCCATTTGTCCGGTCAGGGCGCCAGTTTCGTGGCCGCCGGCACAGCATTCGTAGTGGATATCGTGGTCAGCGTCACCGTTACGGCGGGGACCACCCCCAAACCCGCCACCGAACTCGTCGGCCTCGTCTACTCGCAGACCCCGCGCGAACAACGCATCGATCCCGAGGCCGCGACACTGCCCTGGTATCGGCGACCGATTCCGCTCGCGGCCATCGCAGCGATCGTGGTCATCGCCCTCAATATCGCCACGGGATAGGAGATCACCGTGCTCTTTGACATCCGGACCGTTATCGGCGTGCTGCTGACGTGCTACGGCGTGATCCTGGTGATCGTAGGTCTGGTCGACAACCCCGCCGCGCGGGATGGTGAGACCGGCGGTGTGAACGCCAACCTGTGGGCGGGCGTGGGAATGATCGTCGTTGCTGTGACCTTCGCGGTGTGGGTACGACTGCGTCCGGTCCCGGACCCGCCCGCGGCATCCGCCCCGGACGGGTCCGAGCCCACCGAGTGACAGCGGGTCGGCTCAGTCGGGGAACCCGAGGGAGAAACCGACCGCGATGATAACGGCACTGACCAGACCTACCACTACGATGATCCACATACTCCGGGAGCGTACGGAGTCCACACACGCGCTCGACCACTGGGACCCCGGCTATTGCTCGGCCGCACCGGAAGCGGTGGCTACGGAACGACCTCCACCACGTCTCCGGGTTCGAGATGATGGTAGAGCGCGATCGCACCCTCCTGTGTCATCCGCACGCAGCCGTGCGATTTGTGTTCGACCGGTCCCACGTGGAATGCGATATCACCGTTGAAGAACACGGCGTAGTGCATGGGAGCGTGGTGCATGGTGCTCCAGTGATACGGCCGCTTGAACGAGACGCGGAACACCCCGGGCGGGGTTTCGTAGCCGGGCATACCGTGCGAGACCGGGGTCGGGCCGTAAACCACTTTTCCACCGTCGAGCAGCCACAGCTCGTTCGTGCCCAGGCGCATACAGGCGCGGGCCGCGGACGAGCACGGCGCGACCGTCGGGATGATCGCCGGAACACCCGGAACATCGGGGCCGTTCGGCCACAACGGGTCCGCCGCCGCGGGAATCGAAAGCACCGATCCGGATACCGCGACACCGGCGAGAACCGCGGTACGAACCATCCGACCGAAGAACAGCCTGTTGCTCATCGAGTACCGACTCCTCACCGGGACGCGCACCACCGGGACGGGCGGCGGGCGTCCACTCGGAACGAATATCGGATAACCGAACATCGGATAGCACCGATGGTCACCCGATACTTACCGCCACCGGCCACGACTACCACCGACGCAGCGGATTCGATTCCGAACAGCGACCCAATCGAGCCACGACGGGTATGTCACGGTCTCCGTGCGCTCACCAGCTGTCGGCCGGGGTGAAACGGTGCCGCAGCCGCCGACGCCGTTGGTAGAACACCTCCTCCACGGAGACCTCCGGCACCTGTTCGACGATCCCGGGCAGCGACTGTTCCAGTCGGAGCTCGGCGATTCGGCGATGGACCCCGGCCCGCCGCTCCGGGGACAGGGTCGCCCATACCGTACCGATGCGGTACTGGCTTTCCCGGGCGCCGGCGGCGAGGATGCGTAACAGCAACTGCCACAGATCGCCCTCGGTGGCGATCGAGGGCAGGGCGGTCAAGGACTCGGCCGGCAGCCGGGAGATCAATTCGACGATGTGCTGTTGCCGGTCCGGGGAGCGCTCGGCCAGCGCGAGCAGCCCGCGCCACGGATCCGCCCGATCCTGGGCGCCGACCCCCGACACCAGGGCGGGGAAGACGACGGTATCGGCGAACAGCGGGTTCATCGCCATCGTGCCCAACGCGGACAAACTCAGATGACCGGTGAAGGTCATCACCTCGGCGACGGCGCCCATTCGAATGACGTTCACGAGGAAATCTCGGATGCCCTCGGGCGTGCCGACGGAGAAGATGATGTCCCCGATGCCGGCGATCACATCCGGTTCGCAGCGCCCGAACACCGATATCGCCGCGTATTGCAGTTCGGTTGACCCCTCGAGCACGGTCTGCACCATGCGTGGGATGCGCTGGAACCGACCGCCCAGCAGTTGGCGCAGGATTCTGCTGACCGCGGGCGCGGAGTAGGCGTTCGCGACGGAGAATATGATGCCGACATCGTCCCGGACCCCGGCCTCGATCGCCTCGACCAACCGCGGTGAGGCGAATTCCAGGAACGGACCGGCCGTGACGTAGTCCTTGCGGGCCAGTATCTCGTTGAGGATCGCCACCAGCGGATCGGATGCCATGATGTCGCCCAGTTCGCCGAGGGCCCGGGGGTCGACGTAGGGCGTGCAGTCCGCGGCGTATTCGGTTTTGAGCATGGTGAGCGTTTCGGCGGCCGCATCCGGATAGTCCACGCCCACCGCGCCGGCGGCGCGGCCGGTCATCATCGGCGGCACGACCCGCTGGACCAGCGGCAGCGAGATGCGCAGCGGAATGATCGGGATCAGTCGACCGATCCGTTTGAACATCTCGCCGTGGTATTCGTAGATGCGCGCCGAAAACCGTTGCACCAGTTCGTGCAGGTGCTCGTCGCCGAGGCGTTCCAGATAGGCGATCCGCTCGACGGGCACATGTAGGGTGCGCGCCAACAGGACCAGCTGTGCGTGCGTGACCAGATCGCTCATTTCTCGAGCAGATCCCCGAACATGATCCTGCGTGTGATCGCCTTGAACGGGCCGGGATAGAACCGGATCATGCCGTCGACGGCCTCGATGAGCAGTTGCTTCTCCCGCTGCTGCGCGTCCCGGAACAGCGACAGCAGGTCCGCCATTTCCGCTTCGGAGAGCATTTCGGTGGCTGCCGTGGGGCCGTTCAGTTCGTGGACGAGTTCGGTTTTGGCGCTCATTCCGCTCCTGTGTATCGCTGCCTGCCGGCAGCCCGGATCACCCGGTCCCCGGCATATCGAGTTCTCGGTACCCGTCCGTGTTCGGCGGGTATGCAGAACCCTGCCCGCAGTTTGCCGGCACCGCAGCACTTCGGATACCGGTGTGACCGTACTGTAAGCGAGCACGGGGCGACACCCTCGTCCGATATATGGTTCGGACAGCTGTCCGAACCGGTGGGGCGCCGCCCCGACTCCCGAAGGATCTCGCGGGGCTCAGACCTGCTCGCTCGACGCCCACATATTCGACAGCAGCCGATGACTCGGGGTGTCCGACAGGGACTGTGAGGATTCGTAGATGCGTTGGTAACCGGTGGCGGCGATTCGCCACACCCCGTCGGCATCGCGGCGGTAGCGGTCGGTGTAGTACCCGGCGCCACGGATCAGCACACCGTATTCGGTGGCGATCACCGTGTCCTCGAACAGCCAGCTACCGGTGGCGGTGTCACCGTCGACGGTGATCTCCGGATGATTGGCCACATGGGTGGAGACGATGGACGGGCCGAGGTTGCCGCGCATGAAATCGACGACCGCCTCGCGGCCGGTGAAGATCAGCGGCTCCCCCATCGCATGGGTGCCGTAACGCCCGTCGACGTCGACGGTGAGGGTATCGGCGAATTCGTCCCACTGTTTCAGGTCCAAGGTCCGGAAGTACCGGTACTTGAGGCGGCGGATGGTTTCGAGTGCCACGAGGTCCATGGGATCAGACTCGCACGCACACCCCGACACGGCAAGAACATGTTCTAATTTTATGGCGCGGGGACGGTCACCGATCCCTTCGGAGTTCCGGGGACCCCGCCGAACCGGACCTGGTGAATCCAGGACCGGACCTACTCGGCGAAGGCTTGTTCCAGACCGTCGAACCAGGCCGCCTCCTCCACCAGACGGGCGCTCCGCCAACCGTCCGCGGTGCGGATCAGATCGTGGTTGTACCAGCCGCCGCAGGTGAACTGCCTACCTTCCGACACGATCATCGGGTTGAAGAACATCGCCCGCACCGTTGCACGATCACCGTCGAGCCGCACATCGATATTGGAGACGAAATGTTGGGTGCGGCGGAACAGCCGCAACTGCTCGGCCAAGGCCGCCACCACCGTCTCGAGATCACCACTGGGCCCACCCGCGGCGCTGTAATCGATTTGCGCGTCCGGAGTGAAAACCGTGCGGTAGAGGTCCCAGTCCCGACTGTCGACGGCATGCGCGTACCGGGTGAACAGATCGGTGATCTCGATCCGGTCGGCGAGTGTGTGTAGATCCATTCCGCCATACAAGCGCACCGGGCGCGAGTCCGCCATCCCCAACCGCGCGATACGAAGTCATCCGCCGCGCCGAAGCAGCCGCCGCCACCACGAATACCGCATCGGCGGCTCCCCCGTCGGCGTCGGCGGCCGGGTGGGCGGCGGAGGCGCGAGGCGTGGCTCCCGCCCACGCCGGCGGCGCCACTGTCGAACGATCTCGTCGGCGTCCACCGGGGAGAGGGGGATATGCGGGCCGGTCGGCATGCGCAGCCATTCCACGATCCGATGGTTGAGCGCGGAAACCTCCTCGCGCACCTGCTGTTCGGACCGCAACTCGGCCACCGTTTCCGGCAAGCGTTCCACATCACGACGCAACAGCAGCGACGCGGGTAGCAGCGCCTCGCCATCCACCCCTTCCCGCCGCAGGTATTCCTTCAGCCACCAGTCCTCGTCGTAATAGGGGTTACCCGCACCGGGGAGGGGTTTGCCGGCCCCGCGCAAGTTCTCGAACTCGCCACGTTCGGTCGCCTCGCGGATCTTGCGGTCCACCCAGGACTCGAAACCGATGTCCGGTGGTTTCCGCTCCGTCATTGCCGCACCCCCTCACCCGGTGGTGGCGCTCATGCCCCGCTCTTGGATGCGCTCCGAGCCGCCTGCGCCCGGCGACGCTCCCGCTCGGCCTGCATCTTGGCGATATCCTGTTCCAGCATATCCGCCACCCGGTACTGACCGGTGTCATAGGTGCTGTTGGGTCGGAAGATATGCGGGTAGGCGGCGACGATACTGCCATCGTCACCGGACCCCGAGTTCTCCGCGCCGTTCGCGCCCGGGGTCGACGAGCCGGCGGCCGATTCGGATACCGCGCCGGAACCGGCCACCGATTCGGCGGACCCGGCCGAATTCTCCGACGCGCTCGCCTTCCCCGACCGGCCTCCGGACTTCTTCGACGCGGAGGACGATTCGGTGGACGAAGTGGACTTGGCCGATGCGGAACGACCGGTCTTCTTGGCGGGTGCCGGCGTGCCTTCCGCGGCACCGGAGGCATCCGCTCCCGCACCGGCGGTCGACTTCTTCGCGGCTGTCGACCCACCGGACGAAGCGCTGCGCGCAGTGGCGCTCTTCGATGTGGTGCGGGTCGTCGACTTGGCCGAGGTGGCCTTCTTCGCCGGCGGCGCCGGGGCATCCGTGGCACTCAGCGGCGGAGACCAATCCGCGAGCTGTTCGTCGAGAGGCACATCGGCCTTGAGTTTGGCCGCGGACTTGGTGGACGAAACACCATCGGCGGCACTCAGCAGGTCGTCCAACGACAATGTCGTCGAGCGACCGTCGGTCCCCGCGGAGTCGGTGAACCGCGCCGAACCGTTCGCGCCCGAGAAGGCATTCCGCGTCGTGCCGCCGCTCGGCGCCGCAGCCTCCTTGCTCGCGGAATCGGCGCCCGAACTCGCGGACTCCGCCGTTTCGGGCTCCTCACCGGCCTCCTCCGCGTCGACGATATCGACGTACTCGTCGGATTCCGACGAGGAGGCCTCCTCGAGCTCCCCGTAACTCTGTTCCGGAAGAGCCTGCGCCGCATCGGCCGCCGCGCTCAGGTGGTAGCCGACCCGGGGCAGGGTGCGGCGGATCTGTTCGGCCGGGTCGGGCAGATCCCGGACCTGCTCGGTGGCCCGCGCGATGGCCATACCGTACCGGGAGCTCACCGCCTCGTGGATGAGCAGCGCAACACCGATCATCACCGGAGCGACCGCGTGCACGGCAACGTCATACCAGTTGCCGGCCTGGATATAGGGGTAGGTGTTCAACCCGACGGTGAGCGACAGCAGGGCGAGCTCGGCGGCCACGACCTGACCGCGACTGTCGAGCACCTCCCATTCGGAGACCTTGCTGGTACCGATCATGATGATGACCAGACAGACGCTGATCATCGCCTCCAGCAGATAACTGAACCAGAACAGCGGATCGGTCGGTCCGGTGGGCGCGATGTTCTGCTGGACATTGACCGCCGACCACAGCATGCCCGCACCGACCACACCGGCCAGTGCGCGCAGCGACCAGGCGCGGTGCCGGTACAGCGATGCGAGTTTGGCATGGGGACTGGATTCCCGACGCTGTGCGGCGATCGCCTTGCGTGCGATCAGCAGATCTCGCATATCGGCCTTCTCGATCTCCTGGGTGGTCTGTCGGGCACGATCGGCCGCCGAGGCCGCCGCCTGGATCTCCTTCCAACGTTGTTCGCGTTCCTGTTCGCGAATACGTTCGGCCAGTTCGCGCTCGGCTTGCAGTTCACCCTCGGACAACGCCTCGGTCAAGGCGGGGTCGAACTGGTAGGCGAGCCGCCGGCGAGCTTTCTCGACTCGCCGCGCCAGCTGCGTGACATCGTCTTCGACCGGGTGCTCGACGGATTGCTCGATGGTCATCTCGACTCCCGACCGGGGAGGTACGACGGCAGACAGGTAATCACGCGGCGCTACGGTACCGCGCTTTCCCCGCCGACGCATAGTGGTAGTCCCAATACCGAAAGCGACCGTACCCGAAGAGGACATCGATATCGGACCGACCACTCCGGTGATCACACCCTTCGAGACGACAAAACAGCAGATCACCGGTGCCGATGAGGTATTCACGACGGATCGGACGGACCGGCCGCGCGCCGTCGTCGGGGAAGCAGGTCGAGGATGCGCTCGCGGTGGCCGAAAACCTCGGCCGAACGGTCGACGGTGTCGTGTGGTGGGTATTCGGAGTGTTTGCCGGCGAGGAATGATCACGACCGCTCGGCGCCGACCGGAAATAGGGCGGAGATCACATCCGCATGGATATCGTCGACGAAGATTACTCATCGGTAGTGAACTTCTCGCGAATCGCTTTCTCCCCCAACGGCCGCCGGGGTGGCACCCGTCCTCCACGAAGAGAACGGTTCGGAATTTTTCGCCGCGGCGGCGGTTTCCCCTATCGAGCTTCCCATCCCCTATGGACGAACGGCCTGAACACGATAGGCCTGAACACGATAGGACTGTCTTGCCTCTCGATATCGGTGTCATCCTGCCCACCTCCACCCCCGACCCGGCGCAGCCGATTCTCGGCGATATCCGCGCCGCGGCACGGCTCGCCGAGAACTTCGGCCTCGACTCGGTGTGGTCGACCGACCATCTGGTGGCCAGTGCGCCGATACTGGAGAGCACGGTCGTGCTGTCCACCGCCGCCGCGGTGACCGACCGCATCCGGGTCGGCTACGGGGTACTGCTGCTCGCGCTGCGCCCGGTGGCGTGGGCGGCGAAACAGATCGCGACTCTCCAATACGTCTCCGGTAACCGGCTGCTGCTCGGAGTCGGCACCGGCAATCCGGTCCACGGCGATATCGGTTGGCGCGCTGCGGGCGCATCGTTCGCCGAACGGGGCCGACACACCGATGAGGCGCTCGCAGCCCTACCGGATCTGGTGGCGGGCCGGGCCACGACGCTGCCCGACGGGACAGAGGTCGCCCTGACACCGGGCTCCGATATGCCGCCGGTGCTCGTGGCCGGCGACGGCCCCCGGGCCCGCCGCCGCGCCGCGGCCTATGCCGACGGTTGGATCGCCCTCGGCCTCGGTCCCGATGCCCTGCCGGCCGCGGTCGCCGAACTGACGCGCTTCGCCGACGAATACAGCAGGCCCACACCGGCCGTCACGATTGTCGCTCCCGCGCTCTCCGACGACCCCACCCGCGCCGCCGAGCAATTGGCCGAGTACGCGGCGAACGGCGTCGAGCGGGTGATCATCGCCCCGGACGGGCCGGATTGGGAACGCCGCTACGAATACGCGGCGAAGGTGAAACGGGCCATCTGAGCCGAAACCCGGCGACACGGCATACCTCTCGGCGTCGTCCATGTCGGTTACGGCGCGAGATCGAGCAGCCCGGACGGAGCCGGACCCGTCCGGACAGGACTCCCACCGGGACGCACCCGAAGACGCCGCGCCGACGGTATCTCCGGATCGCGCGGCGCCAGGGGAGCGAATCGTCGGTCGAATACCACTGCCGCTCGCCATTGCCTTCGTTTCGGGGCCGTTGCGTTTCGGGGCTGTTGTGTTTCGGGGCCGTTGCGTTTCGGGGCCGTTGTCACAGACATGCGGGATCGTTCGCGCGGCGATCGCGGAATCTGTCGAGCGGTGACGGCAGCGGAGCACGGGCCTACCGTGGTGTGATGATGATTTCCGCCGGTAGCGCCGGGTGGGTGCCGGAGACGTGTACCCTGCCCACCACGGAACAGCCGATTCGGATCGGCGAGTTCGACCGTTTCTTCGCCGAGTCGGCGCGCAGTGTTCGCCGACCGGAACCGACCCGCCTCGAGCTCGTGGTGGATCCCGTCGCCGAATCGGTCGCGCGGGATCTGGCGGCGCGGGAGTCGAGCTGCTGTTCGTTCTTCGCCTTCGATTTCACCGTCACCACCGATGGTCTGGTGATGGGAGTCGAGGTTCCCGATGTTCGTATCGATGTGCTCGACGCATTCACCACGCGGGCGCACAACGCGATCGCGAGTGCCCGATAACCGGGCTGCGCAACAGCGGACCCGCCGCGCCCATACAGCACCTCGTCTTGAAGGTTTCGCGGCATTGTCCTGCCGGTATCACCGGAGAGATTCAACCGATGGTTCAACGATACGGTTGAATGCCATGGACCCGGCCGACAGGAATCCGACGATCGAGCTCGATATGGCCGAACTACGCGAGGTCACCCGCTATGCCGTGGCCTGCGCGGAACCCGCCTTGACGATCTTCCACACCGCCCGCCCCGAGGACGAGCGCCCACGAGTCGCGATCGATGCCGCGCGGGCCTTCGCGGACGGAGCCGAACGAACCAAGGCGATTCGAGACGCCGCGTGGGATGCGCACCGGGCGTACCGAGCAGCGCGTGAGACAGGACAGGCCGCCGCGAGTGAGGCCGCGCGAGCGGCCGCCGCCGCGGCGGGGGCGGCGTTTCTCCACCCCCTCGCGAAAGCGACCCAGGTTCTGCACATCCTCGGTTCGGCCGCACACGCGGCCCGGTCTTTCGAACTCGCCGCCGGCGACGACCGCACCGTCGGCGCGGAGCACATGACGAAGGCCCGGATTCTGGCCGGCCCGGTCGTGGTGGCCGTGCTGATGCGTTATCCGAACGCTCCCGCCGGCCATGGTCGTGTGGGCGAGCTGGCGCGGGAACTGGACGCCTCGTTGCGGTGCGCGGCGACCGGTCGTCAACCGATCACCGAACACCGGTCGGGCGTTATCGCGCGCCGCGACCACCGTGCCGGGCCCATCCGCTCCTGGAGATGACGACCGTGCGCGGAGGCGCGGGACGAACCACGAGGCGTGTCCGGTCATCCCGGATGGGGTGATAGGTGCTGTGCTGCTTTCGCATATCGGTACCGCCTTTCGAAAAAGTCCACGACGCCGGGGAACCGGATCTCCGGCGGGATCGCGCCGCATCACACGCGGTCGAACCAGGTGATCTGCGCCCCGTTGCCGAACTCCTGCCGTCGGGTGACCGCAAACCGGGTGGGTTGGAACCTGCCGGTGAAGGCGCTGATGCCGTCGCCCGCGATCACCGGGTAGCTCTTGATGATCAATTGGTCGATCTCGTCGATGAGTTGAGCGGCCAGGTTTCCACCGCCACAGAGCCAGATGTCCAGACCCTCTTCCTTCTTCAGCTGCCGCACCAGCTCCGCCGGATCGGTGTCGACAACCGTCACCTGTGGATTGTCCACCGGAGCGAGAGTGCTCGAGAAGATGTACTGCTTCATGTGGTCGTACGGACTGGTGACGCCCGCCGCGAGCGCCGGTTCGTAGGTGCCACGGCCCATGACCACGGTGCCCCAGGCCTTGTTCGGCGTATCGATCGGCATGCCGACCTGCTCACGGAGGTGGGTGGGTATGGACTCCGGGTAATACTCGGGGCCCCAGGCCATCATGTCCTCGCTCACCGGATAGAAATCGAACTCACCTTGCGGACCCGCGATGTAACCGTCGAGGGAGACCCCCACGTAGTAGACCAGCTTTCGCATGTTTACCACCTTATTTGTAGTACTATACTTGAAGTAGTTTCAACGTAGTACTACAGATGGAGTGGTGTCAAGTGGTTCGTACGAATCCGGAGCGTCGACAGGCCTTACTGGATGCATCGATCGAGGTCCTGGCCCGCGAAGGCGCCCGCGGCCTGACCTTCCGCGCAGTGGACAAGGAGGCGGGGGTGCCCACCGGGACTACCTCCAACTACTTCACCAACCGCGATGACCTCCTCGTACAGGTGGGAAACCGTTATTACGAGCGACTGGTCCCCGACGCGACGGTCATGGCCGAACTACACGGGCCGCGCACCCGCGAAACCGTCGCCGGACTCATGGCCGAGGTGGTGGACCGCGTAACCCGCTTCCGCACCGGCTATCTCGCGCTGCTCGAACTCCGACTGGAAGCCACCCGACGCCCCGAACTCCAGGCCCTGCTCACCGAACGAGTGCGCGCCGATCTGGATTTCAATATCCGCAATCACCTGGAACACGGAATGCCGGGCGACGAGGACACCGTCACGATCCTGTATCTCGCCCTGAACTGGCTCATCCTCGAACGGCTCACGCTCCCGGAGATCTTCGACGAGAAGCGAGCGGCGGAGCTGGTGCATACGGTGGTGGAGCGCGTAATCCCCCGCTGACGCTCGGCTCCGCGGTCCTGTCCCCGATACCTGCCACCGACCTTTGCTCCGGCGGGCCGCGACGCAGGGGCGAACGAACACCCGGGCGCCCCTGCGAAAACGGGCCCGGAAATATCTCACGAAGCGTTTTCCGGAACGGTGAGTGGCTGCACGAGTTTGCCGGACATGACCGTGGTGACGAACCCGGGGATGGCGGGCGCGAAGATCCGGAGATAGGTGTCGATCCATTCGGGGCGGGAGGTGAGGAACGGATAGTCGGTCGGAGCCATATGGCGGACGGCGAGCATCGGCAAGGGCGCGTCGAGCGCCGGGAATGCCGGATTGTGCAGCCCGGGATAGGTGCACCCCGGATAGAACTGGCCGAGCATCAGGCCTTTGTCGACGAACCTGGTTTTCAGGTCGCGTTGGACGGTGTCGATGGCCGCGTGGTCGGTGAGGTCGGGAAAGACGGCGAGGACGGCTTTGAACTGCGAATCGGGTGGATCCCGCGGCGGTAGGGAGGGGAACAGGTCGTACAGATCGTCGACGATATCCTCGAGCCGCTGGACGCCGATATCACAACCGTCGACGAACGCGGCCCATAGGTACCGACGCGCGATGGCGTGACTGGTGTAGGGACAGACAGGACCGGGGCGACCGAGGTCCGGGTGGGGTCGGCACAGGTAATCGCGAGCCCATCGGCGCAGCTCGGCCGCTCGGGGGTGTTCGATGGCCTCGGTTTCCGAGTCCGGAGCGAAAAGACCGGTCGGCTCTACACCGGAACGTGTTCCGAGGATTCGGTCGGTATTCATGAGCAGCCTGTCCTTGTCGAGTTGGGGTGCCCCGAAGAGAGCATGGGGGTGCGGCGGAAATATGTGTTCAGCGCGAGTGCGATTGCGCGGAGCACCTCGGGGTCGGTCATCTGTTCGTGTCGGGTGGGAACGCGATGCTCGGTGATGGCGCCGAGGATGTGTTCGTTCCATGCTCGGGACGGAGAGGGACCGGCGTCCGGGTCGCCGGCGGTGGCCCGGAAGTAGAGCAGATCACCGTCGAAACGCGCCGGGCGATGCTCGCGGGTGAGCTCGATGAGCCGGGTGTAGTCGCGATGCAGGGTCTCCAGATGTTCAGGGGCCAGGGCGGTGAAAAGTCCGCCCTGCCGGTGGAGCAACTCGGTCGCGGCCTCGACGGTGAGGTCGGCGGGAATCAGGGGTGCGGCAACACCGGCGAATTCGGTGAGCGCGTCCGCGAGGGTCGGCACGGGAACATGGGCGCCGCGCGCGTCGACCACACGAGTGTCCATCATGGCGAGTGTGGCGACGGGCTCACCCGCGCGGCGGAGTTGCACGGCGATCTCATGTGCGATGGTGCCGCCCAACGAGTAACCGAGCAGGTGGTACGGGCCGTGTGGTTGGACGGCCCGGATCTCCGCGACATAGCGACCGGCGAGTTCGGTGAGGGTGTCGAACCGCGCGTCCGGGTCGGTCAGTGCCGGGGATTGCAGTCCGTGGACGGGACGTTCGGGGTCGAGGTGCTGCACGAGACCGCTGAAACCCCAGGCCAATCCGATGGCCGGGTGGACGCAGAACAGCGGCGGGTCCGTACCCGCGGCGCGTAGCGGGAGCCGGACCGCCAGCGCGTCGTCGGGTCCCTGCTCCTCGAGACCGCGCTGCCGGGCCTCGATACGGCGGGCCAGCGATTGTGGTGTCGGGTCGGTGAAGACCCAGTGGATCGGCACATTCACCCCCGTTGTCTCCTCCAGGCGCGCCACCAGTTGGATGGCGGCCAGGGAATTGCCGCCGAGATCGAAGAAACCGTCGTCGAGGCCGGTCCTTTCGAGCCGGAGGGTGTAGGTGAAGGCCGCGCAGACGGCGCGCTCCAATGGGGTGGACGGCGGCCGGAACCGTGCGGGCCGCCGATCCGGCACGGGCAGGGCCCGATAGTCGAGTTTCCCGGTGGAGGTGAGCGGGAGCCGATCCAGAACCAGGATGGCGGTGGGGATCATATGGGTGGGTAGTCGGCTCGCGAGGTATGTGGTTATCGCGGCGGTGTCGGGCGTGGTGTTCGGCGCGGGGACGATATAGCCGGTGAGCCGGTCGGCGCCGACGGGTCCGGTGTGCACGGTGACCGCGGCATGGGTGACGTCGGGGTGGCCGCGCAGCGCGGATTCGACCTCACCGGGTTCGATGCGGTTGCCCTGGACCTCGAGTTGCCGATCGCTGCGCCCCCGGTATTGCAGGGTGTGGTTGGCGGTCCAGGAGACCAGGTCGCCGGTGCGATACATCCGGGTTCCGGCCGGCCCGTACGGGGCGGGAACGAACCGGGCGGCCGTCAGCCCGGGTTGCCGATGGTAGCCGCGGGCCAGACCCGGGCCGGACACATACAGTTCGCCGACCACTCCGGTCGGAACGGGACGTAGCATGCGATCGAGCACGACGACGGTGAATCCCCGAACGGGACCGCCCATGGGGATGGGGGTGTCGGTGACCGTGGTGAGCGGATCGTCGGCACAGCTCACCACCGTGGTCTCGGTGGCCCCGTAGCTGTTGATCAGCGTATGGTCACGCGTCCAACGGCGAGCCAGCTCCGGTGGGAACGGCTCGCCCCCGGTGATCAGGGTCCGGAGACCGTCGGGGTATGTCGCGGCGAGCAGGGTCGGGGTGAGGGCGGCGTGGGTGACGTGCTCGGCGGCGACCAGATCCGCCAGTTCGGTGCCCGCACCCACCGGGGTGGGAGTGAGGACCAGGGCGGCTCCGGCGGCGGCCGCACCGACCCATTCGAGAATCGAGACGTCGAAGGTCGGTGGGGAGGCGGCCAGAACCCGGGAATCCGGAGTGATGCCGAACCGTTCCCGCGCCTCGGCGGCCAGGTTCGCTACCCCGGTGTGGGTGACCATCACCCCTTTGGGGGTCCCGGTGGAACCCGAGGTGTAGATCAGGTAGGCCGGATGCTCCGGTCGCAGCGGAACCGTTCGTTCGGCGTCGGTGATGGTGGTCGTGGCCGCGGCGGACGCCGCCGTGGTGAAGGAGGAGCCATCGAGGTCGAGCCATTCGATGGTGTCCGGTAGCCGGTCGCGGTACGACTCGTGGGTGAGCCCCACGACGGCACCGGAATCCGTCAATACGGTCGTATTGCGGGCATGGGGTCGGGTGGGGTCGATCTGCACGAACGCACCACCGGCCTTGGCGATCGCCCATACGGCGATCACGGCGTCGACGGAACGCGGCAATGCCACGGCCACCACCGATTCCGGTCCTGTTCCGGCTGCGATCAGGACCCGCGCCCACCGGTTCGAGGTTTCCTCGAGTTCCCGATAGGACAGCCGGATGCCGGTGCCGACCACGGCCTCCGCGTCGGGCCGCGGCGTGGCCGTCAACACCCGCGGCAGTACCGATATCGCCGTGCCACGGCGGCCGCGTACGGGTACCAGCGCGTCCCGCTCGGCCGGGGTGAGCAGCCCGAGGCGGGCCACGGGCAGGTCGATGTGGTCGATGATGGTGTCGAGCACCCGCAGCACCCGGTCGGCGAGGGCGTCGACCGTGGAGCGGCCGAGCAGATCGGGCAGATGTTTGAAGGTCAGGTGCAGACAGGTGTCGTGGTGGACGATCAGCCCGAGCGGATAGTGTGCGGCGTCCCGCCCGTGGACGTCGAGGATGCGCATACCGGCGATATCGGTGTCCTCGGACAACCCGGACCGGTCGATCGGGTAGGACTCGAACGCCATCACGGTGTCGAACATGGCCCCGGGACCGGCGACCTGCTGGATTCGGGCGAGCCCCAGGTGGTGGTGGTCGAGTAACACGGCCTGTTCGGCCCGGATGCGGCGCAGCAGGTGGGCGAGGCTTTCACCGTGGTCCAGCCGGACCCGTACCGGAACGGTGTCGATGAACAGCCCGATCATCGATTCGATGCCCGCGACCTGCGCCGGGCGTCCGGACACAGTGGTGCCGAACACCACGTCCTCGCGGGCGGTCGCATTGGCCAATACGATCGCCCAGGCGGCCTGAACGATGGTGTTGAGCGTGACCTCCTGTCTGCGGGCCGCGTCGACCAATGCCGCGGTGCGCCCTTCGCTCAACCGCACCCGCACTTCGCGGGCGGTGGTGGTGTACCGGCGCGCGCGATCCGCGGATGCCAGGACGGTGGGCTCGGACACACCGTCGAATGCCCGTGCCCATACGGTTTCCGCCGCCGCCCGATCCTGGGCCTTCAGCCACACCAGATAGTCACGGAAGGGGCGCCCCACCGCGGATACCTTCGGGTCGCTGTCGCAGGCGTAGAGGGTCAGCAGTTCCCGGACCAGCAGCGGGGTGGACCAGCCGTCGATCAGGATGTGATGCATGCTCAACAGCAGGCGGTAGCGCTGGGCGTCGATACCGATCAAGGTCATGCGGAGCAGCGGCGGCACGGTCGTGTCGAAGCGGTCGCGGCGGTCGGCCGCCATGAGATCGTCGAGAGCGGAGGCGATATCGGCGCATTCGGTCAGATCGATCCGAGTGAACGGCACATCGACGTGCCGGGGCACCACCTGGACCGCTTCGGCCACACCGTCGGGTACGAAGGCGGCCCGCAGATTCGGGTGCCGATCGAGCAGCGCCCGCGCGGCGCGCCGCAGCCGGTCCGCGTCGACGTGGCCGCCGAGGTCCAGGCACAGTTGCACCACATAGGCGTCGCGCGCATGGGCCTCGGGCGCGCCGTCGGCGAGCCGGGCGTGGAACAGCATCCCGGCCTGCAACGGTGTGAGCGGCCAGATATCCACCGGCGCCGGATACCGGTGCTCGATCCGGTCGATGGTGTTCTGATCGAGCGCGACGAGATCGAGATCGGAGGGGGTCAGGCCGCCGGTATCGGGTCGCGAGGCGTACGTGGCCAGCGCGGCCACCGCATCGCACCACAGGTGCGCGAGTTCGGCGACCTCGGCGCGGGTGAGCGGGCCGGTGGGGTGCTCCCAGGCGGCGGTGAGCATCGGCCCGTCCGGGGTGTCCGTGATGAACGCATTGACACCCAGCAGGGACGCCACGACCGCATCGGGGTCCTGGACGCCACCGCCGTCGGTTCCGCCGCCCGCGGGCATCCACCCACTTTCACGTAATGCCGTGGGAACGGTGTCGAATCGGCCCAGATAGTTGAAACTCACCTGGGGTGTGGGCAGCTCCCGCAGTATGCGCGCGGTCTCGACGTTGAGATAGCGCAGCAGTCCGTAACCGATCCCGTGACCGGGGATTCGGCGGAGCTGTTCCTTGACCGATTTGATCACCGTTCCGGCGGCGGCGCCGGCAGCGAAAGCATCGTCGATTTCGATACCGGACAGATCGAGCCGCGCCGGATAGGTGGTGGTGAACCAGCCGACGGTGCGGGTCAGGTCCGCGCCGGGAAGCACCGTGTCGCGACGGCCGTGGCTCTCGAGGGTCAGCAGTGTTTCGGACCCGGTGTCGCCACGGCGTTTCCGCCATCGCGTCAGCGCCAGCGCCAGCCCCGCGATCAGGGTTTCGTCCACACCGGTGTGGAATGCCTCGGGCACAGCGGTGAGTACGGCACGGGTCACCGTGGGCGGTAGTGCCACCTCGGTGGTCGCCACGGTGGCCTGCACATCCACGGCCGGATCGATCGGACGGGTCCCGATCGGCGGATCGCCGATATCGAGGGTGGAACGCCACCAGTCGCATTCGTCGAGTTTCTCCGCGGCGGTGTGTAGGGCGTGGGCCCAGCGACGCATGGATGTGCCGACCGGCGCGAGTCGCGGTCGTTGGCCGGCGCACACCTGCGCCCACGCCATCGCGAGGTCGGGTACCAGAATCCGCCACGACACACCGTCGACCACCAGATGATGCGCGACGACCAGCAACCGTCCCGGTCGTTCGGCCCGGTCGAGCCACACCAGTTGCACCATGACGCCCGCGGTGGGGTCGAGGCGCTCGGCCGCCGAGTTCGCCTCGGCGGCGGCGAACTCGGCGAAGGCGTCGCTGTCCGGTTCCGCGTCCACCGGCGCCCGTCGAATGAGCCCGGCGGCGCATACCGCGGTCGGCCGCACCTGCAACGACCACCCGGCATCGGGTCCGGGATTCGGGCACAGCCGAGCCCGCAACATATCGTGGTGATCGAGCACCGCTTGTACGGTGGTGGCGATTCCGCCGGCGTCGATGCCGGCCGGCAGGGTGAGCATCACCCACTGGCAGAAACGGTCGAAGCCGCCGCGCTCGAGCATCCAGCACATGATCGGGGTCACCGGAACCTGCCCCACACCTCCGCCGGGCAGTTCCGCCGGCAGGGGGGGCGCCGCGGTGTCGGCTCGACCGGCCGTTTCGGCCAACTCGGCGACGGTTCCGTGGTCGAAGACATCCCGCACGGAGAACACCACGTCCGCCGCCCTGGCCCGATTGACCAGTTGAATCGCCATGATGCTGTCGCCGCCCAGGGCGAAGAACGAATCGTCGGCCCCCACCTCGTCGAGCCCGAGCACCTCCGCGAAGAGCTTCGCCAGTGTGGTCTCAACCTCGGTGGCCGGTGGGCGAGAGTCGGAGCGGGGGGAGAAAACCGGTTCGGGTAGGGAGGCGCGGTCGAGTTTGCCGTTCACCGTCACCGGTAGCGCGTCGAGCACCAGAACGGTCGCGGGAACCGTATGCGGGGCCAACCGCTGCCGGAGGGCGGTCAGTATCGCGGACGGGTCGAGTTCGACACCGGGCTCGGGCTCCACATACCCGACCAGCCGATCACCGGTGGTCGTACCCCGGTGCACGGTCGCCGCCGCACGCATCACTCCTGCACAGGCCAGCAGGGCCGATTCCACCTCACCGAGCTCGATACGAAAACCACGGACCTTCACCTGGAAATCCGCTCGCCCCACGAACTCGAGCGTCGGGTCCCCCGCCGGGGACCGCACCCAACGCACCAGATCCCCGGTCCGGTACATCCGCTGCCCCGGCTTCCCGAACGGGTCGGCGACGAACCGGGAGACCGTCGGACCGACCCGGTTGCGGTAGCCACGAGCCAAACCCGGGCCCGCGATGTACAACTCACCCACAACCCCGATCGGCACCGGTCGCAGCCACGGGTCGAGTACGAGCTCACCGATACCGCGGATCGGACTACCGATCGTCACGGCCGCACCCGCCGTCATCGGGGTGCTGGCATTGGTCTGAATGGTGGCCTCGGCGGGACCGTAGGTATTGGCCAGTTTCCGATCCCGCGCCCACCGGGACAACAACTCCGGCGCGGGCGCCTCACCACCGAGTACCACGGTCTGCAGGTCTTCCAGCCCGGTCGGGTCGACCGTCGTCAAGGCCGCCGGCGTCATGGCCGCGTGGGTCACCCGCTCCCGTGACAGCAGCTGCGCCAGCTCGATTCCGCCGTAAACGGTCGACGGCGCGACCACCAGCTGCGCGCCCGTCGTGAACGCCCACAGATATTCCAGGACCGCCGCGTCGAAACCCGGGGACGCGGTGTGCAGCACCCGCGCACCCGGTCCGGCGCCGAATCGCGATCGTTGGTCGGTACTGAGATTCGCCAATCCCCGATGCGGTACCACCACACCCTTCGGTGTCCCCGTCGACCCGGAGGTGTAGATCACATACGCCGCCTGATCGACCCGTACCGGTAGTGTGCGCTGCGCGTCGGTAATCGGCGTCGCCGGTGATTGCGCTACCTCCGCCGCCACCGTCGGCTTGTCGAGAACCAGCCACCGCACCGATGTGGGGAGCCGGTCCCACCACTGCGACAAGGTGATTCCCACCGTCACATGTGAATCGCTCAGCATGTATGCGATCCGATCGGCGGGGTAGTTCGGGTCCACGGGTAGGAATGCCGCCCCCGACTTCGCCACCGCCCACACCGCGAGCACCGATTCGACCGATCGGGCCAACCCCACCGCGATGGTCGATTCCGGTCCCATACCACGTCGTATCAGCATGTGGGCCAACCGGTTCGACTCCGCGTCCAGTTCGCCGTAGCTCCATCGGCGGTCCTCGCACACCACGGCGGTCGCGTTCGGGTCCTTCGCCACGGCCGCGGCCAACAACTTCGGCAACACCCGCGCCGGTGCGGCCGATGTACCCGAGACCGGAGCCAACTCACGGTATTCCGCCGGGGAGAGCAGATTCAGCCGGGCCGTGGGCCGGTCCGGTTCGGCGGCGACGATGTCGAGCACCCGCAGGACCCGATGCAGGGTCGCGTCCATCATGGCGTGGTCGAAGAGTTCCGGCAGGTACTTGATGGTGAGATGCAGTCGTGTGTCGACGTGGGCGACCACCCCCACCGGATAGTGCGCGGCGTCGACCCCGGTCACATCGACCAGTCGCAGACCGGCGATATCGGTGTCCGCGGTCAGCCCGCCACGGTCGACCGGATAGGACTCGAACACCGTCATCGTGTCGAACATCGCTGCCGAACCCGCCACGCGCTCGATCTCGGTCAGGCCCACATGGTGGTGTTCGAGCAGCGCGGTTTGCTCCGCCTGGATCCGGTCGAGCAGCTGTCCCACACTCTCGCCGGTGTCGAGACGGACACGCACCGGCAATGTGTTGACGAACAGCCCGATCATCGCTTCGATGCCCGTCAGGTGCGCCGGCCGGCCGGAAACCATGGCTCCGAAGGTGACATCCGTTCGGGACGTCCACGCACCCAATACGATCGCCCACGCCACCTGGATCACGGTGTTGAGGGTGATTCCGCGTGAGCGCGCCAGCTCGGTCAGAGCCGCGGTCTGCTCTTCGGTCAGTTCGCCGCGCACATCGCGGGATTCGGTGTAGCGGCGACCGGAATCGGATGTGGCCACCAGGGTCGGTTCGTCGGCGCCGGCGAATACCCGGGCCCAGACATCGAGCGATGCGGACTGGTCCTGCCGGGCGAGCCACCCCAGATAGTCCCGGTAGGGGCGGATTCGGGGCAGTGCCGTGGCGTCGCCGTCGGTGGCGTACAACACCAACAACTCCCGCACGAGCAGCGGTGTCGACCAACCATCGAGCAGCAGGTGATGATTGGTCAGCACCAGGCGGTAGTGCTCCGGACCGATGGTGACCAGCATCCAGCGCAGCAGCGGGGCACGGGACGGGTCGAACCGGGTCGCGCGATCCGCGGCCATCAGGCGACGCCACTCATGATCCCGGGCGCGCTCATCCGCGGCGGACAGATCGAGTTCCGTCCACGGCGCCTCCACCCCGTCGACGACCACCTGCACCGGCCCGATATCGGTGACGAACGCGGCACGCAGATTCGCATGCCGGTCGAGCAGCGTCCGCCCGGCCCGGCGCAGCCGTTCCGGGTCCACCCGACCACGCAGTTCGAGGACCAACTGGACCGCATAGGCGTCCACCGATTCCTCGGCCAACAGCGCGTGGAACAGCAATCCCTCCTGCAACGGTGTCACCGGCCAGATATCGCTCAGGGTCGGATACCGATCCTCGAGTCGTTCGATCTCGGACTGTTCGAGCCGCACCAGCTCCAGATCCGACGGTGTTCGTCCCCCGATACGATCGGCCGCCGTCGCCAATGTGGTCAGTACCCGACGCCACGACTCGACCACCTCACGCACCCGGTCGGCGGTGAGCACCCCGGTCGGATACGAACAGGTCGCCCGTAGTCGCGGCCGCTCGCCGTCGTCCAGGACGAGCGCATTGATATCGAGCACCGCCGATACCGGCATCTCGGGGTCACGCGCACCGGTGAACTCGGCACCCGGGACATCTTCACCGGCGCCGACCGGGAGCCAACCGACCGGCCGGGTTCCGTCGGGAACCCCGGTGGGGATACGGCCGAAGTAGTTGAACCCGATCTGCGGAGTCGGCGCGTGCTCGAGTATCGGCCGGGTGTCCTCGTTGAGATAACGCAACATCCCGTAGCCGATACCGTGGTCCGGTACGGCGAGCAGCTGTTCCTTCACGGACTTGACCGCGACCCCCAGGGCGGGCCCGCCCGCGTACGCCTCGTCGAGGTCGACACCCGACAGATCCAGTCGCAGAGGGAAACTCGTCGTGAACCAGCCCACCGTCCGGCTCAGGTCCGCGCCCGGGAGCACATGCTCTTCACGGCCGTGTCCTTCCAGACCGATCACCACATCCGTCGCAGCGACGGCCGTATCCGAGCCGTGCTCACGTCGCCACTTCGCCACCGCCACCGCCAGGGCGGCCAGCAGCCCGTCGGACACACTGCCGTGGAATACCGCGGGCACGGTGGTCAACAGCGCACCCGTCACCTCGGGGGGTATATCGATTTCGACCGTGTCGGTGGTGGCGGTCACGTCGACCGCGGGGTCGAGGGACCGGGAGCCGATCACCGGGTCGTCGCCGGAGATCATCGCCTGCCAGAACGCGAGCTCGGCGGCCCGCTCCGAGCTTTGGGCGGCCTCGACCAGACCATGCGCCCACCGACGCATCGATGTTCCCACCGGGGCCGGTTCCGGTGGCTCCCCGGAGTCGATTCGCGCCCATGTGGCCGCGAGATCCGGTATGAGCACCCGCCAGGACACTCCGTCGATCGCCGTATGGTGCACCAGCACCAGCGCCCTGCCCGATTCCGCGGTGTCCGCCGGGTCGAACCAGACCACCTGCACCACGATTCCGGAGCCCGGATCGAATCGGTCCGCGGCGGCGTCCAGTTCGGCCGCCGCCGATGCGCGGAATTCGGCGCTTCCCGGTTTGCCCACCATCGTCACCCGGTGGACGACATCATCGGCTCGGATCGAACCGACCGGCAGGGTTTCCCACGTCCAGCTGCCGTCGGCCGCCGGGTACAGCCGCGCGCGCAACATATCGTGTCGATCGAGGACCACCTGAATCGTGTCCGCCAGGCGTTGCCGGTCGATTCCCGGGGGCAGCCCCAGCAGCACCGCCTGGGAGAAGCGACCGAACCCCGACTCCGCCCGGTCGAGCAGCCGGAGGATGATCGGGGTGAGCGGGATGCGTCCCACCCCGCCGCCGGGGAGTTCCGCCGGAAGTGGGGTCGTCGCGGCGCTGTCGAGCGCGGCGACCTCGGCCAATCCGGCAACCGTCCTGCGCTCGAACACATCACGCGCGGTGAACACCACCCCCGCCGCCTTGGCCCGGTTGACCAGCTGAATCGACATGATGCTGTCGCCGCCGAGGGTGAAGAACGAGTCGTCGAGCCCCACGGTATCGGTGTGCAGCACCTCGGCGAATATCTCGGCGATGGTGTGTTCGAGTGGGGTGCGGGGCGGCCGGAACGGCGTGGTCTCGGTGAACACCGGCTCGGGCAATGCCTTGCGGTCGAGTTTGCCGGTGGAAGTGAGACAGATGTGGTCGAGCACCATGATCGCCGAGGGGATCATAT
>NZ_BAGE01000128.1 GCF_000308675.1 Nocardia paucivorans NBRC 100373 | reverse complement strand
TGAAATCGTGGGCGGCGAGCACCGCATTCTGTCCCAGACCATCAATACTCGCCATGGCCCGGTCGAACATCCCACCGAGTTCGGGATCGGTGCGCAAATGATCGAAGAACGTCTCCCCCCGGGCGGTATCGACGGTCGGGGTGCCGGTCCGCACGGCGTCCACCAGACGGGTCCAGTGATCACGGTGCGTCGCCGATCCGTAGAACAGCACCGCGTCCCGCAACGACACCGACGCATCCGCCCGCAATGCCTGCGCCATCGGCGTGAGAACGTAACGACCGTCCCGCCGACGCGCGAAAATACCGTGACCGATCAACAAGCGCAGCAGACGACGAAGCGCATCCTCATCCGCCCCGACGGCACGGGCGAGTTCGGTCCCGTCCCGCGGCCCATCGGCGAGCGCTCCCGCGATATCCAGCACAGCGGCCGCGTGGATCGCCTGGGTCAGCCAGCCCGCGGCGACCGTCTCCATCAACGCCAGATGGCCCGGCACCAGCCGCCGATGGACTCCGGCCAGCGTGTCGCGTAAACATTCCACCGCGCGCACAACGACCCGCGTCGGCACATGCCTTCGATCGGAGAGCATTGCGGCTCCATATCTTGGACACAAGGGATCTTGGACACAAGGGGGCCTGACGAGCCTACGATGGCCCGCGGACGGACCCGCAGAAATCTCCGGCCATGTCGCGTGTCGGGAAGGCGGCGGAGCCATTTGCCCTGGTTTCGACTCGCCCTCGAAACACCTCGCCGGGGGCGAAATCGTCCCGGCGCGTGAGGGGCTAAAATATTACGGGCCAGCGATGCGCTGATCAGCGCGGTACGCACCGAACCGGATAGATAACCAGCAAGTCCCTGCCCACCGTTCAGGTGCTGGTCTGTTACGGCCCAGCCGTTGTCGCCTGTCGCTCCCTTGCAGGTGATGCCGTCGCCAGAAGCGAAACAAGCCTATACACTTCATATTCCTGTGATTGTTGCTAGACTGGCGCGGGCACCACAGTGTCCGACTGTCAACCAACCGAACAAGTTTCCGGATATCTCCATAGTCACGGACCGACGACCACTTCGACGGAAGACGTGCACTCATCTGTTTCTTGACAGTTCGAGGGAGTTCACCATGGCGCGCCGCCTGCATGCTCCGACGGTCGACGAATCCGAGCAATTCGACTGCGCTACAACAGATGGGCGCGTCTCAGACACCCCATCATTGCTACCAAAGGGTAGGTAACGGTCCGACTGCGACTACGACACAGCGTGAGTACAATATTCCGCGGTGCCCAAACCTATTACGATCGAACACCTTTGGCGCACCACGAAGGGGTGCGGCCGGGAGTCGGGCAACCGCACCACCAGGGCCACATGCGAAGAAGTTCGATCGCGATCCCGACCGGAGGGAGAGCTTTGTCCATATCCCACCGAAAGCGCACCTTCTTTCGCTTTCGGGCTGTAAGGCTGCTCCCTCCACACACCCATGGAGACCGTGAGGCTCTCGGATGACGGCGGGTGAGAGACCGCGCCTTACAGCTGGGAACACCGCAGACCGCGATACTTCCGACAATTTCGACGACACGGTCGCGGCGTGGCACCATCACAGCGCACAACCACGCTCGGTGCAACCGATTCTGGAGATCCCAAGGCGTCGAGACATCATCTCTTCGCCGGACGGCCGGATACCCGATCGACGGTCGGCTCTCTACAATATCGGCTGGCCTGCAGCGTTATTCGTCGTGTTCCCCCCTCGCCATTATTTTCTCTCAGTTAGGAGTTCCCAGGGTGCAGCAGATGCCGCCCACCACCACCAATCCGAACACACCGGCTGTGTTCATCGAGGATGTCGGCCCCCGGATCCCCATCTACACCGACGAGTTCGCCGCCGACCCCCATCGATTCTACCGTGAGATGCGAGACCGATACGGCTCCCTGGTGCCGGTCGAGATTGCGCCGGGCATCAACGCAACACTGGTGATCGGCTACCACGCGGCTGTACGGATTCTCGGCGATCCCGACCGTTTCTCGGCCGATCCCCGCCCCTGGCAACAGACTGTGCCCAACGATCTTCCGATTATGCCGATGATCGAATGGCGACCTAATGCGTTGCGTAACAACGGACCTGAGCATGCTCGCTATCGCACCGCCACCAATGATTCCCTTAACAAGGTGGATCTCATTCAGCTGCGGAAGACGATCGAGCGAATCGCCATCCAGATCATCAACGGATTCATCGAGGATGGGGAAGCAGATCTGCTGAACCAGTATGCGATGCCCTTGGCCTTCACCGTGCTCAACGAGATCATCGGGTGTCCGGCGCATATCGGAGAGCGGGTCGCCGCAGCATCCGCCGCCTTGTTCGAAGGCGTGGGCACCGCGAAGGTCAACCAGATGTTCGACGAGGCCTTTCTGGAGCTTACCAAGCTCAAACGCGCCGAACCCGGTGACGATGTCGCGACCCGGCTGGTTCAACACCCGGCCAAACTGTCCGATTGGGAGATGGGTCATCAGTTGGTGACCTGCTACTCGGCTGGCTCCGAAATCCCGCAGAACCTTATCGCCAACACACTGCTGTTGATGATGTCCGATCAACGCTACATGAGCAACGAGAACGGGCGGCACCTGCCGACCACCGCCGCGCTGGACGAAGTGCTGGCCACCGACCCGCCGTTGGCGAATTACTGCATCACCTATCCGCGTCAGCCCGTCGTAGTCGACAATGTCTGGCTGCCCGCCGACCAGCCGGTCATCACGAGCATGGCAGCCTGCACAAACAGCCCGGAGATCAGTACCGGCGAGTATTCCGGCGGCGGCTGGAATCTCGCCTGGGGAACCGGCCCGCACACCTGCCCGGAAGGGGCTCAGCGAGCCGCATACCTGATCGCCCAGGACGCCATCGACCAGCTGTTCGACGCTTTGCCGGAGGTCAAACTCGCGATTCCTGCCGACCAATTGAAATGGCGGCCGGGGCCATTCCATCGCGCCTTGGCGGCGCTACCGGTCGTATTCCCCGCGGGACCACCTTTGCCGGTCATCGAGTAATCCACAAGCGCGTGACAACGAAGTCACGACGCAGCCAACGAAGAAGAAACAACACCTGGGCATCGGGCGAACGGCTGGTGCCCAGGCACAGGTAGTGAGTGAGCGCAATGACAATTTCACATGCTTCCGGAGTCGAACCTTCGTATCGACCCGAACCCACCGCCGCCACCCCGCAAGCGTTGCGGGAGGCGATCTTCGGGGACCACGTGGCATTGCATACCCGAGTACGCGATATCGTTACCGAGCTGGGTGATATACCGGAGCCCGGGATATCACATAGCGTGGAAAGCGGACGCGCACCGGGATTATTGCGTGCGGCGATCAAATCGCTGGGACTACCGGCCCGCGAGATAGCCGCCGATCCCCAACTGCGTGGTGCACTCTGTGACTGGTCGCAAGTCGCCGCACCTCGCCTGTTACTGGTACTGACCGGGCACTTCGACCTCTGCATCGGCGCAATTCGAGCCCACGGCGACGGCTCGGCCTACCAGCAGGAGTGTCTTGCCGATCTGGATACCGGTGCCGCCTTAGGCGTTCTGATGTTGACCGAACTGGCGGGAACCAATGGAAACGATCACCAAACCACCGCGACATGGGATCCGAACGGCAAGGACGGAAAGGCTGGATTCTGGTTGAACACCCCCGCAGCGGGGGCGGTCAAGTTCATGCCGAATGTTGCTGATCCATCCACTCCGAAGATCACGGTGGTCACCGCACGACTGATCGTCGAAGGACGCGACGAAGGAATTCTGCTCTTCCTCCTCCGACTGCGAACACCACAGGGTTTGGCCGAGGGGGTTGAAGTGGTGCGCCTTCCCGACAAGACATCCGCCCCCATGGACCATGCCATGATCCGGTTCAATCGGGTCTGGTTGCCGCGCGAAGCGCTGCTCGGTGGCAACTGGGCACGCATGACCGAAGACGGGCGCTTCGAATGCGATCTACCGCCAAGTCGCCGATTCCACCAGGCGATCGGTGTCCTCGGAGACGGCCGTTTGGACTTGGCCAATGCGGCGATCTCTAGCGCCCGTGCGGCACTCGCCGCATTGGCGAACTACATACCCCAGCGTCGGTCCGGCTCCGGAACATCGATGGCCGATCGAGACGCCGTGCACCAAGACCTCGCACCGGCGGTGGCTGCGGTGTATGCCACCAGTATCCTGGGCAGACGTATCCGGGACATGCTCGCCCAATCCGCGATGGGGGCCGAGCGGCCGGTGTGGGCAATGCTCGCCAAACCGCTGTTGTCCTACACCGCTCACAACGTACTGACGATATGTCGGTGGCGGGCGGCGAGCCAAGGAATTCTGCGTAACAACTACATTGTCGATTGGATCGGCAACCTGGAAGCGATCATCACCGCCGAAGGCGAGAACCAGATCCTGCAGATCACCGCCGGGAAGGTCGGTGTGGATCTCACGGCGTTGCGCCTGCCCAGAACCCCTCAAGAACTTCCCTGGTACATCGATCTACTCGTGCGTCGAGAACGCATTATCGCCGACGGCCTGAACGCCGGCGATCACACGGTTGCCGGTGCCGTGCAGGGACCGGACTCGGCCATTATCGAACTGACCACCACAACGGCGGAAAGACTCGCCACGACAGCGCTTTTCATCGCTGCTCTCGAGACCAACGATCAGTTCACACGGGAAGTACTTCTGTCCGCAGCGCAAGCGTATGCCCTCGACCGCATCAAACAACATGGTCTGTGGTACGTGGCGCACCAACTCATCACACCCGAGCGTGCCGGTACGTTAAGTGAACTATTGAGTCACCATCAATCAGTACTCGCGAAACATCTACTCCTCCTGGTCGACGCATTCCAGATCCCGCCTCTGCCCGCGCCGCTCTTCTCACCTGACTACATCCCCGCTTGGATTTCATATGCCAACTGGGGCGACCTTCGAGAGGCCGCTTCCCAGTAACCGTTCACCGGCCAGCGGCCGAGTGTCCCAACCCGACCCTCGGCCGCTTCGATGATCCGACCAATCCACCCGTCGATGATGCTCGAACACGGCCAACGGACCGAAATAGCTTGATTTGCTTGGGAATTAAACTCACTCGTTGCAGTAGGTGAAACCGCCCGATAGGCAGGTGACCAAGTTTTTATTCGACCCCCTCTCGATTTCGAGATATCCGGCCCATACTGCCGTCGGCGATGTTTTCCGGCGCCACTGTCCTATCAACGCATCATCAACAGTCTCGGCACCAGATGCACGGTCTCTCAACAGCTCTGCAACACCGTGCCAGTTCTGCTTCTGCAAGCCCGTGAGATCCTCGCATCGAACACCGCATCGGCCCGCGGGTGGAGTGCGGTTTCTCCCGACCACCTCGGTCCGACCTTCTCCTTCGACGTGACCCGGCACAGAAGACAGATCACCCTGGACGGGATTCCGGCCACGAGGGCGGCCAGTCCGAGGCTCAAGCGCATCCGGGTTACCTTGGCTGGGTATTCCCGTCGCGGACCGACGCTACTGCGCTTCCGGTGGGCCGGTGCAGCGGAAGTGACGATGACGCCGGAACATATTCTGCGGCGGTTTTCGGTGTTCCCACGGTCGCGCTGTGGCTCGAGGGGCGTTTCCGCGGTGACCCCGCACCGTCGAACTGTTGAGATCGCGGTCCGACAACTGGGGACGGCGCCCCCATATCGACGGCCGCCCCCGGTTTCGCCCCGGCGGCGGCGTGCTCATGTGAACAGACCGTGGACGAAACGCAGTGAGTCGGGTAGCGAAGCATTCACCGCCCCGCTGTGATCGGTGGGATAGACCCGTACCGTCACCGGCTGTCGGTTCGCCGTCAGCACCGCGGCGAACCGCAATGTTTCCGGTGTCACCACATCGGTATCGAATAGGCCTTGTCCGAGGAAGAGCGGCCGGTCGTAACCGGACTCGGGAAGGCCCGTATAGCGGGTGAGCAGCTCGTGCAGACCCGGGATCTGCGCCAGTGGTCGGGCGAAGAGATCACCGATCGCCACGTCCCGCGCCGTCACCTCGTCAGCGAGCGACAGCAGACACTCGGTGCGGGCTCGCTCCAGCCAGTACCGTCCCACATCGGTGAGGAAGGACTCGAGGTTCAGCTCGGGATAGGTGGTGCGCAGGCCGTTGAGGAAGTACAGGGTGTACGCGGTGGTGTGGGGTCCCAACTGCACCGGCGGCACGCCCGGTCCCAGCAGGACGAAGATGTCCTCGAGGTAGGCGGGGACACCGGTGCCCACCGCACCGCGATAGTCCAGTTCCGGGCCGCCGAATTCGGTGGCGTAGCGGGCGGTGGTGACCGCCGCACCGCCGCCCTGGGACTGTCCGACCACCACCCACTTGTTCGACAATTCCGAATAGTGTCGGGTCGCTGCCCGTACCGCGTCGACGACATTGTGTGCCTCCACGACTCCGTTGAGATACGGATGCTCGCCGGGGGTACCCAGACCCGCGTAGTCGGCGGCGACGATCGCGTATCCCTGGTTCAGCCAGGTTCCCAGATACGTCCAGTCCCGTTGGACCGCGCTGGGGCCGCCCACACTGTAGGCGCAGGAGTCACCGAGTCCGACGGTGCCGTGCGCCCAGGCGATGATGGGCCAACCGCCGGGCGGGGGCGTACCGGGAGGAAGGTACACGGCGGCACTGGCAACGGTCGGTTCCTCACGGACCGTGGTGGTCGTGTACAGCATCCGTTCGGCTCTCGCCGATCCCGGTAGGACGGCCGGTTCCGCGAGCGGTCCTACGGATTCGACGACGCCGGTCGCCGGGTCCGCCACCGCGACACCGGTGCACAGGTTCAAGCTCGCCGCCACGGTGAGCAGGGCGGCGGTCACGGCCATGCTCTGTTTCCACATCGTGCGCCTTTCGCCGGGTCGGGGGCACCGAGTTGCTCCGATGCCGCGAGCAACAGTCTCGCGGTTGGTCGATCGGCCGACATCACGACAGGCCGAGTGGGGACGAGATGGCCGTATCCGTCGGAGCGAAAAGGTTCGGTGGCGACGACGACTTGCGGCTATGGGCCCATCTGTTCGCACAGGGCTCTGGCCTGGTCCACGGTGGTGTGAGCGGCCTCTACACTGCGGCGGCCGAGTCCACAGGCGGCCGCGATGTCCACCGGCCGCGACGGGGTTATCGATCAGTTCGAGCAACCTGCGGTGTTCCTCTATATCCCGGCCCTCGTGCAGAAACCCGGCAACGAACGTGACCTCGTCCGGCGGTCGTCGGACCGACGAACAGCACATCCGCAGCCGCGGAATGCATGGGGTGACCATCGCACAGGTCCCCCTTTCTGCGCCGACAGTCCGTATGATTCCCGGTCGAGACCGCATCCGATTCACACCCTGGTGATTCGCGACCCCGGAGTCCTGTGCCCTCGGACCGGTTGACCCCCGCTTCCCGAACGCGTCCTTCGGATCTGCGGCCGGCGCGCCGGTAACCGCTCTATTCGCTCACCGGGCGCACTCCCGCGCGGCGGCGAGCAGCGATTCCACGGCGTGGTCGACGGTTTGCGCCAATACTTCGGTGGGTTCTCCACCGAAGACCCGCTGCCAGGCGCGGACCGAATCCTCGGTGGCGATCGCGAACCACACCGTTCCCGGATCCGCGCCGTCCTGTCCGTCGGGTCCCCCGGCACCGGTGACCCCGATCGCGAGGGTGGCCGCGAAGAGCTCCCGCACATGTGCCGCCATGGCACGTGCGGCCGGTTCCGAGACCACCGGCCCGGGGGGCACGTCGAGCACGCGGTGTTTGACCTCTCGGCTGTAGGCGACGAGGGCTCCGCGGAACCATTCCCCCGATCCGGAGGTGGCGCCCAGGGTGGTCGCGATCTGTCCCGAGGTCAACGATTCGGCAACCGCGATCCGAAGTCCGCTTCGGCTTGCGATCTCACCCAGCTCCGCGGCGTGGTCCATACCCCTCCTCCTTCGACCTGTGCGGGCCCTGTCCTCAGGTTGCGACCACGGATGTGGACCTGGCAAGTGCCGAGCATACGGCCGCGGATGGGTGTACGCGGCCCGACGGGAGCACCCGGGTGATCCGCGACGATCTGCCCGGCTCCAACGGCATCACCGTGTATCGAGGCCGACCGTTCGTCGACGAATGCCGCGTCGGCGGGCGGCTCGTGGAACTGCCGATGCCCAACGCCATGGAGGTCGGGCCGACGGGCTGTTCTACTACCGGTCATGGGGACCAACGACATCTGGCGGATAGACCCGATGGCGGTGAACCCGAATGGGTGGTGGGTGATCTGGGCGTGCCCGACTCCGTCGAGTTCGACTCCGCGGGCTTCATCACCTCCACCAAGGTGCAGACCGGTGAGGTATTGCGCACGGACCCACGCGACGGCGATCGGCAGGTGCCGGCGCGGTTGGCTCCCGGCCTGGACAACTGCACCTTCGTCGGTGACCGGCTGTTCGTATCGAGTTTCACCGGGGAGATCATCGAGATACTTCCCGGCGGCGACACCCGGGCCGTTCCGGAAGGCGACCCGATGTGGCCGCTGGACCTGACCGTCGAGCACGACGGCACGGTCCACCTCGCCGACGGGGCATACTTCTACGCCCTGCGCGACGGTCGGTCACAGACCCTCGCCTTGCTTTTCAGCGCCGGTACCCCGGCGATATACGCGGCATCGACTGCGTCGGCCCGGAGAATTCCTCTGCACCACCTCCACCGGGCAGATCTCCTACGATCGCCCTGGGTCCGACGCGGAAACCGAGGTCGTGGCCGAAGGGTTCGATCAACTCCACGATGTGGCGGCGCCCGAGGACCGGACGATCGTGACCGCAGAGCTCGGCGCCGGTCGGGTGCTGTCCGGCCGGATCGAGGTCGTGGCCTCCGGGCTCGACGCTCCGATGGACGTGGCATTCGGTCCGGCCGGAACCGTCCCGGTTTCCGGGTCCGGTGCCGGGCGGATCGTCTCGTTCGACGGCAGCGAAGTGGACACCGTGGTGGCCGGACTGGAGGCTCCGCAGGGAATCCTGGTGCGTGAGGCTCCCCGTTCTCCGGACTCGCGGGCCCGTTCGCGGGGATCGCCGCCGGTCCGGACGACACCGTCTACCTCTCCGCCGATGCCGAGGGCAGTGTCATGGCCCTCGAACCACCGACCCGTAGGGGGCTTTCGGCGGCACGACGAAGGGGCATGGGCCTCAGCTACCCGGCCGCGGGACATCGCCGCGCCAGGATCCGGTCTCGTGCGGCCGGGATTCGATGAACTTCTTGAAACGCGCGAGATCGCCTTTCACCCGGTGGTCCAGCATGCCCGTCTTGTCGGCGATGTTCTCGAGGAAACCCTCCGGATCGATATCCATCTGAGTGGTAACCCGGGTGGTCGTGTCGTCGAGGCGGTGAAATGTCACCACCCCCGCATGCTCCGGGCCGCTGTCGGAACGCCACGCCACCCGTTCGTCGGGATGCTGCTCGGTGATCGTGGCGTCGAACTCCCGCTCCGTCGGGCCGATCTTGACCGTCCAGTGCGTATGGGTGTCATCGACCTGCTTGACACGCTCGACACCTTCCATGAACTGCGGGAACGACTCGAACTGGGTCCACTGGTTGTAGGCGGTGTGAATCGGCACCTTGACATCGGTCGAAGCGGTGACAGTACTCATGAACAACCTCGTTCGTTCTCGGTCCGCCGGACCCGCCCGCCGTCGGTTTCGACGGACGGACCCGGACGGACGGCCGGCTTCGGTACATCGGGCGGCTACCCGGGACGCGCCGGCACAAACAGGCCGCAACCACACGGATGTCCCGCCTGCCCCGGCGACAACCGACGCACATCCGCGACCCGGCTGCCCACCCTGACGCGCGGGGGCCGAAGACGCACGAAACCCGCTGTTCCGACATACAGTCGAAGCGGTGCGCATCGATCGGAAGATACTCGTCCTGTCGGCCGCTCTCGGGTTGGTTCTGGCCGGCTGCTCCTCCGAGTCGTCCGAACCCGAGACCATCGCCGACCGTTTCGTCGCCGCGCTCAACAGCGACGATGTCAGTGCCGCGGCGGCGCTCACCGACCATCCCGCTCGGGCGAGCGAGACCATCGGCACGCTCGACGAAGGCCTGGGTACCGAGCGGACCTTCACGGTCACCGATGTCGAGAACGACACCTTCACCCTCGACGCGACCTGGAAGCTGGGCCCCGAGGGCCGGGCGGAATGGAAATACACCACCACCGGCACCACCGTGGAAACCGACGGGGGTCGGAAGATCCATTGGAACCCGACCACCCTCGCGCCCGGTCTCGATATCGGTCCGCTGTCCTACGCGTCGGTGTACCCGGAACCCGCGCGTGTCCTCGACGCGGCGGGCGGGGAATTGATGACCGAACAAGTGGTGACCCTGGTCCAACTCGCCCCGGGAGCCGATACCGCTACTACGGCCGGATTGCTCGCACCGATGGCACCGGACATCACCACCGCCACACTCGATGCCGAGTTGGCCGCGGCCCAGGGCACGCCGGTGACGGCGATCGCCCTACGTGAATCCGATATCGCACCGATTCGCTCGGCTCTCACCACCACTCGCGGCGTCACGCTCGTCCCGCAGAAGCGGCTACTGACCACCGACAAGGCGATGTCCGGTCCGATTCTGTCCGGCCTGGGCGAATTGTGGCAGCGGCAGGCCGACGAGGCGGCGGGCTGGGCGGTGCGCGCCCGAAGCGCCGAGGGTACCCGGCGCATCGCCGGTCAGGAGCCGCGACCGACCGACGATATCCGATCCACCATCGATATCGACCTGCAGCGTGCGGCGGAGGCGGCGCTCGACCCGGTGGAACGGCCCGCGGCGATCGTGGCCGTGCGACCCTCCACCGGCGAGATCGTCGCCATGGCCCAGAATCCGGCCGCCGACGCCGAGGGCCCGATCGCGCTTACGGGGTTGTATCCCCCCGGTTCCACCTTCAAAACCGTCACCACCGCCGCGGCGCTGGACGCGGGACTCGCCACCCCCGATACCGTGCTGCCCTGCCCCGGTGTGGCCGATATCGAGGGCCGCCGCATCCCCAATGACGACAATTTCGATCTGGGGCAGGTGCCGTTGCACACGGCATTCGCCCGCTCCTGCAACACCACCATGGCCGAACTCGCCGTCCGACTGCCGGCGCAGGCGCTGACCGCCACCGCCGAACGCCTCGGTCTCGGCGTCGACTACGTGACACCGGGCCTGACCACGGTCACCGGTAGCGTGCCCGTCGCGCAGAACGCGGCGCAACGGGTGGAGGCCGGTATCGGGCAGGGCCGGGTGACCGCGTCCCCGTTCGGTATGGCACTGGTCGCCGCGTCGATCGCGCACGGCTCCACCCCGGCGCCGGTGCTGGTGTCCGGCTCGCCGGGCACACCCGATACCACCCCGCGGCCGCTGCCCGCCGCGGTGACCGACCGGCTGAAAACCATGATGCGCGAAACCATCACGGCGGGAACGGCCACGCAACTGGCCGATATCCCCGGTCTGCTCGGCAAGACCGGAACCGCCGAGTACGGCGACAACAGCACCGCGCATGGCTGGTTCGTGGGAATCCGGGACGATCTGGCGTTCGCGGTCTTCGTCGCCGACGCGGGTAGTTCGGGGCCCGCCGTGGCGGCCGCGGGCCGGATGCTGCGAGCAAACCGATAGCCTCGGCCCTACCGGGTCGTTCCCACCGTCGGGGTCCGGAGGTGATCACCGGTGGGGGTGATATCCGGGCCGCCGGATGCGTCGGGAGAAACGCCCCAGGCCTCGGGGATCGCCGCCGACAATGCGCCCAGCACATCGGCGGTTTGGTCCGCCGGACCACCGCGGGTGTGCGCGGCCACTGTGAAGCCGGGGCCGAAGGACGCCGAGGCAACCTCCGGTGGTGCCATATCGGACCAGCCCCATTTGGTGCCCTGGACACCGGGAAGTTGGGCGGTACCCCAATCCTGTCGAGTGCCGTCGGCGGCGGTCGGCGCCGCAGTGGCCATCCAACCGAGAATGGGGGATGCAGGGTCGGTGGTTTGTTTGGCGGTGAGGAAATCGGCGATATCGGCGGTGCTGGTGACGGAGGTGCCCCACCCGCCACTGCCGGGACGTGTCTGCTCCAGACCGTACTCGGCGGCGATCGCGGCGATGGCCTGCGGGTACTTGGTCTCGATGGCATCCGCGGCGGCATCGTCGGAGTAGCGGATCATCCGTTCGGCGTTGGCGCGGTCCTCGGCGGAACCGTCACCGTGACGGAGGGCGTAGTCGGCCAGGTAGAGCTTGGATATCGATAGCGCGCTACGTGGTTCGTTCTCGTTGCCCGTACCCCACGCGATCCCGATCGGAGTGCGCAGGGACAGGGCGGTGCGCGGGGGTACGTCGTCCAGCGGTGCTACCGGGATGCCCTGTTCGAGGCTCGGCTGCGCAGTGGCCGGCGCGGGTATCGCGGTGGAGCAGATGACGGCCAGCAAAAGAGCGGATGCCGCGGTTCGGTAGCTCATGGTTTGTTCTCCTCGGTTTTCGGATCGATTCCTGCTGCCTCGCCCGGAATCGCGGTCGCGGACCGCGCGTTCCCCTCCCCTCAGCGGTCAAACGGGATGAGCGGGCGTTCAACGGATCCGATACCGAGACGCTCGTATGTAACGCATCTCATAACTTTTTCCACTATTCGCTATTCATCCTATGATTCCTCGGTGACCCTGGCGCATGACGAAACGACCCCTCCCTCCGCTCGCCTACCGATCGCCGACGAACTCGAGCGAAAGCGCCGATTCACCGAGGGCCGCATCCTGGTCCTCGCCGCGATCATCGCATCCGCGTTCACTCTGCGCATCGCCGTCACCGCCTTCACCCCGCTGGCCACCCGGATCGGCGCGGAGATCGGCTATTCCACCGCCGTCGTAGGCGTCTTCGGCATGATCCCGACCGCCATGTTCGCCCTCGCCGGACTGCTGACCCCGATCTTCGTGCGGCGACTCGGTCTGGAGAGAACCGCCCTGACCGCGATGCTCATGACCGGTGCGGGCTCCGCCGCTCGCGCGGTGGTGCCGGACACCTGGGAACTGTTGACCTTCTCCGCACTGGCCCTGACCGGCATGGGTATCGGCAATGTGGTGATCCCGCCGCTGGTGAAACGATATTTCCCGGACCGGTTGGCGCTGCTGAGTTCCGCCTACATCGTGATGGTGCAGCTGGGCACCGTGATACCGGCCCTGGTCGCCGTGCCGATTGCCGACGCCCACGGCTGGCGCATCTCACTCGGCCTGTGGGCCTTGATCGGTTTCGCCGCCGCTCTGCCGTGGTGGGGTGTATTGCGCGCTCGCCGCGGTCGCGCCGAAACCGACACCACCGCGTTACCCGGACACGAGCGGCCGACCGGCAAGGTCCGGCGTTCGCCGGTGGCCTGGGGAATGGCCGTCATGTTCGGTATGACCTCCCTGACCACCTACTCGATCTTCACCTGGCTGCCGACGATCTTCACCGACGCGGGAGCGAGCGCCTCGTTCGGTGGCACCATGGTCGGTGTCTTCGCCCTGATCGGCCTGGTCGCCGCCTTGACCTCACCGCTGATCGTCGGTCGTGTCACAAATCCGTTCCCGGTCGCGCTCGGCTGCGCCGTCTGCTATTTCATCGGCTTCGCCGGACTGCTGTGGGCACCGATGAGCGCCCCGCTGATCTGGGTGCTCCTGACCGGTTTGGGACCGTCGACCTTCCCGATGGCGCTGACGCTGATCAATCTGCGCACCCGGACCGCCGCCGGTTCCGCCGCCCTGTCGGGCTTCACCCAGGGCATCGGCTACACCGTCGCCTGTATCGGCCCGCTGCTGTTCGGACTGTTGCACTCCTCGACCGACGCCTGGGAGCTCCCGTTCGCCTTCCTCGGCGTCACCGTGTTCGTCATGCTCATCGGTGCCTGGCAGGCCTGTAAACCGCGTATGCTCGAGGACTCCTGGAACTGATTCGGCCGCATCCTCTTTCGACCTACCGGGAACCAACGGACACGAGGCATATCGACCGCATGGGCGCTCGCCGGTGAGCCGAGTGGGCGGCGAGACACCGGTCACGCCTCTTCGCGACACGCCGACTGTTTATCCTCGACCTGCCGGGGAATCCGCATCGCGACCGGTGACGATACCGGGACCGATTGGGGAGACGATCGACAATGACAGCATTCATGAACGCCGACCAGTCCAGGTTGGAGCACAAGGGCGCTTCCGATCCGGAACCGGAGGCCATCTGGCCGGATCCCAGCCCATTGGCGGATTGGTGGGCGAAGGTTATGCGAACCGGCACGTAATCCACCCACCGGCGAGGGCTCCGAATCGACCGAGTCGAGGGGGCACCCCCGCCGAGACGACGTGATCGATCGATGGATGCCCCGGGTCGCCGATCGAAATACATTGACGCCGATCGAAATACATTGACGGGGAAGAGTTATCGAGCAATTCGACAATGACGGCCCGGTGCCGATATCGTCACCGGGCTCTGTCGGGGCACCTCACGTGTGGTCGATACTCGGAGAAGTTGCGGAAGGTCGGCGAAAATGGCCGGCGAATGCATTCGAATCGATTGCGCCCCTCAGGGTCCGAAGGAAAATCCGGTTCCGGTCTCCCGGAGGCGCACTGCGCGGAAGTGGCCGAAGCGGAAATCCGGTGCGAAAGCCGATTCCCGAACCCGCTGCCGAGCAACCGATTACCGCCGGCCGACCGGGCATTCCCGGCCGGCGCTGTGGTCAGCCGCCGAAACCGACCAGGGCCGAAGCCAGGTCGGGTACATCGAGTGCCCCGAGCGCTCGCTCGCGGATATCCGGACAGGTCTGGGTGGTGACGGTGTCGACAACGGACTTGTCGGTGAGAACCTCGTCGTTGAGGCCATTGTTGCGGGCCGCCCAGTTCTGCACCGTGCCGTTGAAACCGACCCGGGCCACGATGGAGCCCTGATTCTGCCAATTGTCGATCTCGGTGCCGATCATGTCGCACAATTGCCGGGCCGCCTCGGGGGTGACGGTGTCGTCTTCCGCCTCCGGGCCCGTGGTGCCGGTCGGGAGAAGAGTGGTGGTCGGCGACGCCGCGGAGCCGTTGTCGTCGTTATCGGAGCAACCTGTCGCAACAGCACCCACCACCAGGGCGGCCGTGAGCAGGGCGAAACGAGTTCTGCGGGTGTGATGCGACATATTCTCTCCTTCGATAGGGCAAATTGCCTGGTGCGGGCATACCCGCTTCGTGAAAACCGAATCGTCACCACGAAAGCCGCCGAGGGCGGCCGGTGAATCCAAACGAATGGGGCGGGACAGCCCACGGCGGTGCGGGGGCTCGCGAAGAGCCGCCACACCGCCGCAGGTCGCTCACGGGTCAGAAATAGTGCCGGCGGCCGGCGATCGGGCGGCCCGCCGCTCCGGCTACGGCCAATACCGCGCCGATGAGGAGCAGGATGACACCGACGGTGGTGAGCAATCCGATATGGAGCAGATAGCCGACGACGAGCAGCACGAGTCCGAGGACGATCATGACGAGTTTTCTCCTTATTCGATATCCGGCCGGTTCTATTCGGCCGTGGCCGCGCCGCGCGGCGTGCCCTTGTTCGACCTACGCAGGAAACGGTTCATCGACCACACCGGCTCGCGCGTACCGGTACCCGCTGCCACGGGCTCCTGCTGGTTCGCGAGATCCCGCCGGGTCTCCACCCTCTTACGAGTGGACCGTCGAACACCGGCGAACAACATGCTCACTCCCAGGCCTCCGACCACACCGACGATGAGGCCGATGATAAAGAGTTCACCGGTGGTTCCGGCGAAGGTGTAGTCGAAAACCGAGAATTCACTGTCCAATTGGTTGATCTCGCTGGTATTGACCGCGACACCGGCGACACCCGCCGCGACGGCCGCGACGGTGACGACAAGTCCGAGAATGATGAGCATGGCAATTCCCATGGGTCGAGGAGCAATACGCTTCCGCAATTCCCGGTAAGAGAAATGTCAAACCCGGCGATTTCCTCGCCGCCGGTACAATATGGCGACCGCCGCGAGAACCGATGCCGGCTACGGTCGCCCCCTCCGGATCGATGGAATTTCCGATCCTCGTGACCACCCCGACCGGGAGTCAGGAGTCGTCGCGCCAGTAGCCCGGGCCCGTACCCGGATCGATATTCGCCACGTCCGGTATCGGATCCATCTTCGGCGCATCGATGAGTTCCACACCGCCGGCCACACCGGTCCAGGGCAGATCGATCTCGGTGGCCACGAACCATGCCCGATCCGCGGGCCACAGGCCATGCGGACAATCCATTCCCGAGTGTTCCGAATCACCCTTGTTCGAGGAGCGACCCTCGTACCGATGGACGCTGTTATCCCCGGGCTCATCGGCGAGAAATGGCGCATCGACGCCATACCGACATACCCCCTGGCCTGCGCAGAGAACGAAGAAGGCTTAGTCTGTCGACTGCGTTGCCGGGCTATGGCCCCACCCGCCCGCGAAGAATCCATCGAACGATGGTCGGATGGGCGTAAGCGCGACCTGGTTCCGGAGGGAGAGTTATGGCGGTGCTGCAAAGCGACGGGGACTCGGGGGACAAGGCGTCCGAGGTGGAGCCCCAGGGTGACGGCCCGAAAGCGCTGAGCCGTCAACTGGCCAACCGCCACATCCAGCTGATCGCAATCGGTGGGGCGATCGGCACCGGGCTGTTCATGGGCTCGGGTAAGACGATCTCGCTGGCCGGGCCCTCGGTGATCCTCGTCTACATGATCATCGGGTTCTTCCTCTTCTTCGTCATGCGGGCGATGGGGGAACTGTTGCTGTCGAACCCGGAGTACAAATCGTTCGGTGATTTCGCCGGCGATCTACTCGGGCCGTGGGCCGGGTTCTTCACCGGTTGGACCTACTGGTTCTGCTGGGTGGTCACCGGAATCGCCGATGTGGTGGCGATCGCCGGGTATGTCTCGTACTGGTGGCCGGATCTACCCCTGTGGATTCCCGCTTTGACCTGCATTGTCGTTTTGTTGCTGTTGAACCTGCCGACGGTGCGCGCCTTCGGCGAAACCGAGTTCTGGTTCGCGCTGATCAAGGTGCTCGCCATCGGCGCGCTGATCGTGACCGGGCTGGTGATGGTGCTCACGGGCTTCACCGGCGACAGCGGGAGTACGGCCGCATTGACCAATCTGTGGAACGACGGGGGTTTCTTCCCGACCGGTCCGATGGGTTTCGTGGCCGGATTCCAGATCGCGGTCTTCGCCTTTGTCGGAATCGAACTGGTGGGGACCACCGCCGCCGAGGCCAAGGACCCGGAACGCACCCTGCCCCGCGCGGTGAACTCCATCCCGATCCGGGTCCTGCTGTTCTATGTCGGCGCGCTGATCGTGATCTGCGCGGTGACGCCATGGCGCCAGGTCTCCCCCGACACCAGCCCGTTCGTGGCGATGTTCTCCCTCGCCGGTCTCGGTATTGCCGCGAGCGTGGTCAACTTCGTGGTGCTGACCAGCGCCACATCCAGCGCGAACTCGGGGATCTATTCGACCTCCCGAATGGTGTACGGCCTGGCCGGCGAGGGCGACGCCCCCGCCCTGCTCGGGAAACTGTCCCCGCGCCGGGTCCCGGCCAACGCGCTGCGCTTCTCGTGCGCATTCCTGCTGATCGGGGTGGTGCTGCTCTACGCCGGACAGTCGATCGTCGAGGCGTTCACCGTGGTCACCACCATCTCGTCGCTGTGCTTCATGTTCGTCTGGACGATGATCCTGGCCAGTTATCTGGTATATCGCCGGCGGCGCCCGCATCTGCATGCCGCGTCGACGTTCAAACTTCCCGGTGGGGTCCCCATGGTCTGGGCCGTGCTGGCGTTCTTCGTCTTCCTGATCTGGGCGCTCACCCAGAAGAACGACACATTGACCGCCCTGTTGGTGACGCCGGTCTGGTTCGCCGTATTGGCCATCGCCTACCTGATCGTGCGGCGCAGCCCCCGCCACAGCGCACTGCGGGCCCGGCATAGGGAAAAGGTTCTCGCCGAAACCGAGGCCGCCCGCCGCTGACCCACCCCGCAGAACGGACACCGACGTGCACGAGGCCTTCTACCTCCCGGACCCGACGGATCCCCAGCGGTTCGTCTCCACCGAGCTCACCCGTGGGCCGTGGTCACCGGACGCGCAACACGCCGGCCCACCGTCGGCGCTGCTCGGTCATGTGATCGAGCGGTGCGAACCACGACCGGACTTCCGGATCGGCCGCGTCACCGTCGAGATCCTCGGCCCGGTGCCGCTGGTCCCGCTCACCGCTGCGGCCCGCCTGGTGCGTCCGGGCCGCAGCGTCGAACTCGTCGAGGCGACCCTGTCCACCGACCGGGGCCCGGTGATGCGGGCGAACGCGTGGCGGTTCAAACAGGCCGACCCGCCGCTCGACCTACCCGAACATTTCCTACCGACCGGCGGGCGCCCCGGCCCCGACGAGGCGCCCGCACCCGAGCCGTTCCCGTCCACCCAACCGGTGGGCTTCCACACCGGTATCGAGTACCGCTTCGTCGCCGGATCCTTCACCGAACCCGGTCCCGCGACCTGCTGGATACGACTCGAGTACCCGATCGTCGCGGGCACCACGCCCAGTCCGGTGGAACGCGCCCTCGCCGCCGCCGACTCCGGCAATGGCATCAGTGCGCTCCTGGACTGGGAGCGCTATCTGTTCATCAACACCGACCTGACGGTCATCCTGCATCGCCAACCCGCGGGCGAGTGGATCTGTCTCGACGCCGTCACCCATCCGCAGCCTCACGGTATCGGTCTGGCCGAAGCGGAGCTCTTCGACGAGAAGGGGCCGCTGGGCCGCAGCACCCAGACTCTCTTCCTCGGCCGCCGCTGATGGCCCCCATTCGAGTGGGCCGAGGTCGAGAATGGTCTTCGCAGCAATACCGCGGGCATATCTTCGACGACTCTTCGACGACGTCGCGAAGCGGATCTCGGGGCGCGGTATCGATAGCAGGGTGGTTACCGGTGCGGGTTCACCGGGATAGTGGTATTCGCATGTCGACGGTCGTACCGCCGGCGGAGGAGGTGATCTCCACATCGGGGATCAGAGTGCGGATAATGGCCATACCACGGCCGCGTATCGGATCGGGCGGGGCATCCGGGGGTTTCCATCTGCCGTGATCGGCGACGGTTATCCGCAGGTCACCGGGGGTGAGCGCGGCCCGCAGCCGAATGATTCCGCCATCACCGCGATGCCCGTGCTCGATGGCGTTGCTGCACGCCTCTCCCACGGCGAGCAGCACATCGTAGACCTGACGCTCATCGAGCGAACAGCGGGAAAGCCACTCGCGCATCGCGTGCCTGACCTCGGCCAATCGGTCGGGCTTCGCCGGGAAGTTCAGTTCGAACCGACTCGGCGGACTTTCCAACCCGGACGGGCGGGGTGTCGTCACCTCAGCTGCCTCCCTACGGTCTCACCAACGGACGGTGTCGGCGACGGACCCGCGGTGTTCGACATGGTGCGCACTGTAAACCGCGCGCTCGTCGTTTGCCATACCCATTCGCCCACCCCGCATGCGGCCGAGCGATGGTGATCACGTCGAGCCCATCCTTCACGGTTTGCCTGCGCGGGACCAACGGAAACGTACGACGGTGGGGTACCCACCGGCAGCGGGATCATGAGAACCGATGGTGGTCGATATCCGATCGGTGAGTGTCGACACGATATGCCAACCGAAACTGTCCTCGTCCGGGCCGGCCGCGGACACCGTGACGGCGGACACGGTGACATCCATGGAGGATTCGTCGTAGGCGAAGGCGCAGTCCAGCTCGGAGTCGGGCGCCGCGTCCTGCAGGAGGGCGGTGGCCACCTCGTCCAGGGCCAACCGCATATCGGCGACCTCGTCGAGACCGAAATCGGCGATCAACGCCACAGTTTCGGCGAGTGCTCGGAGCATGACCAATTGCTCGTAGACCGCGGGAACGCGCACCCCGATCGTATTGGTCTGCGCCGACGAGGAGGGAAAAACGTTCTCGCCTTTGCCCATATCCGACCGCTCCTGAATGCACTGCTGCCAAGTCCGGATCGCCAGCGTACCCGCCCACGGTCCGAATACGTGGTACGGGCCACTCCCCCGATTCGGGAGTGTCCCGATTACGGTCCGCCCGATCGGGTAAGTTGGCTGTGACGACCGCTGAAGCCTCGCTCGCATATCACGCGATGGGGCTCGATGCTGCAGAGGTGGAAAGTGGCGAATTGCAACCTGGGAGGTCTACGGTGAGCGGCGAGGGATCGTCTCGCATACTCGATGTGCAGGTGCGCACCGAGGACGGCACCGAGATCGTCACCGTACACGGGGAGGTCGACATGTCCTCCGCGCCGCAGTTGCAGACCGCCCTCGAAGAGGCCCAACGCCGCGGGAAGCCGATGATCGTGGATATGTCCGAGGTCGGTTTCCTGGGATCGGCCGGTCTGAGCGCGCTCCTGGTGGTCTCGGAAGGCCGTGAGGACCGGCTGCGTGTGGTTGCTTCCGACGCCGTACGTCGCCCTATCGAACTGACGGCATTGGACAAGCTGCTCGCCGTCTACGATTCGCTGGATGCCGCGCTCGCCGCGGGAACCAACACCGCGGCGAACTGAACCGGCCGATCCGCCGCGCGCCTATCGGGCGCGCGGCAGTCGCACCACCTGCACGAAGAACTCATCGATCTGTTTGATGGCGGCCACGAACTGGTCGAGATCCACCGGTTTGGTGACATAGGCGTTGGCGTGCAGTTTGTAGCTGCGCAGAATATCTTCCTCGGCGGCCGAAGTGGTGAGGACGACCACCGGGATATGTGAGAGTTCGGGGTCGGCCTTGATCTTCTCCAGCACCTGCCGGCCATCGTATTTCGGCAGATTCAGGTCCAGCAGGATGAGATCCGGACAAGGTGCGTCCGCGTACTCGCCTTGTCGATACAGGAAGTCCAGCGCCTCCTGCCCGTCACGGGCGACATGCAGGGTGTTGCCGATCTTGTTGTCCTCGAACGCCTCCCTGGTCATCAGTTCATCGCCCGGATCGTCCTCGACGAGGAGGATATCGATCGGCCGGCCCGGCGACATGCTCATGTGGTGGCTCCTTCTGTGGTGGATCCCGGTGTGGCGGTGGACGTCGACACGGCCCCGGCCTGTTCCGCGTCGACAGATATCGCGGTGGATTCATCCGCGACCACGGGGGCGACGGCCCGGAGGGTGAAGCAGATGCGGGTTCCCTCGGTGTACTCGGTATCGATCCAGATGCGACCGCCGTGGTATTCGACGATCTTCTTGCACACGGCCAACCCTATGCCGGTGCCGCTGTATTCGTTACGAGCGTGCAGGCGTTGGAAGATGACGAACACCTTTTCCGCGAATTCCGGTGCGATACCGATACCGTTATCGATCACCGAGAACAGCCGACCGGATGGATCGTCATCGAGCGGTTCGACGGTGATCCGCACAACAGGCGTCAGATCGGCCTTGCGGAATTTGATCGCGTTGCCGATGAGATTCTGCCACAGCATGATCAGCAGCGTTGCCTCGCCCATGATCTCGGGCAGTTGCTCGGGCCGCTCGACAACGGCGTCGGTGTCCTCGATCAGGCCCGACAGATTGGTCAGCGCCTTCTCCAGTGGGCGGTCGAGACGGACCGGTTCGATTCCCTCACTGAGCCGGCCGACGCGGGAGAAGGTGAGCAGATCGTTGATGAGCACCTGCATGCGTTTGGCGCCGTCGACGGCGAAATCGATGTACTGTTTGCCACGTTCGTCGAGTTGAGAACCGTAGCGCTTCTCCAACAACTGACAGAACGAGGCGACCTTGCGCAACGGCTCCTGCAAATCGTGCGAGGCGACATAGGCAAACTGTTCCAGCTCGGCGTTGGAGCGCCGCAGCTCCTCGGCCTGTAGATCCAGATCGGCCTTCTGCTGTTGCAGCAGCAGCCACTGGGACCGCGAGGAACTCAGCTCGGTGACGATGCGCGTCCGCATATCCTCGACCGCCGCGGCGACCTGGACCACATCCGCGGGTCCCCGACCATCGATGTGATGGTCGAATTCGCCGTTCGCCACGCGCAGCGACGACTTGGCGAGCTCGGCGAGCGGGCGGATGACCAGCCTGCGCAGCAGCACGATCAATACGGTGCCCGTCAGCAGGAAAACGAGCACCATGCCGACCAGTACGCCATTGCGGATGGCGCGGGCTCGGTCCAGGGCCCGGCCGTCCTCTACGACGGCGGCCGCCAAATGATCGTTCTGGGCGGTGAACGCGGCACGCATGTGGTCGAAGACGGTTTTCGCGTGCGCGGTGGTCGCGGCGCTGCGCGCGCGAGCCATATCAGCGCTCGGGGCCGCGGCGAGCGGGTCGGCGTACTCGGTGCGCCACTGCCGTACTCCGCGCTCGATTTCGTCGAGGTCGGCCAATAGATCCGGTCGATCGGCCAACAACTCGCGCAGGCGCCCGGCCGCGCGCTCCTGATCCTGTTTACCCCGCATATAGGGCTCGAGGAACTCGGGATCGGCGGCGATGGCATAGCCGCGCAGACCCGTCTCCTGGTTGATCAGCGCGCTCTGCAATCGATAGGCCTCCGCGGATGCGGGCAGCGTATGCTCCACCAGCCGATCGGTGACGTGATTGGTGTGGCCGATGACCTGGGCTCCGGCGACGGCACCCAGCAGAACGAGCAGAATCATCAACGCGAACACCAACTGGAACCACAGTTGCGCGGTCATCCTGGCGACCGGTCCGGACTCCATGTTCGTCATGGCAGTTCGCCTCTCCGCGGGTCGTTCCAACGCAAATAGAGAATGGCCAGGTCGTCGTCCAGTCCGCCGGCCTCGGAGGCCAGGTCCTCCACTCGGCCGATCAACTCGTCGACGAAGGCCTCCGGTCCTTCCACCGCAACCGCCCGGGCAATATGCAGCAGACCGTGCTCACCGAGCCGCGCGCCGTCTCGACCCACCCGGCCCTCGAACAGGCCGTCGGTGAACAGCATCAGCCCGGTCTCGGCGGCCGACTCGATCTCGGTGGCGGGCCACTGCGCGCGGTCGGGCATGAACCCGAGCGCCGGGCCGCCGGGAACCTCGAGCCACCGCAGCTCGCCTCGGGCGTGCTGCAGCATGCCCGGGTGACCGGCGCGCCGTATCAGCACTCGTCGGGTCGACGGGTCGAGGACCAGACTCGTCGCGGTGGCGAAGGTCAGCCGATCGGTCCGCTCGGCCAACAGCACCCGTTCCAACAGCCGCAGCTGCCGCGACCCGGTCACCCCGGTGAGGACCAGTGTGCGCCAGGCCAGCCGCAAGGCGACGCCGGTGGCGGCGGCATCGGGGCCATGACCGGAGACGTCACCGATGATGGCGTGCACGAGGCCGTCGGAATCCTGCACCACATCGTAGAAATCGCCACCGAGCAGCGAATGCGCGCGACCGGGTCGGTATCGGGAGATCACGTCCACCGCACGGTCGGCGCCCAACAGCGGAGTCGGCAGCAGTCCCCGCTCGAGACGAGCGTTCTCCTGCGCCCGCATCCGACTCGCCTGCAATGCTGCGCCGGCGCGTTCGACCTGTTTGCGCTGGATGGCATAGCGCACGGCACGCGCGAACAGTTCCGGTTCCACCCGACCTTTGACCAGGTAGTCCTGCGCCCCGGAGGCCAGGGCCGCCAAACCGGTGCGTTCCTGGTCGAGTCCGGTCATCACCACCACCGCGACCTGATCGTTGTGCGCGCGGATCCGGGCCACCGCTTCCAGCCCTTGGGCGTCGGGCAGATGCAGATCGAGCAGGACACAGTCGGGGGTTTCCACTCGCAGCCGGTCCGCCGCCTCGGCGAGGGTGCGTACCCATTCCAGACGCAGACCGGGTGCCGCATCGGCGACCAGCTCCTCGACCAACAGGGCATCGCCGGGATCGTCCTCGACCAGCAGTACACACGGTTCCCGATCGAACCCGCTCATATCGGTGGTCACATCGATATGAGCGTCGAAGGCATCACTGCGCACGACCACCACCGAAACCCTCTCGGACAGCGGAAGCGGCCATATCGCCACATCGGGCAGCGGTGACCATCGATATGCCGATCGTGAATACGGCGATCACGCAGATCTCGTCAGGATGCACCGACACCATGGCCTCCGATCACACAAGCAACGACGCGCCGTGGCGCGCGTCCACAGACTCAGCGGCCGGTTGCTGGACCGAGAGGCAGCAGTGATCGTAACGGATGGACGACCGTCGTGGTGAACGGGTTCGGCCGGGTACCGGTCCTACGTGCCAATCGTGGCCCAGGTGAGCCAGAGAATCGGCGGCACACCCACCAGGCCGAGTGCGGCGAATCTCCCGGCCCCGATGGGTACGCCGCGAGCACGACAGCGGTCGGCCCACAACAGCGTGGCCAAGGACCCCCACATGGTGATCAACGGACCGATATCGGTTCCGAGCAGAACCGGCCATATCCGCGCCGAATCGTCTGCGGGAACGGTGGTTTCCATCGCCAGATAGGCGGGCAGATTATTGACCAGGTTGGCCGCGCCGGCCGAGACGAAAACGGTGCGCAGCTCCGAGCCGTCGACCCACCGGGTGAGCAGATCCCCGAGACCGTGGTGCAGTAGAGCGGTGACCACCAGGAACAGCCCTTCGGTGGTGACCACCAGTCGCCACGGCAGCAACTCCGGCCGCAACTGTTCGCGGGCACGCAGGGCGAAAGCGATCACCGTCACACCGGCGCCCGCCGTCGCCGCCTGCCATGGAGTCACCCCCGCGGCGACCGCGGCCGCGAAACCCAGACAGGCCGCCGCGCAGACGAGGCACAGGAGCCGGTCCGTCGGCTCGGCGAACTCCGGCACCTGGTAGCGCCCGCGCAGGCTGCGCACGAAAACCGCACCGAGAAAACCCACGGTCGAAAGCACCGCGACGAGTTGCGGTAATGCCATTCGGCCGGCGAACTCCCATGCCGTGAGCCCGGTGTGGTCGGCGGCGAGCAGATTCGTCAGATTCGATACCGGCAACAGCAGGCTGGCGGTATTGGCCAACCACACCACCAGGAGCGCGAACGGCGCGGCCGCCAAACCGAGTCGCGCCACCGTCGCCAACACCACGGGAGTGAGCAGCACCGCGGTGGTGTCCAGGCTCATCGTGATGGTCGTCACCGTGGCCAGTGCGGCAACCAATACGAACAGCAATGGTGTCGAACCACGGGCGAGCCTGGCGCAGTAATGCGCCGCCACATCGAAAACCCCTGCCCTGTCGGCCAATTCGGCCAATACTGTCACCGCGACCAAGAAACCCAGAATCGGTCCCGCCCGGTGAACGCCGATATCGAGAGCGTCGTCGACGGGCAACCGGCCCGTCACCACAACCAAAGCGCCGAGCACGGCGAGAAACAGCCACACCCGGCATAGCATGCCGGCCGACGAACCGCGCCCCCACCGCCGGCGAACGCCCTCACCCGGTTGTGCGCTCGATCACCTACGTTCGCCGACCAGGGCCGGTCGGTCGAGAAATATCCGGGCCACAGCGGCATCGGATGCCGCGAGCGCATCGCGGTCGTATGTCGATGTCGTGACGAGGAATTCCTCGGCCCCGGTTCGTTCGGCCAACTGTTCCAGGCGCCGCCGTACCGTCGCCGGCGAACCCGCCACCGTGCGCCGCAATGCCTGGTCGACCCGGCGTCGAATCTGCTCGCTCCACCGTTCGGCCTTGATTGCGGCGACGGTTTCCAGGGCCCGGAACTCACCGGTGCTGCGGGACCGCGCCAACGCCCACGCCTCGGGGAGGGCGAGCTCACGGGCCTGCTCGTCGGTATCGGCGACGAGAACGTCCACCGCAATGGTCACCGAGGGGTGATCGGCTCGTGGGCTCGGCCGGAAATCGCGTCGATAGTTCGCGAGCAACTCCGCCGATTCCGGGCGATCCAGGACGGGTCCGCCGAGGACCACCGGCAACCCCAGCCGCGCGGCAACGGTGAGCCCTTTGCCGGTGGCCAGGACGAACAGCGGGATGACGGTTTCGGTGACCGGGTGCGCGGTGATCGGCGCCCGCCGATCCAGATAATCGCGCACCTGTGCGATATCCGCCTCGAACCGGTCCGGCGCGGCGCTGTCCTGGCGCAGCGCTTGCCGCACCGGTGCGGTGAATGCGAGCGACCGCCCGAGGCCGAGATCGATCCGCCCTGGGTACAGGGCCTCCAACATCAGAAACTGCTCCGCGACCACCAAGGGTTGGTGATGCGGCAGCATCACGCCCCCGGATCCGATCCGAATCGAGGACGTCCGCGCCCCGATCGCCCCCAGCAACACCGGCGGCGACCCGGAGGCGATCCCTGGTACGGCGTGATGTTCGGCCACCCAGAACCGTCCGTATCCGAGGCGCTCCGCCGCCACCGCGCGTTCGACCGTATGCACCAATGCCACGGACTCCGGTTCACCCGCCCGGGTACGCGACCGATCGAGAAGTGATAACCGCACGTCGGTGAAACATCACGCATGTCGATTGTCTTCCGCGGGCTCGTCCGGCTCCGGCAGCGGGCGGTGAATACCGGCGAGGGGACGGGGTACCACGGCGATGTATCTTCCGACAACCCACGAACCGTGGAGGATCGATGACGAATTTCGAGCCTGCGGCTCCATCGCAGCCCCACGCACCCGAGACCCGGCCGGTCGGCTCGTCCGGCACTCGGCGGATCGCTTCGTTCGACAACTATCCGGCCGCGCAACACCTCGTCGACCGGATGTCCGATGCCGGGTTCCCGGTGGAGCACCTACGGATCGTCGGTGACGAGGTGCGGACGGTGGAGCAGATCACCGGGCGGATGACGAACGCGCGATCCGCGCTGGCAGGCGCCGCCGGCGGCGCGTGGTTCGGCCTGTTGATCGGCCTGCTGTTCGGACTGTTCACCAGTGGTCCCGTCGCCTGGATCTGGGTATTGGTGACCACCGTGCTCATCGGTGCCCTGTGGGGCGCGGTCTTCGGGTTCGTCGCGCACTGGTCGACGGGCGGTCGCCGCGACTTCTCCAGTGTGCAGAGCCTCGAGGCGAAGCGTTACGACATCTACGTCAGCGAGTCCCATGCCGCCGAGGCGGAACGTTTCGTCTCGGGCGGATGACGCCGACGCCCACCGACCCCGCGCGAACGGATCAGGGGCTTTCGTTCTTCTCCTCCGGCGGCCGGTCGTGACGAATGCGGGTGCGTCGGCGGCGGGCGCGACGGGCGCCCCGCCCGAGGACGGCGGCGAGGCGGGTATGCGGTTGCCATTCGAGCCCGTTGGGCAACCCCCATCCGAAGCGGACCGCGGCCAGACGCAGCACCAGCGAGAAGAACACGCCCCCGACGATGCCGACCACCGGAACACCGAGATAGGTGCAGATCACCATGATGCCCGCCACCACGGCGGCCACCGTCGCGTACAGGCCGTTGCCGCCGAATACGGCCGGAACCCGACGTAACAGCACGTCACGGGTTGCGCCGCCACCGACCGCGGTGGTGATGCCCAACAGCACGGCCGGTAACCAACCCAATCCCGCGGCGAGCGTTTTCTGGGCGCCGGTGACCGCCCAGAAACCGATGACTGCGGCGTCGAGCACGGTGAACAGGCGGTCCCAGGCATGTTCGCTGAGCGAGATGACGAACGAGATCAGGGTGCCGAGCACGGCGGTGGGTAGGTAGGCGTAATCGGTGAGCGCCACCGGCGGACTCTGCTGGAGCAGGGTATCGCGGATTATTCCGCCGCCGAGCCCGGACACGATGCCGACCACGAGGAAACCGAACAGGTCCAGGCCTTCGGTGCGGGATATGGCACCACCGAGCATGGCGCAGGCGAGCACCCCGGCGAGATCCAGGTAACGGGTGGCCTGGTCGACGGCATCGAGGGAAGCGGCCACCGGAGCAAATTAACACGCGGGCCCACCCATGTCGCCACGGACCGGTCACGGGAGTTCCGCCGATATTTCGCGAACGATATCGCGGGACTACCCTCGAACTGCGTGTTCGTCATCGATGACAACCCGGGGGGATGACAGCCCGGAGGCGATCATGCGTGGACGTCGACTTGCGGTGCTCGGTCTCACGACAATGCTGATCGCGGGACTCGCCGGTTGCGAGAACAAAGACTCGGAACCGGTGGCGACCCGGGTCGGCGCGACCACGCTGCCGCCGGATCAGGTGGCCGGTATCGCGATCACCGAGCAGCAGATCGATCGCGCGGTCGAAGAGGTGGAACGACTCGCCGAGGAATTGCTGGAATCGTCAGGTATCCCGGGGATGGCCGTCGCGGTGGTGCGCAACGGGACCGTCGCATTCCAGCGCGGTTTCGGGGTACGGGACGTCGAGACGGGACAGCCCGTCGGCCCGGATACGGTGTTCCAACTGGCATCGCTGTCGAAACCGATCGGGGCGACGGTGGTGGCGCGGCAGATCACCGCGGGGAAGGTCACCTGGGACACCCCGGTGCGGCAGTTGGCGCCGACGTTCGCGTTGTCGGATCCGTATGTGAGCGACCATGTGACGATCGGTGATCTCTACGCGCACCGCTCGGGGCTGCCCGACCATGCCGGAGATCTGCTGGAGGATCTGGGATACGACCGGACGCAGGTGCTCCAACGGTTGCGGCTGCTGCCGTTGGGTCCCTTCCGCGATTCCTACGCCTACACGAACTTCGGGGTGACCGCGGCGGCGACGGCGGTGGCCGAGGCGGCGGGAACGGATTGGGCGAAACTATCGGAACAGGCGCTCTACGGTCCGCTCGGCATGAACTCTACGAGCTCGCGATACGCGGACTATATGGCGGCCCCCGATCGCGCCGACGGACATGTGCGGGTCGATGGTGAATACCGTCGACCCAACCCGGGCAGACAACCCGACGCACAGTCGCCGGCCGGTGGAGTGAGTTCGTCGGTGGCCGATATGGCGCGCTGGATGCTGATGGTGTCGGCGAACGGATCACATCGACAGCAGCAGCTCGTGGCGCCGGAGGCGCTGTTGCCCGCGATATCCCCGCAGGCGGTGTCGACACCACCTGCTACGCCGACCGCACGGACCGGGACCTACGGATTCGGCTTCAATGTGAACACGTCGGCGGCCGGGCGGGTGGTGTTGAGTCATTCCGGTGCGTTCACCCTCGGCGCATCGACGGCGTTCACCCTGATCCCCTCGGCGGGGGTGGGAATCGTGACCTTGACCAATGCGGCTCCGATCGGGGTGCCGGAGACACTGAACGCCGAATTCGCGGATCTGGTGCAGTTCGGGGAGATCCGGCAGGATTGGTGGTCGCTGTATCGCTCGGTGTTCGACCGGATGAACGCCCCGACCGGAAAGTTGGCGGGTGCGACTCCACCGGCGGATCCGGCCCCGGCACGCCCGTTGGCGTCGTATGCGGGCACCTACGGCAATGCCTACTACGGGCCCGCGACCGTGGCGGTCTCCGACGACGAGCTGACACTGACCTTGGGTCCGCAGAATACGACGGTACCGCTACGACACTGGGATGGTGACACATTCGTGTTCACCCCCTCGGGTGAGGACGCGAGTTCCGGTACGGTCTCCGAGGCCCGTTTCGAGGACGGGACCCTGACCCTGGAGTACTACGACACCGCGGGGATGGGGACGTTCACCCGTTCGTGACGACCGTTCCGCGTCGGGAAGGCGGCTCGGCTCATTCTCCCGACAGGTCGGCGGACAGATCCCGCGCCCGGGCCCCGTCGGGAACCCGAACCTCGGCGACCGCTTCGGGGCGGTCGTCGAATTCCAGGCGCAGCGCCCGACACATGGTGGCGTGCATGTCGTACAGGGCGGTGATATAGGTCAGCTGCAGGATCTCCGGGTCGCTCAGATTTGCCCGCAACACCGCGAAGACCTCATCCGGAACCCGCCCACCGTCGAGGACGAGACCGTCGGTATAGGCCAGGACCGCTCGCTCGAGTTCGGAGAAACACGTGCTGATCTGCCAGTGCGGGATGGCGGCGATCTTCTCCTCGGGCGCCCCCAGCGAACGCATCTGTTTGCAGTGTTGGGAGAACACGAACTGGCTACCGCGGGCGTACCCGGCCCGACACTGCCCCAGTTCCCGCAGTGTCGGATCCAGCGTGGCCTTGCGGTAGAGGGCGAAACCCTGGACGGCGTGACGGAAGACATCCGGCGATTGCGCGAAGACGGTCCACCAGTCACCGGGGGTGCCGTGGACGGTGCCGTGGTCGACGGCGGGGTCCTTGTCGGGGCCGAACAGGCGATCGTAGAAGAACAGGATCTTCTCGTCGGTGACTTCGGCACGGGGCACTTCACGCAGACGCGGCATCGGGGGTGTTCCTCTCGGGTGGTGTGAAGGGCACGGGAATGGTCGGGGTTTGCGAACGTCGGTGCGCGAGTGTTGTCAGTGACCGGTCGGGACGCGGCGATCGGTGGCGGTCTTCGGTTCATGGGATACATCGGCTTCGGTGAACTTCCTGGTCCAACAAGCGAATTCGAGCAGCACACCGTCCGGGTCCCGGAAATAGAACGAACGCACGAAAGTACCCGGATGCACCTCTGGTGAGACCCCCGCCGCACTATCGTCGTGGTTGAGTATCCGGCTGACCCGGATGCCCTCGGCCCGAACCCGTTCGTAGTACTCGTCGAACAGTTCCGCCGGAACCGTGAACGCCACATGGTTCATCGACCCCACCGCGCTGAGCAGCTCTCCCTCATCGGGTAGCCCCTTCGGCGCCGCGAGTCCGGGCGCGGCATCGGGCGCATCCGCGAACCAGAAGAAGGCCAGGGTGTTTCCGCCACCGCAGTCGAAGAAGAAGTGTTGTCCCATATCGCCGGGCAGTTCGACGGTCTTGACCAGCGGCATGCCGAGGACGCCCGAATAGAAGTCGATCGTTCGTCGCATATCGGAGCACACCAGAGCGAGGTGGTTGATTCCGCGTAGGTCGTATTTCGGATTGGCGGCGGACATGGCGCTCCTTCCACTGCGGTGCCGATTCGACGGCAGAAACATGACTTGACAGTCATGTCATGTTGTTGGAAAGTGTGGGCCGTGGCGAAGTCGTCTGTCAATGGCCCGCCCACGGCAGTCGAGACATTGACGCCGCGGGGCCGTAGAACGCGCGACGCGCTGTTGGACGCCGCCCGAACCGTATTCGAAACCGTCGGTTTCCTCGATGCCCGCGTGGAGCAGATCACCCGGGAGGCCGGTGTTTCCTACGGCACCTTCTACCGGTATTTCCAGTCGAAGGAAGACATCTTCGGCGAGCTGAGCACGCGACTGTTCGAGGACATGCACCGGTGGGAGCAGAAGACCACGGGCCTGTCCCCCGCCGCCAAACTGATCGCGGCCAATCGGGCCTACTATCGGGCCTATCGGCGCAACGCCCGAATGATGGCGATCGTCGAACAGGTCGCGACCTTCAACGTGGAGTTCCAGCGGCTGCGGCACGAACATCGACGCCAACTCGTCGATCGCACCGCCCGGGCGATCACCCGCTGGCAGGACGAGGGTCTGGTTCGGCCGGGACTCGATCCGCGACTCGCGGCCCGCGCCATGTTCGCAATGGTCGAACACACACTGTATCTGTGGCTGATCCAAGGCGAGGACGCCGACGAGGAAGCACTACTGGACACCCTCGACCGTATGTCCGTCGCTGCGCTCGGACTCGACCCGGACGACGCATAGCGCATCCCCGAAACGCCGTTTCGAAGTTCGGGTCGTCGGATCCGCAACCATCGTGCGGCCCGATTCGGGGTGGGCGCACCGGAACGACCGAAACGGTTGCGGGCGGTCTGCCACCGCACCCGGGCGTGTGACGCGGGTGCGGTGTCGGATACGCACTCGGAAGGTCGTACTACCGGATTCGTGACGCGAAACGGTGATGCACGACCTTCGAATCAGACGTCACCGGGATCCCAGATATCCCCGGGCCCGCCGCGCGTTCCGCCGGGCCAGCCATCCCCGTCGCCGCTCCATCCACTGTCGCCACCACCCGAACTTCCACCACCCGAATCGCCACCGTTGCCGGTGCCGGACCGAGGGTGTTCGTCGGGCCAGAAATCGGGATCATCGGGAAACGGCACGGCATAGGGCACCGGGAGGACCCCTTCCAGCCTGACCGGTCCGCCCCCGGTGGACTTCGAGACGGCTGCGATCGAATCCGTTTCGGCCTCGATAAGGATGAACAGCGGAATGAAAATCTCTTCGAGTTCCGCGAATTTGCTTATGGCCTTGCGAAGGTGTTTGCCGATTACGCTACCGCCCTTGATGAGCATCGATACGGCCATCGGGCTGAGGTGGATCGTGTAGCACAGGTTGCAGAAACCGTGGAGTTCGGCCTTGATCGCAGGAGTATCATCGGATCGCCATTCTTGCTCCAGTTGTAGAAGTTGGCGTGCGGTTGCGTCGAGGTCCAGGACCGCTTCCATGTTCAATCCTTCCAACCTCTTCCTATACAGGACATCCCTGAGTTGCGCAGCCTTGGCCTGGACCTGCTGTTCGGTGATATACGCCATGTTCATTTCTCCCTTCCGGAGCGCGCACCGCTTTCCCGTACGATCCCGGTGATCCTCATCCGGGAGATAATTCCCCTCACAATTGCCACCCCTCTTTCTTTCTTTTCCACGGCAAATCGCGTCCGTCGTCTTCATTCCACTCGATGGGCGTGTTGCACGGATCGTTCGGATCGTTCGGATCGCAAAGCGACCCTCCGCGGGAGGGGTCTCCGGGATACGGAAGAGCGACCGGCGACGGGAACACTCCGACCAATTTGACCGTCCCGTGCCTGGCGTACTTCAAGACGTTCTCTATCCCATCCGATGCGATGTTTATGAAGGACAGCAGCGGCAACAACAGAGCCGCGACCTGAGGTATGTCCGCCGCGCCGGCAGCGAGGGCGCCGGCGAAATAACCGGGATCCGAGGTAATTCTGGATACATCCTCCGAATCGAGGTGAATCGTGTATGACCAGCCGTCCGTTTCGATCTCGATCGGCCGCCTTCTGTCGAAGTCCTGCACCGCCTGCAACACTCGGCGGGCCGTCGCATCGAGATCCAAACCCGCCGCCATGTCGAATCCCTTTGTTTTCCTGTTCTGCAATACGGCGCCGAATTGCGCCACCTTGGTCTGTACCAGTTCTTCGGCTATCTCCACTGTCTTTTCCTTTCTGCGGCAATGTTTTTCCATGAATTCGAGGAATCGGCCATTGCGACAACACCGACCCGGTCGCACCGAACATCTGCCGAATTCGTGACATCAGAATGGCCGACCACTCCTACGGGTCCGCGCACGATCAAGCGAAGACCGACACGACTCCCGGACAACCGAAAACGATCGGCAAAATGCCGAGTAGAACCATCCACAGCGCTCTATCGCGCCACCGAACGGTCGGCACACATACGGTCTACCAGACCGCTACCACATCCATGCGCTGATGAGACAACTACAAGAAACCCCCGAAAGTTATTGTTGCACAATAACTTTGATCATATCTCATACCACTTCCGCGCGATAGGGCATGAACAGAAACACCGTCGGGTCACAAGTTCTCCTGCGCCGCCGATCCGATGCGCCTCGCCCGCAGATGCTCCGCTGTTCGCGCTCGAGCCACCATGCCGCACCTGCCCACAGACGCGAAACGCTCCGATGACCGTGGTACCGACCACGACGATCTCTACTATCCCGCAGGTCCTACGGCGGCGAAGTCGATCGAGACCCGGGTGCCGGCCCGCAGCAGGCCGAACCAACAGGCCCGCAGGATTTCCGCGGACGAGCCCGTACTGCCATGGTGAGAAGCCGAGTTCACGCAGCATGAGCAGGGCCGGTCAGGGGCGCGGTGAGTATGAGGGAACCGCCGAAAACCATGGGACCCAGGGGAGCACCGCTTCGATGATCGGATCGAGGACATCTCCGCCGAGGCCGAGCAACAGCCGGCGAACAGGCGAGCGCGCCGATCAGGAAGGCGATGCGAGAAGACGCTCTATTGTTGTCACGATATCGGCCACGCCGTTGTCCGTCGGCACGACGATACCCAGCTCGGCGAGATTGGCGCGCGTGAGATCGAGACGGTGCCCGACCCGATCGGTGACGTCCTCGTCCCCACGACCACGGGCCACCTTGCGGGCGCGAAGCACCTCGGGCTCGGTCCAGAGCGTGATCAAGGTGAAATCCAGTGCCGGGGACAAGGCGACCCGAAACGGTCGCAGGTGCTCGGGACCCTCGAAGACGTAATCGAAGACGATCCGCTCGAACCCTGCTTCCGCATACACCTCGATCAACGCGGCAGTGGCCCGGAACGCCAAACCGGTAGGACGGTGTCGATCCCGGGTGATGACGAATTCGCGTATCGAGTCGCCGACAAGGCAGACACCGTTGGCCGTGTGGGCCGCCAACTGCCGCCCCACCGTGGTCTTGCCCACCCCTGCCGGGCCGTTCAGCACTACTACGTGAGCGCTCATGAGCGCAGAGCCTGCCACCACCCGCGGGCGCAAGGAACGCAGACGGAACGAAAAAGTCGAAATCGCGTATCTGTCGGTGCGCACGGATATGTTCGGTCGACAGGCCATTTCGCACACTCCGGCCTGTACCGACCTCGGAAGGGCAGGCAATGGACACGGTTCGCGAGCAGGTCACCCAGTTGTTCTGCACTGCAGTCGAGTTACACGGGCTCATCGCCCGGGTGACCGGTCTCGGGGAGGTGACGGTGACCGGTCCGGGCGGGACCACGGTCCACTATCTGGAAAACCTGACCCGTAAGGTCGCCGCCGCGCCCCAACAGGACTGGGCGGCATTGGTCGCCGACCACGTCGGCACCGGTCTGGTCCACTATGAGGTCAACGACGCCGACCGGCTCGAGGACAAGGATTTCGCCGAGATGCAGGCATTGGTGCGCACCCGGCTGTATCCGGATACCGGCCCCGACCACCTGGAGTGTGTGTGCCGACCGCTGGCTCCCGGTCTGGTGCAGCGCGTGGTCCTCGATGGTGTGCATACGATCTCCCCGGTGACCTACCCGCTGTTGCGGAAATGGGAGGTCGATGCGGACGATCTGTTCGCTCTCGGTGAGCACAACACCCGAGGTGACGGCCCGCTGAGCGTCGAGGAGGCCGATTTCCCCGACGGCGCACCACCGTGGTTTCTGCTCGCCGGTGACGACTACACCAGCGCCCATGCGCGGTGGCTCGGTGACTACCCCGATGTCGTCGGCCCGGAGGGAGTGTTGTTCACCGTCCCCGCCGAACTCGGCATTCGCGCCGCCCCCATCGATGGGATCGAAGTGCTCCATGCCGGCAATATCCTGGCCACCCTCGCAGCACACCACTTCGTGAACGAGCCGCAACCGATCAGTCCGCATCTGTACCGATGGTTCGACGGCCACATCGAGCTCGCCGTCCACGTCGAATCGACCGACGGTTCGCTCGTATTGCAGCCCACCGAAGAGTTCACGGCCTTGCTCAACCGGCTCGCCGCCCGACCGCGGTGATACCGGACCCATTGCGGCGGTATCGGGTGGTCGACGAGGGCGGCCGAGATTCAGCGCTCGCGCTCCATACCCCGCTCCCTGTGGGATCTGTCCCGCGCGCCGTTGCTCGAACCGACCGGTGGGTGTCCCCGATGCGGCGTGTCGCTCCCCGGTACCGGCCGTGAGACGGCCAACAGATCCGCTGCCTCCCGGCCGGTCATGGGCAGTATCTCCCCACGTTCCGCCGCTTCCCGCGCCAGACGAGCGTGCTGCGCCAACCGCTCGACGGCCTCACGCTGTTTTTGTCGGGCCGCCCGGGTTCGCCGGTCGCGTTCCTGCTGTTCGATCTCCTGCCGAGCGGCTTCCCGGATCGGCTGCGCCTTCCGCGCTCTCTGTCGCGCCTCTTCGGCTCTCTGTTCTTCCAACTCGCTGTGGCCCCGGAAGTTGTCGCTCATTCGCAGATCACGCCAGTTGCACCACACCGTGCGACCCGCTGGTCCGCCAGCCGGGTTCGGTGCGTTCGAGGGAGGCGACCACATGGGCGTCGAGCCCTACGGCCACATCGGATTTGAGGGTCCGCAGCGCGATCACTCGAGAGGGAAAATACCGGGTGAGTTCGGTGAAGGATGTCGTGGCGGGCCAATGACGGTCCCCGACAAGCCGCCGATAGTTGAGGTCACCCTTGAGGATCACCGTGTCGACCAGCGCCAGATCCGCACGCAGGTCGGTCGGTAGATGATGAAACGACAATGGTGCGCAGTAGAACTCGTGCGTCCGTACCCGTAGACGCCCACCGGTCATGGCCGTGGCGAGTCGGCGGGCCACCGCACGTGGTTGCCCGAGGATACCCGCGAGGCGTTGGAGGGCGGCGAGCAGGTCCGAGGTGGTGGCGTCGGAGACGTAGTAGGGCTGTGGTTTCAGGTGCAGTTCGACGGTCAAGGCCGGGTGCAGCCGCAAGAGGTGGTCGATCAGCACCAGGTCCGGGATCAGCTCACGTCCGGCATTGTCGGCGATCAGGGCAATGGTTCCGGCGATGTGGCGGTTGAGGTGGTCGGCCACCTCGGTGGTGTGATCGTCGAGAATGTCGCCGGGTGCTTCGTGGGCGGTCGGGGGCGAACCGGCCAATCGGAACCCCAGATCGGCACGGTTGCCCCACAGCGCGGCATGAATCAACGCGGCGGTGCGTTGTTCCGGTACGTGGGTGTCGGGCTCGGCCCCGGCGGACAGTTCGGTGTCGAGAGCGGGGTCGGTGAGCTCGGCCTGCTTGCGGGTGAACGGGTCGATCCCCTGCCAGGGCCCCGGACCGAAGTAGCCGACCGCGTCGAGCAGTAGGTGATAGAAGTAGCTTTCCGCCCACAGGAACGGGATATCGAGCCACCGTTGCCCGTAGAACTCCGCGCCCCACCGGTCCCATCGGGGTTTTCCGGGACTGCCCTCGGGTAATGGTTGCACGGTTGCGGTGATCCGGTCGCGCAGCTCCTCCAGACGGTGCCGGGTATCGGGCGGGTAGGGGTGCGCATCGCCTACCTGGTCGATGATGGCGGGGTGGCGGCGGGTCAGCACGCTCCACGGAAACGATTCCGGTTCCGTGGACACGATCGTCGGGACGTCGGGGATACTCGCGGCCATCATGCTCCGTTCGCGGACTGGCGGGGACGATCACAGCTGTCGCCCCGGCGGCACCGACAATCGTGACACGCAACCGTCCGTGACCGGGAAGGCCACCACGCCCACGCCGAAATCGGCGCTCGACACCGGCGCCGACGACCCGGGACCGGCCCGGCTTCGGGACGGCCGGTCCTCGGTGGCGACGACATGGGTCTCTGCCGGAAGTGACCGCCGTCCCTATTCCGCGAACACCGCGCCGAGGTGGAATCGGACCGTGTTCCCCGACAACCATCGATAGGAGGAGCAAATGAGCCTCGCTCTCGCACATGACCAACGGCATTCTTTGCTGCCCGATTTCACCGATATCTGGAATTCATTGGCTCCGGCAGCGGGCCTGGCATCGATGCTCGGCAACCATCTGCTGCGTGTCGAGGACACCATGGACGACGGCCACTATGTGGTGCGCGCCGAGATCCCGGGCGTGGATCCGGACAAAGATGTGGAGGTCTCCGTCCGGGACGGTCAGTTGACCATCAAGGCCGAACGTTCGGAGAAAGAGGAGAAGAAAGGCCGGTCGGAATTCCACTACGGTTCCTTCTTCCGCACCGTCACCCTGCCGCAGGGCGCGGATGAGGACGGGATCGAGGCCAATTACGCGAAAGGCATCCTGACGGTGTCGGTGCCCGTCGCCGAATCGGGTGGCGAAGCAAAGAAGATCCCGGTGAAGCCAGGCGAATAACACACCCACCGCTCGTCCGAAACCGCCGGGAAATTCGGCCGACTTCCACGGTTACCGGCCCCGACGCGCACCGAATGTTCAGGAGGCGATGGTGGCACCCATTGTCACGGTGACGATGAATCCGACGATCGATCTGTCGACCTCCACGGATCGGGTGACGGCGACGGAGAAACTGCGCTGTGCCCAGCCGCGTATGGACCCGGGCGGCGGCGGTATCAATGTCGCCCGGACGGTGCTCGCGCTCGGGGAGCCGGTGCTGGCGGTGCTGCCCGTCGGCGGCCCCACCGGAACGGTGCTGGAAGAGCTGTTGGATCGTGCCGAGGTGCCACGACGGGTCATCCCTATCGAGGGATCGACCCGGGAGAGCTTTTCGGTCATCGAGAACGAATCCGGACGGCAGTTCCGGTTCGTTCTGCCCGGACCGACCTTGACCGCACCCGAGTGGCGCCGTTGCCTGGACGCCACGATCGACGCCGCGCGTTCCGCGCGGTACGTGGTGGCCAGCGGCAGTCTTCCCCCCGGTGTGCCCAGCGACTTCTATCAAGTGTTGGCCACACGAGTGGTCCGTACGGGTAGTCGTTTCGTACTCGACACCTCCGGGGAGGCGCTACGGCAGATGCGCCACGGCGCGTATCTGGTGAAACCGAGCGTCCGCGAACTCGCTCACCGCGTCGGACGACCGCTGCCCGACCGGGACAGCCGGATCACCGCGGCGCGAGAACTGATCGACCGCGGTGTCAGCGAGCTCGTGGTGGTGTCTCTCGGTGCGGAAGGCGCGCTCATGGTCGGCCGGGACCAGTGGCAGGAGGTCCCGGCGACGCCGGTCGCGGTCGCGAACGCCATCGGCGCCGGTGATGCGATGGTCGCGGGCCTGACCGTGGGATTCGTCCGTGGGCTCGACGCGATGGAGGCGATGGAACTCGGGATCGCCGCGGCATCGGCCTCGCTGGTGACCCACGGCACCAATCCCGGCCACCCCGATCTCATCGCAAACCTCCTCGGAGCCCGCCACGCCACACCGGCTTCGCTGTCGCAGGGCATGGATTGACGACCGGCCGCCACCCGCATTGCCACACTCGATCTGCGGCCGGCCCGACCACGAGCTGCGGAACACCCCTCAGGGGCAGCCGAGGGCCGGCCCGCTGCGGGCCGCCCGGCGACACAAAAACGGCCGTCATGGATGCCGACCGAACAGATGTCGATTTCGACCGGTACTTCGTAGGCGACTGTCGGCTCCGGGCCGGACAGCTCGTAGACCCGGTTGTCCGCACATACGGCATAGACCCGAGATCCTTCTGCCACAACGAATTCGATCGCAGCCGACAATCGGAATCGGCCGGTGACCACACCCTCTGGGGTCAAGGTGAATACGTCACCGCTCTTGGTGCCCAGCCAACAGCCCCGTTCGTCCACGACCACACCGGAAGCCGCGGCACCGGAATGGAAACTCCACAGTATCGTCGCAAGCTCCACCTCCTCGGATGGTTCGAAACCGATGTTGTTCCCGATTGCCGTGGTCCACCTCGTCACTTCATCGGATAAGGACGCGAAAAGTGATATCGTGCAACGATATTCGACGGAAGTGGCCACCGGTAGCGAGAATTCGACACCATAGCCGGCATCCGGGTCGTCTCGACACGCACCATTCCCCGGCCGCGGTCGCTACGACACCGGTATCGTCGCCTGATGCCCGGGTCGCGCGCCCTGCGAGAGCCGGCCGACCGCATCACCGCCCCCGCACCCACAGGACCCCACCATCCTATGACCACCCTCGACGATCTGGACTACGACTCGGCCATCGTCTACGCCATCCCCCTGCGGACCAAATTCCGCGGCATCACCGTCCGCGAAGGCATACTGCTACGCGGGCCCCTCGGCTGGGCCGAGTTCTGCCCCTTCCCCGAATACGACGACCGCGAAGCCGCCCACTGGCTGGCCACCACCGTCGAACAGGCCACCATCGGATGGCCACAACCGATCCGCCACCGCATCCCGATCAACTGCACCGTCCCCGCCGTCGACCCCGACCACGCCCACCGCATCGTCACCACCTCCGGCTGCCACACCGCCAAGGTCAAAGTCGCCGACCACCCCGATTCCCTGTCCGAAGACCTCGCCCGCGTCGAAGCCGTCCGCGACGCCCTCGGCCCCGACGGCCGCATCCGCATCGACGTCAACGGCAAATGGGACGTCGCCACCGCCGTCCCCCGCATCGAACACCTCGACACCGCCGCCGCCGGACTGGAATACGTCGAACAACCCTGCCCCACCATCGACGAACTCGCCGCCGTCCGCCGTCGGGTCGACGTCCCCATCGCCGCCGATGAATCCATCCGCCGCGCCGACGACCCGCTACGCGTGGCCGTCGCCGAAGCCGCCGACATCGCCGTCATCAAATGCACCCCCCTCGGCGGCGTCCGCCGCTCCCTGCAGGTCGCCGAAGCCGCCGGATTGCCCTGCGTCGTCTCCTCCGCCCTGGAAACCAGCATCGGCCTGGCCGCCCAACTCGCCCTCGCCGCCGCACTCCCCCACCTCGACCATGCCTGCGGACTCGGCACCACCTCCCTCCTCGACGGCGACCTCACCCCCAACCCCCTCCGCCCCCTCGACGGCCACCTCCGGCTACCGACCACCCCACTGCAACCGAGCCCGGAACTACTCGACCGCTACCGCCATCCCGACCCCGAACGCACCACCTGGTGGCTGAACCGACTCGCCCGCGTCCGCACCGAACTCCGCCACAACGGTTAGGCCGCCCCCGCACCCCGGAGAACATCCGGCCCGACTGCGCGAAAGCCATCGTCCGGTGCGGTGTCATCTCGGCGCTGTCCCGATCGACGTCGAGAGCCGGATCTGCTGTGCGTCGAGTGGGTCCGTCCGCAGCGGCCCGACCCACAACGCCTATCGAGCGGCGGGGGTGATCCCTGTTACCCGTCCTGTTTCTGCAGCCATTGGTGGAGCTCTCGCCAGTCGATTCCGGCCGGCGCCGTGGCCAGGACCGCACGTAGTAGCCCGAGCCTGGCGGCACGGTCGGCGGGATCGTCGGCCATGACCAGAACGTCATCGAAGAAAGCGGTGAGAGGTTCGACCAGGGTATGGCCGTAGCCGACCCATTCGGTCAGCGCTTTACCGTCCGCGGCGGGGACGGCGTTCATTGCGGCCAGGAGGCGTTGTTCGGCGGGGCCGGTGAGTCGGGTGGCGTCGTAACCGGTGGGCGCGTCGGCGGGCAGGATGCGCATGATTCGCTGTAGCCCTTCCACGAGGGCGCCGAACCGGTCGTCCGCGGCCGCTGCGCGGATCTGGTCGATCAGATCGTCCGCCCGATACGGTGCCGCGGCCGAGGGACGCACCGCGGCGATGAGCCCTGGGTCGACGGCTTCATCTCGGAGTCGCTGCTCGTAGCGGGTGGTGATGAGTTCTTCGGCGGTGGCCAGAACCTCGGGAGCGATGGAGAGGCCTTGCTCGCGGAGTCGGTCGGCGGTTACCGCGAGGCCGGTGGGAATGGTGATGTCGGCGAATTGGGGGTGGTTGCGCAGGATCGCCAGGATTCCGGCCGCCGCCCGCCGCAAACCGTAGGGGTCGGCGCTGCCGGTGAGTTTGGCGCCGACAGCGAGCATTGCGGTCAGCAGATCGAATCGGTCGGCCAAGGCCAGCAGCGCGCCGGGCAGGGTGACGGGGAGGTCGTCTCCGTGTTGGCGGGGTAATTCCATTTCCCACAGCGCTGTGGCCACGGGTTCGGGTTCGCCGGCCTTGTTCGCGTATTCGCGGGCCATGATGCCCGCGAGAGAGGTCATTTCGATCACCATCTGGGTGGCGAGGTCGAATTTCGCGAGGGTGCCGGCACGGGTCAGGGTCGCCGAGTCGGCATCGGAGAGGCCGATACGGGTGCCGAGCTCGGTGGCGGCCGCCGCGATACGGTCGGCGCGATCGGCCATGGTGCCGACCTTTTCATGGAATATCAGCGTGACCAGTCGGGAGCGGAACTCGTCGGGGGTGACGGTCAGGTCGGAGGTCCAGAAGAACGCGGCGTCCTCGAAACGGGCGCGGAGCACGCTTTCGTTGCCCTGGCGGACGATATGGGGATCGCAGTCGCCGTTGGCCATTGTCACGAATATCGGCAACAGGTCGCCGGTTTCGGAGTGGACCGGAAGATAGCGCTGATGTTTGCGCATCACGGTGACCAGGATCTGTTCGGGCAGGTCCAGGTATTTCGGGTCGAAGCGGCCGAGAATGCCGGTGGGTGATTCGACGAGATTGGTGATCTCGTCGATCAGAGCGGCGTTGCCGTTGATATCGATGTGGCCGTTTTCGGCGGCGGCGAGAGCAACGGCCGAGGATACGACACGGTTGCGGCGCTCGACGGGGTCGACGACGATTCCGGCGGTCTCGAGGGCCGAATGGTAACGGTCCGCGGCGGGGATATCGAATGTCGGTGTGGCGGATCGGCGGTGTCCGTGGGTAGCGCGACCGGCCACCAATGTTCCCGCGGTGACCGGAAGGACCTTGTCGTCGAGGAGTGCGGTGAGCCATCGGATCGGACGGGAGAAGCTCAGAACCGGATCACGCCAGCGCATGTTCTTGTCCGCCCGCAGCGACAGGGTGAGCCGGGACAGCACCTCGGTGAGCACCACCGGTGCCGGCCGGCCGGTGCGGGTGCTCTCGACCGCGACGTACTCGACGCCACCGACCTCGACGCGTCGGAGAGCATCGGCCGAGACACCTTGGGAGCGAAGAAAACCGGCGAGAGCCCGGGTGGGGTTGCCGTCGGCGTCGTATGCGGCGGCGACCTTGGGACCGCGACGGAGGTCGACGCCGTCGGGTTCCCGTTCGGCGATGTCGTCGACCCGGACACCGATCCGGCGTGGGGTCGCCTGCACGGTGATCCCACCGTGGGGCAGGGCCGTGGCGTCCAAGAGTTCGGTGAGTATGGTGCGCACATCGGCTGCGCTCGCCGTCACGATATGCGGTGGTAGTTCCTCGGTGCCGATCTCGAACAACAGCACCGCGTTCCGGCTCGAGGTGATCGTGGCCGGATCGACCGGAGGTGTGGCGAGCGGGGGCGCGACGTGCACGCCGCGGGGGTGGCCTGCCTGTTCCCGCAGTTCCGTCCACAGGGTGGCGATCTCCCGGGATTGCCTGCGCATCACCGCGAACCATTTCGCGCGTTCGGCCGTGCTCACTGCGCCGCGCGAGTCCAGGATGTTGAACGCGTGGCTGGACTTGAGGACGTGCACGTGGGCGGGAACCGGCAGCCGGGCGGCGATCATCCGATCGGCTTCGGCCGAGTAGGCGGAGAGGAGGCCGCGGGTGGTGTCCACATCGGCCTCGTCGAGGTAGTACCGCGACATCTCGTACTCGGATTGGCCGAACACTTCGCCATAGGCGACGCCGGGCGCGTAGACGATGTCCTTGAAGTGCGTGACGCCCTGGATCGCCATGAGGATCCGCTCGAGGCCGTAGGTGATCTCCACCGGAATCGGGTCCAGATTCTGGCCCGCCACCTGCTGGAAGTAGGTGAACTGGGTGATCTCCATACCATCGAGCCACACCTCCCACCCCAGACCCCACGCCCCGATCGCCGGTTGGGCCCAGTTGTCCTCGACGAACCGCACATCGTGGGCGTCGAGGTCGATACCCAGCGCGGCCAGCGACCCCAGATACAGCTCTTGCGGGTCGCCCGGTTCGGGTTTGAGGACGACCTGGAACTGGGTGTGGGTTTGTAGCCGGTTCGGGTTCTCGCCGTAGCGGGAGTCGTCGGGCCGCACCGACGGCTCGACATAGGCCACGTTCCAGATTTCCGGCCCCAGCACGCTCAGCAGCGTGGCCGGGTTCATGGTGCCCGCCCCGACCTCGGTGTTGAAGGGCTGGCTCAACAGGCAACCTCGCTGCGACCAGTAGGTCTGCAAACGCAGGATCGCCTCCTGCATCGATACGGGGGCGGAGGTGTCGTTGTCGAGGACAGCTACCTGGGCCATCGGGAAATCCTATCGTCGCCGAGGGCCGGTATTTCCCGCACGACGCCGGTTGCCGGGGTGCGGGAGGGACCCGGCGGACACGGCGCGGTGGATGCGGGCACCGGTGGCGGGCAGGTTTCGACAAGCCCTTGTGTCGGCTCGGACACACAGTGGACGTCGGCGCGCGAACAGACCCACGAGGCCCGAAATCGAAGAATTGTGGCCACTGGAACGAACGCTATTCGAAGGAGATTCCACGTGATGAACACAAGGAAGAAAATCGCGGTGTGCGCGAGCGCCATCGGCATTGCCGCCGGAATAGCGGGACTCCATCCCGCAACCGCGTCCGCGGCGACGTACGGCGGCCAGTGCGGTAAGGGATATGTCGTCATCGATTCACGCGACCTCGAGGGTGGCGCCGTCTACCTCACCTACAACGGCGAGAACAACTGCGTCGTCACCGTACGGGACCGGCCGGGCAAACCTGTGCGGATGGGCGCCGGACTGCGGATATCGAAGGACCGCGACAGTGTGATCGTCGACGACGACGAATACACCGAATTCGCCGGCCCGGTGAAAATCGCGGCGAAGGGCAAGTGCATCGACTGGGGTGGTCTCATCGGTAACGACAAATGGGAGGCGTTCAAGGTGCATTGCGGCTGAGCGAGACCGAGAAATCGTGGCCACCTGGAAATGAACGCTGTTCGGAGGATCCCATGTCGAGATTCACAACCATGATCAATACGACCGCCGTCGCGATTGCCGCCGCCGCTGTTGTGGGCCTGTCCGCACCCCCGGCTGCGACAGCGGACCCGGTGCGACCCGCGCGGCCCGCACCGGCCGCACCTGCGCAGGGACCGGTGAGAACACAAGGATGGCTGGAGATCTACAGCGGGCGGGCACCGCACGGCACCCATGCCGTCGAGCTCACCGCGATCCTCGACCCGATGATCGGGGCGCGCGTGACCGACGGTGCCGGTCACGCGCTCTACCGGTTCGACAAGGACACCGTCGAACCGTCGCGGTCGAACTGCGACGGCGACTGCGCCGCCACCTGGCCGCCGCTATTGGTGAACCGGGGACAAAAGCTCTACGTCGCGGGTGTCGATCCGAAGCGGGTCGGATTCGTCGAGCGGGCGGACGGTTCGTGCCAGATCACCATCGGCGGTTGGCCGGTGTACTACTTCTCGAAGGACAGGCGGCCGGGAGATCTCCTGGGGCAGGGCGTGGGCGGCACATGGTTCGCTGTCGCCCCCACCGGTGGTAGGGCGCTCGCGAAGTAGGTTTTCACCGGGCAAAACGAGCCAGCGCCGCCCGGTCGATCACAGTGATACGGCCACGGGTCAGAACCAGGATATTGCGTTGTTCCAGGTCGCGCAGCACCTTGTTCGCCGTGGCCCGCGTGGTTCCCGCCATGGATGCCAGATCCTGCTGATTGAGCCGGATCTCCGCGACGGAACCCGACCCTCCGTAGATGGAGGCGAGGTCGACCAGACGTCGTACGACCCGGGTTTCGACCGGTAGATACAGCGCCTCCAGCACCTGAGCGGAGAGCCGCCGCACCTGGGCGGCCAATGTGGCGATCATGACCTGGTCGATTTCCGGATGACTCCGCCGCAGAGCCGTCAATCGGTCCCGACCGAGCGTCAACGTCTCGGCGTTCTCGACCGCTTCGACGGTCGCGGTTCGGCGGGAGTTGCCGTCGAGCACCGCCAGTTCGCCGAACGAGTGGCCGGGGCCGAGCATGGTCAGCGTCGCGGTGTCCCCGAACGGGGTGGATACCCGGACGATGAGTCGGCCGGATTCGATCAGATGCAGACAGTCACCGGGATCGCCCTCGTGGCAGAGAACTTCCCGGCGTTTGTAGCGGCGTGGGGTGCATGCGGCGAGGATTTCGCGCCGCTCCGGCTCACGCAATCCACGGAGTATCTCGAAATCGGTGGTCACCGTAATCCATCCAACACATAACAGGTCACCGGTTCGCTCCGGCCTCGCACAGTTACTGTGCCACGGCTGCGCACCTGTGCGCGCGGGCCGAGGTGTGCGTAGGTCGGCGAGCCGATGACCACGGTTCCGGGTTCGGCCAGGCTCTCCAACCGGGCGGCGAGATTCGTCGTGTCACCGATTGCGGTGTAGTTGCGCATCTGCGGCGCGCCGATATTGCCGACCAACGCCGGACCGGTGTTGATCCCCACCCGGAACCGCGGCCAATCGGGGTGCCCGTTCGCCGTTTCGGCGGCCACCCGCTGCAGCGCGAGCCCCGCGCCGGCCGCCCGCAGCGCATGATCCGGTTGGTGGGTCGGCGCGTTGAACACGGCCATGACCGCGTCGCCGACGAACTGAACAACCGTCCCACCGTGGTCCAGGATCGTCGGCACGATCGCGCCGTAATACGTGTTCAACATGTGCACCACCGCTTCCGGGGCCGAGGACTCGGAGAACGGCGTGAATCCCGCCAGATCGGCCATGAGCACACTGACCTCGGCGATCCGACCACCGAGTCCGGCCTCGGACGGATCGGCGATCAGCGCGGTCGCCACCGTGGGCGACATATAGGACCGGAACAGCCCGTCGAGCTGCTGATACAGGCGGGCGTTCTCCACCATGACCGACGTCCGGTCGGCGAACGATCGCAGCATCGCGATCTCGGCATCGGTGAAACGACCTCCCGGACGTCGCGCCTCGAGCACTCCGGCCCGGCGACCCTTGACGACCAGCGGAAACACCACCGACCGCGGATCGGCGGGGCGACCGTCGGGGAAAACCGGTTCGCGGCCGCGGACCAGTCCCAGCCGGAATCGATCCCCTTCGAACGCCTCCGAAACGAGGTGCAGCGCCTCACCGAGCAACTCCTGTTCCCCGCGGATCACGTTCGACCGCTCACCGATCGCCGCCAGCAGACCCAGCCGACGCACCTGCTCCCGCTCGCTCCCCAGCGCGTAAGCGCTCTGCTGCAACACCGCGATCTGGCGTTCGGTGAGCCCGAACCGCTTGGACAACCGGGCTCCGACCGCGCCCAACGGCTCGGTCGAGGCGACGCCGCCGTCGGCACGCGCGCGCAGCGCATCGACCATCTCGTTCAGCGCGTGCGTGTAGTCACGTTCCAACCCCGCGATGGTCTGCCCCAGGGTGATGCCGTCGAAGAGCCCGAGCGTCGAACCCTCGCGCCGGAATTGCAGGTGTGTGCTACCGGAGATGAGCGCGAAGGCGGCCAGCATCAGCACATGCCATTCCCACCACGAGGTGTGCCAACTGCGACTGAAACCCACGGCGAACAGCGCTTCGGCCAGCAGCACGAAGGCGGTGAGCACACTGAGCAGCACCACGCCTCGTCGACGCAGGTACTGGCGACCATAGCGAAATGCCGCGACGAGATAGCACGCCGACCCGACGAAGGTCACACCGACCAGCGGTCCTCTGGCCTCCGCCGGATCGGGCGCATGGTCCAGTGGCGGTAACTGCGCCATCGATATCAATGCCCATGCCCCGAGCAGCAGCGTGGGCAGCGCGGACAACAACCATGCGAAACGGTGTATTCGGGCGGACGCGGCGGGCCCGAATTCCACCGCCGACGCGAGGGCGGCCACACCGCCGAGACCCAGCCCGACGGCCACCGAATAGACGAAGCCGGCATTCGGCGCGAGCAGAATCACTCCGGGTGTCGCCAATGCGTGCAATCCGAGGAAACCCGCGCTGAATTGAAACGCCAGTGAAACCAGGATCAACCTGGCGTCCCCACGCATGCGAGCGGCCCGAAACAACATAACGCCCAGTGCCATCGCGATGGCGGCGGTGGAGAGCACCAACCAGAAATGTGTCCCGTGGTGCTCGTAGTTCATGTCGAGTTCGGGACGGGAGACCAGCAGCCACAACCCGAGCGCCGGCAGTGCCACATGCCCCAGCCACAGTAGAACCTTGACCTTCGACATCACCCGCACGCTACCGTGCGGTCCATCGGAGAGAAACAAGAACAACCGAGCAGGTCGATGGCCCACCTGCGCCTCGATCTACCCGGCCGGGTCACGACGCGTCTCTGCCGGGTTCGGAACAACAACCACCCGAAACCGCCCGGAATCGTGCCTGCAACCCGTGGTCCGATGTGGCCCCCTCGAACCGCCCAGCACGCCGGAACAACCCCGCCGCCCACCCAACGCGGCAACGATCGTGCGCGGGCGGACACCTTGCGGTGGGTCTGGGTCCGGGCGGTGCGGAGCTCGTACTCGGACTGATCAGTTGGAGCCGTTGCGAACCGGCGCGCTGCTGCGGCCCGCCGGCCGGCCGCTGAGCTCGGCATCGAGCGTGGCCTGGGCAACCTGCATTCTTTCGGAATACACAGGATCTTGCAGCCGCTTCCACATCTGGTCTTCGGTGACGTCTTCGACGTGGCAGCTCACCCACCAGATGTTGCCGAATGGATCCTTGATTCGCCCACCGCGCTGCCCGAATGCATCGTCGGAGATCGGAGTGACGATCTGCGCGCCGGCAGCGAGAGCGCGGGAAACGGCTGCGTCCGCGTCGACGACGAATACCCGCAGCAGGCTCGGCATCGCGGCCCAGTCCGCGTGCCGGTCGAACGCCAATACCACGGTATCGCCTACACGGATTTCACCGTGGCCGATCAGTCCGTCTTCGGTTACCACCCGTCCCACTTCCTCGCCACCGAACGCCTCACTGACGAAGTCGAGAAACGCTCCGGTGTCCTCGGTGACCACCCAGGGAGAAACGGTGTTGTATCCCTCTGGTGCCGGGCTGGGTTGTTCGAGCATCTCGGTCCCTTCGTTGTCGATGTCAGCGAAGGTAAACGCCATAACGGTCGGAAACCGACCTAATTTTCCACTCGTACGTCTTGGCCGGTGGCAATACCCACCGACAACCGAGAAACCACCCACCTGCTCACCGGACCGAGGCCGACGAGGCGTTCGGCGAGATCGCGCCGTCGGCGAAAGTGACTGTGCGGGGCTGCCGGCGGCATGATCTCGGAATCACGGCCCGGCCCGATACGGACGCTACTACCATGGGCTCATAGAGTGGACGGATGAGCCGACAATCCTGGCCGACGGGGACGCTTCGATGGGTATCGTCTCGGCGGGGATCGGATGTGCGGTGCGATACGACCGCCAGTGGTCTTGGTTGTCCTGGCCCGGCCCGGACGGCATCATGGTGGCCCGCGCCTCGTGCGGCCCGGAGCGTCCGCGCGCTTTGGCCGAACAGCCCGGTCTACCGTTCCGGCTCGCCGAGCAGCCCGCAACCGCCGACCGGATAGCCGCGCTGACCACGCCGGGGCAGTGGCGGCTACACCCGCCGGTCGCGACGCCGGTGCGGGTGTATCACCCCGAGCCCGACCGTGGTGTGTTGGTGACGTCGGGCTCGCCGGCCTTGGTGGCCGCCTACGCGCCCGCGACTCCGGACGACCTCACCCTGGCTTCGATCCGGTCCGGAAAACGACCGGAAGTGCTGGTACTGAATGCCTCTCGTCCCGGGCAGGACACCGAACTCGCCTTCGTCCTCGACGGGCATGCGGTACTCGCCGCCTATCGTGAGCTCGGCATGAATCCTGTTGTGCGCATTCTGGATTGTGTGTCCGGCGGTGGCGGGCGCCGCATTTGCTGGCATCCGAACGGTAGGCCACGCCGCACATACACCGAAGATTCCGCGGAGTACCGGACGATGATCGCGATCGCCTCCCGACTCATCGAGCAGAACGAGGGGCTACAGGCGTATACACCCGAGCAGTTGGCACCCGAACCCGACGGACACGACCTGTCCTGCTGCGCCACCGAATGGTCCGAATGCATGGTCGAGGACCCGGTGTCGTTCGACACCACCGACCTCGACGACGCGCTGCGAGCTCAACCGCATACATCCCGCCGGGCCCGTCCCTTCTACGCCTCCCTCCACGATCCGGAGGCATCACGGCCCGGTCATCTTGTCGATGTCGTCGACGGTACGGGAGTCGTCCGAGTCTTCGGCTCGCAGGATTGCCCGGAGGCGAGCGTTCTGTGGTTTCGAGGAAAGCCCGCCTACGCCGAAGCGCTCGTCGCGCGCGGTACCTATCTCCATCTGATCGCTCGGCTCGCACCGGAACAACGCCCCACCGGATTCGACGACCTGACCGCATGGCTCGCCGACCCGGTTATCGAGCGTGACCATTCCGGCCGGCCCATGGTGACCCGCGAACTGCTCGACCGAATCACGCCATTGCTGAAGCTCTTCGAACCCGGACAATACGAAATCCGGCTCGAAGAGAATGTGTCGCCTCTCGAACTGGGCATCATTGTCGAGGGGCATCCGGGTCCCTGGCCGTGGCCACCGGGAACCGGAGATCTGCAATTCGGCGCCGGTGGCGATTTCGTTCCCACCGATACGTGGCCGCCGCCCGACCGTGAACGAATCGAGTGGTACCGCACCAGGATCGCGGCGGGCGCGCAACCGGTGGCAGTGCTCGTGGCACCCGGTCCCGCACGACCACGACGTGTCGCTTCGAAACGTTATCTGCTCGATGGGCATCACAAGGTCGCCGCAGGAACCAGAACGTACCTCGAGATCACCCCTTGTCAGGACAACCCGCTCGACAACGAGGAATTCGCGGCGATCCTCGAACCGTACCTGACCGCTCCGCCCTTCTGGGAGGACAGCCCGACTCGGCCTCGAGGTGCGCCCGATCTGCTCTGTTCTCTTGGTGAGTACAGCGGATGCACGGGAAAGCTGAGCGAAGCGGAGTACTACGCACGCTTCGATATCGAGTAGGAATCCGACTGTGCCACAATGACATTACCTCCATCGTGTGCACCACCACCGTTGTCGTCATCTCTCTTTCGGTGTACTTCTTCGCCCTGAAGAACGAGGGTGAGACCGCACTCGATCGGGAACAAGGGCGCGCGTTCCGTCGGATGGCCGGCGCCGGGTTCCCGACCGATGCTCCTATCCGCGCGATCTACTCATAGATGATCACTTCGCCGAACGCGCCGCCGCGCGCCACATTGGTCACGAGTTCCGGCGACACGCGGTTGAACATACCGACAGGCTCGCCACCGAGGATGAGGAGCGCGAGCGTATAGTGCAGCGGGACAATCGCTCCCGGCACCTCACCGGGAGCGTGCAGCTCCATGGGCTTCTCCTCGATGAATCGCTGCGCAACGTGCGGTCCGCCCATGGTCGCGTCGAGATGCGCCCGCCAGTGGTCATCGCTGACCTCGCGGCCGATCACGATATCGCGGCCCATACTCTCCATCTGCGCCTTGACGAGGAAGTCGTCCTTTCGCTCGAGCAACAGGCGCCGAAGGTCGACGAGTTCACCTTCGAAACGCACCTTTCCCTCCGTCATTCGATAGGTTTCCGGGACGAGCCTGGCGATCGCCGCATGCTCGTCCCGGGTGAAGTAGTCCTTGAACGATTCGTCGGTGAGCAGGGCGAGTATCGACTTGTCCTCGGAGAGGAAGATCGGAGGAAATGGCTGGACCACGAGGACCTGACGGCGCTTCATCGCCTCGAGATAGTCCGCGATCTCGTCGTAGTTCGCCGCGATCTGCGCCATATCGTCCTTGTAGAGGACGTCGAGGAATTGGTAGACGATATCGATGCGCAGATCGTCCAGATAGAGCCCGTCGGACTTCAACACGAAGTCCTGGATCTGGCACTTTTCCGCGGCGTGCCCTCGTTGGCGGGCGCCGTCGCGAAGCTCGTGGAGTTCGGCCTCCATCGGAGCGGTACGGGTGTCGGCGATCGCGAACGCGTAGCGGTCGCGCGGGCCGAAGTGACGCGCATGCTGTTCGGTCAGGAAGTCGTAGATCGTGTCCCCGTTGTGGATTCGCTGCGGAACCTCGGTGATGTGCTCGCGCAGGAATCGGTAGGTGTTCCCTGCACGGAACATGTCGTTGAACATCGACGCCCAGATCGTGCCACCGGGACAGCACGTGTTGGGCTCGACGATCTTGAATTCGCCGCTGCGCGATTCGACCAGGTCATAGCGGGCGATCGCGATCGCCGGGTCGGGCAGCACCGGGAGGGTCAGGAACCGCTCGAATTGTTCCAGGTGCGGAAAGAACGCGCGCACCTGCGGATCGGTTCCATAGGCGACGACTACGCGGTTGAGCGCGCCGAAGACCAACGATGCGTCGGCGCACAGGGCCTCGTAGCGACGCCGGTCGAGGCAGTACGGGATGGCGAGGTGCGTGACGAGGTCGTCCGGGTCCTCGACATCGATATTGAGCTCACGGACGCGAGCGGCGCTGTATTCGTAGTCCTCGCGAATCTCGTCGAAGTTGTCGCGCGCATAGTCGGCGAGCAGGCGGTTCGGATCGGTCATGGATTCTCCTCGGGAATGGCGGACACGGGGATTGGGGCGGGCCGGCGCGCGGTCCTGATGACGAGCAGGATCGTCGCGATGCCGAGTAGCCCTTCGGCGGCGGCAGAGAGCGCGAAGCCCGGCAGGGCTCCGAGCGCGCCGACGACGAGACCGGAGGCCAGCATCGCGACAACACGCGCCGGTTCCGCGACGATGCCGAGCGCGGCGAAGATTCGGCCGCACGCCTCCGGTGGGGCTTGGCGTTGGATCTCCGTGGTGGCGAATGTCGTGAGCAGGGTTTCGGTAACGCCGAGCAGTAGGCACAGCGATGCGGCGAGGGCATACCAGCCGGTGCCGCCGAGTACGAGAACGGCGACGGCGTCGCATACCAGGACCGCCCCGAGCGCGTACCGGCTCGACAGTGGGGCGCGCTCGCGTCGCGCGAGCGCGATACCGGTCACCACGGCCCCCGCGGCCGCGATTGCCGTCATGTACCCGACTTCGGCGGCGCCGCCCCACTTCCGCTCGTCGACGAGCGGGAAGAACATCGGCCCTTGGAACGCGACGAGCACGGTGAGCGTGGCCGACACCAGCATCGGGTACCGCACGGCCGGTGTCGCGCGTACGGCGACGATCCCGGCCAGCAGTTCACGACGCAGCCCGGTCGACGCCGCGCGTTCCCGCGCCGCCTTCGTGGCGGGCAGTGTCGCCAGCACGACGGCGCAGATCCCATATGTGGCAGCGTCGATGTAGAAGCAGACCGCGATCGGCACGGATGCGATGAGCAGACCCGAAAGGCCGATACCGATCGCCATGATCACACCGTTACCGGTCTGTTCCAGGGCGTTCACGGTCAGCAGGCGGCGCGCGTCCACGAGCTCGGCGGTCAACGCCCGGTACGTCGGCGCGTAGACGGCGTTGAAAGTGCCCGCGGCGAAGGCCAGCGCGAACAGCTGCGGTAGCGACTGCGCGAAGGGGATCAGCACGAAGATCAGGCACCGCGCCATATCGCAAGCGATCAGGACACGCCGCCGGTCGAACCGGTCGGTGATGTACCCGACCATGAGTCCGAATGTCGCGTACGGAATCGCCTGCACTGCCGCCAGATACGCCCAGTCGTGCGGTGAACCCGACATCTGGACGAGCTGGGCCATCAGCGCGATACGCGACACGGCGGTGCCGAGCTGCGACACCAGGTACCCGCCGAGGATCCGGCGCATGACCGGATCCCACCGCGCCGCCGCGATATCGCCCGTCATCGGGCGTACGACTCGCCGCCGGTCGATGCCTTCACGACATCGCGGACCGCGGAGAACGCAAGGAGCAGCTCGTCGACCTCGTCGTCGGTATTGGCGGCGGTGACAGTGATGCGAAGTACCTCCTCACCGCGCTTGACCATCGGGAACGGGCAAACGGTGACCAGGATGCCACGCTCGAACAACAGGTTCGCGCACTTCTCCAACAGGCCGGAATCGCCGATACGCACCGAGACGATCGGGAACCCGGTCCGGTTGTCGACCTCGAAGTCCAGACCGCGCAGTCCGACGATCACTCGCTGCGTCAGCCGCCACAGACGGTCACGGATCACGTCACCACGGATATCGTTGATCGCGAGTCCTTGCTGCAATGTGGCCAAGGAAGCGGTCGGAGACGGCCCGGAGAGGTCGTACGGCGTCGCGAACGTTTTGACGAAACGCTGCATCTTGTTCGAGCACGCAACGAACGCCGCGAGCGACGAGTAGGCCTTCGAGCAGCCGCCGACGTAGAGGATATTGTCGTAGTCCGCGGCGCAGTGCCGGACGATCCCATTGCCGCGCTCCCCCAGCGGACGTGCCGCGCTGGGTTTTTCGCCCACGACTCCGAAACCGTGCGCGTCGTCCACGTAGACCACGGCGTCGTATTCGGCGGCGAGCCGGGTGAGTCCCTCGATATCGGCGTGATCGCCGGTCATGCTGTAGACGCCGTCGACGAGGATCACCTTGCGCGGATTGTCGCGATGGGTGTGTAGGAGATCCTGTAGCGCCGCCAGGTCATTCTGCGGGTAGCTGACGAGCGTCGCACCGTTGTCGCGCGCGATCTTCGCGCCCTCGTACATCGTCTCGTGGCCGGACTTGTCGAGTAGGAGTACGCCCGAGCGACCGACCAGGGCGGGAATGACTCCGATCGAGATCAGCGTCACCGTCGGGATGATCACCGACGCTTCCGTACCGACCAGCGCGGCCAACTGCTCCTCGAGATCGACATAGATCTGAGGGCTGGCCACGAGTCGACACCAGCTCGGGTGGACACCCCAGCGCTCGATGCTCGCGGCGACCCCGCTCGTCAGCTCCGGGTCGAGATCCAGACCCAGGTAGTTGCAGGACGCGAAGTCGATCACCCAGTGGTCGTCCCGCACCCGGATCCGACGGCCGTCGATCTCCCGCGCGGTCACGTCGTACTGCCGGATATCGTCGAACATGCTGCTGATGAGGCTGCGGCGACTCTCCGCCTGCGCGCAGGCCTCGATATTGTCGAATGCACGGCTCATGACGCACCTTCCAATTGGCTGGTCGAATAGTCGGAAAGATCGGAGAATGCAGCGGGGGCGGATCCGGTTTCCGCCAATGCCAGTGCGGCGTGCTCGCCGAGCCGGACGCGGTCGACCTTCCCCGAAGAGGTGGTCGGTAGCGCGTCCCGCCGCTCGATCAACCGCGGGATCATGTACGACGGCACTATGTGCTCGAGATGGCGGCGTACCTCGTCGCTCGTCACCTGCCGCCCCCGCAGCGGCGTGTAATAACAGGCAAGTGTGTAGCCGGTGCCGTTGTGCGTATCCGGCACCGCGACGACCACACTTTCGTCGATATCGGCATGTCGGGCGAGCGCGGCTTCGATCTCACCCAGCTCCACGCGATGACCGCGCACCTTGACCATATGGTCTCGGCGACCGCGGTAGTGCAGAACGCCGGCCTCGTCGCGGACTCCGAAATCCCCGGTTCGCCAGAAGTATGCCGGAAACCGATGGAAGGGGCTGCGCACGAAATGCGCGGCGGTCTTCTCCGGCATACCGAGGTAGCCGAGGGTCACGGTCCCGCCGCGGCACCACAGCTCGCCGAGTTCACCGGGCCGGCACAGTCGTGGCGGGTTCTCGTCCGCGACCACGATGATCTCGGTGTCGTCCACCTCGCGACCGAGCGGAACCGGAGTGTCGTCATCCGGCAGTTCGCCGACCCACTGGCATGTGATGATGTTGGTCTCGGTCGGCCCGTAGATATTGGCGATCCGCGTTCGCGCGCCCAGTGTTTCACGCAACCGCCGCAGCTGCGCGGTCGGGAACGGTTCACCCGCGTACATGATCTGGCGCAGGGGTGGCGCGGCCTTCCCGAGGTCGCCGCGGTTCATCAGCGCGATGAACGTCGACGGCGTCGTGTAGAGGACCGTGGCCCCTTCCCTCGCCATCAGATTCACGTAGTCGCGGTGTCGCTCGTCGGTACCGCGCGCTCTCGTCCAGTCGAACGTGACCAGCTTCGCCCCCACGGACAGTGAGTTGAAGATATCGAAGACCGACAGATCGAACTTGAACGGCGCACGCGACATCACGACGTCATCGCTGGTGATCCGGAACTCTTTCTGCATCCAGTCGGTGAATGTGCGCGCGTTGCGGTGGGTCAGCATGATCCCCTTGGGGACCCCGGTCGAGCCGGAGCTGTGCAGGACGTACGCGAGGTCGTCGGCGAGGATTCGGCGCGGGGCCGGCTCGCCGACCGGAGAACGGTCGTCGACTTCGTTCGTGAGCAGGACCCGACGGATCGAGGGCGCTTGCGCGAGTTCGGGATGCCGGGACAGATACACGGGGTCGGCCACAATCACGTCCAGGCCGGTGCTGTCGATGATGCCGCGAAGACGCTCGGTCGGGGCGTGCTCGTCCAGGGGGACATAAGCACAGCCCGCGCGCAGTGCGCCGAGTACCGCCGCGATGCTCTCCGCGGCCACGGGAGCGAGGATGCCCACGAACGGGTTCCGCCGCGGTGAGGGCTTCAGGTCGGCGAGGGCGCTCGTCCACGCGCGGACGACGCGTTCGAGCTCTCGATATGTGCAAGACCGACCGTCCTCTCCGACGATCGCCGTGTGCTCCCGATACTCCGCCATCGCCGCGAGGACAGGTTCATGGAGCAATAGCGTCATCAGGCCACCTCCAAATGGACGACGGCCGCATCGACCACCTCACCGTGGACACATTCGATACGCGCACCGGGCCGGTCCAGCGCGAGATCCCGAGCAATACGGTCGATATCGATCGCGGCGTCGAGCCGTGGTCGGTCGGTGCCGAACACGTGTCGGAGATAGCCACTGCGGATCTTCTCGGCGCGCTCGGTGAAAGACCATGTGGTGACGACCACGGTGTCCCCAGGAGCCACCAGCCGGCGCAATACCTCGATCGGCTTGTGGAGGTATGGGAACACATTGAAGGTGAACACCCACAGCAGCGGCGACCCGGGTAGTTCCGACCTGCCGATCTCATGCAGCGAACGCAGGTGAACGGTCGAAACGCAGCCGGTGGGGGCCTCCCACGAGATCAGCCCGAGCGGGTCGACCACCACGCAGCGGCCGAGCGCCTTCGCCGGTACGGCCAGATGGGTGGACCCGGCTCCACCCACAACGATCATGGAGTATTCGCCCGGAACAGTGAGGCGTTCGACCACGTCCGTCACGAGGGCGGTTTCCTCGGCCATGAATTCGCTTGCGTGGGCGAGCGCGTCGAATTCGATCATCCGGCGAAAATCGTCCTGACCCACCAAAGGCGATTCACCGGTTTGCTCCGAGGCCATGGGAGAAAACGTTCTCTCTCGGATAGAGTTTTTTTGCACAGAATTATTCAGTGCGCGACCAGACATCATAGCCCGTTCTGATTGAATAGATGTCCATGTATACCCACGGAGATATGCGTGACACCCCTGGGTTTCATGAAAGATTTGACAAGACTCGCTTGCTTCGATGCAGTCCAGAGAGACCACACCGCTTCCCGCTCGAACTTCAAGGATCCCAAGGGCCGGCACCGGGACACATTACGTGGTCTTCTTCCACGAGATGTCTTGTCAGAGGCATCTTTTCGATGCTACGAGCCGCGGGGTCCGCGAGGCTTCCCATGGCGACCTCCTGAATTTCTGAACTACGCGCCGAATTTTTCAAGATCCGGCGCGCAGGAGTTTCATTCACCGAGCACGCACAGGAAAGCGATACAAGAAGACCCCTACCCATGAATCCCGGAAGGAGTTTCGATCACCGTATCGAGTCGATGAATCTCCAGCGCAAGCAGCGCTACGAAAAGTTGAATCAACCGCCTCTCGGGTGGTCCACCGAAAATTACATCGCGCGAAACAGGACCATGCTCGGTACGCTTTGATCGTCCGTAGGACCGGGCACCTGATCGCCACGCCGATACTAACGCTACCTGATGCCTCAATCAAGGATGTACCGTTATTTAACGACACAAAGACGTTGTCGCGCAGCGTGAGTCATGTTTCGGCCGGCGAACGGCAGTTCGCCGGACCGGCGGGAGCCCCTCGCGTACCGTCGGAGGGCTCCGGCGAGGCGGGCGTTGCCGGCCGAGCGGAACGGACCGCCCGTCCGCGGCGAGAGGCAGCGGCACCGAAACCAGCGCACACCGCAGCCGGGCGATGTCGATCCGGCCGCGGTCCAGAGCCGCATGAACGCGGCCATATCATCGCCAATGTTCACCGACCAACAACAACTTCGGCAACGATCACACCGGCCCGCCCGCACACAACACCGCATTCATCAGATCGAACGCCGCAGCCGTCCGCCGAAGCAGGCACCGGTAGAACTCTCACCGGAACCCCGAGAGGCCCCGGCCGTGCCGGCGCAGCCGGTGTCGTGCCCACTATCCAACCGAAGCCCATGGTTGTCGAACGTCCTTCTGCCACAAGAGAACCTGATCGGCCAAGGGCTTCACCCATGACCACCCGGGGTCGCAAAACAACAGCTCAGGGGTTAAAACTCGAGCTAGCATCGGGACGATCCCCGATCCCTGATCCAAAGGAAACCGTATGGCGAAGTTCTTCCGACGCATGGTGGTAAGTGCTGCGCTGGCCGTTCCCCTGATGGTGGGCGGAGTGAACGGCACCGCGGCGGCCGCACCGACCACCGTGTTACCGATTCCGGTGGTCGCCGGTCCGGAAATCGGTCGCATGTCGAAGTTGTTCACCACCATTACGGTGGCTGCGACGGTCGAGCAACCCGGTATCGTGACCTTCGATGTTCCGGCATTGGTGCCGCACCACTACGCGTACTATGGCCGATGGATCACTGTGCAGTGGCACAACCTGCGCACGGATGCGACCGGCAGCGTGGACCTGCGGTACTGGCAGCAAGCGGATCCATCGCTTCCGGACAATTTTCCCGACGAATACTCCAAGAAACTGCCCGCCTCGGCGAGTGCGGCGACAGACACCGGCCCCATCGTCGTGACCGTCGCCCATAAGCAAGGAAATATCTATCAAAGGCCGCCGATGTCGAACGCGTTGGTTCCCGGGGCAGGGGTTGTGTTCGCCTGATCGGCTTCACCGCGATCGACCGGGCCCACCGCCGGCGTGGCGGGCGGGCGCAGGCTCCGACCGGTGACCACCTTACGTACCCACCCTGGTCATATCGGTTCACCGCCGTACGGTGAAATCATTTCGGTGGCAATCTGTTACGTGTGGTGGGTATGGAGACAGGGGGCGCGCTCCGGTTGATCGCGGCGCTGGTGCGGCCGGTGATGACGCTGTATCGGATATGGCGGCCGAGCACCGACAGGACATCGGTCGCGGTCCTGAGCGATCACCTGGCCGTGGCCGTTCGACGCACAGAACAGCGACTGCAACGAGAGTGCGGGCCGATGCCAGTTCGTTCATACACGTCGAATACACCGCCGCATCGACACGCCGGGACAGTGAGGCACTCGATTCGGCCGAAGTCGAGGATATCGCCACCCACTTCGACCTCTTGGAGCGACCACACCGGCGACGAATGGTCGTGCTCGGCGACCCGGGTAGCGGCAAAACCGTGGCCGCGACCTACCTGGTGCTCGGATTACTGGGCATGCACCGGGAGCTGCCTGACGCTCGCCGCACCGAGGAGCCGGTACCGGTGCGGGTCGACGCCGCCGGCTGGGACTGCACACGCAGCCTGACCCACTGGTTGGTCACTCGCCTCCGCTACGACTACCGGCTACATCTGCGGGTGGGCCGGGAGATGATCGACCGCGGACTGATCCTGCCCGTCATCGACGGTCTGGACGAAATGGACCCTCCCAACGGCGACAGATCCCGCGCCCGCGCTCTGCCGGACCGACTCAACCGCGCCCCTGGCGTAACCGGCCGGTCGTGGTCGTGTGCCGCACCAGTGAATTCGAGCACCTGACCCGTCTGGGCCGAGACAACGGCCTGCACGGCGCCACCACCCTCACCCTGCAACCCCTACCCGTGACGCGGATCGGTGACCACCTGACCACCTACCAGCACGACATCGGCGCCGATCACCCCGCCTGGACCGATCTCATCGCCCACATCCGCGACCATCCCCAAGGCCCCGTGGCCACCGCACTACAAACCCCCTGGCTGCTCGGCCTCACCGCCACCGCCTTGCATCACGCCCCGGATGTCGCCGTCCGTCTCCTCGACTGCCCCGATCCCGAGGCGGTGCGTGAGCTGTTGTGCGCCGCCCAGATCCCCGCCGCTGTCGCCGCGACCGACGACAGCGGCGACTATCGTGACTACACCGTCGACAACGTCGAGACCTGGCTGCGCTCCCTGGCCCACTGCCTCCAACACCGCCACCGGACCGGCCGCGATGGCACCGGCATCCGGCTCGGCGAAATCTGGGAAATCGCAGGACAAACCCGCACAGGCGTCCTACACGGCCTCACGGTTGGGCTCTTGGCCGGACTCTCGAGCGGAATCCTGCTTACGTGCACGTTCGACTCTGCACTCGGAATTCGGTTCGGACTTGCGAATGGAGGCGTCGCTGCGGCCACCGCTGTCCTTGTGCAGCCTTCGGCGATTCGTTTCGTATGGACCAAGCCTTCTCACTTCCCCTGGCGAGAGGGGCTCGTATATGGGAGCTTGGCCTGGCTCGTGGTCGGGGTCGTGTCGGGGCTCGACGTCGCCCCCGAAGTCGGGTTCATGCGCGGGCTTGAGCTCTGGCTCACGTTTGCCCCCATGACAGGCCTTATGTTCATGCTCATGTTCGGGGGCGCCACAGGTCGATTCTACGCTGCAGCGCTGATCTTCCGATTCGCCAACAAGTTCCCGATGCGACCCGCTGACTTCCTCGACCGGGCTCGCCGCAGCGGTTTGCTTCGTGTGAACGGCACCGCCTACCAATTCCGCCATCAGACCTATCAGCAGTGGATCCAACAGGCCCCCTCTTTACCGGACCGCACGGTATCACCCATGGACGTGGCATAACCCGAGGCGCTATAGGCGCGAACCACCGTCGGACGAAAACGAAGAGGGCCGCATCTCTCTTTCGGTCGAAAGGCGGCATTGACCTGGATGAGGACGGTGAGTGGATCGAGGAGTATCTCGAGCGGATTCGTGGGATCGAACGTGTCGATCCCCTGCGATCCCGAGTAGCGGCGCTGCTCGAACGGAGGCAACGCCTCGAGGCGCTCAGGATTGCGTGGGCGACGGCACATGATCTCAGGTCGTAAGAGGCAAAGGAGCACATCGAGGCCGTGGCGGCCGGAGTGCCGAGCGCTCTCCTTTCTTTCCTCGTCGAATCACACTGTTCGGCAATGGTTTTCGGACCCGAAACACTATCCGGGTGTTGCTCGCCGAGCGTGGAGCCGACGCCAGAAGCTGTCGAGGACAGCGCTGTCCTGGCGAATGTGCGCACGGAAGCGCTCCACGAATCGCTGTTCGGCTTCGAGGAGTTCGAGGCGGTAATGGTATTCGATGAGGAACAACGGGTCGACATCCGAGGCGGCGCGGATTGCGGCGCGCTGTTGTTCGGCCTGCTCCACGAGGGCACGGTGTCGCTGGTCGAGCAGTGCGGGCACCTCGTCCGGGGACAGCACAACGACCAGCGATAGCGCTGCCTCGAATTGCCTGTATTCCTTGGCGGGCACCGAGACCAACTCGCGCATCCGTTCACGTAACCGCTCGGAACCGGATTCGGTGTTTCGGTACACGGTGCGTTCCGGGCGCCGTCCCCCGCGTTCGGAACCGAGGGCTTCGATGTACCCGGCGCGGACGAGCTGGTTCACCACCATGTACAGCGAGGAGTATTTGTAGTCGATGCTGCGGCCGGCGTTGCGTTCCTCGAGCAGTTTGCCGAGTTCGTACGGGTGCATGGGGCGCTCGACCAGATACGCGAGTACGGCCAGTGCGAGGGGGTTGTGCAAAGGATCCCGCCGAGCCGCCATGGGACCCCCTCCGGATCTGCTATAGGTCGAGCACGATGCGTTGGCTGTGGGCGCGCGAGACGCAGGGGTAAATGATATCGGCGCGGTCGCCTGATTGCAGCACGGCGTCGCGGTGGTCGGGAATTCCGGCGAGCAGGCGGGTGGCGCAGCTGCCGCACACACCGTTCTCGCAGGACAGATCGACGGCCGGGTTGACGTCTCGGATAACGGACAGCAGTGTGCGGTCGGTGGGTACGTGCACGACCACACCGGATCGACGAAGCTCGGCATCGAATGGGGTGTTCACCGCATCGATGACTCGGGCGTTGGCGGCGAATCGCTCGGTGTGCAGGCGCACGTCGGGGAATCGCGCCGCGGCTGTCTCCATCGCCGTGAGCAGTTCCTCGGGTCCACAACAGAACACGGCCACGTCGCCGGGAGCCTCCCGCAGCAATGTCTCGAGGTCCGGCCGCGGATGGGTGTCGGCGGGGAGCAAGGTGACATGGTGGGGGTATCGCCGAATCAGGTCGGCCCCGAACGCCATACGCGACAACGATCGCCCGCGATAGACCAATCGCCATTGCGCACCGGAGCGATGAACCCGATCGATCATGGGAAGGAGCGGGGTGATGCCGATCCCGCCCGCGACGAACAGGTACGCCCGGGCATCGACCAGTGGAAAATGACTACGCGGGCCGCGAATTTCGACGTTTGCCCCGGCACGTAGCCCGTGCGCTTCTCGCGACCCGCCACGTCCCTCCGGCTCCTTCCGCACCGCGATGCGGTAGCTCGTGGGGTCGGCCGGGTTACCGCACAGAGAGTACTGGCGCACCAGCCCTGACGGTAGTACGAGATCGATATGCGCGCCGGGCTCCCAGCCGGGCAATGTGGGTCCATCGGTGGGCCGTAGATCCAGTACCACGGTGTCCTCGGCGACGATGTGGGTTTCGGCGACGGTCGCCCGAATCCGCTGTTGTGTTCGCCTCGACGGCAGCAGGCGACGGCCACGAGGAGTCCTGCCGCCCGGCTTGTACAAAGACAGCAGTACCGCCCCGATCAGGCAGAGCAGCGCGCCGCCGAAACCCCACAGCGACACATCGGCCGCCGCGGTGAGTTCCTTCGGTGTTCCGCCGATTTCGGCGAGGTGCGCGGCCTGTTCGGCGGCGCGCTCGAGAGCGTCGTGCAGAAATCCGAACGCCACGAACAAGATTCCCACGGCGATGGCCAGCTTGATGGCAACCCAGTAGTACCGAATCAACCCCCAGTTCGTGGTGATACCGAGCGCCAGGCCGGTGAGGACCGTGGCGAAGTTGGTCCACGGCAGCAGCGTGGTATCGAAAACCTCCATCAACTCGTAGATCACCCGACTGGTCTCGATATCGTCGGCGGTCATCGCAACCAATGCCATGGCGGTCATTACCAGCGCGGTGCCGACCCAGCACGAAGAGGCCACCACGTGAGCAGCGACCAATGCCTTGCGCGGCCGCGGCTCCAATCGTCCCGCCATCATCGCCACCGCCGGTACCACCAACCAGGTAGCGAACATCGCGACCATATCGCCTACCAGAAAACCTTGCAGCACAGTCGCAATGACCAGCACCCAGCCCACACCGAGCACCACCGGACGCGGCGCTGCCGGGCGGACGGTTATCAGCAACCCGAGGCCGGCGGCCACGATCACAAGAGCACACCACATCGGCACACGCGCTGCGCCCACGGTCGCCGGGAATACCGGGGGCAAGACAGCAGCGGCGAGCGCAATGATCACAAAGCAGAACAGCAGTATTCGTACATTCCGCGGTGCGGCCACAGGTCGAGCACGCTGCACTCGCATGCGGGCGACGGCAGGATCCCGTGATGGCAACATATGATCTCCCGACTCATTTAGTCGATATCGACTAAATGAGTATCGGGTCCCACGGGACACGCAACCATCGGTGAACACCCTGAATTCCCAGGTCGAGGCGCCTCGGTATACATCCGCCGGGCGAGCGTGACCTGGCGCGTCCTGTTCGACGGCGAACCACCCGACCTCGCAGCCGGTGCGCAGCCGCCTCATCCGTAGTCGAGACACCGACCGCGGGATCTCTCGATAGGTCGGTCGACTACCCGCCGTAGCGACCATCGGTCCTCGACGACACAACGAGCAAGCCGCAACCGACCCAACTCCGACAACGGCGCGCAACGGTGGACCACGAAGGCCTCCGGGCGGTGAATGCGTTCCCGGACAGCTCGCACTTCACCCGGAGGTCTTCGCCATGTCAGCCCGATACGCCGTTACCGACGCCTGTGGTCAGCGTGCCTGGTCCGCCGCGCTCGCGAACGCACCGGGCTCGTAGGAACCGCCCTTGGTTCGCGTTATCACACCGAGTCGGTTGGCGGCATTGATCATGGCGACCAGGTAGACAAGAGCGGCGATCTGGTCGTCGTCGTAGTGCTTGCGCACCTGGGCCCAGGTTTCGTCGGAGACGCCGTGGTGTGCATCGGCGAGCCGGGTGCCCTCCTCGGCCAGGGCCAGTGCGGCCTGCTCCGCCTCGGTGAATACGGTGGATTCGCGCCAAGCCGCGACCAGGTTGATCCGGACGGCAGGTTCGCCGGCGGCCGCGAGTTCCTTGGCGTGGGCGTCGACGCAGTAGCCGCAGCCATTGATCTGGCTGACACGCAGCTCCACCAACTCCAGCAGCGTCTTCGGCAACGACTGCGCGATCGTCAGGCTCACGTTGGCGAATCGCTTGCCGAGCCTGGCGCCGAGATCATTGGCGTAGAGGTTGAAACGGGGTTCCATTGTGTGGTCCTCACTCGTGGTGCCGGATTGACGACCATGAGACGGCGACGCCCCGGGCGGCATAACACCACATCGTGGTGATATACATCACAGATATTTCGGTGTTACGGAACCGACGAGCCCGGCGTCCAATGAGTGCCCCGTCCACACAACCAGGAGTTCTCATGCCCGCAGCAGCGCAGGACGCACCTGACGATCGCGGCACCGAAGGTAACCGTCACGGTCGCCCCGACCCCGCCACCGAAGCATTCGTCGCCCATCGCAACCTGCTGTTCACCGTCGCCTACGAAATGCTCGGTTCGGCCGCCGATGCCGAGGACGTCCTACAGGAGACCTGGCTGCGGTGGACCGCGTCGACCTGGACACCGTGCAGGACCCGCGCGCCTACCTGGTCCGCATCACCACCCGCCAAGCACTCGACCGGCTGCGCGCCCTCGGCCGCCGCAAGGAGTCCTATGTGGGCCCCTGGCTGCCGGAGCCGCTGCTCACCGCACCCGACGTGGCCGAGGATATCGAGCTGGCCGAAAACCTTTCCTTGGCAATGCTTCTGGTACTCGAGACCCTCACGCCGATCGAGCGGGCGGTATTCGTGCTCCGTGAGGTCTTCGACCTGGATTACGACGAGATCGCCGAGGCCGTCGGCAGAACCCCCGCCGCGGTCCGCCAGCTCGCCTACCGGGCTCGCTCGCACGTCGACGCGCGTCGTCCGCGCGGAACCGTGTCCGCGACCGACACCCGCGACGCCCTCGCGGCGTTCCAGCGGGCGATCGAGACCGGCGACCTGCGACATCTGCTCGACATCCTCGCCCCCGATGTCGTATTCCTGGGCGACGGTGGCGGCCTCGCGCAGGCGGCGCTCGAACCGATCGTCGGAGCCGGCGCGGTGGCCGATCTACTCGCCGCCGGGCTCGGCAATCTCGCCGCGAGGTCGCTGGAGCCGACTCAGGTCAACGGCCACCCGGCGCTGGTCCTGCGGCGCGACGGCCGGATCGACACCGTGCTGGCGGTACGTATCGACAACGGGCTGGTCACCGGCCTCTACTCCGTGCGCAATCCCCAGAAACTGTCCCGTTTGCGGCATCAGGTCACCCTGCGCCGCTGAGCCGCCGTTGCAGGACAGGGCGGAGGTCATCGAAGCCCCATTGTGCGTCGGTCTCGATCGGTCGGATATCGGCGATGATCACCATGCCGCAGCCGCATCACCCGAACATGCCTCGAGATTGCGGCAAAGGATCGACGACATCCGCGCGGGAAACCGAACAACATCGTGGAGCCAGTACCGACGAGGCGCCGGCCGATTCGTGCACTGATCTGGTCCCCTCTGGTCGGGCCGGTCTTACGAGAGTCGAGGGGTTGGTCGGGTATCGAGCCACAGCGTCTCATACTCGGTGGGACTCGCGTAGCCCAGGTAGGAGTGGCGGCGACCGGTGTTGTAGAAGTTGTCGATCCAATCGGCCATCGCGATGCTCGATTCGAGGGTCGTCACCCGTTTCTTCGTGTTGAGTAGTTCGGTTTGCGAACGACCCCAGAATGATTCGATTGCGGCGTTGTCGAAGCAGTCCCCGACCGTCCCGAACGAGGGCAACAGATTGTGTCTTCGAAGGTTCTCCCCGAACGACCACGACGTGAATCGGCTGCCGTGATCGGCACGCAAGATCAACCCCGGATTCCCTATCCGCTCGGTCATCGCCATGTTCACCGCGTTGTTCACCAACACGGTGTCGGCAACCGCAGAAAATGCTCGTCCCACGATTTTCTTGCCGAAGCAGTCGAGAACAGCGCGGCAGCGCACTTTCCCATCTCCGGCCGGACGCTCTGCGATGTCCGCACACCACAGCTCGTTGGGCCGACTCGCGGGGAAGACCCGGTCGACCAGGCCCGAAGGGGTGTCGACGCCGAGCAGTGGGTGAGCGCGTCGTTTCGGCCGCGGAACACCGCATGACCCCAGCTCCGACATGATCGAGGCGACGAGCCTGTGGTTCACGACCGTGCCGCTGCCGGCGAGTAACTCGGCCTTGACCCGGCGCGTGCCGTAGGTGCCGCGTGATCGGGCATGTATCCGGGATGTCTCGTTGGCGACGACAATCCGGCGGAGCTGTCCGGTGGACATCGGTTGCCGCCGTTGCCGCAGGAAAGTCGAGCGGTACACACCGACAACCCGGCAGGCCGAGCGCTGCGAATGTCCACGCGCGATCAATCCTTCGACGACCGCGATTCTCCCTTTAGAGGACACCACCGCCTGATCGTCGAACAATTCGCAGGCATTGCGGGTCGGTTTCGGTTCGACTTCCAATGCTGCGATCCGCTTCCTCGCCGAGGCGAACTCGTCGGCTTCCACGCTCGGCACTCCTTCACGGACTCCCGCATCGACAAGGACCCGGGCCTTCCACCAAAACAATGCCGCCGGCGAAATACCGGTTTCGGCGACGATCTCGGCGACAGGCTCCCCGGCTCGCAAACGAGCGCACACCTGCCTGCGAACCGACTACGAGAAAGACTTCGGCCTCATGACCTCCTGCGGATCACTCTGCCTCAACTCTCACAACCATGGCCCTGACACAGGGGGTCAGATCACCCGGACCGAACCAGAAGGGTCGGGTCAGACCTACAGCGCTGAGAAGCACTCGAAGTCTGAAATATCCACTTCAACTCCCATCGCCCACACACCACTGCCGGGAACCATCTACCAGCCGGCCGCCTGCGCACCAGCGTCACCAACGTCATGGCCTCATACGTCTAGTTCTCGGTCTTGTTCTTCTCCGCAAGAGCTGCCAATACGGGAATTGCTGCGATCTTCTCCTGGTCGAGGTCTTTCCAGATCAAACCATTCGGGCGACGCGGTGAACCGCATTCGATGACTTCATCGGGCGTGACGACCAAATCCACGCTGAAGTCGTGTTCGGTCTCGGGCAGCTCCTCATCGATCACCTGAAGTGAATGCACAGTCGTCGCAACAATGGTTTTCGGTCCTATCAGGTTCGCCTCTTGTAGGAGCGCCAACTCGATATCGAAATAGCCTGCTCCCTTGCCCAGACGCACGCCGTGTCGGTTGACAGCGACGCTACCGCAGACGACAAGATCCACCGGTCGCATCTTCTCGAGGCCGATTCTCTGGGCCACGGCTGCGGCGACCTCGCTCGATGCGGCCTCGCTCGCCGGTACGGTCAGTTCCGCCGGATCGAGCAGGTAGAAAGGCTTTTCCTCTGCCAACTCGGGCACGGCCATGTAAACGAGCTTGCCTTCTTCCAGTGCCCGCGCCCGTACCGGGAGCTGCGCTTTGTCCGGCACCGTCTTGACAATCCGAGCGTTCTTCCACACAGGCAGCTGCGCCAAGCGATCGGCGGCGACCTCGGCACCATAGAAGGCCGGGATACGACCGTGCGTGCCCTGCGGCACGGCTCGCTGTTGTTCCAGCAACGTCCACACGCACTCGCGGATGGCATGTTTTGCCCGGCCCTTGTCGATGTCGGTCAACGCTGCTCCTTTATGCCGCTGTCATCAGAGCGAGTAGTCGGTCGTATACATCTTGTACGTCGGTTGGGGCTGCTGCACGATGAGGTGACAGTTGTTACGCAGCCTGATCGACTGCTGGGGTCATGATGGTCTCGTACTCGACCGGGGTCAATCGGCCGAGTCGGGTTCGGCGTCGTCGGCGGTGGTAGGTGCGTTCGATCCAGCCCAGGATCGCGATCCGCAACTGCTCGCGGGTATCCCATCGCTGTCGGTCCAAGACGTTGCGTTGCAGGAGGCCGAAGAAGCTTTCCATCGCGGCGTTGTCACCGGCCGCGCCGACACGACCCATCGCCCCGACCATGCCGAAACGGTTGAGCGCGTGGACGAATCGCCTGGAACGAAATTGAGACCCGCGGTCGGTGTGCAGGATGCAGCCGGCCACCTCACCACGACGGGCAACAGCGTTGTTCAACGCGTTCACCGCGAGCCGGGACTTCATCCGTGACTGGATGCGATCCCCGATATCCGGTTGGCCGTTCCCGCCGAGTCGTTGACCTGGCGGGCGGGCCCGCTGCATCGCGCCCTGACGGAGCTGCCTGTGGTTTTCCCGCCCGCGCGGTTGCCGTATCGAGCGTCCTGAGCACCGTCGTCCCTTCACCCGACGTATCCGTTGTGAGGAACCATTTCCATGTTCACTCGGCCGCGATCCGACAGCGGCGCACCTATCTCGTATCCCTCGATCGAGGATCTCGGTCCCCGAATCGCGCTCTACACCCCCGATTTCGCTGCCGACCCGTATGCCGCCTACGAACGGATACGTCGGGGTGGCAGGACTTTGGCTCCGGTGGAACTGGCACCCGGTATACCGGCGACGCTGGTGATCGGCTATTACACCGCGGTGCGGATCCTCAACGATCCCGAGCGGTTTCCGACCGCTCATGGTGTCCTGCGCTGCAACCATCTGCCGGACCGGATCGCCGACGCCGGATCCGGGAAACCGCCGAAGGCGACACCCAGGTCCTCGAGGCCACGGCGGGCCGGGCGGCCAAACAACTGTGTCTGCTGCAACCGGCCGGCACACCAGCGGATCTTCCGTGGTGGCTCACCATGATCGCGGAGCGCGAAAACCTCCTCGCCACCGAATCGAGCACCGACCCCACCGCCGGTGAACTGGCCCGCTCCGCTGCCGCCGTGGTGGCCCTGAACTTCCTCTACCGGCACGGCACCTGGTACAACCGGCGGAACCTACAGACTCCGCGACGCGCAGCCGAGATCGAAACCGAATTACTGCGTCACCGCCGCATCCTCGCCGAGAACCTCACCCTCCTGGCTGCGGCGTTCGATATCCCGGAATTGCCGGGTGCTCCCGTTTTCGCCCCGGATTATCTGGAGGCATGGCGTCGGCGGACCGAATGGGGCGCCGACGGCTTCGCACCGCAACCATGAACCCGTCCCTCCCCTTCGGCCGTCCCGACCACGATGTGCGGAACGCACGGCACATCGACTGCACCCGCGAGACCGATTTCGATTCCCTGGACGAGGCGATGTTCGTGCGCACCGTACACGGCGGTCACGGCCCGTACTGTTTGCAGTCCCTGAGCGCGGTCGCCTACCTCGGCGGCCACAGCGACGACTACGAATAACCCACCCTGAGGGCAACTTCGTGTCATCATCGACACCCGTCATGGAACACAGCAGCAAGGAGTGACGTGCCTGCCATCCAGGTCGCCGTGTGTGGCCCCCGCGACTGCACCGATGCCGATGCGACGAATGCCGAAGAGGTGGGTCGACTGCTCGCCGAGGCCGGGGCCACGGTTCTGTGCGGCGGCGGATCCGGTGTCATGGCGGCCGTCGCCAAAGGGGCCTCGGCCGCCGGCGGCCTGGTGATCGGGGTACGACCCGACACGGACCGCGGTCGGGTCTGCGACGGGTTGTCCGCCGTCCTCTACACCGATATGGGTGAGGCGCGCAACGCGATCCTGGTGTGGTCGGCCGACGCCGTGATCATTGTCGGCGGTTCCTGGGGCACCCTCTCGGAACTGGCGCTCGCCAATCGACGCGGCGGCGTGCCCGTCGTCTCTCTCGGGGGCTGGAGTATTCATGACGCCACCGGCGCCCCGCTCCCGGCGGCCATCGAGGTGGTGTCGGCGCGCGCCGCCGTCGACACCGCCCTCGCGGAAGCGAGGGAACCCTGACCGCCTCAACCGGTCACGACAAACCCAGCAAAGCCTTCCACTGTTCCGTCATCCGCTCCAGGGTCGTGACGACTGCGTTCCCCGGCACGGTGACCTCGACACCGACGGCCTCGGGCGGCGCATCCCCTTCACGACCCTGCCATTTCTCGCCCCGCCAGGTGTCGATGCGGATGGGGTTGTGGATGGTATCGAGTTCCCAGACCGTGAACTCGCCGGGAATCTCGGGGAGGAAATACTTGTGCACCAGATCGCGCAGCACAAGGCCAATGCTTCGATCGAATCGCTCGTGACCGCAGCCGGTACACCACCACGATTCCACGTCGTGTCCTGCGTCCGCCGCCCGCTCGAGCCAGCGGTAGATGAGTTCGCCGTCGTCGAATCCGTATTTCGAGAACAGGTCCATCGTCCACAAATAGAGATACGGTTCGGCCTTCTCGGTGGGGCGCTGCCCCGTATCGTCTTCGTTCCGGGTGTCGCCGCCTTCTTCTTTTTCGCCTTGTCCTTCTTTGCCATCTCCGCGTACCGCCTTCACCGGGTATATCCCTTGTTATCGGCGCACCCACGGCTCGGCAACGTATTCTGGTGACGGAGCGAGGAGACAGCGCTCTATTCGGCGAGGAAGTCCGCGATATCGGCGGCGATCCGGTGCGGTTGTTCACCATTGATCGCATGCGAGGCACCCGGGTACACGTGCACCGTGCCGCGGCGCAGGTTCTCGCGGGCCGTCCGGGCGGCCGCGGCGCTGTCGTGCATCGGTGAATCGCCGGCGATGATCGCCAGCACCGGCATGGTGAGGTCACGGAGTCGGTCCGGGCGGATCAGCGTCGGCTGCGGCAGTTTCATGGTGTAGGTGGACATTGCGGCCTCGATCATCCGGGCGACCGGTTCGTCCTGGACCGGTGCGCCGCCGGCGGTCCAGGAGGCGAAATCGTCACGCCAGGATTTGGGGAGCAGGCTCACGCTCGCCGGTAGGGAGCGCACGATCGCCTGGAAGGAGAGCGCGGCGAAGGTCTGCACCGGTTCCACGAGGATGAGGCTCGAAACCTTCGCGGGTTCGTGGAGGGCCAGGTTGACCGCGGTCCAGCCACCGATCGAGAGCCCGAGCAGGTGAAATCCCGGCTCGGGGAGAGCGAGCAGCACTTCGTGCAACCAGCGGGCCTGGTCGGCGTGGGTGTCGATCGGGCGGTCCGGCACACTCATTCCGGGTTCGCCCAACAGGTCCAGCGCATAGACCGGGCGCTGAGCCAATAGATCCGGCATGTTCTGCGCGAAAACCGGCGCCCCGGAGCGGGTTCCAGGAAGCAGGAGGAAAGGTTCCCGATCCTGAACGCCTTCGGCGGCGGCGAATCGATACACCCGCACGATCCCATAGTGCGTTCGCACATCCAATACCCGCTCCGGGGCGGGCATCTCCCGCATCGCCTCGTCGTAGGCCGCCATATACCGATCCTTGTCGGCGGCCGAGTCGAAATGACCCACCGGCGCTGTGTCTTTGAGAACAAGCCAGGCCGGCAGTCCTGCCGCGACGAGAAAGGCGACGATCGGGAGAACGCGCCGGCCCCGAGACCGGCGGGCGGGCCGGGGTTTCTCGGTTGGATCGGGTGTGTCCTCGGTGCGACCGACGGAAGCGACGGTCATTTCGGTTGGGTGATGTGTAGACATCGGTCGAGGAAATCCTTCGTTCGTCGGTACAGGACGCGGTCTTCGGGCGGCCAGCGATGGTCGGACTCCGCCATGGAACGGTAGAGGTTCTCGGTGCCCGTCGGTTGGTCGGCGAGCGCGTATTCGGTGGCCGCCCGCCATTCCTTCCCGAGACGACTCCCCGACGGTGAATCGGCCGGTATGTCGTTCTCCACCAGCAGCAGCGCCTGGACCGCACACGCCTTCCACGCGAAGTAGGTAGCGAGCACCCGCTCCACATCGAGATCGAGCTCCGGGTACGCGTCCGCCTGCTCCACACCGGGGTGACGCAGCAGGGTGCGGTCGAGGCTCATGGTGGCGGCAACCACCTCGTCCGGCACCCGGACATCCGGATGCTCGTCCAGGACCTGTGTCACCGCGTCGAGCACGACCCGCTTGCACCGCAACCGCAGCTCCGCGATCTCGAGTAGGCGGACCTGTTCGCGATAGGTCTCGAGCAGCGACAGTCCGGCCTGCCGATCGAGAGCCGCGGCGACCTCGTCGAGTCGTAGACCGGCGCCGGTCAGCAATTGGATTCGACGGAGCCGATCCAGCTGTTGCGGACCATAGCGGCGGCGTCCGCCGCGGTCCCGGTCGGCGACCAACAACCCGATCCGGTCGTAGTACTGCAAAGTGCGCACGGTGGTCTCGCAACGCCGCGCGACTTCCCCCACGGCAACCCATTCCGATGCTCCACGACCAGGCACAACAGTGAGCCTGACATACGACGTAACGTCATCTGCAACACCCGGCCGAGGGAGAGCGGGACCCGTTTTCCTCGTGGCGGCCGAATACGGAGCCCGACCGGGAGAGGTGGCAGGGACCGCGAAACCGCCGGCCCGGTCCGGACCCCGATCTCCGAGGTTTCCGGGCTGCGCAGATCATCGCTGGTCGACGTCGGGCCTGCCCTCGCGCGCGAACTTCCGTTGACCGGCCACGTCGCTCCTGTCCCGGTCGGTGGCCTGGTCCAACGCTGAAGTCCTTCGTATCGGACAGTTCCGGGAGCCCGAATCGCCTCGATACCCGAAGTGCGCTCAGCATGTGCCGGACATGGTCCGGGTCGAAAGGTCCGGTACCTGCTCGGCGCCCCGGCGGGCGGATCGCGCCGTATCGACGGTCGAGGTGGTCAACGACTCGACAAGGCGTGCCGCGATATTCGCGTCCAGGGCGGTTCGGGCGACCGCGAGTCGGTACCACAGCACACCGAATGCCTGGTCGACGAACAGTTCCGTATCGGCGTCGGCGGATAGTTCCCCGCGGGCACGGGCGCGGTCGAGGATACGGGTGAGGGTCGCGCGGCGATCGCGGATGAACTCGGCGAGCAGTTCCGCGGTCGCCGGGTCGGTTTGGGCCTCGGCGAGCACCGCCCGGAGCAGGGAAGCGACGGGTTCGGTGGCCACGGTGGTAAAGGTGGCGGTCAGTAGGGCCGTCAGGTCGCCGTGGAGGGTTCCGGTATCGGGTTCCGGGGCGGCGGCGCGGGCCCGCTCGGTCATGGCCTCCAGGAGCACCGCGCCCTTCGATGGCCACCAGCGGTAGATGGTCTGTTTGCTGACCCCGGCCGCCGCTGCGATATCGGCGATGGTCACCGAGGTGCCCGAGCGGGCCAACAGTTCACCGGTCGCGGCGAGGATGGCCCGGCGGGCGGCGTCGTTGCGGCGGCGGCCGGTGTGGGGACGGGGCGTCGGGTTCGGCATTCGCTCAGCCTATCGGTTGACGGAACTCATGGTCTCGACAAAAATTGTCGAGACTACCGGTACCTACAAGGTGGTGATGATCCATGACTTCCACGACCGCCAAACAACACCGAGTGACCTGGTTCCACCGATATATCGCCAATCCCCTGATGCGCCGTCTCGCCGGCCATATCCCCGGGCAGGCATTGCTCGAGACCACCGGCCGCCGCACCGGTCTCCCGCGACGCATACCGATCGGGGGCCGCTTGGTCGGCACCACGTTCTGGATGGTCAGCAACAGCGGCACCTCGAACTACGTCCGCAATATCCAGGCCGATCCCCGGGTGCGCCTACAGGTCCGTTCCCGCTGGTACACCGGGACCGCGCACCTACTACCCGACGACGACGCCCGCGCCCGCCTGCGCCGGCTGCCTCGGATCAACAGCAGCCTGGTCAGAATGCTGGGCACCGATCTGCTCACCATCCGCATCGACCTCGACCGAACCGAATAGCGCGCCGATACCCGGGTTCCCGCCCTCTCGGGTGCGCCCGAACGCCCGTGCCGGGGGCCGCGTTCAATCGCAGACCGCGCCGCCGGAGGCCGAACCCACCAGCCGCTGATACTTCGCGAGCACCCCGCGGGTGTACCGGGGCGGCAGGGGCGCCCAACCGTCGCGACGGGCGGCGAGTTCGGCCGGATCGACCAGTAGCTCGAGGGTGCCGGCGCTCACGTCGAGACGAATGCGATCGCCGTCCCGAACGAACGCGATGGGGCCGGCGTCAACCGCTTCCGGCGCCACATGGCCGACACACAGACCGGTGGTGCCGCCGGAGAACCGCCCATCGGTGAGCAGCAGGACGTTCCTGCCGAGCCCGGCGCCCTTGATGGCGCCGGTGATCGCGAGCATCTCCCGCATACCCGGACCGCCCTTGGGCCCCTCGTAGCGGATGACCACTGCATCGCCCGCCGAGATCGTTCCGTCCTCCAAGGCGTCCATTGCGGCCCGCTCGCGGTCGAAAACCCGTGCGGTGCCCTCGAAGACATCGGATTCGAAACCCGCCGATTTGACCACGGCGCCCTCGGGCGCCAACGAACCGTGCAGGATGGTGATACCGCCGGTCGGGTGGATCGGTTCGGACAGGGCGCGCACCACCGCGCCGTCCGGGTCCGGCGGCGCGATATCGGCCAGGTTCTCGGCGACGGTCCGGCCGGTCACGGTGAGACAGTCGCCGTGCAGTAGCCCGGCGTCGAGCAATGTCTTCATCACCACCGGAACACCACCCACCCGATCGATATCGGTCATCACGTGCCGCCCGAACGGTTTGACATCGGCCAGATGCGGCACCCGCCGCCCCACCCGCGCGAAATCGTCCAAACTCAGCGGCACACCGACCTCGTGCGCGATCGCCAACAGATGCAATACGGCATTGGTGGACCCGCCGAAGGCCATCACCACCGCGATGGCGTTCTCGAATGCCTCGAGGGTGAGAATGTCGGAGGGGGTGATGCCGCGCCGGATCAGTTCGACCACCGCGTGACCGCTGCGGCGGGCGTACCCGTCGCGACGCCGGTCCGTGGCCGGTGGCGCCGCGCTGCCGGGCAGCGACATGCCCAGCGCCTCGGCCGCACTCGCCATCGTATTGGCGGTGTACATACCGCCGCACGCGCCCTCACCAGGGCAGATGGCCCGCTCGATGGCGTCGACATCCGCCCGGCTCATCAGACCCCGCGCGCAGGCCCCCACCGCTTCGAAGGCGTCGATAATGGTCACCTCGCGTTCACTGCCGTCGGACAGTGTCGCGCGACCCGGCAGGATGGAACCGGCATAGAGGAATACGCTCGCCAGATTCAGCCGAGCGGCCGCCATCAGCATCCCGGGCAGGGATTTGTCGCAGCCGGCGAGCAGCACCGCGCCGTCGAGCCGTTCGGCCTGCATCACGGTCTCCACGCTGTCGGCGATCACCTCCCGCGAGACCAGGGAGAAGTGCATGCCCTCGTGTCCCATCGAGATACCGTCGGAGACCGAGATGGTGCCGAACTGCATGGGGAACCCACCGGCGGCGAACACCCCGTCCTTGCAGCCGCGGGCCAAGCGATCGAGCGACAGATTGCAGGGGGTGATCTCGTTCCACGAGGACGCCACACCGATCTGGGGTTTGGACCAGTCGTCGTCTCCCATCCCGACCGCACGCAACATACCCCGCGCCGCGGTCTTCTCCAGGCCGTCGGTGACGTCACGGCTACGCGGTTTCATATTCGGAGAGCTCGGCTCGTGCGGCACGCCGTCCATCATCCTCCCGCCGCGTCGACAACCACGGAACCGACAGGCGGAGTCACCGGATCAGCTCGGCGATCGGACTGTCGTCGAACCGGGCGAGCAGCTCGGCGGGATCCGCGTAGACCGCCCGCGCACCCGCATCACGTAGTTCCGCCTCGCCGACCCCACCGCAGCGGAACCCGAGGAAAGGCACCCCGGCGCGTCGGCACGCCTCGGCGTCCCATACGGTGTCGCCGACGAAAATCGCCTCGGTGGCCCCGGCACCGGAGCGGTCCAGGGCGATACGCACGATATCGGGCCGTGGTTTGGCCGTTTCGACATCCTCGCCGGAGGTCTGCGCCGACACCACCTCCGCACCGCCGAGGACCTCCCGCAGAACGACGAGTTCGTCCTGCGGGGCGGAGGTCGCCAACACCACCGTCAACCCGCTCTCGGCCACACGGTCGAGCAGTTCCCGGGCTCCGGTGATGCGCCGCATGAGCGGGCGGGAATCCAGGTAGTAGCGCAGGTGCAGGTCCTTCGCCCGCTGTGCGGTCTCCTCATCGGCGTCCGGGAGCAACGTGTCCACCAACAGTGACCCGTCCATACCCACACAGCGGTGCACCCGCCAGGCATCCACCGCCGCACCGACCTCGTGGAAGGCTCGGGACCAGGCGTGGACGTGCAGATAGTTGGAGTCGACGAGGGTGCCGTCGATATCGAACAGCACCGCACCCAGGTGATCGATGTCGGGCATGATCGCCGATTACCCGCCCGCCCGGCGCCCAATCGGGACCCGTGGGCGGGGCGGTCAGTCGTCGAGTTCGCCGACCTGGACCAGCGCCTTGCCCACCTTCTCGCCGGTGAACAGTCGCGCATAGGCGTCGAGGGTGTTCTCCAGCCCTTGGGTCACATCGAATTCCATCCGCAGTTCGCCCTGGTCGTACCAGGGGCGCATCCGGCGATTGAGGTCCGGTCCGCGATGGTAGAAGTCCGGGGAGAAGAATCCACGCATGGTGAGTCGTTTCATCAGGATCTGATCGAAACGGCGCGGCCCGGGCGCGGGTTCGTCGCGGTCGTAGTGCACCAGCAGACCACAGACGGCGACCCGGCCGAACAGAGCCATCTGTCCCAGCACATCGTCGAGCACGCTGCCACCGACATTGTCGAAGTAGACATCCACTCCGTCCGGGCAGGCGGCGCGCAACGCCTGCGGTAGATCACCGGTCCGGCGGTCGATGGCCGCGTCGAACCCGAGTTCGTCGGTGAGCCATGCGCATTTCTCCGGGGAGCCGGTGATGCCGACGACCCGGCAGCCGTGCAATTTGGCGATCTGCCCGGCCAGTGCCCCGGTGACCCCCGACGCCGCCGAGACGACGAAGGTGTCGCCCGGTCGGGCCTCGCCGTATTCGAGCACTCCCAGATAGGCGGTCCAGCCGTTCGCGCCGAACACGCCCAGGTGCTGACGCGGATCGTCGAGGGTCCGGGAGACCCGCTCGACATACACCTCGTCGGGGCGCGATATCGAGAAATCCGCCCACTGTCCATATGCCCGGACCAGATCGCCCGCGCGATAGTCGGGGTGCCGGGAGTCCACCACCGTGCCGAGCACAGTACTGATAACCGGTGAACCCAGAGGCGTGGGAGGCGAATACGAGTCCTCGCGCGGCCCCATCCACATGCGGGTGCCGGCGTCGAGGGAGAAATAGATATTACGAATCAGGACATCACCGGCGTTCAGCTCCGATGTTTCCCCCTCCCGCAGTTCCACCGCGTCCGCGTATCGGTTGCCCACCGGTCGTCGCGCCAATACCCATTGCCGGTTCTTCTCGCCCACCGCGCCTCGATTCCGTTCCGCCGATGCAGACCAATCGGTCCGTCATGCTTCGACAGGTGATGTTACGAGCATGCGGCTCCGGACCATCCCAGCCCACGGGAAGACCGGCGATACGGTGATGGGCCGCGGCGCCGCGGTCAGGCGGTCAACCGTTCCTCGTAGGCGGTGGCGAGATCGCGCAACGCCGCGGCGCCGTCGCCGGTGAAACTGGAACCGTGCATGATGGCCAGCGTGGTCGGCCGCAGCTCCGCGAGTCGACGCAGCGTCGCGGGTACGGCCGGCCCCAACGATGTCTGGTGGAAAACATCCTCGGCGAGGATCGCGGGTTCCACGAGATCGGTCTCGGTCAACGCCGGACCGTTGCCGAGCTGTGTCATCAGGTCGCCGCAGAACAGCACCCCGGTGGTTTCCTCGTACAACACCCGCGCCTCCCAGTTGTGCGGGGCGTGCGGAGTGTCCAGATGCCGCACTCGACGACCGCCGAGATCGAGCACCTCGCCATCGGCCAACCGCCGAGGCCGCCGGTCGGCCAGATCGTCGAGCGAGACCTCACACCCCACCACCCCATGTGCCACCTGGGCGTTGGGCGCGGCGGCCAGAAACAGGTTCATCGCCCCGCATTCGTCGGCCTCCACATGGCCGAAGGTGAGCCATCGCAGCTGCTCGACCGGTCTGATACGCGCTATCGCCTCCGACACCGCGGGGAACAGCCACCGCATTCCGGCATGGAACAGCAACGGCTCCTCGGCGTCGACGAAGAACTGGTTGAAGGTGAACCCTGTGGGTCCCACCTCGGGGACGAAGGTGGAGAACCGATAGATCCCGTCGGCGATCTCGTCCGTTCGAGTTTCCATAGCGAGCCCCTGGTCGATGCCGTCCCCCCACCGATGTTCGTCGAACGCGCCCTCGGGCGCCGAACGCACAGCCTACTACCGCAGAGCCGCCGAATCGGGTGCAATGCACGAACCGGCGAAGCTCCGGGTGGTAGCTCGGTCCGGATCACCGTGCCGGCGGGAGTTCGACGATGAAGCGTGCACCACCGGATGCGTCTGCGTCGACCCGAATGGTGCCGTCGTGGCGTTCGACCACATCACGCACGATGGCAAGGCCGAGACCGGCACCGCCCTCGTCCCTGCTGCGGGCATCGTCGAGGCGGACGAAACGCTGGAAGATCCGTTCCCGATCGCCTTCCGGCACCCCGGGTCCGTCGTCGACGACCTCGACAACGACCGTACCGGCCGTGTGCTCGAGCGCCACCCGCACCGTCGTCGCGGCATGACGTTGCGCATTGTCGATGAGATTGCCCAGGACGCGGGCGAGTTGAGCGCGGCTTCCGGTCACCATCACCTGTTCGTCGGGCAGTGCCGTGGTGACCGGGATGCGATCACCCACGCGATGCGCCAGCTCGTCGGCGATCAGTTCCACCAGGTCCACCTGGTCCGACCGGGGCTGTTCGCCCGCGTCGAGTCGGGCCAGAAGCAGCAGGTCGGCCGCGAGATGTTCCAACCGCACGGTGTCCCCGAGCAGCCCGTCCAGCTCGAGCAGCTCCGGATGGGCCTGGGCCACCTCGAGTTGGGTGCGCAAACTGGCAATGGGGCTGCGCAGCTCGTGGGCGGCGTCGGCGATGAACCGGCGTTGCCGTTCCGAGGATTCCTCCAATGCCGCGAGGGTGTCGTTGGTGGTGGCGGCGAGTCGGGCGATCTCGTCGCGGGAGGCCGGTTCGGGGACGCGTCGGGACAGGTCCCCGTGCATGATCTCGGCGAGCTCGGACCGGATGGCCTCCACGGGACGCAGCGCGCGGCGGGTGACCAGCCAGGTCACCACGGCGACCACGGCCAGTAGCAACGGTAGGCCGATCAGCATGGCCCGCCGCACATCGGCGAGCGCGCTGTCGGCGGTGTCCAAGGACGCACCCGCGTAGATGGTGACCGGTTGTCCGTCGGGAGCAGAGGCCGCGAGCGCGGCGACCCGGAAATTGTCAGGACCGCTATCACCCACGGTCAACCGCACATCACCGAATACCGCGTCGGTGGTGACGGGCGTGACGTTGGTGACGACCGACCGGCCGATCAACGACCGCGCGGAAGCGTTCGCGCCGATATCCGTACCGTTTCCGGCCACAACGCCTGCCGAGTCCTCCTCGGTGCCGTCCTCGTCGTCATCGTCCTCGTCGTCATCGTCCTCGTCGTCATCGTCGTCGTCCTCTTCTGCTTCGTCATCGTCCCGGCCGGCCGCGGCCTCTCCATGGGCCGCCGCGGTCGAGTACGGTCCGAAATCCGCCATCGGGCCTCGACCGCGCAGATCACTCTCGGCAGCCAGAACCTGCCCATCGATCGAAACGACCTGGACCGGCTCGTCATCGGGGTCGGGCAGCCGCAGCTGCGCGAGGTCGGTTCCCGCTTCGAGTTGGGTGGCGATATCGTGGGCGGTTTTCTCCGCCTGCATGCTCGCGCTCTCGACCAGATTGTCGCGCAGCGCCGTGAGCACGATCAGCCCGGTGGCCGTCAATGCCACCGCGACGACAACCGTGGCCGCCGTTGTGGTGCGCGCCCGAACCGAACTCCACCACGCTCCCCTACCGCGTGTCCGCTCAGCCACGATCGGCCGCCAATCGGTAGCCCGCGCCGCGAACCGTCAGGATGGTTCGGCATCCGAAGGGCGCGTCGATCTTGCGGCGCAGGGCGCTGATGTACACCTCGACGATATTCGGATCACCATCGTAGGCGAAGTCCCAAACATGTTGCAGGATATCGCTTTTGGAGACCACCTCACCCGCTCGCACGGCCAGGTGCTCCAGCACCGCGAATTCCTTGGCGGTGAGTGTGATCTCCCGATCGCCGCGACGACACGTGTGGCTGCCCGGGTCCACGACGAGATCACCGACGCGCAGCACCGGCGTACCACCACGAGTACGCCGACGAAGCAGGGCGCGGATACGCGCGAGCAGCACCACATACGAGAACGGCTTGCAGATGTAGTCGTCGGCGCCGGTGTCCAGGCCTTCGGCCTCGTCGTATTCCCCATCCTTGGCGGTGAGCATCAGCACCGGCATCTCCCGACCGGCGGCCCGCAGGGCGGCGCACACCCGGTAGCCGTTCATCCCGGGCAACATGATGTCGAGAATGATCAGGTCGTAGTCGTCCTCGGTGGCCCGATGCAGGCCCTCGAGACCGTCGTGCACGACGTCCACGGCGAAACCCTCGGCGGTCAAGCCTTTCGCCAGCGCGAGCGCAAGACGCTTCTCATCCTCCACGATCAGCAGACGCATCCCTCCAGGGTGTCAAACCTTGCTGAAACGTTCTTCAGGTGACTTCAGGTCGCCTTCAGCTTCGCCCTGCCACAGTGGTGGCCACATTCGGGACGCACACCCTCACAGGAGGTTTCACCATGGCAAGTATTTTCCGTCAGGCGGTCGCCGGGCTTCGTTGGCTTCTCGTCGGCGCCGTGGTCGCAGCCGTCGTGGCCGGCGCCGGTATCGGCGTCGCCACAATCGCCCTCGGCGACGAACCGCACAGCGGCGCCGTCGCGCTCGACCGGCCGATCGGCGAGTGGTTGTTGGTCGCCGACCCCGGTATCGACCGGCAGCAGGCCATGGACGCCGCGGTGGCGGCGGTTCCGGGCAGTACGGCGGTCTCGGCCGAGTTCGACACCGAAGACCGCACCCCGGTGTGGGAGGTGGAAGTGGTATCTCCTACCGGGGTGGAGTACGAGGTGACCATCGACGCGAACACCGGCGACGTCCTCGGCGCCATCGACCACGACTGAGCCGACCGGGATATCACCCGGTTCCGTGGTGCGGGCAGGTTCACCCGATGGCCACCATGACGAGGGGGTGGCCACCGCCGGTGGACGGGAAACGACGATATCGGACTCCGGCGCGGCACACCGCCGCCGGAGTTTTTCGTCGCGGTCGGTGAAATACCGAGAGCACACGGTGATCGGTGTCGACGCCGCCCCGTCGAATACGGCAGCCGAGGAACGTCCCGGCCTAGACTTTCCGGACAGACTTCTCGGACGCTGTTGTCCGCGAGATTCCTGGACCGAGTGGAAGGCGAACCGGCGATGACGATGATCCAGTTGTCCGCCCCCGACGGCGATATCGCGGCCCAGCTGGAAACCCCGGAGGGCACCGGGCCGTGGCCCGGGGTGGTCCTGATGCACGACGCGGTCGGCCTGTCCGCCGATATCCGTCGCAACACCCGGATGCTCGCCGACCACGGGTATCTGGCCATCGCACCCGACCTGTTCGCCCGCGGGGTCCGCTGTATCCCCGGTGTCTTCCGCGATCTGATGTTCACCGGCGAGGGCAAGGCGGTGCGCGATATCCTCGCCGCTCTCCGCCGATTGCGCGAGGACCCCTCGTGCACGGGTCGGGTCGCGGTGGCCGGTTTCTGTATGGGCGGCGGATTCGCCCTCTTGACGGCGCCTCGCGGTTTCGATGCCGCCGCCCCCTTCTATCCGACCAGCCGCGGCGACTACGCGGAAATGCTACGCGGCAGCTGCCCCATCGTCGCCTCCTACGGCCGGCTGGACCCGATCAACATCGGGCGTGCCCGCAAGCTGGAGCAGGTGCTGGACCGCTACGGCGTGGACCACGATGTGAAGACCTACCCGGGCGTCACCCATGCCTTCGCCAACCGGCTGCCCGTCGAGCCGCTGCTGCGGGTGACCGGCCTCGGCTACAACGAGGAGGCGACCGGCGACGCCTGGCGGCGCGTCTTCGCCTTCTTCGACAAACACCTGAAAGATACTGCGGAACAATGACTTCCATCAGAAAGACAAAATCGTTCCGCAAACCCGCCCGCCGCACCCGGTAGTTCGTCGCCGCACCCGATCCGTGTTCCCTCCGTCGCGACGGTGATCGCGTCGATCAGCCCCCCATTCCAGCGCGATACGCAGTGCGTCCCTGCTGGAGCGACCGCGGGCCACGCCACGGGCGGTGCGGGTGGGCGCCCCGGCGGATCCGGCCTTGCTCGACCGCCGCCTCGCCGAGGCACTGGCCGCCCCACCGCCGAAGCGGTGCGTCTCCCCGTGGTCCTCGGTGGGGTCCGATACCAGCGCTAGGGTTTCCGCCGCACTGTGGGATATACCGGGACGTCGTCATCCCACGGCTGGCGGACGACCATATCGGCGACGCGCACATACCCACGTTCGAATTCGCCGGTTGCCGCGTCCACGAGACGGTACTGCTGGGTCCGTCGATGAATGGGTTGGGCGTCCAGCAGCACCACTCGCACCTCGCCGGGTTCGAATCCGCAGCGCTGCTGAAGGGCGGTGATCAGCTGTTCGTCGTGCAGGTGGCCGTCGCCGAAGTTCCAGCCCACGGCCGTGGAGCAGATCCGTTCCCCGTCGGTGAGGGTGTAATCGTCCTCGTTCCGGTCGGCCATCGCGCGGTGGGCCAGTGTGAACAGCGCCCTGCCATGGGTGTTGAACGCCCGGAAGGCATAACCCAGATACAGCGGGATCTGGGCCGCTTCCCGACCACCGTAATATCGTTCGAGTTGCGCGGCGGGCATGGCCGCGACGGCGACGATCCCGGCGCGGATCTTCGCATCGGCCGAGGGTTTGATGCACCACAGGGTGGTGTCCCAGTTACCGGCGTAGTACCGCATACCGGGCAGGAACGACACCTTGTGCGGGAACAGGTTTCCCACGATCACCACGACCGCGAGCACGAGCGGTAGCAACACCACGGGCATCGGAGCGGACACCTCGGCGACGCCCACATCCGCATGCGCGACGAACAGCGTCAGCACTCCGAAGATCATGAAGACATTCCACTCGAGCGGCACACCCATCGGAATGGCCGTGAGAATCACCAGATGGAAACAGATAAGGGCGGTGGCGGCCACGGCGGTAGGCCACCCGCCGTGCGCGGCGAAGAGCACCAAAGGCGCACACATCTCGACCGCGGTGCCGCTGTGGGCGAGCAACCGCGACAACCGTCCCGGGCGCAGATCGTCGGGGAATCGTTCGAAGAACAGACGTTTGACGGCGCGGGGCCGCACCACGGGACTATTGGACATCATCGTCGACACCACGAACGGGAAATGCTTGTTCAGCTTCGACACCGCCGCGCCGATCCAGATGACGACGAATACGGCCTTGGCGGCGACGATCATCTCCGCGCCACCGAAGAGGAAGGTGACGGCGAGCGCCCCGTACACCTCCCCGCGCGCGGCCAAGAAGATGACCTTGTCGCGTAAACCGAGTACCGCGAGCAGGCCGAGCACCACCGCGCTCTCCCATAGCGGTAGCACCCCGACGGTCGTATCGAGCGCCGGAACCGGACCGGTCCCGTCCGACACCAGCGCCACCAGCAGCGCGGTCAGCAGGGCCGCGTACAGCAGCACATCGAATAGGGTGCGGGTCGTACCACGGGTGAACGGCACCCGCTCCGGCCAGGGCGGCAATCGGATGGTGTCGGGTCGCAGCCAGTACAGGATCGAACCCATCGGCGGGAAGAACCGGTTGTTCAACGGCCCGAACCCACAACCGAACCCCATGACCTCGAACAGCATCGTGAAGAACACGACCTTTTGGAAGACGATCGGCTCCGACCACCACGAGCCCACATCGGTGAACCCGTCGATACCTGCGGTGGTCAGCGCGAACAGCCAACCGCCCAGGATGTAGAGACAGATCTTGGCGACATAGCACAGATGCAGCGCCACCGGTGTGCCGAAACCCACCTCGGCCCAGTGTCGGGCCATCGGGCGGATCTTCTCCGCTCGGGTGCCCTTGCTCCACTCGGCGACGTCGACCACCGGCAGTTCCGGCCGGAGAATGCTGAACAACCGATCCGTTCCGCCCACTACGCACCCGATCCCGTGTTCCGATCAATCAGTTGTGAGAACACCTTTTCGTAGCGAATCCGCCCTACTACAGGTGCCTTTCGTTGGTCGGAGACCATCCGCGGACACCGTGTCGGACGGGATCACAACCGTGACCGACCAATCGACTCCCTCGATCATCGCACTCCCACCTCCGCCTCCGGGTGAAAACAAGCGTGTCCGTCGGGTCACCCGGTTCGGTCGCAGGTGGGCAGGGCGGTGCCCTGGTCGACACCGTATCGGTGTCCATGTCCGGGAGGCGCGTCCAGCGCCCCGAGCAGATCGGCGGTGGTCTGGAGAAAGCTCATCACCGGCAGCCAACGGGGAACGGGAGCATCACGTCGGGTCGCGCTCAGATCCGGCGGATGCCACAGCAGCGCCGGCGACCAGTGCACCACCGGATCGGAGACATTCGCCAGTACGGCCGTACGCGCCCCGGGCGCCGGACCCCCACCGCCCGGTTTCCCGGCCCACAGCGCCGCGCACACTCGACGGTTCTGTTCGACAGGATCGGTGAAGACCGCACTGCCACCGAATGCGCCCAAACTCTGCCCGTACAGATACAGCCGTGGTGGCCGCGGCAGGGTGGCGGCATATTCCTCGACGGCGGTGAACAGTGCCCGCGCGGAATCCGCGGCGGCCCGACGACCGAAAACGAAGGTGGCCCAGCTCGGGGCAGCGGAGTACTGTAACGCGACCACCGCGACATCACCGTCGAAACGCATGCCGAAGCCTTCCAGTGCGCGGGCGTCCACCCATCCCGAGCCGGTGGGCACGGCGATCACCAGATGCGACCGGTCGAAACCACCGGTTCGTTCCAGTTCCCGGACCGCCAGCTCGGCGCGACCGGCCGGATCCGGCGCCGACCGCAGTCCGACATACACCCGCACCGCACCGGGTGGACCGCTCGTGACGAATCGTTGTCCCTCCCGGCCGAGCGAAGCCCAACCCACCAACGATTCGGCGCTCCCGGAACGGGTGAACGCGGTCGGTCGGACCGTATTCGGGTCGGCCGAAGCGTGCCCGGCGGCATACGCGCCCTGACCTCGACCCACCAGGACGGGCATCCCGAACAACGCCACCAGCAGCCCCACGACCACGGTCGTCACCGTCGCTCGGGGCCATCCCACCCACTGCCACAACCGTCGGACGCCACGACTCACCAGAACCGGCGACCCGATGAACAAAGCCGTGCCCACACCCCAGCGCATCCAGTACCCCGGTCCGATCGGGTCGACACCCATGGCGGCCCGCAGCGTGTTCTGCCAGGCATCGGCGCGAATCACCATGACGAGGACGGCGATCACCGTGACGACCAGAACGAGACATCGGCGGCCCACCGAACTCTTCGCACCGGCGCCGCGCCGTAGCACGCGCCGGACGAGGCCCGTCCCCGCGAGCGCGCCGGCGACCAGTGAACCGGTGAGCACGGCCTGGGTCGTGGATGTCCGGGGCAGGAGACCGGGAGTCAGGGAAACCAGGACGCCGAGACCGACGGCGAGAGTGGTCCCCACTCGTGGCCATCGCCACGACAACCGACCCCGGAACGAACGAGAAATGCCGGTGCCCGAGCGCAACAGCGGGAGAAGGGCGATGGCCGAAGGTCGTGTCGGTGCTGCGTCAGTCACGAGGTCCCCCACCGGGTGCCGGATGGGCCTCGGCACGGACCCACGCGCACGGTCGCGGCACGGCCGACCCGCGAAGCATCAGGAAGACGGCGAGTAGCGGCACGAGTACGACGAGCACACGCGGCAGTAGATGGGCAGCCATCTCGAGCGGGACGAAGCGCTCCACCACCGGGAGCCCATACCCCTGCCGCCTCGAGTTGAGATCGACGGCGACCGTGGCCACCTCCGCCATCACCGTGCAGCGCACTCGGGGCAGGAGGTCCGGGCGGTGGGCGCAGGCCGCCCGCATGCGGTCGGTCAGGGCCTGGTCCAGCGCCTGCCGGGCCCAAGGGCCGAGCACGTCGCCGCGGTGTCCGGCGTAGCGCAACAGGTCGTAGCCGAGATCGTGTGCCTTACAGGCGGGTTCGAATTCCGCCGGTAGGGGCACCGGTGACGAGCACGAGCCGTGCGGGGCGGCCGGCACGCCGTCGATCATCTCCGGTCGATACCCGGTGACAACTCGGAAATCGCCCGGTATCGCCGCGGCCGCCTCCGGCGCGCCGGAGGCCAACGCCCGCACGGCCGTTGCCACCGGGGTGGGCGTGGGAGCGAAATCGGCTGCCTCGGCCGTGGGAACGGACAGAATCGTGCCCGTCCCGGCGAGCACGGCGATGGCGAGGAGCATATGCCGTGAATCCCGGTGACGCGTCCGGTGAGTGGCGTTCTTCGACAGAGCCATGAACCGGACGTTAGGAATTCCGGGCGTTCGCGGCCGTCCCGCTCGGGAGGGCTTTTACTCCACTTCTTCGAGCCGAGACGGGTCACCGGCTACCTCCGATGTAGGCCCCGGAACTCACCCCACGGTATGAGATGTATTGCCCGAACGGCGCATAACCACAGGTTTCTCCTCGCCCGACCTGGAACCGAGCGCCGGACACGACCACAACATCACCGTGCCCGAGCCGTCCCTCGGTTATACGACCGACTCGTGCAGCGCCCGGGCGGTAGCGGTGCCGGTGATGCCCGCCACCGGTCCCTGATAGAGGATTCGGCCACCGTGTTTTCCGGCTCCCGGCCCTAGATCGATGAGCCAGTCGGCCTGTCGGATGACATCGAGGTTGTGTTCGATGACGACCACGGTGTGACCACGATCGGTGAGCGCGTCGAGAACGTCCAACAGGGTGTCGATATCACCCGGATGAAGGCCGGTGGTGGGTTCGTCGAGAACGTATAGTGTCGAACCGGCGGCGGCGCGGAGTTCCCGGGCGATCTTGACACGTTGGCATTCGCCACCGGAGAGAGTGGTCAGAGGCTGCCCGAGCCTCAGATAACCGAGGCCCACCTCGTCGAGATGGGTGAGGGCCCGTGAAATCGTCGGATCGTTCAGGCGGGCGAGGGCTTCGGCGACCGTGAGGTCATCGATATCGGCGATGGAGAGCCCGTCGACCTTGTGCCGCAACACTTCCGGGATGAAACGACGACCGCGGCAGGATTCGCAGACCGTCTCCTGTCCCTCCATGAATGCCAGGTCGGTGTAGATGATGCCGAGCCCCTTGCAGTCCGGGCAGGCTCCTTCGGAGTTGGCGCTGAACAGGGCGGCCGGAACATTGTTGCGCCGGGCGAACAACTTGCGGATGGGCGTGGCGATACCGGTGTAGGTGATGGGGGTCGAACGCCGGGTGGTGCCGACGGGTTTCTGATCGATGACGACGGCGTCGTGCCGGGCGACGAGTTCGGCCGCGAGGCTGGACTTCCCCGAGCCCGCGACACCGGTGAGCACGGTCATCACCCCGGTCGGGATATCGACCGTCACGTTCGCGAGGTTGTTGCGGCGGGCATCGGCGAGCCGAATGCTGCCGCGCGGTGTCCGGGGCCTGTCCTTGATGGGTCGGTATTTCGCCAAGGCCGTCGCCGTGGGTGTGTCGGCGCGGCGGAGCTCGGCGAAGGTGCCCTGGAAGACGAGGGCGCCGCCCTGATCGCCCGCGCCGGGACCGATCTCGATGATCTGGTCGGCGATGGCCATGACCGCGGGATCGTGCTCGACGACGAGGACGCTGTTGCCCTTGTCGCGCAGCCGCTCGAGCAGGGTGGTCATGGCGGAGATATCGCCGGGGTGTAGACCGACGGTGGGTTCGTCGAAGATGTAGAGCATCTCGATCAACCCGCTGCTCAGATGTTTGACGGTCTTGACGCGCTGCGCCTCGCCCCCGGACAGGGTAGTGGTGGCGCGGCCGAGGTGCAGGTATCCGAGGCCGATGGTGACCATGGCGTCCAGCCTGTCCGTCAAGGCCGCCACGACCGGTGCCACACTCGCCTCGGTCACTTTCGGCACCAGTTCGGCGAGTTCGCCGATTTCCATTCGCGCCATCTCCCCGATGGTGTGGCCGAGCACGGTGGCGGTCCGGGCGGCCGATGCGAGCCTATCGCCCCGACACTCCGGGCATACGTCGGAACGGGTGAAGCGGGCGAGGGTTTCCTGTTTGCGTTCGGACAGGTTGTCGGCGGTGTGCAGGTAGATGCGTTCGAATCGTTCGACGACACCTTCGTAGTTCTTCGGCGTCCGCATGCCCCGACGCGCGAAGTATTCCCCGCCGAACAGGAGGGCGTCGCGCTCGGCCGGGGACCAGTCGCGCAGAGGGGTGTCGATATCGAAGGCGCCGATATCGGCATAGTGGGAATCCCAGTAGCCCCCGTAACCGAAACCGGGCACCAGAATCGCCCCCTCCCGCAATGATTTGTCCAGGTCGAGGAATCGCTCGACGGCACTGACGACCACCTCGCCGAGTCCGGAACACGTAGGGCACATCCCGGCGGGGTCGTTGAAGGAGAAGTGGTTCGAATCCCCGACATACGGGGTGCTCACCCGGGAGAACAGAAGCCGCAGATAGGTCCACGCATCCGTGATGGTTCCCACGGTGGAGCGGGCGTTTCCGCCGAGACGCCGTTGATCGATGACCACCGCCGAGGAAAGCCCATCGATCTCGTCAACCTCCGGACGCGTCCATTTCGGCAGCCGATTCCGGGTGAAGGGCGGAAACGTCTCGTTGAGCTGATAACCGGCCTCGGCGGCGATCGTGTCGAACACCAACGACGACTTACCCGAACCGGATGGTCCCACGAAAACCACCAACCGTCCCCGCGGCACGTCGATGTCCACAGATTTCAAATTGTTGGTTCGGGCCCCGCGAATACGAATACTGCGCTGCGACATGAGCACGACGCTACGAACAGATGTGGCCGGAAAATGTCCGCGATTCCGACGAGAATGCGGTCATGGCCGATGTCACGCAACGAGTCCTCGCCCTCTTGGCGGCACTGCAAACGGGGAGGACGTTCACCGGTGACGAACTGGCGCTGCGACTCGGTGTCGCCCCGCGCACACTCCGCCGCGATGTCGACCGGTTGCGCGACTACGGCTATCCGGTGCAGACCCGTCCCGGACCGGGCGGTTACTACCGGCTCGCGGCCGGAAGCACCATGCCACCGCTTCTGCTCGAGGACGACGAGGCCCTGGCGATCCTGCTGGGACTGGCCACCCTCGCGTCGACCGGCAGCGCCGATGCGGGCAGCCTCGACGACGCGGCGACCCGCGCCTACGGCAAGGTCGATCAATACCTGCCCAAACGTCTCCGCGCTCGGGCCACGGCTCTGCGCACCGGCCTCGAAACCGGACGTGTCCCCGCTCCCAGCCCCGACACCGAGACGGTGAGCACGCTCGCCGACGCGATCCACCACCGGCATATCGTCACCTTCGATTACTCCCCCTGCACCGGCCCCACCACGACGCGGCGGGTCGAACCCCATCGGCAGATCGGCCACCGCCTGCGCTGGTATCTACTTGCCTGGGATATCGACAAACACGACTGGCGGGTCTTCCGCACCGACCGCATCACCGATCTCCGAGACCGCAACCGAACCTTCACCCCCCGCCCCCTACCCGCCGACACGGGCTTCGACTACCTCCGTCGTGGGCTCGACCGACAGCGACAGCGCGTCGAGTTGACCATCGACGCACCGCTGGCCGCGGTGGCAGATGTCCTCCGGGAGCAGGATGTGGAGCTCGTACCCATCACTCGGACCAGCACCCGGGCCCTGGTCATGCTCGACTCCTGGCAGTGGCTCGTGCTGAACCTCGCTTTCCTCGACGCCGACTTCACCATTCACGAACCCGCCGCATTCCGGACGGCATGCCGACGGTTCGCCACTCGACTGGAACGCGCCGCGGGCGATCCGAGGAACGAGGACCCGCGGTGCCGGGTCGACGAAACCGTCCGATAGCGCGGCAGGCCGCGCCGGCCGGACCGCCGAGTACGCGTCGGATCGGGCGCGATATCGACGTGGTCACGGCTTTCGAAGGACATCGACACCCATCCGAGACGCTCCCGGGTCCGAATGTGAAGGGACGACATCTCTTCTCCAGGTAGCACCTCTTTCGGAACGAAAGGCGATAGATGGGCACTGGCAAGCATCGAGCGGTCGGCCCGCGGCGGCAGCGGATGGGGTTCATGGTCGCGGCGGGAGCGGTCCCACTGGTTCTCTCCCTGGTAGGCAATGGCACGGCCTGTGCCGAGCCCTATCACCCCGAGCCCTACCGATACCTACCGGTGAACCGGACCGAGCATCACCACATCGCCCCCATCGCCGAGGAGACGATCCCGTCCGACGAAACGCTCCATTCCGACGGGTCGGCGCATCAGGATCGGACCATCCGGTGGCCCGACGCCGAAGCCCCGAATGTGCGTCCCTATCGGGGCATGCGCATCCCGGACGACACGTTGAGCTCTCTGCAGTGGGCGCGCCCGCTTCCGAAGACCGCGTACCTGTCACCGGTGGAAAACCTCCACCTGCCCGGCCCGGTCGAACCGGTGCCGCCGATCGCGCCGCCGCCCGGTGTCCTGCGGTTCGGGGACGTGCAGGTCGACGCACCGGAGTGGCTGCCGCGCGAGCAGGCCATCCAGATCAACGACGGTGCGGCGGTCGCCGAGGCCAACCTGGCGACGTTCCTCGATTCGGTCGGTATGGAACGCACCCGCTCCGACCGCGTCGCGGGACAGACCATCGGCGCGGCTGCGATCGGAGCGGCGGTCGGCGGAGCGACAGCGCTGCCGTTCACGGCCATCGGGGCGGGCTTCGGTGGTGCGCTCGGCCTGGCCATCGGTCTTCCGTTCGCGCCGATCGGTCTGGCCGCCGCACCCGTCGGCGCCGCATACGGCGCGGCCCTCATGGCAGTTCCCCTCACCGCCATCGGAGCGGGAATCGGGGCGGGTCTGGGCGCGGCACACGCCCTCAGCGCCCCGCCGAAGGCCCTCGGTCCGGAAGAGGCGCCCACCATCGAAGAATCGTGAGTCCGGCGACCATCCGCACCGGGTCCGCGGGCGAGAGGCCGAAGGTCGGCGTCCCGTTCCGTGCGGCCGGCGGAAAGCATTGCCGCGCTTTCCCGGAATGTACGGCAGGTATGTGGATGTACGGCAGGAATCGATCTCGAGGAGCCGATATGACCGGTCGACGCTCGGTACGCATGCTCACTCGGCTGTTCGCGGTGGCGGCGATGGCACTGGCCGTCGCGGTTCCGACCGTGAGCGGTGCCGGTCCGGTGTCCGCGGATACGGGACCGGCGCCGGTGCCGCGGCTGGATCTGAACCGCTACCTGGGTAGGTGGTGGCAACTGGCCGCCGTACCGCAGTTCTTCAACGTGGTCTGCGCCCGTGACACCCAGGCGCACTATTCGCTCGATCCGCAGGGCAATATCGCGGTGCGCAACTCCTGTATCACCTGGGTGAACACGGTCAACGAGATCACCGGCACCGCCGTGGTCAACGACCGCGCGACCGGGGCGCAGCTGCGGGTGAGCTTCCCCGGTGTCCCGACCCAGGACAATGTGGAAGGGCCCACCAACTACATCGTCACCGCCCTCGGCCCGGATTACTCCTGGGCCGTTGTCACCGACCCGAGCCGGGTGTCGGGTTTCGTCCTCGCCCGCGAACCCGTATTGGACGACACCGCCTGGCAGCAGATACGCGCGGCCATTACCGCGGCGGGACAGAATCCCTGCTTCTATCTGACCTCGCCGACGACGGGCGGTGATCCGCGTATCGTCCCCCTGTGTGTGCGGTGACGCACTTGTCCGGCAATCCGACAATCCGTGACGGTCACCGGGACCTGTTCCGGTGACCGTCACCGTCGCCTTGTTCACCCGCGATCTGCGGGTGCACGACAACCCGGTGCTGACCGCCGCGGTCCGAGAAAGCGCGGCGGTGGTGCCGCTGTTCGTCCTCGACGAGGACATCCTCTCCGGCTCCTTCGCCGCACCGAACCGGATCCGGTTCCTGACCGCCGCCCTGGCCGAGTTGGCCGCCGAGCTGCGTGCCATTGGCGGCGAGCTCGTATTGCGCCGCGGTGACGTGGCCACGGAGGTGGAGCAGGTGGTGGACGAGGTGGGCGCTCGGAGCGTGCATATCGCCACCGATCTCGGTTGTTACGGTCGTCGACGGGAAAGCGCTCTGCGCGACCGTCTTTCCCGTCGGGAATGTCGCCTGCACACCCACCCCACCACCATCACCGTGTCCGATCCACGGTCGCTCGTCCCCACCACCGGCCGCGACCATTTCGCCGTTTTCGCCCCGTACTTCCGACGCTGGCTCACCGCGCAGCGGCGGGAACCGCTCGATGCGCCGCACGAGCTCACCACCCCGCGCGTGCGGCGCCTGCCATTGCCCGACCCGACCGAGCTGTGCGCGGGCCCGGCCTCGCCCCGGCTCGCCGTCGGTGGTGAGAGCACGGGGCGCAAGAGGATGCGCGAATGGCTGTCCGGGTCGATCGAGGACTATGCAACACGCAGCGACGACCTCGCCGCCGACGCCACCTCACGACTGTCCCCGTACCTGCACTTCGGCTGTCTGTCTCCCACCGAGCTGGTGCACCGAGTGGACCCGCACACCGCGGACGGACAGACATTCGTCCGGCAGCTGGCCTGGCGCGACTTCCACCACCAGCTACTGGCCGCCCGCCCGGACGCCACCTGGTCGGACTACCGCGACCGGGGCATCCGGTGGCGCGACGACCCACAGGCCGTGGCCGCCTGGCAGGAGGGCCGCACCGGATATCCGATCGTGGACGCCGGAATGCGTCAGTTGCGCGCGGAGGGGTGGATGCCCGGCCGGGCCCGTCTGATCTCGGCTTCCTTCCTGAGCAAGTCCCTGCGGGTGGACTGGCGCATCGGCGCAAAACACTTCCTGTACTGGTTGGTCGACGGCGATATGGCGAACAACCAGCTCAACTGGCAATGGATGGCGGGCACCGGCACGGACACCCGACCCAACCGCGTGCTCAACCCGCTGCGCCAGGCCGAACGTTACGACCCGGACGGAACCTATGTGCGGCGCCTGATTCCCGAACTGGCCCACCTGCCCGGCTCCCGAATACATCGCCCGTGGCGCGAGCAGGTCGACTATCCGGCCCCGATCATCGAGGTCGCCGGAATGTAGCCGGGCCCGGCCCGGGCGTGGTCGACCGGGGTCAGCCGGCGTGCACCTCGCGCTCGTTCGGAACACAGTGGGTCATCTGCAACCCCTCGACGTCACGGGGTCCGTTCTTCCCGAGGTTCGCCGCCCGTTGCAGCTCCTCCTCGGTCAGCGTCTGGCTCGGCAACGGCTCCAGATCACGGACATCGTCGGCGGTGATACCGAGCCCCTCGCCCACGCGCTGTCCCAGTTCGTCGTCGCACATGTAGAAATGCCAGACCATCCGTTCCTGCACCGCGCGGGCCGCCTGGCCGATATTGGCGACCAGGTTGGTCACCAGATCGTCCTGTTCCCAGGCGTGCATGAGTTGGAAACGCTGACCGGCCTGTTCGTAGTCGTTGGTGCGAGGGATATGTTTCCGCGTCAACCGTCCGGTTATCTGCGGCCCCTGCTCGTCGTGGGCCGGTGGCCGCGCCTCCTGTAATCCGCCGGTGATGGACGGTTCGTAGTTGACATGCGGGTTCTCCCCCACGTCATCGTTGCCGTAGGCCATCGGCCCGCCCTGTTGGTTGGTGGCGACATGGGCGTGCTTCGGCCTGTTGACCGGCAGTTGCAGATAGTTCGGGCCCACCCGGTAACGTTGGGTGTCCGAATAAGAGAAGGTGCGTCCCACCAGCATCTTGTCGTCGGAGAAATCGAGCCCGTCCACCAGCACACCGGTGCCGAAGGAGATCTGTTCGTTTTCCAGGAAGTGGTTGTCCACATTCCGGTTCAACACCATCGTGCCGACGAGCTGGGGTGGGAATTCGTTCTCCGGCCATACCTTGGTGTCGTCGAGCGGGTCGAAGTTCAACTCCGGATGCTCGTCATCGCTCATGAGCTGCACCCGCAGCTCCCATTCCGGGTAGTCACCCGCCGCGATGTGCTCGTACAGGTCCTTGCTCGCGTGGCCGAGGTCCTCGGCCTGAATCGCCGCGGCATCGGACTGGGTGAGACTGCGCACGCCGGCCTTCGGAATCCAATGGTATTTGACCAGGTGGGTCTTGCCCTCGGCATTCACCCATTTGTAGGTGTTGACCCCGAAACCCTGTTGGGTGCGGTAGTTGGCCGGGATACCTCGGGGGCTGAACAGATTCACCAGCATGTGCATCGACTCCGGCGTCTGGGACATGAAGTCGAAGATGCGGGCCGGTTCCTGCCGGAAGGTCACCGGATCGGGTTTGAGCGCGTGGATCACGTCCGGGAACTTGATCGCGTCCCGAATGAAGAACACACCCAGATTGTTGCCGACCAGATCCCAGTTGCCGTCCTCGGTGTAGAACTTGACCGCGAAACCGCGCGGGTCCCGGGCCACTTCCGAGGAATCACGGCCGCCGATGACCGTGGAGAAACGCACGGCCAGGTCGGTTCGTTTCCCGGGTTCGGCGAAGATTTTCGCGCGGGTGTAGTTCTCGATCGGTTCATCGCCCCAGCGGCCGGTGGCCTCGAAATAGCCGTAGGCGACGGCGCCGCGTGCGTGCACCACCCGTTCGGGGATGCGTTCACGGTCGAAGTGGCTGATCTTCTCCAAGAACTGATAGTTCTCCAGGGTCGCCGGTCCCCGGGCACCGATGGTGCGCTGGTTCTGGTTGTCGTGGACAGGGTGGCCCTGCCGGGTGGTGAGGACGCGGCGGTCGTCTTCGCCCGCCGAGCCCGGTGACGCGACGTCGGTCATCGCTGCGCTCCTCCGTATGGGTGACTGCTTCGAGGCGCTTACCCCGCAACGGCGGACCCAAACAGCGGCGCCGAATGCGAAACCGCTGCTCGTCCGATGCATCGCCACTACTGCTATGACCGGTGCAAATGCCTATTCTCGAATACGAGAAGTCCCGCCGGCCCGATACAGCCCCACCCGGCATCGGCGCGGCGGCCGCGACTCGGGCGCGTACCCATATCGCCTCCCGCTGCCCGTCCGGGCCACCCGGCGAAAACCACATACGACCGAAGGGATACGCCGCCATGTCATGTCCGAACCCGGATCGTCAGACCATCGAAATCGCACTCGGTCTGGCAGTGCGCGCGCCCTCGGTCCACAACAGTCAGCCCTGGCGATGGCGTATCGACTCCGAGGGTATGCATCTGTTCGCGGACACCGACCGCCATCTGACCGCCACCGACCCCTTCCAACGGGCACTCGTCATCAGCTGCGGCACCACACTGCACCATCTGCGGGTGGCCTTGACCGCGCTCGGTTGGGCCACCACCGTCGACCGCTGCCCGGATCCCGGGGTTCCCGAATATCTCGCCGTGGTACACCCCACTCCCGCCCTGCCCACCAACGACGATATCGATCTGGCGGCGGCCATCCTGTTACGGCGCACCGACCGCCGTCGTTACCTCTGCCGACCGATCCCCGCCCGCTATATTCGCGCGATGGCCACTCGGGTTTCCGCGCTCGGCGCGGCCATCCGGCAGGTACCGGATCGCATGCTGCCGTTGCTGGCGCGGCCCATGCGGGAGGCCGTCATCGAACATGCCATCGACCGGGAGTACCAGGACGAGATCGCCACCTGGAGTGGCCGAGTGCGTGGCACCGACGGTGTGCCATCCCAGAACACCCCACCGCCGCGACCGGGTGCCGAAATCCCGCTTCGGACCTTCGCCCGACCGACCTTGATCGATCCCCTCGACGCACCGGACGGCGCGCAGTGGCTGCTCATCGGCACCGCCTACGACGATCGTGCGGCGCAACTGCGCGCCGGAGAGGCGACCAGCGTATTGCTGCTCACCGCGACGAGCCTCGGTCTGGCCACCAGCCTGCAAACCGAACCGCTCGGCCTACCCGAGCTGCGGCGGGAAATCCAAACCTCCCTGCTCCACAACTGCGCCTATCCGCAGACCATGGTTCGGGTGGGGTGGAGTCCCCGCACGTCGGCACCACTTGCCGACACACCGCGCCGCTCCATCGAGGAAATACTCGAGATCTGACTCGCGACCGACTTACACGACCTACTACAGATGCATCCACTCCGACCAGACCCTGGACCACTGCGCGCGGGGCTTCGCGCACTTCCATATCGTCACATCCCGAGTGTTGGTGAGAAATCCCAGGCGCGTATCGACTCGACCGATCGGTTCCAGCACCGCGAACTGGGTCTGCATCCGGTCCTGGTCGCCGCCCACGCAGATATAGTTCGCCACCTCGGGCGGCGCCTCGAAGTAACCGAATCCACGGCTGGGGCTGTGAATCGACGGGAGACGATCGCGAGCCAATTGGTCCAGCGCCCCCGCCTGCCAGTACGTCTCGGTGATCACGGCCGTATCCGCCCGCTCCGGCGGGCTCAGTGATTCGTAGGCCGCGATCACACCGGCGGCCAGTTCCGGCCAACCGAACTCGCCGTAGAGGCCGATGTTCAACGCCGCCTCGAGATCACTGGCCGGCGGCGATATCCGTGCCGGGTCCTGCCATGGTGTCGACCAGACCACCAGAAGTGCCGAGACGGCGACCAGCACCCATCCGGTCCCGCTCATCAGCCGTTTCCGCGTGATGGACCGGACCCACTCCCAGCGCTGTGTCAGGGCCACCGCACCTGCCCCGAACACCACCGCGTACATCCCCGCGACGTAGTAGATACGTCCGCCGAGAACCAGGAATGCCCCGGCGATCAACAGCGTGGCCACACCGAGAAACCGGTACTCGCGTAACGACGGCGTCCGCAGCAACGCCCACATCCCGTAGCACAACAGAACCGCGCCCGCTGTTCCCGCGCAGATCACCGCCAATGGGATGAACAGCAACCGACCGCCGAGCACGCCGCTTTCCTCGCTGATCACCGCACCCAGCGCTATCTGCGGCCAACCGTGACGAGCCTGCCAGAGCAGAGACGGCACGGTGGTCACGAGTACCACGAGCCCGCCGAACCACAGCAGGGGTCGGCGCACCAGTTGTCGCGGGCCGAATACCGATGCGGACACCACAACCGCGATCCAGAAGAACGGGATGAGCCATTTGACCTGCATATCGACAGCGGTCACCAGCGCCGCGAACAACAACAGCCGATCGCGGCGGGTACGCACCCACCGCACCACCAACCAGGTGATCACGACCCACAACGCGGTATCGATCGCGTTGGTGGACAGGTTCTTGCCCTGCATCAGCAAAAACGACGAGGTCGCGTAGGCGAGCGCGGTCAGTGTCTGTGCCGTGCGACCGCCGCCGAATTCCCGGGCGATCGCGGCGCACAGCACCACCGCGAGTACGGTCGCCGCAATGGCCGGTAGTCGCAGCGCGACCAGCGATCCGGGGACGAGGGTGTCCATGATTCGCGCCAACAACGGCAGCATCGGCCCCTGGTCGGCATACCCCCACGACAGGCGCCGTCCCGCGGCGAGAAAATAGAGCTCGTCGCCGAAGTACCCGTACCGGGTCGCCGACAGTGTCAATACGATGGCCGAGACCGCGCCGACCGCGGCCACTCGGACCGCGGCCGGCGACGGGAGCGTCGATGGATGCGACGGGCGTTTCTCGATATCGGCGGTTGCGGTCACGAATACTCCTGACGATCCGGGCAGCCTCTCCGACGGTACAGCCGGCCGCTTCCCGCGTAATCCATCCCGCGACCGATGGGTAATCCTTCCTGCGACCGATGGGTAATCCTTCCTGCGACCGATTTCCCGATAGCCGTTCGGATGACATCGGTGGTGCACCACCGAGCGTGGTGACCGTCTCGATGGCCCTATCGGCCGTAGGGGCGAGCCGCACGCCCGGCGCGTAATGTCTCCCCCCACCAAACCAGTTGGTCCAGCAAGGTTTTCGCCGCGGTATCGGCGGCCGGATCGGTTATCAGAGCGCCCTGCTCGTCGATCTGCCCCCACGGATTGTGGAAGCTGACGGTATCGCGCACCGTAACGGCGTGGAGTTCGGCGAAAACACCGCGCAGATGCTCCACCGCTCGCAGACCACCCGATATCCCGCCGTAGCTGATGAAGCCGACCGGTTTCGCATGCCATTCCCGATTGTGCGCATCGATAAGGTTCTTCAGGGCTGCCGGATAGCTGTGGTTGTACTCCGGAGTGATGATCACGAACGCATCGGCGGCGGCGAGAGCCGCCCGTATATCGTCGCCGCCCGGCACAGGCTCACCGAACGAGTGCGGCAACTCCATCGCCCCCACGTCGATGACAGTGATCTCGATATCAGGGCGTGCGCTCACCCGATTCGAGAACCAGTCGGCCACAATGGGCGTGAAACGTCCCACCCGTGCGCTGCCGAGCACCACCGCGATCCGCAGCGGCGGGGTGGACGTATCGGTAGTGGGTGTTGCCATCGTCATTGCTGTATTCCCTTCGTGTGCTCGGCGGCCACGTAGACCGCACACACCCCACCCTGCTTCCTCAACTATTGTTGAGGTCAAATTTTCGCGGGGCACCCGTGTCGGCCGATGCGAGAGGGCAGTATTCGCACCGCCGAACCACCGGCTTTGCCACCCGCGAGCGATGCGATAGGGGTCGACCCCTCAGGACCGCACATCCGATCCCACCCGATTCGCTCCCAACAGGCCGAGGGCGAATTCTCCGTATTGCGCGGCGATTCCCTCGGGCGGGTCATCCCTCTCTCGTGGAACCACTGGGCCATCCCGGTGCACATGGTGGCGATCACCCGTCCGCCGGCCCGGAAATGCGCGGTGGTGATCCGATCGGCGGCGCGGGCGGCATCGATCTCCTCGTCCGGCATGCGCTGTATCACACTGCGCGAGCGCGCTATCCGAGTGCGTTCGGCGGGCACGCTTCGAACCCGAACCTCCCGTCCCGGAACGCTACCGGGGGGCGTCGATCCGCGTCGGAGGATGTGAGGGTACGAACCACCCGCGCCGGGTTGCCCACCGCAACGACATTCGGCGGTAGATCACGGGTGACCACCGAACCGGCTCCCACCACGGTGTTCTCACCGATCGTCACACCGGGCAGAATGATCGCCCCACTTCCCAGCCAGACATTGTCGGCAATGACGATCGGTGCGGCGGCCTCCCATTTCGCGCGACGTTGCGCGGGGTCGAGCGGATGGGTCGGCGTGAGCAGCTGCACATTGGTGCCGATCTGCACGTCGTCTCCGATCGTGATCGACGCGACATCCAAGGCCACCAGGCCGAAGTTGACGAATGTACGGGCCCCGATACGAATATGGCGACCGTAATCGACCCGCAAGGGTGGCCGAATCTCCGTGGCGTCGCCGATCGCGCCGAGCAGTTCGGCCAGTAGGGATCGTCGCCGAGCGGCATCGCGCATCGGCGTGGCATTGAACGCTTCCATCAGATCCATGGCGCGCAGACTCTGCTCGACCAGCTCGGGGTCGTCGGCGCGATAGAGGTCTCCGGACATCATGCGCTCGCGCATGGATCGGTTATCCGCGGGCTGCTCCGACATCTGTCCGAGCGTAGTTGCCCCGGCCCGAGGAGCCACCCCGCCCCGACAACTCCCGGACCCTGTCGACCGTTGCGCACGAATCGGACCTCCGACAACGCTGCGTGTCATCGGTGACCTCGCAGATGACGACGCCGCAGCGGTTCGTCGTGCGCGATAGGCCCGGCCGGGAGCCCGGGAAGTGCGAATGCGGGTTACCGGCAGCAGTTGGGGTCGAGAACGAGACAGAGCGCAGCCAGAGCGTCGCGGTGGGCACGGTGGATGACGTTCATACCGCGACGTTCCGAGTGAATCAGACCCGCTTTGCGCAGTTGGGAAAGGTGATGACTGACCGTCGATTCGGACAGTCCGACCGCCTCCGCGAGTTCCCCACCGTTACGTCCGGCGTCCGGTCCGGTCAACAGCAGTGACATCAGTTTCACCCGAACCGGGTCGGCAAGGGCCTTCAACCGGAGCGCGACATGTAGAGCGGCCTCGTCGTCGACCGGTTCGGCCGCCACGGGTGGGCAGCAGACGGGAGCGGTCGTATCGATCACGGGCAACGCTTTGGGCATGAAGCCATGCTATCGAGATTATTGACTTATGTCGAAAAGGTGGCAGACTGGCGCTGTCAGAAATTCGACATACATCAAAAAGGTGGTGGTGGCAATGTCCCGCATACAGCTCGCACTCGATGTGGACGACCTGGAATCCGCGGTCGGGTTCTACTCGACCCTGTTCGGCATCGAACCGGCCAAACGCAAGCCCGGCTACGCGAACTTCGCAATCGACGAACCGCCGCTGAAGCTGGTACTCGTCGAGAACCCCGGCCGCGGTGGCAATGTGAACCATCTCGGCGTCGAGGTGGAGTCCACACAGCAGGTCCGGGCCGAGATCGCGCGCCTGTCACAGGCCGGGTTGTTCACCGAGGAGCAGATCGCGACCACATGTTGTTACGCCACCCAGGACAAGGTGTGGGTGACCGGCCCGAACGGCGAACGGTGGGAGATCTACACGGTCCTGGCCGATACCGAGGACTTCGGCGCCGCGCCGGCACCGGACGACGACACGGCACCGACGTGTTGCGGCACCAACGGTCGCCGCCGGTCCGCATCCGAGACGGCGACCGAGGCTCCGGCGGCGTGCTGCGCACCCGCAGTCGACATCCGGGATTGCCGAAGCACGGCGACGGAAGCCGCCTCGAGGGTGTGACCCCCTCGACCGCGGGCGGGACGGTCACCCCGCCCGCGGTGCGGTGTCGCCGACCGGCTCCGGACCACAGGACGGGGCCGCGATCCCGTTGAAACGATCGATCATCCATGCCGCCGCCGCGGGCACATTGGCGAATTCGGGGATCCCGTGCCCCACCGCGGTCCCCGGAAGAATCGGCGGCAACTCGATGGTCTCCAGCGTGACCGGCACCCCGCGTCCACACCAGGCTTGCGCGAGGTCGTACACGCGGTTGTAGGGGACCGCGTCGTCGTTGACATTGGACGCGAGGAGAACCGGCGCGGTGGGAGTCAGGTTTCCGACGGCCTGATCCTCGACGACGCGCCGGCCGACCGGGTCATCGACAACTGCGGCGCCCAGGGATTCACCGGTTTTCGTCCATTGCGAGGTGCGCTGAAACGAGTAGTTCAGCAGGGTCTCCCCAACACATTGGCCGGCGGTATCGCGCATCATGACATGGCCCCGGTCGTTGAGAACACGGTCGAGAACCGGTCCGATCTCCGGGTTCGTGCGCATTGCGCCGTTGAGGAAATAGCCGACGACCCCGATGAGGGTGCTTCCTTCCGCCCGGGCCAGGGTGTCGTCGAGCTTCACGGGCGGAGCTCCGGCATAGGTGCCCCGCACATTCAGCTCCGGGGCGTAGGTCGGCTGCAGTTCCGCGGCGGCCGCCGCGGCATGGCCGCCCTGGGAGTAGCCCCAGAATCCGATCGGGCCTTCCGAGCTCAACGAGGTCCTCGGAAGTCGTTGAGCGGCTCGGGCCGCGTCGATGACCGCACGCGCCGAGGCGGTCCGGTTGCCGTAGGGGTGCGGGCCCGGAGTGCCCAGACCCACGTAATCGGTGAAGACGACGGCGATCCCCCGCGCCAGCAGGTAGGCGACGGCCGCCTGTTCGTAGGCGATCGACACATCCAACGGCGGACTGTAGCGCACCAGCGACTGCATGGCGATCGAGGGCGCGCACTGGCGACCCGCGCCGATCGTTCCCGAGGCCAGCGACACCAAGGGACGCGGCCCGTTACCCGCCCACGGAACATCGGGCTCGAAATAGGTGCCGGTCACCGCAATCGCGCGACCGGTGTCGTCGATGCTGCGGTACATGATGCGTCGCGCCGAACCGGGAAAGGTTCCCGTTGCCGACGGAATCGACAGGACGGGGGTGAAGGGTTGTTCGCGGATCACATCCCCGGCCGTCCCACCCGGAAGCACCGAGGGCGGATCGTAGAAAGACCCCCACGGCCCGGCAGGCGCCGAGATATCGGGCGGACTAGCCGACGCCGGCGGTGCACCGAACCCGGTGAATACCATCCCGAGGGCCATCACCACCGCCGCCGATCGGGCCCACACACCACTTCGCATCGAATTCGACTCCATTCGTGGTCGCCGCACCGACTTCCGTGAAGTGACGCAGGACACAGAAGCATTGCGTGGCCCACATTACAAACAACCCTCGCTCAAAAGTCGAGGATCGGCGAACTCGGACGGATCCGCGATCCCACAACGGTCGACGCGACACCCTTCTCCGGACCCTCGAAAAATACAGAGCAACTGCTCTGTTACTCTCCGGTAATGCCTCGTCCCCGTACCCACGATCCGAATCGGTTGCTGGACACCGCCGAGAAGATCGCCGTGGAATCCGGTGCCGCGGCGGTCACCGTTCGCGCCCTCTCGGAGGCCACCTCGATCTCCAACGGGGCGATCTACCACGCGTTCGGGTCGCGGGCGGGGCTGATGGGACAGGTCTGGCTGCGCGCGGCGCAACGCTTTCTGGAATTGCAGCGCAACGCCGTCGAGGCGGCCTTCGCCGCGGGACCGGCGCCGCAGAACGCGATCGAGGCCGTCGTGGCGGCGGCCGACACCCCCGCGGAATATTCGATCCGGCACCCGATCTCCGGACGGTTCCTGCTGACCGTGCGCCGCACGGAAATTCTCGGCTCCGGTGATGTTCCGACCGAGGTGGCCGCGCGGTTGCGCAATCTCGACCAGGACCTCGCCACATTGTTCGTTCGGCTCTCGCGCGGGGTGTGGAACCGCGCCGATCCCGAGTCGATCGCGGTCATCCGTGACTGCGTGGTGGAACTGCCCGCCGCACTGTTGTTACGCGGGTGGCGCACCCCCGAACCCGCCGTACGGGCCCGCCTCGCCGCGGCGGTGCGGGCGGTGCTGACGCTCCCACCTCCCGAACCGACGCGGCCCGGCGACCCGGCCGCCCGACCGAACCGAAAGGTGCAACCATGACCACCCAGCTGTCCTATCGCGACAAGGTCGCCGTGCTGAACCTCGGCGACGGCGAGAACCGGTTCTCTCCCGCCTGGCTCGACAGCCTCGAAACCCACCTGGACGAGGTGGAACGCAACGCACAGGGCCTCGTGACCGTCGGAATCGGCAAGTTCTACTCCAATGGTCTGGATCTGGATTTCCTGATGACCAATGGTGACCGCACGGATTGGTATGTCGAGCGCGTGCACAATTTGTTCGCCCGGGTCCTGACCTTCCCGATGCCGACCGTGGCCGCGGTCAACGGCCACGCCTTCGGCGCCGGGGCGATGTTGGCGATCGCACACGACTACCGCGTCATGCGAGAGGACCGCGGCTACTACTGTTTCCCCGAGGTCGATATCAATATCCCCTTCACACCCGGAATGGCCGCGCTGATCCAGGCCAAGATCGTCCCGCAGACCGCGATCACCGCCATGACCACCGGCCACCGCTACGGCGGCGGGCAGGCTCTGGCCGCCGGGCTCGTCGACGACACCGCCACCGAGGAGCGGGTTCTCGACAGCGCCGTCGAACGCCTCGACGCACTCCTCGGTAAGAACCCCGACACGGTGCGGGCCATCAAGACCACCATGTTCGCCTCCGTCGTCGAAACCCTGCGCGCCCACCCCGGCCGGTGACGTGCGCCCCCGTGGGCTCCACGACAACCCCGTGCCCCGCCCACCGGTGAGACCCCCTATCGCAGGCGGGACCCGACCTCACTCGTCTCCGCTGCGGACTCACCGGCGGCGGTCCTCGGGGGACGTGCTCGGGTGAATGCCGCTTTCAGCCGGTTCCGCAACAGGGCGAAGGCGCGCAGATCGACGTTCCGGAGCGCCTCCACCAGCAGACGAATGGGTTCGGCGCACGAGTCGTAGCGGGCACGGGGATCCTTGGCGAGTGACCGGTGCAGGATCTCGTCGACCTCGGAGGGAATCCACCGTTGACGCTCGGAGATCCGCGGCGGCCGCTCGCGCAGATGCGCTTGCGCGGTGGCCATGAGATCGGCCCGTGGGAACGGCGGACGACCGGTGAGCAGCTCGACCGCCGAACAGACCAGCGCGTATTGATCCGTCGCCGGTGACACCGTATCCGCCCGCAACAGCTCCGGCGCGGCATACGGCACCGACACCACGACGAAACCGTTGGTGGCCAAGGGCGGTTCGGGCCGATGCAACCACCGGCCCTGATCGAAATCCGAGATCTTCACCGTGGCGGGTTCGTCGATCCCCACCAACACGTTCGCCGGTTTGATATCGAGGTGAACCACGCCGTTGGCGTGCGCGTGGTCCAAACCCGCCGCGACCCGGGTCAGCATATGGAGCGCGCGCCGCAGATCCGGCCGCTGCCACGGCATCGGCACCACCGTCGATCCCGTAGTGCCCGCCACATACTCCCGCGCCGACCACAGCCGGCCATCGGTTTCCCCGTGTGCGTACATTCGCACGATGGCGGGATGCCGCAGCGCGGACAGGATGTCGTATTCGTGCAGGAATCGCGCCCGCGCCTCGGGCGATCGACTGTCGACCGGACCCAGGATCTTCAGTGCCACCTGCCGCGATCGCTGCCGATCCTCGGCCAGGTACACCTCGCTGCTACCGCCGTGGCCCAGTTGGGCCCGCACGACGAAACCCGCGAACTGGTCCCCCGGCTCGAGCGCCATCATCGTCCCACCATAATCGAGCGGGTTCACTCGGATCCTTCCCCACAGTGGCCGGCCGGTCACCCCGGTGGGGACGTCGAGCAGGCGGCCGTGACGGCCCGATCACCGCACGGCAGTAGCGGATATCGGCGTGTGGGCGCACGCCTCGGTCCCGCCGAACCATCCGGTGAGCACGGCGGTCAGGGCAGCGCGGTCGATGGCCTGACCGGCCGGGTTGACCCAGGCGACGTGGCCGTCGGGACGAAGGAGCACTGCATCCACTGCGGGGACGTCACCGAATACCGGCACATGCCACCGGCCGTCGGATGGGGCGGATACGAGCCGGGCGACGATACGGTCCACCCGGTCGCTCCATGGCGCGAGGGCGTCGGCCGATCCGTCGACACCGAGATCGATCAGCACGGGCCGGGCACGACGCAGCAGGTCGAACACGGTCGTATCGCCGCGGTCGGTGGTGAGGACCGTATCGGGCATTCGACGTCCCAGCAGGGGGTGGGTGTCACCGAGGGGATAACGCAGATCCAGCCCGCTGAGAATTCCACTGAGCTGCAGGCAGACCTGCGGGACGGTGAGGATATCGGCGACGACATCACGGAGGTCGTCGTTCTGCCGCCCCGGTTTGATCAGCGCAGTCTGGGCTCTGGTCAGCCGAAGCACGGTGGCCGCGATCGCATGCCGTTCCTCGTGGTAGGTGTCCAGTAGCGAGTCGGGCGCGGCATGTCCGAGTACGGCGGCGAGTTTCCAGCCCAGGTTCACCGCGTCCTGGATTCCGAGGTTCAGACCCTGTCCCCCGATCGGCGCGTGGGTGTGGGCGGCATCGCCGGCGAGGAACACCCGGCCCCGACGATAGTGGGTGGCCTGACGGAAGCCATCGGAGAAGCGCGAAGCCCATCGCGCATCGCGCAGACCGTAATCGGTACCCAGTCCGTCGTGCATAACCTCCCGCAGTTCGTCCAGGGTGACCGGCGCCGAGCGGTCGGCGGGGGGTTTCGCGTACATCAGGCTCAGGCGGAACCATCCCGGTTCGGCCCGCGAGATCTGGTAGGTGCCGATGTGTTCGTTGCGGCCGAAAACGCCGTTACCGTCGGGCGGACAATCCAATCGCACATCGCCGACCACCCAGAACGAGACCGGTTCGTCGCCGGGAAACGGGATACCGCACAGCTTGCGCACAGCGCTGTGCCCACCGTCGCAACCGACGAGGTAGTCGGCGCGGATCGAGTCCGGACCGGTCGGCCTGTCGAGCCGGACCTCGACTCCGTCGGCGTCCTGACACAGGTCCACCACGGCGGTCGACCACACGATACGAGCGCCGAGTTCGGTTGCGCGGGTAGTGAGAATTCGCTCGGTTTCGTGCTGCGGCAGGATCAGCGCGGCGGGCCAGTCCGGATCGAATCGATGCGGGTTCATCGGAATACCGGAGAACAAGACCGCGGGCAGGGTCTTACCGCGGTCGAGGAACTCCTCGGCCAATCCGCGTTGGGCGAAGATCTCGAGACTACGAGCATTGATACCGGGTGCGCGCGACTCACCGACGGTACCCGATGAGCGCCGCTCCACCACGACGACTTCGATTCCCGCGAGCCGTAGTTCGATGGCCAGCATCAGACCGGTCGGTCCGGCGCCCGCGATGACGACCCGTGACCGCGATGTCGATATGTCAGTTTCCATAGGACCCTATGTAACACTAAATAGGTACCTATGTAAAATAGGGTCATGACCATCCCACCACTGCCCGGCCCGGCCCGACTGATCAATCACGCCGCCCGCATGCTCGCCCGCGATGGAGACGCCGCACTACGCCCCCTGGGCCTGCGATACGCCCAGGTCCCGGTTCTGGCCCTACTGCGCGACGGCGTCGAACTAACCCAGAAGGAGCTGGCCGAGGCCACCGGTATCGAGCAACCCTCCATGGCCCAACTGCTCACTCGAATGGAACGCGACGGACTGATCCGCCGCACCCCGAATCCCCGCGACGCACGCAGTCAGCGGATCGGGCTCACCGATAAGGCCGCCGCATGTTCGACCGCGGCTCGTAGACAACTGGCCGAACTCGACAAACGGGCCGTGGCCGGGTTCAGCACCGCCGAGATCCGAACCCTCGAAGAACTACTGACCCGACTCAACGACAACCTCGCCCGAGGAAAGACCGGATCCGGCGCGAAAACCGAAACCACTCCGCCTTCCGACGAGTGATCCGAAACCATCGCCGACCATCGCCGACCATCGCGCGGGCGCACCCGGAAATCACACGAGCGACCGGAGCGAGCCCCCTCGACCCACCCGCGCCGCCCTCAGCGCGGCATATCGGGACACAACCACGCCGATCCGACCTGAGCCCGCTCCGTCGAGCGAGACCGGACGCCGCGGACACCCGCTCGACGCTACAGCAGGCGTCGCTGCACGACATCCGCGATGACCGCGGTGACGACATCGTCGACGGCCCCACCATCCGGTGGGGCGTTCCGTCGGTCGGCGAACAGCAGATGCCCGGCACCGATCAGCGAGAGCGCGAGCGAGTCGACATCCGCGTCGGCGGCAATGCGCCCGAGTTCGCGTTCGTCGGACAGGTAGCGCGCGAGCACGGCACTCGCCTCGTCAAGCACCGGAATCCCTCGGCCCGAACCGCTCTCGCGCAACCGGGTACGCAGTTCGTCCCGGAAGACGACGAGCCCGACGATCGACACGGCAACCGCGTCGAACAGACTCGTCAACGCGTCGGCGAGATTGGCGGCCACGGCGCCGGTTCCGGCGGCTCGACGCAACTCGGCGCCCCAACCCTCGATCCGGGCGATGCGGGCGCGCACGAGTTCGACGAGGAAGGCGTCGAAGTCGGCGAAGCGCCGGTGCAGAACACCTTTGGCGACACCTGCCTCAGTGGTGACCGCCCGGCTGGTCAGCGCACTCGGACCGTCGCGCAGCAGAACCCGTTCGGCGGCGTCGAACAACTGTTGGCGCGCATCACGAATATGCACCCCGGTGGGCACCGCGCCTCCTTTCACGCCTCGACGACCCGATTCTTTCACGCCTCGACGACCCGATTGCCAAGTGGGCATGCGCCCACTAACGTGGGCGCATGCCCACTTCAACACCTGACCCCACTCAACCCTCCGATCGGGAACCGCATCGGCACCGCGCGATGGCCGAATCGTTCGGTGTGGACCCCGAGCGTTACGACCGGGCCCGGCTCCGCTACCCCGACGAACTGGTGCAGCGAATCATCACCACCGCACCCGGCCGCGACATACTCGACGTCGGCTGCGGCACCGGTATCGAGGCCCGCCAGTTCCGGGCGGCCGACTGCACCGTACTCGGCGTCGACCCCGACCCGAGGATGGCCGACTTCGCGCGCCGAACCGGCATCGAGGTCGAGGTGTCCACCTTCGAGGACTGGGATCCCGCCGGTCGCACCTTCGACGCCGTCGTCGCGGGGCAGGCATGGCATTGGGTCGACCCGGTGGCGGGAGCGGCCAAAGCGGCACGGATTCTGCGCCCCGGCGGCCTCCTGGCGGTGTTCGGACACGCATTCGACGCCCCGACCGAGGTCACCGAAGCCCTCGCCACGGCCTACCGGCGCGTGGCACCCGACTCACCGCTGCGTTTCCCGACCACGGGCGACGACCGCAACTCCATGACCGCCGTGCAGATCTACCAGGCGATGTTCGCCAAGGCCGCCGATGGGATACGGCAGGCGGGCGGCTTCGACGAGCCGGAGCAGTGGCGATTCGACCGGGAGCAGTCCTACACCCGCGACGAATGGCTGGACCATCTCTGCACCACCGGCGCCCTCACCCAACTCCCGCCGGAAAAACTGACGGAGGTCCTGGATGTCGTCGGGGCCGCCCTCGACAGAATCGGAGGTGGTTTCACCCTGCCGTACACCACCCTGGCGGCCACCGCCGTGCGCAACAACACCGCCTGACCCACCGGATCACCCACCACGCCGGGACCGACGGCCCCGGACTCCGCCGACCCGGCGGTGAATGCCGGTAGCCTGGCGGGGAATTCTCCGTCCATCGGTGAACCGAGTCCGAGGAGAGTCGGCGTATGACCCAGATGGCGAGTTCCGGTGGCGACACCTCGGCCGACAATATCGGCAGCCGCGGTGGCACGTCGATCGCGCCCCGGCCGTATCACCTCTCCGACGCGCCCGGGCCGCTCTCGAGGGACGAACTCGAAACCCTCGACGCGTGGTGGCGCGCGGCCAACTATCTGGCGGTCGGGCAGATCTATCTGATGGCGAACCCGCTGCTGCGCGAACCACTCGCCCCCGAACACATCAAACCCCGGTTGCTCGGCCATTTCGGGACGGTGCCCGGCCTCAATCTGGTATGGGCGCACGCCAACCGCGCGATCGTGGCCCGGGACCTGCACGCCGTGTTCGTCGCGGGACCCGGACACGGCGGTCCGGGCCCGAATGCCTGTGCCTGGTTGGAAGGCACCTATTCCGAGCTCTACAGCCACGTCTCCCGAGACCAGGAGGGCATGCGCGCGCTGTTCGCCCAGTTCTCCTCCCCCGGCGGAGTGCCGAGCCACTGCGCGCCGGAGACCCCCGGGTCGTTCCACGAAGGCGGTGAACTGGGGTATTCGCTGCTGCACGCGTTCGGCGCGGCCCTGGACAATCCGGACCTGACGGTCTTCTGCGTCGTGGGCGACGGGGAAGCCGAGACCGGACCGCTGGCAACCGGCTGGCACGCGAACAAATTCCTCAACCCCGCCCGCGACGGCGCCGTCCTGCCGATCCTGGCGCTCAACGAATACAAGATCGCCAACCCCACCCTGCTCGCCCGTATCCCGCAGGCCGAATTGGATTCCCTACTGCACGGATACGGCTACGAACCCATCCTGGTGGCGGGTCGCGACCCGGCGACGGTCCACCAGCGATTCGCGGCCGCGCTGGACACCTGCCTGGAACGGATCGCGCAGATCCAGCGCGCCGCCCGCGGCGAGAAGGGCGACCACGACCGGCCGCACTGGCCGATGATCGTGCTACGCACCCCCAAGGGCTGGACATGCCCACCCCGAGTCGACGGCGAGCCGGTGGAAGGAACGTTCCGCGCCCATCAGGTGCCACTACCCGCCGCCCGCACCAACGCCGAACACCGGGCGGTGCTGGAGCAGTGGTTGAAATCGTATCGACCCGAAGAGCTGTTCGACGCGGCCGGCGCCCCCGTCTCGGAACTGAACCGATTCGTTCCGGTGGGTGAGCGCCGGATGAGCGCCAATCCGGTGAGTAACGGCGGCGCGCTGGTCCGCGACCTGCGCCTACCGGACTGGCGGGAATTCGGGGTGTCGGTGCCCGGGCCGGGGGCGAGCCGGCACGAGGCCACCCGGGTACTCGGCGGCTGGCTGCGCGAGGTGACGGCCCGCAATCCGCACAACTTCTTGATCTTCGCTCCCGACGAACTGGCCAGCAATCGCCTCCAGGACGTTCTCGAGGTCACCGGCCGCGACTGGCAGGCCGAGATCGGCGAGTTCGACGTCGGACTCGACCGCGTCGGACGGGTGATCGAGGTGCTGTCCGAGCATATGTGCCAGGGACTGCTCGAGGGCTATCTGCTCACCGGGCGGCACGGCGTCTTCACCTGCTACGAGGCGTTCATCCATATCGTGGACGCAATGTTCAACCAGCACGCCAAATGGTTGGACGCCAGTGCGGCGGTGCCGTGGCGGCGACCCATCGCAAGCCTGAACTACCTGCTGTCGTCACATGTCTGGCGCCAGGACCACAACGGATTCACCCACCAGGATCCCGGTTTCCTCGATGTGGTGCTCAACAAGAAACCCGAGATCGTGCGGGTATATCTACCGCCGGACGCCAATACCCTGCTGTCCACCTTCGACCACTGTCTGCGTTCGCGCCACTACGTCAATGTGGTGGTGGCCGGTAAACAACCACAGGCCGACTGGCTTTCGGTGGCCGAGGCCGAACTGCACTGTGCGCGTGGGCTCGGCATCTGGGAGTGGGCCGGCCACAACGACGATACGGCGACCACCCCCGATGTCGTCCTGGCCTGCGCCGGTGACGTTCCGACCCTGGAAACCCTCGCCGCCGCCGCGATACTGCGCCGGCGGCTGCCGTGGTTGCGCGTCCGGGTGATCAATGTCGTCGACCTGATGCGGTTGCTGCCCAGCGACGCCCACCCGCACGGCCTGCCCGACAGCGAATTCGACACCCTGTTCACCCGCACCGCGCCGGTGATCTTCGCCTTCCACGGCTACCCCTGGCTGATCCACCGGCTCACCTACCGACGGGCCAACCACGCGAATCTGCACGTGCGCGGATACAAGGAACGCGGCACCACAACAACACCGTTCGACATGGTCATGCTCAACGACCTGGACCGCTACCACCTGGTGATGGACGTTATCGACCGGGTGCCCACCCTGCGGGAACAGGCGGCGGGACTGCGTCAGGAAATGGTGGACGCCCGCCGGCGGGCCCGCACCTGGACCCGGGAGCACGGCGAGGACATCCCCGAGGTGGCCGACTGGACCTGGCCGGACCGACACTCGTGAGTTCCCCGCCTCGGACCGTGAGACGCGATCGGCGATGCGCCGAGTCGGATCTCGGCCCCTCGACGCACCGGCCCGCCCGGTAACGTCTATCCCGGCGCGGGGAACACCGGTGGGAGTCCGGGGCTGTCCCGCAACTGTGACCGAGGAGCGATCCGCCGATTTCATGGCCACGACCTACCCGGGTTGGAAGGCCGGTGGGGATGCGTTGATCCGGAAGCCAGGACACCGGCGCCGGCATGACGGGATACCACCCACGAGGATGGCGATGAACAACTCCACAGCAGTACGGACCCGAATCGGCCGTCGACGCGTCATGACCGGGGCCGCGGCACTGTTCGGGCTCGCGGCCCTGGGCGGTGTTCCGACCCTGACCGGTTGCGGCACCGATATGGGGCCGGCCGGTATCCCCGCCGGACCACCCCGGCCGGGGGGTCGGTTGCGTTCGGCGTTGGCGGGCTACTCCGGGAGCGCCGATGTGCTCGACCCGCACGAGGCGGGCAGCTCGGCGGGCGGAGCGGTGGCGAAGAACGTCTGGGACAAATTGGTCGCCTACAACAACGACCTGACCCCTCGCTATCGGCTCGCCCGAGCCCTCGAGCCCAATGCCGACGGGAGCGAATGGCGAATCCGGCTCCGACCGGGCGTGGTCTTCAGCGATGGCACGCCGTTGACCTCGCGGGACGTGCTGTGGAGTTTCGAGCGGATGCTCGATCCGGCGAAACCGTCGTCGGGCGATCTGGCGATGGTCGATATGTCCCGCACCCGCGCGGACGGCGACCTGGACGTCGTGGTGGCGATGCACACACCGACCGCCGATTTCGCTTCCGTGTTGGCGGGCTGGTACTGCTACATCGTCAAGGACGGCACCACCACCTTCGACGAACACACCCTGCCGGCGGGCACCGGCCCCTTCACCCTGGCGAGTTGGTCACCCGGTGATCGCGCCCTGCTGCGACGCAACGACCGGCACTGGGACGGGCCGCCGCTCCTGGACGAGGTGGAGATCATCCAGATCGCCGAAACCACGGCGCGGATGAACGCCTTCCTGTCCGGTGAAGCCGATATCGTCCACGAAACGAGCTATCTGCAGGCCCGCGAATTGGAAAGCGATCCGAGTGTCACGGTACTCGTGCCCCCGGCGGGCATCATGGCGGCGTTCCAGATGCGGGTGGACCTCCCTCCGTTCGACGATGTGCGGGTCCGGCAGGCGATGCGGCTGGCCGTGGACCGGCAGGCGATGGTCGATTCCGTCTACTACGGCTACGGCGAGATCGGCAACGACATCTACGGTAAGGGCGCGCCGTTCTACCACGACGCCCTCCCCCAACGCGGCTACGATCCACAGCGGGCCCGGGACCTGTTGCGCGCTGCGGGCAAGGAGAACTTGAAGGTCACGCTGCCCACCGCCGACGCCACCCCGGGAATGGTCGAGTCGGCGACCCTGTACGCCGAGCACGCCAAAGCGGCAGGTATCACCATCGAACTCGAATCGGTACCGGCCGACACCTACTTCTCCCAGGTCAGCGGCAAGGCTCCGTTATCCCACGTGGGGTGGTGGAACTACGGTCTCGACTATTTCTACGGCCAAACCATGACCAGTTCGTCACCGAGTAACGGCACCGGCTGGCGGCGGCCGAGCTGGGACGCGAAATTCGCGCAGGCGCGAGCGGCGATGAACCCGCAACGCCGACGCGAACTGTATCTCGAACTGCAGGAGGAGCTGTGGCGGGAAGGGGGCTACATCCTGCACAGTTTCGCGAAACGCCCCAACGCGGCCCGCGTGCACGTCCAAGGGGTGCGCAATGGTGTGCCGGGCACCGACGACTGGGCGAACTACGCCGGCGTCTGGCTGGCCGTCGAAGGGTGAGCGGGGGTGCTGCGGTATCTCCTGCGCCGTATCGGTGCGGCCATCGGTGTGCTGTTCGCGGTCGCGCTGATCGTTTTCGGCCTGTTCGAAACGCTGGATTCGGATGCGGCGGTGGTGGTCCTGTCCCGGCAGGGAGCCGGCGATCCCACGCCGGAGCAGTTGACGGCCCTGCGCGCCGAGCTGGGGTTGGACCGGCCCGCGCCGGTACGGTTCGCCGAATGGATTGTCGATTTCCTGCACGGCGATCTGGGGCACTCGTTGCTCTCGGGTCGCCCGGTCGGTGACATCCTGCTGGACCGGCTCGCCAACAGCGTCGCGCTGGCGCTGGTCACCACCGCGGTGTTGATCCCCCTGGCAATAGGACTCGGCCTGTGGGCCGGCGCCCGTCCGGGGTCGCGTACCGATCGGATGGTCAGTGTCGTCGCATTGAGCATCGAATCGATGCCGTCGTTCATCGTCGGCGTCCTGCTCGTCGCGGTCGTCTCCCTGTCCCTGCGCCTACTGCCCGCGGTATCGCTGGTGCCCACCGGAACCAGTGTGTGGAGTCGTCCCCAGGTGTTGATCCTGCCGGTGACCTGCCTGCTACTGGGTTTGCTACCACATCCGGTGCGGATGGTCCGGGCCCGAACCGCCGAGGTCGTGGCCGCCGAATACATTCGGACCGCCCGACTGAACGGGGTCGGCGGCCTCCGACTGTTCTTGCGGCACATCGCCCCCAACGCGGTATCCGCATCGATCCACCCGCTCGCCGGATCGGTGGTGGGATTGGTCGGCGGTATCGCCGTCGTGGAGGCGCTGTTCGTCTACCCGGGTCTGTCACAAGAGCTGTTGAACGCCATCGCATCCCGCGACTACCCATTCGTCCAGTCCACCGCGGTACTGCTGGCCGCATTCGGAATCGGGGCCTACCTGGTCGCGGACCTGCTCGCACTCCTGGTCGATCCACGGGCGCGCACCCTGGTCACCGAGGTGCGGCGATGAGGCGCGGAACCCGAACCCGGACGGTCTGGCTGGTGGTCCTGATATCGGTGCTCCTCGTGGTGCTACTCGGCCCGCTGTTCGCGCCATACGCGCCGACCGCCCCCAGCGGTCCACCGTTCCGGCCACCGAGCGCGGACCATCTGCTGGGAACCGATGTCGTCGGTCGTGATGTGCTCAGTCGGGTGCTGCACGGTGGGCTTCCATTGCTGACGATCGCCGCCGTGTCGCTGATCGTGGCCTATACGGCCGGGGTGGGCCTGGGACTGCTCGCCGGTCTGCGGCGCGGCACCGACCGCTGGATCATGCGACCGGTCGACACGATCGTCGTCATCCCATGGTTTCTGCTACTCGCCGTGATCGCGACGGCCCTCGGCGCCGGTCCCGGCGCGATCGTACTCACGGCCGCGCTGACAGCGGTGCCGTGGATCGTACGGATCGTCCGCACCGCGGTGCACGAGATCGCCGGCGCCGGGTTCGTGGAATCGGCACGGGCCCGGGGCGAACCGCTGTGGCGACTCGCTCTGGTGGAGGTGCTGCCCAATCTCCGCGCGGTGGTGCAGGCCGATGCCGGGGTCCGGTTGTCCGGGGTGATCTCGATTGTCGCGGTCGGTGGTTTCCTCGGTTTGGGGCTGCGGCCGCCCTCCCCCGATTGGGCGTTGATGATCACGGAGAATCGGCCGGGATTCGGCCTCCAGCCCTGGGCGGTGCTCGCCCCGGCACTGCTGATCACGGCCCTGGTGGTCTCGGTGAACATGGTCGCCGACCGAACCTTGGAACCACGTCGACCGGCCCGAACCGGAACCACTCCGACGATCGACATCGCCGCGGAAGGTGTGCGAGTGGATCGGCTGACCGTGCGCACCGCGAACGGCCGACCGCTGCTAGAGGACGTATCGGTACGGGTGGCTGCCGGCCGAGGGCTGGCGATCGTCGGCCCGTCCGGAGCCGGTAAGACAACCTTCGTCTCGGCCGTCCTCGGCGCGCTGCCACCCGGGTCGACCGCCCACGGCTCCGTCACCATCGGTGCGGCCGGGAAACATCGCACCGTGGGATTCGTCCCCCAGGATCCGGCGGCCGGTCTCAATCCGGCGTTGCGAATCGGCACCGCAATCGCCGAGATCGCCCGCCTCCATGGCGGGCCCGACATCACGGCGCGGGTCGCCGCGGCCCTGCGTCGGGTGGGTCTGCCCGACGACCGCGCCTTCCGCCGCCGCTTCCCACACGAACTGTCCGGGGGCCAACAGCAGCGCGCGCTCCTGGCCATGGCGATACTCGGCGACCCGGCAGTACTCGTCCTCGACGAACCGACCACCGGCCTCGACGCCCGCGCCCGAACGGAACTCGTCACCACCCTCGCCACGCTGCGCCGCGAATCCGCGACCACGCTGCTGATCGTCACCCACGACCTGCCCACCGTGGCATCACTCGTCGACGACGTACTCGAACTGGCGCGGGGCCGGGTCGTTTCCCACTCTCCACTGATCAACCCACCCACCGAGACCGCCCCGCCGCCACCCGCTCGGCTCCCTGCCGCCACCACGAAACCGGTGCTGCGCGTGGACGATCTCACCGTCGCCCGCCGATCTCGCCCGATCGTCGACGGCATCTCGTTCACCCTGTATCCCGGCACCTGTCTCGCCCTCACCGGCCGCTCCGGGGCGGGCAAGACAACCGTGGCCCGTGCACTGGCGGGACTGCATCCCCCAATGCACGGAACGATCCGACTCGACGACACACTCCTGCACCCGACCGTCGATCACCGCCCCGTCGATCAACGCCGCGCCGTGCAGTTGATCTTCCAGAACCCGGCCGGCTCGCTCAATCCCACCCACCGCGTCGGCACTCAGATCGGCCGTCCACTGCGCCTACTGCGCGGTATGGATGCGGTCGCGGCGGCTCGCGAGACCGAGTACCTGCTGACCGCGGTCCGGCTCGACCCGGCACTGGCCGCGCGTAAACCCGGCGCACTCTCCGGCGGACAACAGCAGCGGGTGGCGATCGCCCGTGCCCTCGCCGCCGACCCGCGGGTCCTGATCTGTGACGAGATCACCACCTCGCTCGATCCCGAAACACAGGAGATCATCCTCGAACTACTCGACGATCTGCGCCGAAAAGGGTTGGCGTTATTGCTGATCAGTCATCAGAACACGGTCGTCGAACGGCTCGCCGATTCGGTGCTGTCCCTGGACGAGCTCGACCCGATGCCCCATCCCAGGCCACCCGCCGACGCCGACCAGGGCGTTCCGGCGTGACCTCTACCGTTGTACGCTACCGTCGACCACGAACCCATACGAGCACAACGACATCGGTCAACGCCCGTTCGCGTCGACGAGACCTGCCCGAAGCAACCGAAACGGGGCCGCCCCCGCCGGATTGAGCATGATGTCGAGTCCCTCCGGCAGAACCTCGGCCAGTTCGCTTCCCAGGATCGGGCACCAGTTCTCGACATCCAATCCCGCTTTCTGCACCTCGGCGGTTACCACCACCACGCACAGCGCCCCGTCCGGGGATTTCCCGATGACCGGCCGCTCCTGCTCGTCGGTGCCGATTTCCACCACACTGTCCCGCACGGTCGCCACCAACTCCTCGGCCACCTGTTCGCCCGAGACCATGAGCCGTATCAATGTATCGATCGGATCCGTGGGAATGTCCGGGGAGCTGGGCCGGTAATACGGATTGGGCCGGAAAGGCCCCACCTTCCCCTCCTCCTCGATCACCCATCCCCCGATCATCGCCTCCCGCGGGGGAGCGTCCGCCGGGTATCCCGGATCTACCAGAACGAACCAGTTGTCCTGTCGAATCGCGTCCGGCGTGGGGCCCATATCATCTTTTCCTTTTCGTCGTGCGGAATGGTCAGTCGATGTATTTCGGTTGTCGGCTTCCGTCCCGTTTCGCCGGTACATACAACCACGATTCCTCGACGTCGTCGCACTCGGATGTGAGGTCGTCGACTTCGATATATGCGACGGTGTCGTCGTCCGCAGTACCTATGTTCACATCATGAGGTGACATGAAGACCTCGAAGTCGTCTCCGAGTTCTTCGGAGACCTTGTCTCGAAGCACCAATGGCATCCTCGGACCGTTCCCCGCAGGACCGCAGGACGTGAACACCAACCTGCTCGGACCGTATCTGCCTCCCCCTGTGCGCAGGTGCCGACCGGCCGCGATCTCGCGTCGATTGGCCTCGAGCGCCTCCTTGAGGTGCCGATTGACCGTCAGTATCTTTGCGAAGTTCTCGTGATCGACGCCGACATAACAATATTCGGATCCCATGTCCACCAGAAAGGTGAAACCCTTCGGACTTGCGTGAACATCGACGAACAGCGGAGACGTCAGATTGAGAGCGGAATTCTTGTTCCCGGGATCCAACCTCTGCCACGGCGCAGGTATTTGATTTCCCTTGTTCCACCCCTTCGAATCGATCGAGTTCCGGTAGTAACCAAAATCGGGGAGAAACAATTCGGATTTGCTGAACAATTTCACGAGCGCCAGATCTTCATCATTGCTCGGATAGCATACCCCAATGGTGTTTCCCCATCGGTCGACCATGGGTTTGTAACACGCCTGACGCGGATCGAAGAGTACTTGATCCCCCTCGACGAATCGGTTCTCCTGCGGGGAATAGACGCCGCGAACGCCCGTGACGAGTTCTCTATCCTTCCGAACGAGCTCTTCCGCATTCTCGACGGGTTTCCTGTTCAACGAGGTCACGAACTCTCTGGCGCCCAGCGATCCATCGGAAAGGGCGTTTCGCAAGCGGGCAGCGACCCCCTGCATGAACCGGGACAGAGTGGGCATCCCGCTAGACCACCCGGCCTCGGGTGGCCCATACGACGGGAACGTCACCGGCATACAGCGCCTGGCGCATCCACGGCCCCCGACCGCACCCGGCCTCACATCCCACACGTGAACCGAAAGTTTGCCGATGCATCCACCCGAGAGTCGCCAATTCGTCTCCCACAGATCGAAACCGGATGGCAGGACCGGGCGCAACGCCTTTGCGTAGCCGGAAAATGCAGCCGCCCAATACGATTGAGTCCTGCTCATCACATCCTAAGCCATCGACCCCCTCCGCATACCGACTATCACCGCTCGTGGGGACTCGGCGGAATCTCGTTGCCGAAAACAAGAATGCGCACAGTCGGGAACAGAATGGTTCGAACGAACGCCAGGTCGGCATTCGCATCGTTCACGGCCGACTGTCACGGACCGCAGCCCCGACAGCCCGCCACGCCGGCACGGCGATGACCAGAGGCCGCAACCGGTCCACGCCGCATCCGACAGCACCGCGTCCCGGCCGGGTCGCCGCATCGCGGAAATATGCTGTCCAACAGGGTCGTATCCGTTTCGCGTCGAGCCCTACCGCTTCGACGATCGCACAAGCGAATCGTATTCGGCTGCGGCACCGCCACCGTCACGCGGGGCAGGCGCGAGCGGATACGAGGTCGCCGACATAAGTGCGGAATCAATGTCCACGAACACCGGTTTCAACCCGTTTCGCAGTATCGGGTTCACCGTCGTCGGAAATCCGGCCGCGGCCGTGATCACCTCGTCCCCGGAGCGCAGCAGAGAATCGCCCGGCCAGGTGGAGGTCGATGCGGTCACCGCGAGCAGGTTCGCCGAGGACCCGGAATCGGTCGGCCACGCCTTACGCAGCCCCATCTTCTTGGCGACCCCCTTCTCGAACCGTTGGGCCGGCCTCGCCGCCGCAGTACGCATATCCAGCGCGGCCTCGGCGGATCACGAGACCGAGCGATCGTCCACCGCACCCCGGCTCGATCCGGCACCCACCGCGCGCGAAGTCTCCGAGTTCTCGCCCGGTCGACAGCAGCTGGTGGTGATCACCCGGCCCGCAGTCGCCCGCCGGCCGCACCCCGGATATTCCCTGTCGTGGGGAGCGCCGCGTCGATCGGGGCCCGTTCACCGGTCGGGTGCTGCGCGAAGACCGCCCCGACACCGGGTGACCGGCACAGGCCCTCGACCTCGGTGACAAGATCATCTATAACCTGGAGGCGCCTGTTCCACCCGGCCGGCATACCGAGCCGGCCCGGTCGAAGGCCGCAGACCCGGCCCACCGTCGACCATCACCACGAACAGCGCGAGCACACAGCATCGATCCCGGAGAACGGATGACCTCGAACAAGTACAACCCGCTCAGGGACACCCCCGAGTATCAGGCGGGCCGACACGACGATGACTTCCAGAACTGGCTGCGGACGCAGGAAACGACCGTGGAGACCGAGTTCATCCGCAACGACGTACCCGAACTCGCCGGCCACCTCTACACCCGGGAAGGTCTCGTCATCGCCGAACAGCAGATGCTGCTTCGTTTCCCCACCGCGCACGACATGTTCTCCGAGGAAAACCTCGAGATCGGCCTGTGCTTCTTCTACGCCGTCGGCGAGACGTTCCGCCGCGCCCTCGACGGCACCTGGGCCGTCCTACCCCCCAACCCACCCGATCGGCCCGACCCACTCGCCGTCGTCGAGGCCCCCATGTGGACCGCTTTCCACGACATACAGCACACGATCGGTCTGGCCTTCGACCGTCGCTCCGGACAAGAGATCTCCTGGATCTACGATCGCGCCGTCAAACGACACCAGAAATGGGTCGACGCCGGCCGACCCGCCCGCGACGACGAGTAGATCCGAACCTGCCCACCCGCGCCGGCCGACTCAGCGCGGCCGGATCGCGTCGAAGAACAATCCCAGGTAGCGCTGCAACCGTTCCTCGTCGGCAGGCGTGCCCACCGCCCGCGCCAAGCCGATCAGCAGCCGACGGATATCGTCGGGGCCCACATCCGCGCGCACGGCACCCGCCGCGTGGGCCCGCTCCATGAGCTCGGCCACCGCGGCCCCAAGCTGCTCGGCCAGTGGCGTCACCGCCGCGCATGTGTGACGCCCCGCGTTCTCCAGCACCACCGCGATCCCCGGATCGGCCAGCTGTCCGCGCACCACGTACTCGACCACCCGCGCGAATCCCGCCGCCGCGTCCGGATGCGCCGCCGCCGCACGCGCCGCGGTCACCAGCTGCCGCATCCCCTCCTCGCCGAGTGCCTCGAGCAGGGACTCCTGCGTCGGGAAATGGCGATACACCGTACCGATTCCAACCCCGGCCAGCCGCGCGAGGTCCTTCATCGGTGGCAGCTCCCCCCGACTGCGCAATTGCTCGCGCGCCTTCTGCAGCACGGCGTCGCGATTGCGGGCGGCATCGGAGCGTAGCGGTGAAGTCACACCGACCACCTTACTAAGCGGAATAAATTCCGAACGGAATAAATTCCGCTTCATATGATCTCTTTGCACACCGTCCACGCCGACGGCCGCAATCGGACCTACACCCTCGTCCCCGCCACCGACCCCGAACCACCCACCCCGCTACTGCTGGTTTTCCACGGCTCCAACCAGAACGGCGCAACAGTACGCACCATGTCCGGCCTCGACGCACTCACCGACCACTTCCACGTCGCCTACCTCGACGGATACCGCGGCGGCTGGAACGACGGCCGCCCCACCACACCGACGGCCGCCACCCGCGAGAACATCGACGACATCGCCTTCACCCGGACGGTCATCAATGACATCCGCACACGAATGCCGATCGACCAGGTCTACGCGGCCGGTTACTCCCAGGGCGGCCAACTCGTACTCCGCATCGCCCGCGAAGCCCCCGAACTACTCGCCGGCGCCGCCCTCTTCAGCGCCGCCCAACCCGTCCCCACCCCACTACCGGAACCATCCCCCATGCCGTTCGTGCTTTTCCACGGCACCAAGGACCGGCTCGTCCCCTACAACGGCGGCACCGCGAGCCTCTGGGGTTTCCGCCCACGTGGCGAAGGGATGTCCGCCCCGGACACCGCCGCCTACCTCGCCCGACGCAACGGCATCACCACCACACCGGTCACCACCCGCACCGAAACCCGAATGCCGATCGTGCGCACCGACTACCGCCAGGACGGAAAACCGCCGGTCACCCTATTCACCGTCGAAGGCGGCGGACACGTCATCCCCGGCCGAGGCAAAGCCCCCTTCGTACTCGGCAGGATCGCCCGAAACCTCGACGCGGCCACCGAACTCACCACCTTCCTCCTCCGGTCACGCCGGCCCTGACCGGCACCTCCACGGAAACCGGAGCCTCCCCGGCAACACCAACCTCCGCTGGAGAGGCTCCGAACCCTGCCGCTAAGTCGAATCATCCGCTACCACAGCCGGGGGCGCATCGGGAAGTTCACCCCATGACGGTTGTGAGTGTCTTTCTCACGCATCGTGGGCACCGGTATCGAGGCGGCCATATCCCCGACACCGACCGTCACGATTCCGCCGTGCCCGGCAGAGGCGTCACCACAGAACGTCGAACATGACTGAAGATCACCGAAGTGCGCACATGCACGATCTCCCGCCGCTGGGTGAGACGATCCAGGATGAAGGCACTGAGCTGATCGTTGTCGGCCACCGCGATATGCAGCAGGAAATCGTCCCCACCCGCCATGACGAAGTACGACAACACTTCCGGCAGACCCTCGACGAAAGCCTGGAAGGACTCGATCACCGCGCGGTCCGGCGGACGTAGTTGCACGGCCACCATCGCCTGAGTACCGCGTCCGATCTTCCGCAGATCCACATCCGCGTGCAGGCCGCGCAGGATACCGCGCTTGGTCAGGCGCCGAACGCGCTCCAGACAGGTGGACTGAGCCACGTGCAGGCGAGCGGCCAGTTCCTTGTTCGTCAGCCGAGCATCTTCCTGCAAGAGCGCCAGCAATGCCGTATCAAGTTCGTCCAAAGGCATATCCAGCACCCTTTTCCCGAATGAAATTCGTGAATAGATCTATCTGCCGAATATAACACTGGCCCAATGGGTTCCATCCGTACAAATCGTTAGGGTGAGCGCCATGATCCCGCGTGACGGCGACCTTGCCGAACTCGTCGCCGCTACAGATACTGCGCAACCCGCCCACCGACACAGCCGCCTCTTGGCCGTCACGGCCGTTGTGGCGGCGGCACTGATCTGGAGCACATCGTTCGCGGTCACCAAAATCGCCCTGACCGGCATACCGCCGATGACGATCGGCGCGATCCGATTCGGCCTCGCCGCCCTCATCCTCGCCGCGATGGTCCATACCGGACGCAACCGCCGGCTGCCGACGGTCCGGCAGCGGTTGTTCATCGGTCTGGCCGGACTATTGGGTATCTCGGCGTACTTCGCCCTGGAGAACCTCGGCGTCGATCTCGCCACAGCGTCCGACGCAACGCTGATCGTCGCCTCGTACCCGATCATCACCCTGGCCCTGGAATCGATCCTGGGGCGCACCACCCTGTCGATCGTCCGGACGACAGGCATGATCATCTCCGTCGGCGGAGTATGGCTGATCGTGCGCGACGGAGCAGACAACGACCTCGGAAACCGGCTATGGGGTGACGTCCTGCTGATCCTCGGCGGACTCGTCTGGGCCGGCTACAACCTGGTAGCACAGCGCGATACCTCGGGCGCCTCACCGGTCGTGGTGACCTACTACCAGACGCTGGCCGGCGCGTCCGGTTTCCTCGCGATGTCGCTGTTCGAATCCAACCGCTGGACCTGGCCGTCCCCCGCCGACCTCGGCCGCATGCTGTTCCTGGCCGGATTCTGCTCAGTGGCCGCATTCCTGCTCTACAACTACGGATTACAGAAACTGTCGCCCAGCGTGGCGGTCAACCTTCTCAACATCGTTCCGGTCGCGGGCCTGATATGGGCGGCATCGCTGGCCGGAGAACCCATCGGCATCCAACAGATCATCGGCGGCTCGATCGTCATCATCGGCGTGTCGGTCGGTCAATACCAACGAAAAAACGACGAACCCACGGCAGAACCCGAGAAAGGAAACACCACATGACGCACCGACCGGCACTCAAATGCGCAATCGTGGTCAGCGACAAACTACCGACAGGACTCGCGGTCAATGCGGCGAGCGTGCTCTCGGCAACCATGGGACACCGCGTCGAAGGGCTTGTCGGCGAAGACGTGAAAGACGCCGACGGAACGATACATCCCGGCATAATCCACATCCCACTGCCGATCCTGGTGGCACCGCACGAACAGGTCGGCACCATCGCGCGAACAGCAGCCATACAAGACGGACTGTTCACCGTCGACTTCAGTGAACTGGCCCAAAGCTGCAGGACGTACGAGGAGTACATCGACAAAATGGCGACCACTCCTACCACGGAGCTGATCAACGTCGGGGTCGGTCTGCACGGTCCCCGTAAACAAGTCGACAGACTCATCGGTTCTCTGCCCTTGCTTCGCTGACCCGAAACCCGCTGCCGTATGTTCTGCGGCCACAAACCCACGCCGGCCACCCGGCCTCCTCGGCTCCGCCGATCAACGTGGCTGCGCCCTGGTCGACTTCCTTACTCCAAGCGGCCACGAACACACGGCCCTCGAGAGTCCAACCGTATCCGATACAGTTCCTTTGGTTGATCCCCATCGAATGCCACGCCGAGTTCAGGGCCGCCTACGGCACGACATCACCGGTCGATCAGAAACTCCACCGCTCGGCGATATCCGCGAATATGCTTGGCATGTATGGCCGTACAAGCCGCGATATGAACGTAGTGCGGCATCCTCGAGTCATACATTGCGTGGGCGGTTCTCGCGCTCGCTGTGGTCCTTGTAGCGCATACCAGACCGGACAGCCCCTCCCCGCACGCACGGGGAGCACATGACCACCCCGAAGACTGAGCACCGCAACCCGGGCTCATCCCCGCATGCGCGGGGAGCACTTCAACACGGCGTTCCCTCAGGGTTTGGTTCTGGGCTCATCCCCGCATGCGCGGGGATGAGCCCAGCACGATTTTTGAGGGCGAAAGAACGGCTCAGCCACTCCCCGCGCCTGCGGGGCACGGACGGCGGGGATGGTTGATACGCATCCCCACCATCTTCATGCTCGGGGTCTTCCCGGACATCCGACGGAATGTCTGCTCACGCAATAGACCAAAATGAGCAGAGTAAGCACCGACTCTCGGCGAGAGATGCGCAAAACCCGGCTCACCAACCGTCCGGATGGTTGCCGGGCTCGCTTCACGGTGCTACTGCACCCTGCAGTGACCAGCCTGCCGCATCTACGGACCACGGGACAACTCCAACACGGCATTGGCCACCCTTGCATGCGCGGGGAACACCACGGCCGCACCATCCAGCTGTTCGTCGACGAGGGCTCATCCCCGCATGCGCGGGGAACACTTCCTGACCTGGTACTTTCCTCGCAGAACGACCAATTCTCATTTACTTTCACTCCGGCTATAACTTCAACGTACTAGAACAGCTCACCGGCAACTACGCTCTCGCACCCGAGCCTCAACCCGGATCATCGTTGGCACGATGGTGGCCACCGACGAGATACCGGTTCTGCTTGCTCGTATGAATTTTTCTTGTGTCTGGGCCGCAGTCACCGATTTGCCCCCTAGATGCGCCGCCGAGATGCCTTGGACAACGAGTGGCGCTAGTGCCCCGGTGGTGTCTGCAAGAACGACACTGCCCCTACAATCAGGCTCACGGTGGACTGTTCGAATCGAAGGCCGTGTCGAAAGGCATTGGTAGCGCCTTCACGGCCTCGCAAGCGACCATCCCGCTGGACAAGCGCATCCAGGAGCTTGTGTGGTCGCCGATCCATGGTTGGCGGTGGTCTCGACGTCGGTCACAGACGGGTGGGGCAGCTATTTCGAGCAGGTCGAGACCGTGGGCGGTGAGTTGGCAGATCGCGAGGCGGTTGCCTCGGCTCGGTCCGATCGACGCACGACCGGGTCTGCTTCCACCAATCCAGGACAAATTTGCTCGATCTCTTTCGATAGAGGAAAGCGGTGGTCGCGAGTAGTGGTGCGACACCGGCAGGACTCACCATGGTTTCTTTCATCGGGGATGAGATCGAATGGCCGGTATCTCGGATGCCTTCATGGATCACGAAGGCGGCGAGTACATGGACGACCTTACGGACGGTTCCGTCGGCGTCCGAGAGAAGTGCACGGCCGAACATGGGGCGATCGGTTCGCGTTCTTTCGCATCGCCCGATGACAGGGCGGGCCGTCCGATATGGGGTCGAGCGAAAACGACCGCGGAAGCGGGGATCGGCCAGTTTCTCGATATCGGTACCGGTATTCCGACCGAACCGAATCTGCATCAGGTGGTCCAGAAGATAAACCTGGCCGCCCGGGTGGTGTATGTGGACAACGATCCACTGGTGCTCGCTCACGCGCGCACTCCTGAGCGGCATCGACGAAGGGCGGATCAGCCATGTCAACGCCGATCTCACCGAACCGGATTCGATCCTGTCCGCACCCGCGCTGCTCGACACACTGGATCTGGAGGTGCCCACCGCGCTCGGCCTCATTGCGACCGCCCATTTCGTCCCGTGTGAGGTGATATATGAGGCGGTGGCGACCCTGTTGACCGCGCTGGCGCCGGGCAGTTACCTGATGATGACGCATCTGACCGCGGAGATCGACCCGGAGGGGGTGGCCGGTACCGTGGCGGCCTATACCCAGAGCGGGATCGTGATGCAACCGCGTGGCCGAGAGGAGTTCGAGCGGTTTTTCACCGGCCTGGAACTGGTCGAGCCGGGGATCGTGCCGCTGCACCGGTGACGGCCGATGATGGAGCAGCCTCCCTCCTATGATCGCATTCTGCCGTTGTACGCGGCCGTCGGCCGCAAACCGGCGGCGGGGTAGTCCGGCGCGGACGCGAAAGCGGCGGGGCCGGGAATATCGGGCGCGATGCGACCACCGCGGTGGTGATTCGGTTCGATGGGACCGGCCTCGGCTCCGACCCGTCTGGACCTGAACTCACCTCCATCCTTGGGGATTTCACTGTTTCCCACGCCGATCCACCGAGAGGTCGACGCACCGATACGGGCCGGGATGCCCACGCCCGTCATCTCGGAGATGTTTCGGGTCAACCCGGCCACCTACGGCATCGCAGGTGCGGGAGAAGTTCGAGGAACTCGCGAAACACCCGTCCCTGGCCGAGCAACCGCGGTCCTTCACTCGGTCGATACTGCTCGAGGTAGCGGCGGTGATGCTCACCGGCCCGCAGCCACCGGAGCGCCGCTGTCGACCGGCCACCGGTATCGCCGCGGCGGTGGCCGAGAAGATGCCACCGCGTCAGCGATCGAGAGGGGCCCCGGTCCCGAAGCCGAACGAATACTTTCGCTTCGACACGACGACGGACGAGACCCGGGAGGGCGAGTCGACGAAGCCGACCGGTGACCAGGAGGGCCTGGTCATGGGGGTGCGCGATTCGAAACCCGCCACCATTCCATGTGCCGGAGGCCGGTGGCGGGGCGATCACGGGTCCGGCCGAAGGACGACGAATCCGGTTCGGCCGCAACCGTCATGAGTTGGACATCTGTATCGGTACCGACGACCGCAAGATCAGCCGTTGCCACGGCGTACCGATCCGTCATCGAAATCTCTGGTGGGTCGGCAATACCGGGCGGCAACCCATTCGGTTGGCCGGCTCCCGAAAGCTGTTCACCGACGAAGAACCCTCGCCGCTCGGGCCCGGTTACACTCCCCTGCTCATCCTCGGTTCCGGAAAACGTGAACACCTGCTGGAGTTGTATGTGGCGGGTGCGGACGAGCGGCGGAAACCGGCCGGTCCCGCCGACCCGACACACCCGCCCCGCGTCTGGCGACTGTCCGAGGTGGGCTGGAACGCCAAACGGGTCGAACATCTGATCGTGAGAGTCCGCACCCGTCTCTCCGCGGCGGGGCCCGGTCCGACCCGCGAAGAAGTGGGTGAGCCGGTCGGCAACAGCCTCGACCACGACCTCATCTGTGAACTCATGGACAGCACCACACTGGTGCCCCGAAGCTTCGTCTCCTGGATCTTCCCGACCGAACAACCGACGACTTCGTTCTCCGTCCCACTGGTGTGAAGTCGGCACCCCAACGGTCTGGTTTCATCGGTGTATGGAAATACTGGGTCTCGACAATGTGCTGGTCCCGGTGGGCGATCTGGCGGAAGCCCGGTGGTTTTACGCCGGTGTCCTCGGTCTTCCGGTGAAGTTCGAGAGGGTCGAGCACGGTTTGGCGTTGTTCGGGGTGGGCACGGAAGCTCCCGGCATCATGGTTCGGGTCGATCCGCGTGCGGGGCGTGGTGCGCCGCCGGCCATGCGATTGTGGTTGGAAGTACATGATGCCCGTGCCGTTGCCGTAGAGCTGGGTGGTCAGGGGGTGACACCGTTGTCCGAACCCTTCGAGGTGGGCACCGGGTGGGTGGTGGAGATCGCCGATCCGTGGGGCAATGTGATCGGGTTGACCGACTATCTGAAATGTCCGGAACTGGCTCGTCGTGTGGGCCGGTGAACAGCACCGTAGCAATCCCGCATGCCGCGCCCAGTCCAGGAACGGTTTCGGTCTGGGGGTGGAGTAGCCTCCGATACGGAACAAGATGGCCGCGCATCCGTAGCGAAGTGCCGCTTTCGAGATAGGGAGCATCACCGGCACGAAAACGGTCGGCCCTGACGTGAATGCATTTTCGGATACCGGTCGGGATGGAATTCGTATCCGACGACGGTCAAAGCGACGACCAGACTCGGTATGTGCGCGATCAGTAGAGATACACAGGCCACCGCCGCTATGACCGATCCGGTCGTGATGTCGTTTCGAATAAGGCTTCGTTCGTCGAGGTAGGGCTTTTGGTGGTCGGTCAGCACGATGGTGAATGTCACCGCAAGCACGACCGGTGCGCCGACCATGAACGCGAAGACCGACGCAAGCATCGACGGCGGAGGCGAGCTCCACTGCCGTGGCCCCATCACCACGCATCAGGCGGGTAATGGTCGGGTTGAGCGGCCACGGTGTTCCCAGCTCATGCCGAAGTGCGCTGTCGCGCTTCCCGACCCCGTCGATGACGGCACTCCATCGTCGAGGATCGATACCCGCCCGGCGGGCTTGTTTCCGGAGATATTCGGTGATTTCCGGGGCTTCCAACGACCACAAGGTGATGGTGGTCGCCGAATGCAGTCCGGCGTCCGCGCCGAGTTCGCGTATCCGAACATAGGTATCGGTGCGGCAGGTGAGGACGACCGGACGTCCACGCCATGCCGTTTCATTGAGTTGCCGCAGTGCCGCCCGAGCAATGTGTGGGTGTGGACCGTCTCCGTCCATCTCGTCGAGACCATCCAGAACCGGCAGTATGCGGCCGGATTCGACAAACATTCGCGCTGTTCGACGGCTCATGGCGTAGTCCTGGGAAACCCGTCTGCTCGGCCAATGGCCGAAACTATTGGACACCGGTTCCCAACCAGCGATATCGACCCGGACGGGGACAGGTCGGGGGTCGATGTTGTTGCGTTTCCGCTGATCCAACAGTTCCAATACGAGATGCAGCGCGGTGACGGTTTTCCGGAGCCGGCTCCACCGAGAATGACCAGGCGGCCCCGTTCGAGCTGCGCATGGTATCCCGACACATCGGAGAGCGATCCGGTCCTGCCGGAGTTCGGTGATCCGTTCCAGTGCAGATCGATCGCGTCTCCACGAACCACCCCTAACTAGCCGAGACATCGAGTCTCGACCCGTTCCACCAACTCGGCCAAACCGGGTCGTGCCCGACAGGTCACCGGGCACGACCCGTTCCGTCGCGCCGACCCCGCTTTTCTCCCGGCTCCCGCCGTAGTGGAGCCGGGTCGGCGCATATCACGACCCTCGCGTCAGCTCGACGCGGTTGTTATCCCGAGCTGCGCGGCCAGTGCGGTGGCGGTTGCGGGGAACCGGTCTAGCAAATCGGCTACCTCGTGGTTCCCGGTCTCCTGCCATCCGCCCTCGAGGCCGAACAGCCCGGCGAGTGCGTTGCAGGTGGCGGGATGGGCGGCCAATAGTTCGGTGACCGGTCCGCCCGCCACCGCCGACGGTGGTGCCGCGGCCGAGCCGGCCTCGGCCGACCAGGGTGGGACGAAGGTGTCCACGGCGGGTAGCGCGCCGGGGAAGACGCGGCCCGCTTCTCGGATCAGTCCCGGGATCAGCTCGCCCGCCTGATCTCTCAGGGTGATGATGAGCTTCGGCAGCCACGGCAGCAGTACCGCGTCCGGTAGTATGCCGAAGGCCTTCGACAACAGCTCCACCACAAAGGGTTTCAATGCGGGGGCCGGATCGATGGCCTGCACGAAACCGCTCACGTACTGCGGTACGGTCGGCAGCACCAGGGGGTTGGTGAGCATCTCGTCGCACCGCTCGCGGAGCTCGGCCATGGTCAGGAGGCCGAGCTGGAACCGGGCCGCCCACAGCAGCGCCACCTTGGCCGGTTGCTCCGGGTGCGATTGCAGTACCGCCAATTCCAGTTGGGTGTGATCGCAGCCCAGCGACAGCGCCAGGTTCTCCATCCCGAACAGGAAGCCCAGCATGGCCGCCACCTGTGCCGGTCCGGTTTCTTCGGCGGCGAAGGCGGTAGGCAGCAGGGTACAGTAGTGCGCGTAGCCGGCGGTCACGAACCGTTCGCACCACGCCGGTAGGCCGGCTTCGATGGAGCGGAAATAGTTGAGCAGCGCCCGGATGTGTCGGAGCACGAGGGGCGCGTCGTCCACCGTTCGTTCGGCGGTGAGGAGTTCGATGGCGCGGGTGCCCAGGTCGGTGGCGAGCCGGGTCGACCTCAGGTACACCAGTGCGTCCTCGACCGCGGCCAATGCCACCGCCGCCGTCGCGTCCGGGGCGACGACCGCACGTCGCAGGCGCTGCTCCAGCACCTGCTCCACCGAAACGCCTTCGTAGCCGAGTTCCACCAGGGAGCGCTGGTATTTGCCGAGGTCGATATCCCAGCTCTCCTGGATGGAGGTCTCCCCCAGTCCGCGCGAACCCATGATGGGTCGTAGTGCGTCCGGTGGCAGCAGTCTGCGCAGCAGCCACAGCAGGTCCGAGCACGGTCGCAGTTCGGGGTTCGCCTTCAGGTCCAGCAGGGCGCGTTGTAGCGTCCGTTTGGTCAAATCCAGGCCCAGGGGTTCCAGCCGGTCGATCACATCGCGGGCCAATGGTGGTAGCGCCGCATATCCGACCTGTCCGATGCGGTCGCCGCCGAGCAGGATCTCGCACAGCCGCCGCACATCACGCCGTCCCGGTACCTGATCCTTCTCGAGGCAGGTGACGGCCGCGTCCTGGAAGTCGTACGGGGTGGGACGGGCGCGGTTACGCAGACCTGCCAGCAGGATCGAGGTCTCGAAGATGGCGATGGCGTCGGCGGTGCTGGCCAGATAGCCGTTGCGACGGGCCAGGCGGACGATATCCACCGACCATTCCAGGAGTTCCACCTCATCGAGGGGGTCGAGTGCTGGTGGGCGGGAGAGGAATCCCGAAAGTCGTTCGGCTACTGCTGTTTCCGATTTCGATGGCAGCAGCGGCAGGGATTTGGCGCGTTTTTTCGTTCCCTGTTGGCCGGCCAATCGGAACGGCTGCATTTTGCCGCGCCGCAAACCTTTCGCCCAGGTGGCCGCCGCGATCGACACCGCACCGCCGGCCAACCCGAACTGCGCCTCGATGGCGGAATGACTGGATGGGATCAGCCCGTATTGCCATGTGGTGGCCGTGCGCGACGAGATCTCGAACGGCGCGTTCGAGTCCAGGCCGAATTGTTCGACCGGACTGGCCGCATGGGCGGCGCCACATATGTACAACGCTTTTTCCGGATCGATGGCGTTGGCGGACATGTGTTCTCGTATGCGGGTCCACATGTACCGTTCGCGGTACTCGTTCTCGGCGATGCCGTCGCGCCGCAGCCGACGGAACAGGCTGCCGATCATCACCATGACCTGGCGGTAGGTGTCGTAGTCGGCGTCCACGAGGGGCTGTTCGACGTACTGGTCCCACCATTCCGACCAGTGGCGGACCTTGCCGTGGTGGAGCAGGTGTTCTTCCAACTCGGCGAAATGCGGCCGTAGATCACCGATTTCGATGCCGACCGCTTCACCGTGCAGGGCGTCACCCGAAGGTTTTTCGCCGTCGGTGGTCGGTTCTGATTTCGCTTCTCGAGGAGCCCATTGGAAGACGTGGTCGACGGACCGATCCACCAGCACCAGTTCGACGCCAGGCGTATCGAGCGCGTAGGCGATGGCCTGGTATTCGGCCGACGACTCGGTGATCGGCGCGACCACCGACAGCGGCGTCCATTCCACCGGGAAACCCTCGACATCGGTGGCGAAGGCCTGCAGGGCGACCGGCAACCGGCAGTTGTGCAGCTCGTCCAGCAGCGGCCGCAGGTCTTCGCACAGTTCCAGGTAGATGACACTCGGCTGCTTTTCGCGTAGGCGCCGCACCATGGCCAGTCCCGAGGCGGGTGAGTGGTGGCAGACGGGGAAGATCTCCAGCCGCTCCGACAGCGCCCGGTCGACGTCGTCGACCATGCCCGCCAGGATGTCACCCGCTGCCCTGGGCGCGCCGGCGAACGCGGCGGCCGCGTCCACCAGCTGTTCCCGGAGCGCGGCAAAGGTATTCGGCGCGATTCGGGTCTCGGGTACGGTCACGACAGCCTCGCGATCGCCGCTCGGCCGCCGTCCAGGAATTCACCCCAGGCGGCGCTGTCCTCCCGGCCCTTCGTGTCCTTGGCGCGCGGCTCGACCACGCCGTGTAGGTATTTGTTGAGGATGGCCAGATCCTCGGGCGCGCGCCGGGCCAGGGAACCGACCAGCGAGCCGGCGAGGGTTTCGGCACGCAGTTCCCGCTCGCCGAAGAACTGGCTGTGCAGGATGGCATCCTCGAGTACACCGATCTGTTCGGCGGTGGACAGCGCCGACTCCAGCTTGTCGTCGTCACTGCCGGCGGCGGCCGCGGCGGCCCGCAGATCGGCGAAGCTCTCCAGCAGGATGTCCAGCAGGGTGGGCGGCAGCTCCAGTTCGATGGAATGGCGCCGCAGCAACTCCGCGGTGCGGAAGCGCACGATCTCCGCTTCGCTCTTCTTGTTGGACACCACCGGGATGCGCACGAAGTTGAAGCGTCGCTTGAGCGCCGAGGACAGATCGTTCACACCCCGGTCGCGGCTGTTGGCGGTGGCGATGATGGAGAAGCCCGGCTGCGCGAACACCACATTGTCGTCGTCGAGCTCGGGAATGGAGATGTATTTCTCCGACAGGATGGAGATCAGCGCGTCCTGCACGTCGCTGGTGGAGCGGGTGAGCTCCTCGAAACGGCCGATCACTCCCTGTTCCATGGCGGTCATGATCGGTGACGGGATCAACGATTCCCGCGACTGGCCCTTGGCGATGACCATGGAGATGTTCCACGAGTACTTGATGTGGTCCTCGGTGGTGCCGGCGGTGCCCTGCACCACCAGGGTGGAGTTGCGGCTGATGGCCGCGGCCAGCAACTCGGCCAGCCAGCTCTTGCCGGTGCCCGGGTCGCCGATGAGCAGCAGGCCCCGGTCCGAGGCCAGGGTGACGATGCTGCGCTCGACGAAACTGCGGTCACCGAACCATTTCTGTTCCACTTTGCGGTCCAGTCCGTCGGCGCGTTCGGAGCCGAGGATGAACAGTCGCACCATCTTCGGGCTCAGTCGCCACGCGAACGGTTTGGGGCCGTCGTCGATGGACTCCAACCAATCCAGTTCCTCGGCGTACTTGATTTCGGCAGGGGCGCGCAAAACGTCGTTCATGTTGGCCGGGTCTCCTAGTCGAGAAAGTTCTTGAGTTCTTGTACGAGCTTCTGGATGCGTCCGGAAATCACCGGGGTGCCGAGTTTCTTGAACCGTTCCCGGAACCACGGATTGACACTCTGGTTGCCGGAACTGTTCACCGAACCGACCGGGATGAGTTTCACCCCGGAGCGGTGCACCGCTTCCATGGATTCGAACAGCGGCTGGGAGCGGTCGAACTCGTAGAAGTCCGAGATCCACACCAGCACGGTGTTCTTCGGGTCGGTTATCTTGGGTTGGGCCATGGCCATGGCGACCGGACCGTCGTTGCCACCGCCGAGATTGGTCCGCAGCAACACCTCGAACGGGTCGCGCACCCATGGGGTGAGATCCAGGGCGCGGGTGTCGTAGGCGATGAGATGGACATCCACTTTGGGCAGGCCCGCGAAGATCGACGCCAGAATGGTGCAGTTCACCATGGAGTCGACCATGGAACCGGATTGGTCGACCACCACGATCATGCGGGCGGGGACGGTGCGTTTGGCGGTCTGGCGATAGTAGAGCCGGTCGACGTAGAGACGCTCGTCCTGCGGATTCCAGTTGGGCAGGTTCTTCCAGATGGTGCGATCCACATCCAGGTTGCGCAGGGTTCGTTTGGGCGGAACCGAGCGGTCGACGGCGCCGACGCTGGTCTGCTGCACCTGGGTGCGCAGGACTTCGGCGACCTCGTCGATATAGCGCCGGATGAGGCGTTTGGCATTGGCCAGCGCCACCCCGGACAGATTGTGCTTGTCGCGCAACAGTTGTTCGATGAGCGACATGCTCGGGGTGAGCTGGGCCGCAAGGTGCGGATCGGCCAACACTTCACGCAACCGCATGCGGGAGACCAGTTCGCCTTCCAGGCCGGTGAGCACGCCCTGGAGATCGCAGGCCTTCTCTTCACCCAGAGTGCGGCGCAACCAGTTGGCATCCGACTGCCAGTCCGCCAGTTGGGTGGCGTTGACCTGGCCTGATCCGGTGGCGAAGATGTTCAGCAGCAGTTTGGAAACCAGTGCGGCGGTTCGTACGTCGGATGCGTCGACGGGCCGCAGCGAATCGGACACGGTCTCATTGTCGGCGGTGGAATCCTCGATACCGGTCATCGGGTCGGTGGTCGCGGTGAAATCGAGACTTTCGAATTCCGCCTTCAGCTCCGGAAAGCGTTGCACCACATTATCGATGGAGACCCCGGGGTCGAGTACGACCGGCGGCAACCCCAGATCCTCGACGATGTCCACGCTCGCCCGCTCCAGCGTCGGTGGCCGCTCGCCGGTGAAAATTCCGGCCAGTAGACGCCAGTACAGGATTTGTCGGCGCGTCTCGTGGTTCGGCATGGTCGCTACGGCATGGCCTATCAGGGAGCCGTTTTGCGGTGGAGTGGTCATTTGCGCAGCAACCGTCCTGCCCGTTCCCGCAACACCGCTACGGCATCGCCCGATTTCGCTTGCGCCTTGGCGATTTTCGGATCGGTGGGGCCGAGCGCCCAATCACCGTTGTGGAAGTCGGTGAGTGTGCTCTTGACCTTACGCCGCACGGCCAGTGGCCGTACCGACCATCCATCGGCGTCCCAGCGCAGCAATCCGATCATGGTGCCGCCCGCGGCGCTCACCCTGGCCGAGGTGAGCGGACCGGCAGATGACAGGGTGCCCAATTCCACCCGAATTCGTTGCTCTCCCAATTCCATGAGGCCACTGTCGACCCGATACCCCTCGAGCAGCACCGGCTCGGCGATGTGCACCGGATGGCTGTCCAAGGGCGCGACGGCCGGGGCCTGCGCCTGCGGCAGCTGCACGGCGGCGGTGGCAAACGGATCGGCGGCCTCGCCGGCCTTGGCCCGATCGTCGTCCCACAACAGGTCACCGGTCGCCGTGAGCGGCATATCGGTGAGCTCCAACGCGCGGCGTTCGGCCAGCGCGGTGAGCAACTGTCGATGTCCGGCCAGCAATTGCCACAGCGCCGGCCCCACAATGGTGTCCACCTTGGCTGCGGCCACCGAGACCCGCACCCGGCGGGCCGGTGCGTCCGAAACCTCCAGCACACCGTATACCTGGGCCTGAACAGCGGTCCCGTGCTCGTGGATGTCCACGCCCAGCGGGAGCAGACGTCCCGAAACCGATTCCTCGATATCGGGTTCCGCACCGCGCCAGGACAACAGCAGGGCGCGCGTCCACAGATCGGCCCAGCGCCGCACGGGCACCGGGTCCATGGTGGCGATAGGGGCGAAGGCACCCAGTTCGGCGGTGAAGCCGTCCAGCAGCATTGCCGGTCGGCGCAGCGCGGGGTCGGCCAGGAGCGACTCCACAATGTGGTCGGCAGCTGCCACCAGGTCGTGGTCCACACTTCGCCATCCACCGATGGCCAGCTCACCCAACCAGGCGCGGACGCCCTCCGCGAGCGGGCTCGGGGCGGCGGTGTCCGGGGTGGCCGTCCATTCACGGCGAGTACGGCCCAGCGCCGTATCGACCTGGTCTAGCAGTGCGTCGTGCACCGCGCCCAGGAGAGCGGCCCGGGCGGCGGCCAGCGCCGACAACTCATCCGCCCCGATCACTCCCGTGCGCACCTTCGCCACCGCCGCTGCCACCGCATCGGCAAGTGGGGAAGCCGCCACGGCTCCGGCCAATTCCGCCAATGCCACGCTCTGTGGTTCGGAGAGCCGGGCGAGACCGTCGACCAGCATGGTGTCGAAGCCGTTCACCACATCCAAGGCCGCCACGATATCGGCGGGCCTGTCCTCCAGTGCGTCCAGTTGTACAGACTGCATCAGCGCCCCACTCCCGCCGGGAACCAGTGCAGTTCGGGGATCGGTGTGGTGCTGTTCGGCAGTTCCAGGTAGGTCAGATGGCGCAGGAACCGGCTGAACACCGCGGCGGCCGGAGCCGGGTAACGGATTCCGTCGAGGCAGTCCACGAGACGAGCGCCTTCGGGAACCTCGACACGCAGGAAACGCGCCACTCGATCCTGTCCGTACTGGAGCACCGCTTCCGCGACGAGTGCCTCCAGGTGTTTGCAGGTCCATCCTTGGTTCAACCCGCCACACGGCCGGTTGTTGTTGGTGCTACAGCTCAGCCCATGTGTTCCGGCGGTCACCGACGCCACGTACACACGGGAGATATCGGAGCCACTCGACACCACGCCCTGGAGACGCCCGTCGGCCAGTTCCACAAACGGCACCTTGTTCAGTTTGCGCGGCGCGACAGCGGTCAAAAGTCTTACGACAGAAGTACTTTCCCATGCCGGCACATCCGGCGTGGCACTCGGATTCGAGGCCATCGTTCTCCCTCCCGGTCGATCACGATGCGCCCAAGATAGGTGACGGCACCGACAAGTACCGCCTCGAACCCGAATTCACAGGTAGGAGCACTTTCGCGCCGCGTCCACACCTGCCCGGCGACGACGACGGGTCGACAGGTTCGGAGCGCCGGTTCCCGCCGGTCTCCGTGTACCGAGATGGAGCTCTGTCGTAGTGCGCTTTCCGGAAGGCGATGAACGTCGGAAAACCCGATGTGATCAGCGGTTTCCCGGCGTCGGAATCGCCCGGATCACTGAGAGGTGTGCTGTGCTTTTCGAGCCGCCTCGAGCTGTTCCAGGAGCCGGAACGAGAGGAACACCATGGGACCGGCATCCTCGAATCGACCGCCGACGTTGCCCGCAAGGCCGCCTTCCAACGAAAGCTCACCGGTCAGATTCAATTTGAGCTGTGGGGAACCCGCGCCGAAATCGAGATCCGCCAGATCGACCCAGACAATATTGGGTCGCGTCGTGGACTCGTAGACGTATCGTTTGTTCGTCAGATCCAGGACCACCTGCCAAATGGTCTGCGACGCATCGGGTTTCCCGGGATCCGGAATACGGAACGGCTGGGCCACGTTGCGGATGACGCTGAACATGCTCGCTATGGCTTCCAGTTGACTGTTCGGCCCGGGTAGACGGCTTACGTAGTACGCCGCACGCGCGAAACGGTGCTCGGCCAGGGTATCGCCGGGGAGCGGTTCGTCTCCCCCGAGACCTTCCCAGCGCGTGAGCAATTCGATCTGTCGATCGTATGTGGGGGAATTCGTCATCACGCGATGGTTACGATCGTGGTACACGTTCGGACGACCATCGATGTATTCGATGATCGCCGAGTCGCCGTTCGCATCGTCGAGAGCGAGGTGGATGGTGGGTGGTTTTCCGCCGGTCGGGTCCGGCATCTGTACGACCTGAACGTTCGTTTTCTCGATCCACGCCACGGCCTCCGCCACGGTGGCGAAATTGTCCAGGAAATATTGGAGCCAGATGGCCTGACTCAGCGCGGGACGTGAAGGGTCGAGTTCACCGTAGGTCGATTCGGCGAGCCACAGGATGTGCCCGCCCAATCCCGCCTCGTTGAGTCCGTCCACCGAGATCATGTCGAAGGCGGCGGCAATAACGCTTCCATAACGGGAGGTCCACGTCAGCTCACCCTCGACACCGTCGTCCCGGGTCACTCCACGAGGTTGCTTCCACAAATTGGTCATCAGATCCCGGTGAAAATCCATATTCCGTCCCACCAGAACGGAACCATTTGCGTCGGGCCACATCACGCGAGTGCACATAAGTCTCCCGGACCTTTCACAAGCGCTGTCGAAGTAGGGTTCCGCCTCGAGATCCTCGAATAATCGCCGCAGCTTTTTCGGACGATCATCCTACCCGCACACAGTGCTGTCGGATGGATATCGCCGGTGTCGACGATTCCGGGGGGGCAACCTGCACCGGGCCCACGACACCACAGCCCGCTCGAACCGCTCGGCATGGCCTTCCCGAATCCGTCCCGCACCCCGCCGGGGCCCCACAGGGAAGGGCAGAGATGCCCGCAGTACACTCCCTGGATCGAAACAACCACGGGCCGTGGCTGTTTCCGGTAATACTCTGGTTCGTCTTCTACTGTGTTCCGCTTTCCTCGGGGAGGTCTTCGTGCGCGTCGGGCGGTTGGTATCGGTCATTGCCGCGGTGATACTCACCGTATCCGTCACCGGCGGGGGCACGGCCGCAGGACAGGACGATTTCGTGCAGACCGGGCTCGTCGCGCACAACAACCTCCGACCCCGGCACGACTCACCGCTCATGACCTTGGACCAGCGACTGATCGATTCGGCCCGGCAATGCGCGCAGTACTACGCCGACCTGGGCCGGATCGACCACTCCTGCCCGCACAAGAACGAGGCCGGAGAGAACCTCTTCATAATGATGGGCGGCTCTCCCGACGCCGTGGGCCATGTCGAGCAGGCCACGCAGATGTGGTACGACGAGATCGCGGACTACGATTACGACAATCCCGGCTTCAGCCACCGAACCGGACATTTCACCCAGGTGGTGTGGAAGGCCAGCACCCGACTCGGTATCGGGTACGCCTCGAAGGGTGACAACCATGTCGTCGTCGCCCTCTACGATCCACCCGGCAATGTGGAGGGGAAGTTTCCCCAGAACGTCGCGCGTCCACGCTGAGTTGGATCCCGGCGCCGAGGCCCGACGTCACTCGTCCGGTCAGCGCAGCACGCTGTAGGTGGCGGCGAGGGTGAACCCATGATCGGCGACCGCGCAGCTCACCGTGCCCTGGAACCCCACACCGCAGGTGGTGTTCTCCAAGGAGAGCCGATGACCTTCCGGTAGAAGCTTCGCCTCGGGATGGGTGAAGGTCGGCGTCTCCGAGGTGAGGAAATGCGCGGGTTCGTCGATCGCGGTCCTGATCTGGTTGGTCCCTTCGGGGGCGTCGATGGAGACCGCGTCGCAACCGGCCGGACCGTTGTTCCAGTAGATCGCGCAGTGCCGGCCATCGGGAGTGGTGAAGAAGACCGTCCCCCCGTATTGCGGTCCGGGCACCTGATAGTCGGCGGTCTCCACCGGGGTGTAACCGTCGAGATCGTCGGGTTGGGCGTGTGCGACGGGAGCGGTGGACAGCAGCGCACCGAGGACGACCGGAACCAGGGCGACGATATGTGAGCGGCCGCTATCGAACATGAACGTTCCTTTCTGTCGACAAGAGCTCGGTACTCGATGAAGTGTGCCGTTGCCATGCGTTGTCCCGCAGCTTTTCCACGATTCCGGCGTGGATTCCGGCGTGGATGATGCGGCGGCGGCCGATGGACCGTGGGGCGTCGAACGGGTGGCCGGCCGGAGCCGGAGCAGGTAGACGAACAGCGGGCCACGTGCGGAAATAACGTTGCCGATACTCCTGGACGGTCGATAGGGTGTCGCGGTTTGTCCATTCGATCCGCAGGAGTTCGACAACCGATGAAGCCTGTCACCGAACGAGAGATCAGAGCATCGTTCGTCAACTGTTCGAAAGGGGACGCCAAACGACTGACGGTACCGGCCGACCTGGCGACCCGCCCATGGGACGATCTGGACTTCCTGGGCTGGACCGATCCGGGATTACCGGGTCGCGCGTATCTGGTATTACCCGAGGCGGACGGTCTCGCCGGTATCGCATTGCGCTACGAGACGGGCGGACCACGCCGGACCCAGATGTGCGCCATCTGTTCGACCACCCATACCGACGGAGGAGTCGTCCTGATGACCGCCCGAAAGGCCGGTGAAGCCGGTCGACGCGGTAACTCCACCGGCACCTATATGTGCGGCGACCTCCGCTGTTCGCTGTACGCCCGGCGCCTGCTGACCCCGGCCCTGGGCCGCGCCTACCGCGACGACTACGACCCCGCCGACCGCATCCACCAGATCCGACAGAACATGACCGCGTTCCTCGGTCGGGTCCGCGGCTGATCACCGCTCGACAATGCACTACGAGAGAAAGAGGTTGTGGCCCATGCGCCGACACTCGAGACCGATCCCACGGACGACTCGGGATTCCATGTGTGAACACAGGAATCCGGAGGCGTCCCGCTCCTCCTCGGCCGGCAGGAACCGGATTGCTCCGGTTCCTGCCGGCCGAGGAGGAGCGATGGTGGCATCGAGGCGACCGGGACGACGTCACCCGTCGTCCCGGTCGCGGTAGTGCTCGGCGACGGCGGTGAACGCCATTTTGGGTTCCCATGCCATGTCCGGATAGGTATCACCGTGGCGGTCTTCCAGGACCTTGACGATACCGAGGCTCGCGAGGTCCAGGTCGTCTCGCGGGTCGCCGGTGGGACGGTGTGGATGGTTGTGTAGCGCGAACAGGAACACGAAGGCGCTGTCGACGCCTTCGGTGTCGAAGATCTCCAGCAACTCGGCAAGGTACGCGGCTTGACCGGCCTCGTCCCGGACATAGTTCCCGTTCAGTCGGATCGGCTCTCCGGTGGTCGTATCGTATTCGACGATCTCGTTGCTGCGTGGCGCCACCTCGGCCGCACCGCGCCAGGTGGCCGTACCGAATCCGGTGATCGCCACCGGCTTTCCCTGCGCGACCAAGGCGCGCACGCCCGCCTGGAACCGATCGGCCACCTCGGCCGATCGAATCAGCTCGACCGATACGAAATCGAAAGGTGTCCAATCGATGTGTTCGAGCGGTACGGCGCAGTAGGTGAGCCTGCCGCGGAAATGCGCACGGATCACGGGCACGGCCTCGGCGAAGAATGCGTCGAGGCGGGCACTCACCTCCCTGATCCGGTCCTGGCGACGGCCGGGGTCCGTCACCAGGAACTCGACGCGGTCCCCAACGGTGTCGCCGGGTAGGAAACCTCGGTTCATGAGGGACAGTTCGACACCCGCCACGAATACGACCTCGGCTCCCGTACCGCGTAGCCGTTCGGCCCGAAGGGCGCATTCGGCGAACAGCGACAAGATCTGCGCGGTCTCGAGCTCCAGCGGATACGGCGAGAACCACACCTCGAGGCCCAGTGCGGCTGCGCACCGGGCCGCCAACTCCAGCCGGTCCGCATCACCGCCGATGATCTGGACCGCCGTGCAGTGCAGATCGTCCCGGATGATGGCCAGTTCCCGTTCGACCACCGTGGGGTCGAAGTCCGTCCGCGACATTCTGCCGTCGCGGACGAAACCGGTGTCGTAGGTGATTCCCTTGCCTCGCATGTGCGTAACCCTTCTGCCGATGGATGAGGTCGACATCAGCCTAAACAAAAATTTCCTTCACGCAAATTTTCGCTTAGGCAAAATTACGTTTGCGCAGTATGTGGCACGATAGAGGTCGTGACAACAAGACCGACGGGGTTACGTGAGCGAAAGAAGCAGGCCACCCGGATAGCGTTGCGGGAAGCGGCACTACGCCTGGCCCTGGAACAGGGGCCGGACAATGTGCGCGTCGAGGAGATCGCCGAGGCAGCCGGCGTCTCCCCCCGGACCTACAACAACTACTTCTCCAGCCGCGAACAAGCGATCGTCGCCGCCATCACCGCGGATCGGGAAGCACGAGTCGCAGCCATGGTCGCGGCACGAGCGCCCGAAGCTCGGCTCGCAGATGCCATTATCGAGGCGGTCCTGGCGCAATACACCGATCCGGGTGAACACCGACGCGACGCCCTGTCGCTGATCACCACCCGCCCGGCGCTTCGTGCGGCGTTTCTGAACGCCACAGATACGATCACCCCACCACTCGCCGATGCGATCGCCGGTCACCTGCGCGATACCCATGGTCTTACCGCCCGAGTGCTCGCGGCCGGAGTGGCCGCAGCGGTCCGCGTCGCACTCGAACAGTGGCTACAGCCGACCACCGGCGTTCTCGCCACCTCGGGCTTCGTCGTCACTTCCGGCTCGTTACCGGACCTGCTCCGCGCCGCGCTCGCCCCCCTCGAACCGGCACTCGATGCGGCCGAGCAGAGACACATGGAAACCGTTGAAGCAGAACGACTTCCTCGGGAATAGACATATCGGGCGAGGGCGCGGACCGGCTGCCTACTCGGGTCCGAACGCTCTACCGAACAGCCCCGGTGAGCGTGGTCCGGACGTTACGGTGGCCGACATGTCTTCGGCAGCGCTTCGGCGAGCTCTGTTCGATCACGGTGGCCTGGATCTTCGACCGCCGCCGGAGCGGGTCGAGGTCCTGCTGGAGAATTTGGACGCTCCGAGCGCATTTGCGAGCGGTGCACGATGTGGCCTACTCATTGGTCGGCCGGGCCGCAGCCAATTATGGCGCGGTGGCGGTGAGGAACTCGCCCGATTCGCGCGAACCCATGCGTCGTGGACCGAGGCCGGAGTGGGGCTGGACTATCTACTGGTCGGCCTGACCGACAAGATCTGGAAGGCAAGCGGGTACCCGAACCAGAACACCTGGTCGTACAACGACCGGCCGAGCGCGGCGCCGGAGCCGGGGAGCCGGCCGCGAGCGGACGCTACGCGGGTCGGCTCCCCGGACCGAAACGGGCTCAATCGGCGAAGAGTGTTTCACCGAGGTACCCGCCCGGTTCGATGCCCGGGGGGATGACGAACACCGCCGAACCGATCGGGGTCGTCCACATATTGAGCGCGTCGAACTCGGCCAATCTGCGCTGTACCGGTAGGAACTGGGCGTCGATATCGCGCTGATAGGCCGCGAACAGCAGACCGGAGTTCGATATCCGTCCCGGTTCGGGGGCGTCATCGTAGTTGTATCCCCGTCGCAGGAACCGCTCACCGTCGTGGGTGTGGTGGGCGCGGGCGATATGCGCCGACGGTGGGATAACCGGAATACCGTTGACGTCGACGGCCGTGAAATCGGGTTCGTCGTGCTCATGGGTGCCGGTCAGCGGCGCACCGTTGGACAGTGTGCGACCCACCGAGAGCTCACGGCCCTCGGTGTCGAGCTCGTCCCAGGTGTCCAGGTCCATGGCGATACGACGCAGCACCAGTGAGGTCCCCCCGGCCAGCCACGGCTGCCGGCCGCCGTCATCCCAGACGAGCCGATCGAAATCGGCGCTGTTCGGGTCGATATTGGCGGTGCCGTCGACCTGCCCCATGAGATTGCGGGGGGTGGCGCCGGGAGCGGCGTCGCGAAACCCGCGCTGCACCCAGCGGACGGTGACCAGCGAGGTGATACTGCGGCACAGTACCCGCACCGCGTGCGCGACGGTGGTCGGCTCGTCGGCGCAGATCTGCAACAACAGGTCACCGCCGCTGAACTCCGGCCGTAGCCGGTCGATCTCGAACGCGGGTAGTGGACGCAACCAGGTGGGTGCGCGCCGCGCCGGCGCGGCCGTAGCGAATATCCGTGGACCGAACCCCACGGTGACGGTGAGCCGCGCCGGGCGGGCCGCCAGTTCCGGCTCGGTATCGGCGAGCGCCGGCCGCCCCTGGGTGAGGCGGGCGGCGTCCTCGGTCCAGATGCCGAGCAGACCGACCAGATCGTCACGGTCGGTGCCCGACCGTAGGTCCAGTCCGACGAACGCGGCGTACGCCTGGGGTGGAGTGGCGATACCGGCCTGGTGGGGGCCGTAGAACGGTTCGGTGGCGGTCGCCGTGTCGGTCGGGGCCCGGCGCAGGTCGGCGGCGGTCCACCCCGCACCCGCCGCGCCGACCACCCCCGCGGCGGCGACCCCGCCACCGAGGAGCCGCCGTCGGGAGAGCCGGCCGCTGCGCCGCTCAGCCATCGTGTGTCGTGGAGGCGTGGTGGCCATGGTGTTCGGTGTCGGGGGCGTAGTTCTCCTGTGCGCCGGAGAAATCCCGCACCCGGGCGGTGAACGCCGTGGTGGAACCGTCGGCGAAGTGCAGTTCGATCGAGGTGTTCGAGCCGGTGCGCAGCGGCTCCTTCAAATCCATGAACATCAGGTGGTCGCCGCCGGGGGCGAGGGTGAGCGTCTGCCCGGCCGGAATCGTGAAACCGCCTTCCTTGGGGCGCATGGTCTTGGTGCCGGACGAATCGGTCACCGTCTCGTGCAGTTCCATCCGGGACGATGCCGCGCTGGTCGCCGAGACCAGGACGATATCGCGGTCGCCGTCGTTGGTGATCTCCGCGAAGGCCGCTGACATCCCGCTGTCGGCCGCCTTGACCCACTGGTCGTGCACGGTGACCGATGCGGCGGCGTTCCCGTCCGGCTCCGAGCTCGCGCAGGAGGCGGGCAATAGCAGTACCGCCAGCGCCGCGGTTGCGACGCGGGCCAGGCGCGCGGCGCGGGACGCGCCGGAAGTCGATGGGGTGGATTCGGCTGCGATGGACACACGGACTCCATTCGAGAGAAGTAAGGGGAAGTCACCGTGCCGGGATGTGCTCGGATCATGTCCGGAGACGCGAGCCGGTCGCACCGCGATCCGACCCGCGCTGTCCGTGGCGGCAAGGACCTCGGAGACATCCGAGGCGTGCTGTGAGCCGAGCACGAAAAGGACGGCCGTAGGGTCCCGGCCCACCGGGAAACGACCCGGCGCACCGAGCATCGGTGCGTGGGATGATCACGGGCGATGCCGTGCGGCACCTAGCGCCCGATATCTCGCGGTCGCTCCGGCGAACGGTGAAAGGTATGGCGTGTTACCGGGGCAGCGGTGGTCCGCGCCTACCGATTCCCGAGTCCACCAGGAGGGGCAGTGGTCTCGGCACCGTGGTCCGTATGAGCGGACGGCCGGGCCCGTCCGGCACGGGGAGTGCCGGGTCAAGCGCGAGGAGCACACCCCGCATACTCACGAGGACGTAGCGGGCCGCCGATTCGGCGCCGTGGATCAGCAGCGCCCCGACGAGCACGGCGACGAGGTGCGCGCCGAGCATGAGTGACGGCGCGGAGCTTCCGTGTTCGTGTGCGGATATCGATAGGGCGGTATGGCCGAGCGCCTGCCCGAATACGAGCATCGCCATTATGTCCGTGA